>NZ_JBQFUP010000006.1:0-263867 GCF_056539265.1 Ruegeria sp. BC3
TCTCATCTCCACTCCTTGGCGGTTACGATGAGCCAGAAACCCTCTCTTATCAAATCTACTTAAACTGTCCCATTGGTGCTGACGTCAGACACTTATCCGAAGCTCTACCTCGTATCCCGACCTACACTGGTTAACGAAGGTCTGCAGTCTTTTTTGAAAGACAAAGGAGTCGGGTGGGCCTCAACGGAAGGTGTATCTGATGCTGAATTGGGTGTCGAGATTTGTGGGCGCGTCTGCTACATGTCGTTTTCGCGCGACACCTCCCGAATAAGGCATCCCAACGCCGAATATGTCGCAAATCTTATTGATAAGGGGCATGAAAGTGTGCTGGAGCACGCAAACTGGACGTTTATTCTAGATTGTGTCAGCCGAGCATTCACGCACCAGCTAGTGAGGCACAGAGTAGGCTTTTCCTACAGCCAGCTCTCTCAACAATACCACGATGAAGGTAAAGCGGAATTCGTGCGCCCGGCCGGATTGGCTGAAGAGGCATATGAAATTTGGGAAGAATTAACCAAGGCCGCACTAGAGGCATACCGCGAAGTATTGCGCTCTGTAGAAGCAAAGGGAGATTTGAATCCTAGCGAGAAAATTCGGCTAAGGCGCTCTGCTGCAAGGAGTATTCTACCCAACGCCACCATGACAACGATCTCAGTTACTGCGAATGCAAGAGCCTTGCGTGATTTTCTGCAAAAGCGTGGATCGATTTGGGGAGACATTGAAATGCGCCTTGTCAGCACTCTCATCTACGAAATGCTGCTTGCAGAGGCTCCAAGCTTGGTCGCTGATTTCAAACTTGTGAACTGCGATGATGGATGGACCGCTGTTGAACAAATTCGTGTTGGTTAGTCTCGTTAGGTTTTTATTCGACGAATAATAGCTGCTTGGTCGCCTGAACAGGCGAGAAAATAGACCTTGTACGCGTCTTCGCTGAGGGACATTCGAGTTTGCACGTAGCGGAACGCAGTCGCGCTTCGACAATTTCTGGACATATCTTTCTCAATCTTTTCCAGTAGGCTGCGTAAAGTAGAAAACTTTGGCGTGCGTCGCAGGTCCGCGCATTGGATGAAACGAGTCTACAAAGACCTTTGAGTGCGGGTAAACAGTAGGAAATGGCAACCATCGAGCGACAAGGCCTTATCTCTCGCTTCTTCTCCCGAACTACTGACGTTGATCGCGAGGAAAACGCGAAGGAGGGGCTCTCATCGTCCCAACATGACGCCTGGGGCGACAATGCCTCCCGCCCGGTCAGTGCCCTAGTCAAATCCTTACTACAGGAGTCCCACTGCTTGATCGTGACGGGCTATCAGGACTTCCTGTCATCTCTGACGATCTTGCTTGATACGATCGACGACCTTGGAAAACGCCCTGAGGGAAGCATTCGAATTGTCTTTGGCTCGAATACCGACTCTCGGCAGGTTTTCGGTGGTATTGGCCGATCGGTGGCAGATGAGGCGCGACAGCATTTCCTTGGTGCAAGAGGCTTTTCCGTTGTCGATTTGGCCGATCTGCGGGCAGTGCTTGCGATGGATGCTATTGAACGCGGCATCATCCAATTTCGCGTTTTTGATCCAGAATTGGCAAACGTTAGTTTGGGTCGAAGGCCGCCGATGCTTCATGCAAAGCTTTTTGTTGGGGAACAGACGGCGCTTTCGGGAAGTGCCAATTTCTCGATCAACGGATTGCGCCGAAACCTAGAATTCATGGACGATGTCGATGCCTGGCCCGAACTTACTGCGGCACGACGCGCTGCGGCAGAGCGATATTGGGATATAGGGCGAGACTGGACAGAAACGGCGTTGGAAATCCTGCGCTCCCTTATACGTTCTGTCACACCCGATGAAGCCGTGGCCAGGACAGTTCACGAGACAACCAGCTTCACGCCTTGGAGGGTCGCTGGCGAAACGAGCACCGGACGTCCTCCGCAACCATTCCAAGCTGATCTTGTCTATGAGGCGGCCGGAACGATCTACGAGCATGGTTTTTCGTTCGTAGAAGCGCCTACTGGCGCGGGAAAGACCGACATAGGCAAACACCTGGCAACCGTCTTACCCGTTTCCCATGGACAGACCGTGTTTTCTTGGGGTGAGCGCGCCGATCAACAACGACTGGGATCACTTGCCCTGATACCCGCCAGCGTTCTGAAAAACTGGACAACAAACGCACCAGCGAACTTCAAGCCGATTAAGCACAGCCACTTGTCACGACGTGGCAAAGAAGAAGCAACTGAACTTGAAGAAATCAACCGCGCCGTTCGTTCGTCTGCATCAATGATTGTTGATGAGAGTCATCGGCTGAGTTCTCGGTATCTGGCTCCTTCAGCGCGCTCGCTCGTGTTCGAGCGCAGCCCTGCAATCTGGACAGCCTGTTTGTCGGCCACGCTAATGGGGAACCAGGGTCTCGACGGTCTTCTTGCATTCCACGAGAAGCGCGCCTCGATCTATGTGCCCCCGGCTATCACAGACCAAATTAACGAGCACATGGCGAAGGTTCGAGAGCGTGGACGGCTCGTCCGCCACCTAGATGATGTAAATCGCCGAATCGAAGCCCAGAGCGTGCAGGACGATTTGTTTGATAGCGCTGAATCGCTACAGGATGAGGTAAACAACCTAGAGCGATCGCTGGAAACTCGAGGTCTGCAAATCAGCGCTCTCCAGGAAGGTCTAGCAGATGCACTCGCTCCCTATGTTGTCAGGCGCCAACGTCATTGCATAGGTGAAAGTCCCGACAGAAAATCAGGAGCTTTTGTCTATCCGACAATTCGAAGCCATCGGAAAGACACGATGCTAAGCGAGCAACAGCGTCTGATCATCGAACGGATCAAGACGCTGGCTGAATGCATCACGACAGGGATAACCCTTGTTTCTGCAGATCCCCAGCGCGCCGGTCAAACTGAAATCAAGTTCCATGACAAGTCGCGCATCCACATACGGAATTTTCTGGCGCTGTTGCGAGCTTCGGTAACATTCGCACGTGAAGAATGGGCACGTGAGCGCGATAGCGATGCAGATCAACGAGGACGTGCTTCAATCGGGGAAAACCTTCGCCGCGCAGAGAAACAGAATGCGCGTCGTACTGGTATTCCGGATGGCGAACTGCCGGAGGAAGTGACCGAAGAAGCCGATGACAGCGAGACACCGATCTGCGACCGGATCACTCGGCTACTAAAACATCCTAGCCTCGACAGTATTGACGAGGCGCGCGCCGGTGTTATGCGCGATATTCTCAAAAAACATGGTCATGCGATCTTCCTCGCCGAACGAGTCGGTGTGCTCGAAGTCTATGCAAGGCTTCTTGCAGGGCAGCGTGGGCGCGGCCCCGAGGTTTTTGTCGTTGCACCAGGAGCACGAATAAAGACCGGAAAGAAGTTGCACCACATTCGATCAGGAGCGGATGCGCAGGAGTACTTTGGGATCGACGGCAAGCATGTTGATCCGATGAAACCTCGTGCAATGTTTCTGACTTTCCAAATGGCAGAAGGTATCAACCTTCAGATTGCTTCCGCTCTTGGGATCATCGGTGTCACATCGGACGTGAAGAGCTTGATCCAAGGCCTCGGGCGGATTGATCGGATCGACAGTCCAAACTCTCGGATTCATTATTACACCTTCGACCTACCTGGGCTCGTCCTGTCGTCAGATCACAAGGCGCGCGCACGAGTTGCCAGCATCGCACTGCTATCGGGTGTCGGCGCGGATGATTTACCTTCTGAACTGGTAGAGTTTGCCGCCGGTGATTTGACCGATCTGGTGCTCGATCAAATCAAGAAACCTCGCATCCTCCGGCCTAGCAATTATTTCGATCAACTTGAAGATCTTCGACGCTCAGTACACCCAGATGTCCTTGGACGCGTTGAGGCCGCGAAGCCGCGAGGACTCTGGGGAGTCGACCTTTCCCTACTCTCATCCCTTGAACCAGCCACGATCTTGCTCTTGGGCGGTCGCACCGGGAGCCCACAAGACCCAAACATTCTGCCACCTCGCTTGCTCGCTGTGCGTGATATCGATGGGCGCGCAGAGATCATCGGCGACCAGACTGAAGCGGCCCGCCTCCTCTCGAGCGCCTATGCCGAAACTCAGCGTCGAGGCAAGCAAGATCACCGCCCAGATCTGTCAGAGATATCCACCACATTCGGCCGGATTGGTAGCACCTTGGCGCATTTGACTCATTGGGATATCCGCCCTGCACGGACCGTTTCTCTCCTTGCTTCTCTCGCAGGCTTTCTAGCTGGACAAGAATCGTCTGACGCCGGCCAAGAGCTGTTCGGGAACCTTACTTTGCCGGCACTGGAAAAGCTGGCCGAAGCCTGGGCTCACGAGCTCGACGTATTTTGGATTGAGGCAAAGGAAATGGTAAGTCAGAGAAGTGCTTCCGGCGCTGAGATCCCCGACTACCTCGGAATCGACGCAATCTTCAGCGAATTTAAAGGTCAGTCGGATGAAGTGCGTGATGCTGTCCGAGAGAGAATGAACCTTCTGTTTGATCAGTGCAGGGAAGTTTCAGACGGACAGCCGATAGATATTCTCAGCCGGGTTGCTGTGATCTTTGAAGCCCGGCCATAAAGATTGCGCCATGGCTAGTCGGTCTACTTAAAATGTAGTCTGAAGGCAGAGTGAGCGAACGGCCAAGCTAACTCTCAAACAAGCCAGACAAACTGCTGTACGTAAATTTGCGGGGTCTCAGAGCCGATCACCAACTCCGCCTAACCTGGATCGGCCAAGTGGCTAACTGGCCGGAAAGCCGGTGATAGGGTGGGGCCACCTGAATTTGTAGGGGATTAGTAGGGTATAAGGACCGTTTAGGGCCGTAATCACACATCTCAACAACCTGGCTTAGCGGTGATTGGCCAAATGTTGTTACTGTGATTTGACGCGATCGTTGTTTTTTAACGCTCAATCACTGTCCAAATTTCGGCGTGTCGTGCCAACCCTCAAAATTACCACCGAAACTCACCAACCATCGCGCCGTTAGAATAACTTCCGTAGACGAAAAGTTTGCCACCCTCAGTACGGGCTGCAAGCGGATGAACTGAGGACGCACTGGAGATGAATGCGCGTTCTATACCGCCGCCATCAGCAATTTTATTTACTACTGTCTCAGTGAATTGATAAGAATTCTCTGCCCTCGGCTGATTAGGGTCGAAGCCTAGAGACTTTTCTCCGGAAACCAATGCGCTGCTGGAGAATTTCCTTGTCCAGTCACTCACGACAATGAGTTGATCGTCGATTTCGTTAGCATATACGGCGTTGGAGTTTACTAACTGTGGGTCAATCCAAAGTGATTGAATGTCGCGATGATGGTCTTGAATCTCACCAACGAATGCTTGGCTGGTGTTTTCACACCGAGAAAACTTGGCTCCTGCCAACAATATTTTGTCGCCTTTTTGGACAGCTGAACTCACCCGAATACCCGGGGATATAGTCAGATCGACTTCGGCATGCTCGTCTCTGCGAATGCTAAAGACACGCGTCTCAAAATTTCCGGCACAAGGATCTGCAATCCCCGCCAAATCGCTAGAACCAACGAATTCTGTGGCAGGGAGAGACCTTAGCGAATGAATAATCAAAAAGTCATCTGGTCTCTGAAATATCCATCCAAAACTCTGAGAAAAGTCTGCGGCCTTCTCGTCCAAGACATCTTGGCGCAGTACTTCGCCGTCAAACAACCAAATTATTTCTAGCAGCTCTTTGATTTTTTTGTCTCTACAACAGCCGCGGCGGATTAAAGCTGCAACCAATGGGCTGCCGTCATCCGCCTCAAGGACCTTTGCGTCAAGGATTTGCGAAAAGCTTCCTGGGACAGGATATGTGGACCAGTCCCAAAGAGGCTCTCCATTGATGTCGTAGACGCCGATGTGGGCCGTCACAGTATTTGCTGCATCAGAAGTGTATCCTGCAGTTGCCAGGAACTGATCTGTAATGGCGACGGTCCCAGCACCCATCTTATCTGATACCATTTTTACTGAATTTTGCCCTGGCCAGGATGCTTCGAAAATGGATGAAAAGCGTGTTCCGTTCCATCGCCCGATTTTTGAAGTTGCGATCGCGCCTCCATCACTTACGTCGACATACAAAAACTCGCTGCCGGGATCATTTTCTCTGTCCAGACTGTGTAGTTCCAATTTTTGTCCATATGAGCTTTCTGCGCTTGATCGAGTGGAGTTACCAAGCAGAACGAATGGCGCCCAAAACCTAGGATGAGAAAACTCTAAGTCGCCTGAGTTCATTAACTCAATCTTGGCTAGTCGAAGTGCGTCGTCTAGAGCTTCACCGTCAGCGAGCGCGTACTTTGTAAATTGGGTGACTTGGAATTCACTCGAATAAGTCTCCACTGGCCATAAAGAAGCCAAAACGCTCTCAACTCCGGAAATCAAAAACGCATTTGATAAGCTTCGGAGGCCACTTGAAAATACACTGGTGTCGTAGTTGGCCGTGTTGCAAGCAGATAGAATTGCTAGTGTGGCGTCTAGGTTTAGAGCTGCGATTTCGGAACCAGTCAAAAGTCCGTCGTTCACGGCAAATACACCCCCTTGTTCACTAACAGGCGGCGAAAGCACCAAAGCAGGTTCTTCAAGGCCCGTAAGTTCGCCGGCAATAAGGCCATGTGTCGCAAACGAAATTACGTCTACGCTAGTTGTGGTTACATCCCTGAAACTTTGCTCCGTAGCGTCCGCTCCAAGCAACAACTCTGAGCGGTCAAAGAAGCTTGCGACGCTAATCAACTCGTCCCGTGTGTTGGGCAAAGATGCCAACTCGCTAACGGCGGCACTCAATTTGGCCGGTGATCTTGTGCTGGCGACTTCATAAGTGCCGCCTAATTGAGGATCGCCGATACCAAGAAATTTATTGCCTATTGGCTTGGCTGTTTGGTTTCCTGCTAAGAATTCCTGAACAGAGCCCGAATACCTTACTGATGCTTGATTTAGAAACCAGGGTTGTTCGTTAAGCCCCTTTTCTCCGTTTTCTAATGAGCTCGGCGCCGTTGTTAATACTTCAATTGGCACGCCGGAGCTGAGTTCTGAAGGAATGTAAGCTACCTTTGTAGCCCCCGCGAGACAGGGGGCGGAATCCGCTATTACGGTTTGGTATGCCTTGAAACTGGCTTCTAGCGGGAATTGTCGGTCTAGTTCAGGGTTGGGCGGGTGCGTGGCAGTTAGCGATAGCCTCAGCAACTTGAAGTTCAAATAGTCTTCTTGTTCCAACTTTCGAGTTGCCAACCAGGCTCCAGACTGTCTTACGCAAAATGAAATTAGCTGACCTATATACAGAGTTTGCAGTAGAAACGCTTCGTCTGATTCCAAGCTTTCTTGAACGTCCTCAATTGAAGGAATTAAGCTCTTTCCTGTTTCCGACGAGTTTAGGTTTTCGAGCCCAAAACGACTCATATCAATTAGTTCTACGAGTTCTTGGTGCGCGTATCTGTAATCTTTTATGCGTCCCTCAGAACCCTCTGATCTTGTTAGGTGGACAAGACTCTGAATCTCAACTTCTTGCATTCCCTGATTAAGTGATCGCCATTGATGCGCTAGGCGCCGTTCGGTCTCGTCCTGGAGGAAAGAATTGGCATACAGGAAATCTCCAGTTGTGTGCCTAGAGTTCCGTTGCAAAAGCTGAACCGACCGAAAAGCAAGTGGCATCAAGTTTTCTCGTCCCGAGGCACTTTTTGTGAAGTCAGCTAGAATAAAGCGATCAACAAACCTAGGAAGTGGGAACAGACCTGAGAAACCTGCAGCCCTGTCGTCCACGTAGTCCAAGACCTCCTGCACTGCTGCAGAAATCTCAGTTAATCCGTCTTCAGGGTCTCTACTATTTTTGGCTATACCATGCGCATAAAGTCGAAGAAGCTTATAGTATCGGTCGTCTTGGGATCCACCACTCTCAAAGCTGGTGGGCTTCGAAAACAACCTAATCCAGGGAAGGTCGATCAGCTCGTCTTTCTGTTTGGAAATTAAGGTTGTTGCCAAAGCGTGAAAAGCCTCGGAAGAGCTTTCTATCGTTTGATCTGTGTTATTCTCATCCAAAAAAAACTTTGTCGGGTTTTCGGTGTGGTACGCTTCTGCCGCGAGTGTATCACCAATTTGCAGAGCGTAAGCAGTCTGGAGGACCTTGATATACGAGAGTTTAAACTGGCGAACTGCCTCAGGAATCTCTAAGGATTCGGCAATTGAGAAGGCTTCTTCAAGCCTTTCAATGGCAATTAGAGTTTCTGCGCGAGTATCAGATTGAGCTAAAACTTCAGAAGTCTCGACTAAGTAGTCTACGTGAAGAACAGTGTTCCTTGGCAGGTTTGATAGAATGTAGCCATCGAGAGATGATATCAGTCGTCTTGCATACAAACTGTCTCCGAGTATGTGAGCCGTACGGATGATCAGAGATAACCCACGTGCTACCACATCCTTCGGAAGCCTGTCGTCCGCAAATGCCTGAGAAGCAAGCAGCCCTTGGATCATTCGAGAAATTGAACGCCTGGCCTCAAAAGGATTGTTCGATAAGTGATATCCAAGGGCTGCAAAGCGGTGAGCTACAAAGAACTCTTCCAAATCAAATTGGTAGTAACCCTGAGTTTCAAGTGTCAAAGCCCGTTTTGTGAGCTGATCGTAGTCACCGAAATACCAATCTACCACGCTGAACCAAATGTTTAACCGATTTAGGGAATGGTTTTGTAGTTCGTTAGGAATTGTCTGGCTATCAAATAACTCATTTGCCGCCTTAAGGTGATCACTGAAGCACCCGTAGTCCTCAATCTCCATGCAGACTCTGAGTTTGCTCAAGTTCAAAACAAAAAGTTGCGCGCTATCTTTTGTCTGTTGGAGCGCTTCGTCGGCAGTCTTTAGGGCTGCGCTGTATTTCCCAGATTTCCTAAGTTCTTCAATATTTTGTTCAATAATAGCAACGCGTTGATTTGTCTGAGCCGGGGTCTTCGAACCAAATAAGCATAGACATACCGCAAGTACTAATGTTGCATAGTTCAAGAAACGCACGATCAACTCCAAGGAACTCGGATGCAAAGCCAACAAAGCTTTTTAGTTACATCTATTCTGAGCCTAATAGTTCTATTTCAGTCAACCGCTTCCGTCAGGGCGGAAATCCCGGTCGTTCCAGAGGCTGGGCAAGCGAGCGAGACTGGCTTGTCGGTGGGTGCACAAGTAATATCAGGTGCTAAGCCATCGACTGTCGCTGCTTTGGTTTCTGACTTCAGATCAGAAGAGATATCTTTCAGAGGAGCAAAAGAGGCGGGGATATTCCGCGATGGAGCGCCAGCAGTCGTAATGGTTGCTACCGATGGCGGAAGTATTGGAAGCGGCTCGTTAATCAGCACTGCCGGGCAAATCATAACTAACTGGCACGTGGTGGAAGGTGAAGACCAGGTTTCTGTTGTTTTCTTTCCCACTAAAACAATGCCCAGCTCCGAAGATTACGTCGTATTACCCGCGAAAGTGGCGGCAACGGACGAAACGAAAGACCTAGCTTTGCTGAAGCTGGGATCACCGCCACCGCCTGATGCAAAGTTGATGAAATTAGGAGAAATCGGAAACTTGCAAATAGGTGACGATACGCACGCAATCGGACATCCCCATAGCTACGCTTGGACCTATACCAAAGGATATGTAAGTTCATTTAGGCCAACGTTTCAATGGGTTACGGAAAGTGGAATTAAGCATGAAGCGGACGTTATTCAGACGCAAACACCGATCAATCCTGGTAATTCTGGCGGACCACTTCTTAACGACAATGGCGAAATGATCGGCGTAAACTCCTTTTTAGATGGCGAAGGACAAGCCTTGAACTTTGCTGTTGCAATCAATGAAGTGCGCACGTTTTTAGACGAGGCAAGTAATTCAGCAGCTGCGCCCCAAAAGTGCGAAGGTGAAATTCTGTTTGATGGTCGTTCTGCTGATAATACGGCCGATATGCAAGAGTTTGACCGAAATTGCGACGGGGTAACCGACGCTTGGCTAATTGTCCCTGATAACGAGGATGAGCCAATCAAAATAGTCTTTGATGACCAGCAAGACGGACAACCAAACGGTGTAGTATCTGACGTAAATCGAGATGGGTCGTGGGATACTTCGATTTGGGACACTACTGGTGATGGAAAGGCAGATACTCAGGGCTTGCATGCAGACGGAGGGATTGATCCGTCTGGATATCGGGCGATATCCTAGTATCGCAGCTGACTAAAAACGCAGAATATTGCTGGGAATCGATTGATTTCAATTCACGGCTAGGCCTATCTCGCAAGAAGACTGGTGATGCGAATGGTTGAAGTCAGATCCCGACCGGTACCAATCGCTTCAGCGTGCCGGGTTTGCTTTGTCTCCAGGGTTTGGTAGGCCGGCTGCAGCGCGCAAAACCAAAATTCTACAAAAGGGCGCTTTGGCTATGAGCCCGTTTGCTTTGAACGGTAATCTTGCAGCGATCCGCTAGCCACAAAAGATGCAGCCTATCTCAACGTTTGAAAAAACAGCCCAGAATTTACACGAGCCTAACGCGTATTCGATTGTTAAGATTTTGGGGGCGCCAGGGGGTAGGGTCAGCCGATTTACTTGAGCGGAAGCTATAGGCCATCACGAACGCATACAGCGGAATTCAGGTACCTCATAGTCAATCTATTTAACGCAAGGCTTGAATCCCGGAACCTGAAACAGCCGCCATTTCGCGAAAACATTTTTGTTGCGATGGGCAAAGAGCGATGAAGCCACTGAGTAGAAGTCTGTTGATTCTTTAAAGATATCAAAGGGACAAACCTCAAAAACTCAATTTCCTTACGATATTTGCAGGTTCATCGTTTTTGACGCAAAGGATTGGAAACGCAGCCACAGATTTTCTAGTGACATGACAGTAGCGCGGCTCGTCGATCTAACTCTAGCTTCTCATACACTTGTAAGATTACGCCAAGCCTTCCAATCACCTTTCTGCGCTGCACTCCAGGCGGCAACCAAATTTGCCTTTTGCAATAGCCCGTGACGGGCTCCAAGCTTATCCGTCGCACGCCACTCGGGCGTTCGGGTCAATTCAAGCGTTGGAGGATTTTCAGAAAGCCACTCTCTGGCTTGCCGAACATCGCGGTTGGGACTGGGTGGAGTTCCGGCATATAGGCGCGCTCCGTGCTTGAGGCATTTCGGGGTCCCATAGGCCGCCCATCCCCTGCAGGGGGTACCGTCACGCTTAAGCGCAGTACAACGTTTCTGCACCCCCACACCGAAGCCATACTGCAGCGCCATTTTCATTGTAAGCGACTTATCTCGACTAACCGGTCGCAGATTGGCCAGCTGTCGCGCACGAGCTTCTGGATTGCTAGAAAGAGGCATGCTGAACCCTTCCACGAGGACCGACCCTGGCCTCAAGTTCGATCCATATTGCAACGGAACGCGCACCCCTTCCACCGCATGTCACCCATTATTTCTTCTGTAATACTTAGCCAAATTTGGCTTCCCGCGAAGAATAAGACTATGGGGTGATCAGGGGGCAAGGGGTGTGAGGAATTTGCCTGGCCTTCAGGCTGGTGCAGCGCCGCTAGCGCCGAAATACCTACCAAAAAAACCTTCAAAACTCGGCGACTTCGGCACGAAATGTTACCTTCTTGCGGCCGTTTGGCTTCTTCCCCAACGTCACCTTGAACTGATGTGTGCCGAAGCGACGCCGATCTAGAGGCGCAAGCAACTCGTTCACAGCGCGTGCCGATATTTCGCTTTCGTCGCTCTGGTGCTTCTTTCCTCGCGCCACGGCAAAGTTGTACAGCTGATCCTGGAAGCGGACGGCCATATCCCCTGGCATGAAGCCCTCACTGTTGATGCGAACCCTGGCGTCGGCGTCCTGATCCTTTCTTGCTGCCAGCCGGAGAAGCCCCAGGTCGGCCACACTCTTGGCGATCTTTTCCTGCTCGGCAACCATTGCTTCGACCAGATCGGCGGCGGCCTCATCGACAGATGTTAAAAAGCGATTCTCCGCCCATAAATCGTAAATCTCTATCCCCGTCCTCGAAGCAATCATCATGGGCGCCGCCACTTCATTCTCCCAATCACTAAACCGACCACCGGGTATGCGGGCAGCTGAACTGATGTCGGCTTGTGCGATTTTTGCGTAGGCGGAGAGGAGCGCAGAACGGTTCTCGACAGTGAAGCCAATCAGGTCCCTAGAGAAGAGACGTCCTGGTTTTGGCCCCATGAAATTCACCCAAAGCGCGCGAGACATACTGTCAGCCGATCCTGGCTGCATAGCATTTCCAGTGACGACGATGACGGGCAATGTCGAAACTTCCACCTCCTGTGTCTTACCTAGGATGCGAAGCCGCATAGTGTCGCTAGTGGCTGCTTTGTCTAAGGTCGCATTTCTCCAATGCCATCCATTAGGAAGATTGTCGAAAAGGATCATGGTCGGTGTCTCAATCAGCGCCGCCGCATAGGATTTCTGGAACTCTTGCCTGTCCTCGGGATACTCTGTGACGCCGGGTAGTCCGCCGGTAACCAATAGGTGGGCGGCTTCAGCGCTTGTCGTTTTGCCACTGTTCGGCTCGGGCGCATTCAGAAGGTAGATCGGACAACCGCGCCGGATCGACGTTGGTCGCTTTATGAGGGTTAAGGGCAGCGACAGAAAGTGCACCAGATCCTGAAAGTTATCAAAGCGAGCTTCCATCATCCAATCTTCGGCCAAAAAGTTGAATGCGTCCTGTGGTGACGAGTACATGTCTGGGTCTATTTCGACGTTTTTGCTGTCGATATAGAGCTTTGTCGGGGGGTGGTATCCGATAGATCCGGTAAGCAATTGTCCGTCCCACCACACCGGGTGATCAACAACCCCCGCCAACTCGCGCAGGCCACCGGTGGGCCCAAGATTTGCGATCGCTTTGATGATCCACGGGTCCATTCTTTTGCGGGCGATTTCTATCCGCCGACCGCTTTGCACGCGCCCGTACCATTCTACGGCGCGCTCCATGGGAACTATCAGGTTGGTTGTATCGGCCTTGATAGGACGCTTGCGCCGGACGAAGGGCGCACTCCTATCGATACCTTCTCGTAGGATTGCACTTTCTATCTCGGCCACGACGACCGTCGCGTCTGCGAAACAATATACCTCACCAAACCTATTCAGAGCATGCACAACAGCCGCAATGGTGGCGCTTCGATCGTCGCCCTCGTCAGGCACGACGACGCGATTTGCGCAAAGGTGACCCTCAATCATTTTCAGCACGTTGTTCAAATCATCAGCCATCGATTTGTTTATTCACCCATTCTGAAATGACTTTTTGCTCGTTTGTATTAAGGCGCGAGAGCGCCCTTACAGCAGCTTCGATGCGCTGCTCCCGATTTGGAAGTCGGCGTCTTGCTCGCTCAGCGTCCCGCCGCGCGTTGGTCGCCTGCGTTTTGCGGGCGCTATCGATTTGCGAGATAAGCCAAGTAACACTGGCACCAATATCCGCGCCCATGACGCCTATGCTGATAAGCATGCGTACTATTTCTGCATCGCCCCAACCATCTTGGCACAACAGCCAAGAGATGCTGTTAACACGGCGTTTCCAATCGTCTGATCCAGCAGTCGTGGTTTTGGCGTGACGGACGTGTTCCAGCAACACCGGGTCGGCGGCACCAAGGCTCATATCGGAGCGCATCTTGCGGAAAACCGCGCGGCGCTCTGCACGGACGGCCTCATCTAGACTGCCCACATCTGGACCACCTGACCGGCGCACCCAGTCAAGGAAAGCTTCCGTGGTGCGTCCATATTCAACACTCGAGCATCGGTGAAAGCAGTGAAATGAGCGATAGGGATCGGAACTCGTAGGCGGTCGGTAACCTGTGCCCTGGATTTCTCCTTCAGTATGCTCGTCGTGCCAGGGGCAAACGACGTCGATCCAACCATGATCGCCCCTGTCTCCAAGGATCATCCCTTGGGCATCAAGCCAAACTAGCACTGGGTCGTCGCCGATGCTGACGGGCGCGGGATCACCTGCTGCAAGAGGCGCTGGGCCGTTTGACCTCACTAGTTTGCTGGCGGCCTGGAGATCGAGACCCAGCCCTGTAATGACTTCTGATTCACTGAAATGCCCGCCAGTCCACGCGACCAACTCTGCGCGGTATGTTTTGCCATAGGGCAAGGAACCTGGCAGCCTTACTAGCCGCAGCGGGTTCTGTCCGCCCGGATCATTCACACCAGCAATGATAGCAGCATCGAGCAGCAGTTTTGCGCGCTGATAGTCACGCACAGGCTCATCAAAGATATAGCCCCACTGCTGCGATCCTGGTTTAGTCTCCACCACAAAGCTCGGCTCCATTTCGGGAGCCTTAATAGTCCGGTCACCTTTTTTTTGACCAACGTCGTCAAGCACAAGAACTGCCATCCCGCACCAGGTACTCTTGGTTCGTCGAAACTTACTCCGATCGACGATCGTTGGATCCTTCGGAAGGTGAAGACCGACACCAAAATGCGTGTGAAACTCCTGTACATTGCTCGCGGGCCAAGCATACGCGGGAAATGTGGGTCTTCCCCGCAATAGATGGGTGGCTGCAATACAGCCTGTTTCACTCGCTTTGGCCGCATGAAAGACTGCCTCCAGAAACTCTGCGTTGTTTTCTGGAAGACTTGAATGCCTGTGTGTTGATCGCTCAGCGCGAGCGAGTCGCTGACTCTTTTGGTTCAGTTCTTCGCAACTCATGTTTTGACCCCTGCGGCCACTAGTTTGGCCTCAACTCTGGGCATCACGAACTCATGCATTTCAGCGAAGTCGAAATTCACCCACGCGGAGTTGTCATAGCCGCCTCGGCCATTTCCCATCCACGAAACCCGTCCAACCGGAATGATCTTCGTTACGTGGGGCGCAAATGGCGCGAACCATTGACCAGTGAGCCAATCCGAAGGGATCAGGAGCCATGCACGACACTCTGCTGCTAGCAGCGCATTGAGCACGCGCAGTCTACTTTTCGTTCCGTACGGGGGGTTCGTGACTACTAGATGCTGTGGCCACCGATCCGCGACATCAGCAGTCTCGATCGCCAGATCGCGGGGCTCAGTGTCGTAAGCCTCTGAAATTTTGAACCCTTGCGCTTCCAATCGTGCGGCAAGCATGTTCGCGCCTGCACACGGCTCCGAGATTTGTTCCTTCGGATCCAAATACGGCACTAGCCTGTCGGTCACGGACTCGGGCGTATCAACTTTGTCATCCTTGATCAGTGTGTGGCCACGTTTGCTCATGCTGCACCACGCGGTGGAACAACATGTCGCTCACGAAAGGCATCAAGGCTTTCACGCGTCACTCGGCGAGCTCGCGGGCCAACCTTGTAAGAAACCAGCTCACCGCGGCGGATAAGATCCCAAATTGTGCGATCCGAGACTGCGATCTCGGCCGCGGCGTCAGCGATTCTAAGGTCAGGCTCGCGTTCCATAGTTACTCCCCCCAATGCGCACTTGCGCGTAGATGGGAGCGAAGATCACTGTACGTGCAGATACCTGCAATGTAGCGGTGCGTTCTGGTTACCACTTTCCCATTTGTGGCAACGGATGGTAACCGCTATCCGAAACGCTGGTCTCTTTCACGTGCCTTTCTAGCTATTGTATCCGCCTTCCAAGCATAGCGATTCGCGGGGTCTTTTTCGGCCCATTCCGCAAGCAGCTTCTCACTTCGCGCTAGTGCCCACCTTCGTCTGACACCAGGAACAGCCATTTGTTCGTCAAAAATCCCCAGCGCCACCTCTTCTGTTAATCTGGACTTTGACTTTCTGACTTTTTGGGACCCATCGAGACCTTTTCTGCGTCCCTTCACAAGCGTGGACTCTTTCTTCAGCGACTTGTGCAATTGGATACTTTGCTCATTGCGTATTGAGAATTCATGCGTCCATCGCCGATGATCATCTTCAAGCACAGTAGCTAGGCGGGGTGCCATTAACTGAACGATTTCCCTTAATGCATCGTGGTTATCGAGATCGAGCGGAACTGCCTGCGACCAGCCATCTTTTGCGAAGCGATACGAGCCATCCTCGTTGCGCCGGAGGTATATCCCACCGATCTCGAATACCTGGCTCATGCTCGCACCCCTACAAGCGACTTGACGTTGTCAGCCTCCAAACCCGTAAGATGGTCGACCCAAGCTTGGGTGAACCGTCGTGCGGCCTCGTTGTGCTCCGCGGAAACATATATGTGGTCTGATCCGTCTGCCGGCGGTGTATGGTTAGATAAGCGGTCGCGAATGTCGCGGCCTCCACCATTCTCAGCAACCCACGTCAGCGCCGCTCTCCGCGTCGCGTGAGATGTGAACTCTTCTGATATGCCGATCACTTGCCGCTTCCGAGCAAGGGTCCGGATCACCAGATGTTTGTCAGTCGGCCGATTGGCGTCTTGAACTGATGGGAAGACCAGGTGTGAGGCGGTCTCGCCCTCGCGATCCCGAAGTCGCTCCACGGTCTGGCGCGCAAGCATAACGACATGAGCCTTTCCGTTCTTCGAGCGGGCAGCGGGCAGCGTCCACGTGCCAGCATCCAAATCGATCTCATCCCACTCCATGGACGTAACCTCCCCAATGCGTGCAAATGTCTCTAACTGAATGCGGAGGATCTCACCATGTTGCCCCAATTGATCGAGGCCGCGTACGTAGTTGCGGATTTCACGCGACCCGGGAGTGTGTTGGCGCGGTTTCCGCTTCGGGAGCGTTACTGCCCCTACCGGATTGGGATGATCTGGCGGAAGCCACGTACCGTCCAATGTCGAGATTTTTCGCGTACGCCCACAGGCCACATTGAACATCGTCGAAAGCACCGAACGGACTTTCTCAGCTTCACGTAAAGCACCTGCATTCACGATGTTGGACAAGACCGCCTTGGCTACCTCGTGGTCAAATTCCATTGCGGGCAGTTCATCATAGTACGGCACAATGAATTTTCCCAGGAGGCGCTCGTCCTCCCTCGACGACGATTCGGCTTTAGTCACCCGCGCGTAGTCAGAGATGTATCGTTTAATCAAATTGCCCATGGTTAGGGCGCTGGGAGATGCAGATGTGGCTGGCATTGGCACATTGCCTTCGAGCCGTTGAGAGCGTAGTTCGCGCCATGTTTCACGAGCGTCCGCCGTCGACATCTTAGGGTAGCGCCCGAACTGGAGTTCCACTTGTTTCTTTGTGTCGGGGTGTTCGTATCGGTAGATCCAGACTTTACCCGTGCGTTTGCCGTGACGCATCACGAGGCCAGGTCGATCCTTATCTACCAACTTACCGCCGATGGCTAGTTGGCGGTACTCTAGATCAGAGACATCTGTCACGCGTTCACCTGCTGCCAATGCAGCCGCCTTCCTAAGTGCCTCGCGCAATTCGCCTCGGACGCCCGTGTCCAACGCCGCTTGGATGTGATTTGAAGCAAGCTCACGTGCTGATAGGCTCTTTTCAGGCATTGCCGGAGTTCCTTCATAGTTTGGCGATGTCGGGCTCAGTCGTTCCAGCGGCTGGCCGCACCACAAAACTAATGGTTCTTCCAGGTTTTTTCCAGATTTGCCTGCATTATTGCTCCGAAACCTGCACAAACTCGCACTCTGCATGCCATGAAAGAACGACCGTAGAGCCCCTAAATTTCAGGGGTTTAAGCCCTATTTTCTTGATGTTTAGAGTGGTGAGCCGTGCAGGATTCGAACCTGCGACCCACTGATTAAAAGTCAGTTGCTCTACCAACTGAGCTAACGGCCCACTCTTTTGTTGGATCTTTTCGATCCGTGGCGCTCTTTAAGGCATTTTCCCGATCGGGTTCAAGACCTTATTTTGCACCTCGTTTCGCCAGAATAATCAGTAGTTCTGGCGACCCGATAGGCGGCCTAATTAGGCAGGTGGCGCGGGGGGGTCAACCCCTTTTTTAAGGAATCTTCACCGCAGGGTGGATTCCTTTCCTGACCATCGTTATATGCCCGCCATGCAACAGACACACGACACCGGTTTGCCCTTCATGAAGATGCACGGGCTGGGCAATGACTTTGTCATTGTAGATGCGCGTGCACAGCCAATCGAGATCTCTCCGGGCTTGGCGCGGGGAATCGGTCATCGGCAATTTGGGGTCGGATTCGACCAATTGGCCGTGATCGAAAACGGCGAAGCGGACGCTCACCTGGTGTTCTACAACTCAGATGGCTCCACCTCTGCGGCTTGCGGAAATGCCACGCGATGTATTGCGCGGTTCCTGATGCAGGAAACAGGGAAATCCGAACTTACACTGACGACCGAGCGCGGCACACTGTACGCATCGGACGCCGGAGACGGCCTGACCTCGGTCAACATGGGACAGCCGCAGCTGATCTGGAACGAAGTTCCGCTGGCCGAAGAGGTCGACACGCTGGAATTGCCGATCGAAGGCGCACCGACTGCGACAGGAATGGGCAATCCGCACTGCACATTCTTTGTCGAAGACGCCGAAGCGATCCCGCTGACCGAATTCGGCTCACGTTACGAGCATCACCCGCTATATCCCGAACGCACCAATGTGCAGGTCGCGCAGATCATCGGCCCGGATCACATCCGCATGCGTGTGTGGGAACGGGGTGTTGGAATCACTCTGGCATCGGGTTCTTCTTCTTGCGCCACAGCCGTTGCGGCCGCGCGCCGTGGACTGACCGGGCGCAAAGTGCAGATTGAGTTGGACGGCGGTACGATCTGGATTGACTGGCGTGACGACGGTGTCTGGATGACCGGCCCCACCTGCCACGTCTTCAACGGTACCCTGACGCCAGAGTTCCTGGAGAGCCTGGGATGAGTGCCCCCAAGTTCACCACTTTGGGCTGCCGCCTGAACGCCTATGAGACCGAGGCTATGAAAGAGCTGTCTCAGCAGGCAGGCCTCAGCAACGCGGTTGTGATCAACACCTGCGCGGTAACAGCCGAGGCCGTGCGCAAGGCCCGGCAAGAGATACGCAAGCTGCGTCGCGAAAACCCCGATGCACGGCTGATCGTGACGGGTTGCGCCGCCCAGACCGAACCTGAGACCTTTAGCCAAATGGCAGAAGTCGACGCAGTCATCGGCAACACCGAGAAAATGCAGCCCGACACCTGGAAGGGAATGGCCGCAGATTTCATCGGACAAACCGAGGCGGTTCAGGTCGACGACATCATGTCCGTCACGGAAACCGCCGGACACCTGATCGACGGCTTTGGGACCCGTTCGCGGGCCTATGTGCAGGTCCAGAACGGCTGTGATCACCGCTGCACCTTCTGCATCATTCCCTACGGCCGCGGTAACTCACGCAGTGTGCCTGCCGGCGTCGTGGTGGATCAGATCAAACGCCTAGTGGGCCGCGGTTACAACGAAGTCGTTCTGACCGGTGTTGACTTGACCTCGTGGGGGGCCGACCTGCCCGCCCAACCCAAGCTTGGCGATCTGGTCATGCGAATTCTCAAGCTGGTGCCCGATCTACCGCGCCTGCGGATCAGCTCAATCGACTCGATCGAAGTGGATGAGAACCTGATGCAGGCGATCGCGACCGAGCCGCGCCTGATGCCCCATCTGCATCTGTCACTGCAGCATGGTGACGACCTGATCCTGAAACGGATGAAAAGACGCCACCTGCGGGACGACGCCATCCGCTTTACCGAAGAGGCCCGCAAGCTGCGCCCCGAGATGACCTTTGGCGCCGACATCATCGCGGGATTCCCGACCGAAACAGACGCGCATTTCGAGAACTCTCTGAAGCTGGTCACCGATTGCGACCTGACCTGGCTGCACGTCTTCCCCTATTCCAAGCGCGAAGGCACCCCTGCAGCCCGGATACCGCAGCAGATCAACGGCACCATCATCAAAGACCGCGCGGCCCGCCTGCGTGCAGCGGGTGAAGCACAGGTTGCAAAGCACCTGCAGGCTCAGAACGGCAAAATCCATCACATCCTGATGGAGAACCCACATATGGGCCGAACCGAGCAATTCACCGAGGTCGCGTTCAACACCCCCCAGCCCGAGGGTCAGATCGTGACAGCAACGATCACCGGACACTCCGCGACCCAACTGAAAGCCTGATCCGCTCTTCATCTGGCCAAAAATACCGCGGGGTTGAATTGGCCGCAGGCCAAGAAGAGGCTGGCCCCTTCACCCCGCTAACAAGAAAAAACCCCCGCAGCCGGAAAGCGCGGGGGTTTTCAATTCAGTCTGCAGGCGGACTTAGTGCTGGCGCTTACCTTTCACACCGGCCCACAGGCGCTTGTTGACTAGGTACAGCAGCACCGACAGGACCGACAGGAAGATCACACCGACGAAGCCCGAGTATTTGCGCTCCATCATCTTCGGTTCAGCGGTCCACATCAGGAAGGCCGCGATGTCCTCGGACATGGCTTCAACGGTGGCCGGATGACCATCGGTGAATTCAACCTGATCCTCGGCCAGAGGCGGCGCCATCGAAATCCAGCCTCCGGGGAAGGCTTTGTTTTCGTACAGGATGGTGCCTGCCTCTTCCTTCTCTTCACCGGTGTAGCCGTCCAGCAGCGAGGCGATGTATTCCGCACCGCCCATACCTTTGAACAGCTGGTTGATCCCCAGACCATACGGCCCGTGGAAGCCGGCGCGGGCCTTGGCCATCAGGCTCAGGTCCGGTGCGCCAACACCGGTGTTTGCCGGGAAGTGGTCGGTCGGGATCGCCGGGCGGAAATCGTCCAGCTCGGGATCGAACACCTCGAAGTTGCCCGCCGCGTAGGCGATAACTTCTTCTTCGGAATAGCCCAGCGCTTCGAGATCACGCAGAGGGACATATTGCAGGCCGTGGCAGGCTGCGCAGACCTCTGTATAGACCTGAAGACCGCGCTGCAGCTGGTTTTGATCCCAGGTGCCAAACGGACCTTCAAACGAAAAGTCGAAGTCTTCGATGTGCTGTTCGCCGCCACCTGCTGCGAAGGACGCAGCAGGGGTAAGGGCCAAAGCAAACGCGGCACCGATTGCAAGTTTCTTGAACATGGTTTCCGGTCCCTCTTCTTACTCGGCCGGCGTGGCTTCGGCGTCAGCCTTGCCATAATGCGCGTTGAAGTCTTCTTCGATGGTCTCGGGCTGCGGCAGCGGCTTCTCGATGACGCCGAGGATCGGCAGGATCACAAAGAAGTAAGCGAACCAGTAAGCCGACGCGATCAGCGAGAAGGTCGCATAGGGCTCTTCCGCGGGCATCGCACCCAGCCACATCAGGGCAAAGAAATCGATGATCAGCAGGTAGAACCACCACTTGAACATCGGGCGATACTTACCCGAACGCACGGTCGAGGTGTCCAGCCAAGGCGCCAGCGCCATCGCCAGGATCGCACCGAACATCGCAATCACACCAAAGAACTTGGCGTCGATGATGCCGCCGGTGATGAAGCTGGCGAACTGAACGACCCAGACCTCACCGGTAAAGGCACGCAGGATCGCGTAGAATGGCAAGAAGTACCATTCGGGCACGATGTGTGCAGGCGTTACCAGCGGGTTTGCTTCGATGTAGTTGTCCGGGTGACCCAGGTAGTTCGGCATAAAGCCGACAACGGCCCAGAACACGACCAGGATCACGGCCAGCGCGAACAGGTCCTTGATCACAAAGTACGGCCAGAACGGCAGAGTGTCTTTCTCGGCATCGGCTTTCGAGGTGCGGCGCACTTCAACACCTGTGGGGTTGTTGTTGCCGGTGGTGTGGAAAGCCCAGATATGCACGATGACCAGCGCCGCAATGACGAACGGCAGCAGATAGTGCAGCGAGAAGAAGCGGTTCAGTGTCGCGTTATCCACCGCGGGTCCGCCCAACAGCCAGGTCTGGATCGCATCACCCACGAACGGGATTGCACCAAACAGGCCGGTGATCACGGTTGCACCCCAGAAGGACATCTGACCCCAAGGCAGAACGTAGCCCATGAAGGCCGTGCCCATCATCATCAGATAGATCAGCATACCGATGATCCACGTGATCTCACGCGGGGCTTTGTACGAACCGTAGTACAGGCCACGGAACATGTGAATGTAGACCGCGACAAAGAACAGCGACGCGCCGTTCATGTGCAGGTAGCGGATGAAATAGCCGCCATTCACGTTGCGCATGATGTGTTCGACGCTGGCAAAGGCCAGGTCAACATGCGGGGTGTAGTGCATCACCAGAACGATACCGGTGATGATTTGCAGCGCCAGGCAGAACGCCAGGACGATGCCCCAGATCCACCACCAGTTCAGGTTCTTGGGGGTGGGGATCATGATGGTGTCGTAAATCAGGCCGACGATGGGCAGGCGGCTGTTCAGCCACTTCTCGCCGTTTGTCTTCGGCTCGTAATGATCGTGGGGAATTCCGGACATAAGTTAGGTCTCCCTTAGCCGAGCTTGATGGTGCTGTTATCCACCCATTCCGCAGGCGGAACAGGCAGGTTTTCAGGTGCGGGGCCTTTGCGGATACGTCCGGCCAAATCATAGTGCGATCCGTGGCAGGGGCAAAACCAGCCGCCAAAGTCGCCGGCATCGCCCAGAGGCACGCAGCCCAGGTGCGTACAGACGCCCATCTGGACCAGCCACGCGCCGGGTGCTTCGCCTTCGGGCGACGGCATCACGCGGTTGGCGTCCGTCGCAGGTGCATCTGCCGCCAGATTCAGGTTACGCGCCAGCGGATCCGGCAGAGCAGCAACGCCCTCGGCGTCCTGTTCCTGTGCTTCGCTAATCTCGGCACCGGTGCGGTGACGGATAAACACAGGTTTACCCAACCATTTCACGGTCAGCTGTGTACCGGGTTCAACGCCGCTCACATCCACGCGGATCGAGGACAGCGCCTGAACGTCTGCCGATGGGTTCATTTGGTTGATCAGGGGCCATACGGCTGCACCCGTCGCAACGACACCTGCGCCGCCTGCGACGTAGTAGAGGAAATCTCTGCGGGTGCCTTCGTGGTCTTCTGCGTGGGACACGAGGTTTTCTCCGATTCCGGCGCCCGGAGGATACCGGGCAAACATGCATCAGCACCGCATCAAAGCGGCGTCTCATCGCGGCTATCTAGCCGGGAGAAATCGGTTCGTCCAGCGGTCATAGGCGCGCAGTGCGCCACATCCGGGCATTCATGTCACAACGAGGGGCTAATTTTTCAAGATACCGGCCTGATTTTCGGAAAAAACACGCGTTCCATCATGCTCGTCAGCAATGTGATTCGATTCGCTTGGACGGGGACGGCAGACGCTAAGCGGATCGAGCATACCGAGGATTATTCATTATCGGGCTCTGTGACATTTGCGAAGACACAGAGCACGCGACAGTTCGTTTCGACTTAACCTCTTGACCAAAGCATCATATTTGGGAAAATTCCCACATATGAGCAAATCGATACATCCCTCTTCGGACAAACTGGCCGCGCATCTGCGAGGATTGCGAGAGCAACACTGCATGACGCTCGAAGGGTTAGCCGGCAAAACCGGATTAAGCCGCGCGACCCTGTCTCGTATTGAGAAAAACGAAGTCAGCCCAACCGCCGAGACGCTTGGACGCCTGGCCACAGTCTATGCGCTGCCGATCTCTCAGCTTCTTGCGCCATTAGAGCAGAGCTTCCAACCGATCGTCCGCCGCCAAGACCAGCCGGTTTGGTCAGATCCGACACAGGCGTTTGAACGTCGAAACGTTTCCCCCCCGAGCGGGCAGCTTTCGGTTGAGTTGATCGAAGGCACCCTGGGCGCGCAGCAACGCATTGCCTACGACGCTCCTGCAGTTCCGGGACAAGAACATCACTTGTATGTGCTGTCCGGGCAGATCGAAATCACCGTCGAGGGGAAAGCTCATGACCTGCGACAAGGGGATTGTATTCGTTACATCTTGTTCGGTGAGACAGTTTTTAAAACGACCCAAACGCCCTGCTCTTACCTGATCGCATTGTCATGACACATCAGCCCCCTTTCGTTTCACGCCTTACCCCGACGGACATCGACGACAATCTGACCGATCTTTGCCGCGTGCTAGTCGACAGTGTCGCCGACGGGGCCGCGATCAGCTTCATGATGCCCCTGAAGCAAGACACCGCCGCACGATTCTGGGTGGACGACGTCAAATCTGCAGTGGACAACGGAGAGCGGCACCTGTTCGGTGCGTTTGCCGAGGGTCGCCTGATCGGCACAGTCCAGCTTTTGCTCAGCATGCCCCCCAATCAGCCCCACCGTGCGGAAATCTCGAAGATGATCGTTCATCCATCGGCCAGGCGCCAAGGGTTGGGTAAGGCCCTGATGGGTGAAGCCCTGTCTTCTGCCCGGGAAGAGGGCAAAACGCTCGTAACCTTGGACACGCGCACGGGCGACGTCTCGGAAGCTCTTTATAAGTCGGTCGGATTCGAACCGGCGGGCGTCATCCCAGATTTCGCATTCGACCCGGATGGCCAATCCCGTCACGCGACAACGTATATGTACCGATATCTTTGATTTTAAACCTAATTTTACAACGCCCTCGGCTGCTTGCTATTGGCAGCTCGCCCAGGCCGTGAGGATATGAGAAACTTGAGTTAAAAATAGATATTTTACAAAGGCTTAGATAGGATTGTTTTCGATTGCACTTCGCTCTGGAATGGTTGAAAGGCCGGGACAATACAACCTTAGCAGGATGTCCCCTATGTCTAAATTCATTGCACCCATTCTGACCATCGCCCTTGTCGTCTCGTCTCAGGCCCTGGCGGCCGGCGATCCCGCGAAAGGCGAAAAGCTCTACAATCGTTGTTCTTCCTGCCACGCGATCATCAATGACGGCGAGGTATTGGTCAAAGGCGGTATCACCGGTCCAAATCTTTATGGTGTCGTGGGTCGCCTGGCCGGGACCGAGAACGATTATCTGAACGGCAGCGAACGCCTGCCCGTAGGCATGTTTACCGACGACATGATCCGCGCAGGTCAGGAAGGTCTGATCTGGACCGAGGAAAACATCGCCGCATACTCGAAAAATCCGATCGTTTTTATTCAGGAGTATCTGGGCGACAAAACCGCGCGCCCGAACATGAGCGTGAAGCTGAAAAAGGGGGCCGACGACATCGCGGCCTATCTTGCAACATTCAGCGAGTGAACGCTGCCGCTGGTCGTTCTGATGGCAGAGCGACCAGCACGCCTACTCTCAATCAGGCCGGTGGCTGCGTCGCAACCATGCTGGGACGCGCGGCGAAAGTCTCGAACCAGGCGGCCAGTGCATCATTGCCTTTGCGCCACCCGCGTGCGTCATGGCGGAAATCAAGGTAGCCAAGCGCACAGGCCACCGCGATCTGCCCCATATCGAGCTGCCCGGACAGATGCGCCATCCAGCGTTGGTTCAATGCAGCGCAGGCGCGTGCGATCTTGGTCCATTGTGCATCGGACCAATCGTCCCACTGCTTGTCTTCGGGGCGCATCCGGCCCTCATACGTAATCAGCAAAGCGGCATCCAGAATCCCATCGGCCAACGCCTCAAGCGTCAGCACATCCCAATGCCGAGCCCCGTCCCGATACAGCCCGGCCTGCGCGCGATCGTTCAGAAACGCGCAGATAACACGGCTGTCAAACAGCGTCGGTCCATCCGGGCGTTCTAGCGCAGGTACTTTGGTCAAAGGTGCTTTGGCCAGCAGCGGCTCGGCCGGTGACATCGGCGTAGTCGCGGTTTCAAGCAGCTCTACATCCTGCAGCTGATCGGCTTCGTGCAGCAAAACCATAACTTTGCGCACATAGGGCGAGGTTGGGCTGAAATATAGTTTCATGAGCAATCTCCCTGACTCGGCGGAACCTTACAGGACAGGATGCAAAACTAAACCCGTCAGTTGCAGCCCCGATCGACTTGCGCCATCAACTTTTGCAGAGCCTCCAGTTCGGACCCTATGCCGTTATGCGCAATTTGCTCGGCTGCGCTTTCACGGGCAGCGTCGGGTTTGTTCTGGTTCAACTTCCAGGTGCCCTGAATGTCATCGATGCGCAGACTGAACGGCACGATCATACGCATCATGCGCTCCAGTGCATCCGCACTCATCTTTTGTGTGGTCCAAGGTGGCTTGGGCAGGAGACGTGCCTCGTAAAATGCGGATTGCCGATCCAGAAGGTCCAGCAATTCCTCCTGGGGACGTTGCTCTAGCTGGCCGGTCAGGTGGACGGCCACGTAGTTCCAGGTCGGAACCTGATCCTCGGCCCCGTACCAGTCTGGCGAGACATACCCGTCCGGTCCGCTCACCGCGATCCGGGCGGGTCCGGGCAAGCGCAGCGCACGCACGATCGGGTTCGACCGGACCAAATGCAGCTCGGCGTGGGTGCCATCGTCGGACAGCAGAAATGGGACGTGACTGATCAACGGCGCGGTGTCGGTCGACAGCGCCAAAACGCCAAACGCCCGCTCGCGCGCAAAGGCAATGTGGCGTGTTTTATCTTCGGCGCGGAAGGCTGGGTTGGGGTGCATTGGCGTTCTCCTGCAAAATCTCTTGCAGAACCTTGCGCACATTGGCAAGGTCCGGCTGTTCTCAGGGCGGGGCGAAATTCCCCACCGGCGGTATGCGGGCTGTGACCCGTAAGCCCGCGAGCGGCCCCGGTTTACGGGGTGTCAGCAGATCTGGTGAGACGCCAGAGCCGACGGTTACAGTCCGGATGAAAGAGAACGTGCAGCGTGCCGCCCAGCGGCATGTTTGCTCGTGATCGCCTTGGGTGACGTGTCATGCCGGGCTGGCAGCGAAAAGTGGGAACCGGTTTTTCGCGATCGCCAGCAGGCCACCAAACTGAAAGGAGATCACGATGACACACACCCGCTATGCCTTTATCAAAGCCAACTGGCACTCCGATATCGTTGACCGTGCGCTTGAGGGGTTTCTTGAGCTGATCCCAGCTGATCAGGTTGATGTCTTTGACGTCCCTGGCGCGTTCGAGATGCCGTTGCTGGCCCGCGACCTGGCAAAAACCGGCCAATACGCCGCCGTTGCGTGCGCTGCATTTGTCGTAGATGGCGGCATCTATCGGCATGACTTTGTCGCGCAAGCGGTGGTCGATGGTCTGATGCGCGCTGGATTGGATACTGGCGTGCCTGTGCTGTCCGTTTCCCTGACGCCGCATCAATACCAAGAGACCGATCACCACAACGCCATTTACCGCGCGCATTTCGTCGAGAAAGGGCGCGAAGCCGCGCAGGCCGCGCTTAAGATCACGGAAACCCGCGCCTCAGTGACCCGTGCCGCATAAGCACAACTGGTTGGGGCGCTCCTGCCCCAACCGCAAATCCGCTTGAGGCCAAGCCCCGCGCCCGCTAATCACGACGCGCAAAGGAGCATGCCCCATGTCGATGAACAGTTTTGGTCACCTCTTCCGCGTCACCACTTGGGGTGAAAGCCACGGACCCGCCTTGGGCGCAACCGTCGACGGCTGCCCTCCGGGTGTTGCGATTGACGAGGCCATGATTCAGCATTGGCTGGACAAGCGGAAACCTGGGCAGAACAAGTTCACCACACAACGGCGCGAACCCGATCAGGTGAAAATCCTGTCCGGCGTGTTCGAGGGTCAGACCACCGGCACGCCTGTGCAACTGATGATCGAGAACACCGATCAGCGCTCAAAAGACTACGGCGATATCATGGACAAGTTTCGCCCAGGTCACGCCGACATCACCTATTGGCAGAAATACGGCATTCGCGACTATCGCGGCGGCGGGCGCAGCTCGGCTCGTGAAACCGCCTCGCGTGTTGCGGCTGGCGGGCTGGCGCGTGAAGCGATCAAGCAGATCGCACCGAACGTGCAGATCACCGGCTACATGACCCAAATCGGGCCGCATAAGATCAACCGTGACAACTTCGACTGGTCCCAGATCGAACAGAACCCATTCTGGACCCCGGATGCGCAAGCGGCCGAGGATTGGGCTGCGTATCTGGACGACCTGCGCAAGTCTGGCAACTCGGTTGGAGCGGTTGTTGAGGTTGTGGCGCGCGGCGTCCCAGCCGGGCTGGGTGCGCCTATTTACGCCAAGTTAGACACGGATCTGGCCTCTGCGATGATGTCGATCAACGCGGTCAAAGGCGTTGAGATCGGTGAAGGTATGGCGGCCGCCGAGCTGACAGGTGAAGCCAATGCGGACGAAATTTTTATGGGCCAGAACGGCCCCCAATACAGCTCGAACCATGCGGGCGGTATTCTTGGCGGCATCTCCACCGGTCAGGACATTGTTGTGCGCTTTGCAGTCAAGCCGACTTCGTCGATCCTGACGACACGCAAGACAATCACCAAATCCGGCGAAGAGACCGAGATCATCACCAAAGGCCGCCACGACCCTTGCGTCGGAATCCGCGCCGTACCTGTCGGAGAGGCTATGATGGCCTGCGTGATCCTTGACCACCTGCTGCTGCATCGCGGCCAGATCGGAGAGAACCGTGGACGGATCGGCTGACCTGCGCACGCGCCTGCGTGCGGTCGTTGCGCAGCGTATGGAAACCGATCCAGCCCATGATCTGGCGCACCTGGATCGGGTTTGGGTAAACGCTCAGGCGGTTGCAGACGACCAGACCGACATGCTTGTTTTGTTGGCCGCTGCCTATCTGCATGATCTGGTGAACCTGTCCAAAGATGACCCCGAAAGGCACCTCGCCTCGCGCAGATCGGCGGAAGAATCAGAGTCTATTTTAGCCAAACTGGGCTATTCTTCAGAACAGATTGCTGCGATCAAACACGCGATTGAGGCCCACAGCTTTTCAGCCAATATCACGCCAGAAACACCCGAAGCCTGCATCCTGCGCGATGCTGACAGGCTGGATGCGCTGGGGGCAATTGGGATAGCGCGGAATTTCTCAGTCTCTGGTGCTCTGGGCAGGTCGCTTTACGACCCAGCGGACCCGTTTGCCGCAGCGCGCCCGTTGGACGACCTGCATTTCTCGATTGACCATTGGAAGGTCAAGCTGCTGCGTCTGCCAAGTGATATGCTGACGGAAGCCGGTAAAGAGATCGCACAGCGCAGAATCACCCGTATGATCCGCTTTCTGGAAGAGTTCGCGCACGAGATCGGCACCCCGCTGCCGTCTGACTGGACAAATCTCTAAACGACACGTTGATCTTTCCCGGCCAAAAGCGCAGGTTCGCGCCGATGGCAAAGCCCTTAACATCGCATCGACCCGTATTGGCCGTCGCTCTGAAAACGAGCGCGGTGTTTCTGTTCACCGTCATGGCGTCGATCATCAAAGCGCAGTCTGACCACTTCCCTCCGGGCGAAATGGTGTTCTTCCGGTCACTTTTTGCCATTCCGGTCATCATGATCTGGTTGATCGCGCGCGGAGAATTGGCGCAGGGATTCACAGTGCGCAAACCCATGGGCCATTTCTGGCGCGGCGTGCTGGGGACCACCGCAATGGGGCTGACTTTCACTGGCCTCGGCTTGATCCCCCTGCCCGAAGCCACCGCGATTGGCTACGCCACGCCGATTTTCACCCTGATTCTGGCTGCCATTATGCTGGGTGAGCGCATCCGAGCCATCCGGATCGCGGCCGTGGCCATCGGCCTTCTGGGCGTTCTTATCATGATCTGGCCACGACTGGGCGGCAACAACATGGAGGCAGCCGCCACCATCGGCGCGCTGTGTATTCTGGGCGCGACCCTCGCCCGCGCTTTTGTGCAGATTCACATTCGGCAACTGGTCCAAGTCGATCACCCTGCCGCCATCGTGTTTTATTTCTCGATGACCGCGACCATCCTGTCCGGGCTGACCATCTTTTGGGGTTGGGTGGTGCCTACTTGGGAACAGGCGGCCTATCTGATCCTGGCTGGTCTGATCGGGGGCGTGGCCCAAATTCTGGTGACCTCGTCCTATCGGTTTGGTCAGGCTTCGATGCTGGCACCTTATGACTACACTTCGATGCTGTTTGCCATTGTGATTGGCTACATCTGGTTCAGCGAGCTGCCGACGCTGGTGATGCTGGCAGGCGCGGCTTTGGTGATTGCGGGCAACATTGTGGTGATCTGGCGCGAACACCAATTGGGGTTGGAGCGCGGCAAGGCCCGCTCGGTCACAGATCCCAAAGGGTGACTTTACCTTTCGCGAACTTCGCTTAGGTTGACCGCAACATCAGGAAAGGTTCCATAGATGAGCGACGCACAAGATCACAAGGAAAAGATGCAGAAGGTGCAGGCCAAGCACCGCAAGAAAGTGTCCGAGGCGGTCGACCCGGATCGCGGCCTGGTTCTGATCAATACCGGCAAGGGCAAGGGTAAATCCTCGGCCGCGTTTGGGGTTGTGATCCGCGCGCTGGGTTGGGGCCAGAAGGTCGCCGTGGTGCAATTCATCAAGGGCAAGTGGAAAACCGGTGAGCGCCGGTTCTTTGAAGAGCGTGATCTGGTGACCTGGCACACCATGGGCGAAGGGTTCACATGGGATACGCAGGACCGCGAGCGGGACATCGCCGCCGCGAATGCCGCCTTCGACAAGGCCCGCGCCCTGATGTCCAGCGGCGAATACGATTTGGTCGTTCTGGACGAAATCAACATCGCCCTGCGCTATGAATACCTGTCGGTCGAGCAGGTGATTGACGGGCTGAACGAACGATCCGACAAGACCAGCGTGTTTCTGACCGGGCGCGACGCTCCGCAGGCCCTGCGCGATTACGCCGATCTGGTCACCGAAATGACCGAAGAGAAACACCCGTTTCAGGCTGGAATCAAAGCCCAGCGTGGTGTGGATTTCTAAACATTAGAGCCTGAAAAGCCTCTTTTGGGGCTGCTAAGCCTGCGGGTGTTCGTTCAGATACCTGACGGACCCGCGTCGGCTTGCCGCGCTGTCTGGCAGTTTTTGCACGTCTTTGTCGACACTTTTGGCTTTAGGCGTGTCGACATAGGCGCAATAGTCGCCATTGCAGTTACAGCCGCAAGCCGTTGCCGCCTCGTGTCGAGCCATGATTTCGTCAATCGGATCGCCCATCATCAAATCCTGCTCATGCGTCGTTTCCGAGGCGGCGGCGTGCCCTCACTATGCGCTGCGCTATGCACGCAGACCGCCTCGAAATCCTGTGCTGGATGTTAGCACATCTGGCCTTGGGCTTTATCTGATTGTTTTTGTCGGAAATTTCAAGGGGAAATGAGCGCGCCCCGATCTGATAATCAGGGCGCGCGGGTATCTGCCCAAGCGATCAGATCGCTTTCGTCTGCGGGTCCAGCGTGATCGACCAAAGTTCGGTATCGGCGCGGTCCATCAGGCGCACGGTCATCTGCTGGGTGTTTCCATCAATGTCGACCAGACCAAAGAACTGCAGGCCGGCGCTGGGCGGCAGGTTTGCGCCTTGTTCTTCGGTCGGTGCTTTGACGAATTTCACCTCAGGGCCGAATGTTCCGTCCAGGCCATTCGGACCGAAAGTTCCGGCATGAAGCGGACCAGACACAAACTCCCAAAATGGCTCAAAATCCTGGAATTGTGCTTTGTTAGGGTCATAGTAGTGCGCCGCCGTATAGTGCACATCCGCCGTGAACCAGACCGTGTTGGTGATGCCTGCGGTTTTGATGAACCGAAGCAGATCAGCAATCTCCAGCTCGCGCCCCTTGGCTGGGCCGCTGTCACCATTCGAGATCGCCTCGGCCCCGGCTTGTTCCTTCCAGTTGTCCCAGACGATCAACCCGATGGGCATGTCAGACGCGATCACCTTCCATGTGGCCTGCGACGACGCCAGTTCTCGCTTGAGCCAGGCCAGTTGTTCGGCCCCCAAAATGCGCGACTGATCGGTGATCTCATCCTCCATCGACGGACCGTTGGGACCGCGGTAGCTGCGCAGGTCCAGGAAGAACACATCCAGCATCGGACCGTAAGAGATCTTGCGATATACCCGCCCCGGCTCGGCCGGAGTGAACCGCAGCGGCGTCATCTCGTGGAAAGCACGACCGGCGCGCGATTGCAGCACGTGCACGGATTTCTCGGTATAACGATCATCCGAGATCAGGTCCTTGGCATCCGACCAGTTGTTTACGACTTCATGGTCGTCCCACTGGAAAAACGTCGGGCAGACGGCGTTCATTGCGCGCACATGATCGTCCATCAGATTGTATTTCCACTGTGCGCGGAATTCGTCCAGCGTTTCAGCCACTTTGCGTTTTTCGTCGATCAGGGTGGTGTTCTTCCAGATCACCTGCCCGTCTTTTTCAACCTCATCCTTCATCGGACCATCGGCATAAACCGTGTCACCCGAATGAATGAAAAAATCGGGCCGATGCTGCGCCATGGTGGCGTAGGTGCGCATGCCGTCGTCGTCGATGCCCCAACCCTGACCGGCTGTATCGCCAGACCAGGCAAACCGGATATCGCGGCGCGAGGTTGGCGCGGTGCGGAATTGGCCAACAATAGGCTCTGATGTGATGTTGATGTCGTTCAGATCGGCTGCGACGAACCGGTAGAAGATATCCTGATTCGAAGGCAGCCCATCGACCAGGCGTTTGACCGCAAAGTCGTTGTTCGGGATGGCGTCCATCGGCGCCAGCTGTCGGGCGTCAGTAAAGCTCTCGGTCGTCGAAACTTCCATCATCACGCGGGACGGTCGGTCGGTGCGCGTCCAAATCATACCCGAGGCGGTGTCGACGTCGCCAGATTGCACGCCGTGGGTGAAGACCGGGCGCGACGATGCGCGGCTGATGGCAGGCATGGACAATGATGCGGCAAAGGCTGTGCTGCCGGCCAGAAAGGCGCGGCGGTTGGGGCGAAGGATTCGTGTCATGGGGGCTCTCCTGTCTGGTGGCGCAGTGGTTGGCCACGCGATTGGTGAGCGGCAGTGAGCCGTCTGTTTGTAAAACAAACGGCTCAGTTTCTTGAAACTATCACGATGATATCGTGATACCTGTGGATAAAACGCTCAGGCTATAACACCTTCTTCAGGTGCGCTGAGCGAGATGACGGCGACCACCGCCGCGCCGTTCAGCCAATAGTATATCGCATCTAGCCCCCAGAACCCGAACAGGCTGGGCGCGGCCAGGAACACAACGCCGACCAGCAGATCAACGGCAAGATGCACCTTATAGGGCAACACCCGCCAGATACCCAGATGATGGTCGGTCAGCACAGTCAGCACAAAAGCAGCCAAACCCGTCACAACAGACAGCCACAGGGCCATCGGGTTGGACTGGCCCAGGCCCAGCACAAAGGGCAACCCCATCAGGGCCAAAGCAACGGGGTAGTCCAGATAGGCATGAACAGAGCGGGTTACAAAACGAAGAGACATGGGATTTCCTTTCCTTACTTGGCGTGGCCTCAAGTTAGGTCAGGTGTTTCGAACGCTTAATTCTTAACCGTTCGCAAAATCATGCAGATCGTTCAGACTTCGGTCGTATTAGTGTAGCGATCTGTAGGCCGCCGGGGACAGGCCGATCTGCTTTTTGAATGCCCGAGAGAACGCAGCCTCGGAGGCATAGCCGACCTCTGCCGCCGCATCAGCCACATTCCAGCGGCTTTCCGTCAGACCGTGACAGGCGATCTGCATCCTCCAGTCGGTCAGATAGTGCATGGGCGTGGTGCCCATCTTCTCGGCAAAGAGCTGGGCGAATGCGGTGCGCGACATCCCTGCCTCACGCGCCAGCGTTTCAACGCTCCAGTCTTGCGCCGGAGATTTGTGAAACGCGGTCAGCGCGCGCGAGATCCGGGGATCGGCAAAGCCTGCAAGGGCAGTGTCGCTTGGGCTTTGATGTTCAAGATGGGCGCGTATAGCCTGAGCAAACAGCACCTCGGACAGTTTCAGCGCGATCAGGTCACCGCCGATCCGAGCGCTGCTGATCTCGGACCCGATCATGCGCAAGGTGGCTTCGATCCAGGCGCCGGCGTCCTCACCATAGTTCTCGATCAGGATGTAGGGCGGCAATCGGTCAATCAGCATATACCCGGTTCCCTGCCGCCCCGGCGGGCCCGTGAACGAGAAATGGCCACAAATCAATTGCGTATCGCGGCTTTTGTCCTCGCCGCCATAGACCAGAACGCCGTCACCTTGATATCCAGAGTCCTTCAGAACCTGTTCCAGCGGCAGTGCATCCAACGGTTTGACCTCGTTGCACAACAGCGCGTGGGCCGATCCGTGCGGAATCAGGATCAGATCACCCTGCTTAAGACGCAGTGTTTCGCCAGTATTAGAGACAAAAACGTTCAGCTCTCCACGTTGCACAAAGTGAAACCGCGCGACGTTCTGAAAGGCTGGAACCTGTACACCGAATGGTGGTGAAAATGAGGTTCGGAAATAGAACGTCCCACGCAGAGACAGACGGGTGAGGATATCGCTGAGCAGGTCCAACATGAGTTCAACGTACACTCAACCGCGTATTCGTCCAGCCAGGTGAACGATCTGCAAAATGTCCTGAACGAATGGCAAAGAAAAACCCCCGCGAATACGCGAGGGTCTGCAAGATCTTGGATTCGTGGCTTCAGGCGCGGACCAGCGCCTCATAATCTGCGGCGATCTCACGGGTCAGGTCTCCGACCTCAAAGGTGTAGTCGCCGATCTGCCCAACCGGAGTAACCTCGGCTGCCGTACCGGTCAGCCAGCATTGTTCGAAATCGGCCATCTCTTCCGGTTTGATGCGGCGTTCGTGGACGGTGATGCCCTTGTCTTTCAGCATCTGGATAACGGTCTGGCGGGTGATACCGTTCAGGAAGCAATCGGCCAGCGGGGTGTGCACCTCGCCATCCTTCACAAAGAACACGTTGGCCCCGGTCGCCTCGGCCACATAGCCGCGCCAATCCATGAACAGCGCGTCCGAGCAGCCTTTGGCCTCGGCCTTGTGCTTCGAGATCGTGCAGATCATGTAAAGACCGGCAGCTTTGGCGTGCACCGGAATGGTTTCTGGGCTCGGCCGTTTCCATTCTGCGATGTCCAGCTTGGCGCCCTGCATTTTGGCATCGCCGTAATAGGCACCCCAAGGCCAGACCGCGACAGCCATCCGCACCGGGTTTTTGGCCGAAGCCACGCCCATATCCTCACCCGAACCACGCCAGACCAGCGCGCGAACATAGGCGTCCTGAAGACCGCTGGCTTTCAGCGCTTCTTCCTTGGCCGCCTCGATTTCGTCCACCGAATAGGGCATCGGCATGTCCAGCGCCTCGGCCGAGGCGATCAGACGCTCGGAATGTTCCCGGCTTTTGAAGATCTTGCCGTTATAGGCGCGCTCACCTTCGAACACCGAGGACGCATAGTGCATAGCGTGGGTCAGAATGTGCACATTGGCTTCGCGCCAGGGCACCAGTTTGCCATCCAACCAGATGACGCCATCACGATCATCATACCCAGCCATGCGAAACCTCCTGATCCGGGATCAATTTTCGATTGTTGCGTAAATTAAGTCCGCTTCGGACATAAAGTTGCGCAAAAACTGCGATTCGATAACTGTCCACTCTTGGAATGTCAATAAGGCTGACATAAACTCGACCCGAGTAGCGAATGAGGCATACGATGTCGGATACCCGCCCCGCCCCGTCCTTTGGTGGCGAGAGCCTTTTGTTCTTGACCGACGAACAGTTGCGGCAGGGGATTGAGGCCATGTTCTTCGCCTATCGCGGCTTTACTGCCGATCCCGATCGCATCCTGACCGAAATGGCCTATGGGCGGGCGCACCATCGTGCAATTCACTTTATTAACCGCGCACCGGGGACCACGGTCAACAACCTTCTGGCCATTTTGGGCGTAACAAAACAGTCTCTGAACCGGGTTTTGCGCACGCTGATCGAGGATGGCCTTGTCGAAAGCCGGGTCGGGTCTGTGGACAAACGCGAAAGACACCTATTTCTGACAGAACAGGGCAAGGCGTTAGAAGCCAAGCTGTCCGAGGCCCAGCGCGTTCGAATGCGAGCCGCCTATAAAGAAGCGGGGCCCGAGGCCGTGTCAGGGTTTCGTAAAGTGCTTGAAGCAATGATGGATGCTGATATGCGTCATGCCTATACGAAACTGCGGGATACCACCTCATGAGCGATATGGACGCCCATCTGCTGATCGTCGACGATGACGAGCGTATTCGTGATCTGTTGAAGAAGTTTCTGATGCGGAATGGATTCCTGGTGACGGCCGCGCGGGATGCGGCCCATGCGCGACGGGTGTTGTCCGGGCTGGATTTCGACATGATCGTTCTGGACGTGATGATGCCGGGCGAAGACGGCGTCAGTCTGACCAAGGCCCTGCGCGAGACCCATGCGACGCCGATCCTGCTATTGACCGCACGCGGCGAGACCGAGCATCGAATTGCGGGGCTTGAGGCAGGCGCGGATGACTATCTTGCCAAGCCGTTCGAGCCGAAAGAGTTGTTGCTACGGATCAACGCGATCCTGCGACGGATGCCGGAAACGCCAGCGCAGGATGCTGCGGCCAAAATTCTGCACCTTGGTCCGATCCGCTATGACATTGAGCGGGGCGAGATGTGGCAGGGTGAAGACCCTGTGCGATTGACCGCTACGGAAAGCCAGTTGATGAAGATCTTCTCGGCCCAGCCCGGAGAGCCGATCAGCCGTGCCAAATTGGTCGAAGATTTGGGCCGCGACAAAGGTCAGGCGCAGGAACGCGCCGTGGATGTTCAGATCACGCGCCTGCGCCGCAAGATTGAACAGGACCCAAAGCAGCCCAGGTACCTGCAAACAGTGCGCGGCGCCGGGTATATGCTGGCACCCGATTGATTTAGCCGCTGCGCGGCGTTTTCATGCCTTCGGCGAAGGTATTTTTAGCCAGATGAAGATGGGATCCCGATGACAACCGCCCTTTTGACCCATGCCGATTGTCTTGGTCACGTGACGCCGCAAGGTCACCCAGAACGGGTGGCTCGGCTGGAGCATATTCTACATGCGCTTGAAGGCTTGGACCTGAAACGCGTGACGGCCCCAATGGCGGCGGATGACGATTTGCTGCGGGTGCACCCGGAAAGCCATATTCGCGATATTCGGGATAACAGACCCGAGGACGGTTTCGCGCAGATTGATGGCGACACGTTTATGTCACCGGGCTCTGTCGACGCGGCTTATCGGGCCGCGGGCGCAGCGGTTCGTGCGGTGGATATGGTATTGGGCGGAGAAGTTTCGAATGCCTTTTGCGCAATACGCCCGCCAGGGCATCACGCCGAAACGGATACGGCGATGGGGTTCTGCCTGTTCGGCAACGCGGCACTGGCGGCCAAGCATGCATTGGATCATCATGGGTTAAGCCGCGTAGCCGTGGTGGATTTCGACGTGCATCACGGAAACGGCACGCAGGATCTGCTTTGGGACGAACGGCGCGCACTGGTGATCACCAGCCAGCAGCTGCCGTTATGGCCGGGGTCGGGCCGCCCCGATGAGACAGGTGCCTATGAGACGATACTGAATATCCCTCTGGCCCCGGGGTCAGGTGGTGCGGAAATGCGTAAGGCATATGAGACGCAGGCCTTCCCGCGTCTGCGCGCTTTCAAACCGGAATTGATCATCATTTCGGCGGGGTTTGACGCCCATCAGGACGATCCGCTGGCCAATCTGAACTGGTCCACGGGCGATTTTGCCTGGGTGACGGCTGAGCTTTGTAAGATTGCCGATGAGCTGTGTCAGGGTCGTATCGTCTCGACTCTGGAAGGCGGGTATGATCTGAACGCACTTGCCGAGGCCACTCGTGCCCATGTGGAAGAACTGATGAAGGCAGCCCGATGACCGATACTCCTGTTGATCAGATGACATTCGAACAAGCGATGAAAGAGCTTGAGGCCGTTGTTGGCCAGCTGGAGCGTGGGGATGTGGCGCTGGATCAATCCATTGCGTTGTACGAGCGCGGTGCCGCGTTGAAAAAGCGCTGCGAAGATGAGCTGAAGCGGGCCGAGGAAAAAGTGGCGGCGATCACGTTGGACGCCAACGGGCAGCCAACCGGGACGACCCCTGTCGAAGGTCAGTAAATGTTCAAGGAAATTCTGGCGCAGGACGCCGCGCGGATTCAGGCCCAGTTCGATCTGGTTCTGAGCGCGCTGGACGATCTGGATGTGACCCGTGCGATGGCCTACGCCACGAAAGGCGGCAAACGGCTGCGTGGCTTTCTGGTACTGGAAAGCGCCAGGTTGCATGGCGTCGATCCTACGCAGGCGATCTGGCCCGCGACGGGGATCGAGGCGCTGCACGCCTATTCGCTGGTGCATGACGATCTGCCCTGCATGGATGACGACGATCTGCGGCGTGGGCGTCCGACTGTGCACATAAAGTGGGACGAAGGAACTGCCGTTCTGGCCGGGGATGCCCTGCAAACACTTGCCTTTGAGCTTTGTACGAGACCAGAGGTTGGAGTTGCCGAGGTGCGCGCGGAATTGGCTTTGACACTGGCCAAGGCCAGCGGGGCTCAGGGCATGGTTCTGGGTCAGGCGCTGGATATTGCCGCTGAAACGGCCGCCGACCCGTTGACATTGGAGCAGATCACCCAGCTGCAAGCCGGAAAAACCGGGGCCCTGATCGAATGGTCCGCCTGCGCGGGAGCGCGGCTGGCACAGGCCGATCCTGCCCCCTTGCGCCGATATGCCCAAGCGCTTGGACTTGCTTTTCAAATCGCGGATGACATCTTGGATGTTGAGGGCGATGCCGAAAAGGCCGGGAAGCGCCTGCAAAAGGATGCCGATGCGGGAAAGGCCACGTTTGTGTCTCTTCTGGGCCTGGACGCGGCCAAGGCGCGCGCCGCCCAACTGGTTGAACAGGCCTGTTCGGCACTGGATGGGTACGGCGCGCAGGCAGAAACCTTGAAGGACGCGGCCCGCTTCGTTATTGCCCGGGACAGCTAAGCCAGGAACGCCACATGTCTGACCGCCCGAACACGCCCTTGCTGGATCTTGTGAACCGCCCTGCGGATCTCAAGCAGTTTTCGGATGCGCAATTGCATCAGGTGGCACAGGAATTGCGGACCGAGACGATCTCGGCCGTTTCTGTCACTGGGGGTCATCTTGGCGCGGGTCTGGGCGTGGTTGAACTGACCACAGCACTGCATGCGGTGTTCGACACGCCGCGCGACAAGATCATCTGGGACGTCGGGCACCAGTGCTACCCGCACAAAATCCTGACCGAACGGCGAGATCGCATACGCACCTTGCGCATGAAAGACGGCCTAAGCGGCTTCACCAAGCGCAGCGAGAGCCCGTATGACCCGTTTGGCGCGGCTCATAGTTCCACGTCGATCAGCGCCGCGCTGGGTTTTGCCGTTGCCCGTGATCTGGGCGGTGTCACGCCCGAAGGTCTGGGTGACGCGATTGCAGTAATTGGCGACGGTTCGATGTCTGCGGGTATGGCCTTTGAGGCTATGAACAACGCGGGTCATCTAGGAAAACGGCTGATCGTCATTCTGAACGATAATGACATGAGTATCGCCCCGCCCGTCGGCGCTCTGTCCAGCTATCTGTCGCGGCTCTATACCGAGGCCCCCTTCCACGATCTGAAAGCCGCTGCCAAAGGCGCAGTGTCGTTGCTGCCGGAACCGTTCCGGGAAGGAGCCAAGCGCGCCAAGGAAATGCTCAAGGGCATGGCCATGGGCGGAACCTTTTTTGAAGAGCTGGGCTTTAGCTATATCGGTCCCATCGACGGCCACGATATGGACCAGTTGCTACCGGTTTTGCGCACAGTCAAGGCGCGGGCGACCGGTCCGATCCTGATCCATGTGTTGACGAAAAAGGGCAAGGGCTATGCCCCGGCCGAGCAGGCCCGCGACAAGGGCCATGCCACGGCGAAGTTCGACGTTGTCACGGGTGAACAAAAGAAAGCGCCGTCCAACGCGCCCTCATATACGTCTGTCTTTGGCAAAACGCTGGTTGAAGCGGCAGGTCGGGATGACAAGATCGTCGCCGTTACGGCTGCTATGCCTGATGGCACAGGCCTGAACCTGTTTGCCGAACGCTATCCCTCTCGCTGTTTCGACGTTGCGATCGCCGAACAACACGGGGTTACATTTGCCGCGGCTTTGGCGGCTGGGGGCATGAAGCCCTTCTGCGCCATGTATTCGACCTTCCTGCAACGCGGATACGATCAAGTTGTGCATGACGTCGCTATTCAGCGCCTGCCGGTGCGTTTTGCAATCGACCGCGCGGGTCTGGTCGGCGCAGACGGCGCAACGCACGCGGGATCTTTCGACATCGCCTATCTTGCCAACCTGCCCGGCATGGTCGTGATGGCCGCGGCGGATGAGGCCGAGCTGGTGCACATGGTGGCCACTGCCGCCGCGCATGACGACGGCCCGATTGCATTCCGCTACCCGCGCGGCGAAGGGGTTGGCGTTGACCTGCCGGAACAGGGTGAAATTCTTGAGATCGGCAAAGGACGTATCATTCAAAAAGGTGCGCGCGTAGCGCTGCTTTCCTTTGGGACACGTTTGGCCGAGGTGCAGAAAGCCGCCGAGGCCTTGGCCGCACGCGGGATCACCCCAACCATCGCAGACGCCCGTTTCGCCAAACCGCTGGATCGCGACCTGATCCTTGATCTGGCCGCCAACCACGAGGCTTTGATCACCATCGAAGAAGGTTCCATCGGCGGCTTTGGCAGCCATGTTGCACAGCTGTTGGCGGATGAAGGCGTGTTCGATCAGGGTCTCAAATACCGCTCGATGGTCCTGCCCGACATCTTTATCGATCAGGCCAGCCCTGCGGATATGTATGCCGTTGCCGGGCTGAATGCCGAGCAAATCGAGGCCAAGGTGCTGTCGGTTCTCGGTGTGGCCACCATCGGCGAGAAACGCGCTTAAAGCGCAAAGTTGAGAGCCCAGCGCAAGCCGCAACCTCTGCGTGGCAGCGACAGTGTGACCAACGCGCCTGCACGCAGTATCCAAGTCGTTGTGATCGAATGTTTTCTTCGGAAAGCCTCAGAATCCTTGGATTGGAAGTGAGTCCGCAGGAACACAGGGCGCATTCGCGTCCCGGCGCGCCATTCCTGCTGGCCTGCTTTTTTGGTAGAGATCAAGAAAACGAAAACTCCACCCTTTGAGCAGGCGGGCGGATGATACAAATGATGGCAGCGCTGGCGGCTCTCATACTGATGAGCGTTCCGGCAGCGTCAAAAGAGATACAGGTCGGCAATGATCGGGGCGGACGGATCGTGGATCGCATGGTCCAGATCGAAATTGCCAATCGGACCAAGGCACAGTTTCGGATCACCGGAGATTACTGCCATTCCAGCTGCACCATGCTGTTGGGGGCGGATGATGTCTGCGTGTCCCGCAAAACAGTGTTCGGTTTCCATGGTCCCCACCGCGCAAACCGCACGAAAATGACGGCAGATGAGTTCGACAGGAAAAGCGTTTCGCTGTCCAGTTACTATCCCAGTCCGGTCAAAAACTGGTTCATGACCAAAGCCAGATTCGCGGGCCCGAATGAGCTTATGTATGTTTCCGGCGAATATCTGATCGGGCTTGGCGTGAAAGAGTGTGCCTGAACGTTGAAGGCGCAGGGATCAGACGGGCAACCCGACTTGGCGTCAGTGATGTTTGGAATAATGGTGCCTCAAGAGGGACTCGAACCCCCGACCTTGTCCTTACGAAGGACCTGCTCTACCAGCTGAGCTATTGAGGCAAGCGAAGGCCCGTTTAAACCTTCGTTCGGATACACGCAAGTCTCGTTCTGCGCGAATTTCTAGTGCTAGTGCCTCATAGCAAACGGCGTCGGTATCCAATTTTCATTGTGAACTTTTTGTAACGGCGCCGATTGTGGGTTGCCGCTTGATCTTTATTTCAATATTTCATGAAATATGATAGAACAAATCACCGACCAACTGTCCATCCTGGGCCACCCGCAGCGCATTTCCGTGTTTCGCATGTTAATGCGACGGTTTCCTGACACTGTTCCGGCCGGAGAGCTGGCGGAGGAGCTTGGGATCAAGGCAAGCACCCTGTCGAACTACCTGAACGCGCTGCAGCGATCCGGGCTGGTGAAACAGGAACGGTCGGGGACGTCTCTGCTCTATTCGATTGAAATGAACAACGTGCAGCAAATGCTCGATTTCCTGATCGTCGATTGCTGCCGGGGTCGCCCTGATATCTGCATGCCCTTTTCCAAAGGAACTGAGACCATGACTGATCGGAAGTTCAACGTATTGTTTTTGTGCGTGGGCAATTCGGCCCGCTCGATCTTTGCCGAATCTCTGCTGCGTTCGCTGGGCAGCGATCGGTTCAACGTCTATTCCGCCGGGACACAGCCCGCATCCGAACTCAACCCATTCGCCGTGCAAGTTCTCAGCGACAAAGGACACGACACATCGGTGCTGCGGTCCAAGCATATGTCCGAATTTGCGGCACCCGGCGCGCCCGAGATGGATTTCGTGTTCACCGTCTGCAATCAGGCCGCGAACGAGGAATGCCCGGCTTGGGAAGGCCAGCCGATCAGCGGCCATTGGGGCATGCCCGACCCGGTCAAGGCCGACGGTACGGATGCCGAGAAAAGCCTCGCCTTTCAAAACGCTTACGGTGCGCTCAAGCGACGGATTGAGGCGTTTACGTCTTTACCGGTCGAAAGCCTTGATCGGATCGCACTTCAATCTGCTGTCGATGACATCGGCAGGACGTCTACCGAGGACCCGAAATGACTACTTACGCTGTAAACGGCCTTGGCCGCATGGGGAAACTGGCCCTCAAGCCGCTGCTTGAGAAAGGGGCGAAAATCGCCTGGATCAATGATGGCGTTGGCGACCCCGAGATGCACGCGCATCTGCTGGAGTTCGACACCGTGCACGGGCGCTGGGATGCCACGTTTGACCATGACGCCGACAGCGTCACGATCAATGGCACCCGCCTGCCATTTGTTGGTACCAAGGACCTAAACGAACTGCCACTGGACGGCGTCGGCGTGGTGATCGACTGCACCGGCGTCTTCAAGACCGAGGCCAAGCTGGCCCCCTATTTCGAGGCCGGCGTGAAGAAGGTTGTCGTATCGGCCCCAGTCAAAGATGGCCCGACCGCGAATATCGTCGTGGGCGTCAATGACGGCACCTATGATCCGGCTGTCCACCAGATCGTCACGGCGGCATCCTGTACCACCAACTGTCTGGCCCCAGTCGTCAAGGTGATCCACGACAATCTGGGTATTCGCCACGGGTCGATGACCACCATCCATGACGTGACCAACACGCAAACCATCGTGGACCGCCCCGCCAAGGATCTGCGTCGGGCACGGTCGGCTTTGAACTCGCTGATTCCGACCACCACGGGCTCGGCCACCGCGATCACTCTGATCTATCCTGAGCTCAAAGGGCGACTGAACGGCCATGCGGTTCGCGTGCCACTACTGAACGCCTCGCTGACCGATTGCGTTTTCGAAGTTGAACGCAAAACCACAGTTGAAGAAGTGAACGGGTTTTTCAAGGCCGCTGCAGAGGGCGAGCTGAAGGGAATTCTGGGCTATGAAACCCGTCCGCTGGTCTCGACCGATTACACCAATGACGAACGCTCTTCGATCGTGGATGCGCCCTCAACCATGGTGGTGAATGGCACGCAGGTGAAGATCTATGCCTGGTACGATAACGAGATGGGCTATGCGCATCGTCTGGTCGATGTGGCCCTGATGGTCGGTGCCTCGCTGTGACCGACCGGCCCGAAGGTTTGTCGGCCTATATCGCGGTTACGGCGGCCTATTGGGCCTTTATGCTGACCGACGGGGCCCTGCGTATGCTGGTGCTGTTGCACTTTCATACGATGGGGTTCTCGCCGGTGCAGCTGGCTTATCTGTTTGTCCTCTATGAAATCGCAGGCATGGGCACCAATCTGGCTGCCGGCTGGATCGCCGCGCGCTTTGGGTTGACGTCAACCTTGTATGCGGGCTTGGCGCTACAGGTCGGAGCACTTCTGGCCCTGACACAACTAGACCCTAACTGGGCTATTCCGGCCAAAGTGGTCTTTGTTATGATCATCCAGGGTGCCAGCGGTGTCGCCAAAGATCTGGCCAAGATGTCCTCGAAATCCGCCGTGAAACTGCTGGCCCCCGCGACGGGCGGCGGGCTGTTCCGCTGGGTCGCCGTGCTGACCGGGTCGAAGAACGCGGTCAAGGGCCTCGGTTTCCTTCTGGGCGCTGGCTTGCTTGCGACGGTGGGCTTTATGTGGGCGACGTTGGCTATGGCGATCGTTCTGGCGGTTATTCTGGTTGCCGTCTTCGTGTTGATGCCCCCCGGCTTGCCCAAAGGGCGCAAGGGCGCGAAATTCTCCGAAGTGTTTTCGAAATCATCCAACGTGAACTGGCTGTCGGCGGCGCGGGTGTTCCTGTTCGGCGCACGGGACGTGTGGTTCGTGGTCGGTATCCCGATCTATTTCTACGCCGTCCTCTCTGACGGCACCGAAGAAGGCAACCGCGCCACGTTCTTCATGATCGGCACCTTCATGGCCGTCTGGGTCATCCTGTACGGTGCCGTTCAGGCCAGCGCCCCGAAGATTTTACGCGCAACCGAACGCACAGAAGGTGAGCTGATCCACGCGGCGCGCAACTGGGCCGCCGCCCTGTTCTGCGTGCCTGCCGCATTGACGGTTGCAGTTCTGCTGTCCTCGGGTCCCGAACCGTGGCTGACCATCACCCTTGTCGTGGGCCTTTTAGCCTTTGGTGCCATCTTCGCGGTCAACTCATCGCTGCATTCCTACCTGATCCTGGCCTTCACCAGGTCCGAGCGTGTGACGATGGATGTGGGTTTTTACTACATGGCCAACGCAACGGGCCGCCTTGTCGGCACTGTCCTGTCCGGCCTGACATACCAGATCGGCGGGCTTGCCATGGTCCTAGGTACAGCAGCAATCATGGTCGCGCTGGCCGCCCTGACATCCGGCAAGCTGACCGATCAGCCGAATGAGGCGTATACATGAGCATTTTCGAACGGTACCTGACCGTCTGGGTCGCCCTTGCCATGGTTGGTGGCGTCCTGATCGGGTTGGCAGCCCCCGGTCTGGTTCAACTGGTCGCCTCGGCCGAAGTGGCCAGCGTCAATTTGGTGGTGGCCCTTCTGATCTGGGCCATGGTTTATCCAATGATGGTTGGTGTCGATTTTGGCGCCGTCGCAGGCGTTGCACGCCAACCCCGCGGGTTGATCGTAACATTGGTGGTCAATTGGCTGATCAAACCGTTCACCATGGCCTTTCTGGCGGTTCTGTTCTTTGACTACGTCTTCGCACCTTGGATCGAGCCTGCTGACGCGGCCCAATACACCGCCGGACTGATTCTGCTGGGGGCCGCCCCGTGCACCGCGATGGTGTTCGTCTGGTCGCAACTGACCAAAGGCGACGCGACTTATACGTTGGTGCAAGTGTCTGTGAACGACCTGATTATGGTGGTGGCCTTTGCACCCATCGTGGCTTTCCTGCTGGGTGTGACTGACATCCAAGTCCCTTGGCAGACCCTGGTTTTGGCAACTGTGCTCTATGTTGTGCTGCCCCTCATCGCCGGTTTGATCACCCGCAAGAAGTTTGGCTCGCAAGAGGCAATCGATGCCTTTTCTGCCCGCGTCAAACCCTGGTCGGTAATGGGGTTGATCGCCACCGTCGTCATCCTGTTCGGCCTGCAGGGCCAAACCATCTTGGCCAAACCACTGGTCATCGTACTCATCGCAGTACCGATCCTGATCCAAAGCTACGGCATCTTTGCCTTGGCCTACGGCGCGGCCTACGCCCTGAAAGTCCCCCACCGCATCGCCGCCCCCTGCGCAATGATCGGCACGTCCAACTTCTTTGAACTGGCCGTCGCCGTCGCCATTAGCCTGTTCGGACTGAACTCCGGTGCTGCGTTGGCTACGGTTGTGGGTGTTCTTGTCGAAGTCCCGGTGATGCTGTCGTTGGTTGCATTTGCCAATCGTACGCGGGCAAAGTTCCCGGAAACCGCAGCGTCTCCTAGCGCGCCCTAAAGAACCGGTGCAAAGAACGGTTTAAGCCGTTCTTTTTCAGAGATGGCCGCAACAACCGCCCGCGCCGAGTCCAGCGCCTCGCGAATTGTCACATCCATATCCAGATACCGGTACGTACCCAAGCGACCGACAAATGATACCTTCCGGGTCTTTTCAGCCAGGGCAACATACTCACCCAACAGCGCTTTTTCTTTCACCTGACGGATTGGGTAATAGGGAATATCGTCCGGGCCAGCGGCGCGGGAAAACTCGCGGTAGCACACTGATCCTTCGTGCGTTTCCCACGGAGCAAAGTGTTTATGCTCGGTGATGCGAGTGTAAGGGACCTCTTCCTCGCCATAGTTCATCACGGCGCAGCCTTGATAATCGCCGTCGTAGGTGAAGCGTTCAAAGTCCAGCGTACGATAGCCCAACCGCCCCAGTTCATAGTCGAAATAGCCGTCCAACGGACCGGAATAGAACACGTGGTCGAACTCATCGCCCATGCTGCGGTCGAACGTGGTGTTGAGCCTTACAGTGATCCCGGGATGGTCAAGGATACCGGCGATCATGTCGGTATAGCCGTTCTCGGGCATGCCCTGGAATTTGTGGAAAAAGTAGTTGTCGTCGTAGTTGAAGCGCACCGGCAGACGCTTGAGGATCGACGCCGGTAGCTCGGACGGGTGGCAGCCCCACTGCTTGATCGTGTAGCCTTTGAAAAACGCCTCATAAAGGTCACGACCGACAAACCGCATCGCTTGTTCCTCAAAGCTCTGCGGGTCGGTGATAGATGTATCGGCCTGTTCTTCGGTGATGAACACACGTGCCTCATCAGGGCGCATGGTCTTACCGAAGAATTGGTTGATCGTGTGCAGGTTCACCGGAAGCGAATAGACCTGACCCTGAGACGTGGTTTTGACCCGGTTCTTGTAGGGCAGGAAATTGGCGTAGCGGTTCACATAGCTCCACACCTCTTCGTCATCGGTATGAAAAATATGCGGCCCGTAGACATGAACCATGACGCCGGTATCGGCGTCCCGCTCGGTGTGGCAATTGCCGCCGATATGATCGCGACTGTCGACAACCGTGATCTCATGCCCTTGCTCGGCAAGCTCCCGGCCAATCACGGCACCTGACAACCCTGCCCCTACCATCAAAAAACGCATCTCAGGCACTTTCCTGTTTCAGCGCAATTGTCGTCATGTCGAGAGGCTTGATCAACTGCCGCCGAGCGATCTTGAATATGCCCGAACGCGCTTCGCTGGAACTGCGGAACTTCGGCAAGACTGACATCCAGGCCCGGCACATTCGCCAGCCTACCGGTAGACGCCCGGAAATTGGCTGCCCGCCCTGCAGAATCCCCGCAAAAACAACTGGAACCGTGCGGCGTGACAGATCGAACATCTCTTTCAGCGCCGCTTCTTCTTCTTCGGAGCTCAGATTGTTGGACGCCGCCATCGCCGCTTTGAGGTTCTTTCCGATGGGCCGCGTGTGGTGCATCGCGATTTCATCAAGAATGGCGGTTCTAAACGCGCCGGCCTCGGCCCAGCGGCACCAGATGTAGTCCAGGCCATATCCGCTCATCGTGCCCTGAAACAGCGGCAACGCTTTCTTCAGGATGTCCTTATGCAGACAGGGGGCCATGATCTCGATGTAGTTTGTGTAGCGCAGCACAAACCCCGGACATTGGCTGAACACGAAATGCGAGAAATAACTGTCCGGCGTCAGAGATGGCTGTGCAATGCGCAAACCATGGACCTGCATTGCACCAAATAGCGCGTTCACGTCTGCAGCTCCAATGTCCAGATCGTCGTCCGGCAACCAGTAATAGTCGTATCGCTCGAGATCGCGATAAGAAAGCGTTTTGTACAAGCCGTCCCATTTGCCACCTTTGACCAAAACGGCCTCGACGCCCGGTTCAGGCTTGAACGCGGCAAACGCCTCATCCGAGAAATAACTGATCAGAAGATCATAGGCACGATCTTCATAGGGAATTTCCTGCCACCGATGGTGCAATGAATTGTTGCCCGCACGGACAACCACAAGGCTTTTCTTCATACGCGGTTCCGAACCCGATTATCGGCCTGCATCAACGGGCCAAGCCCATCGATCATGTCCGGGTTCAACGGATGGCTCAACCGCCCATGGGTGAATTTGGCCTGATACATCAGGTTGCGCATAAATCTGGACAGAGGAGAGCCAGGTTTCGTGCGGCTTCGGCAATGGTCGATTGTGCTGCCAGCTTCTTCGCGTTCAGCAACCATTTGCTCGCTGAGCGTTAGAATCGGAACGTTGTGTTCCCAATAGAATTTCAGATCGATATCGATTGGCCGCGCGATACGTTCGCCAAGTGCCAACAACTGCGCCGCCGCACGGCGTCCGATGATATAGCCTGTGGTCCTGGGCGGGAGGTGATCCGACAAAACAAGGTCCTGGCCTCCGACCTTTTTGATCACTTGCCCGTTTCTCCTTGAGACACCGTCCAGCTTGATCATAACATCTTCGAAATGCGCGCCGCGTTCTGCAAGTTCTTCCAAAAATCCCCTAGGATCTTGCACAAATGTCGCGTCATCTTCCAGAACAAGCGTTACTGGATCTTGAGAGTCCGCAATCGCCTTCCAGATAAGACGGTGCCCAAGCGTACAGGCGACCTCGTTACGACTGAGCGGGCGTTTAAATTTGATACGGTTCATGTCCGCATCATAAAAACCCTTCAACTCAGAGGTGTTTATCTGTTCACCGGGGATCGCGTCGCAAAACTCGTGCTTAAGCCCGAGGCGATCAAACTCATAACCGCAGGAACGTCGACGTTCCACGTCGTCTGGCAGACTCAGAATGACAGCCTTGATCGACACTGCACTTTAACCATAAATCTTTTCATTGCGTTCCTATGGGCCGCGCGCCCCGAGCACAAGCAAAAATGAGCGATCCTTTTTTTCGTCACCTCGCAACGAGATCCCGCGGCAGATATCCGCTTAGAAACAACCAAAACACTGACACTCACCAAGTGGGGCCAAATAGAATTTAACCCTTATCGCAAGTATAACATATACATATCACAATGAAACCAGGAAGAAAGTCGTTTGACCCATCGCGAAGAGTATGAGCCTCCGCACCCCTTGCAACCCGATGTATGCCTAGTGCTTACCTATTGGCCAGAACAACTTGATTTGGGCGCCAAAAACTGTGTGCAAAGCGCCTACACAAGACTGAAGGCGACATCGTTGTGTTTCCCACCCGCGGTGCATTCAAGTTGGTAAAAGGACCTTTGCTTTGGCACCGTTGATCCTTTCGCCTTCTATCACTTGCACTATGCAAACAGAGTGACTACCTGCCTGACGCTCCATACATCCGATCGCATGGACAACTCTGTCGTGCCGTTTTATCTGCCCTTTAGGCCAAAACAATAATAGGGTAACTGAGCGAGCGCATGATTTCATGATCTGGAGAATTCGATGATTAAGCGTGCCTGGACCGAGTGGCGATCAGGCCATATGGGCCGCCTTATAACCGAGAGCTTTTTTGCCCAAGGTCCTCTTTACGCCGTTGCCATTGTTGCAATGATTGCAGTTGCTGCAACCACAGCCGGCTCTGCGTTCATGATGGAATATATTGTGGATGCAATGACCAGCCCCGAGATGCGGGACTGGGCAGTCGCTATCGCTCTAGGCGTTGTTCTCCTGTTTCTAACGAAGGCGGTCGCTTCTTACATTCAATCCATATACCTCGCGCGTGCAGGTAACCGGATCGTGGCGATGCAACAGGACCGAGTTTACCGAAAATTGCTGCGCCACGGCGTTTCCTTCTTTGCTGAAAACGAATCCTCCGACCTACTGATGCGGACCACCCATGGTGCGCAAGCTGCTCGAACGCTTATTGACGTTCTTGTCACAGGGTTTGTACGCGATGCCTTGACCTTGGTCGGGCTGGTCATTGTCATGGTGTACCAGCAACCCGTCTTATCGGTCATGTTTTTTGTCGTCGGCCCAATCGCTCTGCTAGGCGTGCGCTACCTACTAAAAAGCGTGCGATCGATTATGCAACAGGAGTTCAAGTCGCTGGCCGAAATTATCCGTGTTCTTCAGGAAACCTCTGCGGGCATCAGGGTGATCAAGGTTTTCTCGCTTGAGGACCGAATGATCAATCGTATGGAAACAGCCATCCTCAAGGTCGAACAACGGTCAAACGATATTGCGCGGTTGCAGTCCATTGCCAGCCCCCTGATGGAGTTTCTAGCCGGCTTGGCAGTTGCTGGCGTTCTTGTCGTTTCGACCCTTGGTATTGCGGGCACGGAACAACCTACAGCCGGTCAGTTAATGTCGTTTATTACCGCGCTGTTGATGGCTTACGAGCCAGCCAAGCGGCTATCACGAATGCGCGTTCAGATTGAGGCGGCGATGGTCGGCGTCGGAATGCTGTTCGGATTGCTGGATCAGGAAGACACGATGCCGGAAAGCCCGGAAGCGCGTGACCTCCTCGATGGGCCGGGCGAGATCGCTCTGCGCAACGTTACCTTTGGGTATCACGGCTCGATTCCGGTTATCGAAAACATGGACGTGACATTTGACGCTAGGAAGACGACGGCTTTGGTCGGTCAGTCGGGTGGGGGAAAGTCAACGATTTTTGGATTGATTATGCGGTTTTATGACCCCGATGAAGGCACCGTGGAAATCGATGGTCAAAACTTGCAAGAAGCCCGCTTTTCATCGCTCAGGCGCAAGATTTCATATGTTGGACAGGATACATTCTTGTTTTCGGCCTCTGTGATGGAAAACTTGCGCTGCTCGGCGCCGGAAGCAACAGACGAAGAGGTCATCGAGGCTGCAAAAGCTGCATATGCCCACGACTTTATTTGTGATCTTCCACACGGCTACGAGACACAGGTTGGCGAGAACGGCACGTTTCTGTCCGGCGGTCAGAAACAACGCATCGCCATCGCGCGCGCCGTACTGCGCAAAGCTGAGATTTTGCTGCTTGACGAAGCCACCAGTGCACTGGACGCGGAATCCGAGGCGCTTGTGAAATCGGCGTTGGACGCGTTGACCCAAAATATGACCGTGATTGTGATTGCGCACCGGCTTTCAACCGTTTTGGAGGCTGACAAAATCATGGTGGTCCAAGATGGCGCTGTGGTCGAACAAGGTAACCTCGATGAACTCATGCAACTCAATGGTCAGTTTCGAAATCTGTTCGATCAACAGTTCAAAAAACATGACTCTGCAGCCGAAGTAAAAATAGAAGCTACTGACTGATTGTGGAGAACACAGGTCAGTCTAGGGTAAGTTTTATTGTTTCGAATGCTGTTTGTTTGGAGAAGTGGCCTCATTTTTTGATCTGCGCGAGAATTTTGGCACCCGAAGTTGGAGGGCCTTATTGAGCCCTGGCGGTCAGCTTGTCTCAATCGACAAACATCATCTTGTTCATAGGCAAACCAGGGAGCAGGCGAAAAAATTCGCACATTCCAAAAATGATTAACAAAGGATGCAACGGCACTGTACGCACTACAGAAACGGTGCTAAATCGCGCTAAAATTCAAAAAACTTGGATGTGCACCTCATGAAGCGGTCTGAACAAGATCATAAAGACCTATACGGGATTGTTGAACTACCGGTCCGTGGCGACGACAGGGGCAATTTGGTTGTTATTGAGCAACTCAAAGAGGTGCCTTTCGAACTTAAACGCATGTTTGCGATTTATGGGACCGTTGGTGATGAGCCGCGTGGAAGCCATGCCAACCGGCGTTCGCGTTTTGGGTTTCTTTGCCTTAATGGTCGCTGCAAGGTCAAACTGATCGCGCCCGACGGTGAATTCGCAAGCATAGACTTGGACTCGCCTTCGAAACTTCTCTGGATTGAACGGATGGTCTGGAAAGAGATGTACGATTTCAGCGAGGATTGCGTTCTGGTTGTCGTATCAGATAACCACTACGATGCGGAAGAATACATCCACTCGATTGACGACTATAAAAACATGAAGATAAGTGGCTAAAAATGGATAAGCTTCTCGAATTTCACAGCCTCACATCAAGCCAAAGCCTCAAGCGCGGCGACCTCATTGACAGAGGCGATCATCAAGCCCGCCAGATTAAGCTCAACGTCATTCGCAACCATTCCTTCGAGTTGGTGGCGGCAACACTCGATGCTTTTCTAGAAGTTTCGGGCCTTAGAGCAGAGTTCAGCTACAGCGACTACGATGATGCTTTTGCAAATGTTGACTTTTCGACAGGAGCGGACGCACACATCCTTTGGGTTGATCTAGATCGGTATGATGAGAATGGACGCAAGCATATCGTTTCTCGCTTGAACGAACTTGCTCAGGGCGCGGCAGATCCAGTTGTCATCGTGCCCATCGGCGCGGATTTCGAGGCCAAAGAACCTTTGTTCAAAGCGGACGTTACGCCAATAGTCGACCGCCTTGGTGACATGTTCTTTGATGAGCGACTCGCAAGCTTTACCGGAACACGTTGCAGCCCGGACGCGTGTCTGGAAATGTCCCGACTGCTGGGCCTTAGCATCATTCCTGCGGTGCTTCTGCCAGGGTTGAAAGCTGTCGTGGTCGACCTCGACAACACACTTTATAAAGGTGTGCTTGGAGAAGACGGCGCAGAAGGGGTTGTCTTGGAACCGGGGCATATTGCGCTGCAAAAAAAGCTGGTCGCGCTTTCCGAGCAAGGGTTCTTTATTTGTGTCGCGTCAAAAAACGAAGCCGAAGATGCAGTGCAATTGTTCAAGAGCCGCAGCGATTTCCCTCTTCGCCCTGAAAATGTGACCAAATTCATGGTCAACTGGAATTCAAAGTCGTCCAACATCCAAGGGTTGGAAAAGTTCTTGAATATCCACCATTCCGCAATGCTGTTTGTCGATGATAACATGGGCGAGCTTTTTGAAGTGAGTAACGCGTTGCCGGACATCAAAATGTTTTGGGCTTCACCGGACAGCGAGGCCAACGCGCGTGGCGTGGCGGCATACCCCGGTTTGTTGAAATCCAAAGTTTCCGCAGAAGACATAGCGAGAAGCAAAGATGTACAGGCAAATGAGGAACGCCGTCGTCTGAAAGAGCAAATGTCTCCGGAAGACTATCTACGCTCTTTAGAGATCAAGATCTCCTTCAAGGCAAATCACCCGGAACAGGTGACCCGGGTTTCCGAGCTTTCCAGAAAGACCAATCAGTTCATTTTCAACTACAAGCGTTACTCGCTCGCAGAGGTGAAGGCTGCAGCTGAAAGCCCCTTGTCTTGTGTGATGACCGTATCCATGAGCGACAAGCTTATCGACAGCGGCATCATCGGCTGCCTGATTGCGCACAAACATGACAACACGATGCAGGTGGAGGACATGTTTGTAAGTTGCCGAGCTCTCGGACGTGGCCTAGACGATGTCGTTGTTCTAGGTGCGATCAAGTGCGCCGCAGCCCAGCTGGACTGCTCCAAGGTTAGGATCGAGTTCCAAAAAGGCGACCGAAACGGGCCGGCAGAAGACTTCGTCGCGAAGTTCCTTCAAGAACATTCCGCCGCAGCTTCAGAGCTCGACTATGTTTTCCCAGAAGGGATCGTCGAGATCTCCGTCCCAGAATTAGAAATGAAAGAACAGAGTCATTAATCATGTCAGATAACGTGTTGTCCTTTGTTGAAAGCCGTGCGGGCTTGGGTGATAAATTCCAAGCTCACTACGAAGATCCTGAAGTCTGGAGCTCATTCGACCGTATTGAGCACGCCTTGGCTGCCGAAGAGGAATTTGGGATTCAGTTCACACCTGAGGAACTGACGGAGTTGGGCTCTCCCAAAAGCTTTGTCGACGCTATTCAAGCCAAACTGAACGGAAGCTAAGGAGCGGATTGGTGGTAGATGTACTTCGTTCACGTCGACTGACGGGGTTATCCTTTCAATTGCGCCCCGTTTCTGAGGACGATGCAGAGTACATCGTCAAATTGCGCAGCGTTGACAGCCAAAAGCAAAAGTACCTCAACCCCATTTCCCCCGATGTAGAAGCGCAACGGGCATGGCTTCAGAAACAAGCCCGGGCCGAGAATGATTATTATTTTCTGGTCGTAGATCGGTTCAACCAGCAGACTGTGGGCTTGATCGGCTTGTACGACATTGAACAAGGCCGGGCAGAGTGGGGTCGCTGGATTATTGAAGATGGTAGCCTGGCTGCTATCGAAAGCGTCAACCTTCTGATGTCGTTTGGTTTTCATGATTTGGGTTTGACTGAAATCTACTGCCGGACCGTATCCGAAAACTCCGGTGTCGTTAAATTTCACGACGGTTACGCAAAGCGTCGACCGGCGACCGCACCCAATACCGTAGAGCTGCGTGGCGAAACATTCGAACTTGTAGAACACGTTCTGACCAAAGAAGAATATGTAGAATCGACAGCTTCAAAATGGGGACCCTTTTGTCAGAACATCTTTAATCGGCGCCTGAAGGCAGAGTTGGGTGTTTTTGAGTTTCATCATATTGGAATCGCTGCAAAATCGATTGAAAGTGCGGCCGCTGGGTATCGTCTTGTAGGCTATTCGGACGAGGCCCGGTTTACCGATCCCGGGCAAGGTGTGCATGGCCTGTTTATGACCGCTCAATCCCAGCCACGCATTGAGTTACTCGAAAATATGGAAGGCCACAAAACCCTGGACAGCTGGCTTTCGCACAGCGTCACACCTTATCACTTTGCATACTATGTGAAGGATATTGAGAGTGCTATGACAACAATGGGGCGACTTGGCATTCGCGCAATTACTCCGGTTAAGCAGTCCGTTTACTTCAAAGCGCCAATAGTCTTCATGGTGATGCCCAACAGATTTATTGTCGAACTCATCGAGACTTCCGAAAAATGAATCTGCCTATCGTATTCTATTTTCCATGGCGTGAAGCGTCCGGCGGTCCGGTTTACTTGACATCCATAGCTCGGCGGTTGGCTGAAGTATATTCAGGCAACGTGTATTATACTGATTTCAAAAACGGCATCACGGATCCTATGCTCGAGGGATCTAGCGTCAAAAAGCTCGAATTGGAGGACGGGCATTTTGGCGTCGAGTTGCAGGAACCTGTAATACTGGTTACCCCGATTTACTGGGCGCATTGGTTGCCCGATCTGCACCCGGACAGTAGGATTATTTTTGTCAATTGGCATAACCTGTGCGTGCCGGTTTTGAAAGACTCCTGGAACATTGACTCTGGTCGTCTTCGCGAGTTTTTGCAGACAGTGAGTGAAAATCACGCTGTTTTCTTTTGCGATGCTGCACATCGACAAGCCCAGGCGGACTATGGGATTCCGTTTGACGAAAACTATGTGCCCATTGGCGTAGAACCGAGCCCAAAGCGAAAAACGACCTATCATGCACCTGAAGGGGAAATCAGGATCGCAATTCTTGGGCGCCTGTCTATCGACAAGGTGTTTGCGGTAACCAACCTGGCCAGGCATTTCGATGCCTATAACTATGACGGCAAAAAAACTCTCTACGTCATTGGAAATGGCCCGGAAGAAAGCAGGATCATTCCTGAGGATTATCCCTCGTTGAACATCGTGTTTACCGGACCAATGTTTGACGAGAAACTCGATGAATTCTTGATCGACAACGTCGACGCCATGTTTGCGATGGGTACATCAGTGTTGGCGTCAGGCCGGTTGGCCATTCCAACCATTGTCGTGTGCAATGAGGTTCACGACTACGATGACAATGTTTTTGTCTACCTTCAGGAGACAAAAGGGTTTTGCTTGGGGTGGCAAGTTGAACAAGCACCTGAATTTGATCTGCCCATCCGGACTTGTGCAGAAATTCTGGACGATCTGCTGAGCGCTGATAGGCAAAAACAACTTGGTGACAGCGTCCACGATTACGTTTCAAAATTTCACAACGCAAAATTTGCTGCCGACGAATTCATAAAGGCTGCGCGCAAATCGACGCTTACATATGGCAAAGCGAAAGAGACATTCCTTGGCTGGGAAATCGAGAAGAAAACATACCGGCTTGGCTTCAAGGGAAGGCTTCGAGCCGTGCGATATACCAGCGACATGTTGGAACTGCGCTACAAAGACAAGCTAATTCGCCGAATGAAGTTCAAGGGCTTTGAATACAAGATGTGGCTCTTGTTTATTGCCCTTCTTGCGATTCTTGCGTTTCCGGTGACTTTGCTTCTGATTGCAACGAACTTGCTCCGAAAGGCCAAAAAAAACCGACGGGCCAAACGTGTGCTAAACAAACAGCTTGCAGATCTTGTGGAGCACCGTATCCCCGACTTGGCTGCCAAACTAGACCGTCAACATACAGAAATTGAGTCTCAGGCCGGACGCCTAGAGGCTCAGATCGCTCTAATTGATAACCAAACCGCCCGGATTGAATGTCAGGCTGCGCAACTGGAAGTACAATCGTCAAAAATTACAAACCAGTCTCTGCGAATTGAGGCACTAAAATCTGAGGTAGTACAGGAAGTCTCCGACAACACTACGACTGCCTTATCGGGACCGCCAACGAGCTATGTTAACGGCGGTGCCTACGTGGCGCATATGGATACGTGCGACACCATTATTGATAGGGACTCATTCGAAAAATTCGCCGGCGATATCGCACAATTGTATTTGGATTTGGTTGCTGACCTTGATGACGAGAGCCGACGCGTCGTCACAAGGGTATTAAAGCGCATTCGCGAATATTCGGCCTATAGTGCCGGAGCCTTCCAAATTACCCGCGAAGAAGAAAGTACGTTCCGCGAGTTGATGGATTTCCACTACAATCGCATCCTCAAAGTGTCGGACAAATGGTATCTCTATGATGGAAAATACCATTTGCCTTCGGCAGATATCTCATCGACGGCCTTCTTCTACAAACATTTCATCACAGAGCTAGAACATCCTGAAGCCTTAAAGAAAAAGGCAATGATCGATGTAGGTGCATATTTTGGGGATTCAGTCTTGGTCATGCGAGAGTTTACCAAGAGAGAAATTTGGGCCATTGAACCAAGCCGCGAGAACTATGAGCTTCTAAACGAGACGATTGAACAAAACGGGCTGACAGATGTTCGGCCCCTCAATATTGGGCTTGGTAGCAAACCGTCTGAAATGGTGGTGGTGGATCAGGGCGATCAGTCACACTTGGTAAATTCATCAAAGGGTAAAACTGCAAAACAAGAGACAATCCCGGTACGCACCCTAGATTCTTTGGTAGAAGAACATGGAATCGAAGTAGGCTTGATCAAAATCGACGTCGAAGGCATGGAGTTTGATGTCCTGGAGGGTGCTCGCAAGACTATTCTCGAGCACAAGCCGGTTCTACTCATCAGTATTTACCACAATTTCGACCAGTTCTTTAAGGCTCGGAAGTGGGTCGAGGAATTGGGTCTAGGGTACGGTTTCAAGATTCGGAAGCCTTTGGATAGGTCGATTGCAGTTGATACCAATCTGATATGCGAACTAAGCACCACCGACGGCTGAATGTAAGGAATTAGCTATGATCAGCTTTTTGAATTTGAAAGAGGTTAACGCCCGCCACAGCTCAGAGATCGCTCAGGCCATGCAGGACGTTCTCGATAGCGGGTGGTACGTTAGAGGCACACAGTATCAAGAGTTCTGCAAAGAATTCGCGGCATACTGCGGGTCTCAGCACGCGATCGGTGTTGGCAATGGTTTGGACGCACTTGAGCTCTGCCTGGACGCACTGGAGCTGGAAGCGGGGGACGAGGTTATTGTTCCGGCCAACACCTACATTGCAACAGTGCTCGCCGTCTCCAGAATGGGATTAACACCAATACTGGTTGAGCCCGATCCGAACACCTTCAATCTTTCGAAAAATGGACTTGCGCAAGCTCTGACATCCAAAACACGGGCAATTTTGGCAGTTCACCTGTATGGGCGTCTGGCCGACATGCCCGCTATTTGTGAGTTTGCCAAGGATCACGGACTGTACGTAATTGAAGACTGCGCGCAGTCTCATGGCGCTACGCAAAATGGAACAAGAGCAGGAAATTTTGGAGATATATCAGCGTTTTCATTCTATCCAGGAAAGAACCTTGGTGCTCTTGGCGACGGCGGTGCCGTTGTGACGAATGACGCCAAGCTGGCGGCCAAAGTAGACATGCTTTCCAACTATGGGTCGCGACAAAAATACGTGAACGAAGCCAAAGGCCGAAACTCGAGATTGGACGAATTGCAAGCTGCCATTCTGCGGGTCAAACTAAAGTACTTGGATAACGAGAACGCCCGCCGTCGGGAAATTGCTCGCGCATACTGCGATGGTATCAAAAGCAACCATGTTACGCTGCCTGAATTTCCCAATGATGCGCTGACTAGTGTCTGGCATTTGTTTGTGGTTCGGACAAAGAGCCGAGACTTGTTGGAGAAGCACTTAAATGACAAGGGCGTGCAAACCTTGGTTCACTATCCAATACCGCCTCATCAGCAAGCTGCGTATGCGGAACTGTCGGATCTGTCGTTCCCGATAACGGAAGCTATCCACAACGAAGTTCTATCATTGCCCATCGACCCGACAATGTCAGATGATGATGTTCGGAATGTTTGCGAGGCGTTGAATGCATTCACGGCGTGAATTGCTATCGAGGACGATTGCAAACGCCCAACGTTTCGAACGACTATGCTTTGAACTTGCCGCAGAAAAAAACCCTTCAAAAAAGATGAAGGCTATTGAGGCAGCGGCTCATTTTGCAAATGGAACTGGTGCAGGCGTCTATCGATCATCTGTACTCGAATCCGCACTTTCCGAGTTGGCAACAGCGATACCGGGCCACAGTAGTTCGGGACAAAACATCCGTTCGGGTGTACTTCACGTAATGAGCAAAGCCTTTCCCTGGGGAGGCCACACGCGGGTCGTGGAACGGTGGATAGAACTCGATGGAAATTGGCGCTCTCAATCTGTGGTTCTCACAGAACAGGGCAATCAATCAATTCCAGACCTTTTGTTCGAAGCCACAAGGAATTGCGGCGGATCAGTCAGTAAATTACGGAACAAAGGCTCTATCCAAAAGCGTGCTCGAGAGCTCAGGTCCATCGCGCTTGGGTTTGACTTCGTTATACTACACATACACATGCATGACGTCGTGCCATCACTTGCTTTTGGCCTGCCTTCTTTTCCCGTACCCGTGATATTTTATAATCATGCGGATCACCGCTTCTCAGTTGGGATGGAGGTCGCTCACGCTGTTGCCGAGACGCGCAGTTGGGGGCAGGATCTGACCAGGTTGAGACGGGGTATTTTGAACAGCCAAAGGCTGGGAATCCCACTGTCCACAAAAGCTATAACAACGCGCACAGATTCTAGTACCATCCGCCAAAAACTCTCGCTTCCGAAAGAAGCAAAACTAGCCTTTGCTTCTGCATCCCAATACAAGTTCAAACCTTTTGTGGATCTAAACTTTTTTGCAACGCTGAAGGAAATCTTACGGAAGGATCGCCGCACCTGGCTCCTTCTTGTTGGAGTTACCGAGGAGTTTTCCAGAAAACAGTTGCTAAACGTCGGCTGCAACGAATTAGACCTTCAACGGGTAATCTCAATCCCTGCATGCGACGAAACAGATTTTAGGTTCTACCTGAGCGCTGCAAATGTGGCGCTTGATACTCTACCCGAAAACGGCTGCACTGCTGTTATGGATTACATCGACATCGGCGTTCCGGTTGTATCCAGAAAGACATTTATTGGTCAAATGGACTACATTTTGAATCAACAGGAATATGTCTCAACTGACAATGAATTTGTTGAAAGAAGCTTGAGCTTACTGGACAACAACCAGAGTTGCGTAGAAGCCGCCAAGAGGCAGTTTGCCAGCCTGTACGATGATTGTAGCAACGAGGTGTTTATGGCAAGACTCGATAAGCTATACGCTTCAGCTGGCGAGCGAAAGCCCGTTGGTTTGCCTAACGATCACCTCTTTAATGGCTTTTCTGATTTAGACTTGTTTCACACGGACCGAACCACATTCATCTAGAATAAGACTGCAATTCTGGCCAAGTTTTCTCCGAAAAACTTCAGTAGTGGCGCTGGATATTTCCATAGGCACGAGCTTTTTTGTCGTTCGTTGGAACACAGAAACTCCGAACGGAGGCATCAAAAAGCAAGTGCTCTTTGTATCGGAAGCCAAATCACGCACGCTATTGTCAACCGCTATGAAGCACCCTACAGATCACGGAACTGCTGGTAACACAGCACCAATAGCGATATGCGAGGAACTCGCATCATGAACTCAACGAGAGGGTTGACAGCGTTGATAGAGTTCTCAATTCCACGACAGCGCATCTACATCTGAATTTTGATTTATTCCGATCTATCCGGACATGGAGCTGATGTGAATCACGGACTCCAGCGCGCACCAAAAAATTGGAATTCTCTTTTGGCTGGGGTAGAGCACTTTCGAAACGAAGAATTCTGCAGACTTTAGATAAATGAGGTAGTGACGTGAAAATTTTGGTAACGGGCGGAATGGGTTTTATTGGCTCAGCAGTGGTTCGTCTCGCAGTTTCCAACGGCCATTCTGTTGTCAACGTAGATTCACTGACCTACGCGGCATGCACCGATAATGTCGCAGCCGTAGCAGACGACCCAAAACATGTCTTTGAGAAAGCCGACATCCGTGACGGCAAAAAAATGTTGGAGTTGTTAGAGCAGCACAAACCTGATGCAATCATGCATCTTGCTGCCGAAAGCCATGTAGACCGCTCGATTGATGGGCCAGGCGCATTTGTCGAAACCAATATTGTCGGGACATACCGCCTTCTTGAGGCAGCTCGTCATTGGTGGGTTTCACGGGGTCGCCCCGAAGGATTCAGATTCCATCACATCTCGACAGATGAGGTGTTCGGTTCGCTGGGGTCTACAGGGTTCTTTGTTGAAGACAGCCCCTACCAACCCAATTCACCCTATTCGGCATCCAAGGCCGGATCGGATCACTTGGTACGCGCATGGCACGAAACTTACGGCCTACCGATCGTGATGACCAATTGTTCTAACAACTACGGCCCTTATCAGTTCCCGGAGAAATTGATCCCCGTGGTTATCCTAAAGGCTTTGGCAGGCGAGGCTATTCCAATTTACGGAAAGGGCGACAATATACGAGATTGGCTTCACGTTGAAGATCATGCCGAAGCTCTGCTTTTAGTGCTAGATAAGGGTGCACTCGGCCGAAGCTACAATATCGGCGGCGAAAACGAGATGACTAATCTTGAGCTTGTAAAAAAACTATGCGGAATTCTGGATCGTCTGAGACCCGGTGCAGCCCCATATTCCGATCAGATTACATTTGTAAAAGACCGCCCTGGACATGACAAACGTTACGCGATCGATGCTGCTCGCCTCAGAGAAGAATTGAACTGGAGGCCGTCCCACACGCCGGACTCTGGCCTGGAGCAAACAGTTCAATGGTACCTTGATAACTCTGACTGGTTAGGAAAATTGAAATCCCGATCGGGTGTAGGCGTTCGGCTAGGGAACTCCGACTAGTGTTAATTCAAACAGCAACGTGGCGACAGTTGCGTTTAACAGAGATTGAAAAGGGATCAAAATGAAACGCAAGGGCATTATTTTGGCTGGCGGGTCAGGCACCCGCCTGTATCCGATCACTATGGCCGTTTCCAAACAGCTACTGCCGATCTACGACAAACCAATGATCTATTACCCCCTCAGCGTCCTGATGTTGGCAGGTATCCGTGAAATCGCCATTATTACAACTCCGCAGGATCAAGCCCAATTTCAACGGCTTTTAGGCGATGGAAGTCAATATGGTCTCGAACTCACTTGGATCGTGCAGGAGTCTCCAGACGGTCTGGCACAGGCTTATCTGCTTGCCGAGGACTTCTTGGATGGAGCACCGTCGACCATGATCCTAGGCGACAACATTTTCTTTGGTCACGCTTTGCCAGAGCTATTGGCAGCGGCAAACAATCATACTGAGGGCGGAACCGTCTTTGCATACCGGGTAGCTGATCCCGAACGTTACGGTGTTGTCGATTTTGACGGCGATAAGGTGCGTCACATTGTTGAGAAGCCCAAAAACCCTCCATCGCGATACGCTGTAACTGGCTTGTATTTCCTAGACGGAGATGCCCCGAAACGAGCCCGCAGCATCCAGCCGTCTGAACGAGGAGAGCTAGAGATCACCACATTGTTGGAAACGTACCTGGCCGACGATCTATTGAACGTGCAAACGCTCGGGCGTGGTTTCGCTTGGTTCGACACTGGTACGCATGCATCACTCCTGGATGCGGGCAACTTTGTACGCACACTTACCGAACGCCAGGGTATGCAAGCTGGAAGCCCCGACGAGATCGCTTGGTTGCATGGGTGGATAGATAGTTCTGTTTTGGCAGAACGAGCCGAAATCTTCAAGAAAACGCGATATGCTGACTATTTGAAGATGTTGCTGGAAGATAAGATGATGCACCCTAAGGTCCATTGATTCCACTCTGTCAGTTGGTCTTGCGTGGCTATGAGCCTGGGTTCCTCGGCTTTCCGCGTTATCCTCAGACCCTCACTAACAGGCATTCACTATCCGACGCGACTTGCTGAACCTGTTGCGCGCGAAGTCTATGATTTTTCTTCTTGCCTGTTCGCCGTGCGTTTCGCGCCAAGGTGTCTGGTTTCGAAGGTCCCAGTAGAGTTCGCGCAATGGATGGTTGCAATCGGTTTTCCAAGGCTTTCGTCGATCAGTAAAATGCAAGATACCAGGTTGGATCATGGCAGATTCAGCATCTGCCTGCGTGTAGGCAGGCTTCAGGTCGTTTGGCGTATACAGTCTGGTGTTTGCGTTCCAACGTAGGTCGAGTTTGAGAGCACGGTCTTCAAACATCAGGTTAAGAATATCCTGGTCTTGTAGTTCGATCTCAACATCTTTTCGCGCTGCTGTCTCCGCGACTTGACCTGCAAAGGTTACAGGGTCGATCGCTTCTAAATTGAATATCAGCACCCCAGCATTGAAATAGAACGCACTTCGGGTCAAGTTAAGCCGCTCGGCTTGCGTTACCCCACCTTCATCCGGGGCTGCGGCTATCTGAGCAGCCTGGAGATCGGTCGCCCAAAGCTTCTGCAACCGGTCAGTTACAATCGTATCGCAGTCAAGATAGATTACACGGTTGGTAACGGCGCAAAGGACTTCCGGTATCAGGAGGCGGATGTATGTCGCCCGAGAGATATGTTCGCGGTTATCCGGAAAGTCACTTAGCCTGTTTCCATCAACTTGGTACCAAAAGATTTCTGCGTTGCGCGACAGGCCTTCAAACAAGCTTCTCGCGTTTTCGCCCAGTTCATCCGTGGACAAAACATGTACGTTCAGTTTGCAGGTATCTCCAACAGAACGCATCGCCGACAACAGCGTAACCGCTGCATGGGGAACAAACTTCCGATCGAATGTCAGGCACACATCAATTTCTTCAACCGGCACTTCGCAAAATCCATTGGCGAGTTGCTTGTTAATGTTCTGTATGATTTGGCCCCTTTTGCTCATCAGAGATTGCGCACTCATTTTTCTGCCTAACTGATCGTTCATTTGTCTTAACGGATACTAGAGATTGGAAAACAATCACCCCGTTTCTCTAGGCCGCCCAACCATAATCTCCAGGTTCTTTAGGCAAACATATCGAGAGCCCGATAATGGCGACCCCGGCAGGATTCGAACCTGCAACCTGCCCCTTAGGAGGGGGCTGCTCTATCCAGTTGAGCCACGGGGCCATTTTTTGAACGAACTTCGCTTCTTTGCATAGCAATTGATCAAACACCAAAAAGGAAACAGTTCTAGAGCACTGCTTATTCCATCATTGCTGTCATTCCAAGAGGATCAACCTTGCGGTTCTCCGACTTTGCTCAACTTCACAATTGTCCCGTCGGCGTTGGCAGCTTGATTATCCTGTACTACCTCCGCTCTGTCGGGCGCAATGAAGGGTCAAGACGAGGACAGCGGGACTATACAGTTTAGGAACAAAAGAGTTCGCCAAGACAATATTTCCCTGTCGCGCTGTACCTCTGCCTTTCAGGCCAAAACATCTGGCGCAACAGACGATCATTGCACTGATTCAGAAATGGGACAGAGACTACCTGCCCATCATCATTTTAGGGTTTCTTTCGGTTAGGACGTCTCATTCGCAAAATCTCACTAACAAAAGCACTTGCGTAGACCGTTTCCAGGGCCTTGATGTTTCTAACTTACAGTCGTGCACAGGTGCTTTCGCTGAGTCTGGGAGTGCGTTGAGAGCCGGATGTTCCATCCGATTGCATGAAGGGAAAATGGGCTGAGTAGATTGGCAGCCTCCCTAACTGGACCGTTCTCGATGCCATCAACCTGTGTGCTAACAAACCGGAAAACTGCGTGCTCGGCTGCACCGGAATCCTAACATCATCCCTGCGACCACCGCCAGATCCGCTGATGGTGTACGTGGAGCTTCCTCAATAATGCCTCGGTTGGGAAGCGAGATATCCAACAACTGCGCGGAAGCTGCAATAGCCCACGCTGGGACTGGACCCTGAACATAAGTATGTGGCGTTACCGCTTTGGTCCCATCAGACTTATTCGGAAGAATGTAAGACGTCTTCAACAACGAGCGCTTAATCCTCGCCGCAATCAAGGATCTCGAAGCCAATTTGGACCAGATCTTTGTTGATCCATCACCCCTGCGAAACATGCGCAACCGAACCGCCCAAACCCCACACGAACTCGGCCAACAGTGTAGTTCGGCCTCGTTTGGAAGACAAAGAAGCACTCCTATACGCAGACGTGGCGGGCAGCCTGTCCTTCAGTGGAAAACAGTCGACAGAACGGTCCACTATTTTTCATTCCCACCGCATCTACTTTACAATAGGAAAGCATCGTCTTCCGGAGCGTTAGTCAGCAGCTTTTCGATTTCCAGATTTTTGTCGGACTCCGGTGAAACCCTGTTCCCTGCGTCACCGGGATACTCTACCGCGTCATCGTAGACTTTTTCGAACCGGCCGGACATCAGCAGTGCGTATTCGTCTTCGGCATCATCTGCGGAGAGCAGATCCAAATTAAGTTGGAGTTCATCGGATGACTCATCCCAACCCAACACATGCGATGTTTCCCTTGCATTGGTGGTCGGTTGATCTCCGAGCAAAAAAGGACTCAGCTTAGGCTCTTCGTATCCGACTGTACCACTGCCATCGAGATCGTAGCGATAGAAACTTTCAACGTCGATCACTTCATCAATTGCTACGCTGCTGACAAATTCACCTGCGCCATTGACGGTCCATTCACTATAAGCGCCATCCGAGTTCTTCCACAAAACTCTGTACCCGCCTTCAAAGGCCTCGGCGTGGATTGCTTGCCAACCAGGAAAGCTGTCCGGACCGACGTCCGCGCCGTTCAGCTTTAGCCCAATAGTGTCATTGATCAGGTACATACCACGGGAAGATGACGCGAGTGTTGTTGAGCCGTTGCTTTCGATCGTCGTCGTGAAATGACCGGTCCGAGTGTCCCCATTCAGGTCAACGTCATAGAACGTTTCGACATCAATAACGTTTCCAACGCCATTGCTGCTTTGGAACTGGCCGGCACTGTTAACGGTCCATTCCGAGTACGAACCGTCATTGTTTTTCCACAAAACCTTGTAGCCGGTTTCGGTGGCTTCGGCTTGAACGGCCTGCCAACCATTGAGGCTGTTGGGGCCGATCAGACCGCCGTTCAGGGTCAGACCGATATTGTCGTTCAGCAGATAAACCTCTCGGGTCGAGAAATAGAGAGACGTGGATCCGCTGTTTTCGACGAGGGTCGAGAAATGACCGGTCCGACTGTCCCCATTCAGGTCAACGTCATAGAACGTTTCGACATCAATGACGTTTCCAACGCCATTGCTGCTTTGGAACTGGCCGGCACTGTTAACGGTCCATTCCGAGTACGAACCGTCATTGTTTTTCCACAAAACCTTGTAGCCGCCTTCGATGGCTTCGGCTTGAACGGCCTGCCAACCATTTAGGCTGTTGGGTCCGATTAGGCCGCCGTTCAGGGTCAGACCGATATTGTCGTTCAGCAGATAAACCTCTCGGGTCGAGAAATAGAGAGACGTGGATCCGCTGTTTTCGACGAGGGTCGAGAAATGACCGGTCCGACTGTCCCCATTCAGGTCAACGTCATAGAACGTTTCGACATCAATGACGTTTCCAACGCCATTGCTACTTTGGAACTGGCCGGCACTGTTAACGGTCCATTCCGAGTACAAACCGTCATTGTTTTTCCACAAAACCTTGTAGCCGCCTTCGGTGGCTTCGGCTTGAACGGCCTGCCAACCATTGAGGCTGTTGGAGCCGATCAGGCCACCGTTCAAGGTCAGACCAATATTGTCGTTCAGAAGATAAACTTCTTGGGTTGAGGAATAGAGCGAGGTGGATCCGCTGTTTTCGACGAGGGTCGAGAAATGCCCGATGCGACTGTCTCCATTCAGGTCAACGTTGTAAAACGTTTCAAAGTCGACAACGTTGCGAATTCCAGCGCTAGCGACAAACTGTCCGGCGCTGTTGATGAACCACTCGCTGAAGGCTCCGCTTTCATGCTTCCAGAGCAATTTGAAGCCGTTGCTATACGTTTGCGTCTGAACCGCTTGCCAACCCGCTATCGAGTTTTGCCCGACTGCTTGACCATTTAGTGTAACGCCGACATTCGAGTTCCCGGCGTCCACTACATAGATGCCCTGATTGGCATGCTTCAACGTGATACCAACAGTATCGATGTCCGAAAGCTGGGTAGCGGATATGATGCTCGAACGGTCATACTGAACAGCGCCGTTCAAGAACTGGATCAACTCCACATCACTGGAAATCGAAAAGCCAACCTTAGTAACAATGTTCAAGAACTGATAGTTTGCCCCATTGTTCAAAAACAGGTAATTGCTGAGCGCACTTACAAATCTTGCAATATCAGTACCAGTTCCCCCGGAAAAAGATCCAGCGTTGCTTGTAATGACGGCAACGTCGTCGCCTTGCTCTCCAAACACTAGATCAGCACCGGTTCCTACGGCGACGTAGATAGTGTCGTTGCCGTAGCCGCCGTAGATCGAGTTGTTGCTGCCGTCTGAAAGCGATTGGAAAGTGTCATTGCCACTGTTGCCGCGCAATATGTTCTGCGCATTGTTGCCAAAAATCAGATCATCGCCTGCACCGCCGTAAGCGTTCTCAATCACCACACCATTTGCGATTGAAAAGCCGCCTTTGATTCCAGCAGCAAATGAAATGACACCGCCACCTGTTTCTGTGTAATCCAAAGTTGCAGGGCGCAGGTCGATTCTGGCATTCGCACTACCCTGGTACCAAATAGAATCGCTGCCTCCGGTGTCCCAGATCGCTTGATAGCCAACACCAGCAGTATTTGAGGCAGGAAGGATGTATACATCGTTTCCAGAGTTTGTTGATGTGTTCGCCCCGTACATTGCTTGCAGTGCCGCAATGTCCAAAGCGCCCAGCCCAGTCGAGCCACCATAGGTTGCATTGGCCGGCAGGACGCCGTTTTTCGAGGTCCAGCCATCATTGTATGACATGACCGTGTAGACACCTTGGTTCAGCTCTCCTACGCCGAATGAATCGAAAGGCGCCGTAACACCGTTCATGACCGTGGTACCCAGACCGTCGTCATGTGGGTGACCCAACCCGAGTGCATGACCTAGTTCATGAATCAATGTGGTAAAGAAAAAGCCGCCTGGATCGCCATTACTGTTCAGACCTGCCTTCCAAAAATCTGTGTTGTAAACACCAATTAGTCTTTGATCTGATGATGTAAGTATCGGAGTTCCATGGAAACCAAGTGTATTTGGAGTATCGAAAAATGAACTGGGTGCGATAGCTTCCACAAGGTCAGCGGAACCAAAGACTGAGGTTTCGACAAATCTGATATTCGCTACTGCCTCGATCGCCGCAAGCGCCGCTCGAAACTCAGCTTTGTATTCCGACGTCCATGTCTGTGTGTCAGAGAAATTCCCAAGATAATATGTAAGGGTGGTTACGGTTAAAGGGTTTCCATCTCCGTATGCAACTGTTCCTTGTATAGCGCTCAGAGGCGAGGATGCAGGTGGCCTGGCAACCGTTGTAGTGGAAGTCATTTGGAAATCTCAATTTAAGCGATATTTTTTCGGAACGATTTACTAAGAAGTTGTCTGAATTAAGGCAAGTTATCCCCTAGAAGCATGAAAGCATTGTTGCAAAAAAACTCGTATCCTTCTGTTTACCGGAAGGAAGCACCTGTATGTTCACTTCTCAACGTTCAGCGGTGCGCTTGCGCGCCTATGTTGGTTAAAACTGTTCAAGACTTTTGCACCCGACGTAACATTTAAAGAAGCAATGTCTGATCACAGTGATGGCACGTATATTCTCAGCTTTTCGTTTGCTGAAACAAGGCCGTTAAATGGAAATTCGGTACCACTCTTGGTCGGCGCCATTTTCCAGATAATCTTGCTCGCTGAGCTAGCTGAGGGCGTGATCCACTGCTAGCTGAGCCACGTTATTCTGTAATGGCTGCGTTCCGAAAGCGGCCCCTGCAAGGTTCCATCACCTTTAGGCGGTGGTTGTAAAACTTGCGCTGTTCACGCTACCATCGGACAAAACAACATCGCAGGTGCCCCAGTGACAACAGATACCAAACGCCCGCTTACTCTTCGTGACGTGTCCGAAGCGTCCGGAGTGTCGGAAATGACGGTCAGCCGGGTTCTGCGAAACAGGGGCGATGTGTCCGACGCGACGCGCACTCGCGTTTTGGCCGCCGCAAAAGAGCTGGGTTATGTGCCGAACAAGATCGCAGGCGCACTGGCCTCAAGCCGGGTGAACCTAGTGGCCGTGATCATCCCGTCGCTGTCGAACATGGTGTTTCCCGAAGTTCTGACCGGCATCAATCAGGTTCTCGAAGATACCGAGTTGCAGCCCGTTGTCGGCGTCACGGACTATATGCCTGAAAAAGAAGAGAAAGTTCTGTACGAGATGCTCTCGTGGCGCCCCTCAGGCGTTATCATCGCGGGTCTGGAACATACGGATGCGGCGCGGGCGATGCTGGACTCGGCTGGCATTCCGGTGGTCGAGATCATGGACACCGACGGCAAGCCTGTTGATGCGATGGTCGGAATTTCTCATCGTCGTGCAGGTCGTGAGATGGCGCAGGCGATCCTGAAGGCGGGTTACCAGCATATTGGGTTCATGGGCACCAAGATGCCACTGGACCACCGCGCGCGTAAGCGTTTCGAGGGCTTCACTGAGGTTCTGGGCAAACATGGGGTCGAAATAGAAGATCGCGAGTTCTATTCGGGTGGATCGGCCTTAGCCAAGGGGCGCGAGATGACGCAGGCCATGCTGGAACGCTCACCCGATCTGGATTTCCTGTATTACTCCAACGACATGATTGGGGCCGGCGGGTTATTGTACCTGCTGGATCAGGGGATTGATGTGCCGGGGCAGATCGGACTGGCCGGGTTCAACAATGTCGAACTTCTGCAGGGTCTGCCGCGCAAACTGGCCACGATGGACGCCTGCCGGTTGGAGATTGGACGGAAAGCCGCGGAAATCATCGCCGGGCAACTGGCCGATCCCAATGCCGAAATCGAGTCTCGTGTGACGCTCACGCCCAAGATCAGCTATGGCGATACGCTGAAACGGCGCTAGCACTGTGGCGCTGCAACGGCTGGACAACCGGACGGCCCGCGCGCTGTTCATGGATCGCCACGCATTGGCTGAACCGCCGTCAGGCGGAGCCAAGGGCGCGGACCTTCTGGATCTGATCCAACGTCTGGGCTTTGTGCAGCTGGACAGCATCAATACGGTCGCACGCGCACATGACATGATCCTGTTCTCGCGGCGGCCATCGTACCGCGCCAATAACCTCAAGCGCCTTTACGAACGTGACAAATCTCTGTTTGAGCACTGGACCCATGACGCGGCCGTCATACCAATGGCGTTCTATCCCCACTGGCATTTGCGGTTTCAACGTGACGCGGATTTGTTGACATCTCGGTGGAAGAACTGGCGCCGCGATGGATTCGAGCAACGATTTGAAACCGTGTTGCAGCACATCCGAGATCACGGGCCGGTGTCTTCGTCCGACGTCGGCAAAGACGAAAAGAAAGGGTCCGGCGGCTGGTGGGACTGGCACCCGTCCAAGACGGCGCTGGAGTTTCTGTGGCGCTCGGGTGCACTGACCGTCGTTGGGCGGCAGGGCTTTCAAAAGCGCTATGATCTGACCGAGCGTGTGATCGATACCCATCTGTGCCCCGGAAACATGCCCTGCGATGCCGAGGCAACGGTGGATTGGTTGTGCAACGCGGCGTTGGATCGGCTGGGCTTTGCAACCTCTGGCGAGTTGGCAGCGTTCTGGGACACCGTTTCGGTCCATGAGGCCAAGGCCTGGTGCGAACAGGGGCTGTTAAGGGGCGAATTGGAAGAAATCGAGATCACCTGCACGGACGGTAAACTTCGCAAAGTGATTGCCCGACCCTCAATCACCGAAATGGCCCAAGCCGCGCCGCGCCCGTCAGGCCGTATCCGCGTTCTCAGCCCGTTTGACCCCATGCTGCGCGACCGTGCCCGCGCCGAACGTCTGTTCGGATTTCATTATCGGATCGAGGTGTTCGTTCCTGCCCCCAAAAGGACTTACGGTTACTACGTTTTCCCGCTGCTCGAGGGTGACCGGATGATCGGGCGGATCGACATGAAGGCAGACCGCGAAAACGGCGTTCTGAACGTCAGTGCCTTGTGGCCTGAACGATCCGTGCGCTGGTCCGAGGCGCGAACCCGAAGGTTAGAATCCGAACTCGACCGGGTTCGCCGTTTTGCCAGCCTGGATCGCGTCGATTTTGCGCCAGACTGGCTGAAAAACCCAAAGTAGAGCCGGTTTACGGCGCCAGACTCAGAGAGATTGGCTGCAAGCCGTCTATCCCGCCTTCAAGGACATCGCCCGCCTGCACAGGCCCGACGCCTGCGGGGGTTCCGGTCAGGATCAGGTCTCCGGGCCGCAGGTGATAGAACCCAGACAAGTGGCAGATGATCTCGTCAATCTTCCAGATCAGTTCTTCCAGAGTGGCATCCTGACGAACCTCACCGTTCACGCTCAGATGTATGCGTTTGCTGTCACTCGGGGCCCAATCTGCCGAACGGGTCAATGGGGCGAACACAGTGCCGTTTTCCAGATCTTTTCCCAGATCCCAAGGGCGTTGTTTGTTCCGCTCGCGGATTTGAAGATCGCGGCGGGTCATGTCCAATGCGCATCCATAGGCGTACACGGCCTCCATCGCCTCGGCACTGTTGGCCCGGAAAACGGATTTACCTATGGCGACTGCCAACTCCATCTCGTGGTGGAAATTCTCGGTTCCCGGGGGATAGGGAACGGTTGCCCCCGACAATACCGCGTTAGGGGCTGATTTGGTGAAATAGAATGGGGCTTCGCGGTCGACCTCATTTCCCATTTCAGCGGCATGTGCAGCATAGTTGCGCCCGACGCAAAAAATGCGGCCCACGGGATAGGTCGCCTCGACACACTCAACCGGGATTGAGATCGGGTCAGGCAAAGAGAACAGGTTGTCCGGCATAAAGGCCCCCTAACTGAGACAAGCAATTTGTTTCTAAGGCGGCTGGGCTGCCCAAACAACCTGTATGCGCGCACCCTGACGAGAGTGAAATGCTGCGAGAACTCTTCACAATTGAGTTTCCCGCCTTGGAACCTGCTCAGGTCGGGCTACTTCTGGTTGTAGTTGACTTGCCGCCGCCCGGGCGCTGCAACTGCTATCGGGCGAAACCGTATCAGAGAGCGACGGCCAAGGATCGCCACCCCCACATGATCTTTGCGCCGGATGTCCGCCTTATTTTCAGGTCGGCCACGTCTCTGAAGCGTGAGCTGGATGGACCGGGAAATCCCCATTCGTCCGGCCACGGGCCAGACGCGAAGTCCAGTAATAGTCTGGCCACCCCGCCAGAGGATACCCCCTATCACTCTGGCGGGGACCGTCTTTATGACCCGCGATCAGGTTTTGAGATTGTTGAGCGCGTTGAGCAGATCAAGCAGCGCCTCGTGCCGATCAGGGCCAAGTTTCGTCTTGATGTCCTCGGCCAGATGCAATGTGACCTGCATGTTGTCCTGGATGATTTTCTCGCCCTTGGCGGTGATGTCCACGATCTGGCGGCGTTTGTCCTCGGGATGGGCGCGCCGGCGGATCAGGCCTTTGGCCTCAAGTTTTTGAAGAATGCGCGTCAGGCTGGGCAGCAAAAGGCACGCACGATCAGCAATATGCGTCGGCTCTTGCGGACCGTCTTCTTTCAGAACGCGCAGTACGCGCCATTGCTGTTCGGTGACTCCCGCATCGGCCAGCATATTCCGAATGGGCCCCATGACCCTTTCGCGCGCCCGCAACAATGCAATCGGCAATGAGCGGGACGTTTTAGGCAAGTCATTGGTCATAAGAAATTTTGACCGAAATTCGGGCGAACTGCAACTACGAGTGAAACGCCGCTTTTTCCGGCATTTCATAGCCCGGCCCGGCACTTCGGGCCCTCTTACCCAAAGACATTGACCTTTCTCATTGGATGGCCATCACTGGCACAAGGGGTTTTGCGGGGTGATTACCCGCTCGATTATGCAAGCAGGAGGCCCGGCCATGCCAGTCCCAACGAACGGTTTTAAACAGGCTCTAAAACAGGGCAAACGTCAGATCGGTTGCTGGATGAGCTTTGCTGAAGCCGTCACAGCCGAGATTATGGGCACAGCCGGGTTCGACTGGCTGGTCATTGATGGCGAGCACGCGCCAAACGACATCCGGTCGATCCGGGACCAACTGATGGCCTTGGCAGCCAGTGACTCGCATCCGGTTGTACGCGTGCCGGTTGGCGACACCGCATTGATCAAGATGGTGCTGGATGCCGGGGCGCAAACGGTCCTGGTGCCGATGGTTGAAAGCGCCGAACAGGCGCGACAACTGGTGCGGGACTGTCGCTATCCACCCACGGGCGTACGCGGCGTCGGCGCCATGGCCTCACGCGCCACGATGTACGGCACAGTGACCGACTACATCCAAGGCGCCGATGACCAGATCTGCCTGCTGGTCCAGGTGGAGAACCGCGCGGGGATCGCGGCACTGGATGACATCTTGCAGGTCGATGGGATTGACGGAGTCTTTATCGGCCCGGCTGATCTGTCGACGGATATGGGGCTTCAAGGCAACAGCGCCGACCCCGAGGTGCGCACCGTCATTGCCGACGCGATGGCGCGTATCAAAGCCGCGGGCAAAGCCCCCGGCATTCTGGGAACCAACGACGAGGCAACGCAAGCCTATCTCGACATGGGCGCCCAGTTCCTGGCCGTTGGTATTGATGTCATGCTGTTGGCGCAGACGTCCCGCGCACTTGCGGCTAAATGGAAGGAGAAGTAACGCGTCAGGCCTGCATCGCGGCTGCTGCTTGAGCATAGCCGCCCGATGCTCCATCGACAAAATGCACGTGATCGTCTCGCGTGGCCGAGGGGACGATACAGGTCATCATCGCCTCATCCTGCGCATGCAGACCGTATCGGATTTTGCCCTGCCCGCGCGCTTGCTCCAGCATCATCTGAATTTGCGCCAGCGTGGGCGGATCACAATCCAGCGTCATTTTCAGCCCGTCATCGAATTTGCGGTAATCGGCATTACGGCTGACCATACGCTTGTAGTGCTCGGGCTCGAAATCTCCCATCCGTTTGCCGGACTTGAACAGCAGAGCGATCAATAGGTTCTCACCCAGCAATTTCATACGCTGCAGCAGCAAGCTGCGCCCCGCCCTCGACACGCGCGCATCAAGCCCCACATCCGGCGGAGGCCAGCTGATTGGTGGGCCATTTTCAGGCACCGGATGTCCCGAACGCTCCAACCCTTCAGAAGCTGACAAGACCGAACGTGCCAGATCGGCGAAATCGCTTTCGGTTGCGTTTGCCGTCGGCTCCACAACGACCGAGACGATCTGGCCATTGCGCGCCCGGCTATTGGACCAGCGGCAGGACAGCCCGGTCAGGTCGGGCAGCGCGCCGGGGTCAGAGGCCGGGACGGTAAATTGGCCCGCTTTCATCTGCGCTTCGGCCCAAGCCAGTCCGCCACCCGAAAACATCGCGTAATCCACCCCGTCCGAAGGCGCATAGCGCGCAACCCGTAGGTCTTTGCCCGCCCTGCGGATCTCGGCCACGGGCACCAGGGCGGCCCGCAGAGAAATCGAAAACTCTTCCTCTGCCCAGCGCCGAAGATCGGCCAGGACCTCTTTGGCTGTGTCGATCTGGCTTGCGGGCACCGCAAAACCTGCTCCGTCTCCGCCGAAGACATAAGGAAAATCCATGCCCCGCAGCGCGTTGATCATGGCCGAGATCACCGCAGCACCGACCATGTTCACCGTCTTGTAACGGCCTTTCGCGATCTCTCCGGTGGAATCAACGATGTCGGCCACGCCCAGCGCCCAGTCGCCCGGTACCGCGGAAAACCGCGCGGGCTCGACGAGACTTGTGAAATCCCGCAACAGGGGAAGGCTTTCATAAAACGCGGCCTGGGCGTCCTTCATGGGTACCTCGGATGTTGGACACGGATAACGGTAGCTCAATTGTGACCACTGTCCGGCAAAAACAGTATAGCACACGCGCTTGTGTGTGGCACCGGGACATGCCAAGCATTTCCGCATGCGGAAGGGGAAGAGGCGCGGTTCATGAAAGCAGGTCTGGTGGTGTTGTGTCTGGGCTATGTGCTCAGCCAGTTTTTTCGCGCCTTTCTGGCAGTGCTGAGTGTCGACCTCGGACGCGACATCGGCACCACGCCTGAGGATCTGGCCTTTGCCTCGGGTCTTTGGTTTCTGGTCTTTGCCGCAATGCAACTGCCGGTGGGCTGGGCACTGGACCAGATCGGGCCACGTGTGACAGCAACCGTCCTGCTGCTGGTCGGAGGCGCGGGCGGCGCAGCGTTGTTTGCCCTGGCCAGCACGCCTTTGCACGTCGCCATTGCCATGGCACTGATCGGGATCGGATGCTCTCCGGTTTTGATGGCGTCTTACTATATTTTCGCGCGGGAATACCCCCCGGCTCAGTTTGCAACCCTGGCGGCCATAATGATCGGCGTTGGGTCCGTCGGGAATCTGGTCGCATCATACCCAACCGCATTGGCGGTCGAACTGATGGGCTGGCGCGCCACCATGTGGGTGCTTGCGCTGTTCTCGGGTGCCATTGCGCTTGGTATCTGGGCCACTGTCCATGATCCCAAACGGGTTGAGACCGAACACAAGGGCTCGGTGCTGGATCTGCTGAAAGAGCCTGCGCTGTGGGCCATCCTGCCGCTGATGCTGGTGGCCTACGCCCCGTCGGCGGCGACGCGCGGCCTTTGGGCGGGCCCGTATCTGAGCGATATCTTCGCCCTCAGCACAACGCAGATCGGGACGGCGACGCTGATCATGGGAACTGCCATGATTGCGGGCACTTTCGCCTACGGGCCGTTGGATCGCCTGTTGGGAACTCGGAAATGGGTGATTTTCGGTGGCAACGCGCTGGGTGCTGCAGGGTTGGTTCTGATGTGCCTGTGGATCGACAATACCGTCTGGCTGTCCGTGGCTCTGATGGCGGTCATCGGGTTCCTGGGCGCCAGCTTTCCGGTCATCATGGCCCACGGTCGGGCGTTCGTAGCGCCTCACCTGGTTGGACGCGGCATGACCCTGCTGAACCTCTTTGGCATTGGCGGCGTGGGCCTCGCGCAATTCGTCACCGGGCGCATCCATGCCGCCACGGTGGACATCAGCCCAACTGCGCCCTACACAGCGATATTCGGCTTTTTTGCGGTCACGCTTGCCATCGGATGCGTGATCTATCTGTTCAGTCGAGACAGCGTCGACTGACGCTGGAGCAGCCAGGAGTATCCCAGTGTCCGACCCGCGCGTCATTGCCCCCAATCTCAAACGCAGGCTTTCAGGCGTGACGGCAACGATTGCGCGATTGGTGCCGCTGCAGGTGCAGTGGATCGATATCGCCGCGACAGGTCCGGGCCTGCCCACTGATATCCCGCATATCCCGCTGGGCCGCCTGCCCTTTCTGTCGCGCAAAACCCTGCGTGTCTGGCACGCGCGCCGCAATACTGAGATGTTGCTGGGCCTGATCCTGCGCAACATCTTCCGCCTGCGCCTGAAACTTCTGTTCACCAGCGCCTCGCAGCGGGCCCATAGCGGTTACACCAAATGGATGATTGGCAAGATGGACGCGGTGGTCGCCACCTCGCGCAAAACCGCCGGGTATCTGGAGCGAGATGCGCAGGTCATCATGCACGGCATCAACCTGCAGGGTTTCACTCCGCCCGAAGACAAAGCCGCCGTTCGGACCCGGCTAGGCCTGCCGGACGGATTGCTGCTGGGGTGCTATGGCCGCATCCGCCACCAGAAAGGCACGGATGCCTTTGTCGATGCGATGATCGATCTGTGCGGGCGGTTCGATGACGTGCACGGCGTCGTCATGGGCCGCGCGACCGAAAAACACACCGGATTTCTGGCCGAGTTGAAGGACAAGGTCGCCAAAGCGGGCCTATCCGACCGCATCCTGTTTATGCCAGAGGTGACCGTCGACCAGATTGCCGAATGGTATCAGGTTCTGGACCTCTTCATCGCACCGCAACGCTGGGAAGGCTTCGGGCTTACACCGTTGGAGGCAATGGCCTGTGGAGTTCCCGTGGTGGCCACCGATGTTGGCGCGTTTTCCGAAATCGTCACTGACCCATCGCTGGGTCGTGTCGTGGAACCGGGCAACATCCCCGCTTTGGCCGATGCTGCTGCTGACATGCTGTCTGACCGCGATTCCCTTGCCCGATCAGGGACAGCCGCCCGTGCCCATGTCGAGCAAAATTTCGACATCAATACCGAGGCCAAAACCCTTGTCGCGCTCTATGAACGGCTTCTGAACGGCACCTGACGCGATTTGTCGCCTCAAATCGGTGTCATTGAGCGAAATATGCCCCGAAAACTCTTTTTTCTTTGCTGCAACGCGGCTATGAACGCGCGTCCTTAACTTTGGAGACATGAAATGGGCTATCGCGTCGTAGTCGTCGGCGCCACGGGTAACGTGGGCCGCGAAATGCTGAACATCCTGGCAGAACGCCAGTTCCCCGTCGATGAACTTGCTGCACTGGCAAGCCGTCGTTCGCTGGGCACCGAGGTTAGCTTTGGCGACACGACACTCACGACCAAGGATCTGGACACGTTCGACTTCTCCGGCTGGGACATGGCGCTGTTTGCCGTGGGTTCCGAGGCAACCAAGGTATACGCCCCCAAGGCGGCGGCCGCCGGCTGCGTGGTGATCGACAACTCGTCGCTCTATCGCTATGATCCGGACATTCCGCTGATCGTGCCGGAATGTAACCCCGAGGCGATCCACGACTATAAGAACAAGAACATAATCGCCAACCCCAACTGCTCGACCGCGCAGATGGTCGTCGCGCTGAAGCCGCTGCATGACCGCGCCAAGATCAAGCGCGTTGTCGTGTCGACTTATCAGTCGGTTTCGGGTGCCGGTAAGGACGGCATGGACGAGCTGTGGGATCAGACCAAAGCGGTCTACAACCCCACCACGGACGTGCCGCCGAACAAGTTCCAGAAACAGATCGCCTTCAACGTCATTCCGCAGATCGACGTCTTCATGGAAGACGGCTCGACCAAAGAAGAGTGGAAGATGGTTGTCGAGACCAAAAAGATCGTCGATCCGTCGATCAAGGTCACAGCCACCTGCGTTCGCGTTCCAGTGTTCGTCGGCCACTCTGAGGCCGTGAACATCGAGTTCGAGGAATTCCTGGACGAAGACGAAGCTCGCGACATCCTGCGCGAAGCGCCGGGCATCATGGTGATCGACAAGCGCGAACCGGGCGGCTACGTCTCGCCGGTTGAATGCGCAGGCGACTTTGCCACCTTCATCAGCCGAATCCGTCAGGACTCGACTATTGAAAACGGCATCAACCTGTGGTGCGTCTCGGACAACCTGCGCAAGGGTGCCGCCCTGAACGCCGTCCAGATCGCTGAACTGCTGGGCCGCGAGGTGTTGAAGAAGGGCTAGAGTTCTTTCTTCGAACAAGAATTTTACAACCCTGCCAAAGAGTTGGCGGGGTTTTTTTGTACTGTTGCCGTTTTGCTAGTTACCCGGCGACAAAAACCTGTAACGGCTGTGTTAGGTCAGCGAAACGCCAAATTGGTGCCGTATTGTGAAACTATTCTTTGGAAAACACGAAGAGAGTTCTGGTTTTGGATACATTAAACGCATTTCTAGAGAGCGTCATAAGCGCGCCGATAGATCTAAACGTGCGCTATTCGCTTTTTTACCTGAGCTGCACCGTTATTATCGCCTATTTCATCTGGAGGCACCGTCGAGTCCAAGACAGATTCCTGAATTGGCTTGTTCCCAAACACGTATATTCTCATCGGTCTAACTTGCTTGACATAAAGCTATTTTTTGCGAGCAGGGTCGTTGGCGCACTTGGAATTTTTGGGGCTTTGTTCTTTCCAACAACTTTGGCTTTTGCCCTTCTATATCTTTTGAGTGGAGAAAAATATGATCCTGCGCCGTCAACATGGGCACAGGCCTTTTTGGTTACGGTAATAGTTGTCGTCACAACTGACTTTTGTAAGTACTGGGCACACCGCGCGCACCATGAGATGAAATTTCTCTGGCCGTTTCACGCAGTTCATCACTCGGCGGACGTCCTTACTCCCCTTACCGTTCAACGTGTGCACCCCATTGAACCTTTGCTGCGAAACATCTTGATCTCAATTGTCGTTGGCATCGTTCAAGGTGTGTGCCTCTACGTATTGGTCGGACAAATCGATATCTTGACGATCGGTGGCGCGAACGCGCTGTACTTCCTTTTTAATGCGCTTAGCGCGAATTTTCGGCACAGCCATATCTGGATCAGCTATGGACGGGTCATTGAGCACATACTGATTTCACCCGCGCAGCATCAAATCCACCACTCGGTGGCCGTCAAACACCACGATAAAAACTATGGTTCCATGTTCGCGCTCTGGGACTGGATGTTTGGGACGCTGTATATCCCGTCCAAACAAGAAAAGCTCACATTCGGAGTATCGGATGGCACCGGAAAGCCGGTCGATCAGCCTTACCCTTCACTGACCGCGGCACTCATTCTTCCGTTCAAGGAAAGCTGGGATGCAATCAAGAGTGCGACCGGTTCACGCACAGGTTTCACGCAAACGGTCGCGCCAGATGCAGAATCCATAAGCCCGGGCTTTTCCTTGTGGTTGGACTTTGTGCGTGCGAGCGCCGCGTTGACCGTTCTGTTTGGCCATATGGCTCACATCAGGTTCACGCGGGGGGACTATTACTTCTTGCGGGAATGGAACGTCGCCAGCGATGCGGTAGCAGTGTTTTTTGTTCTTTCTGGCGTCGTGATTGCTTACGCGGCGGGCCGGGACCAGACGCTTGGGCGTTACGCGTTCAACCGCGTAACAAGGATCTATACAGTCCTCATTCCTGCACTCATCCTGACAATTGTTTTTGATGCGATTGGTACCCGCGTTGACATGTCCGCCTATCCGGATCGTTACTATTCCGCGCTACCTTTGGGGGAATTTCTGTGGCGGGGTCTGACCGTCACCAACCTTTGGACGGGCATGTCTGATTGGGTCCGGCTGGGCACAAACGGACCAATATGGTCACTTAGCTATGAAGTCGGGTTTTACCTTCTTTTTGGTTGCCTCATCTTCCTGAAGGGTCCCTTACGTGTCGTTATCTTTTCCCTGATCGCCTTGATGGTAGGCATTCCAGTGCTGGCTATGTTCCCAGCCTGGTTGGTAGGTGTTTTGGTTTGGAAGGCAGTGCCGGACACCCACACCAGTCACGCACGTGTCAAAGCTTGGTCTATGGCCCTTGGTTCCATCCTAATTTTGGTCGTGATGAAAGTGGTCAATTTACCGGGATTATTAGAACAATTCACGATAAAGGTTTTTCACCCACACAACCATCACCTGATACTAGTTTACTCGGATGAAGTAATCTGGAACACAATAATTGCGGTATTTGTTGCTATCCACTTGCTCGGTGTCCGCCGCATTACCCAAGGGATGTCGATTCCAGAGGAATCCTTGTTTTCTCGTACTGTGCGTTGGATAGCAGGGGCCAGTTTTTCACTTTATCTTGTCCACTATCCAACGCTTCATCTTCTTGATGCAGTATTGCCGGAAGGTTTGCCCGGATACGATCTCTGTTTGCTAGGTCTTACATTGGCAACTTGTTTCGGATTTGCGGCGCTTTTTGAACGACCTCTGAAACAGTACAGAGCAGTCCTCAGAAAAATTGGAGGGCTGATTGCAGACACCTCCGAAGCTAAGCTCAAAGCCGAGCAAACCGCGCCTCAATCCGTCGAAAACCGATAGCGACAGTGAATGCGGGGGCTATGATCACGCTCAAGCTACCCCTGCCCCTCGACCAGAACTTTCAAGTTGGTCAGTCCGCGCTCATAGTCACCGCCGACCCACTCATCCATCATCAAACCCATCCAGCGCGAAATAGGGTTCAAACCCAGATCGCTTTCGAACCCCCAGGTCACCTGGGTTTGATCCCCCTCGGGTGTCAGGTCAAACGAAGCTGAGGCCGTCCCCATCGGACCAAAATCCAGCGCTGTTTTGACGGTCTGGTCCGGGATGCTTTCCACAATCTCCTGCGAGCCCGAGCCGACCTGCGGGTGATCCGAGGCCCAGTTGAGTGTGTTGCCAACACCCGCTTCCGGCCCGCTATAGGACAGTTGCGTTTCCGGATCACGCGACAACCAGGGCGACCATTGCTCGGTCTCTTGCATGGAATTCACGTAGGGAAAGATCGCGCTGGCGGGCGCGTTGATCGTGATGCTGCGTGACAATTCGGCCTTACCGGGCAACAGATAGGACACGCCAACCAAAACAAGAATAAGAACAATCAGACTGACAAGAACACGTTTAATGAATCGCATGATACGCTCCTGATCCGAAGAATATGCGCCGATCATATCAAAAAATGGCGCAAAATCAGAGGCCTGATCCGCGCCATTCGAATGTCTTCAGTTTGTGAACCGATTAAACGGCTACAAATTTCTTTTCGTTGGGGTCATAGCACTGCAACCCACCTTCACCGATATCCGTCCACAGACCGTGCAGGCTGAGCGCCCCATTTTCGACTGCAGAGGACACGAACGGGAAGGTCATCAGGTTTTCCAGCGAAGCAACGACGGCCTGCCGTTCGAACTGACGCGCTTGTTCGACACTGTCTTCGACATCGGCAACCAATTCGTATTTCGGCTTTAGAATGTCCATCCAGCGACCCACAAAGCTCTCTTTGGCTTCCAGATGAGGGGCATGGCCTTTGCACATGTCGATACAGCCCTGAACGCCACCACACTGCGAGTGGCCCAGAACGATCAGATGCGCAACCTTCAGCGCTGTGACGGCATATTCGATAGCCGCGCTGGTGCCGTGGTGATCGCCATCCGGCGCATAAGGCGGAACCAGATTGGCAATATTGCGGTGAATGAAGAACTCACCCTGATCCGCGCCGAAGATCGAGGTCACATGGACCCGGCTGTCGCAGCACGAAATCACCATCGCGCGGGGACGTTGCCCTTCGGTTGCCAACCGGCGATACCAGAATTGATTTTCCGTGTAAGTTGTGGCTTTCCAACCGTGGTAGCGCTTGACCAGATAGGCCGGCAGTGGCTTGGCTAAGTCCATTATCAAGTCCCAATTCTTATCGTTATCGGTTGCTGTACCCTGAATTCGCGGAAAATTCGACCCATTTTCCTGAAACAGCGCAAGGTTTTGCAAAGGGATTTACTGCCACTCTCCGCCTATGCCGTGGGGGCATAGAATTTTGGGGTGAATAAGGTGGATAAGATCATCACGCTTGAACACAAAGAAACTGTGCGGCTGGATTCCGACCGGTTGAATGGATTGTATAACCAACTGGGCGACAAGAACGCTCTGGATGTTCTGTGCCGCACGGTCGAGGAACTGGCTGTGCGCCTGTCAAACTGTGAACGGTTCTGGCGCCAGCGCGACTGGATCGGATTGCGCAAATGCGCGCGCTCGCTGGTGGCCATTGCTGAACAGATTGGCATGACCGCGCTGGCCCGGGTGGCTGGCGACGTGGCGCAATGCGTTGATACCGGGGACGCGGTGGCCACCGGCGCCACCCTATCGCGCCTGATCCGGGTCGGTGAAAAGTCGCTGACCGTGATCTGGGACCAGCAGGATCTTTCGGTCTGACAGGGCTTGCGGACGGATCGTGGGCGGCTAGGCTGGGCGCAAATCGAACCAGCAGAGATGCCCATGACCCTGTCCTTCGCACCGCCATCCGAACCGTCGCTGCCGCTGCACGTTATTGCGCAACCCGATCTGGACGATTGGCTGAAAGATCAGCCTGAACAGATCGCGCAATGGGTCGAAGCCAGCGGCTTTACCGGGGCGATGGGTAAGGTCTTGCTGATTCCAGGACCAGACGGCGCACCGCAGATGGCCCTTGCAGGCTATGGGAAAAACAGCAGCCGGGCGCGCAAACGCTTCCCATTGGCCGCCGCCGCCGAGGTCTTGCCAAAGGGCCACTATCACATTGCGTCGGGCGTACCGTCAGATGTGCTGAGCACCGAGTGTCTGGGCTGGTTGCTGACAGGATATGCCTTTGATCGCTATGCCAACCAATCACCCGCCAAAGCACGTCTGGTCGCGCCCGACGGCGTGGATGCTGCGCGAATCGAGGTTCTGGCCAATGCCGAGGCGCTGATCCGTGATCTGGTCAACACTCCAACCTCAGATATGGGGCCGGGCCAGTTACAGGACGCTGCTGAGGATTTGGCCCAGGAATTTGGAGCGACGTGCAGCACCATTCTGGGCGATGCGCTGTTGGAACAGAACTTTCCGATGATCCACACGGTCGGACGCGCCGCGGCGCAAGCTCCGCGTCTGATCGAGATGACATGGGGCAACTCTGGCCCCAAGCTGACACTGGTTGGAAAAGGAGTTTGCTTTGACACCGGCGGGCTGAACCTGAAACCGGGGAATTCGATGACCCTGATGAAGAAGGATATGGGCGGCGCGGCCAATGTGCTTGGTCTGGCCCGTATGATCATGGCCCTGAAACTGCCCGTGCAGCTGCGTGTTCTGATCCCGGCGGTCGAGAACTCGGTCTCCGGTAATTCATTCCGCCCGGGGGATATTCTGACCTCGCGCAAAGGACTGACGGTCGAGATCAATAACACCGACGCCGAAGGGCGGCTGGTGCTGGCAGACGCCCTGGCGCTGGCGGATGAGGGTGAGCCTGACCTTATCATCTCGATGGCGACACTGACAGGTGCCGCACGGGTGGCGGTTGGCTCCGATCTTGCCCCCTTCTACACCGACGATGAAACTGCGGCCAACGCGCTGGCCAACGCCGCCGCGCAGGCTGCGGACCCAGTCTGGCGGATGCCGTTCCACGAGCCTTACGAGTCTATGATCGAGCCCGGCATTGCCGATCTGGATAACGCACCTGCAGGCGCATTCGCAGGCTCGATCACGGCTGCCTTGTTCCTGCGGCGTTTTGCGGGCGACACCCGCTATATTCATTTCGACATCTATTCCTGGCAGCCGGGCAAAGCCCCTGGTCGCAGCAAAGGTGGCCTCGGCCAGGGGCCGCGCGCCTTGCTGAACGCCCTGCCCGAGATTTTGGGCCTGTGACCCGCGCACGCGTCATACAGCCGGTCGTCGACCTGCTGCGCAGACCGGACGGCCCACGAGACCGGCAGTTATTGTTCGGGGATACCGTTGATGTCGTCGAAGAAGCCAACGGTTGGAGCCGACTGATCGCGGACAAGGACGGCTATCCCGGATGGGTTGCCTCGGATCAGTTGGGGCCCGAGGCACCCGCGACTCACTGGATCACTGCGCCTGCGACTCATGCCTATGCCAAACCGGATATGAAAAGCCCGGACCGGGTGTCGCTGAGCTTCGGCAGCCGGGCGCAGGTTTTGTCGGAACAAGGTCGGTTTCTTGAAACCGAGTTGGGCTTCATCCCGGCCATACACGCCAAACTGACCGAAACGCGCCTGACCGATCCGGTCGCCGTGGCCGAACTGTTTTTGGGCACACCCTACCTATGGGGCGGCAACAGCCGGTTCGGCATTGACTGTTCCGGTCTGGTACAGGCCGGGTTACTGGCCTGCGGCATTCCCTGCCCCGGAGACAGCGGCGACCAGGAGCGTACGTTGGGAGAGGCAATGCCCGCAGGGACCGAGCCAAAACGCGGCGATCTGTTGTTCTGGAAGGGCCACGTGGCCTGGGTCTATGGCGACAACATGCTGCTGCACGCCAACGCTTACCACATGGACGTGACGTTCGAGCCGATGGATCAGGCAATCACGCGGATTCTGGAACAGGGTGATGGACCTGTGACGGCCCACAAAAGGCTCTAATCAAGGTCAACGGACCGGATCAGTTTGCGCTCCAGCACGCGCAGTACCGTTCGCAGGTCATGGCCGCGCTTCAGAATCCGGCCGTCCATACCCACCACCGAATACATCCCCTGCCTTGATCGCAGGCGCGGATGTTTCTCTACCCGGTAAATCGGATGTTCCGCGGTGCGTCGAAAAATGGAAAAGACCGCCATGTCGCGCAGGTTGGAAATGCCATAATCACGCCATTCTCCGGCGGCGACCATCCGGCCGTACACGGACAGGATATGGGACATCTCGCGCCGGTCGAACGCGACGGGCATCTGGGCCGAGTTTGCAGAAAACCGGCTGGGAGGCTGCATGTTCATACCCTCAGCCTTGCCGGAAATCGCGTTTGAATCAAGCCTGCTGCGTTTTGGGTGTGGTATTTTTGGATCGCTGCGCGCTAGCGCCGCCCGACCTGTCGACAGATCAGAATCACAGGCAAAAGCCCGACGGCGAGGATCACCAGAGACGGCACAGCGGCGCCCTCTAACCGCTCATCCGAGGCCAAACGATAGGCCTGAACCGCCAATGTATCAAAGTTGAAAGGCCTCATGATCAGGGTCGCGGGCAGCTCTTTCATCACGTCGACAAACACGATCAGCAGAGCCGTGAGCAGCGAAGGCGTCAGGATCGGCAGGTGCACCCGGCGCAACGTGCCCAGCGGCGATTGGCCCAGAGACCGGGATGCGGCATCCATGTTGGCATGCACCGTGCTTTGCCCGCCCTCATAAGCGCTGAGCGCCGCCGCCAAAAACCGCACCATGTAAGCCGCCACCAACAGCCAGATCGACCCGGTGACCAGCAGCCCTGTTGAAACATCAAACGTCTCGCGCATCCACGCATCCAATGCGTTATCGAATCTGGCAAAGGGAACCATCAGTCCGACGGCAATCACGCCACCCGGCACGGCATAGCCCAATCGCGCAAGGTAACCCGCGCTGGACGACCCGCGCCCCGGACGCAAGCGTTGGAAGAACCCCACACAGATTGCCGCGCAGACGGTGACGACCGCCGCCACCCCGGCCAGTGTCAGTGAGTTCTGGATGAACCCGATATAACGCCGCGACAGCAGGTTCTGTTCCGAAGTCAGGCCCATTTGAATCAGGATGAAAACCGGCAGCAGGAACCCAAGCAGCACCGGGATGGCGCATAGGGAAAAGGCCGCGACGGACTGCCAGCCCTTCAACTGCGCGGACGGCAGAGAGGCATGGCTTTTGCCCGCCTGATAGTATTTCGCTTTGCCGCGTTGCATCCGCTCGGCTACGGCCATTACCAGAGCGAACCCCAACAGGCACAAGGCCAGCTGCGCAGCGGCGGCGCGGTCTCCGATCGAGAACCAGCTGGTGTAAATGCCCGTGGCAAAGGTCTGCACGCCGAAATAGGCCACTGTGCCAAAATCGGCGATGGTTTCCATGATCGCCAGCAGGACACCGCCCGCAATGGCCGGGCGGGCCATAGGCAATGACACATGCCAAAACGCCAGCCACGGGCTTTTGCCCAGCGCCCGGGCGGCCAGAAAGGCGGTGGCACTTTGCTGCAGAAACGCGGCACGGGCCAGCAGATAGACATAAGGGTAAAGCACGAGGATCAGCATCACCGCTGCGCCCTCAGTCGATCGGATCTCGGGGAACCAATAATCCCGCGGGCCCCAGCCGGTGACCTGCCTGAGCGTGGTTTGCACGATTCCCGGATGGTCCAGAATGAACGTATAGGCATAGGCCAGCACATAGGCCGGGAAGGCCAGCGGCAGGACCAGCGCAATTTCCAGAAAGCGTACGCCCGGGAACCGGGTCATCGTCACCAGCCAAGCGGCGCCCACACCGATTGAGAACGTGCCAGCAGCCACCAGAACCACCAGAATGACGGTTGTCAGCGCGTAGCCCGGCAAAACCGTCTCCAACAAATGCGAGACTGTATCTGTCCCACCCGTCACAGCAGCCAGAACAACGGCAACCATCGGCAGCAGACAGGCGGCGGCAACCAGATAGGCCACCGTGGCCACCAATCGGGTGCCCAGCACGCCGCGATTGCGCGTTCCGTGTTCTGAATAGTCGATTTCGGCCATGGACCCGGGTTGTGACTGGCGTTGGCTATTGATCAGCCTTTAATCGACCAAAATGCTAAGAAACACCAGTCTGCCGGGGAACAAATCTGCGGCACATACTGCCGCAGACGTGCTTTGTGATCATTCGTAGACGCGCTGATCCTCGATCACCAGACCGTCTTTGGGCAGCGATCCGGGGGCAACCACCTCGATCGCGCCTTTCAGCTTCAGGACCTCGACGACGGACTTGGCGTAGGCCATGTCGTCCCCGCCCGCACTTTCGATCTGAACGGTCATGGTGTCCATCTCGCCCTGACGGGCAGCGATGACGCGGGCTTTCACGATCTCGTCATGCTTATCGACAAGGGCCGCGACCTGTTCCGGTCGCACGAACATGCCTTTGATCTTGGTGGTCTGGTCCGCACGGCCCATCCAGCCTTTGATCCGCAGGTTGGTGCGACCGCAAGGGGAAACACCCGGCATGATCGCGGACAGGTCACCAGTGGCAAAGCGGATCAGCGGGTAATCAGGATTCAGAGAGGTTACCACGACCTCACCCACGTCTCCGGGTGCCACCGGTGTTCCGGTGCCAGGAGTGACGATCTCGACGATGACGTGCTCGTCAATGACCATCCCCTCCATCGCGGCGCTTTCATAGGCAATGTTGCCCAGATCGGCCGTGGCATAACACTGCAGGCAGGAAATGCCCCGGTCGGCATAGTCCTGACGCAAAGACGGGAACAGTGCCCCGCCACCGACGACAGCTTTTGAGAATTCGAGGGCCACGCCCATCTCGTCAGCTTTGTCCAGAATGACTTTCAGGTAATCCGGCGTGCCCGCATAGGCGGTACAGCCGACGTCCCGTGCCGCAGTCACCTGCAACTCTGTCTGGCCGGTGCCCGCTGGCAGCACCGCCGCACCAACGGCCCGCGCACCGTTTTCAAAGATCATCCCGGCTGGTGTCAGATGATAGCCGAAACAATTCTGAACGATATCGCCCGGACCTACGCCTGCCGCATTCAGGAACCTGCCCATACGCCACCAGTCGTGATCCGTGCTGCCCGGTTCATATATCGGTCCGGGGGACTGGAACACGTGATGAAAGTGTCGTGCTGGTTTAACGGTGAACCCGCCAAAGGGCGGGCGCGATGTCTGCGCTTTGGCCAGGTCTGACTTACGCAGAACCGGAAGTCCGACCAGATCGTCGGCAGAGGTCACGGCATCCGTATCCGCATCGGCCAGATGCGCCGCAAACCCGGGAGCGGACAGGGCACGGCTGATCTGAGTGCGCAGCGCCTGCGCCTGATCGGCGGCACGTTCATCGGCTGATCGGGTTTCGAGTGCGTCGTAATAGGTCATCGCCAGATCCTCCATTCCCTTACAGCCACCTCTTGCGGCGGCGGTAAGATCGCACGTCACGGAAACTTTTGCGGCCTTCATCGGACATGCCCAGATAGAACTCTTTCACATCCGGGTTTTCGCGCAGGTCGGCTGCGGGACCGTCCATAACAACGCGCCCCGATTCCAGAATATAGCCGTAATGCGCGAACCTTAGAGCCACATTTGTATTCTGTTCGGCCAGCAAGAAGGACACGCCTTCTTTCTCGTTCAGGTCCTTCACGATGCCGAAAATCTCTTCGACCAGCTGCGGGGCAAGACCCATCGAGGGTTCATCCAGCAGGATCGTCTCGGGTCGCGACATCAGCGCCCGGCCCATCGCAACCATCTGTTGTTCACCACCCGAGGTATAGCCTGCCTGCGACCGGCGGCGTTCCTTGAGGCGCGGGAAATACGTGTAGACCAGCTCAAGGTCCTGCTGAATGGCCGCTTTGCCATCCTTTCGGGTGTAGGCCCCGGTCAGCAGATTTTCCTCAACGGTCAGGTGTTCGAAACAATGGCGACCTTCCATCACCTGGATGACGCCCTTTTCCACCAGATCGGCCGGATCACTTTCGTGCACGCTGTTGCCGCGATAGGTGATGGTTCCTTTGGTGACCTCGCCGCGTTCCGAATGCAGCAGGTTTGAAACAGCCTTCAGCGTTGTGGTCTTGCCCGCGCCATTACCACCCAACAGGGCCGTAATACCGCCCTTGGGTACGGTCAGGCTGACGCCTTTCAGAACGAGGATCACGTGGTTGTAGATCACCTCGATATTGTTGACTTCAAGCAGGGTTTCCGCCTGCACGTCAGTGGTTTGAGCCGCATCCAGCATCCGGGCATGTCCTCGTGCGTGTGTTGGGGTCGGAGCGGCAGCAACCCGCCGCCCCGAAAGTCAAAGCGCTTTAGTTGCAGCGCGTTTCAATGTTGTTCTCTGCCGCATAAGCAGCCGAGTCCTCGGCGATCAGGGCGCCAATCACTTCGGCATCGGTCGGCTTGAAGTCCTGAACCGTGTTCCAGGTCTTGGCAGAGGCATCCCACTGGACGACACCAACCAAACCTGGGCCACCGTGATTTTCACAGGTGACCGTGAACTCGGGGCCAAAGCCGCCCATACCAAGCGCATCCATTTTTGCGTTGGTCATTTCCAGAGCTTCCATACCGTCCCGCATCATTGCAGGGGTGATGTCGGCAACGCCGTGGATCTCTTGTGCGGTCTTGATGGCCTCAGCAGCCAGCATCGCGGCGTAAAGGCCCCGGTTGTACTGCACCGTGCCCAATTGATCCCCGGCACCGGCAGCTTTGCCTGCATCGACGACAAAGGTCTGCAGATCGCCATAGACCGGATAGTCCTTACCCAGTCCAGTGAAGGTCAGAGCTTTGTAGCCATTGGCCTTTTCACCAGCCGGTTCGACGTCAAATTCGGCACCGGACCACCAGACACCGATGAAGTTTTCCATCGGGAACCGGATGTTCGCGGCCTCTTGCACGGCGACCTGGTTCATGACGCCCCAGCCCCACATGATAACATAATCGGGCTTGTCGCGGCGGATCTGCAGCCATTGGGACTTCTGTTCCTGACCCGGGTGATCCACCGGCAGCAACGCCAGATCATAGCCATACTTCTCTGCCAAGGTTTCCAGGGTGCGGATCGGCTCTTTGCCGTAGGCAGAGTTGTGATAAACTAGCGCAATTTTCTTACCGCTCAGGTCGCCGCCATTCTGCTCGAGCAGATAGTTGATCGCGCCCGAGGCACCGTTCCAGTAGTTGGCCGGGTAGTTGAACACGTGGCTGAACACAGTGCCGTTTGCGGCCGAGGTGCGGCCATAGCCCATCGTGTGCAGCGGGATGTTGTCAGCGGTCACTTTGGGGATCAGCTGATAGGTGATACCGGTGGACAGAGGCTGATACACCAGAGCGCCTTCGCCCTTGGTGGACTCATAGCACTCAACACCTTTTTCCGTATTGTATCCGGTTTCGCAGGACACAACGCGGATCGGTTCGCCGCCAACGCCGCCGTCACGTTCGTTCAGCAGGGTGAAATAGTCGTTGTATCCGTCCGAGAACGGGATACCGCCAGCAGCATACGGTCCGGTCCGATAGCTGAGATCCGGGATCACCAGATCCGCCATCGCCGGCCCTGCGGCCATCAGGGCGCCCAGCGCCATGGTTGCCAGTGTCTTGTTCATCGGGTGTCTCCTCCCTTGGTTAGTCCGATGTTGGGTTCGGGCTTGTGCCGCCCGTCTTATGATTGGGCCTGCCCCTAGTGAGGGAACGGCCAGAGTCTGAGTTTCTCTTTCGCCACGCGCCACAGCTGCGCCAGACCATGTGGTTCGAGGATCAGGAACATGATGATCAGTGCGCCGACGATCACCAATTGCAGGTGCGCCACGATGTCGGTGGGCCAGCCCAGAACATCGACGCCGACAACTTTCAGGACGACTGGCAGCAAGACAAGGAACGCTGCGCCTGCAAAGGACCCGAAAATAGACCCTAGCCCGCCGATAATGATCATGAATAGCACCAGGAACGATTTCTGAATTCCGAAGACTTCGCCAACTTCGACCGCGCCAAGGTAGACTGCAAAGAACAGCGCGCCAGCGATGCCAATAAAGAACGAGCTAATGGCAAAGGCGCTCATCTTGGCCTTCAGCGGGTTCACCCCGATGATCTCGGCCGCGATATCCATGTCGCGGATCGCCATCCAGGTGCGCCCGGTGGTGCCACGTGTCAGGTTGCGGGCAATGATGGCGCTGATGGTCAGGAAGATCAGGCAGAACAGATAGGTGGCCCAGGCCGAGGCGTTCGGACCGGTAATGATGATGCCGAACACATCACGCTCGGGCGCGTTGATCTGTCCCGAGGCCGAGTAATTGTAGAACCAAGGCACCCGGTTGAACAACCACACAAGGAAGAACTGTGCCGCCAGCGTGGCCACGGCCAAGTAAAACCCCTTGATCCGCAAGCTGGGCAGACCAAACAGCACCCCGACAATCGCGGTGATGCCTCCGGCAAGAATGACATGGATGAACATGCTGACATCGGGAAAGGCCGTCATCAGCTTGTAACAGGCATAAGCCCCCACGGCCATGAACCCCCCTGTACCCAGGGACACCTGCCCGCAATAGCCGACAAGAATGTTCAAGCCGATTGCGGCAATCGCGTAGATCAGGAAAGGCAAAAGCAGCGCGTTGGCCCAGTAGTCATTGATGATGAAGGGAATAATCCCGAACGCCACTGCCAGAACCACGTAATAGCGATACCGGTCGAATTTGATCGGGAAAGTCTGGCTGTCATCCACGTAAGAGACTTTGAAGTCTCCGGCCTCACGATAGAACATGTCTTACTTTCCCCATTCTTCCTGCGCCCGGTTCCGGGCTGCGGCGTCCAGTTGATTGGACCCTTTGGCATATCCGCTCGCCTCTGAGGCGCGCACGAGTTTCAGGTAGGCCAGGATGCCCATGACCAGCCCGGCAAAAGCCAGGATCGCGGCGATCGTCAGCTGGCTCGGGCTCAGATCATCCGACGTCAGGGCGATATACCCGAACGCCCAAAACCCGGCCCACGAGATGACGTTTACGATGGCGATCAGCTTTTGCATCGCTAAACCCTCTCGATGATCTTCTCACCGAACAGGCCTTGCGGCCGGAAGACGAGGAAGATCAGCGCCAGAACATAGGCGAACCAGTTCTCGGTCGCGCCGCCGACCAGCGGGCCGATGGCGAATTCAAACAGTTTCTCACCCACGCCGATGATCAGCCCGCCGACGATCGCTCCGGGGATCGAGGTGAACCCACCCAGCATCAGCACAGGCAACGCCTTGAGGGCAATCAGCGACAGTGAAAACTGCACGCCCGATTTCGTACCCCACATGATGCCCGCGACCAGCGCAACAAAGCCAGCGACCGACCACACCATGATCCAGATGAAGTTCAGCGAGATACCAACCGACAGCGCCGCCTGATGGTCATCAGCCACCGCGCGCATCGCACGACCCTGTTTGGTATATTGGCTGAACGCAACCAGCGCAGCCACCAGCAGGGCGGCAATGATCGTTGCCACGATGTCCAGATTGTCGATGAAGAAGCCGTAGCCAAAGATGCTGAACGTGCTTTCATCGATCCACAGGTTGATGCCCTGCGGCAGACCCACATCCAGCGTCTTGATCTCGGACCCCCACATCAGGTCGGCCACACCTTCAAGGAAATAGGCCAGACCGATGGTTGCCATGAACAGGATGATCGGTTCCTGCCCCACCAAGTGGCGCATCACGAACCGCTGCACGGCCCAGGCCAACAGCACCATCACCGCCATCGTCAGAAGGATCGCCACAATAGCCGGAACATTCCAACCAAAGTAGTGAATGTGCGTCCCAAAGATCGCGTTGATCAGATGCGAAAACGGCACCTGCCCATTCATGATCCCCACCAGCGTCATCGCCGCGAACAGCGCCATAACCCCTTGAGCATAGTTGAAAATCCCCGAAGCCTTGTAGATCAGCACAAAGCCCAGAGCCACCAGCGCATAGAGAACCCCGGCCATCAGACCGTTGAGGATAACCTCCATCGCAAATACGAGTTGTTCAGGCATGTGCGCCCCCTCTCATGTCTGTCAGATGGTCAGTCATGGCTCACCCCCAGATAGGCATCGATGACTTCCTGATTGTTGCGCACTTCGTCCGGGGTGCCGTCGCCGATCTTGCGGCCATAATCCATCACGACCACGCGGTCGCTCAGGTCCATCACAACGCCCATATCGTGTTCGATCAGGGCAATCGTGGTGCCGAACTCGTCATTCACGTCGAGGATAAAGCGGCTCATGTCCTCTTTCTCTTCGACGTTCATACCGGCCATCGGTTCATCCAGCAGCAACAGCTTGGGCTCGGCTGCCAGCGCGCGCGCCAGTTCGACGCGTTTCTTCAGGCCATACGGCAAGCGAGACACCGGTGTCTTGCGGATGTGCTGGATTTCTAGGAAGTCGATGATCTTCTCGACCGCCTCGCGGTTCTCAACCTCTTCAGCCTCGGCTTTGCCCTTCCAAAAGGCCTGCTGAAAGATGTTTGTTTTCATATAGTTCAGCCGACCGGTCATCACGTTGTCCAGAACGCTCATGCCTTCGAACAAGGCGATATTCTGGAATGTTCGGGCAATGCCCTGCCGCGCAACCTCATAGGGGCGCATCGGTGGGCGTTTTGCCCCATGAAACCAGACCTCGCCCTCCTGCGGGACATAAAACCCGGAAATTACGTTGAGCATCGAGGATTTACCGGCCCCGTTCGGCCCGATGATGGCGCGAATCTCACCCTCGCGAATGTCGAACGAGATATCCTTGATCGCCACAACACCGCCAAAGCGCAGGGTGATGTTCTTCATTTCCATCACCACACCGCCGATCTTGCGGCCGTCCTCGGTGACATATCCTTCGGAATTATCCAGCATCAGTCACTCCCTGACTTGCGGAAAAACGGGACGGCGGGCGGGGCGATGACCGCAGGTCGAGCGGCGCTCGGCGACCCCTCATTCCGCCGCCACCTTGTGCTGCGCGACTGGCACAACCGGCGCATCGACGATTTCAAGCGTGGCCGAGATCGAGCCCTTGCGTCCGTCCTCATACGTCACTTCGGTGGTGGTCGAAACGCTCGAGGACCCGTCATAAAGCGCGGCAATAATGTCGTGGAACTTATCCTCGACAAACCCACGGCGAACCTTCCGGGTCCGGGTCATCTCGCCATCATCCGCATCCAGTTCCTTGTGCAGCACCACAAAGCGGTGGACCTGGCACCCCGACAGCATCTCGTCTGCGGCCACCGACTTGTTCACCTCTTCCACATGGGCCTTGATCGTCTCCAACACGCGGGGATGGCCCGCCAGTTCCTGATATGACGCGTAGGCCACGTTGTTGCGTTCGGCCCAGTTACCAACCGCGGTCAGGTCGATATTGATGAAAGCCACGCAGCGATCCTTGCCATTGCCGAACAGCACGACCTCAAGAATGTCTGGATAGAACTTCAGCTTGTTCTCGACGTACTTGGGCGCGAACATCGACCCATCCGCCATTTTGCCGACGTCCTTGGCCCTATCAATGATCCGCAAATGGCCCGAGCCTTCTTCGATGAACCCGGCATCGCCCGTCGCCACCCAACCTTCGGCATCCTTGGTCGAGGCCGTGGAATCCGGATTGTTGTAGTATTCAACGAACACACCTGGCGAGCGATAATGGATCTCGCCATTGTCGTCGATTTTCAATTCAACATCCGGTGCCGGGACGCCCACGGTGTCCGCCCGAACCTCACCATCAGGCTGCACGGTGATGAACACGGTCGCTTCGGTCTGGCCGTAAAGCTGTTTCAGGTTGATGCCTAGCGAACGGTAGAAATCGAAAATCTCCGGCCCGATCGCCTCGCCCGCCGTATAGCCCACGCGAAACCGGCCATAGCCGAGCGTGTCTTTCAGCGGTCCGTACACCAGCATATTGCCCAGCGCGTATTTCATCCGGTCGCCAAAACCAACAGGCTTACCATCCAGCAGCAAGCCGCCAACCTTTTTGGCGTGCGCCATGAAGTGATGGAACATACGCTGCTTCAGCTTGCCCGCATCCTCCATCCGGATCATCACATTGGTCAGCTGTGTCTCGAACACGCGCGGAGGGGCGAAAAAGTAAGTCGGCCCGATCTCACGCAGGTCGGTCATCATCGTGTCAGCGCTCTCGGGGCAATTCACGCAGAAGCCGCACCAATAGGCCTGACCGATGGAAAAGATGAAATCACCCACCCAGGCCATCGGCAGGTAGGACAGGATGTCCTCGTTCCGGGTCAGGTGGTCGAACTCTGCCGAATTCTTAGCGCTTTCGATCACATTACGGTTCGACAGAACAACACCCTTGGGCTTGCCAGTGGTGCCCGAGGTATAGAGCATCACACAAGTGTCGTCGTAGGTGATCGCTGCGATGCGCTTGTCCAGTTCGGCATCAAACCGCGCGTGACCGGCGCTGCCCTCAGCCATAATGTCCTCAAGCGCGTTCATCTGGCTGTGGTCGTATTTCCGCATCCCACGCTTGTCAGTGTAGAGGATGTGTTTGACCTGATGCAGGTTCTCCTGAATCTCGATGACCTTGTCGACCTGCTCCTGATCGCCGCAGACGACGTATTTCGCGCCGCAGTGTTCCAGAACATAGGCCATCTCTTCGGCGACCGAGTCCTGATACAAAGGCACAGGAACCGCCCCTACCATCTGAGCCGCGACCATCGACCAGTAATGTGCTGGGCGGTTGCGGCCTATGACGGCGATGTGGTCGCCTCGTTCAACGCCAAGCTCAAGAAATCCCAGCGCAATCGCACGAACCTCCTTGGCCGCTTCGGCCCAGGTCCAGCATTGCCAGATTCCGAATTCCTTTTCCCGATATGCCGGGACGTCCCCGAACTGGGTCGCATTGCGGTGTAGAAGCGCCGGAAGGGACTGCAACCCTTCGGCGCCCGACTGCGTCTGAACCAATCTTCTTCTCCTCCCCATCCGGCCCCTCCTCCGGGCCGGAAACGGCGGACCCGAGGATCAACCCCGGACGCCAACGCCCCGATTAAGGGACGCTTGCACGATCAGCGTCAACTTTTTCCTGATGTTTTCTCAATTCTTACGAATTGTAACAGGGGTGGGGGGGCGATCTTCCAAGTTGTACGAAGTATGCAAACCGCGAAGTAATGCGCTCCAAAAAAAAGAGCGGTGTAAGTTTTCGTTACCCTTTTTTTCACAAGGTTGCAGAGGATGCGACAAGGGCCATGAGTGCGTGGCCTGACAAAAGGCAGTTTCGAGCTCTTGGTGACCACTCAAAAAGTTGTGCTTGTGACTAGAGACGAAACGCCGAAATAATAGCTATAAGACCGAAGAGCGCTCCGAATAATAGCCCGCAGAAGTACGCAATACCAATCTTCGCTATCTTTATGTGGGGTCTTCTTAGTGGGTCGCCTTTCTTTCGGAACCATGTCGAAACAAGGGTAAGCAAATTGAGATTGATGAGTTGGCCGGACTCCATAAGTGCTTTAAATTCCGGTTTTTTTGTATGGCGACGAAAGCTCAACGGCATCAAAACAAACAAGAAAATGATCCAAAAAAGACCCACTAGATTTCTGTAGTCGATTGCATCCATAAAGAAATTCCAACAACGATCCGAAGACACTACAGTTCGTGGCATTACACCTTAGGCGAGTAGTAAGCGCCTTGATAATGAAACTTGCCATTCCCAAAGCGCAAGCAATGACAGCTTAATCCGCATACTCGATATCCGGACCGATCAGCTCGAACGACTTCGGGATTTAACTTTATAACCAATCCCGCAATATCGGGATCAGCGGAACATCCGCCGCCGGCATCGGGTAGTTGCGCAGATCATTTGCCCGCACCCATTTCAGCGCCTGACCTTCTTTGGATTGCGGAATCCCCTCCCACTTTCGGCAGGCAAACAGTGGCATCAGCAGGTGGAAATCATCGTAGCTGTGGCTGGCAAAGGTCAGTGGGGCAAGGCACGAGGCCCAGGTGTCGATGCCCAGTTCCTCGTGCAATTCACGGATCAGGGCGACCTCGGGGGTTTCGCCGGGTTCGATTTTACCTCCGGGGAATTCCCACAAACCGGCCATGGATTTGCCTTCGGGGCGCTGCGCCAGCAGCACCCGGCCTTCGACGTCAATCAGCGCCACAGCAGAGACCAATACTGTTTTCATGAACGGTAATCCGCGTTGATTTCGATATACCCGTGAGTCAGGTCACAGGTCCAAACGGTGGATTTTCCCTCACCCAGACCCAGATCGACGCCGATCACCAAATCCTGACCTTTCATGTACTCGGCGGCGTCTTCCTCGCGATAATCAGGGCTGACCCAGCCCTTCTCGGCCACCAGAATGTCCCCGAACGAAATGCTCAGAAGATCGCGGTCGGCAGCGGCTCCGGATTTGCCGATGGCCATGACCACACGGCCCCAGTTCGGGTCCTCGCCCGCGATAGCGGTTTTGACCAGCGGGGAATTCGCAATCGCCAAACCATGCACCTTGGCATCCGCATCCGAGGCGGCACCCGTCACGCGGATTTCCACGAATTTCGTGGCTCCTTCCCCGTCGCGCACAACCTGCTGCGCAAGGTCCAGCATCACCTTTTCAAGCGCCTGTTCGAACACCGCGTTTCCGGTGGCGTCCACGCCCGAGGCTCCGGTCGCGCACAGAAGCAGACTGTCCGAGGTCGAGGTGTCGCTGTCCACCGTAATGCAGTTGAACGTGCGGTCTGTCTGCGCGCCCAACAGGGCCTGCAAAGCCGATTGGTCGATCTTGGCATCGGTGAAGATGTAGACCAGCATCGTCGCCATGTCCGGCGCGATCATACCTGAGCCTTTGGCAATCCCTGCAATAGAGACTGTTTTGCCGTCAATCTCTACCTGTGCCGACGCCCCTTTGGGAAAGGTGTCAGTAGTCATGATCGCCCGCGCGGCGTCTTCGACCGCATGGCGGCTGAGGCCCGCTTTCAGCGCCTCAAGCTGCGCCACAATCCGATCGTGGGGCAGCGGCTCGCCGATCACGCCGGTGGACGAGGTAAAGACCCGTTCCACCGGAACACCGGTTGCGGCCGAGACCGCCTGTGTCACCTCGGCCACCGAGGTTTGACCGTAATGGCCCGTAAAGGCGTTGGCGTTGCCCGAGTTCACAAGAATGGCAGCGGGTCCGTCACTGGCCCCACCGATTTTCTCCTGACAGTCCAAAACCGGGGCCGCACGGGTCGCCGAGCGCGTGAATACGCCCGCCACGGACGTGCCGGGATCAAGAACCGCCAGCATGACATCTGTTCGGCCCTGATAACGGACACCTGCCTCGACGGTGGCAAAACGCACACCGTCAATAGCAGGCAGATCGGGAAAACCCGCTGGCGCGAGCGGCGAAACCTTGGTGATCGTGGCCACGGGGATTACTCCTGAATCAGGTCGATCTGGCGAATGACCTCGGGACCGGTACCATCCAGCGCTGAACGTTCGATTTGTGCCGTCTGGGTCAACTCGTCGATTTTGGCCTGAATCGCTTCTTGTTGAATGGTTTGGGCCAGCTGATCCCGCACTGCATCCAGCGCCGGAGCTTCGGATTTGCGGGTGTCATTCAGAATGATCACGTGCCAGCCAAACTGCGTCTGAACCGGGTCCGATATCTGGCCTTTTTCCAGCCCAACCACAGCGGTTTCGAATTCGGGCACCATGCGGCCCTTACCGAACCACCCTAGCGACCCACCATTGGGACCGGACGGGCCAGTAGACTTTTCCTTGGCCATTTCAGCAAAATCGGCACCATCCTCCAGCTGTGCCTTGATGTCCTTGGCCGCATCCTCGGTCTCAACCAGAATGTGGCTGGCGTTGTACTCATCCTCGCCCTGGAAATCAGCGAACTCTGCGTCATAGGCAGCTTGGATCGCCTCATCGGTCAAGGCACCGTCAAGCAGCGTATTCACCGTCTGCACCGCCTGCATTGACCGGCCTTCGTTCTCAAGCCCCAACTGGTTCAGTTTGCTCAGCGACTCCTGCTGCTGGGCCAGCAATTGCTGCTGAATCAACTGCTCGATGATGAATTCATACAGAACGTCATCTTCGATATCGGCGTAATTTGGCGGCAAAGCAGCCACAGCAGCGATCACGTGACCCAACGTGATCGTGTCACCGTTCACATTGGCGACAACAGTGTCCGCATCTGGCTTGGTTTCGGCGGCCAGCGGCAGCGCCATCACGGCAGCCAGAGCCAGCGATGGCAGAAAAGTGAGGCCTTTGGGCATGGAATCATCCTATTTTCTTGCCGCGACAGGGCGCGGCGTTGACACTCTGGAACCTGCCGCTTACATCGCTTTGAAGCCTTGGACAGGGCCGCCTTTCACCCCCCGTATCTATGGGTTGCGCGCAAGGTGGGCAAGCCTGTCGCAACCAAGACAAGAACAGATCCGCTGGAGTGAACATGCTGGGACTCGGAACGCTCGCCAAAAAGGTGTTCGGAACACCGAACGACCGCAAGATCAAGGCGACCCGCCCCCTGATCGAAAAGATCAACGCGCTGGAACCCGAGTTCGAGAAACTGTCGGATGACGGTCTGAAGGAAAAGACCGAAGAACTGCGCAAACGCGCGCTGGATGGCGAAAGCCTCGACGACCTGCTGCCCGAAGCCTTTGCCAATGTCCGCGAAGGCGCTAAACGCGCGCTGGGTCTGCGCGCCTTTGATGTCCAGCTGATGGGCGGTACGTTCCTGCATCAGGGCAACATCTCGGAAATGAAAACGGGTGAGGGCAAGACGCTGGTCGCGACCTTCCCGGCCTATCTGAACGCGCTGACCGGTAAGGGCGTGCACGTCGTTACCGTGAACGAATACCTAGCTAAGCGTGACTCGGAATGGATGGGCAAGGTTTTCGCAGCCCTTGGCATGACCACGGGCGTGATCTGGTCCGGTCAACCCGACGACGAAAAGATGGCCGCTTACAAGTGCGACATCACCTATGCCACCAATAATGAGCTGGGTTTCGATTACCTGCGCGACAACATGAAGGCGGATCTGGAACAGGTTTACCAGAAACACCACAATTTCGCGATTGTTGACGAGGTGGACTCGATCCTGATCGACGAGGCGCGGACACCGCTGATCATCTCGGGGCCGTCGCAGGACCGCTCGGACCTGTATACCGCCATTGATGGCCTGATTCCGTCACTTAGCGACGAACACTTCACACTGGACGAAAAATCCCGGAATGTGACCTTCACTGATGAAGGCAACGAGTTCCTGGAGCAGCAACTGATCGCCGCTGGTCTGATCCCCGAGGGCCATTCGCTGTATGACCCCGAAAGCACAACGGTCGTACACCACGTGAACCAAGGCCTGCGCGCGCACAAACTATTCAATCGCGATAAGGACTACATTGTTCGTGACGGCAACGTGGTTCTGATCGACGAATTCACCGGCCGCATGATGCCGGGCCGCCGTTTGTCCGAAGGTCTGCATCAGGCCATCGAGGCCAAGGAAGGCGTGCAAATTCAGCCCGAGAACGTGACGCTGGCCAGCGTGACCTTCCAGAACTATTTCCGCCTCTATGACAAACTGGGCGGTATGACCGGTACAGCCCTGACCGAGGCCGAGGAATTCGCCGAAATCTACGGTCTGGGTGTGGTCGAAGTTCCGACCAACAAGCCGATCGCCCGCATGGACGAGGACGATCAGGTCTATCGCACCGCCATGGAAAAATACGGCGCGATGATCAAGGAAACCAAAGAAGCGCAGGAAAAGGGCCAACCGGTCCTGCTGGGCACGACGTCCATCGAGAAATCCGAGTTGCTGAGCCAGATGCTGCAGAAGGAAGGCATCGAACACAACGTTCTGAACGCCCGCCAGCACGAGCAGGAAGCACAGATCGTCGCTGATGCAGGGCGTCTTGGTGCGGTGACCATCGCAACCAACATGGCAGGCCGCGGCACCGACATTCAGCTGGGCGGCAATGTCGAGATGAAGGTTCTGCAGGCGCTGGCCGAAAACCCCGAGGCCGACCCGGCCCAACTGCGCGCAGCCGAAGAGGCGCGCCACGCCGAAGAAAAAGAAAAGGTTCTAGCTGCCGGCGGTCTGTACGTTATGGCGTCTGAACGCCACGAAAGCCGCCGCATCGACAACCAGCTACGCGGTCGTTCGGGCCGTCAGGGCGACCCGGGCCGCACCGTGTTCTACCTGAGCCTCGAAGACGACCTGATGCGTATCTTCGGCTCGGAACGTCTGGACAAGGTCCTGACTACACTGGGTATGAAAGAGGGCGAGGCGATCGTGCACCCTTGGGTGAACAAGTCGCTGGAACGCGCGCAGTCCAAAGTCGAAGGCCGCAACTTCGACATGCGAAAAAACGTCCTGAAATTCGACGACGTGATGAACGACCAGCGAAAGGTTGTCTTTAGCCAGCGGCGCGAGATCATGTCCTCGGATGACCTGTCCGAGGTCGTGGCTGATATGCGCGAACAGGTGATCGACGACCTGATCGACGAATATATGCCGCCAAAATCCTACGCCGACCAGTGGGACACCGACGGTCTGCATGAAGCGGTCAAAGACAAGCTGACCATCGACGCGCCGGTTCAGGACTGGGCCGCCGAGGAAGGCGTGGATGACGAGCAAGTGCGCGAGCGTCTGATAAACGCCGCAGACGAGATGATGGCGCAGAAGGCTGCCGCTTTTGGCCCCGAGAACATGCGCAACATCGAAAAGCAGGTTCTGCTGCAGACCATCGACAGCAAATGGCGCGAGCACCTGTTGACGCTGGAACATCTGCGGTCGGTCGTTGGATTCCGCGGCTACGCTCAGCGTGATCCGCTGAACGAATACAAAAACGAAAGCTTCCAGTTGTTCGAAGGCATGCTGGATTCCTTGCGCGAAACCGTGACGCAGCAACTGTCGCGCGTTCGCCCGCTGACCGAGGAAGAACAGCGCGAGATGCTGGCCCAAATGCAGTCTCAGCAGGCCCAGGCACAACAGGCGGTCGACAAGGCCGCAGATCGGGCCGAAGCCGTGGCCGAAGCGAAAGCTTCGGGCGACGCACGCCCCGGTTTTGTCGAAGACGATCCTTCGACCTGGGGTAACCCGTCGCGCAACGATCTTTGCCCCTGCGGATCCGGCAAAAAGTTCAAACACTGCCATGGTCGGCTGACCTGAGGTCACCCTCCCTCGACACAATGAGTCCGCCTCACGGCCACATATTGGCCGTGATTCGACATCACATTGCGACTCGCTCCTTCAACTGGGGAGGGTGTTTTGTTCGTAATCAAGAATTACGTAACCACTGGCGGCACTGTGGCTTGTGCCCTGGTAATTGGTTACCTGATGCAAAATGGATGGCCCGCGCAATCGGACGATGCGCAGGTGCAACCGGACGTGGTTACCAATCAGTCTTCGGTTATCGCCGGGCTGCAGGATGTCGTGCTGACCTCGTCGACTCCAGCCTTGAATACGCCGCGCGGCGCTCAGCCCACGCAGCGCTCGCTGCAGCCCAGCCGGTCAACCCGCTCTGACACTTCGAAATGCGCACTAAGCGCGCGTGCTCACGCCGTGCCCGGCGCCTCCGCCCGCCTGACCGTGAAAGCCCCCTGCCACAGCAATGAACGGATTGAGGTGCATCACAGCGGGCTGAAAGTCACTCAAAAAACGGACAAGAACGGCCGTCTGGATCTGACGATCCCAGCCCTGTCGGAATATGCCATCTTTCTGATCTCAGTCGACGATCAGACCGGGACCGTTGCCACCACTCACATCCCGGACATGGCAGATTTCACCCGCATCGCCCTGCAGTGGCAGGGGGACACAGACCTGCAAATCCATGCGCTGGAATTTGGGGCCAGCTATGGCGGCACAGGTCACGTCTCGGCCAATACGGACACAGGTGGGGCGGGCACCGTCGTGCATTTGGGCCAATCCGGGTTTGGAGACGCGCAGAATATCGAGGTTTACTCCTTCCCGGTCTCCCAGACCGATCAGACTGGTTCGATCGAGCTGACCATCGAAGCCGAGGTGAACGACGCCAATTGTGGCCATGATCTCGCCCTGCAATCACTGGAACTGCGCGGGGATCGCCGCTTGCGATCACGCGATTTGACGCTGACCATGCCGGATTGCGCACAAACCGGTGAGTTTCTGGTGTTGAATAATTTGCTCCAAGACCTGACAATCGCGGCAAACTAAACCGCAGGCAGGCTCGGCTTTCGTATGACATTTTTTCGTGTGGCAACGGCTACACTGATTTCGGCAATTCTGGCGTCACAGGTCCTTGCGCAGGACATTACCCTGACCTCGCAGGACGGCAAGGTCGAGATCACCGGCAACCTACTGAGCTTTGATGGCGAGTTTTATCGTGTAGAGACGCAATTCGGTGAGCTGACCGTCGATGGGTCTGGCGTTACCTGCGAAGGCCCCGCCTGCCCCAGTCTCACCGACTATGTAGCCGAAGTTCGGTTTTCCGGCTCGTCGGTCATGGCAGAAAAGGTTCTGCCAGCACTCATTGTCGGCTTTGCCCGGCAAGAGGGGCTGTCAGCAACACCGCAGCCTTTGGGTGCCGGCGCTTTCGCATATGAACTGCACAAGGCGGGGCGCAATGCTCCGTTGGGCCGGTTTTTCTTTGATCCCGGTAACACCGGTGGTGGATTTAGGGATTTGGTCGCTGATGAGGCCGATATCGTCATGGCGCTGCGTGAGATCCGCCCTTCAGAACAAGAGGCCGCACAAACGGCCGGGCTGGGCGATCTTGCCGGGGCGCGCCGATCAAGGGTCATTGCGCTGGATGCGCTTGTCCCGATCGTAGCACGCGACAATCCGGTTCGGCAGATCTCCCCAGCTGAGTTGGTTCGCGTTTTTTCTGGCGAAATCGCAAATTGGTCTGATCTGGGCGGACCCGACGCGCCAATGTCGCTGCATCTACCCGACGCGGGCTCGGGCCTGGCACAAGGGGTCGAGGATCGGCTGCTGGCACCCGCGAATGCAACCCTTGCCGAGGGTGTTTCGCGCTATACCCGCAATAGTGATCTGGTTCGTGCGGTCGCTGATGATCCATTTGCAATCGGCATAGCCAGCCATGCCGAGATTGGGGCTGCCCGCGCCCTGCCTTTGACCGGCGGATGTGGTCACGCATTGGCGGCCACGCGGCAATCGATTAAAACCGAGGACTACCCGCTAACCTCACCAATGTTCCTGTACCTGCCGGAAATCCGTCTGCCCCGCATCGCACGGCAGTTCCTGGCCTATACCCAAAGCGCCGAGGCTCAGATGGCGATCCGTAAGGCGGGTTTTGTCGATCAGACTCCGGAAATGATGCAGATCGGGCTGCAGGGCGACCGTTTGGCCAATGCGGTGGTTTCAGGTGGTGCCGAGGTTGGGTTGGACGAGTTGCAGCGCATGATCAAGACGCTGCGCCCCCAATCCCGTCTATCGCTGTCCTTCCGGTTCGAGGCCGGATCATCCCGCCCCGACGCCCAGTCACGCTCGAATATTCGGGCGCTGGCGCATGCGCTGGAAACCGGAGCTGTCGACGCCCGCAAACTGACCTTTGTCGGCTTTAGCGATGGGGACGGCGCGGCGTCAGCAAATGCGCGGATCGCGATGTTGCGGGCCAGAACGGTACGCAACGCGGTCATTGCAGCGGTTGAAACAGCCATTCCAGACAGTATCGAGATCGCGGTGGACGCTTTCGGCGAGGCGATGCCCATGGCTTGTGATGACACCGAATGGGGCCGAAAGGTCAATCGTCGGGTCGAGGTCTGGGTGCAGTAACCCCTACAGATACCCCTCGGATTGAAAACTCAGCTCGTTCGATTTGCCGATGATCAGGTGATCATGCAGCGTCAAGCCCAGCGCGACGCAGGCATCCTGTATCCGGTTGGTCATGTCGATGTCCGATTGCGAGGGCGTGGGATCACCCGACGGGTGGTTGTGCACCAGAATTAAGGCCGAAGCGTTTAGTTCCAACGCGCGTTTGGCGACCTCACGTGGGTAGACCGGCACGTGATCAACGGTGCCTTTGGCCTGTTCTTCATCAGCGATCAGCACGTTTTTCCGGTCTAGGTAAAACACTCGGAACTGTTCGGTCTCGCGATGCGCCATGGTTGTATGGCAATAGTCGAGCAGCGCGTCCCAACCCGAAATCACATGCCTCTGCATCACCCGCGCGCGGGCCATGCGGTGGGCACAGGCCTCAAGGATTTTCAGATCGGTGATGACCGTGTCCCCGACCCCTTTGATCTGCCGCAACCGTTCCTCGGGCGCGGTGAGGACGCGATTGAAATCGCCAAACGTATCCATCAATGCCCGGGCCAAAGGCTTCACGTCCTGCCGCGGAATCGACCGGAACAAGACCAGTTCCAACAGTTCATAATCCGGCATAGCTGCTGATCCACCCGACATGAACCGTTCGCGCAGACGTTTTCTGTGGTCTTTGATGTAGGACGGCAACCGGCCCTTGGGCAGTGGCTGCACCGGGGCTTCGTCCGTTTCAAACAGCATCGGGGCTTCGGCAAAGGCGTCCTGTGTCATGAGGCCATCCTGCCGCAGAATCGGTTTCCGAATAGTTAACGCGCCTCACCCGCCATGCGCGCCGTGGCACGGCGGACGATCAGGTGCAGTAGGATCGAAAACACCCCCAGCGTCAGCATCGCCGCAAACATCAGATCCGTCTTGGCCCGCCCATTGGCAAGCAACATCAGGTATCCCAACCCTTGCGAAGACCCCACCCACTCACCAATCACCGCCCCGATCGGCGCATAAACGGCGGCCAGCCGCATTCCGGACGCCAGCGAGGGCAAGGCTGCGGGAATGCGAATATGCCACAACACTGCGCGCGGACTGGCCTGCATGGTGCGCGCAAGGTCCAGATAGCCTGGCGGCGTCCGCATCAGCCCGTCAAAAAAGGATGAGGTGATTGGGAAATAGATGATCAGAACGGCCATCGCGACCTTGGACCACAGGCCATACCCCAGCCACAAGGTCAGCAAGGGGGCCAGCGCAAACACCGGCAGGGCCTGAGTGAAAACGAGCATCGGCTGCACCAGCACCCGTGCGGCGCGGGAATTCGCCAGTTGCAATGCAGTGACCACCCCCAAAATGGTGCCGCAGGCAAGGCCAATGATGACCTCGACCGCAGTGACCCATGTGTGTTCCGCGATCAGCCAGCGGTTCTGCCACCAGGTTTCAGCCACCAGCGCCGGCCCCGGCAGGATGAACTTTGGCAGGCCAGTGAGGGACACGATCCCCTGCCAGATAACCAGAGCAAAGACCGTTGCGGCAAGGGCAGAGAGCAACTTCATGCCGCTTCCTCGCGCAACAGACGCAGCAGCGCGCCCTGCGTTTCCAGCGTTTCAACGTCGTCAACTTTGCGCGGGGCTGGCGCGTGCGGGGGCTGGCAGGATGTAACGCCCAATTGAGTCATGACCACGATAGATTGGCCCAGCCGGGCAGCCTCGGACGGGTCATGGGTTACCAACAGCACAGTGCGGTCCTGCAGTGCCTCCGCCGCGAGGTCCTGCATATCCGCCCGCGTGCGGGCATCCAGTGCCGAAAAAGGTTCATCCAGCAATACGATCGGACGGTCCTCCATCAATGTCCGGGCCAGGGCAACCCGCTGACGTTGTCCACCGGAGAGCTCGGCTGGTTTCTTGCCCATATGATCTTCCAATAGCATCCGTTTGATCAGTCGATCCCTGCGGGCAAGATCGGGCTTTTGCCGACGCAGCCGTGCACCTAGGCAGACATTTTGCGCGACCGTGGCCCAGGGCAGCAGCAAATCGTCCTGTGCCATATAGGCAACCCGATCCTGAACCGATTTCCCGTCACTGGCGGAGATTTCTCCGTCAAAATCCGCGCCGGTTTCCAGACCGGCAATCAGGCGCAGAATGGTTGTTTTGCCAACGCCCGACCCGCCCAACAGACAGGTCCACTGCCCTGCCGCAAGGGTCAGGCTGAGCGGCACGAACAGAGGCGCGCCATTGATGGTGGCAGACCCGTTGATGGTCAGATCGGGCGCTGGGGTCACGGCGTCAGGCCCATTTGCCAGAAGTTGACCTCTAGCTCGGTGGCTGTTCGGAAGGTTTGGCACAGACGTTGCCAACGCGGAGAGTTCGCATATTCCGGACCAATACGCCGTGTTAGAGACTGTTCCAGCAATTCACCAACCGCTTTGCATGCCTCTTGGTAGTCCGGACCCGCATAAGTGTTGATCCAATCAAGGTAAGTGTCTGAGATCGCCTCGGACTCCAATCGCGCGCCGATCTCACCATACCCCATCACACAGGGCGCAAGGGCGGCCAGAAGGTCCAGCAGATCACCGCTATACCCGGCCTCAAGCACAAAGCGGGTATAGGCCAGGTTTTCTGCGCGTTCCGGGGTGGCGAACAACTGGTCCTCCGGGATGCCTTCGGCCTCGCAAATCCCGATATGCAGTTTCATCTCTTCGCTGATCAAGCCGTTCACGGTGCGCGCCGCGGCCTGCATCTCTTCGTGGGTCTCGGATTTCACAACCGCCAGCGCCCAGGCGCGGGAAAAGTGGATCAGGAAAACGTAATCCTGCCGCAGATAGTGCAGAAACGCGGCGCGCGGCAGGGTGCCGTCTTTCATGCCCTCGACAAAGGCGTGGCGGGTATAGTCCCGCCACGGCCCCTGCGCGGCACCACGCAACAGCGTGAAGGCTTTGCCATAGTCGCTCATGGTGCGGTCACATCGACCGAGATGGCGCTGACCGGGTTGATGCTGTCGATCATGCCGCTGTCTTTCAGGAAGGCTTCGAACCGGGCATAACGACCCGCGTCAAAACCCGCCGGGCGCAGCGCAAAACGGGGCAGAGTGTCGACCCAGGCGCGCGCGTTCAGTTCATCCTGTAGCTCGGGTGAGGTGGCGGCGAAGATTTCCCAGCTTTCTTCGGGGTTGTTGACGATGAACTGTGTCGCCTTCTCGGTCGCGGCCAGAAAGCGGGCGACTTTGTCGGCGTCCATCGTATCGGGGTTGGCGACATAGATCAGCTCATCATAGGGCGGTACGCCTTCTTCCTCGATATAGAAGCAGCGGCCCGCGACGCCTTCGATATCCATCTGATTCAGTTCAAAGTTACGGAACGCGCCGATCACGGCATCGACCTGACCTGTCATCAGCGACGGAGACAGCGAGAAGTTGACATTGATCATCTCGATATCGTCCAGTGCCACGCCATGGGCGTTCAGCATGGCGCCCAGCACGGCCTCTTCCACACCGGCGACCGAGAAGCCGACTTTCTTGCCCTTCAAATCGCCCAGCGTTTCGATCGGACCATCTTTGAGGACCAGCAGACAGTTCAACGGGGTGGCGACCAGGGTGCCAACGCGCTTGAGCGGCAAACCTTCGTGAATCTGCAGGTGCAATTGCGGCTGGTAGGATACCGCCAGATCGGCCTGCCCGGCGGCGACCAGACGCGGCGGGGCCGATGGATCGGCAGGGGGCACGATTTCGATCTCAAGCCCTTCATCGGCGAAGTAACCCTTTTCCTGCGCCACGATGATGGGACCGTGGTCGGGATTGACGAACCAGTCCAACAGGACGGTCATCTTGTCCTCGGCCCAGGCTGGCGCGGCGGCCAGAAGGGCAATCGCTGTGATCAGCTTTTTCATGTCTCGCGTTTCCTTTTCTTCACGCGGTTGAAGCCGCGACGAGGACGATCTCGCCCGGCCAATTCGGTTTCAATTGTTCCGCGGCCCGCCAGGCTCGCAGCCCGCTAGCACAGCAAAGTGCCAGTCTTTGACTTGTGTTAGGCTCTATCTTGATCGAATCCGCTGACTGGCGGCGGGCTTTAGGGTGAATGGGATGAGGGGCTTCATCTGGGCTGCGCAGTTCTATGATCAGATCATTCGCGGTCAGCTGGCTCGCTGAGATGAAAGAGAAATGATCTGCGGGCTCTGACGCGTCGTCGAAGCGAAACGAACTGCTGCGCAGGGTGCGGGCATCCAACTGCACCATTAAACCCAGTGGAGAGGGGGCCAGGCCGAGTATCACACTCAGCGCCATCTGGGCCTGCATCGCGCCGATCATTCCAACGACAGGTCCCAGCACCCCAGCACTGGCACAGCTGGTTCCGCTTTCCGGCGCATCCGGGAACACGGCCCGCAAAGACGGCGCGCCACCGCAGAAGCCACCAACGTAGCCCGACAACCCCAGAACCGAGGCGCTGATGAGCGGCTTGCTCAGGGCGTGGCAGGTATCGGACAGGGTGTAGCTGGCCGCATAACTATCGGCGCAATCAAGCACGATGTCGGCCTGCCCAACGAATTCGATAGCGTTTTTACTTGTTAGAGCCTGTTTCTCGGCTGCTATCGAGATTTCGCCGTTCAAAGCAATGCATCGTTCGGCGGCGACTTCGGCCTTGGGGCGGCCGCAGTCTTGTTCGGTAAACAAAGTCTGTCTGTGCAGGTTCGACAGCGCGACCTCATCGCGGTCCATGATGGTAAGTTCGCCGACTCCGGCACCGGCCAGCAGAGGCAGCGCCGGCGCTGCCAATCCACCTGCGCCCACCACCAGAACGCGCGCTGCGGACAGGTGAGCCTGACCGTCTGCACCGACCTCGGGCAGGATCATTTGACGGCTGTAGCGGCTCATCTAGTGGCCTCGATCCACGCCCGCACCCGAGCCTCGGGGTCTGCATTCAGCGTAATGTCGGTCACGACCGAGACAATGTCCGCCCCCGCCGTCAACACACCCGGCGCGCGCTCGACGCTCATGCCGCCGATACCGACCAGCGGAATTTCCCCCACGCGCGCCTTCCAATCTGTCACACGGGGCAAGCCTTGCTGTTCCCATTTCATCTTTTTCAGGATCGTGGGGTAAACCGGTCCCAAGGCGATGTAATCGGGGTCCATGGCCAGCACGCGCTCAAGCTCATCATCGTCATGGGTCGAAACGCCCAGTTTCAGGCCCGCGCGCCGAATGGCCTTTAGATCGGCATCGTCCAGATCTTCCTGCCCCAGATGAATCCAGTCGCACCCCGCGTCGATGGCCGCCTGCCAATAGTCGTTCACCACCAGAACCGCGCAATGTTCGCGGCATAGGTCACGAGACACCGCGATCTGCTCGTGCACCACCGCATCAGGCTGGTCCTTGATGCGCAGTTGCACCAGCTTCACACCCAAAGGCAGCATACGGCGCAGCCAGTCGGAGTGGTCGAAGATCGGGTAGAACCGGTCGAGCCTCATGACAGAAACGCCTTTCCGATCACAGGGGTCGAGGGCTCAGCCATATCGCGGGCCTCGATCGGATCGGCATGATGAGCCAATTGCCCGGCCTCAATCGCCAGCTTCATCGCTTTGGCCATCATCGCCGGATCCCCGGCGCGGGCCACTGCGGTGTTCAGCAACACTGCATCAAAGCCCAGTTCCATCGCGCGCGCAGCATGGCTGGGTAGGCCAATCCCAGCGTCGATCACCAGCGGGACGTCCGGGAATTCCGCGCGCATCGCACGTAGGGCGTATTCGTTGTTCAGCCCCCGACCTGACCCGATAGGCGCGCCCCAAGGCATGAGAACCTCACAGCCTGCCGCCAGCAGACGTTCACCCACGATCAGATCGTCGGTGGTGTAGGGAAAGACCTGGAACCCATCCTCCGTGAGGATGCGCGCCGCTTCGACCAGTTGGAAAACGTCGGGCTGCAGGCTGTCTGTGTGACCGATCAGCTCCAGCTTGATCCATTTGGTGTCAAAGACCTCTCGCGCCATGTGGGCTGTGGTCACCGCCTCCTTGACCGTGTGGCAGCCGGCGGTGTTTGGCAAAACCAGAACGCCCAGGTCGCGGATCATTTGCCAGAATGTCTGCCCCGCCCCGGATTCACGCCGCAGTGATACGGTTGCCACCCCAGCACAACTATTGCGAAAGGCCTGCTCCAGGATCGCCGGGCTGGGATATTGCGCCGTCCCCAACATCAGGGGGTTCGGCAACCGCGTGCCATAGAACTCATTCATCGCTCAGCCCCCCTGCATCGGAGCGACGACTTCGACCCGATCACCGTCTTTGATCTTGTGGGAAATGCGCAGGCTAGAGGGGACAAAGTCCTCGTTCACCGCCGTGGCAACACGACCGGAGAACCCGCATTCCTGCAGAAGTTCCGCAAGAGTTTCGGCACGCACCGCGCGCGATTCACCGTTAAGCACGATCTTCATCGACCATCTCCGAATGTTTGTTGTCCAAGGCCAAATCGGCCACGCCCTGTGCCAGCGCCGGGGCAAGAAGGTAGCCGTGGCGATAGAGGCCATTTGCATAGATTGTCCGCCCCAGCCGCCGAATACGCGGCAGGTTGTCGGGGAAGGCTGGGCGCAGATCGACACCGATCTCCAGCACTTCGGCCTCACCAAACGCCGGGTTCAACGCATAAGCCGCGCTGAGCAATTCCAGCATTGAGCGCGCCGTGATCCGGCTGCTGTCCTCGGATTCGATCATCGTCGCGCCCAGCATGTAGACGCCATCACCGCGCGGCACGATGTAAAGTGGCATCCGTGGATGCAGCAGGCGCACAGGCCGGGTCAAGGTCATGTCCGGGCAGCGGATCACCAGCATCTCGCCCTTCACGCCGCGCAGGTCGGGCAAGTATTCACGCGCATGCAGACCCCGACAATCAATCGCGTTGTCCAACTGCGTTGGTGCCATTCTTTGGTGAAACGCGACCCCGTGGTCCCGAAGCTGTCGGGCCAGATCCCGCAACGCCTGACGGGGGTCCAAATGAGCTTCGTCACCAAAGTAGAGACCATTGGCGAAACCATGCAGATCAGGCTCTAAATATAATATTTTGTCACGGTCTGTTTCGGAAAAGCCCTCAGTTCGGCGTGCAAAACGGCGCAGGTCTGGCAGGTCCCGCGGGTTGGCAACCACCAGCGTACCGCGTCTGTGCACCTGAGTGCGCGACGACCACCAGTCGATTGCCGTCTGCCCAAGGCGCAGCACCGGCTCCTCGGCATTCTCATACTCACACCAAGGGGCCAGCATTCCACCCGCCCACCAGGAACAGCCATGCGGGCCGGGCGGGCCGCCGGGATCGAACATCTGCACTCTCGCTCCGCGCGCCACCAGCTCGGATGCGACGGCCAGACCAGCCACGCCTGCGCCTATGACCGACCAGACGGTCATGCAGGCCAAACCTGATGGAAGTGATGCACCGGACCGTGGCCCTGACCGATATTCAAAGCGTCAGCCTTGGTGATCGCACCCTGAAGATAGCCATGCGCCTCGGCAACTGCGCGGTCTAGCGGCAAGCCTTTGGCAAGCCCGGCCGCAATGGACGAGGACAAGGTGCAGCCGGTTCCGTGGGTGTTGCGCGTCTGTTGACGCGGGGCCTGAAACTCACCGATGACGCCATCTGCTGACACCAGAATATCGTGACAAATGTCACCTCTTCCATGCCCGCCTTTCATCAAGACCGATTTGGCACCCATGGCGCACAGATTAAGGCCTTGTGCGACCATCTGATCCCGACCAACTGCAGGCCCAACTTCCAACAAACAGGCGGCTTCGGGCAGGTTCGGGGTCAACGCAGTAGCCCTTGGCAAAAGAACGTCGCGCAAGGTCTGTACGGCCTCTTCGGCCAAAAGCGCATCGCCGGATTTGGCGATCATGACCGGGTCCAGAACCACTGGCCCCTGAAACGTTGCGATGCTGTCGGCCACGCAGTGAATGATCTCAGGCGTTGCCAACATGCCGATCTTGATCGCGCTCACGTTGAGATCAGACAAAACGGCCTCGATCTGCGCGGCAATGACATCAAGTGGAATACCGTGGACAGAGGTGACCGCCCGCGTATTTTGCGCCGTCACCGCGGTGATCACGCTGGCACCATAGACGCCCAGCGCGGACATGGCCTTGAGGTCGGCCTGTATTCCGGCCCCTCCCCCGCTGTCGGATCCTGCAATTGTTAAGGCAATGGGTGCCAAGTCGTTGCTCCAGTTCAAAAGGGGCAACGAGGCATAAAAAACGTCTGTGCACTGCGAGACCGTTCCCTACGCCGGTATTGCCCGGATCAGGTTCGATGGGTTAGCGCAGCTGCGCCTCTCAGCCCTTCAGACAGGGCACCCCAACGGTTGGGCGGATAATCTCAGGGGTTGAGTACGGAATCAAGGGCCAATTTTGGCGCAGGTGATGGTGAAACTGGACTTATGAAAAGCAAAGAGCCGATCCCTTGGGACCGGCTCTTGAATGACGTTCGAATGAGGCCGATTCAGCCCTTCATGCCGTCCCAAAAGGATTTGACGGATGAGAAAAAGCTTTTTGATTCCGGGTGGTTGTCTTCACCCAGATCGTCGAACTCACGCAGCAGCTCTTTCTGGCGGCTGGTCAGGTTGACCGGAGTTTCCACGGCCAGCTCGATGAACATATCGCCAACGCCGCCACCGCGCAGGGCAGGCATACCTTTGCCGCGCAGGCGCATCTGACGTCCCGACTGGCTGCCAGCCGGGATTTGCACGCGACCACGGCCGCCATCGATGGTGGGCACTTCGATCGAACCGCCCAGCGCCGCCTTGGCCATACTGACCGGCACGCGGCAGTAGAGGTTCACGCTATCACGTTCGAACAGCCGGTGTTCCGAGACTTCGACGAAGATGTACAAATCGCCCGGAGGGCCACCGCGCATCCCGGCTTCACCCTCGCCCGCAAGACGGATGCGGGTGCCGGTTTCGACGCCTGCGGGGATGTTGACGGACAGCGCGCGCTCTTTTTCAACGCGGCCTGCACCGTTACAGGATTTGCAGGGATTCTTGATGATCTGGCCTAGACCCGAACAGGTCGGACAGGTGCGTTCGACGGTAAAGAAGCCCTGCTGCGCGCGCACTTTGCCCATGCCAGAACAGGTCGGGCAGGTTGTGGGCTCGACGCCGCCTTCGGCACCGGTGCCGTCACAGGACGAACAGGCGACTGCAGTCGGGACATTGATTGTTTTTTGCAATCCGGCATAGGCGTCTTCCAACGTCACGCGCAGGTTGTAGCGCAGGTCCGACCCGCGCGCGGCCCGGCGTCCGCCACCGGCCCCACCGCGTTGCCCGCCCATGAAATCGCCGAACAGGTCGTCAAAAACGTCCGAAAACGCACTGGAGAAATCGCCTTGACCGCCAAATCCGCCACCAGGACGGCCACCGCCGCCCATGCCGTTTTCAAAGGCGGCATGACCAAAGCGGTCATAGGCGGCCTTTTTGTCTGCATCGCGCAGCACATCATAGGCTTCGTTCGCTTCTTTGAACTGCGCCTCGGCATCCGGGTTGTCTTTGTTGCGGTCGGGATGCAATTCCTTGGCCTTCTTGCGAAAGCCTTTCTTGATCTCGTCCGCCGAAGCGCCCTTGGATACTCCGAGCACCTCGTAGTAGTCGCGTTTTGACATCAGTTCTTCCTTCTGCCTCAACGTAAATAGGCCGGCCCGGCGAGCGGACCGGCCCACATTGGCCCGGTTACCCGTTATTTACGCTTGTCGTCGTCCAGATCTTCGAACTCGGCGTCGACAATGTCATCATCACCGGCCGGAGCAGCATCAGCGGCTGCAGGCTCATCTTCGGCTTCTTCGGACTGCGCCTTGTAGATGGCCTCACCCAGCTTCATGGCAGCTTCGGTCACGTTCTGGATGCCCGACTTGATCTTGTCGGCATTTTCGGTTTCCAGCTCGTCCTTCAGCGCGGCAATCGCCAGCTCGATGGCTTCGATGGTGGTCGGATCAACCTTATCGGCATGCTCTTCCATCGACTTCTCGGTCGAGTGGATGAGGCTTTCCGCCTGGTTCTTGGCGTCGACCAGCTCGCGGCGTTCCTTGTCGGCTTCCGCGTTCTCTTCGGCGTCCTTGACCATCTTTTCGATGTCGTCATCCGACAAACCGCCAGAGGCCTGGATGGTGATCTTCTGCTCTTTGCCGGTGCCTTTGTCCTTGGCCGAAACCGAGACAATGCCGTTGGCGTCGATGTCAAAAGTCACCTCGATCTGCGGCATACCGCGCGGTGCCGGCGGGATGTCTTCAAGGTTGAATTGACCCAGGATCTTGTTGTCCGCAGCCATTTCACGCTCACCCTGGAACACGCGGATGGTCACGGCGTTCTGGTTGTCTTCGGCGGTCGAGAAGACCTGAGACTTTTTGGTCGGGATCGTGGTGTTGCGGTCGATCAGGCGGGTGAACACGCCACCCAGCGTCTCGATACCCAGCGACAGCGGGGTCACGTCCAGCAGAACAACGTCTTTGACGTCGCCTTGCAGAACACCGGCCTGAATGGCGGCGCCCATGGCAACCACTTCGTCAGGGTTCACACCTTTGTGCGGCTCTTTACCGAAGAATTTGGTGACCTCTTCGATCACTTTCGGCATCCGGGTCATACCACCGACCAGAACAACTTCGTCCACGTCAGCAGCCGACAGACCGGCGTCTTTCAGAGCAGCCGCGCAGGGCTTCATCGACTTCTTGATCAGATCCGAGACCAGCGATTCCAGCTTGGCACGCGTCAGCTTCATGACCATGTGCAGCGGCTGACCGTTCGAACCCATCGAGATGAACGGCTGGTTGATTTCGGTCTGCGAGGTCGAAGACAGCTCGATCTTGGCTTTTTCAGCAGCTTCTTTCAGACGCTGCAGAGCCATCTTGTCTTGCGACAGGTCGACACCGTGTTCCTTTTTGAACTCATCCGCCAGGTAGTTGACGATGCGCATGTCAAAGTCTTCACCACCCAGGAAGGTGTCGCCGTTGGTCGATTTGACCTCGAACAGGCCATCGTCGATTTCCAGAATGGTCACGTCGAAGGTACCACCACCAAGGTCATAAACCGCGATGGTTTGGGTTTCTTCCTTGTCCAGACCATAGGCCAGAGCAGCCGCTGTCGGTTCGTTGATGATCCGCAGCACTTCGAGACCGGCGATTTTACCGGCGTCTTTGGTGGCCTGACGCTGAGCGTCGTTGAAATAGGCCGGAACGGTGATGACCGCCTGTGTGACGTCCTCACCCAGATAGCTCTCGGCGGTTTCCTTCATCTTGCCCAGAGTGAAGGCCGAGATCTGGCTTGGGGAGTATTTTTCGCCGCGGGCTTCGACCCACGCATCGCCATTGCCGCCATCGACGATGGCATAGGGCACCATTTTCTTGTCTTTTTCGACTTCTGCATCATCCACACGACGACCGATCAGACGCTTGACGCCAAAGATCGTGTTGTCGGGGTTAGTGACCGCCTGACGCTTTGCAGGCTGACCGACCAGTCGCTCATCTTCGGTGAAGGCGACGATCGAGGGCGTGGTCCGCGCCCCTTCGGCGTTTTCGATGACCTTCGGCTGCGAGCCGTCCATGATGGCCACACACGAGTTTGTGGTGCCGAGGTCAATCCCGATTACTTTTCCCATATGTTCAATCCCTTTCTCTTCAAGGCGATGTCCCGAGGTCCGGACCCGTTATGGCATCTGGCCCCGATCTGTTTTGCGCAACAGCCCTACACCATTGCGCGTCCCGGCGTATATAAGGGCGAGACCAAAAGCCTGCAAGCGGTGTAAATCGCAGGTTTTCGGGAATCTGTGGCCTTTTTGGGCAAGGTTTTGGCAAGGATTGGGGAATCTTGGATGGCGCGGCTGCTCTTGCGCGGATTTGATATCAGAAAAGCCTATCTGGATGGGGCCGCACAGACCCGGTTGATCGAGGATCTGCGCCCGATTCTGAAATCCGCACCGCTATTCCGCCCAGTCACGCCCTCAGGCAAAGAGATGTCGGTGCGCATGACCTCGGCCGGCGCACTTGGCTGGGTCACCGACAAAGGCGGCTATCGCTATCAGGCCCAACACCCCAAAGGAATGGAATGGCCCGAGATTCCGGACACAATTCTGAACATCTGGCGCAATTTGGCCAGCCCGGACCGCGACCCTGACTGTTGTCTGATCAACTATTATGCGGAAGGCGCTCGCATGGGTCTGCATCAGGACAAGGATGAGGCTGATTTTTCCTGGCCGGTCCTGTCGATATCGCTGGGCGACGACGCACTGTTTCGCATCGGTAACGAAACACGCGGCGGCAAGACCGAGTCCATCTGGCTGAGCTCGGGCGACGTGGTGATTATGGGCGGACCAGCTCGCCTGACTTATCACGGGGTGGACCGGATCCGGTTCGGATCATCCAAGCTGTTACCCAAAGGCGGACGGATCAACCTGACATTGCGCGTCGCAAATTAACTGCGCGCACCCCAGCTTTTGGATACGTGTTGACGGGTGAAGAAAATCCCCAGCAACCCGATCAACAGCAGCACGAGACCAACCCAAAGCGGGTATTCCCAATTCGTGTTGCGCGGATAGTAGTTTCGAAACACGAAGCCGCGACACTGGTCAACGATGTGAAACAGAGGGTTCCAAATGAACATGGTCAACGTGAGGCCTCCGAGGCTATTTGCAACAAACATCTTGCCTGAGAAGATCATTTGAAGTCGCCGATACACAGTGGATGTGATGGCGACGAATGTTGGAAGCCATGGCTTCAGCGCCATAAAAACAACGCCAATTGAGCATCCTGTGAACCATGCCAGTACCAGCATGTAAAACGCGCCACCGGGGTCTTGGATTTCCAGCGGATCAACCAAAACGTGGTACACAAAGAGAATAACCAGTATCGAAACCAACTGGGTGTAGAACACCCCGAAAGCTGTCGCTAAAAGGGCTACCATCATGTTCATCGGCGAATGCAGCATCATTGGGTTGTTGCCGGTCGCGACCCCGGTCACGGAGTTTACGGATTTAACATGCGTCAAAAAAAGAAAAACACCGGACAACAAAAACAGGATTGGATTGCCGCGGATCTTTGCAACACCGGTCAACTTCCCGATCAAGGTCATAATCAGGTAGAAAACCGTTACCAGTGCAACGACCTGAACAATGTTTATCATCACGGCAAGGACAGCATTCGAGCGTTGCGCGCGAATACTGCGCACAACGGCGTGGTAGATGAGCTCGGAGGTCGTAAAGGCACCGCCGGCCAGCGACTTATTTCGCTCAAAGTAAAACACGTAAGCACTCTTTCCCGCTGAATTGCCTGCAACTTGCCACGAATTTCTTGCCGTTCCGTAACCGCCGCATCATAAGGCCGTCAGGGATTTCAATCAATAAACCTCAGGAACGGAGCATTTTTGTGACCTATGACGCCCTTATCCCCGTAATCAGACGTCTGGCGCTGGAAGCCGGGGGCACGATCATGCAGATTTATGAGGCAGATGACTTCGACGTCAAAGTCAAATCCGATGCCAGCCCCGTGACCGAGGCGGACGAGGCAGCGGATGCATTGATCTCGGCCGGTCTGCGCGCCGCCTTCCCGGATATTTTGCTGGTGACCGAGGAACAGGCCGCTTCGCATTCCGAGAAGGGTGAGACGTTCCTGATCGTTGACCCGTTGGACGGCACCAAAGAATTCATAAACCGGCGTGGCGATTTCACGGTCAACATCGCGCTGGTCGAAAACGGGGTTCCGACGCGCGGCGTCGTCTATGCGCCCGCACGGGGCCGGATGTTCTATACTCAGGCCAATGGTCAGGCAGTCGAAGAAACCGGTGCGTTGGACAAAGAAACCGTTGGCGAAGTCACTCCGATTTCGGTGTCTAAACCGGACAATTCAGCGCTTTTGATCGTGGCTTCGAAATCCCATCGCGATCAGGCGACCGAGGATTACATCAACAAATACCAGGTTCAGGACAGCAAAAGCGCGGGCTCGTCGCTGAAGTTCTGTCTGGTGGCGACAGGTGAGGCCGACCTGTATCCCCGTGTGGGCCGCACAATGGAATGGGACACCGCCGCAGGCCACGCTGTCTTGGCTGGTGCCGGCGGTAAGGTTGTTCGCTTCGACGACCACACGCCGCTGACCTATGGCAAGGACGGCTATGCAAACCCGTTCTTTATCGCCTACGCTCCGGGTGTTGAATTGAAGGAAGCCTGATGTCCGTACTTATTGCCATCCCCGCGCGCTATGCTTCGACCCGCTATCCCGGAAAACCTCTCGTTCCTCTAACAGGCGCAAATGGCAACGCCATGACGCTGATTGAACGATCCTGGCGCGCCGCCTGTTCCGTATCTGGTGTAGATAAGGTGGTCGTTGCCACCGACGACGACCGCATCCGCGACGTCGCCGAAGGCTTCGGGGCCGAAGTTGTGATGACCTCGGAATCCTGCGGAAACGGTACCGAACGCTGCGCCGAAGCGCATGAGGCGCTCGGCTCGGGCTTTGACATCGTTGTGAACTTGCAGGGCGATGCGCCATTGACACCGCACTGGTTCGTTGAAGACTTGATCACCGGGCTGCGCGCCGCGCCCGAAGCTGGGGTCGCAACGCCTGTTCTACGTTGTGACGGCGATGCGCTGAACAGTTTGCTGAATGACCGCAAACATGGGCGCGTCGGAGGAACCACGGCGGTCTTTGCCGCGGACCACAGCGCGATGTATTTTTCAAAAGAAGTTGTGCCATTCACCGCAGAGACATTCGCGGGCGATGCGTCCACGCCCGTGTTCCACCATGTTGGTGTCTATGCCTATCGCCCCGATGCACTGGCCGCGTACCCAACGTGGCCTGTGGGACCGCTGGAGCAACTGGAAGGTCTGGAACAGCTTCGTTTCATGGAAAACGGCCGCAAAGTTCTTTGCGTCGAAGTCGAGGCGAAAGGGCGTCAGTTCTGGGAGCTCAACAATCCTCAGGACGTGCCAAAACTGGAAGAAATGATGGCCGCCATGGGGTTGGACTGACCGTTTTTCCCCCTGCAAGCCACAACAAGAACGTCTAATGGGACGTTGAGCTACAGTCTGGAACAAAGAATGAAGAATATTCTGGTCACCGGCGGTGCCGGATACATCGGATCCCACGCCTGCAAGGCATTGTCGCAGGCCGGATACACGCCCGTGACCTTCGACAATCTCATCACCGGTTGGGAGGACGCGGTGAAGTTTGGCCCGTTCGAGCAGGGCGATCTTTTGGACCGTGCCCGGCTGGATGACGTATTCGCCAAATATGAACCCGTGGCCGTGATGCATTTTGCCGCCCTCAGCCAAGTCGGCGAGGCGATGTCAGAGCCCGGAAAATACTGGTCGAACAACGTGACCGGCTCTTTGACTCTGATCGAAGCAGCGGTGGCGGCGGGATGCCTGAACTTTGTTTTCTCTTCCACCTGCGCCACTTATGGCGAGCACGACAATGTGGTGCTGGATGAGGATACGCCGCAACTGCCACTGAACGCTTATGGTGCTTCGAAACGAGCGATCGAAGACATCCTGCGCGATTTCGGGGCCGCGCATGGGCTGAACCACGTAATCTTCCGCTATTTTAACGTAGCTGGCGCAGACCCGGACGGAGAGGTGGGCGAGTTCCACCGCCCCGAAACTCATCTGGTGCCGCTGATGCTGGACGCCATCGACGGCAAGCGCGATGGGCTGACAGTGTTTGGAACGGATTACGACACGCCCGACGGCACCTGCATCCGAGACTATGTACATGTATGTGATCTGGTTGACGCCCACGTCCTTGGGCTGAATTGGCTGGAACAGGGCAAAGGAAGCCGCGTGTTCAACCTTGGAACCGGGTCGGGCTTTTCAGTAATGGAAGTGATCAGCCACTCCAAAGCGGTCACCAATCGCGACGTCCCTTACACCGTTGGACCACGGCGGGCTGGGGATTGCACCAAGCTGGTCTCAGGATCGGTCCGAGCCGGACAAGAGCTGGGCTGGACACCGAAAAAGTCGACGTTAGAGACAATGATTGCCGACGCGTGGCGCTGGCACCAGAACGGCCACTACGACAAATGAGGCAACCGTGACCGGTACAAAGGAAGATACGCTTCCGCCCATCTCATGGGTGCAAATGTACCGGTTGCGACTGAAACGACGGCGTCTGTTGTGGCGGTCCTTTCGCAGCCGCCATCAACTGTCGTGTCTGGTGGATCGCACGCAGAATATCGGGCCAAATGACATTCTCGCCTTTACCACTCTGCGCAATGAGGTCACCCGACTACCCTGGTTCCTGCACCACTACCGTGCACTTGGTGTCGACCACTTTCTAGTCGTCGACAATGGCAGCGACGACGGTTCGGTCGCCTATCTGAACGATCAACCAGACGTGTCGCTATGGCAGACCCAAGACAGCTATCGTGCGTCGCGCTATGGGTTGGATTGGCTGACATGGCTGCAGATGCGCTACGGCAATGACCATTGGTGCTTGATGGTCGATGCAGATGAGTTGCTGATCTACCCCGATCACGAGGCACGGCCCCTGCGCGATCTGACGCATTGGTTGGACGGACAGGGGCGCGCGGCATTTGGTGCTCTCATGCTGGACCTGTACCCCAAGGGTCCGCTGGGCACAGACAGCTACGATCCGCAGACCGACCCGACCCGGGTAGTCGGGTGGTTTGATGCAGGCCCCTACAGGACCACCCGGCAATGCCCGCTGGGCAACCTTTGGGTCCAAGGCGGAGCACGTGAACGCATGTTCTTTGCCGATGCCCCACGCCAGTCACCGACCCTGAACAAGATTCCCTTGATCCGCTGGTCTCGGCGCTATGCGTATGTGAACTCGTGCCATTCCGCCCTGCCGCGCCACCTGAACGCCGCTTACGCAGGCCCAAACGACGTATCCCCGTCCGGCGTTTTGCTGCACACCAAATTCCTGCCCGAGGTCGTGGAAAAGTCAAAGATCGAGAAACGGCGCCGTCAGCACTTTCACGACCCGGATCAGTTTGCGGACTACTACGAAAAAATAAGCCAGCAGCCAGTGATGTGGACTGCAGACTCGAAACCTTACACCGGTTGGAGAGATCTGCAGCGCGAGGGTCTGATGGGCACAATCAACTGGGAAAGTCACAGCTCGGACTAACGGTTTTTAAAGTCGTTGCTTCGAAAGATGTATAAATGGCATAAAACGGCAATTGTCCGGCACCACTCTGGCTTGTTCAGACCCCGGGCACGCTCGCGTTAGGGAAAAGGTTGGGCAGTCGCGTGGGCCTATTGGATTCATACCGGATGAGACTGCGGCGCAAGCGCCGTATCATGCGCTGCCTTCTAAGACGGCGCGACCTGGCACCGGTATCCGTCAGGACAGACCAGATAAGGCGCAAAGACATTCTTTTGGTCAGCGTGATACGGAACGAGAAAATTCGCCTGCCGTATTTTCTGGATTACTACCGCAAGCTGGGCATCAATCACTTTCTGTTCGTGGACAACAACAGCGACGACGGCTCGGGCGAGTATCTGGCGGCTCAACCCGACGTGTCGGTCTGGCGGGCGGACGCAAGCTATAAGCGCGCAAGCTTTGGTGTCGACTGGTCGAATTACTTGCTGCGCAAATTTGCCCATCGCCACTGGGTGCTGACGGTCGATCCGGACGAATTCTTTATCTACCCCTTCTGCGACACTCGTCCTATCCGAGCGCTGACAGACTGGCTGGATGGATGCGCCGTGCGCAGTTTCAGCGCGATGCTGATCGATATGTACCCCGAAGGACCGGTCGAGGACGCGATCTATACCGAAGGGCAAAACCCGTTCGAAATCGCCAAGTGGTTTGATACCGGAAACTATACGATCACCAAGAATCCAACTTACGGAAATCTCTGGATTCAGGGCGGACCGCGGGCGCGGGTGTTCTTTAAAGAGACTCCCAAGAAAGCCCCTGCGCTGAACAAGATCCCGCTGGTGAAGTGGGACAGGCGCTATGTCTATGTCAGCTCGACCCATTCGCTGCTGCCGCGTGGTTTGAACCAGGTATATGACGAGTGGGGCGGCGAAAAGACCAGCGGCGGCTTGCTGCATGCCAAACTGATCAGCACGCTCAGCGACAAGGCCCGCGAAGAGATGGAGCGCGGCCAACACTACCGCGGCTCGGGCGAGTACCGCGCCTATGCCGAGCAACTGCAGGACAAACCGGTGTTCTGGTGCGACACATCCGAAACCTACATCAACTGGCGGCAGCTTGAGATCCTGGGCCTCATGTCGAAAGGAAACTGGGCATGAGCGGCCTTGGCGTCATCATGCTGGTCCACACCGCGCTGAACCGGGCCGGACAGGTCGCGCGGCATTGGACGGCGTCAGGGTGTCCCGTGGTGATCCACGTGGATCGGAAGGTGTCGAATAAGACCTACAATGAGTTTGTCGCTGCTTGTGCCGATGATCCACTGATAAGGTTTTCGGACCGCCACGTCTGTAACTGGGGGGGATGGGGCATCGTTGCCGCCTCGCAATCTGCTGCGGCGCTGATGCTTGAGACCTTCCCAGATGTGCACCACGTCTACTTGTCTTCCGGGGCCTGCCTGCCGCTGCGACCGGTGGATGAGCTGGTGAACTATCTGGCTGCCCGGCCGCGGGTGGATTTCATCGAAAGCGCAACGACCGCGGATGTCAGCTGGACGATCGGAGGGTTGGATCAGGAACGATTTACCCTGCGTTTCCCCTTTTCTTGGCGCAAGCAGCGTAAACTGTTTGATGGCTATGTGAAGCTGCAGCGCGCGCTTGGTATCCGCCGCCGCATCCCCGAAGGTCTCGTCCCGCATATGGGCAGCCAGTGGTGGTGCCTGACCCGCCAAACCCTTTCGGCAATCCTGCAGGACCCAAACCGAAAAGCTTATGATCGGTACTTCCGGCACGTCTGGATCCCGGATGAAAGCTATTTCCAGACACTGGCCCGGCTGTATTCCACCCATATCGAAAGCCGGTCCCTGACTTTGTCCAAGTTCGACTATCAGGGCCGCCCGCATATTTTCTACGACGACCATTTGCAGTTGCTGCGCAGGTCGGACTGTTTTGTGGCTCGCAAAGTCTGGCCCAGCGCGGATCGTCTGTATCAGGCATTTCTGACCGATCAGGCCGGGGCAATGAGACCTACAGAACCTAACCCAAGCAAGATCGACCGGGTCTTTTCCAAAGCGGTTGAACGGCGGACACGTGGGCGCGACGGCTTGTATATGCAAAGCCGCTTTCCCCGGCATGGCAACGAAAACGGGCTGACATCGTCGCCTTATGCAGTCTTTCAGGGCTTTACCGAACTGTTTGAGGATTTTGAGCCCTGGCTTGCCAACGTCACCGGTACTCGGGTTCACGGTCATCTTTTCGCCCCGGATCGCGCCGAATTCGCCGGAGGCGAATCCATCATCAACGGCGGTCTCAGCGATTGCGCAACGTTGCGGGACTATAACGCAACGGCGTTCATTTCGAATCTGATCTGGAACACGCGCGGCGAAAAACAGTGTTTTCAGTTCGGGCCGGCGGACACGCAAAAGATCAACTGGTTCCTGGCTCGGGATAAGAACGCCCAGATCTCGGTCATTACGGGGGCCTGGGCCATCCCGCTGTTCCGGTCGAACAGGAATTTTGCCGATATCCGGGCCGAGGCCGCCCGCCTGCAACAGATCGAGACCAAGCAGTTGGAAGTCCTATCCTCTGTCTGGACCAAGGCTCGTGTACACACCTGGTCGCTGGCAGACTTTGTCGAAGCGCCGGGCGAGCCACTGCAGACGGTGGTTGAAGAGACCGGTTTGACACCCACAAGCCACTTGACCGAAGCGCCGAAGATGGTCGATTTGACGGGGTTTGGCCAATTCCTGCAGAACCTCAAGAACCAAGGCATGCATCCCTATCTGATGGGCGATTTCCCACCGGATGATGTTTTTGCCAACCGAGTTCGGCCGTACCAAAAACCCTATCTGGTGCAATAGATCGGTATGACGCCCCAATTCGACTATTTCATCATCATTGCGGCCATGCGGACTGGGTCAAACCTGCTTGAGGCCAACCTGAATGCGATTGAAGGCGTTACAAGCCATGGTGAAGCGTTCAATCCCCATTTCATCGGTCGACTAAAATCCGAAGAGCTGTTGGGCATCACGCTGGAACAACGCGATGACGATCCTGCGGCACTGCTGCAGGCGATCCGTCAGGCCCCGGGCGAAATGAACGGGTTTCGCTTTTTTCAAGGCCACGATCAACGCGTGTTAGAGCCTGTTTTGAATGATCCCCGCTGCGCCAAGATCATTCTGACGCGCAATCCGGTGGACAGCTATATCTCGTTGAAAATTGCGCGTGAGACCAAGCAGTGGCAGCTCAAGAACATCAAACGTCGGCGCGAAGCGCAGGTCGATTTCGATGCCGAGGCTTTTGTCAAATACCTGAACCGCCAGCAGGAGTTTCATCTGTCCCTTACGCACCACTTGCAGAAAAGCGGCCAGGTGCCTTTTCACGTCACCTATGACGACTTGAATCAGATCGATATTCTGAACGGGTTGGCTGCGTGGCTGGGCGTCTCGGGCAGGTTGTCGGCGATTGACGATACACTCAAACCGCAGAACCCTGATCGGGCACTGGCCAAGGTGACAAACCCGGACGAGATGGAGCAGGCCCTTTCACAGATCGACAGCTTCAACTTGCACGCTGCGCCGAATTTTGAACCGCGCAGGCGTCCCATCGTTGCGAATTACATCGCGACTCCAAAGACGCCACTTATGTTCATGCCAATTCGCGGTGGAACTGAGGGACCGGTCACAAACTGGATGGCTGCGCTGGATGCCGTAAGCGTTGACGGTTTGCTGACAAACCAGAACAGAAGGCAGACGCGTCGCTGGCTTCAAACCCATCCCGGGCATCGGAAGTTCACCGTATTGCAGCATCCATTGGCACGTGCCCACCATGCGTTTTGCCGCCATATCCTGAACACCGGACCCGGCGCTTATCTGAAAATCCGACACTTTCTGCGCAACCGACTTAAAGTCCCGATCCCGGGTCAACTGCGCGAAGGAAACTATCCTGTCGAGCAGCATTACGAAGCGTTTTCTGCGTTCCTGACGTTTCTACGCCAGAACCTGGCCCTGCAAACGTCCGTGCGCGTGGATGGGTCCTGGTGCAGCCAGTCGCGCGCGTTGGAAGCGTTTGCGGGCTTTGCCCATCCAGACCTGATCCTGCGTGAGGATGAACTCATCACGGCTCTGCCTGATCTTGCACGGCGAATGGGGCACACCAACCCGCCCAAACCGGAATCGGCCGCGCGTGATACTCCGTTCACCCTCTCCGACATCTATGACGACAAGCTCGAAGCGCTGGCCGCTGAGGCATACCAGCAAGACTATGTGCAATTCGGATTTGACGCTTGGAAACCGCTTAAGGGCGCAGAGTGATCAGTGTGCCCCGGCTGACCATCGAATAGATTTCTTCCATCTCGTCATTCTTGACGGCGATGCAGCCTGCGGTCCAATCCGGCGTCTTTTTGGCGCGCTTGCGCTCTTTTCGACGGTTCGGCTGTCCGTGGATAAAGATATCTCCGCCCGGATGAACCCCGGCGGCCTTGGCTTGTGCAATATCTTCCGAATTCGGATACGAAATTCCCAGCGACAGGTGATAGCGGCTGTTCGGGTTGCGGCGGTCGATCAGGTATGTGCCTTCCGGCGTACGACCATCACCCTTTTTGGTTTTGGTTCCGTTGGGCGCAAAGCCAAGATCGACCCTGTATTCCTTCAGGATTTTCTCGTGGTGCAAAAGATATAGCTTCCGCGCACTCTTATTGATGACCAATGAGGTCACCTCGGGTCCATCATAAGTCAGAAATCTGGGGCTAGCCGAGGCGCAAGCTGAGAGGCTCAGCGTTGCCATTGCGCCCAATCCAAATGCTCGACGATCCATGTTCACTGCCTGCTGCTCTTTTTTTGGGTATTATGCCAGAAAACGGAAAAACTGAAATCACTTTTTGATGTATTGCTGCTCGGTCAGGCGGCGCTCGATGCTTTCCAGCCGCTCCAGGACCTCATCACGATAGGCATCGGTTTTAACTTCGTCCTCGGCGTGGTGGGCATCCTGCATCGAATTCACGATCAAACCAACCAACAGGTTCACCACGGCAAAAGTGGTGACCATGATGAACGGGACAAAGAACAGCCAGGCGTAGGGGTAGACCTCCATCACCGGACGCACGATACCCATGGACCAGCTTTCCAGCGTCATGATCTGGAACAGCGTATAGGCCGAAAGACCCAGATCGCCGAACCAATCCGGGAAGGATTGCGAGAACAGTTTGGTCGAGATTACCGCGCCGATGTAGAACAGGATCGCCATCAGAAGGAACACGCTTGCCATGCCAGGCAGGGCCGAGATGAATCCTTCGACCACGCGACGCAGGCGTGGCGCGACCGAAATCACCCGCAAAACCCGCAGAATCCGCAACGCCCGCAGAACGGATAGCGCGCCCGCGCTGGGTACAAGGGCCACACCCACAATCACGAAATCAAAGACATTCCAACCGCTGGTGAAGAACCTTCGCCCGGTGGCAACCAGCTTCATGGCGATTTCTGCGGCGAAGATGGCAAGGCACAGTTTGTCGAGCAAAACGATAGCCGGACCAGCGATCTCCATCAGTGTTGGCGATGTCTCCATCCCCAACAGGACCGCATTGAACATGATCACACCGGTGATGAATTTCCCGAAAATCGGCGCTTCGATAATGGGTAGCAAGCGTTGGGCGATCCCCATTCGGGTGGTCTCCTGTCAGGTTTTTGGGTTCAGGGTGAACCGAGCGGCAAGTTCGGTGTGTGACGACCATCGAAATTGGTCAACGACTTGTACCCATTCAAGGGTGTACCCGGCGTTAACCAGGTTTTTTGCGTCGCGAGCAAATGTCACCGGATTACAGGACACATAGGCAATCACCGGGCGCAAGGCCTGCGCCAACTCGGCCACCTGTGCCTCGGCGCCTGCGCGCGGCGGGTCGATCACCACCGCGTCAAAGGACTTCAGCTCGTCCGGCATCAGCGGACGCCGGAACAGATCGCGCGCCTCGGTCGTCACCCGCTTGAGGCCCTGCGCTCTGCGCCACCCCTGATCCAACGCCTGCGTCATAGCGGCCTCACCTTCGACCGCATGAACCTCGGCATTCTCGGCCAAGGGGAGTGAGAAAGTCCCGCTGCCCGCGAACAGGTCAACGATGCGTTTGGACGAACCCACTGCGCCGCAAACCGCCTTTAACAGAGCCTGTTCTCCATCTTTAGTGGCCTGCAGAAACGCGCCGGGTGGTGGGACAACACCGGCCTGACCAAAGCGTTGAACCGGTGGTTCACGCATGGCAATGACTTCCCCATCCCAGCTGAGCCGCGCCAGCCCATGCTTTTCTGTCGCTTGCGCCAGGGCCAGTTCCAGCGGACCATCCAAGGGCTTACCGCCCTTGACTGCGACATCCAGCCCGCTTTCGGACAGGGTCATCGTAACGGCCAGCACACCCTTGCGGCTGCCGCCCAGAACGGCCAGCGCTTCGGCCACAGGAATGGCATCGATCAGAGCGGGGTCCAACAGATGGCAGTCGGGGATCTCGGTGATCGTGTCCGAGGCGCGGCCATGGAACCCGGCCAGCGTACCCTTTTTCGTCCGCCTTACTGCAATCGTTGCCCTACGGCGGGACCGTTCCGGGGAGGTGTGGATCGGGCGCATCTCAGCCTCAATCCCTTGCGCCGCCAGCGCGGTTCGAACCACTTCTACCTTCCAATCGGCTACAAACGCATCTGCGGCGTGCTGCAACTGGCATCCGCCGCAGGATTTATAGTGCCGACACGGTGCCTTGACCCGCTGGTCCGAGGGCGTTTCGACACGAATATCGCTGAGAACCTGACCCACTAACGTGCCCGTGACCACTTCACTCGGCAAAGTGCGAGGAGCGTAAATAGGGCCATCAGCGATACCGTCGCCCTGATGGCCGAGGCGGGTAATGGTAAAGGTCTGCGTCATGAGGGGCCTGATAGCGGGGCTTGCCCCACAACAAAACCCTTATTCCGCAGCTTCTGCCTGAATGAACCCACCCGACTGGCGATGCCAGAACCGTGCATACATCCCACCCTGATCCAGCAAGGCGTCATGAGTGCCGACCTCGACGATACGGCCCTGATCCAGAACGATGATCCGGTCCATCTCGCTGAGCGTGGACAGGCGGTGCGCAATTGCTAGTACGGTCTTGCCCTGCATCACCCGATGCAAGGCTGTCTGGATCGACGCCTCAACCTCGGAATCCAATGCCGAGGTTGCCTCGTCCAGCACCAAAATGGGCGCGTCCTTGAGAATGGCACGTGCCAAAGCGATCCGCTGACGCTGACCACCGCTCAACTTCACACCACGCTCGCCCAGATGCGCGTCATATCCCTTGCGCCCTTGTGCATCCTCAAGGCTGAGGATGAACTCATGCGCTTCGGCTTTCTTGGCGGCCTCGATCATTTCGTCTTCAGATGCGTCGGGGCGACCATACAGAATGTTCTCGCGGGCCGAGCGGTTGAACATAGCCGTTTCCTGCGTGACCATGCCGATCTGGCGGCGCAAACTGTCCTGAGTCACCCCAGAGACGTCCTGCCCGTCAATCAGGATTGCGCCCTTTTCGCCGTCATACAGGCGCAGTAGCAGCGACACCAAGGTAGATTTACCAGCGCCCGACGCCCCGACAATGCCCAGCTTTTCGCCGGGGTGGACCGTGATTTTCACATCCGAAACGCCGCCGACATCTCGTCCGTAAGAAAAGCTGACATGATCAAAATCGATCTGGCCTTCGGGTACGGACAAGTCCGTCGCACCGGCCTGATCTTCCACCCGTTCACGCTTGGCCAGCGTTTTCATGCCGTTCTCGATCTCGCCCACGTTCGCATAAAGACCCATCAGAGTGAAACTGACCCAACCCGTCATCTGAGCGATCCGGATCGACACGGCCCCCGCCGCCACAATATCCCCGGCAGTGGCCGCGCCAGCCTGCCACAGCCCCAAGGTGGCACCGATCAGAAGAACTGGCAAAACCCCGGCCAGAACCATCAGGATAAAGCGGAAACTGGCGGATAAGCTACCAAAAGCCAGCATCTTTTCCCGAAGATCAACCATCGAGTTCCGCGCGGCCTGATCTTCAAACTGGGAATGGGCGAACAGCTTGACGGTCTTGATGTTGGTGATCGTGTCAACCACCTGCCCCGACACCATCGCCCGCGCCCCGGCCCGCGCCGCCGAGCGTTGGCGGATGCGCGGAAGATACCAGCGGATCAACAGGAAATAGACCACAAGCCATGCAGTGAATGGCAGCATGACCAAGGGGTGAATCGACCCTAACAAAAGCAAAGAGCCCACAAGTGAGGCCAAAGCGAACACAATCGCGCTGATCGTTTCGGACACGACCGAGGCCATCGCGTTGGATGTCTGCATCTGCTTTTGCGCGATCCGGCCCGCGAAATCATCATCGAAGTAGGTGACGGACTGGCCCAGCGTCCATCGGTTCAACTTGGCCAGAACCAGAGGTGTGATGTTGGGCATGACCACATAAGCGTTCGAGAACGCTGACAGGCCAAACAACGCCGGACGCAGCAGCATGAAAAACGCGACCACCGCCAACATCATCCAGATATTGCCAGCGGTCCAAAAGCCCTCGGGACCACTGGTGGTCGCAAGGTCGATCACCAAACCCAACACCCAGGCCGTGCCCGCCTCCATTGCGCCGGCCATGGCCGAAAAGAAGGCCGCGACAAAGATCATCGGCCAGGCGCCGGACAGGCTCCAGCGAATGAACGCCCCCAGCGTTTGCGGCGGGGGCGTTTCGATGTTCTTAAATGGGTCTATGAGGTTGCCGAGCTTCATTCCGCGGCCTCCGGGTTCAGGAAGCCCCCAGATTGCCGCGCCCAGAATTGGGCGTAAAGACCGCCATGCGCCAACAGTTCGGAATGCCCGCCCTGTTCCACGATCCGACCCCCATCCATGACCAGAATGCGGTCCATCTGCGCAATGGTGCTTAGCCGGTGGGCGATGGCGATCACGGTTTTACCTTGCATCATGCCGTAGAGAGTTTCCTGAATTGACGCTTCGACCTCGGAATCTAGGGCAGAAGTCGCCTCGTCCAACAACAAGATCGGCGCGTCTTTCAAGATCACCCGCGCCAGTGTCACCCGCTGCCGCTGCCCGCCGGACAGTTTCACGCCGCGCTCACCCACATGCGCGTCATAACCGGTGCGCCCCTGCGGGTCTTGCAGATCGAGTATGAACTCATGCGCCTCGGCCTGTTTGGCGGCGGCGATCATCTGTTCCTCTGTCGCATCCGGACGACCATACAGGATGTTGTCACGCACCGACCGATGCAGCAGGGCACTGTCCTGCTGAACCATGCCGATATGGCTGCGCAGGCTGTCCTGCGTCACCTTGGCGATGTTCTGATCGTCGATCAGGATCGCGCCCTGTTCCACGTCGTAAAACCGCAAAAGCAGCTTAACCAGCGTCGATTTCCCGGCACCGGACCGCCCGATCAGACCGATCTTCTCACCGGAATGAATGGTCAGATTGATGTGATCCAATCCACCGGTTTTGCGCCCGTAATGATGCGAGAGGTCCTGAATGTCGATCTGACCATTGGTTAACTGCAGAGGCTTCGCATCCGGGGCGTCCAGCAGGTCGATGGGCTGGGCAATCGTCTCCATCCCCTCGGCAACAACACCAAGCTGGCGGAAGAAACTGGTCAACGCCCACATGATCCAACCGGTCATCGCGTTCAGCCGCAATGTCAGAGCGGTCGCGGCCGCAACCACACCGACAGACGCACTGCCCTGCATCCACAGGGCAATCGCCCAGCCGACCACGCCGACAATCAGCAAACCGTTCAAGGTGACCAGAACCGCGTCCATGATGGTGAAGATCCGCATCTCAACCTGGAATGTGCGGCGGGTTTCCTCGATGGCTTCGCGGGCATAATCCAGCTCTTGCTCGTCATGCGCGAACATCTTGACCGAATGAATGTTGGTATAACTGTCGACCACCCGACCCGTCACAGCCGAACGCGCGTCCGAGGCGGCCTGTGACGCGGGACCCACCCGCGCAACCGTCCAGCGCACCAGCAGCCCATAAAGCACCAACCAGATCAGCAGCGGCAGCAACAGGCGCGGATCCGCCGCCATGAGCAACACCGCTGCGCCGATCAGATAGGCGATCGAGAACGAGATGGCGTCAAACACCTGAAACACGGCCTCACCCGCGGCAGGCGGCGTTTGCATGATCCGGTTCGCGATGCGCCCGGCAAAATCGTTCTCGAACCACCCAACCGATTGGCGCAGCACGTGCTTATGCGCCCGCCAGCGGATCAACGTACCAAAGTTCGGCAGGATCGTGTTGTTCAGCAGCAGCACATCCACGACATGCAACATCGGACGCAGCAGCAACACAAACACCGCCATCAGGATCAGTTCGGTGCCATGGGCCTGCCAAACCTCGGCGGGGGGGCCAGACAACAGGTCTACAACGCGACCCATGTAATAGATCAGACCGACCTCGACCGCCGCGACGATGATCGAGATCAGCCCTGCCCAGAAGAATACCCGCATAAACGGTTGCGAGTAGTCCAACATGAACGGCCACAACCGCGTCGGCGGCGTGTCGGTTTCCTTGTAGTCAACAAAAGGGTCAACGAGGTTTTCGAAATAGCGAAACATGGAGAGTGCTCCGATTGAGCAGAAAATAAGTCATGCGAAGAAAGATGGCGCCAGAACACCACCCCTACGGGTCGAAGTGTTCCAGCCTTAGCTGTCCCAGATCCCGTAATACATTCGCATCCCTCCATTCATGAGACAGGGGCAAGTAACCACAATCTTTTTTACTTGTCATCCCTTTTTGAGATGTCACCCTCGCCTGATAGCAGATCATCGCGGTCCAGTGTGAACCCTGACGCGATCCATTGCGCCTCTAGTTCAGCCAGTTTTTTGCCCAACGCAGGGCCTGTGAAATCAGGCATCAGGTCAGTGGCTTTGATCGGGAAAGTCGCAGCCGCCCCCAAGCGCAGCTCGTGAAAAATAGAGTCTAACCAAGGTTGTTCCAGAATTGCACAGCGCAAAAGCGCCTCGTTCAACCCACTCGATTCACCATAGCGAAACCCTAACTCGGCAAACCCCACGACACCTGCTGCCTCATCCCGCATGCGGGTCAGCCGTTGAAGCTGTGCTCGGCTAAGCCGCAGGGTCTCGGCAACCTCAGGTGGCGCGATCGCTGCTAGCCGCCGTATCGGTTCCGGTTCGGCGCCCGCTTGCTGTTCCAGCGCGATCAAAGGGGCGAGAGCGCGATCATCAGCCCCCGGCAAAAGCTGCACCAGAACCCCGGCACTGCGCATTGCGGCCACGGACGGCGCGGGGTCCGGTGCACACAGCAGCTTCAAAAGCTCTGCGCCGACGCGTTCGCGGGAAAGGCCCGCCAACCCCTCAAGGTTCGACGCAATTGCATCCAGGGCGTCAGGGTCAAACCCGGCCTCGGCATCCCCGTACCAGGCATGAAACCGGAAGTACCGAAGAGAGCGCAGGTAGTCCTCGCGAATGCGGTGTGCTGCGGTTCCGATGAACCGGACGCGGCGTGCCTGCAGATCCGGCAAACCGGTCAGAGGGTCCAAAACCGTTCCATCAGGCTGCGCATAGATTGCGTTCATTGTAAAATCGCGACGTGCAGCATCCTCTTCAACCCTATCCGAGAACGCGACTACGGCGCGGCGGCCATCGGTTTCCACGTCGCGGCGGAAGGTCGTGATCTCATGCGGGATGCCATCGCTGACCACGGTGATCGTGCCGTGTTCGATCCCGGTTGGAATCGCCTTGAGCCCAGCCTTTTCGGCCAGCTCGACCACCTTTTCCGGTCGCGCGTCGGTGGCGATGTCGATATCCGAAACAGGCGCGCCCAAAAGCGCATTTCGCACGCACCCGCCCACAAACAGGGCCTGGAAACCAGCGTCCGTAAGCGCGTTGCACACTCGTTGCGTTGCAGGTTTGGACACCCAGCTTTCTGTGATCTGCGTCATTCGTTGATCCGTGCTGCCAATCCCCGCAGGATGCGTGCCGTTGCGCCCCATATGTAGTAGGGGCCGAAAGGTACCGTGAAGTAGTACCGCCTTTGTCCCCGCCACCGACGCGATTCAACGATATAATTCGCGGGGTTGAGCACATGTTCAAGTGGTACCGAAAACACCTCGGCCACTTCGCCCGGTTCGGGCACGGATTGGAAAGGTTCGCGCAGGATCGCTATGACCGGCGTGACGGTGAAAGACGTCACCGTCTCGTGCGTCGGCAGGTGGCCAAGAACCTCGGGCATTTCGGGCGGCAGACCAATCTCTTCGCGCGCTTCTCGCAGGGCCGTTGCGGTCACATCCGCGTCGCCCTCGTCCTGTTTGCCTCCGGGAAAGGCGATCTGCCCCGGATGATGTTTCAAAGCCGAAGAGCGTTTTGTCAGGATCAAACGCGGAGCGCCATCCGCGACCGAGATCGGGACCAGCACTCCGGCAGGTCGTAGTTTGCGCCCTTCGGGCAGAACAAAATCGGGATTCAGGTCGAAATCGCTCGACCCGTGGCCGGGGCGGCGCAGGGCTGCCCGCAGCTGATCGGTTGGATCAAGCGCCGTCAGCATCAAAGCCGACCGTGGCGGGATCCAACACATAGTGTGCACCGCAAAACTGACAATCAGCGGTTACGTTGCCTTCGGGCGTGGTCATCTTTTCGATGTCCTTGGCCGAATAGATCGACAGGCTTTGCCGCACGCGGTCTTCGGAACAGGTACAGCCAAACTGTACCGGTTGTGCGTCATAGACCCGAGGCTGTTCCTCGTGAAACAGGCGGACCAAGAGATCGGTCGGCGCGACAGACGGGCCGATCAGTTCCAGATCCTCGACCGTGTCCAGCAGGATGTTCACGCGACCCCAGTTTTCACCCTCATCACCATCGACCAGATCGTTGGCCGACAGGATGTTCCCGTCGCCCTCGCCGGACGCCACGAAAGGCGAAGCTTTGGGCATGTGTTGCAGCATCACTCCGCCCGCACGCCAGTGTTCGCCGACACCGGGTTCAGTCGATTTGCCGAAGCTCAGCGAGAACCGCGTCGGCAACTGTTCGGACTGGGCAAAGTACGCCTCAGCACAAGCGCTCAGCGACCCGCCGGCCAGCGGGGTAATCCCTTGGTAGGGCTGCGTGCCTTCGCCCTGATCGATCATGATCGCAAAGTACCCTTCACCGACCTGGTCGAAGGGCGCACTGTCAGTCAGACGATCCCGGTCGAAACTGGCGTAGGCGCGGATACGGGCCGGTTCGCCCTCGGTCTTGGGGGCAAAGTAGTCGGTCGCAATCATGCGCACCGCCCCTTTGGACTGAACCTGCAACGACAGCTTCCAGCGCAGCGATACAGTCTGGCCGATCAATGCAGTCAGCAGGGCCATCTCGGCCACAAGGGCTTCGACCTTTTCGGGGTAGTCATGCTGCTTCAGGATGCCGTCAAGCACGCCATCCAGACGGGCCACACGGCCGCGCATGTCCGAGACATCGAGTTGAAAGGGCAGGACGGTATCGTCCCACGCGATTTTTGTTCCAAGAGACATGGGGTTTCCTTACACGCCACAGGTTGGCATACCGCCAGCATATAGGTCGAACTATTCGGGTTGTAAGGGGCCATACATGATCAGACGGTTTGGTGAAACCCCTCAGGCAGGGCGAAAATACACGCGCCGGGTCGGAGTTTATGCACTATTGCCCCGCGGCAGAAGCCTGCTGCTGACCTGCCAGACACAGCCCGGCCCCGACCTGCAACTGCCCGGTGGCGGCATTGATCCCGGCGAATCACCAATCACCGCGCTGCACCGCGAAGTGTTTGAGGAAACGGGCTGGCTGATCGCCTCTCCACGTCGCATTGGGGCTTTTCGCCGGTTCACCTTCATGCCCGAATACGATCTCTGGGCCGAAAAGGTCTGCCAGATCTATCGCGCCCGCCCGGTTCGGCCTGTGGGCCCGCCGACCGAGCCATTTCACGACGCCCTGTGGATGGACACCGCCGACGCAGCACAGATGTTGGGGAATGCGGGCGATCGCCATTTTGCCGCGCTGCACGAACAACGGCTTTAAGGGCTGTTGTACTCGAAAAAAACGGCCGAGACGTCATCATCCATTCCACTGCCTGGGGCCATCGCCTGGGTCAGCCGCCAGAACATGTCATCCAAGAACTCTGTGCCGCGCCCGGGTCCGCAATCCAGCGCCATCTGACGCAAACCTTCTTCTTCCAGCAAGCTACCATCTTCCAGACCGCATTCCGTGAACCCGTCTGAATACAATAAAAGCCGATCGCCGGACTGCATATAGAATTCGGTCCGCTGAAAACTGATATCGGGCAGTAGTCCAATAGGCAATCCGCCCTCACCCAGAAACTCAGTTCTGCCGTCTTGGCACAACAGCAACGGGTGTGGATGCCCGGCCTGCACCATTTTCACATGCCCGTTGCGCAAATCGACGATGGCGTAAACCATCGTGAAATACTCTTCGATCCCAGTATCTGCCATCAGCCGCGAGTTCAGAGTTTCGGCCACCTGCTCTGGCGGCAACAGCGCGTAGAATTTGTCAAAGCGCCGCTCCATCGCGACGTTTTGTTCAAAATGGCTGCTGGAAAGGTAACTGCCCAAACGCGCTGTCATCATGGCCGAGGTGATACCGTGGCCGGACACGTCGATACTGTAGAAGCCCAACCGGTTAACGCCCGGCGAGAACATGCCCACCAGGTCACCACCGATATGCCCGCAGGGTTTCAACAACATACTGACCTGGGACTTACCGAATTGGCGCGTCAACTCGGGCACCAGAGATTCCTGGATCTTGCGTGCCTGAATCAGATCTTTGTCGATCGCGTCATGTGCCACTCGCAGCTCTTCCAGCGCGTTTTCGATCATCTGGTTTTTGCGCGATAGCTCGCGCTGCATGCCCAAGATACGCGCACCGGCCGAAATACGTGCGCGCAGCTCGTCTGCCTCAAGCGGTTTGATCAGAAAATCGTCCGCACCGGCATCCAGACCTCGCGCTACTTCTTGTTTTTCGCTTTTTGACGTCAAAAGGATGAAATAGCTGTATTGCTTGCTGTCCAGCGCACGAAACGCTTTGCAGAAATCCAGCCCACTCATCCCCGGCATGACCCAATCGCTCAGTACAAGGTCGGGCGGATCGGTGGCGCACAATTCGATGGCGGCGTCCCCGCTGTCAGCCTCGAGAACCTCGAATCCCCATTTTTTTAGCGATGCGACCAGAATGCGGCGCTGAAGGCGGCTGTCGTCAACGACAAGCACCTTCTGAATTACACCAAAATCCTGTTCCGATCTGGTGTCTGCCTGACTGACCTCTGCCACCTTAACCCTCTGCACAGCAACGCATATTGGAATGCGGTGACCCTATCGTGGGGCTGTTTAACATAGAATGAAGGCCGGAAATGATTTCGCTTAACCTGCCCTTTACCGGCTTCGAACTAGGAAGAAGCATGGCAGGCAAAGCGAGGATGGCATGATCAACTGGTCCAGGGTCAGGCAACTAAGGGACGAAGTTGGCGCCAGCGAGTTCGACGAGGTGGTCGAGATCTTTCTTGATGAGGTCCAAGAGGCCCTGACCCGGCTTCGAAACGACGCCGCACGCGCCGAGTTCGAACAGAACCTGCATTTTGTCAAAGGCAGTGCCCTGAGCCTGGGTTTTGAAACGCTTGCAAAGCTGTGTCAGGACGGCGAGCGGCAATCGGCGCAGGGGCAAAGCCAAACGGTCGATCTGTCAATCATTCTTAGTACGTTCAAAGACTCGACTGCGGCATTCAAATCCGGTCTGGACGACATGTAAAGTCATGATGTGGGCGAAACTTCACGCCGCAACACAGGCAAACTGGACGAACAGCTTTCTCCTTTGGAAAAAGCTATGCAAAGGTCGCTTGCCACTTTGGGCCGTCACTGTCAGAGCATTCTGGTCCAGTCGTCAACTTTTTTAGGTTCAAGTCCTGCACCCGACTGTGTCAGATTACGAACTGGGCCAGTGTTTCGTCCTCGGTGATATCAGTATACGTAAATCCCGCATCGTCCAGATGCGCGAACAGGCGCACGAAGTTCTCGGGCTTTCGCGTTTCGATCCCGATCAGGACCGAGCCGAAATTGCGCGCCGATTTCTTCATGTATTCGAACCGGGCAATGTCGTCCTCGGGGCCCAGAATGCCCAGAAACTCTTTCAAGGCGCCGGGCCGCTGCGGCAGGCGCAGGATGAAGTACTTTTTTACCCCCGAATAGCGCTGAGCACGTTCCTTGACCTCGGGCAGGCGTTCGAAATCAAAATTCCCTCCTGAAGTGACGCACACAACAGTCTTGCCGCGGATAAAGCTTTGAATATCGCCCAGTGCCTCAATTGCCAAAGCCCCCGCCGGTTCCAGCACGATGCCTTCGACATTCAGCATTTCGATCATCGTGGTACAAATCCGGTCTTCGGACAGGACCAACGCGTCTGACAGGTGACGGGATTTCAGCAACTCGAAAGGCTTTGCCCCGATCCGACCAACTGCCGCGCCATCGACGAAATTGTCGACATGATCCAACGACACCGGATGCCCGGCCGCCAGCGCCGCGCGCAAGCAGGCCCCGCCTTTGGGCTCGACAAACAGGCAATGAGTGCGATCCCCAAACCATGTTGCAACACCGGAAGACATGCCACCACCGCCAACCGGCAAGAGGACATGGTCGGGCACCTGACCCAGTTGTTCTTCGATTTCGACCGCCAAAGATGCCTGTCCTTCGATCACGTCCTCATCGTCGAACGGAGACAGAAAGTGCCCGCCCTGCTGCGCACACCACTTCTGCGCAGCTGCCAGGGTGTCGTCGAAATAGTCCCCGGTCAGATGGATTTCGATGTTTTCCCCACCAAAAATGCGGGTTTTCTGGATCTTTTGCTGCGGCGTCGTCACCGGCATGAAAATCACACCGCGTACATCAAGGTGCTTGCACATATAGGCCACGCCCTGTGCATGATTGCCCGCGCTTGCGCAAACGAACAGCTTTTGTCCCTGCTGCTTGCGCATTGCGTTGAAAGCACCACGGATCTTGTACGACCGCACCGGGCTGAGGTCTTCGCGCTTCAGCCAGATATCAGCCCCATAACGGTCAGACAGATGGGCGTTCCGCTGCAACGGCGTTGCCGGAAACACAGATCGCATCGCCTCTTCGGCAGCGCGGGCGCGGGTTTTGAAATCAGTCATGCCGAATTCACTGCCGCATCATCGCGAAGAGGGCAAGGAATACATATGTGTACGCGGCTCAGGAAAGTTGACGCTTTTCGATGAAGACGCCGTACATCGTTGTGAAGATACTGACGCTGATCATCGGCAGAATGAGCGTTCCAAAGAACACGGTCAGCAAAATGCCCAACACGGGAATGAACACCAGCACCGAGAAGACAAGCTGAACAAGCATCTGAAACAAGAACGCTACAACCAGAAGAACCAGTATCGACCCGGCGACACCTGTTGTGCTGTTCCACGCCTCGCCAAGCGTAATCGGTTCGCCAATCGCTGCGGCAGGCAGGATGATCGACAGCCGGTAGAAACAAACGATCAAAAAGACCCCGTATGCCAGCGTCAGGATGATAGACAGCGGCAAAAGGGTTTCGCCCAGCACAGCGATAACCACTCCTACCGGGATCCAGGCAATCATCATCAGAATACCCAGCAACAAGATACGGCCGAAATACGCCAAAATCCTGTCGAATCGAAATGCAGGAAAAATCCCGCCCGGATACTCTTCCAGCAGGATGAAACGGTGCCACGATACGGCTATCCAAAATACGACAGCGGCGATTACAGCGAACAGACCGAACAGGAAAAAAGTAACCGAGGCAGCTGATATCCCATCCGGCAATGAGTCAGCGCTTTCATCAAAAGCCTCCAGCGGAATTCCCGTCACCATAAACAGCGCGACGATCAAAACCGTGGCGATCAAAGCAGGGCCCACGGTGATCTGAAGCACCTGTTTGAGGTTCCCGAATACCATGCGAACGGAATGTACGAAAATCTGCCAACCCAACATCCGAAAACTGCCCTTCTCAACCAATTGTTGTTTTGTATACGAATGTTTCAGCGCAACTAGCCCCCTGCGTCAACGCTGATAACTTGCCCCCGCGTTCAAAACCCGCTAGGGGCCAGTCGTTCTACGCATAAAGGGAAGTCAGATGTCCGCGCCCAAGAAAGTTGTTCTGGCCTATTCCGGTGGCCTTGATACCTCGATCATTCTGAAATGGCTGCAGACCGAGTATGGCTGTGAGGTTGTCACCTTCACCGCCGATCTGGGTCAGGGTGAGGAACTGGAACCCGCCCGCCAAAAGGCCGAGATGCTGGGGATCAAGCCCGAGAACATCTATATCGAGGACATCCGCGAAGAGTTCGTTCGTGACTTTGTCTTCCCGATGTTCCGCGCCAACGCGCAGTACGAAGGCCTGTACCTGCTGGGCACCTCGATCGCGCGCCCGCTGATTTCCAAACGTCTGGTCGAGATCGCCGAAGAAACCGGTGCCGACGCCGTCGCGCATGGCGCAACCGGCAAGGGCAACGACCAGGTTCGCTTTGAACTGGCGGCCTATGCGCTGAACCCAGACATCAAGGTGATCGCGCCGTGGCGTGAGTGGGACCTGACCAGCCGGACGCGTCTGTTGGAATGGGCCGAAGCCCATCAGATTCCGATCGCCAAGGACAAACGTGGTGAAGCACCCTTCTCAGTCGACGCCAACCTGCTGCACACCTCATCCGAGGGCAAGGTTCTGGAAGATCCCGCCGATATGGCGCCCGATTACGTCTATCAGCGCACCGTTCACCCCGAAGACGCACCGAACGAACCCGAATTCATCGAGATCGGCTTTGAAAAAGGTGACGCAGTCAGCATCAATGGCGAAGCGATGAGCCCGGCGACCATCCTGACCAAGCTGAACGAATATGGCGGCAAACACGGCATCGGCCGTCTTGATCTGGTCGAAGGCCGTTTCGTCGGCATGAAATCACGCGGTATCTACGAAACTCCGGGCGGTACCATCCTGCTGGAAGCGCACCGCGGTATCGAGTCCATCACCATGGACCGCGGCGCGATGCACCTAAAGGACCAGCTGATGCCGCAATATGCCGAGTTGATTTACAATGGCTTCTGGTACTCGCCCGAGCGCGAGATGCTGCAGGCCGCCATCGACAAAAGCCAAGAGCACGTGACCGGCACGGTTCGCGTGAAGCTGTACAAAGGCCTGGCCTCAACCGTTGGCCGCTGGTCCGATCACTCGCTGTACTCCGAAGAGCATGTGACCTTTGAAGACGATGCCGGTGCGTATGATCAGAAAGACGCGGCGGGCTTCATCCAATTGAACGCCCTGCGCCTGAAACTTCTGGCCTCACGCGAAAAGCGTCTGTCCAAGTAATTCAGGTCATCGCTAAGTTGAGCAACCCGGCGTTCTTTATGGATGCCGGGTTTTTCTTTGCCTTCACGCGCCTGTCAGTTCCAGTAGCGTCACCCTTGCCTGTTTCGGCTGTTTTTCTTTACGCAAAGGTCAACAGGGAAAGGGTACTCAATGCTTCAGGACATCGCTGACGGAATCCAAAAGGGTCTGAACGGCAAAACTTTTGACGGTTCGCTCAAGTTCGATTGTGGTGACGATGGGGTGATCGTTCTGATGGACAATAAGGCCACTACCCAAGATCAGGATACCGATTGTACGATCCGGATCTCTCAGGAAAACCTGACCAAGCTGCTGACCGGCAAGCTGAACCCGATGACTGGCGTGGCGCTGGGTAAGCTCAAGATTTCGGGCAATATGGGCGTGGCGATGAAACTGGGGCAGTTGCTGGGCTAAATCCGATAAACTCGTCTCACCAGCGCGTGACAAACGATGTCAGCGGATTGCAACGACGGGAAAGTCCGGGCAGCCTGATCCCAGAAGGAGATCTGCCATGAACCGGACTGCTTACCTCGATTTCTTTAAACCGACGCTTCTGTTTGTCCTCATTACGTTGGCCGCGATGCTACGCGCCCTGCCCGCGCCTGCCGCAGGCACGGAAACCCTGACCGTTGCCGGAGGATGTTTCTGGTGTGTCGAATCCGATTTTGAATCCGTACCGGGCGTGATTGGGGCCGTATCGGGCTATACCGGCGGTAAATCAGCCAACCCGACATATGATCAGGTGTCAAAAGGCGGCACCGGCCATTACGAGGCCGTTCAGATCACGTTCGATCCGGCCCGCGTTTCCCGTGAAACGCTGCTGAACATGTTCTTCCGCTCGGTCGACCCGACGGATGCAGGCGGTCAGTTCTGCGATCGGGGCGACAGCTATCGTACTGCGATTTTCGTCTCTAACGCCGGGGAAAAGTCGCTGGCGCAAAAGGCCAAGACCAATGCACAGCAGGCATTGGGTGAGACCGTTGTCACCCCAATTCTGGACGCGGGCGCTTTTTATCCGGCTGAGGCTTACCACCAGGACTACTACAAAGGTGACAAGCTGGTGCTGACGCGCTTTGGGCCCAAACGTCAGAAGAACGCGTACAAAGCCTACCGCAAGGCCTGCGGTCGCGACGCGCGCGTCAAGCAATTGTGGGGCAGCAACGCACCTTTCGTTGGATCCTAAGTGAACCGGGCCTCAAGTACCTCTTTGAGGTCCGGAATCACATCCGCCGTTCCGTGCCGCGTGACCATCAGGGCCGCGGCACGATTTGCCTGAGAAATGGCCTGAGGCATCGGCAAGCCCCGATCCATACCGGCCAGCACATACCCAGTGAACGTATCCCCCGCGCCTGTAGTATCCACGGCCTTGACCTTGTGGGCTGGAATCTCAAGCACCTCGCCATCTTTGGGAAGATAACGCGCACCTTTCGACCCCAGCGTCACTAAAACATGCTGTACCGGCAAATCGGATACTGACAGGCCAGTGCTTTCGCGCAGTTGTTCGGCCTCAACCTCATTCAGGATCAGAAAGTCGAGATAGGGCAAGACGGCCTGTACCGCATCGGCCTGAAACGGTGCAGCGGCGTAGCAGACGGTCAGACCCAAATCGCGCCCCATGCGGGCCGCTTCGACCTGCGCGTTGGTTTCGTTCTGCATGACCAGCAAATCGCCCGGAACAGCCTGCGACAGCGCCTGCCCCAATTGGTCCTGCGCGATTGCATGGTTGGCACCGGGATACAGAATGATCTGGTTCTCGCCCTCAGCGTCCACCGCGATGATCGCGTGACCGGTTGGCACGTCGACCTGCGCGATGAACCGCGTATCGACGCCATATTCGGTCATGCGATCCAGCGCCCACCGCCCGTCAGACCCGATGCCTCCGATATGCGCCACCCGCGAACCCGCCCGCGCCGCGGCGACAGACATATTCGCGCCTTTGCCGCCCAGAAACCGCTCAAGGGTCAGGGCAGCCAGGGTTTCGCCGGCACTGGGCAGATGCGGCAGGCCATAGACCATATCCGCGTTGATCGAGCCTAGGTTCCAGATCGTCACGGCTTATCCAATATCGCAAGCGGCCAGGATGGCCATGTTCAGGATGTCATTCGCGGTCGACACGGTCGAGCAGATCTGGATCGGCTTGTCGATGCCCGAAAGGATCGGGCCGATGACGGTGGCCTCACCCATCTCTTGCATCAGCTTGGTCGAGATCGACGCCGAGTGGCGCGCAGGTACGATCAGGATGTTCGCAGGTCCGGTCAGGCGCGAGAACGGATAGGCCTCTTGCTGATCGACGTTCAGCGCGACGTCCACGGTCATTTCGCCTTCGTATTCGAAATCCACACCGCGCTGGTCCAGTACCTCGGGCGCGACGTGCATCTTCTCGGCCCGCTCGGAGACAGGATAACCAAAGGTCGAGAAACTGACAAAGGCCACACGCGGTTCCAAGCCCATGTGGCGGGCCACAGCGGCGGAACGTTCGGCGATGTTGGCCAGATCGTTTTCATCCGGCCATTCGTGCACCAGAGTGTCTCCGATCAGAACGATACGGCCCTTGTGCAGCAACGCGGTTACACCTACCGCACCATGTTCCGCGTCTGCATCGAAGACGTGGTTGATCCGGTCCAACACATGCGCCGATTTGCGCGTCGCACCAGACACGAGACCATCCCCGTGGCCATGCGCCAGCATCAGCGCCGAAAAGACATGGCGATCGGTCGCGGCGAGGCGGTGAATGTCCTTACGGTCGAACCCTCGGCGCTGCAGGCGTTTGTAAAGGAAGTCCTTGTAGGTATCGAGATGGGTGGTGGTGCCAGCGTTCACGACCTCAAGTTCGCGCACAGCATCGCCCAGACCTGCGGCCTCGAGCTTTTCTTTGACGTCATCCGGACGGCCGACAACCAACGCTTTGCCGAAGCCCGAGCGCTGATACATGACCGCTGCGCGCAGCACTCGGGGATCGTCGCCCTCGGCGAAAATCATCCGACTTTGCGCAGCGCGGGCGCGGGCGTTCAGGCCGCGCAGAATGCTGGCGGTCGGGTCCATGCGGGATTTCAGGCTCAACTCGTACGCGTCCATGTCGATGATCGGACGCCGCGCCGCACCGGTGTCCATCCCCGCCTTGGCAACGGCAGGTGGAATGCGGTGGATCAGACGCGGGTCAAACGGCGTTGGAATGATGTAATCCCGACCAAAGGTCAGCGACTTGCCATAGGCCATGGCAACCTCATCCGGCACATCTTCGCGCGCGAGATTGGCCAACGCGTGGGCGCAGGCGATCTTCATCTCGTCATTGATGGCGCGCGCGTGAATGTCCAATGCACCGCGGAACAGGTAAGGGAACCCCAACACGTTGTTCACTTGGTTCGGATAGTCGCTGCGCCCGGTGGCGACGATGGCATCGACACGTACCTCATGCGCCTCTTCCGGTGTGATCTCTGGGTCCGGGTTCGCCATCGCGAAGATCACCGGGTTATCGGCCATACTGGCAACCATGTCCTGCGTCACAGCCCCTTTGACCGAAACACCCAGGAACACATCCGCGCCCTTCATGGCATCTTCCAGGGTCCGCAGATCCGTGGTGATCGCGTGGGCCGATTTCCACTGGTTCATGCCCTCAGTCCGGCCCTGATAGATCACGCCCTTGGTGTCGCAGACGATGCAGTTCTCATGCCGCGCGCCCATCGCCTTGAGCAGTTCGATGCACGCAATACCCGCCGCACCGGCTCCGTTCAGGACGATCTTCACGTCCTCGATCTTCTTGCCCGAAATGCGCAGCGCGTTCAGCAGACCTGCCGCACAGATCACCGCCGTACCATGCTGGTCATCGTGGAAGACCGGAATGTCCATTTCTTCCTTGAGGCGCTGTTCGATGATGAAACACTCGGGCGCCTTGATGTCTTCCAGATTGATCCCGCCAAAAGTCGGCCCCATCAAACGCACGGCGCGGCAGAACTCGTCGGGGTCTTCGGTGTCCAATTCGATATCGATCGAGTTCACATCCGCGAACCGTTTGAACAGGACGGATTTCCCCTCCATCACCGGTTTCGATCCCAGCGCACCAAGATTGCCAAGACCCAGAACGGCCGTCCCGTTCGAGATCACCGCGACAAGGTTCCCCTTGTTGGTATAGTCATAGGCAGTCTCGGGCGCTTCGGCGATGGCTTCACATGGAACAGCGACGCCGGGGCTGTAGGCCAGCGACAGATCGCGCTGCGTGGTCATGGGAACGGTGGCCTGCACCTCCCACTTGCCGGGGGTCGGGTCGAGGTGAAAGGCCAGCGCCTCTTCTTTGGTGATCTTCGCTTTGGGCATGGAATGGGTCGTTTCTTTACATCTGCGGGACTTTCGCCTCATAGCGCAGGCGCGCGCGCGTCTCAACGAGAATACGTTTTCGCCTTTCGCAGCAGAGGGGGGATTTGTAAGGTCGCGACCGGAATACGCCAGAAGGGGGCCGGTTTTGTCCACAGTCACGCCAATGATGGCGCAATATCTCGAGATCAAAGAGGCCCATGCCGACGCCCTGTTGTTTTACCGCATGGGCGATTTCTACGAGATGTTTTTCGAGGACGCCGTCAACGCCGCCGAGGCGCTGGATATCGCGCTGACCAAGCGCGGCAAGCACAATGGCACCGATATCCCGATGTGCGGCGTCCCTGTTCACGCCGCCGAAGGGTATTTGCTGACACTGATCCGCAAAGGGTTCCGCGTCGCCGTCTGCGAACAGATGGAAAGCCCCGCTGAAGCGAAGAAAAGAGGCTCTAAATCAGTCGTAAAGCGCGATGTCGTGCGTCTGGTAACCCCCGGTACGCTGACTGAGGATGCCCTGCTGGAAGCTCGCCGCCACAATTTTCTGGCTACCTATTCCGAGGTGCGTGATGAGGCCGCGCTGGCTTGGGCCGATATCTCAACCGGTGCATTTCATGTGATGCCATTGACCTCGGTCCGGCTGAGCCCTGAACTGGCACGGCTTGCCCCGTCCGAGTTGATCGTGGCCGACGGGATGGAACAGCCTTTGCAGGAAACGGTACGAGATCTGGGAATTTCGCTGACACCAATTGGACGCGCCAGCTTTGACAGCACTGCGGCGGAAAAACGCATCTGCGGATTGTTTCACGTGAATGCTCTGGACGCGTTCGGGTCCTTCGGACGCGCAGAAGTTTCCGCTATGGGTGCGTTGATTGACTATCTGGAGATTACGCAAAAAGGCAAATTGCCCCTGCTGCAAACGCCGCTTAAGGAATCCGAGGACCGTGTCGTTCAGATCGACGCCGCCACGCGTCGCAATCTGGAACTGACCCGATCCCTGTCCGGCGGGCGGGCCGGGTCGCTGCTATCAGTGGTGGATCGTACGGTCACGCCCGGCGGCGCACGGTTGTTGGAACAGCGCCTGTCCAGCCCTTCGCGTAACCTCGATGTTATTCACGGACGGCTGGACGCGGTCAGTTTTGCCGCCGAAGACAGCCTGATCGCATCGGACCTGCGCGAGGCTCTGCGCAAAACTCCCGATCTGGACCGGGCCCTGTCGCGTTTGTCTCTGGACCGAGGTGGACCCCGCGATCTGGCGGCCATTCGCAACGGTCTGACACAGGCGGCAACTATCGCCGAACTCTGTGACGGTCAGGACCTGCCTGTCCTTTTGGCGACCGCGCTGCAAAACCTTATCGGCTTTGATGACCTGCTGAACCTGCTGGACGAGGCGCTTGTGGCCGAGCCCCCGCTGCTGGCGCGCGACGGTGGGTTCATCGCCCCGGGCTATGATGGTGAACTCGACGAGGCCCGCACCCTGCGAGACGAAGGCCGATCCGTGATCGCTGGGTTTCAGCAGAAATACGCGGTACACACCGGCATCACATCGCTGAAGATCAAGCATAACAACGTGCTGGGTTACTTCATTGAAACCACAGCCACCCATGCTGAGAAAATGCTGAATCCTCCGTTCAGCGAAACCTATATCCATCGTCAAACCACAGCCAACCAAGTTCGGTTCACGACCGTCGAACTGTCCGAAATCGAAACCCGCATCCTGAATGCCGGAAACTTGGCACTGGAGATTGAAAAGCGGCTCTATAAAAGGCTTTCTGACGAGATTCTGGACCAAGCCGCGCGCCTCAACCAGGCCGCCCGTGGGTTGGCCGAGCTTGATCTCACCACCGCCTTGGCCGATTTGGCACGCGGCGAGAACTGGTGCCGTCCTCAGGTCGATGCATCCCGCGCTTTTGACGTGCAGGGTGGGCGTCATCCTGTTGTAGAACACGCGCTACGCCAGCAAAACGGGGACGCCTTCATCGCCAATGACTGTGATCTGAGCGCAGATCAAGGCGCGGCGATCTGGCTGCTGACCGGTCCCAACATGGCCGGTAAATCGACCTTTCTTCGGCAGAACGCGTTGATCGCATTGCTGGCCCAAATGGGCAGCTATGTTCCGGCCGAACAGGCGCATATTGGCCTTGTCAGCCAGTTGTTCAGCCGCGTTGGCGCCTCGGACGATCTGGCACGGGGCCGCTCGACCTTCATGGTCGAGATGGTCGAAACCGCCGCCATCCTTAATCAGGCTGATGACCGCGCGCTGGTGATCCTTGACGAAATCGGTCGTGGAACAGCTACCTATGACGGCCTGTCTATCGCTTGGGCCACGCTGGAGCACCTGCACGCATCCAACAAATGCCGCGCATTGTTTGCCACCCATTACCACGAACTGACTGCGTTGGCCGGAAAGCTTGAAGGCGTCGACAACGCCACCGTCGCGGTCAAGGAGTGGGAAGGCGAAGTCATTTTCCTGCACGAGGTTCACAAGGGCGCAGCCGACCGGTCTTATGGTGTGCAGGTCGCTCAGCTTGCCGGGTTGCCCGCATCGGTGGTCGAACGGGCCCGCGTCGTCCTTGACCAACTGGAAAAAACCGAACGCGAAGGCGGCAAACAAAAGACTTTGATTGACGATCTGCCTTTGTTTTCTGCCGCACCACCTCCGCCACCAACCGCCCCCAAAGCGTCGCCTGTCACCGATATACTTGATGACGTTTTGCCAGACGAGCTGACACCGCGTGAGGCGCTCGACCTGATCTACAAATTGAAAGAGGCGGCCAGAACCTGACCGCCTCAAAATTCGTTTGAACGGAAATCGCTCAGCTTGCCGGTGTCGAAGACACCCCGACCTGCGCCGGGCGCAGCAGACGGTCGTGCAGCATGAAGCCTTCAGCCGAAACCTGAATGATGTCGCCAGCACGGGTGCCCGGAACAGGTGCCTCAAACATTGCCTCGTGCACATTCGGATCAAACCGGTCACCAACTTCGGGTGTAATCACTTCGATCCCATGCTTTTGGAATACGTCCTTCAACGCGCGCATGGTCAGCTCGACGCCTTCCAGAAGGGGTCCTGCCACTTCTTTCTGCTCGTCGGTTGCCGCCTCGAGCGCGCGTTTCATGTTGTCGTAAACCGGCAGCATGTCGCGAGCCAGCTTCGATCCACCATATTGTTCGGCGTCGCGGCGCGCCTTGTCGCCACGCTTGCGCGCGTTTTCGGCATCCGCCAACGCACGCATGAACTTGTCCTTGAAATCGTCCCGCTCAGCACGCAGCGCATCAATTTCCAGCGCTTCTTCGCTGATCTCGGCAAATTCTTCGGCCAGCTCTTCCGCTTCGGCGGTTGCGATATCGTCCAGAAAATCTTCGTTCTTGGGCTCTGCCATCTCTTACCCTCTAGCTCCGGTCGGAAATCAGTTTGCCGACCAGTTGCGCCGTATAATCCACGATCGGCACGATCCGTCCATAATTTAGTCGCGTGGGTCCGATGACCCCAACCGCACCGATTATCTTTCGATCAGCGTTCATATATGGAGACACCACCAAAGAGGAACCCGAAAGTGAGAAAAGTTTGTTCTCAGACCCGATAAAAATGCGCACACCCTCGCCTTCCTCGGTCAATTCGAGGAATTCAGCGATGTCCTGCTTGCGCTCGAGGTCATCAAACAAGGTTCGGATTCGGTCCAGCTCTTCGGCTTCGCCGGGTTCCCCCAGCAGATTCGCCCGCCCACGCACGATCAAACGGGCTGAGTCGGTCCCATCTCCATCCCAGGCGGCCATGCCACTTTCGACCATCTCACGCGCCAGCACATCGATCTCCTGCCGACGCGCCGTGATCTGTGTCTGCATCTGACGGCGCACTTCACTCAGCGTACGTCCTTCGATCAGCGAATTCAGGAAGTTTGCCGCTTCGCGCATCGAACTTGGCGTCTGCCCTGGAGGTGGCGTGAACAGGCGGTTTTCGACGTGCCCGTCAGCAAAAACCAAAACCACCAAAGCGCGGTCATGGGCCAGCGATACGAACTCGATATGCTTGATCTCGGATTCATGCTTCGGGGTCAGGACCAGCGATGCACCATGTGTCACGTGTGACAGGGCCGAGCCGACGCGGTCCAGCATTCCGCCCACATCGCCCGCGTTAGAGCCTAATGTCTCATCCAGCTTCTGCCGATCGTCCGCCCCCAGATCACCAACTTCTAATAACCCATCGACAAACATCCGCAGACCCATTTGCGTGGGAACCCTGCCAGCACTGACATGCGGGCTGTCGAGCAGACCTAGAAATTCCAGGTCCTGCATGACATTGCGCACGGTCGCGGCGCTGACCTTTTCCGACAAGGTACGGGTCAGCGTGCGGCTTCCGACCGGCTCCCCACTGTCCAAATAGCTCTCAACGATCAGCCGGAACACTTCACGTGACCGGTCATTCATTTCGTCCAGAACTCTTGTCGCTTTGCTCATCGGCAATCCCCTGCTGGATTGGCATTAAATCGCAGGCATATGAAAGGTCAATCGGGGTTGCATCCTAAGGCACCGTGACGTTATCCCCAAGCCAGCAAACAAAGGATTTTCCATGCGACCCTCAGGACGTGATCTAAACGAAATGCGCGCCGTTTCAATCGAGACGGGCTTTACCAAACATGCCGAAGGTTCCTGCCTGATCAAAATGGGCGACACCCATGTGCTGTGCACCGCCACGATTGAGGATCGCGTGCCGCCTTTCATCAAAGGTTCGGGCCTTGGATGGGTGACTGCCGAATACGGTATGCTGCCCCGCGCGACCAACACCCGGATGCGGCGCGAGGCGGCCTCGGGCAAGCAAGGCGGTCGGACCGTCGAAATCCAGCGCCTGATCGGTCGCGCCCTTCGCGCCGGTGTCGATCGCGTTGCCCTGGGTGAGCGTCAGATCACCGTAGACTGTGATGTGATCCAGGCAGATGGCGGAACGCGCTGTGCCTCAATCACGGGTGGCTGGGTTGCGCTGCGTCTGGCGGTGAACAAACTGATGAAAGCAGGCGATGTAATCACTGATCCGCTGGTCGACCCCGTGGCCGCGGTGTCTTGCGGTATCTACGCCGGTCAGCCGGTGCTGGATCTGGACTATCCCGAAGACAGCGAAGCTGGTGTCGACGGCAACTTCATCATGACCGGTTCGGGCAAGCTGATCGAAGTGCAGATGAGCGCCGAAGGCTCGGTCTTTAGCCGCGCCCAAATGGATCAATTGATGGACCTTGCCGAAAAAGGCGTTGGTGAACTGGCCGCTGCACAAAAGGCCGCCACCGCATGACCCGCAAGTTCGACAGCGACAGGCTGCTGGTGGCCACCCACAACAAAGGCAAGCTCGAGGAGATGGCGCATCTCCTCGAACCCTTTGGCGTGACGGTCGTTGGCGCGGCCGAGATGGACCTGCCCGAACCCGAGGAAACCGAAGATACATTCGTCGGCAATGCCCGGATCAAGGCTCATGCCGCTGCCAAGGCTACTGGCCTGCCTGCCCTGTCGGACGATTCCGGGATTACCATCGACGCGCTGGACGGCGCGCCGGGCGTTTACACCGCCGATTGGGCCGAGACCGGAAATGGTCGCGACTTCTTGATGGCCATGACCCGCGCCCACAATGAGCTTGAGGCGAAGAACGCACCGTATCCGCGCCTGGCTCAGTTTCGCAGCACGTTGGTTCTGGCCTGGCCGGATGGCCATGACGAAGTGTTCGAGGGTGTGGCCCCAGGCCATCTGGTATGGCCCATCCGTGGCGAGGGTGGTTTCGGCTATGACCCGATGTTTGTTCCCGAGGGATACGACATTACCTTTGCCGAGATGGATCGCTGGGAAAAGAACAAGATCAGCCATCGCGGCCGCGCGGTTGAGATGTTCGTGAAAGGCTGCTTTGGCGGATGATTGGCGCAACGGGGGCTTTGGCCTGTATGTGCATTGGCCTTTTTGCGAGGCCAAATGCCCTTATTGCGATTTCAACAGCCATGTTTCCAAAAATATCAATCAAAAACAATGGCTTAAATCGTATCTAAGCGAACTGCAGCGATCCGCAGCCGAAACACCAGACCGCGTTCTGAATACGATCTTCTTTGGTGGCGGCACGCCGTCTCTGATGGCGCCTGAAACGGTCGCTGCGATCATCGAGGAATCCCGCTCACTCTGGCGCCCTGCCAACGACATGGAAATCACGCTCGAAGCGAACCCTGGATCAGTCGAGGCAGGACGGTTCGCCGCCTATCGCGACGCGGGCGTCAACAGAATCTCGATGGGTGTTCAGGCGCTGAACGACGAGGATTTGCGCCGTCTGGGCCGCATCCACACTGTGGTCGAGGCCCGCGCGGCCTTTGACATCGCGCGCAACTGCTTTGACCGCGTCAGTTTCGATTTGATCTATGCCCGCCAGCATCAAACATTAGACGCGTGGCGGGCCGAATTGACCGAAGCGCTGTCGATGGCCGTCGATCACCTGTCGCTGTACCAGCTGACAATTGAGGAAGGCACAGCCTTCGGTGACCGTTATGCCGTTGGCAAGCTGCGCGGCCTGCCCGAGGATGACAGCGCTGCGGATATGTACCTTGCCACGCAAGAGATCTGCGAGGCCCACGGATTGCCCGCCTACGAAGTCTCGAACCATGCCCGCCCGGGTGCAGAGTCGCTCCACAACCTGATCTACTGGCGCTATGGCGACTATGTCGGCATCGGCCCTGGCGCACATGGACGCGTGACGCTGGACGGGCGGAAACTGGCGACCGAAACCTATCTGGCGCCTGCCGTGTGGTTGGACGCTGTGTCAAATGGGACCGGGGAGAAGGAAAGAACGCCCCTTCCAACCCAAGATCAGGCAAATGAATACCTTATGATGGGTCTAAGAATCACTGAAGGACTAGATATTGATAGATTCAACACTCTTTCTTCAGAACCCATATCAGAGAGTAAGCTGACCGACCTGCAAGAGATTGGCATGGTAGACCGGTTAAACGGTCGTTTGATTGCCACCAAAGACGGGCGCGCCGTTCTGAACGCGGTTATTCGCGAGTTGTTGGGATAAAAGATGCAGTATCTCTGGGCCGCGTTGGGATTGCTTTGCGTCGGACTGGCCGTCATCGGGGTTGTTCTACCCTTGCTTCCGACCGTTCCATTCCTGCTTTTGGCTGCGTTCTTCTTTGCCCGGTCATCCTCGCGCCTGCACACATGGCTGATCACGCATAGGACCTTTGGTCCGATGATCCTGGACTGGCAGAGATCAAGGGCCATTCGTCCCTCTGCAAAAAAGGCGGCCACAGTATCCGTAGCCGCCGTCTTTGGTTTGTCTGTTCTTTTGGCGCTGCCGTCCCACGTTCTGATCATCCAGGCAGTCGTTCTTAGCGCCGTGATGATCTTTATCTGGACCCGCCCTAACGGCTGAGCTTGGCGCAAAGATCGTCGAGCTGGTCCAGGTTTTCGTAGGTCAAAACCACCTGCCCGGTTTCCGATCCGGCCTTGTGGTTGATTACCACTTTCATCGCCAGGATCGCCGAAAGATCCTTTTCCAGCGCGCGCGTATCCGCGTCCTTGCCTGCATTCAGGTTTCTGGACCTTGGTGCCGCTTGCGGTGCATCCCCCTGCTGCTGTTTCTTAACCAGCGCTTCGGTCGCACGTACCGACAGGCCGTCTTTCACCACAATTTTCGCCAATTCAGACGGGTTTTCTGCAGTGATCAACGCCCGGGCGTGCCCGGCGGACAGTTTGCCTTCGATCACCAGTGTTTGAACGTCCATCGGCAGCGACAGCAGGCGCAAAAGGTTTGCAATATGACTGCGGCTTTTGCCCAAAGCCTCGGCCAGTTTTTCCTGCGTATGGCCAAAGCGATCCATCAACTGCTTATAGCCCGCGGCCTCCTCCACCGCGTTCAGATCCGCGCGCTGGATATTTTCGATGATGGCGACTTCCAGAACTTCTGTGTCATCGAACTCACGCACGATGACCGGAATATCGTGCAACTGCGCCATCTGAGCGGCGCGCCACCGGCGTTCACCCGCGACGATCTCATATTCGCCACCACTGATTTCCCGGACGATCAGAGGCTGAATGATCCCTTTTTCTTTGACCGACGCGGCAAGCTCATCCAATTGGTCGGGCGAAAACGTCCTGCGGGGCTGATTTGGGTTCGCACGCAGCTTTTCGATTGGGACTTTCATATCCGGGCGACGTGGTTCTGTCGGCATCAAACCTTCTGAATCCTGCGTCACATCCGCCATCAATGCCGACAATCCCCGGCCCAAACCTCTGGGTTTTGTTTTTTTAGCGGCCATGGCGCCCTCCTCAATGCCGCTTAAGCGGCTTTTTTGTTCTTGTGCATGACTTCGCGGGCCAAATGCCGATAGGCCATCGCACCCAAAGACCCCGAGTCATACTGGAGCACGGGCAAAGCATAAGACGGAGCCTCACTGACCCGCACATTTCTGGGTATCTTGGTTTTAAATACCATCTCACCCAGATTGTCACGCGCGTCTTTTTCAACCTGACGGGACAAGTTGTTGCGGTTGTCATACATGGTCAACACAACACCTTCGATTCTGAGGTCCGGATTCGCGGTCTGCCGGACCTCGCGAATGGTCAGCATAAGTTGCGATAAGCCCTCTAGGGCGAAGAACTCACTTTGGAGCGGAACCAGAACGGAATGCGCCGCGACCATCGCGTTGACCGTGAGTAGATTAAGCGAAGGCGGGCAGTCGATCAGAACAAAATCTAAATCAAACTTGTCGATTGCTGTCTGGCGTAAAGCGTCATGCAGAAGGTAACTGCGCTTTTCATTCGAAATGAGTTCGATATCAGCCGAGCTCAGATCGACCGTAGCCGGGACCACAAACAGGCCTTCGATCTCAGTTTCCTGAACAACAGCCTCTAGCGGTGCGTCGTCCAAAATCAGATCATAGGTCGTCCAGTCCCGATCTTCGACACCCAAACCGGTTGAGGCATTCCCCTGAGGATCCAGATCTACGACCAGTACTCTACAACCAGCTTCGGCCAGTCCAGCCGCAAGGTTGATCGCCGTTGTGGTCTTTCCGACCCCGCCCTTCTGATTGGCTACCGCTATGATCCGGGGCCCTGAGGGACGAGATAAATCAACCACGTGTGACTCCTTTGATCTTAAGGATAACGGCCTGAGGCTCAGTTAAACTTGTAATCGGGTCAACGTCGAAATTCCATTCCCTCTGCGCCTCTTCCAGCTCTTTTTTCCACCTTTCGCCTTTGGGCAGCAACGCGAGCCCTGAACTGCTTAGATGTCGGTCGCAAAATAACAAAAGTTTGGAAAGATCTGCCAAGGCCCGCGCAGACAGTATATCGGCGTTTAAGGGTTCAACTGCTTCGATTCTCTTGGAAATAACACGGCATTTCGCCCCACATTCCCGGGCAACGTTACGCAGAAATGCAGATTTGCGTTGATCACTCTCGACAAATGTAAACTGGGCATCCGGCGCATCTTCGATCGCCATGATGGCGCAGACCATTCCGGGGAAGCCCCCTCCGCTGCCTAGATCCACCCAGGATGCGTAGGGCTGCGCACATCGATACACCTGAACCGAATCCTTGATATGACGGACCCAGATGTCATCCAGACTTTTGCGGGAAACCAAATTTATCTTTGGATTCCACTGTTTCACAAGTTTCACATAGGTGGTCAGGCGCTCGAATGTTTCACGTGAAACATCCAGTTCGTCAAAAACTGCCTCGCTCATGCCCTCCGCACCTTTTGGTCGCGGCGAAGTTTGGCCAACACCAGCGTCAAAGCCGCCGGGGTAACACCCTCTACCCGACCAGCTTGCGCTATATTCTCTGGCTTTGCGTTGGAGAGTTTTTGCTTCATCTCTGACGATAACCCTTCCAGCGCGAAATAATCGAAGTTTCGGGGAATCTCATACGATTCATCGCGTTTCATCGCCTCAACGTCTTTTTGCTGTCGAGCAATGTAGTTCGCATACAGAGCGTCTCGTTCAACCTGCTTACGTATTTCTTGGTCAACGCTTGTGATTTCAGGTACCAGCGGGATCAGGTGGTCGAATTGGACATCCGGAAATGCCAAGATCGCCATCCCATCTCTTCGATTTCCGTCCTGATTGACGTTGATTCCGGCGGCCCGGACTTCCTTTGGCGTATACGTCTGTTCTGTCAGTTTCGATTTGGCAGCAGTCAGTTTTTCCATCTTTTGTGAGAACTTAGCCTGCCGCTCTCCTCCAACGCAGCCAATATCTACCCCAATCGGGGTCAGGCGCTGATCGGCGTTGTCCGCACGCAATGAAAGTCGAAATTCCGCGCGAGACGTGAACATGCGGTAGGGTTCTGCAACTCCGCGCGTTGTCAGATCGTCAATCATCACGCCGATGTAACTGTCTGCCCGCGTGAAATGAACAGGGTCCTGCCCCTTCGCTTTCAAGGCTGCATTCAAACCAGCGACGAGACCCTGAGCTGCAGCCTCTTCATATCCTGTGGTTCCATTGATCTGCCCCGCAAGATATAGCCCGTCAACGTCCGGCAACGCGAGGGACGACGTCAAAACGCGTGGGTCGACATAGTCATATTCAATCGCATAACCGGGCTGCAGGATTTCTGCCGCTTCCAAGCCTTTTATTGATCGCACATAATCTACCTGCACGTCCTGAGGCAGAGACGTCGAAATCCCGTTTGGGTAGATCGTGTGGTCGTTTACACCTTCGGGTTCCAGAAAGATCTGGTGGGAGTCCTTATCCGCGAAGCGAACGATCTTATCCTCGATCGAAGGGCAGTAACGCGGCCCTACCCCATCAATATGGCCACCATACATTGCCGAACGAGACAGGTTCTTTTCGATAATTTCGTGCGTCCGCGCGTTCGTATGCGTGATTCCGCAGGAAATCTGCGGCGCTACAACCTTAGTCGAGAGGAACGAGAACAGTGTCGGCTCGTCGTCTCCGTCCTGACGTTCAAGCTCACTCCAATCAATGGTTCGCCCATCCACACGAGGTGGAGTTCCTGTCTTTAACCGTCCTAAAGGCAACTCAAAACTGTCCAACCGTTCAGCCAGTTTCACTGACGGACGATCTCCCATGCGGCCACCCGGGCGCGACACATCACCGATATGGATGACTCCACGCAAGAACGTTCCCGAGGTCAGAATGACCGTTTTCGCCTTGATTTCAGCGTCATCCGATAGTCTGACGCCGGAAACGCGATTTCCCTCCATCAGGAAATCAGTCACCTCGCCAGTAACGACGGTCAAATTAGGTTGGTTGTCTGTCTCCTTTTGCATTGCCGCCCGGTACAAAGCCCGGTCAGCTTGTGTTCTGGGGCCCTGAACGGCTGGACCTTTGCGACGATTGAGCAATCGAAACTGGATACCGGCCTGGTCAGCGACCCGGCCCATCACACCATCCATTGCGTCAATTTCCCGGACCAGATGGCCTTTACCCAAACCACCGATTGCGGGGTTGCAGGACATCACACCGATGTCCGACGCCGACAAAGTCACCAACGCCGTAGCCACTCCCATTCTGGCCGCAGCATGTGCCGCCTCGGTTCCCGCATGACCAGCGCCAATAACGACTACATCGAAATCTGAATGTTTCACGTGAAACACTCCTTACTTACCCAGGCAGAAGCTCGAGAAGATCTCGTCCAAAAGATCCTCTACCCCTATTCTGCCAACCAAGGTTTCAAGGGCACGGATAGCCGTGCGCAATTCTTCTGCAGCGATATCATACAAATCCGGGCCTGATTCCAGAACCGTTGTCGCGGCCTGCAATGCGCCTATCGCTTTGAGCAATGCAACCCGATGCCGTTCCCGTGTCGCGATACCACTGCTTGTAGTTCTGTTACTAAGAACACCCGATATCTGGGATATCAATCGATCTATGCCTTGCCCTGTTTTCCCAGATACCCCGTTTTCTGAAGCATCTCGAAGGTCGGATTTGGGCAAGACCTGAATATCACCTTCCAGAATTCCTACGCCCAACTCTTCCGGATCATCGGACAAGAATACACGCAGATCGGCCGCCTCGGCGCGTTTTTTGGCCAGCTCGATCCCAAGATTCTCAACATGATCTTTGGTCTCGCGCAATCCTGCGGTGTCCAGCAAGGTGACGGGCAGTCCAGCTAAATCCATCCGAACTTCGATCACATCGCGCGTTGTTCCGGCGTATTCCGAGGTGATCGCCGCCTCTCTCCCCGCCAATGCGTTCAGCAGGGTGGATTTCCCAGCATTCGGCAGCCCAACAATCGCGACCTCGAACCCGGTTCGAATGCGCTCTGCGATCTTTACACCATCCGCCTCACGCTGCAGATCAGCCATCACACCGGACACGAGCGTATTTACTTCCGGTGTCACGTCGGTCGGAACTTCCTCATCAGCGAAATCTATAACTGCTTCCAACAAAGACGCCGCGCGGATCAGATCGCGGCGCCAGCGTTCAGCCAGTGTTCCCAATCCTCCGGCCAGAATGGTCTGAGCTTGTTTTCGCTGCGCTTCGGTTTCTGCATCGATCAGGTCGGCAAGTCCTTCGACCTGGGTCAGGTCCATCTTACCATTTTCCAGCGCGCGCCGAGTGAACTCTCCCGGTTCAGCCATCCGCAGTCCTGACGTATCCGACAGGCACCGCATAACTGCATTCACGGATGCCGTGCTTCCGTGGATTTGTAATTCAGCCACGTCTTCGCCGGTAAAGCTGGCCGGAGCCTGAAAGGTCAGAACCAACCCATCGTCCAGCCGTGACCCGTCACCGGCATGCAAGGACCGAACCCGCATGCCTCGGGATGGCAGCGGGCTTCCTGTCAAATCAGCCGCAGCGGAGTGCGCCAAAGGGCCCGAGAGGCGGATGACCGCCACCCCGGCTTTGCCTTGCGCGCTGGCCAAGGCGAATATCGTATCCATTCGAAGGCCTCGCGTTGGTTAAGACCTGTGTCAGGTGTTCATCGAATCGAAGAACTCACCATTCGTCTTCGTCTGTTTCAACTTGGACAACAGGAACTCGATCGCATCGGTGGTGCCCATCGGGTTGAGGATGCGGCGCAGGACGAAGGTCTTGGCCAGATCACCCTTGTCGACCAGCAGGTCCTCTTTCCGGGTACCGGACTTGAGGATGTCGATCGCCGGGAACACGCGTTTATCTGCGATCTTACGATCCAGAACGATTTCCGAGTTACCAGTGCCTTTGAATTCTTCAAAGATGACTTCGTCCATCCGGCTGCCGGTGTCGATCAGCGCGGTAGCGATAATGGTCAGTGAACCACCCTCTTCGATGTTCCGCGCCGCACCAAAGAAACGCTTGGGCCGTTGCAGAGCGTTCGCGTCCACACCACCGGTCAGAACTTTACCCGAGGATGGGACCACAGTATTGAACGCCCTACCAAGTCTAGTGATTGAATCGAGAAGAATAACAACATCTCGTTTATGTTCGACCAAACGCTTGGCTTTTTCGATAACCATCTCAGACACAGCCACGTGGCGGGTCGCCGGTTCGTCAAAGGTCGAGGACACAACCTCACCCTTCACCGAGCGCTGCATGTCGGTCACTTCTTCGGGGCGTTCGTCGATCAGCAGAACGATCAGGTAGCACTCTGGGTGGTTCTGTTCGATCGAGTGCGCGATGTTCTGCAGGATCACCGTTTTACCGGTCCGCGGAGGCGCCACGATCAGCGAACGCTGACCTTTACCGATGGGTGCAACCAGGTCGATCACACGGGCCGACTTATCCTTGATGGTGGGATCTTCGATTTCCATCTTCAGACGCTCATCCGGATAGAGCGGCGTCAGGTTGTCGAACAGGATCTTGTGCTTGGCCTTCTCAGGATCTTCAAAGTTGATCTTGGTGACCTTGGTCAGCGCAAAGTAACGTTCGTTATCATCAGGCGCTTTGATTTCGCCTTCGACCGTGTCACCTGTCCGCAGCGAGTGCTGACGGATCATGTCGGGCGAGACATAGATGTCGTCGGGACCCGGCAGATAGTTCGCCTCAGGCGAGCGCAGAAAGCCGAAACCATCCTGCAGGACTTCGAGCACGCCATCGCCGCCAACGGTCCAGCCCTCATCCGCGCGTTCGCGCAGGATCTGGAACATCATCTCGCCCTTGCGCATGGTCGAGGCGTTTTCGATCTCCAGCTCTTCGGCCATCGCCAGAAGGTCTTTGGGGCTTTTGGCCTTCAGGTCGGCCAGATTCAGGGCTTCAGTTGTCATGATATATACCTTCACCGCAATCAGCGCGGCACGAAGTGGAATTTCAGTACGGAAGATACGCCGCCCGGACGGGCGTGTTGATCCCTACATAAGCGCGACAGCGGCCCGAGTCAAACGGGCCCTCAGAACTTCAGAACGACCGCCAGAACGATGATTACCATTAAAACGGTCGGGACCTCATTCATCATGCGAAACTGCCGTCCAGTGAGCTTGTTCCGGCCTTCTAAGAAATCCTTGCGCCTTGCCATCAGCCAGTGATGGAACCAGGTCATGGCGATTACGGCTGCACCTTTGATCCAGGGCCAGGACCAATCCCATCCGACAATGCCCGGCGTGAACACCATGATAAGGCCACAGACCCATGCCACGATCATCGCTGGTCGCATGATAACGCGCAAAAGTTTCTCTTCCATTTCAAAGAAGATTTCCTGCGCTCCGTCGACGGCTTGCGCCTTTTCTACGTGATAGACGTAAATTCGGGGCAAATAGAACAACCCGGCCATCCACGAGATCACGGCCATGATATGGAGTGACTTCACCCACGGGTAAATCGTGAAAAGAAGATCAGTCATTCTGGCTCCGGACGTTGCTCGGAACTCTCCCTAATAAAAAAATAAGAAAAGAAAAAGGAAGATGGTTTTGTAGGGTGAGTAATTTCCGTGGATTACTTTTTTACTCAAGCTTTTTCCCCAGGTGGACAGAATTTCTTCGCGAACAGGTGATTCTGTTGATTTTGAAATTAATGTATAAATATCAAATATTTGAACAACATCTTGGAAAAGGAAACTGGGGATAACTCATTGGGTAAGATGGGACATTCCGGTTTTCCCGTGCGACAAAGTTATCCTTGTCCCGAAAGGATGGGTTTCGGGCGACTCGGGTAAGATTTGCGCGAAAATCCCGGGGTTGCGTGTCAACCGGAAAACCATACAAACCATCCCAGAACGCTCAACGATTTGCTCAGGGGGTTTTCCACATGTCTGTCCCCATCGTCCTTGCCTCGGGGTCATCCATTCGTGCACAGCTGCTTCGCAATGCAGCTGTGCCGTTTACGGTGCAGACTGCGCGGGTGGACGAAGACACCGCCAAGCGCGCCTTGCTGGCCGAAGGCGCGCCGCCGCGCGATATCGCGGATACCCTGGCCGAGATGAAAGCCCGCAAGGTCAGCGATAAAAACCCCGGAGCGATGGTTCTGGGCTGTGATCAGGTGTTGGATTTTGACGGTCAGCTTCTGTCGAAACCAGAAACGCCCGAGGATGCGCTGGCGCAATTGAAGGTGATGCGTGGCAAGCGACACATGCTGTTGTCCGCAGCGGTGATCTATCAGAATGGTGAACCGATTTGGCGGCACGTAGGGCAGGTCCGTCTGCGGATGCGGATGAGCTCGGACGCTTATCTGCGCGACTATGTCGATCGCAACTGGGACAGCATTCGATTTGCGGTTGGTGCTTACAAGTTAGAAGAAGAAGGCGTGCGCCTGTTCGCCAGCATTGACGGGGACTATTTTAACGTCTTGGGTATGCCCCTGTTGGAGTTGCTGAATTTTCTGGCCGTTAAAGGGGTGATTGATCAATGAGTGAAACCGGAATTCCTCTGGCCGGAGTGATTGGGCACCCGGTTGCGCATTCGAAGTCCCCCAAGCTGCACGGGCATTGGCTCAAAACCTATGGCCTCGCTGGACACTATGTCCCGATGGATGTTGCGCCCGAGGATTTGGAAACTGTTCTGCGGACCCTCCCCAAGGCAGGGTTTGTTGGGGCCAACGTCACCGTCCCGCATAAAGAGGCTGTTTTGCGTCTGGCTGATCACGTCTCGGATAGGGCAAGAAAGATCGGCGCGGCGAATACGCTTGTTTTTCAAGATGACGGGGCGATCCATGCGGACAATACAGACGGCTACGGGTTCATGGAGAACCTGCGCGCTGGTGCGCCGCACTGGAACCCGCAGGATGGGCCCGTAGTTGTATTTGGCGCAGGAGGAGCAGCGCGCGCGGTTCTGCAGGCGCTGATCGATGCGGGTGTGCCCGAGATTTTATTGACCAACCGCACGCGTGCGCGGGCAGATCAGTTGAAAGATGAGTTTGGGTCGCAGATCACCGTGGTGGATTGGCTGCAGGCCGGCAATGTCGTCGAAAATGCCGAGCTGGTGGTGAACACAACCTCACTGGGCATGCAGGGCCAGCCAGAGTTGCGGGTGCCCTTGGATGGATTGCAGCCCGGCGCCGTTGTCACTGACCTGGTATACGCGCCTCTCAAGACCCGGCTGCTGCAAACCGCCGAAGACGCCGGGTGTACCACGGTGGATGGTCTTGGCATGTTGCTGCATCAGGCCGTCCCGGGGTTTGAACGCTGGTTTGGCCAGAGCCCCGAAGTAACGGATGAACTGCGCGCCACGGTGTTGGGATGAGCTTTGCGCTTGGCCTGACGGGCTCGATCGGTATGGGAAAAAGCACGACGGCGCAGATGTTCGTGGAAGAAGGCTGCGCACTTTGGGATGCGGATGCGGCGGTGCACAGGCTGTATTCGGTCGGAGGGGCCGCGGTTGAACCGATGCGCGCGGCTTTTCCCGACGCTGTGATCAAGGGTGCGGTCAGCCGGGAAGCGTTGAAACAGGTTATCTCGGCCGATCCGGCGGCTTTGAAAGTGATCGAAGGAATCGTGCACCCCTTGGTGGCCGCAGACCGGGCCGCGTTTCGTGAAAATGCTACGGCGGATGTTCTGGTGTTCGATGTACCGCTGCTGTTTGAAACCGGTGGCGACGCGGCGATGGATGCCGTTGCCTGTGTTTCGATCCCGGCCGAAGAACAAAAACGTCGCGTGATGGAACGCGGAACGATGACTGAGCCGCAATTCGAACAGATCCGCGCCAAACAGATGCCGAATGACGAAAAATGCGCCCGGTCGGATTTCGTTATCGTGACGGACACGCTGGACCATGCCCGCGCGCAGGTGCAAGATGTGGTCAGGCAAATACGGGCTGGGATGACTGATGCGTGAGATTGTACTCGATACCGAAACCACGGGGTTTGATCCCGAAAGCGGCGACCGGATCGTAGAGATCGGCGCGGTCGAGCTGTGGAACCACGTCGCCACAGGCGAGACCTATCACGTATATATCAACCCCGAACGTTCTATGCCGGATGAGGCCTTCGGCGTGCATGGTATTGGCCCTGACCTGTTAGAAAACCCTCGTCCGCCGGAAAAAGGTGAGGTCACCCTGAAGGACAAGCCGGTGTTTGCCAAGGTCGGTCAGGGGTTTCTGGACTTTGTTCGGGATTCCAAGCTGGTCATCCACAACGCGTCCTTCGACATGAAGTTTCTGAATGCCGAGTTGCGTTGGATGGGTTTGCCGACCCTTCCGATGGATCAGGCACTGGATACACTGGCGATTGCGCGCAAACGGTTCCCGGGCTCGCCTGCCTCGCTGGATGCGTTGTGTCGCCGGTTTAACATCGACAACACCAACCGTGTGCTGCACGGGGCGTTGCTGGACTCGGAAATTCTGGCAGAGGTCTATCTTGAGCTGATCGGTGGACGACAGCCGGATTTCGGCTTGTCGACAAGCGCGGCGTCTGCTGCGGGTGGGGGCGATGATTGGCGTCCGACAGCGCGTCCGACGGCCTTGCCATCGAAGATCACCGCGGAAGAACGCGCGGCACATGATGCTTTTGTCGAAAAGCTGGGCGAAAACGCCCTGTGGACCCGCGCCTAGGCCCTTGCCCGGCGCGGGTGTAACCGATCAGGCTTCGGTTTTCTGAGCTTCGGCCTGACGGCGCATCAGCTCATTGCGGTACAGCGCAACAAAGTCGATATTGTCCAGGTTGACCGGCGGGAAGCCACCGTCGCGGGTGATGTCGCTGACAATACGGCGCAGGAACGGGAACAGCATACGCGGGCACTCGATCATCAGGAACGGGTGCAGCTGATCGTCGGCCACGCCTTCAATGTGGAACAGACCGCAGTAATCCAGCTCGCACAGGAAAAGGACGTCTTCCATGCCTTTGGCTTTGGAGGTCAGGTTCAGCTTGACCGCAACTTCGTACTGATGCTCGGTCGGGCGCTTTTTGGCGTCCAGGTTCACCTGCACGGCGATCTCGGGCTGAACGTCGCCGGACACGCCCTTTTGTGCCATTACGTTTTCAAAAGACATATCCCGAATGAATTGTCCCAGAACGCGCATCTGAATTTGCGGGGCGGCCTGCGCCGCGGTGTTTTCTGCAGGGCTTTCGTCAGCCATGGATCTACTCCGAAAATGAAATTCGCCACTGCTTAGCAAGTTGGGCGCGACACCTCAATGCTGAGGCGGCCCTTCAACCCATTTGGAAGGTTTTGACGGGTTCTGACGCGGGCGAACCTCGGTAAATTCGCCGTCGATCACGTCATCCTGGTCAAACGGAGTTGATCCTGTGCGGAACTGCGCGTTGCTGCCCATCTGGAACTGCGTGATGGTGACTTTTGATTTCAGATAGCGGAACACGGCCACCCGAATACCGGGGATGAGCAGCGCAAAGCCAACGGCATCGGTGAAGAACCCAGGCGTCAGCAGCAATACGCCGGACAAGAGGATCATCGCGCCATGTGCCAGCGGCTCGGTCGGGTCATCCAGTTCGGCAAAAGAACGCTGCAAATTAGCCAAAGCCATGCGACCTTGTGTCCTGACCAAAGCGGTGCCCATCACGGCCGTCAAAACAACGATGGCAAGCGTCGGCCACAGGCCAATCAGGCCGCCAATCTGTATGAACAGCGCGATCTCGATGATGGGCACCAATAAAAATGCCAAGAACAAGTACATTTGCGTTATCCTTTCCCATAGGCCGGGCTGTGGACTTGCCACCAACTGTCACCTACATAGTGGCATGAGGCTGCGTATACAAAGTCGCGGTCTGAAAAGAGGATGAAATGAACGAACCGATGATCCAGTTGCTGGTCCTGGCCGGAATTGCCGTTTTCCTGATCCTGCGCCTCAAAAGCGTGCTGGGCACTCGTGAGGGTTTTGAAAAGCCCCCAGTCCAGCAACAGCCCGATACAAACGCGTCGCGTCGCGGGTTCGAGGTGATCGAAGGCGGTCCGGATCATGACATCACCGACCATGTTGCCGAAGACAGCGAGCAAGCCCAAACGCTGGCTGCGATGAAGCGGGTTGAGCCCAGCTTCTCTGTCAGTGAGTTCGTGCAGGGAGCGCGCGGTGCCTATGAGATGATCGTCATGGGGTTCGAAAAGGGCAATCTGGACGAAATCCAGCCGTTCCTGTCCGAAGAAGTGTTCGATACTTTCGTCTCGGTCGTGGCATCACGCGAAGATCAGGGTTTGACCATCGAGGCCGAGTTCATCGGCGTCCGCGAAACCACGCTGGCCGATGTGAGCTTTGACAAAGACACAAACCATGCAGAAATCACCATGCGGTTTGTGGGTGAGCTGACCTCGGTCGTGCGTGATCGCGGCGGTGACATCATCGAAGGCAACCCGAACACAGTTAAACGCCAAAAGGACAGCTGGACCTTTGCCCGTGTCATGGGCTCGGACGATCCGAACTGGCTGCTTGTTGCCACGGACGCATGATTGGCGCGCTCCGGTCGCTTATACTGGCGGCGGCGATGACCACTGCCGCCAGCGCTGAACCTACGCGATCCATCCTGTCGTTTGACGACCTTGATGGCTGGGCTGCCGATGATCACGGGGCGGCCCTTTCGGTTTTTCTGAACACTTGCGGCGATCTGGATGACCCAGACTGGCAAGCGCTATGTGGCGTAGCCCAAACCTATGAGGCGGATGCTGCGCGGTCGTTCTTTGAATTGTTTTTCCGGCCGGTTCTGGTTGAGGACGGGGAAGACGCGCTGTTCACCGGCTATTTTGAACCTGAATTGGACGGCTCAAAAACACGGACGGATCGCTTCAGATACCCGATCTACAAAATGCCGCCCGAGGCACGCGCCGCTGACAAATGGCTCAGCCGTCGTGAAATCCTGACCGGAGACGCGATGCAGGGACGCGGGCTTGAAATTGCCTGGGTGGATGATCCGGTCGAGTTGTTCTTTCTGCAAATCCAAGGCTCAGGACGGGTCCGTTTGCCCGACGGTGGTGCCCTGCGTGTGGGTTATGGCGGGGCGAATGGGCATCCCTATCGCTCGATCGGGGCCGAGCTGATCCGACAGGGTGCCTTGGGTGCACATGAGGTCAGTGCCCAGATGATCCGCGCCTGGGTGCGCAAGAACCCCGAGGCCGGTGCTGAGTTGCTGTTTCACAATCCCTCATACGTCTTCTTCCGTGAAGTTTCGCGTGTGGCGCCCGAACTTGGGCCATTGGGCGCAATGAATCGATCCGTCACGACCATGCGCAGCATCGCGGCCGATCCGGCCTATACGCCGCTGGGCGCGCCGGTTTGGGTTGAGAAAGATGGTAAGTCTCCTCTACGCCGTTTGATGATTGCGCAAGATACCGGGGCTGCCATCAAAGGCGCACAACGCGCGGACATCTTCTTTGGCACAGGCGATGAGGCCGGAAAGGCCGCAGGGCGTCTCAAGGATCCGGGGCGTATGGTCCTGTTGCTGCCGATCCAGCGGGCCTATGCCTTGTTACCGGATGAGTTCTGATGTCCCGACGCAAATTGACGGCAGAAGAGGTCGAGCTTTGGCGCAAGGTGACAAAACAGGCGGAGCGTCTGCATCCCGAACTGCCACAATCGGTTCATCCGGTTACCTTGCCCAAACCGAAACCGACCAAAACACCAAAGCCCAGATTTGAGGCCTTCGAGGTCGGGCAAAATGCGACCGGCAAACCAGCGCGTAACGCGTTGAAGCCATCTATTGGCGAAAGCCTGAGGGCGAGCCCGGTGCAAATGGACACCAAGGCGTTTGGCCGCATGAAGCGCGGCAAAATCCAGCCCGAAGGCAAGCTGGATCTTCACGGGATGCGCGTGGACACGGCTCATCCGGCGTTGATCCGGTTCGTACTGACGGCACAGGCGTCAGGCAAACGGCTTGTTCTTGTTGTCACCGGCAAAGGCAAGGATCGGGATGAACCCGGCCCCATTCCCACACCGCGCGGTGTTCTGCGCAATCAGGTGCCACAATGGCTGGCCCTGCCGCCCTTGGCTCAGGCCGTGCTGCAGGTTGCGCCTGCACATATCAGCCACGGCGGTGATGGAGCTTACTATGTCTATCTGCGCCGCGCGCGTTAGAACGTTCGCACGGCGCGTGAAATCCCGATCCTGACTGACAGGCATACGAGGATAAAGAACCCTCCGATCCACAAGAATTGATCGTCCAGTGAGAATCCCTTGTCCAAAAGAACGCCGGTCAGGCCGGGGCCGATGGCAGACCCAAGCACCATCACCGCGGTCGCCATTGCCTTGATCGCGCCGATATGTCGTGTGCCATAGAACTCGGCCCAGAACGCGCTGGGCAGGGTGTTGTTGGCGCCGACGGTCAGGCCCAGAAACCCCATCGCGATCATGGCCCCGAAAATTGAACTTGTCGTGCCCGCGACCACGAATCCAATCGCGATGGGGATTTGGTAAAACGGCATCAGCCGGGCGGTGCCCCATTTGTCCAGCGCCCATCCGGCCGCGAACATTGAGATCAACGAAACACCCGTAAAAACCGGAAACAGGGCGACCAGATCGATATGCTGCCAACCCTTCACCTCGGCCAGATGAACCTGATGAAAGAAAAACGCGGTGATAAAGGCGGACGGGCCCAACACCGCCGGTGCCATGAACCAGAAAAGCGGGTGAAACAGCGTCTCTTTCCGCGTCCAGTGCCGCCCCATCATCCCGGTTGCCGCGTATTCTGTGGCCAGGCTTTGTGGGGTTCTTTCTTGCCGCAAGAGACGCGTAAGAACCGGGATACCCATTAGGACGATCGCCGCAGAGATCACCCACAGCCAGCGCCAATCTAGAACCGTCATGGCGGCGACAAAAGCCAGCGGCAACAGCGCTTCACCGATTGCATAGCCGACCGAAGCGATCGACAAGGCCTTGCCGCGTGAAACAGTGAACCAGCGCGCCATCGCGACCTGTGCCAAATGGGTGCTCATTCCCTGCCCGAACAAGCGCAGCAGAAACACCACCAGAGGCAACAGGATCAGCCAGCTGTTTACCGCCATTGCCAGCGCTGCCACGGCCAGACCGGCCAGAACCGCTGGACCCAGAACGCGGACACGAAAGATATCCGTCAATCCTCCGGCCCAGATCATTACCACTGCGGACACAGTCGTGCCCAGCGAATACAGTCCTCCCCACGCTCCGTGGCTTAGGCCAAAATCTGCCCGGATGTTTCCGGCAAAGACCGAGATAAAGAAGGTCTGCCCAAAGCTGGACAAAAAGGTCAAAAGAACGCCCGCGCCCAGCCAGGTCGCATTGTCCCGCAGGTATTGCCGCAGTCTGAACTGCGTCACGGGGTGGTGACCTGCGCCTGTCCTGTTTCAGTCAGAACAATTTCCGTGGCACCATCCGCATTCCGCTCGCTGGGTGGGACTAGAATATCAATAACAGGTCGATCTTCACGCCCAAACGTGTTGTTGACAAGGCGCAACGAGCTGATGATCGACAACAGTGCCGGAGAGGTTGCAGTGACGAAATGCGAGGATTGGGCATCGCGGTTGAACGCAGTTGTATCGACGATACTGATTGGGAACTCTTCGAGCGACGCAACTGAGCTGATGTTTCCCAATCTCTGACCCTCATCCGTGCCGCGCAGGCGGCCCGAGATGTTCAGGATTTTGTCCTTTTGCGAGACCATTACGATGAATGGATCGGGCGGGTTGTCGATACGTTTCATCTGAGATCGAAACAGATCAAGATCCAGATCAGGTGAAATCAATACGACGCCTTCGATGTTTCGATTTGCCCAACCGGGCTCCTGCAATTCAGCTTGCCGCATCATTTCCATCGACAAAGCGCCACCCATGGAATGCGCGACGAGTGTAACGCGTTTGACACCCAAGGACTTCAATTCGCGAATGGTTTGTTCGAGGCCATCACGGGCGAACAACATGCTGTCCAGATCGTAGGCGTATCCGTAACCCGTCGCGCGACTGGGCCAGGAATAGACCAGCGTCGATCCCGGCAAACCAATGTCATGGGTCAATTGGGCCGCGCGAAAAATCGTTTCGGTTTGTGTCGAGTTGTAGCCATGCACAAAGATCGTAACGTCGTCCTCGCCGCGCAGATGCTCGCGCAATCCGCTTGGTCCACTCAGCTCGGTAACGTTTGCCAGGACGAATTCTTTCTTGGGATTAGGGTTTGCGTAGGAAAATTTGAGCGTTCCGGGCGTGTGGTTGGGCGGGATCGAGACTGTGGTGTCCAGAAACTTGATCGTCTCGCCCCGTCGAAAGCCATAATACCCGTTCGCTTCGCGCGCCCGGCTGGTGCTGACAAAGATGGTCTCAGGCGTACCGATCGTCGCGGCCGATGGCACGACCTCGGACACAGTCCGGTCGACGCAGGCGCTCAGCGAAATGGATATGAATAGAATAATGAAATAGCGCAGCACGGGTCAGCCCTCGGGGGTGAGTCGTGCATACGCTATCGCATTCTCGCGACACGTCCAGCAGATGAATGTGGATTAAGCGGCGAAATCCGGCTTGAGGCGTTACAAAACGTAACGGCTGAGGTCCGTGGACTTGGTCAATTCGCCCAAATTGTCGTTCACGAACTGCGCGTCGACTGTGATCGCGGTGCCAGCCTTGTCGGGAGCCGCAAAGGACAGGTCTTCGAACACCCGCTCCATCACCGTGTACAGACGCCGCGCGCCGATGTTCTCGACACTCTGGTTCACATCTGCCGCAATGCGCGCCAAGGCTGCGATGCCGTCATCGGTGAAGCTGACCGTGACTTCTTCGGTGCCCATCAGTGCAGTGTACTGTCGGGTCAGGGCATTGTCGGTTTCGGTCAGGATGCGCACAAAGTCTTCTTCGGTCAGCGCACGCAGTTCTACCCGGATCGGCAGTCGGCCCTGAAGTTCCGGTAACAGGTCCGAGGGTTTTGCGATGTGGAACGCGCCGCTGGCAATGAAGAGGATATGATCGGTTTTGACCGGTCCATGCTTTGTGCTGACAGTTGTGCCTTCGATCAGGGGCAGCAGATCGCGTTGGACCCCTTCCCGGCTGACATCGCCGCCGCGCGCGTCCGTGCGGGCGCAGACCTTGTCGATCTCATCCAGGAATACGATGCCGTTCTGCTCGACTGATTCCAGCGCCGCGCGATTGACGGTTTCATCGTCCAGAAGCTTGTCAGCCTCTTCGCCGATCAGAGCGTCATAGCTTTCGGCAACGGTCATCTTGCGTTTGACGGTCCGACCGCCGAAGGCTTTGCCAAAGATATCACCCAGGTTCATCATGCCCATCTGGCTGCCGGGCTGACCGGGTATGTCGAACATCGGCATCGAGCTCGAGGTGTCGGACAGCTCCAGCTCGATCTCGGTATCGTCAAGCTCACCCGCTTTCAGTTTCTTGCGGAACATCTCGCGCGTGGCCTCGCGGGCATCCGTCCCGGCAATGGCCTCGATCACGCGATCTTCGGCGGCCTGGTAGGCGCGGGCTTTGACGTCCTCGCGCATGTACTCGCGGGTTTGGATGATTGCAGCATCCGCCAGATCGCGCACGATCTGTTCCACGTCCCGACCGACATAGCCGACCTCGGTGAACTTGGTTGCCTCAACCTTGATAAATGGTGCGCGGGCCAACTTGGCCAGACGGCGGCTGATCTCGGTCTTGCCGACGCCAGTGGGACCGATCATGAGGATGTTTTTCGGATAGACCTCGTCCCGAATATCGTCGGCCAGTTGCTTGCGCCGCCAGCGATTGCGCAACGCGACGGCCACGGCCCGTTTGGCATCCTTTTGCCCGATGATGAAACGGTCCAGTTCCGAGACGATCTCGCGCGGGGTCAGGTCTGTCATGAGTTTTCAATCCAATTGTTTCGCACCGGAACCTAATCATACGCCACGAAAACACAAGCTGATCACGAAAATCTCACGCCAACACACGGGATGCACACGGAAATTCGTGGTGATGTGAATCGCCAGATGGATGTCGGCTGCGCATAGTCGCGGGCGACGGGCAAGTTCGCCTGCGTTTTGAAATGGAGACCCACATCATGATGACTCGTCGTTCGCTCTTTTTGAATGCCGCTGCAACCGGTGCCGCCCTGACGCTTGCCAGTGCAAGCGGTGCTGTCGCCGGAGGTGCAAAGAAAAAGGGCACTTTCGAGGGCCGTTCGAAACACATCACCACCGGATCGGTCAAAGTGGTCAAGGATGGCGATCGCTATATCGTCGAGTTGGGTGAAGACTTCTCGTTGGACAATGGCCCCGACCCGCGCGTGGCCTTTGGTAAGGACGGCACCTATGACCCGAACTCGAAACTGGGCGCGTTGCTGAACCTGAAGGGCAAACAGAAATACGCTGTTCCGCCGACAATGGATATTTCGGGCTATAACGAAGTTTACATCTGGTGCGAAGTTGCCGGCGTACCGCTGGGTGTTGCGGCGCTTTCGTAACCCAACGACGACTTGCGCCCAGAGGCCGGGAAAATTCCGGCCTCTGACAAGGCGTTAGGTGGCAAAGCGCCTATCTGCTACACTCACACTCAGGAACAAGTTCCGGGGTGCGTGTCATGACCAAGATTGCCAAGATCACACTGCTGTTCGTGGTGTTTGTAGACTTGATCGGGCAAGGTCTGGTCTTTCCCATCATCAACTCGCTCATCATGGAAACGAAATCCGGGTTTCTGCCAGAGAACACCCCGATGGGGCGACGTCATTTCTACTATGGCCTCGTGATTGGATGTTTCTTTCTGTCCTGGTTTCTAGGTGTAGTCTATGTCTCGAAGGTTTCGGATTCGATCGGGCGCAAGAATGCCTTGTTGGTCTGTCTGGGCGGGGCACTGGCCGGGTACGCCATCACGATCGCTGCGCTGTATCTCAACAGCTTGGTGCTGCTGATCCTGGGCAGGTCCATCACCGGATTCACCGCCGGTAACCAACCCATCGCACAGGCGGCGATGATCGACGGCAGCACGGATGCTGCCGACCGGGACCGCAATATGGGCTACATCATCACCGGGGTCAGCTTTGGTCTGGTCGGCGGCCCGATTATCGGAGCCGTTCTGTCTGATGCCGCCATTCTGGGCAGTTACGCGACGCTGAAGATGCCGTTCTACGGCGCTTTTGTTTTGGTGCTGATCGCGATTTTCCTGGTGACGTTCTTCTTCAAAGATACCCGCACCGAACGGGCGGCATTCGTCTTCCGCCCCCGCGACATAACAGACAGCCTGATCGCGGTGCGTGATCACCCGATGGTTCTGAAGATTCTGCCGGTCTATGCGTTGTTCATGGTTGCGAACGTCACGTTCTATGTCTTCGTCGACAACTACCTGACCAGTGCTTGGGGATACGGTGTGATCGGTGGCAGCATGGCAATGGTGGTGATCGGCTTCGCACTGGCGTTTTCCAGCACGTTCCTAGTGAAACCGGCGCAAGAGAGGTTCAGCAAGCACAAGATCATCCAGACCTCGCTGATCGTAATGGTGATTTGCGGCTTTGCTTTTGTCTTCAGCCCAAGCGCTGTGCTCAGCTATGTTCCTATCTTCTTTTTCTATTTCTTCTTCGGTGTGTCTTACCCAACCCTGCTCGGCCTCTTTTCTTCCAGCGTCAGCGAGGCGGACCAAGGTTGGGTCATGGGTGTCACGACAGCCGTCTTCTGCCTAGCAGGCGGTGTGATGTCCCTGATCGGCGGCGGATTGATGAGTATCGACATCCGTGTGCCCTACTACATCGTCATTGCGACCGCCCTGCTGGGACTGGTCGGCATGTATCGTCGCTGGAAAGGCAAAGAGATTTCGGCGTTGCTAGCCTAGATCGTCTCAACCGTCAGATTGCCGTTGGTATAAACGCAGATGTCGGCGGCAATCGCCATCGCCTCGCGCGCGACCTGTTCGGCCGTTTTGTCGCTATCCATCATCGCGCGCGCTGCGGCAAGGGCAAAGTTCCCACCCGATCCGATGGCGGCGACGTTGTGTTCAGGCTCCAGCACGTCCCCTGCCCCGGTAATGACAAGCAGATCGGTTCCGTCGGTGACGATCAGCATCGCCTCGAGCTTTTGCAGGTACTTGTCAGTCCGCCAGTCCTTGGCCAGCTCGACCGAGGCGCGGGCCAGTTGGCCGGGCGTTGCCTCAAGCTTGGCTTCCAACCGTTCCAGCAGCGTAAAGGCATCCGCGGTCGATCCGGCGAATCCCGCGACAACTTCGAACCCGCCGGGTGACAAGCGGCGTACCTTGCGTGCGGTCCCCTTGATCACGGTCTGTCCCAAACTGACCTGCCCGTCACCAGCGATGACGACCTGACCGCCCTTTTTGACACCAATGATCGTGGTCCCGTGCCATCCGGGAAAATCGCTGTCCGCCATGAAAGCCTCCGTGTTCTCAGGGGCTATATATGGGCCGGGCGCGGGATCGGCGCAACCCGTTGCAAAACTGTCTAAAAGATATGCACAGAATGCAATTCGGGGTTACCAGACCAGCAATTGTGAGTCCGACAGCGTGAGACTACATGAGGCTCACAACCGACAACGGGTCGGCTGTTTCACAAATTAGGACCGGACACATGGCAACCACAGCAAACATCCATGCGCCGCTCGGAGCAGCTACCATCCTGCACGTAGCGGACGCGATCAAAGGCTTCTATCGCTCGACAGTCGAGTGGAACGAGCGCCGCGTAACGCGCAAGCTTCTGTCGGCACTGACCGACGCCCAGTTGGAAGACGTAGGTCTGGTGCGCGCGGATATCGCAAAGATCTGATCCCGCACTCAGAACCAGCTTTTGGAACAGCCGCCCGGACACCCGAGCGGCTTTTTCTTTTTCAGCTTTGCACGTAGTTGCCAGCCTGGTCGGGCAGAAACGCTTCAATCGCGGCGGTGGCGATGACATGGCGTGTCCCGGCGGCATCATCCACAACATCCAGCCCGCCTTTGACGGCCCGTACCTCGGCCCGGCCCCGTGGCAGATCGGCGGCGACCTGATCGCAATCAACCGAATCGGGGTTTTGCACCGCAATCGTCACCTGAACCCGCATCTCCGTATGGCCAATTCCCAATTTGGAAAACAGCGTGATCGAGGAATGATGCAGCGCGTCCTGCACCGCGCGACGGGCCGCCTTGGTGTAGTCCTGACCATAGAGGTCATTGCCGGTGCCCATTTCCAGAATGATACGTTTCTCGGTCATGGGGCGGGCTCCATATCGAATGAAACGATAACGGCAGCATTGGCGATCACGGTGCTGCCATCGGTATGCGGCTTTTCAATATCCAGACCGCCCTGTGTGACGGTGATGTTAGGCTGTCCGTAGGGAAAGATCGCCTTCAGGGCCTCGGTATCCACCTTGTCGGGCCGCTGCACACCGACCTCGGCATCAATGATCATCGCTTCTTTGGGAAAGCCGAACAGTTCGGCCATGTTGACCGAGTTGTGCCACAGCGCATCTTTGATCGCGCGCAAGGCGGCTTCGGTATAATCCTCGCGCCTGAGGGATGTGCCCATCCCGAACTCTACCAGAACCCGTGTTTTGGGCATGTCGCCTCCTGTTTCTTCTACAGCGGTACTCTGCACGAGTCGGCCGGGACGAAAAGAGCCAGAACACCGAAATGTATCCGGCCAAGGTCGATTGGCTGGGAAATTGGCCCGTGCCGACGATATCGAGTAAAATCGCGAGAATTTTAGCGTTGTCGGAGAAGGATTTGGTTCGATGAAGTCATTTCAACTCACATTAGCGGCGTTGGTACTTGGACTTGCGGCAACATCAGTGGCTGCGGAGGAGATAGAAGACCAGCAAAAATTCATCGATCTGGTCGTCGGCAAAAAGCTTGTGCAGGGTGAGACCTGGGTAAAAATCCTCAAAGACGGGAAGGTCGAGGGCAAAGGCCCAAAGGCAGGTGATATCAGCGGCACTTGGGAGTGGAAGGGTCAGTACTACTGTAGGAACATCACCATCGAAGAGGTTGCTATGCCGCCGGACTGTCAGGTTGTAACGATTGATCAGGACAAGGTGACGTTCACGCACAAGGAAGGGATCGGCGTTTCGGTCCGCTGGACGATCGAATGAGGCCTTTTGAAAACGTGCACGAAGCCTCTGAGATGTGACAAAAAAGGCGCCCCATTTGGGACGCCCTTTGGATCAGTAAATCGGCAAATCCTTAGATGGATTCGTCAATCCAGCTTTGCAGCGCGGCCTTGGGTGCTGCGCCTGCGCGGTTCGATACAACCTGACCATCCTTGAAGATGAACAGCGCCGGAATACCGCGTACGCCCATTGCGGCGGCCGAGTTCGGGTTGCTGTCCACATCCACCTTGGCGATTTTCACCTTGCCGCCATACTCGGCTGCCAGCTCTTCCAGAGCGGGGCCAATCTGCTTACAGGGGCCGCACCACTCGGCCCAGAAATCCACCACAACGGGGACATCGGAGTTTTTGACTTCGGCGTCAAAGGTATCGTCGGTAACGGCTACGGTCGACATATTCTGTCTCCTGAATGGGGTAACTCGGGAACAGAACGTAGGGGTCGTGCTGGGTAAGGTCAAGATATCTGGGTGCGGTCCAACGCATCCGTCACAAGATCGTGTGGCAACCACATGAGCGTGGCTGTCCGGGTCCACAGGATTGCGGTTCGGATTTCATGGCTTGGATAGATCTTCGACATGGCCTGAGCATAGGCACCCATTTGCCGCAACACGCCCTCGGGGCAGGATTGCGCGTCGCTTGGCACGGTCGCATTTGATTTGAAATCAATGACCTGAACCTCGGTATCCGAGACAATCAGCCGGTCGATAATGCCGTGCATTCGACGTCCGTTCAGATCGGCCGTCACCGGCACCTCTGCCAGAGCGTTGTCGGCAAAGACTGCCTGCAGATGCGGTGCGGCCAAAACGTCGCAGGCCTCGGCCAGCAGTTCTTGCCGGTCCGTGTCTTGCATTTCGGGTAGAAGCCGGGCGCATAGCTCTGGCCAGCTATCCTGCGCAACCGAGGGCAAATGTTCCAACAACAAGTGCAGGCGCGTACCGCGAAGTTTCGCAGCCTCTTCATCCTGCCCCGCATCGCCAGGCAGGGCCTTGGCACCCCCTAGGTCCGACGGGCTGATGGTTTCAGGTTCCGCATCCGGTGTTTTTGCCGATGTCAGGAATGACGGCGGCATATCCCGGTCAGCCACGGTGGGCTCATGCGTCGCGATCAAGGGCAAGGCATCCCAATCCCCGTGCGAAAGGCGCAGGGTTTCGGTGCCGGGCAATTGCACAGCCCCTGCCCGTTCCATCGCGGCCTGTACCATCAGATACCAGCTGTTGCCATCTTTACCGACATCGCCTGCAGCCGCGACAATCAGCCACTTTTCTGCCCGTGTTAGAGCCACATAGAGCAATCGAAGCCGCTCATTTTCTTCCCGGGCGCGGGCCTCATTGCGGGCCTGTGCAATCAGCGCCGGAGAGGCATCGGCTGGCACCTTCCACAGCGGTGTTCCATCCGCAACCATAATCTCGGCGTCGCGCGGGGCTTGCCGTTTTCCGGTATCCGGCAGGATTACAATCGGTGCCTCCAGACCCTTGGAGCCATGCACCGTCATCACCCGGATCATATTGCCCACACCGCTCATCTGACGTTTGATTTCCAGATCATCTGTCTGCATCCAGACAAGGAAACCTGTCAGGCTGGGGATGTCGGTGCGCTCGTAAGCCAGCGCTTGGGAGAGCAGGGCGTTGATACCATCTTCGGCCTCGGCCCCAAGGCGACCAAGCAATTTGCGGCGGCCGTCATGTCGGGTCAGGATACGTTCGATCAGGTCATAAGGGCGCAAAAAGTCGATTTGGCCACGCAGATCATTCAGAACGGCCAGCGTTTCCGGGAACTCGTCGGCTCGCTGGCGCAATGCAGCCCACAGGAATTGTTCTTTCCGGCGGTGCGCCAGATCGAACAGTTGCTGCTCGCTCCAACCAAACAGAGGCGATTTAAGCACGGTGGCCAGTGACAGGCTGTCCTCGGGCGTAGCCAGAAAGCTCAGCAGAGCGGCCAGATCTTTGACAGCAAGCTCTGCGCCAACTTTCAGACGGTCTGCCCCGGCAATGGGCAACCCCTGCGCCTTGCAGGCGCGAATGATCTCAGCAAACAGGTCCGAGCGGCGTTGGACCAGGATCAGGAAATCCCCGGGCTGCACTTTGCGCCGGACAAATGTGCCGGGCTCGCCATCTTCGGGAATCGTCTCGCCGCTGTCGATCATGTCCTTGATCGATTTGGCGACCTTCTCGGCCAGAATGACATTGTGATGCCGCGCTCCGGGCCGATCCACAGGATCGGTCCAGTCGCTGTCGTCATCGTCTTCGACCTTTTCCACGACGGGCCACAGATCGACCCTGCCCGGCAAATCTGCTTTGAAGGCGCGGTGCTGGCTGTCCTTGTGAAACCCGGCCTCAGCTCTGTTTTCGAACAGGATATCCACCAATGACAAGATCGCGCTGGAGGATCGGAAGGAATACTCCAACGTCGAATCCCATAGTTTAGAGCCTGATTCCGATAGTTTTCGCCCAAACTCGGCCTGCATCCGATCAAAGGCCTGAGGGTCGGCGCCCTGAAAGGAATAGATCGACTGCTTCTTGTCGCCGACCACGAAAATCGTGCGCTCGACCCCGGACCGGGCCCCTTCCCCGCTGGTGAATTCCTGCGCCAGTTTTTCGACCACGTCCCATTGATCCGGGCTGGTGTCCTGCGCCTCGTCCACTAGAATGTGGTCGATGCCGCCGTCCAGACGGTACAGCACCCACTCAGCCACTGCGGGATCGTTCAGGACTTGCCGCGCACGCAGGATCAGGTCGTCAAAATCCAGCCATCCCCGCAGCTGTTTGCGCCGTTCGTATTCCGGCAGGAAAGCGGTAGCGAACCGGTGCAGGACATGAGTTTTGCGCGCTGCGATCAGGGCAAGCCGGTGTTCCCGTGCGGCCTCAACCCGCAGCATGAACGCCGCAAGCTGTGGCATCTGGCCCGCTAGAACCCCTTCACGCAGGGCTTTGGTTGGGAAGCTGTTGATTTTGGCCGTGAACGGTTCTTTCGCGCTTTTGCCGGTCAAAAACACGCTTTCCAACATAGGCAGGCTGGTGATCCGTGCCTCTGAAAAGGCTGACAGTTTTGCTGCCGCCTTGGCATTATTGCCGCCGCTATCAGACAACGCGGGCAGGATGGTGCGGATCAGCTCTACCTCTCCGCCCAGAAACACGCGATCCAGAAGGGTATCTTCGTCAAACCCATCAGGCAGTTCAAATCGCTGGAGGATGCCGGACCAGTCCAGTTGCTGCGCAAACAAGTTGCGTTTGTGGGTGATCGCAGCCGTGAGATTGTCGAACCCAGTATCGGTGACAAATCGGGCGACATCTTCGATGAGTGTGGCCTGAGGTCCTTCGGCGAAATCCTCGACAATCTCTTCCCGCAAAAGGGCTGCCGCGCGGTCCTCCATTTCCGAGAATTGCGGGCTGACCCCGGCTTCTAGCGGGAAGCGTCGCAGCAAAGAGGCGCAGAACGAGTGGATCGTCTGGATTTTCAATCCGCCAGGCGTTTCAATTGCCCGAGCGAACAGCGTGCGCGCCTGCGCCAGCCGATCCGGGTCGATGATCCCCGGCACACCCAGATCGGTCAATTGCGCCAGCAGCGGCTCGTCGCCAAGCATGGCCCATTCACCCAAGCGTTTGAACAACCGGTTTTGCATCTCGCTGGCGGCGGCCTTGGTGTAGGTCAGGCACAGGATGTGCTGCGGCTGCACGCCACCCAACAACAAACGCGCCACCCGGTCGGTCAGAACCCGAGTCTTGCCGGACCCCGCATTTGCCGCCAGCCAGGTCGAAGCGTCGGGACGTGCGGCCTGCACCTGCCGCTCGGTCGCGTCATTGCGGGCGCTCATGTCAGATCCTCGGGCGTTGTGTCATCGGTGCGATCCCACTCACCGAACCGGGCCAGATGGTCATAGTCGCCAATATCCGTGTCCTTGTGCAGCATTCGGCGGGATGAAAATCCCTGATCAGGCTCTAAATAGGCTGAAATCAGCTCTTTGAGCTCGGCCAAAACCTTGTCGGGGGGTTCTTTTGCCAGTGGTGCCGGCACTTCTTTGTAGCTGCCGCCCATGCCGATAAAGACCGCCTCGGCCACCGGAAACGGATCAAACCCTTCGATACCGCCCTGCTCGGCCATCATCGCCTCGATCAGCAATTGTTTATCGAACTTGGATTGCTGGCTTTCGGTCGGAGGGGTGCCGGTCTTGTAGTCCACAATCCGCAGCGCGCCGCGGCTGTTGCGGTCGATCCGATCCGCGCGCCCGGCAATGGTAAAATCCAACGGCGACAGCACCAGCTTCATTGCGGCTTCGAAGGCCACGGGACCACCGTCACCGCGCCGCGCGGTTTCGGCGGACAGAAAATCGTCTGCTATGCGCTCCAACCGGGCCAGCCAAAGTTTGCGCGCCGTCGGCCACGCCACGTGCTGATCCAGCAAGGTTTCCGCGCGTTTCAAAAAGTTCTCTCGGGTCAGCAAAGCGCTGTCCAGAACGCTGTCCTTGATGAAGTGTTCCAGGACTTCGTGGATCACGATTCCGCGCAGCAACGCGTCCGGAGCTTGAACCAGCGGGTCCAGCGGTTTCAGTCGCAGAACGTGTTTGGCGTAAATCGCATACGGATCTCGGATCAGCTTTTTGATCTCGGTCACGCTCAGCCGGTTGGGACGCGATGTCACCGGAGGCCGTGGTGACGGGCGCGGTGCGGGTTCAATGTGGGGCGCTGCCTCCAACTGTTCAGACCATCGCAGCCATTGCCGCCCACGTGCGCGCATCGCCGACAGGGCGTCCGGCCCACCCTGCCCTGGCAGGCCCTGCAACAGGTTCGTTAACCGGTTCAGCCAGCGCGACGGAACGGTTTCAGCATCATCAGAACGAGTCGCGCGGGTCAGCCAGACCTCAGGCGCGCCGATGGCCTGTTGGAAGTCATGAGCAGACAATCCGATCCGACGTTCGGGTAACAAAAGCCCGGCCTTGTCGCGCATTTGACGGTTCAGCCACGGGTCGGGAGCGGCGGCTTCTGGCCAGCTGCCTTCGTTCAGCCCGCCAAGGATCAGCAGATCAGCCCCCTGTACGCGCGCCTCAAGCGTGCCCCAAATCATGATGTGCGGATGCGGGGCGTCGCGGTCGCGGACCTCTCCGCCTGCCAAAAGCGCACCCAAAAGGTCGGCAAAATCATGGGCGGTCATGGGGCCGCCGTGCTGCGCCTCTTCTTCCAGCCCGGTCAGTACGGCCAGTGCCTTTTGGCCTGCGTTCTTATCCCATAATGTGCCGGTTTCCCCCTTACTTCCGGCGGAAATCGCTTCGGCCAGTTTGCGCAGAGCGAACACCCAGTCGGACAAGGGACGCTGACCAAGAACTTGTTGATCGCAGAAATGCGTTACCACCCACTGAACCCAACCCTCGGGCACTTCTTTGCGAATAGCAAAAGCAGTCAGGCTGGCGCTGTCAGGGAACGGTGGGCCATGGCGGCGCAAATCCAGTTCAAGATCGCGGGTGTGAAGCAAATGCGCCCCACGCTCGCCACCATCGTGGCACAATGGGTGTTTCAACAGGGTCAGCAGCGCCTCACCATCCAGACGCCGGGCAAACAAACCCGCGACATGGCGCAGGAATCGGCCCGGCGGCGACAACTGCAGCGGCAAACCGGCGCTGTCATCGGGCAGGATATTCCAGCGATCCAGCGCGGCGCTGACCTGACGGGTCAGCATCCGGTTGGGTGTGATCAGCGCAGCGATTTGGCCGGACTCAGCGGCTTCGCGCAAGCGCAGCGCGATGGCCAGCGCCTCTGACCGGGGTGATTGCGCCTCGACCAGCGTGAGGTCTTTGGTGGCACCATCCAGATCGGTCAGCTTTGGGCCTTCGGACATCCATGCGTCAGTGATCGGCGCTGGGCGTAAAGCCAGCGATACCAAACGGTTACGAGAGAGCGAGGGCGCCGGATTATCGGTCCACGGACGAACCTGACCCGGCTCTAGTCCAAGTTGGGTCATCAGTTTACGGAACCGGTACTGAGGATGATCTTCGGATGTCAGCGCATCGTCCAACCCATGCCAGACATCCCCCGGCTGATCGAAATCATACCCAGGCAGGATCAGGGCACCCTGGGGCAAGCGGGCGACGGCTTCCATCAGCATCAGCGTGGTCCCGCGCGATCCGGTCGAACCCGCAAGGATAACAGGATGTTGCGGGGGTGCGTCCTGCCAGCGTGCGATCAGGTTCTCCACCACTAGCCGTTGCCGCGCCTGTACGTCCAAAGCATTCGGACCGGAGTCGATAAAGTGATCCGCGATCCCGACAAATGTCTGGGCGCGGGCCCAGTGCCCGGACATATCGCTGACGTCCAATTGGCGGATCGCATCAGGCGAAACCCCTTCGCCCTGCATCTCGTCAATCAGCGCGGCCAAGCTGTCAGACAGATCAAACAACGACGACCGCGCGGCCAGATCAGGCTGTTGTTCCAACAGCTTGGCGATCAACTGGGTCAGCTCCAGTCTGCGGCGCAGCGGAGGAACAGCCGGGGGGATCTGCGCCAGATCGACACTTTCCCCCAGATCGGTGACAAGTGACAGGCGTGGCAAAAGGCAAGCCGGACCCTGATCGAACAGGTCTCGGACCCGCCGGGCCATGCGCCGTGTGTTGACCACCAACTGAACCCGCGCCAGAGCGTCCGGCGGATGCGCGGCGCTGCGATTCCGAAGGCCCTGAACCAGCATTTTCGGAAAGTCCGCTCCAGGTGGAACAGCAAAAACGCGCGGCGCGGGGCTGGGCTCAAACATTGGCGATAAGATCCTCGGCCAATGCAATCCCTTCCGGATGGCCGACATCGCACCAACGCCCGGGATAGATACAGGCAAACAGGCGGTTGTTCTGGTGCATTTTGTCCCACAGCAGGTTCAGCGAAAATGATGTCTCGGGGATATCCAACAACCCTTCGGTTTTCATGATCTGGGCACCGCCATAGATCAGCGTGCCGCCACGGGTGATCCTACCGGTTTCATCTGCGGTGAAATCACCTTTGCCGGCGTGCCCGACCGTCTGGTCGACCGGGACGCACATCAACAAGGCGTCCATGCGATCCGGGTCCCACGCCTTTTGCAACAGGGTCAGCGGGTTTGGCCCGGACCAAATGGCATCGGGGTTAAGTGTGAAAACGGGTTGAGGTCCCAGCAAGGGCAGCGCAGCGCGCAACCCGCCGCCTGTTTCCAGTATCTGCCCGGTTTCATTGGACAATAGAACGCCTTTGGGGGCCAGATGTGCTTCCAGTTGTTCGGGCAGATAGTGCAGATTGGCCACCACGCGCTTGGGGCGCAGCTCGTCCACAAGACCCAGCGCGTGGTCGATCAACGGCTGTCCCGCGACCTCGATCAGGGGTTTGGGTCGGTCCTTCGTCAAAGCACCCATACGGGTGCCAAACCCGGCGGCAAACAGCATGACGGCTTCGGGTGTTTGGGTCATTTCTGTCTGAGCCTGTCCAGATTTTCAGGAGTGGGTGCGGGCAGGGCGCTGCGCACCAGATCAGCGACCGAGACCAGCGCAGGATGTTCCAGATCCCGCATCAGATGCGCCCAGGTCGCCGGGATCAGGTCGATGTATCCGGGTTTACCATACTCGGTGGCCAGCCGGGCAAAGACGCCCAGAATCCGCATATTTCTTTGCGCGCCCAAGACGGCATAGGCTGTTCGGAAGTCGTGGTCGCTCATCCCGGTCGCCGCAATGTAGCGGTTGACCATCTGCATCTCGGTTCCGGGTGAAACATCCCGGCGCACATCCTGCAGCAATGAAACCAGATCATAGGCCGGATGGCCCAGCATGGCAGATTGAAAATCCAGCAAACCAACGCGCTTTACGCCGGTGCGATCGGGCAACCAGATCAGGTTCTCGGCGTGATAATCCCGCAGCACGACGGTTTTGCTGCCCGAGGTTTCGCGATGCAGGATGTCTGAAAACCGGTTTTCAAACCGATTTCGCGCATCGGCGTCATGAGTGCCCAGAACCGCCTGCGCGTATTTTGTGAATGACAGCGCGGCCAGCTCAGTCATGAGTGACGGGTCATATGAGGGCAGGGACAGGCTGGCTGCATTGTGCAGGTCGATCAGAACATCTGTCGCGGCAGCATAAAGTTCGCGCTCTTTTTCGGGGGTCTGTTCCAGCACGCGGGCGAACAGATCGTCGCCAAGGTCCTCAAGCAGGAGGAACCCGTAGTGAGAGTCCTCTGCGTATATTTCCGGAGCACTCAGGCCAAGGGATAGCAGGTATTGAGCGACGCGCACGAAATCATCGACATTGCCCATCTTGTCCGGAGGAGAGTCCATCAGAACCGCCGTTTTACCGGTGTCAGGATCGGTCAGCCGTTCGTACTTTCGGTTCGAGGCATCGCCAGCCAGTGGCGCGTGCTGTGCGTTGGCCCATGGTGTCTGCGCGATCAGCGCTTCGGCCAGAACCGCTCGGTTCGTCATTCATCAATCCTTAGTTTCTGAGGCCATTTCGGATCCGACCATGACAAGGTCAAATGGCGGATACCCGTCGTGTTAGGGTCTGTTTTGAAGGTCAGAGTGGCAGCTGAGGCCGGCGTCAGCGGGCCCAGCTTGCCAGGCCACTCAATCAGGCAGATCGCGGTGTCAAAAGCCTCGGTCAGGCCCAGTTCTTCGATCTCTTCGACGGCGCTCAGGCGATAAAGGTCACAATGCCAGATTTCTGCCTGAGGCGTGTCATAGGCCTGAACCAACGTGAAGGTGGGTGAGGGAACATCCTCTGGCTCGGCCATCAGTGACTGTATCAGGCTGCGTGCGAAATGCGTTTTGCCGCTGCCAATTTCGCCTTCCAGCAACAGGATGTCGCCGGGCACAAGTGATGCGCCGACGCGGGCTGCGAATTCGGCGGTGTCCTCGGGTGAGTTCATAGTCATTGTGCAGGGCGATTTGGTCATGGCGCCACAATGGCCCCGAGCCCGGTTGCCTGCAACCCGGTTAGGCGCTGATTTGCTGCACCTCTTGCCGCATCGCCTCTGGCGGGTCCATGTTGAAACGAACAATGGTCGCCCCGTTCTGCATCGGGCAAACGATGCAGGTTAGCGGTGTTCCGTTGCGCAGATAAATTACGCCTGACCATTCGGCCCGGTTTTCGCGCATTTCCACAAAGTCCCGAATTTCGCCCAGGATCGGGGTCGCGGTGCAGTGTTCCTGCCAGGTTTTGGTGACGTCCAGAACAGTATCCGCATCAAACCCGGAATCCCCGGTGTCGCCCCAAAGTTTCTGATAGGCATAGTTTGTAAACGCCAGAGTGCCATCATCGCTGAAAACCGCCACCGCGTCGGCCAGCTTGTCCAGAATGGATTGCATCAGATCCATTTCCGACCGGAATCGCCGCGTCAGAGTGATTTCAGCCGTAATATCCTCGAACAGAAAAGCGACCGCGCCGTCCGGATGCGGGCGACCGCTGACCGAATAGACCGAGCCCGAGGGCAGGGACCATGTTTCTTGATAATTACCGTCTTCTGCCGCCTCGAGCAGGTCGTTCATCTGCCTGCGCCAACTGCGATAATTCTTGGGCTCAGGCATCATGTGCTGGTCGCGCAGGCGGTCGAAAAAGCTGGACAGGCTTGGGCGGCAGCTCAGGAAATCCGGGGGCAGGGTGGTCAGGTCAATCAGGGCAGGGTTGAACAACGCCAACTGCCGGTTGCGGTCGAAAATCGCCAGTCCAATCGACAGTTGGGCAAAGGTCTTGGTCATCGTCTGAACGAATTTGCGTTGCGCGGTCTCAGCCTCGACAATCGCGTTGATGTCCACAGCATAAGACAGGTGACCTTCCGGATGATCGACCAGCGTAAGATCGAACCACAGTTTGTTGTCGCTGAACGCGGAGGAAATCGAGACGCGCGTCTTTGCGCTCAGCCTTTGGTCGTCGTCGGGCACCGGAAACAAGGGGGCGGTCAGGTCCGTATCCTGCCCCCGTACCTTGCGCACCAGCGAAACATAGGCCGCATTGCACCAGCGCACGGTACCTTGATGATCCAAAAGCCAGACCGGGTAGGGCGCCTTTTCCATCGCAAGGCGATTGGGATCGTTGGGTGCGCGGTGGGTTGAGGACGGGCACTCGCTTTGGTTGCGCAATTGCACCCGTACAATTCCATCGATCCATTCACACATAACATCGCGTTCGACCGTGCAGTCGATGGCCGGAATGACCATGTTGCCATCAAGGCGAATCCGGTCGGGCGTTTCGGGAAAGGTCGGAAAATCTCGCTGCAGCAGGCGTCGCAAGTCCGCCCAGTCACGCACCTGTTCGAACCCTTCCAGCGCGATGTCCGAATGGCTGATCAACTTGTTCCCGTCGAACAAAAACACCGCGTCGAACAGCGATGCGGGCGCAGAAAGGCCAAAATTGTCACCTCCTTGCCGCCGACGTGGCAAAAGCCACTGAACGGCAAGACTTGCGGATACAAGGCTGATGATGGCCAGAAAGATCCAGTCGATCATGCGATCTCCGGTATGCAAAACAAAGCGTTAAGACTATGCGCCATATTGGTTAACGGTGTCTTAACTCCGGAGATTCAGGCGGTACTCAGGTCTGAAAGCGCTGGTTGACGCCTGATGGTACAGGGGTATCGCCGGTCTGCGCGTCCACAAGGTTTCTGGGCCAAGTCACCTTTACGATCGCACCCCGTCTTTCCGGGTGGTCGGACAGGGTTTGATAGGGATCCGAACCGTTTGCAAAGTCCAGCTCGGCACCGCTACGTTCCAACAGCGTTTTGGCAATAAACAGACCCAAACCCATGCCTTCGTATTCCGGACGGGTCTTCTTATCAGTCTCGCTGCGGCGGCGGCGCATGAACGGATCACCGATCCGACCGATCATCTGAGACGGGTAGCCGCGGCCGTCATCCATGATGCTGACGGTGATCTCTTTGGTGGACCATTCCGCCTCGACCCAGACGTTGTCGCGGGAAAAATCTACCGCATTCTGAATCAGGTTGCGCAGACCATGAATGATCTCGGGTTTGCGCAGGATCGAGGGTTGTTGGACATCTCCATCTTCGGCCGGGCCTTCGGTGAAGAATACGGTCTTACCCCGGTTGATATGCGGTTCGGCCGCTTCGTGCACGACGGTGGACAGGGGGGCCTGTCGCAGATGCAGATCGTCTTTGCCCGCGCGGCCCATATCGCGCAGGATATCCCGACAACGGTTCGCCTGTTCCCGGATCAGGGCAGCGTCTTCGATCAGATCGGGCCGATCTTCCAACTCCTCGATCAATTCGGAACTGGCCAGTTTGATCGTGGCGAGCGGGGTCCCCAGTTCGTGCGCCGCGGCGGCCACGACGCCACCCAGATCGGTCAGCTTCTGTTCACGGGCCAGTGCCATATGCGTTGCGGCCAGGGCTTCGGACATGGACTGCACCTCGGAACTGACGCGGTGGGAATACGCGCCCAGAAAGACGATGGCGATCACGATGGCGGCCCAGTTTCCGAACAGCAGAATGTCGGGAATATCCAGCTCGGCTCCTAAAGCCGTGCGCAAGGGCTGGTGGAATTCGGCCAGCAAGGTGGTCAGAACAATCGCAACGCCCCCGATGATCAGCGTTGACCGCGTGCTCATCACACTGGCCGAGATGGTGACAGGCCCCACCAGCAACAGCGCAAAGGGGTTGTTCAAACCGCCGGTGAGGTACAACAGGACAGTCAGTTGCAGCAGGTCAAACAGCACCATCAGAAAGTTTTCGAACTCGGACAGGCGTTTGTTGCGGGGAAACAGCAGGATCGCGGTCAAGTTCCCCATGACCGAAATACCGATCGCCAGATAGCACAAGGTAGCATCCAGCTGGATTTCATAGGTGTGCTGAGCCACGGTGATTGCGGTGATCTGGCCGATAATCGCCACCCAGCGCAGCAGGATCAGTGTACGCAGACGGATCCAACTGCTGCGTTCCTGACCGCGCCATAATGTGATGTTGGAATTTGCCATCGGTCCATTATGTCCTGTTGCATCGGCTGAGCTTCTTGATAGGTGTCCCGGCCGAAACGATCAACAACCCCTATTTTGTCAGGATTGAAGTCATGGTCCGTCTTTATGCCATCCTTGCAACCGTCGTGCTGGCCGTGGGTCTGGGCGCCATGTGGCTGCTGACCCGGGGTACCGGATCGGATGACAAGTTTGCCCAGTGCCGCACCAGCCAGATTGCGGGTGGCACGGCAGCCATCGGCGGGCCGTTCGAACTAATCGACGGTCAGGGTGCAACAGTTACCGACAAGGATGTCATCACCGAGCCGACGCTGGTTTATTTCGGTTACACTTTCTGCCCTGATGTCTGCCCATTTGACATGTCCCGCAATGCCGAAGCCGTGGATATTCTGGCAGAGCGGGGCCAGTCGGTGACGCCCTTATTCATCTCGATCGACCCTGATCGCGATACACCCGAAGTCGTGGCGGACTACGCGTTCAACCTGGGCGGCAAAACCATTGCGCTGACCGGCTCGCCCGAGCAGGTCAAGGCTGCAAGCCAAGCCTACAAGACCTACTACCGGGCGCATGACAAAAGCGATGAGTACTATTTGGTCGACCATTCGACCTTTACCTATCTGGTCACGCCTCAGGACGGTTTCATCGAGTTTTTCAATCGTGATGACACCGCAGAACAGATGGCGGATAAAGTCGGTTGCTTTCTGGACAAGATCTAGAGGGCGACACCTTGTTTGACCTTTGGGATGGCGCTGCTATTACTCATGGTTAAGCCAAAGGCGTGAAATAGCGGAAAGAACAGAATATGGCGGACAGCTCTGACCTCGACATCGGCCCCGACAAATCCCTGCTTTTGGTGGACGATGACGAACCGTTTCTGAGACGTCTGGCAAAGGCCATGGAAAAGCGCGGGTTCGAAGTTGAAACTGCGGGCTCTGTTGCCGCAGGCCGTGCGATTTCCACCGCTCGCCCACCTGCCTATGCTGTGGTCGACCTGCGGCTTGAGGACGGCAACGGTCTGGACGTGGTCGAAGTGCTGCGCGAAAAGCGCCCAGACAGCCGGGTTGTGGTTTTGACCGGCTACGGAGCCATCGCCACCGCCGTCGCCGCCGTCAAGATCGGTGCAACCGACTACCTGTCAAAACCCGCCGACGCCACCGACATCACCAATGCTCTGCTGGCCAAAGGCGACGAACTGCCCCCGCCACCGGAAAACCCCATGAGCGCGGACCGTGTACGCTGGGAACATATCCAGCGGGTCTATGAGCTGTGTGATCGGAACGTGTCGGAGACCGCGCGTCGTCTGAACATGCACCGGCGTACATTGCAGCGGATCTTGGCGAAACGCAGTCCTCGGTAGGCGTCTTAGCACGGTTTCCGATTTCTGAGTGAGCCGCTCAAAAGTTGCCCCCGTATCAAAAAACGAAAAATAGTGATATGTGAATGCCGTCCCATAACGGAGGGTGGCATGAACAATCTCTCGACGGCGTTTCAGCGGGCACTTTCAAATTACGCCAATTTCAACGGGCGTGCCTCTCGCTCGGCGTTTTGGTGGTGGGTCCTGGCCGTAATTCTCGTTCTTTTGGTGACGCGAATTATTGATGGTGCCCTGATTGCGCCCGTACTTGGATTTGAAGCGTTCGAGCCGAACGCTGGTCAGCCGTTGTCTGTTCTGGTGTCGCTTGGCCTCTTACTGCCAAACTTGGCTGTCGGGGCCAGACGTTTGCACGATATCGGACGAACCGGTTGGTGGCTACTGATTGGCTTGGTTCCGTTAATCGGAACATTGGTACTGATATACTTCTACATTCAACCAAGTGAGAGTGGCGCAAATCAGTTCGGAGAACCCGACGTTTTCCCCTGATCTTCAAAAATATTTTTCGGCTACAGGTGCCGCAGAAGTTCACTGTGACGGTCAGTGTAGGCCCGCCGCACTTCAATTGGCGGCCTCAGCCTGATCTCCAGCCCCTCCATCACCGCCTTATCCGGGCGGCCGAAGAACTTGGTCGCCTCAGTTTCGGAAAACCCGGCGATCTGGGTGGCCTCCATCCAGGCGCTGATTTTGTCGGCCTTTTTGATCTGGCGTTTCACCGTTTTCGGAACCTCAGCAGGTAACCCAAAGCGGATGTGGATCGCCGCCGCCAGACGATCATCGAGCGCACCGTAATCGGGGCCGACGGCGGATTTGACGGGTGAGATCATGTCTCCGATCACATATTCCGGCGCGTCGTGTAACAGGGCCGCAAGCCGCCACTTTACCGGTGCATTGGGCGCGATCCGGCCAAAAAGCTCTTCGACCAGCAAAGAGTGTTCAGCCACGGAATAGGCAAAATCGCCCGCAGTCTGGCCGTTCCAGCGCGCCACAAAGGCAAGACCATGCGCGATATCTTCGATCTCGATGTCCACCGGGGTCGGGTCCAGCAGATCCAGCCTGCGACCAGAGAGCATCCGCTGCCACGCTCGGGGTTGTGTTGCCATTATGCCATGCCTTGTGAAGTTGGACACGTTGAGTTCGCGTTTTTGTGCTATGATGTACCTGTCAGGATCACATGCTGCCAACATTTTCTTGAGCTATCGTGCTTTGAACCTACACGATCTGATCCCGACATTAGGACTGAGGGGGGCATACTCCTTTCAGTTATGCCCTCTCGAAACGAAACACGGATCGAAAGGAGCATGTTATGTTCAAACGTTTGTTCGCAATCGCCCTGACCTTTGGAATGGCCGCCACTGCGCCGCCCGCCTTCGCCAAAAACTGTGCGCAGCGCGATCATGTGATCGCCAAGCTGCAGGACAGCTACTCGGAAGAGTTGGTGTTTGGCGGTTTGCAGAAAACCCGCGGTGCGCAGGCTGTGATGGAGGTTTGGACCTCGAAAAAAACCGGAAGTTATACTGTTCTGGTGACTCAGGCGAACGGCATTAGTTGTATTGTCGCCGTTGGCACAGATTTTTTTGAAGCGATACCAAAGATTGAGCTCAAGGGTGAACCAAGTTGATTTAACCGGACGGTTCACCCGGTTTCCGGCCATTCGCGTTGCCACCTGCCCCAAGGAATGCTAGGGGCTGCCCGGACTGTGATTTACCGGAATGGAGCACCTGATGGCCGGGGACTATATCGTCAAAGACATCTCATTGGCCGGGTTTGGCCGCAAGGAACTGGATATCGCTGAAACCGAGATGCCGGGCCTGATGGCTTTGCGTGCGGAATACGGTGAAAGCAAGCCTTTGACAGGCGCGCGGATCGTGGGTTCGTTGCACATGACTATCCAGACTGCCGTATTGATCGAGACACTGGTCGCACTGGGTGCGGATGTGCGCTGGGCGTCGTGCAACATCTTCTCGACCCAGGATCACGCGGCTGCCGCGATTGCCGAAGCCGGTATTCCGGTCTTCGCGATCAAAGGCCAGACACTGGAAGAGCACTGGGATTACCTCGATAAATCGTTCCTGTTCGAAGAAGGCCCGAACATGATCCTGGACGATGGCGGCGATGCAACGCTGTACATCCTACTGGGTGCGCGCGCTGAGGCAGGCGAGGACATCATCCCCGTGCCGTCTTCGGAAGAAGAAGAGGTGATCAAGAAGCAGATCGCCAAGCGTATGGCAGCAAGCCCGGGCTGGTTCACCAAGATGCGCGATCAGATTCAAGGCGTGTCCGAAGAAACCACCACCGGCGTCAACCGCCTGTATCAGCTGGTCAAAGACGGTCACCTGCCGTTTCCGGCGATTAATGTGAACGACTCAGTCACCAAGTCGAAATTCGACAACAAATACGGCTGTAAGGAATCGCTGGTTGACGGTATCCGCCGCGCCACCGACACGATGATGGCCGGTAAGGTTGCTGTTGTTTGCGGATACGGTGACGTGGGCAAAGGCTCGGCCGCGTCGCTGCGCGGTGCTGGTGCCCGTGTGAAAGTGACCGAAGTTGACCCGATCTGCGCGCTGCAGGCCGCAATGGACGGGTTCGAAGTTACCCTGCTGGAGGACGAGGTCGCCAGCGCGGATATCTTCATCACCACCACGGGCAACAAGGACGTGATCCGCATCGAGCATATGCGCGAGATGAAGGACATGGCCATCGTTGGTAACATCGGTCACTTCGACAACGAAATTCAGGTGGCCAGCCTAAAAAACCACAAGTGGACCAACATCAAGGAACAGGTGGACATGATCGAGATGCCTTCGGGCAACCGCATCATCCTGCTGTCCGAGGGCCGTTTGTTGAACCTCGGCAACGCCACCGGGCACCCGTCCTTCGTGATGTCGGCGTCGTTCACCAACCAGGTTCTGGCGCAGATCGAGCTGTTCACCAAGGGTGACCAGTACAATAACGAAGTCTACATCCTGCCCAAGCATCTGGATGAGAAGGTTGCCCGCCTGCATCTGGATCGAATAGGCGTCAAGCTGACCCAGATGGACAACGAGCAGGCTGCTTATATCGGTGTGAAGCCTGAAGGCCCGTATAAGCCCGAACACTACCGTTACTGATCCCAGATAGGGACGGAACAGAAACGGCGGCCCTTTGGGTCGCCGTTTTTCGTTTCTACGTTGGGTTACGGGGAATGCTGCAAATTTTTCCCTTTGTGCAATTTGGTGTGCCCGTTACCGTATCGTCGGCGCCAGAGTGGCCAGAAATGATTTTCAATCGGGAGTTAACCATGGGAAAGCGCGACGAACTGATCGCAAAGTATGCCGAGGATCTGAAATCCAAATGCGGTATGGATGCAGATATGGACTTGCTGACCAAAGTCACGATCGGCTGCGGACCGGCCATCTATGACGCGGACGCATCGACCGTCGCGGCCAGCCAGGAAGGTGAGCTGGAAACGGTGAAAAACAACTTTCTCATCAAAAAGCTTGGCCTGGCGGATGGTCCTGAGCTGATGGAAGGCATCAACAAGGTTCTGGAAACCTATGGCATGTCCGAGCGCAACAAATACCGCGCCGTTGTTTACTACATGCTGACCAAGCATTTCGGCAAAGAGTCGGTCTACGGCTAAGCCCGTCAAACTCACTTGTCGCGCCCGTCAGACCTCTGGCGGGCGTATTCAATTTTAGGTACTTGCCGTTTGAACTGTGCCGGTAGGATCGGTTAGTTTCAGAAAGCGACCAGGACGGTCAGAGCCATAATTTCCATACGCGTGTGGTGAGTAGGGAGCACGCGGGGGTAGGGAAGGTTCTGCATACGTCAGGGCCTTCCCTTTTTTCGCAGTCAGTCCGCTTGAGTTTCTCCCAGCGCACAGATCACCCGCCATTCTGCTTCAGTAACGGGTTGAACGGACAGCCGTGAGTTTTTCACCAAGACCATCTCAGCCAGACGTTCATCCGCTTTGATCTGGTCCAGCGTGACATGGGATCCAAAGGGACGCACAGCTTTGATATCCACGCATTCCCATCGCTCATCATCTGTGGTGCTGTCGGGATGCGCCTCGGCGCAAACCTCGACAATGCCGACGATCGCCTTGTCTTTTTGCGAATGGTAAAAGAACCCCCGGTCGCCTAACCCCATCTGACGCATGAAATTGCGCGCCTGATAGTTGCGCACGCCGTCCCACTCTTCGCCTGCATCCCCTTTGGCAACCTGTTGGTCCCAGCTCCAGGTCGATGGCTCGGATTTGAACAGCCAGTACGCCATCAGCCTATGACCTTCTTCCACGCGATCAGGTCAACCGACTGGAACAGGCCCACTTTTGCGTAGGGATCGTTATCCGCCCAGTTTTGTGCGGCGGCCATGTCTTCGACTTCGAGAATGATCAATGATCCGATCATCGCGTCTCCGTCCAGCAGTGGACCGGCCTGCGCGACGACGCCGGTTTCCTCGATATACGCCAGGTGGGCTGCGCGATTATCCAGCCGGGTCTGCAGCGCGCCGTCCTTGTCACGGGCGATAAGGGCGATCAGCATGTTATTCCTCCTTCAGGGGTCGGTTGAGCAGGGTTTGAATGGCCTGCGTGACGCTATAAGCGCCGTGGCTCAGGTCGGCCACCGTGGTACTGATGGGCATGTCCCGCCCTTCGGCGGCGGCGATGTCTGTCATGGCGCGTGCAGTGGCAACGCCCTCGACGGTTGTTTCTGAGTCAAACGTCTTTTTCTGACCCAAAGACAGGCCAAAACGATAGTTGCGCGACAGTTCAGACGAACAGGTCAGAACGAGATCCCCAAGGCCTGACAGTCCCATCAGAGTGTCCGGCTGCGCGCCGCGCATCAGGGCAAAGCGCTGCATCTCGGCAAACCCGCGCGTCATTAGGGCGGCGCGGGCGCTGTCGCCTAGACCGGCCCCGATGGCAGCGCCGCATCCAATGGCCATGACGTTCTTTAACGCGCCCCCAAGCTCGGCACCGATCACGTCTGTGGTTCGGTAAAGGCGCAGATTTGCGGTGGTCAGTTCATTCTGCAGCTTTGTTCCCAGCGCATCATCGGCGCAGGCCAGGGTCAGCGCCGTAGGAAGCCCCCGCGCGATGTCGTCGGCAAAACTGGGGCCTGTCAGCAGGGCAGGGTGGGCGTCCGGGATCACTTGCCTTATCACCGAAATAGGCCCCAGCCCTGATGACAGCTCGATCCCTTTGCAGCAAGCCACCAGAGTTTTTTCGGCCAGTGCCTCGGCGTGTTCAGTCAAAGCGCCGCTTAGCTTCTGCATTGGCACGGACACAAGCAGGACATCAGCATTTGCGGCCTGATCGATGTCCGACGTCACCGTGATTCCGGCAGGTAAGGTTACGCCGGGCAGGCGCTGGGCATTCTCGCGCGCCTGCTGCATCTTCCGTGCCTGTTCCGCGTCCCGAGACCACAGCGTCACCGGCCCGTTCCCAGCCAGAGAAATGGCCAAGCTTGTGCCGAAAGCGCCAGATCCCAGGACGGAAACACTCATGCCTTAGCGCCCTTCTTTCCGCTGCCCAGCATGGCGGGGCTGGTTTTATCCAGCGGCCAGCGTGGACGTGCAGTCAGGTCCAATCCGTCACGCGCACCTGCGCGAAAGCGTTCCATCCCGGCATAGGCGATCATCGCGGCGTTGTCGGTGCATAAAGCCAATGGCGGGGCGGTGAACCGGGCACCTTTTTCAGCGCAAACAGTCTCTAACGCGGCACGAATTGCCGAGTTGGCCGCCACCCCTCCGGCAACGGCGATAACCGGCTCGGCGGGATTTTCTTCCAGATAGCGGTCGACGGCGCGGCGGGTTTTCTCGGCCAGTGTGTCGACAATCGCTTGTTGGAACCCTGCACAAAGATCGGCGCGGTCCTGACGGGTCAGACCGCCTTTTTCTGCGACGATCTGGTCCCGCATCCGCATCAAAGCTGTCTTTAACCCTGAGAATGATAGATCGCACCCCGGTCGATCCAGAAGCGGCCGGGGAAAGCGGAACCGCTTGGAATCACCTGCCCGCGCCTCGACCTCGACCGACGGGCCGCCGGGTTGGGGCAGGCCCAGCAGTCGCGCAGTCTTATCGAAGGCTTCGCCAGGCGCGTCATCGATGGTGCCGCCCAGGCGGGTGAATTGTTCGGGTCCATGCGCGATCAGGTATTGGCAATGCCCGCCCGAGACCAACAGCATCAGGTAGGGAAACGCGATGCCATCCGTCAGGCGAGGCGTCAGGGCGTGACCGGCCAGGTGGTTCACGCCGATCAAGGGCAGGCCGGTCGCGGCGCTCAGGCCCTTGGCGCACATGACGCCGGACATGACTCCGCCAATCAGACCTGGACCCGCGGTGACGGCGATTGCGTCCATGTCGGAAAGGGACAGACCAGCAGCCTCCAGCGCCTGTATGACACAGGTGTCCAGCTTCTCTGCATGTGCCCGCGCGGCGATTTCGGGCACGACACCGCCAAATGCGCTGTGCAGCTCGGTCTGGCCGTGAACGACCGACGACAAAATCTCGGCCCCTGCACCGTCGGACTGGCGCACGACCGCGGCGGCCGTGTCATCACAGCTGCTTTCCAATCCAAGTACGGTAAGTGTTTGCACCATAGGCCTGATCCGTTGCATCATGACACCCAAGCGGGGTATCACCCTGCGCGGACGCAAACAATCCCAAGGCCGAAGGCCCCGCTATTGTATTTGTTGATGACCCGCCCTCGCGCCGCCTCTGAGAGGTTCGTCGCGCAACTGCCGACCCGCGTCAGGTCACGGGTTGAGGTCATATATTCCCCCATTCTGGACATTCGTCCTGTCCGGGTCACGGTTCAAACCGACGGCATTCGGGGGTTGATCTTTACCTCAGCCAACTCTGTCAATGCAGCAGCCTCGCTTGGGGTTTCGCGCGAGTTGCCCGCCTATTGCGTCGGTCCGGCAACCACCGGAACCGCAAAGGGCGCGGGATGGGACGCCGTGATGGTGGGCCAAACCGCCGAAGAACTGGTGGCCTATTTGCTGAAACACAGGCCCGAAAGCCCTTTGATGCATCTGCGCGGTGAACATACCCGCGGCAATGTCGCTGGCCGTCTGACCGAATCAGGTCTGACGGTTCATGAGCAGGTCGTTTACCAGCAGCGTCTGTTACCGCTGACATCCGAAGCTACTGCCGTTGTTGTCGGCGACAGGCCCGTAATCGCGCCCTTGTTTTCACCGCGCACGGCGCGACAATTTGCCGAAATCTGGACCGGCCCGGCACCCTTGTGGTTGGCCGCAATCAGCGAAGCGACCGCCGAGCCCCTTTATTCTTTGGACTATCAGCGCCTGAAGATTGCCAAAGAGCCGACGCCAAAGAAAATGCGGAAAGCCGTTAAAAAGCTTGTGAAACACGTGATGCGGGTTGAGGGTATAGAGACCACTGATTAACTTAGAGTGGCCTGTTATTCATATGAAATTGGATTCGATAAGGGGAACATCGCGGTGGCTCGTAAGAAAAAAACCGATCAAAAGCCGGTGGAAGACCCCAAGTCGGACGAAGCGGTTGAATTCACTTCGCAGCGTGAAGGAACCTCTGTTGACGCGGACGAGCCGGTAGAAGAACCCCTTTCCGAAGCCGAAGCCGAAGCCGAAGCCGAAGCCGAAGCCGAAGCCGAAGCCGAAGCCGAAGCCGAAGCCGAAGCCGAAGCCGAAGCCGAAGCCGAAGCGAGCGTTGAGGAGCCGGTTCAGGAAGAACCTGCGGCCCAGACGGAAGAAGCACCTCAGCAAGAGCCGCAAAAAGAAGAAAGCCGCGGTAGTTTCGTACCCGCTTTGCTTGGCGGTGCTCTGGCGGCAGGGATCGGATTTGTGGCAGGCAGCGCGGGATTGTTCGGATCGTCCGATTCAGATGCGCTCACGGCGCTTGAGGCGAAGCTGAACGATCAATCTAGCCAGATTGAGGCGCTGACGAAATCCCTGTCCGATACGTCGGATGTTGACGGAAAACTCGCGGCTCTGACCGATCAGGTCACACCGCTGGGCGACGAGTTGAGTAGCTTGAAAACCAGCCTCGATGGGCTGACAGGTAAGATTGATCCTCTGGCCAGTCGTTTGACCGCACTGGAAAGCGGGGCGTTGACTCAGGGTGCCTCGCCCGAGGTTTCGGCTGCGTTTGAAGCCGAATTGAAGAAGTTGCAGGATTCTCTGGCGGCGCAGCGCGCCGAAGTGGAAAAAATGGTTGCGGATGCGCAAGCGCTCGAAGCGAAAGCCTCGGCCGAAGCGCAGGCCGCGGCGAACGCGGCCACCCTGTCCCGTTTGACCGGACAGTTGGATGCCGGACGGCCCTATTCTGATCTGGTTGCCGAGCTGCAAGCAGGCGGTGTTGACGTGCCCGACGCGCTGTCTGGCCCGGCGGATAAGGGTGTTGCGACCCTGGCGGCGTTGCGCAGTTCCTTCTCGCCTGCGGCGCGGACAGCGCTGGCGGATGCGCGCGATGCAAATAAGACCACCGGGTTGGTGGCCTTCCTGCAGCGGCAGACTGGTGCACGTTCAGTCACGCCGCAAGAGGGGGACAATCCGGATGCGATCCTGTCGCGAGCCGAGGCCGCCCTGTCCAGTGGCGATGTCGCAACCGCTCTGACCGAATTGAAATCCCTGCCCGAAGCGGCGCAGGCAGCGATGGCTGATTGGGAGCAGGCCGCACAGACGCGGGTGTCCGCGGTGGATGCGGCCAATGCGCTTCAGCCTAGCGTGAACTCGAACTGAAGGACCTGCCATGCTGTGGTCACTGTTTAAGATTTTAGTCTTTGTTGCGATTATTGGCCTGTTGGCTGTAGGCGCTGGGCTGCTGATGGAAACCAGCGGTGGGGTTCAGATCACGGCTGGTGGAACAGAATATACACTTGGGCCGCTGCAGTCGGTGATCGCGCTGGGCATTCTTGTTTTTGCCATCTGGGTGTTCTTCAAGCTGCTGACCCTTTTGATCGCGACGTTGAAATTCCTCAACGGGGATGAGACCGCCCTGTCGCGGTACTTCGACCGCAGCCGTGAACAGCGCGGGTATCAGGCTCTGTCTGATGGGCTGATGGCGCTGGCCTCCGGCGAAGGGCGCGTGGCGCTGAACAAGGCCACCAAGGCAGAACGGCTATTGAACAAGCCCGAGCTCACTAACCTGCTGGTCGCGCAGGCGGCCGAGATGAACGGCGATACGAAAAAGGCGTCGGACACGTATAAGAAGCTGGTGACGAATAACGCGACCCGCTTTGTTGGTGTGCGCGGCATCATGAAACAGAAGCTGGCCGAAGGTGATGATGACACCGCGCGCAAACTGGCTGAGAAAGCTTTGGCCATTAAGCCGCGCCATCAGGAAACGCAGGACATTCTGCTGGGCCTTCAGACCAAGGCGCAGGATTGGGCGGGCGCGCGCTCGACCCTGACTGCCAAGCTGAAATCGGGCCACCTTCCGCGCGACGTGTTCAAACGCCGCGACGCCGTCCTGGCCCTGTCTGAGGCTAAAGGAATTCTGGATGAGGATGCCACAGTCGAGCAACAGGAGCGCGCGATTGAAGCGAACCGTCTGTCGCCTGATCTGGTGCCCGCAGCAGCGATGGCCGCTCGGGCCTATATCGAAAAGGGCAAGCCGCGTTCTGCAACGAAGATCCTGAAAAAGGCTTGGGAGGTGCAGCCGCACCCGGATCTGGCCCATGCGTTTGCCGAGATTGTACCGGATGAAACACCTGATCAACGGATCAAACGCTTTGCCGCGCTGACCCGTATTCATCCTGAAAACATGGAAACCCGTCTTATTCTGGCCGAGTTGAACATCGTCGCCGAAGACTTCCCCGAAGCGCGGCGTGCACTGGGCGATGTGGTCGAAAAGAACGCGGATGCGCGCGGCTATACCCTGATGGCTGCGATCGAACGGGGCGAGGGCGCCTCGGACGCGGTGGTGCAGGGTTGGCTGGCCAAGGCGCTGAACGCGCCGCGCGGGCCGCAATGGGTTTGCGACAATTGCCACGACATTCAGCCCGAGTGGGCTCCGGTCTGTCAGAACTGCGGCAGCTTTGACACGCTCAGCTGGCAGACACCGCAGACACCCGAAATCGCCTCTGCGACAGGTGTTCACATGCTGCCTCTGATTGTGGGCGCGCTACAGGACAAGAGCGAAGCGGATGCTGAGGTCGAAGTGGATGAGGCCGAGGAACCCGCCGAACCGGATGTCATCGAAATGGATGCCGAACCCGTCCGCCCGGATGTGGAACCTGAGGTCGAGAAACAAGCCTGACGAACTTAGTCCTCTGACGAGGGTTCAACGTAAGTCCAACGATACTTGGGCGGGGTTGGGCCCTTATTGCGCCCGCCTTGCTGTGTCTGCTCCCACGCATGCGCAAGTATGCCCACGGAACGCGACAGGCAGAACAGACCGCGCGCAAGGGGCGGTTCAAACCCAAGCTCTGCGTAGATCACTGCGGTAGCTCCGTCGATATTCATCGGAACGGGTTTACCTTTGCGCCGCGCGAGTTCGGCTTCGATATCCAGCGCGATTTGCCTGAAGCGCCCATCGCACGCGCCATTCTCAACGGCCTCGGACACCAGCGCCATCAACCGCGGGGCGCGCGGGTCGGTTGGCGTGTGAAACCTGTGGCCAAAGCCGGGCAGGATTTTTCCGCGTTCTGCGATCCAGTCATCCAGCGCCGTGCCCATTTCGCCCGGATGCGTTTCAACGAAGTGATAGAGCTCAACCGCTTGTTCGCCTGCTCCGCCGTGAATGTCCCCCAGCATGTTCACGGCGCTGGCCATCGCGTTGTTTAATGGCAACCCGCATGTCACCGCCATCCGAGCCGTCGCGATGGACGGTGCCTGCGGTCCATGATCCACCGCTGCAACCAAGGCCGCTTCGAACAGATGGGCTTGCGCGGGTGAGGGCCGATCGCCACGGACCAGAAACCAAATCATCTCCGCAAAGCTCAGATTGCCGATCAGGTCTTGGATGGGTTCGCCGCGCAATGCGATGCGACCGGGTTCCATGTCGATGATGGATGTGCGCCACCAGTCGGAAACGTCGCTCATATCACGCCTTCCTTTGCCAATTCGGCGATCTCGTCGGTGGTCAGGCCGAGTTCCGACCAGATTGCCGCGTTATCCGCGCCCAGTTTGGGCGGCGGGGTCTGCGGCATGTTTCTTTGTCCGTCCATCATCACCGGGCTACCGGCCAGTTGCATATCCTCGCCATGGACCGGCAACGTGCCAACCAATCCGCGCCCGGCCAGTTGTTCGTCCGCCAAAGCCTCGGGAACCGTTTGAACCTGCCCGGTTGGCACACCCAGGCCGTTCAATTCAGCAACCCATTCGTTCGCCGGGCGCGATTTCAAGGATTTCTCCAACTCGCCCCTCAGCGCGTGACGGTTTCGTTTACGATCCTCGCGCGTTGCGTAATCCGGGTTATCTAGCAACTCCTCTCGGTCAAGGTGCCGGGCAAGGGCCTGCCATTGCTCATCCCGATTGGCGGCGATGTTGATCGGACTGTCGGATGTGGCGAATGTGCCAGAGGGGGCTGAGGTCGTGTTCTCGTTGCCATGTGCGCCTGGCATCACGCCTCCGACGAGGTAGTTGGAGACGACCCACCCCATGGTCGAGATCACGGCCTCGGACATGGCGATATCCAGAAATGCGCCGCGGGGGTTTGCGTTCAACGCGGCGCTCACCGCGAAGGCGGCGGTTAGCCCGCCAACGGTGTCGGCCAGCGGGTAGCCGACACGATAAGGCGCAGTGTCCGGTGCGCCGGTGATCGACATGACGCCACTGATCCCTTGCACAATCTGGTCATAGGCCGGGTCATCCCGACGTGGACCGTCCTGCCCAAAGCCGCTGATTGCGCAGTAGATCAATGCGGGGTTTTCGGCGCGCAGAACCTCATATCCCAATCCCAGCCGGTCCATGACGCCGGGCCGGAAGTTTTCGACCAGAACATCCGCCGTTTTCACCAATTGTTTCAGCAGAGCCTTACCCCGGCTGGATTTCATATCCAGCGTGATCGACTTCTTCTGAGCGTTCTGCGCCAGAAAACTGACCCCCATACCGGCCTTGTTCCGGTCGGGATCAGCGCCAAGCACGCGGGCCAGATCCCCGCTGCCGGGGCGTTCGACCTTGATCACCTCGGCCCCCATAAGGGCCAGTTGGTAACAACAATACGGGCCTGCCAGCACGTTTGTCAGATCAAGAACCCGAACGCCCCTGAGCGGTTCAGTCGCCATCGGCCACACCAGCGGCCCGCGCCCGCGCCCGACGTGCGCGGTAGCTGGGCAGCAGCACCAGCAGGACAGCAATTGTCAGCAGGCCCAGAGTCATGGGACGTTGCCAGATGAAGGAGATGCCGTCATAGAGCTGCATCGAGCGGGCAAAGTTATCCTCCATCATACCGCCGAGGATGAATCCGATCAGCAAGGGGGCTAGAGGATAGTCTGCGAACTTCAATGCTGTTGCGCAGACACCAAAACCCACAAGGATCAGCAACTCCGTCGCGTTGTTCTGCCCGATATAGGCCCCCATCAGGGTGAAGAACAAAATGAACGGGATCAGGTAGTTGCGCGGAACGGCCAGCACTTTGGCGATGTAGGGGATCAGCGGCAGGTTCAGGATCAGCAGCACCAGATTGCCGATGAACATCGACATGATCACCGCCCAGAAGATCTGAGGCTCGTCAATCATAAGTCGGGGACCGGGTGTCACGTTCAGCGCAATCAGGGCACCCAGCAAGATCGCCGTCGTCCCGGACCCGGGAATACCCAGCGTCAGCAAAGGAACAAACGACCCGGTACAGGCCGCGTTGTTTGCAGACTCCGGTGCCGCAAGACCTTTGATCGAGCCCTTGCCGAACTGTTCCTGCTCTTCCTTAGGGGCAATGTTCCGTTCGACCGCGTAGCCAAGGAAGCTTGCGATGGTCGCACCCGCACCAGGCAGGACGCCGATAAAGAAGCCCTGCACGGATTGGCGACCGATGACCGGAGCGATTGCCTTGGCCTCGTCCTTGGTCACGCGCAGGTCTTTGATTTCTCCGTCGTCGCCTTTCAGGTCTTTGGGCTTCAGAACCAGGAACAGGGCTTCAGGCAGGGCGAACATCGCCATGGCCAAAGTAATGAAGCCAAACCCGGATTGCAGGTCCATGATGCCCATTGTGAAGCGCGGCAGGTTGAACAACGCACCTTCACCGACCGTCGCCATGATCAGCCCAAGGGTGGTCATGATGATGGCTTTCGCCACTTGCCCCGATCCGGCAAAGGCGGCGATGGCCGAAAGACCGACCACCATCAGGGCGAAGTATTCGGCGGAGTGGAACAAGAGCGCGACGGATGACAAAGCCGGTGCAAAGATCATCAGCAACACGGCGCCCAGCGTACCGCCTGCGAAACTGGCGATCGCGGCGATGGTCAGCGCCTTGCCTGCCTTGCCTTGTCGGGCCATCGGATAGCCGTCAAAGCTCGAGGCCACGGTACCCGCGACCCCCGGCGCGTTCAGCAAGATGGATGAGGTCGATCCGCCAAAGATCGCACCATAGTAGACACCGGCCAACAGGATCAGCGCGGCAGATGGATCGCCCATCGAAATCGCGACCGGGATCATGATCGCGATGATCGACATCGGGCCCAGCCCCGGCAGCATACCGATGAACGTGCCGATCAGGCAGCCAGCGATGACCATCAGAAGGTTTTGAATTGAGAATGCCGTTTGCAGGCCGATCAGAAGTCCTTCAAGCATGTCAGCCTCCGAACAGGCCCGGCAGCGGGCGCATGTAAATTCCAAGAACTTCCTGAACCAGATACCAGACGGCTCCGGTCGCGATGAACGCCACCGGCAGCATGATGTGCCACTTGCGTTCACCAAGGGTGAAGGATCCGAGGATCAGGAATGAGGAGGTCGCGATCAAAAAGCCTACAGGGCGCAGACACAGGGCGTAGACGACCATCAGAACCAGAAGCGAGATCGCCTGACCTAGATGATATTCACCCAACCGCCGATAATCGATGTCGGCCTCTTTGACTTCGCTCTTTTCGAAGCCGAGCAGGATGATTGTGCAGGCCACCACACCCAGAACCGACAGCACTTTGGGGAATGTGCTGGGCCAGATCGGGTTTCTCTGCATGAAAGGAGGAAGACTTCCATCCATCGTGAACCAGGCGGCGTACCCGTATGTCAGGCAAACACCCAGTAAAACAAGCGCGATCCAGCGATCCAGCGCCATAGCGTCCCCTCCCTTTTTTCACTTATTGGGGACGGCAGAGCGACCAAACGCTCTGCCGTAGATTGCTTTAGAGGAAGCCCAGCTTCTTCATCAGGTCGCTGATCTGCTGTTCCTGATCTTCCAGGAATGCTTCGAAATCAGAACCCGAGTTGTGGATGTTGACCCAACCGTTGCGGGCGCGAACTTCTTCCCACTCTGGCGTGTCGTACATCTTGGTGATGGCTTCCTGATAGGCGACCAGCTTGTCCTCGGGCAGGCCGGGGGCTGCAAAGAACCCGCGCCAGTTCACGAAGGTGGTGTCGATGCCCTGCTCTTTCATGGTCTGTGCATCAGGCGCGGCGTCTACGCGTTCTTCAGCGGTCACACCGATGATTTTGACCTCACCCGCATTGGCCAGATCGACGGCTTCCGAGAAACCGGTCGACAGGGCGGCGATCTCACCCGACAGCAAGGCTGCCATGGCTTTACCGCCCGCGTCATACGGAATGTATTTCACGCCCAGCGCGTCCTTGCCGGCCGCCTCCATGACCATCGCTGCAACCAGGTGATCCATGCCGCCCGGAACCGAGCCGCCGCCAATCGCGGTGGCACCCGGATCAGCATCATAGGCGGCCAGCAGATCGGCCATCGAGTTGATGGGGCTGTCTTTGCCTACAACGATTGCGGCGTAGTCGCCGATTGTTCCCGATACCAGTGTCAGGTCGCGGAAGTTATGCGGGAATACACCGGTCAGCGAGCGGATCACGATGGGGGTCGAGTTGACCATCAGCGTTCCGTGGTTGCTGTCGGCGTTTTCGATCAGGTAACCGATGGCCTTACCGCCGCCGCCGCCCGACATGTTCTCGTAGGATGCGGTTCCAACAAGGCCTGCGTTGGTCAGCGCTTCGCCGGTGCCGCGCGCGGTACCGTCCCAGCCACCGCCAGCACCGCCGGGGATCAGAAAGTGGATGCTGTCAACGACCTTGTGGCCGTCAGCTGCAGCAGGCCCAACCAGACCGATTGCGGCAACAGCTGCGATCAGGGCCCGACGGCCCAGTTTGAAAGTTGTCATTATGTCCTCCCATTTGACAACAGGCCGCTCAGCGGCACAGATTATCCCGCAACTAAACACGCCAACCTGACATCAACCTGTCATGTAAAAAGAAACTGCCTGCAGCCCATGAAATTTCTGCTCGTCGAAGACAATCTGGACCTCGCGAATGCGATCAGCTCCCGCATGCGATTGGACGGTCATGTTGTTGATCATGCAGCAGATTTAGAGGATGCACGGGCCTTTGTGGCGACCGAGGAGTACGACCTGATCCTGTTGGATATCATGCTGCCGGATGGGGATGGTCGCGAGTTCCTCAGGCAGCACCGCGCCAGCCATCTGGACACTCCGGTCATCGTTCTGACCGCGCGCAGTCAGGTTTCGGATCGAATCGGTTCACTTGATCTTGGGGCGGACGACTATGTGACCAAACCCTTTGATCACGCAGAACTTGAAGCCCGCTGCCGCGCGGTTCTGCGGCGCAAATCCGGCAGCGCAAAATCTACGATCGAGATCGGTGGCATCGTCTTTGACCCCGTTGCGGGCCATTTGACGGTGGCTGGTGACACGGTGTCACTCCGCAATCGCGAGTTGCGGATGATCGAGTTGTTCATCAACGCACCGGGTCAGGTGTTTTCCAAGCAGAAACTGGCAGATCGGTTGTTTTCCTATGACGACACCGTTTCGGACAATGCGATTGAGGTCTATGTGGGCCGCCTGCGCAAACACCTTGAACGATCCGATATGAAGATCACCACGCTGCGCGGATTGGGATACAGGCTGGACCATGACGACTAGCCCAACCGTTTCAGGGTCACTGCGGAATCGCCTTGTGCTGACCCTGATCGGCGGGGCGGCTGTTCTGGCGATCCTGTTGTTTTTGACGGTTCGCAGCTATGCCGCGAAAGTCGCGCAGCAGGGTCAGGATGACATACTGAGGGCGTCTGTTACCTCGATCCTTGATGCCGCTGCGCTCAGGGATGGTCAGCTTGAGGTGGATATTCCCTATGCCGCATTCTCCATGCTCAGCACGCCGTCGGATGACCGGGTGTTTTATGCGATCTATCAGGATGGGGCATTCCTGTCCGGGTACGAAGATCTGGGCCTTGCAGCAGGTCCGGTTGGCGGCAGGCTGGCATTCGAAACCGGTGAGGTGCGGGGGGAGCGTGTCCGTCAGGTCAGCGCCAGACGAACTCTGGTCGGATTGGGTCGCCAGACCGAGATCGAGGTTGCGCTGGGCCAGACGCAGGACGCGTTGTCCGACACGCTGGATCAGATCTCGCGCAATGCGGCGTATCTGGGGATCGGTTTCTTTCTGCTGACCGCTGCCCTGTCGTTTTGGGTTACGTCCACAACGATTGGCCAGTTGAACAAGCTGACGAACTCGGTCACGCGCAGAGGGCCACAGGACTTGAGCCCATTCAAAAAACCGGTACCGAAAGAAATGGCGCCGCTGGTGATGTCGCTGAATTCGCTGATGGGGCGCTTGGATCAATCGCTCAGCCAGTCCGAGGACTTTATCGCCGAGGCCGCGCATCGGGTGCGAACTCCGCTTGCTACGGTCAGGTCTTACGCCGAAACGACCCTTCACCGCGTCGAGCGTGAGGAGAACCGCGAGGCCCTCAAAGCCATGGTCCGGGCCATCGATGAAAGCTCTCGCGCGGCGGGGCAGTTGCTGGATCATGCGATGATCACTTTTCGCGCGGATCATCTGGAGCGGGAAGAGATTGATTTGGTCATTCTGTGCCGCGACCTGGTGCAACGCTTGATCCCCATTGCCGAGATGAAGGAACTGACGCTGTCTCTGACCGGAGAGCCTTCGGTTCCTTATTCGGGCGATCCGATCCTGATCCAGAATGCGGTTCGCAATCTGATTGATAACGCGATGAAATACGCGCCCTCGGACAGCAAGGTCGAAATCAGCCTTCTTTTGCATCCGACGCCTCAGATTCAGGTGCGGGATGCAGGGCCCGGGTTTCCCCCGGACGAGATCGATACACTCACACGCCGCTTCGAACGCGGGCAGAATGCGACTGGTACCATCGGGTCCGGTCTGGGATTGACCATTGCGCTGGATGTGGCAACGGCGCATGGCGGCTCTCTGATCCTGCGAAACCGCAAAAAGGGGGGCGCATGCGTTACCTTATCGCTTTAGTGCTCTTGTTCTGTCCGCTGATCGGATGGGCCGACGACTGGGAGGACCGGCTTGTCTTTAATGAAGGGGCCGAGGGCCCGCGCCTTCGCGTAATCTCAAGCACGGATACGGTTCTGTTTGCCCCGGTGATCGAAGGGTTTGTGGCCGAAAACCCCCTGATTAGTGTCGAGTATCTTGTATCTGGCACGGCTGACATCAACCGGCGCGTCCGGGAGACGCCCGAGGCGTTCGATGTGATCATCTCTAGCGCGATGGATTTGCAGCTGAAACTGGCCAATGACGGGTTTGCCTTGCCGATAGATGACGTCCCGGTGCCAAGCTGGGCGCAGTGGCACCACAGCCTTTTTGCCTTTACCTCGGAACCCGCAACAATCGTGATCAACCGTACTGCGTTTGAAGGGCAGCCGGTCCCGCAGACCCGGCAGGGCTTGATCGAAGCCTTGCGCAAACGCCCCGAGGCGTTTCGGGGCAAGGTCGGCACCTATGACGTGCGCCAGTCCGGTCTTGGATACCTGTTCGCAACGCAGGACGCCCGGGCATCCGAGACCTATTGGCGACTGATGGAAGTGATGGGGAGCTTGGACGTTCGGCTCTATTGTTGTTCGGGCGATATGATCAACGACCTTGCAGATGGAACGATCCTGGTCGCGTACAACGTTCTGGGCAGCTATGCGGCCGTTCGGACCGAAGGCAAGGATGCGCTTGAGGTCGTTTTGCCAACCGACTTTCAGACAATCATGATGCGCACCGCGATGGTATCCCGTGCGACGGCTGAACCGAACGCGGCCGAAATGCTGTTACGTTACATTGTGGCCGAGCGGCCCGCGACCGAAGACACTAGCCCGCTGCCGTTACTGCAGTCAGGTGGAGCAAATGGGCGCGAGACGATCGGACTGAACCCTGCGCTGCTAACCTTTCTGGACGGGTTGAAGCGTACAAAATTCCTGTCTGCTTGGGAGGATGCGGTGATCCAATAGAACCCGCCGCCAAGGTGCACGCCTATATGTTGGCGGGATTTCCGTGCGAACATCCAATTGTCCCAATCAATTCCGTTTGCTAACGTCACTCTCGCGTCGGGGAGGGCGTGCAAACCCATATGTTGGATTACTCACATAACGCCTGGCTTGTGGCGGCGTCTCTCGCCGTTGCAATGATGGCCGGGTTCACCGGGCTTTACCTGACGCACGGCGCTTCGAAACTGGACGACCAGAGGCGCAAATTGGTGGTAGCGCTGGCTGCGATCATTCTGGGCGGCGGCATCTGGTCGATGCATTTTGTGGCGATGCTGGGCCTGCAGCTTCCGATCCTGTTCTACTATGACGCTTTAATCACGCTGATCTCTGCGCTTGTTGCGATCCTGATGGTGGGTCTGGCCTTGCTGATACTGCATTTCCGGCCCCGTACCATGGGGACTCTGGTCGCGGCGGGTGTGATCGTAGGCCTTGGTATTGTTGTGATGCACTATGTCGGCATGGCCGGGATGGAGCTGTGTCGCCCCGTCTACAACGTATGGGATGTAACGATCTCGACGGTGGCCTCTGTGGTCTTGTCGGTTCTGGCGATCTGGGTGGCTTACGACAATCGCACCCAACGCAACATCCTGCTGGGGACGGTGTGTTTTGGTTTGGCGGTTTTCACGATGCATTTCGTGGCCACCGGCCTGACTGATTTTGTAGCCACAGACAGTGCCGGAGGGGCCGGTCCGGCCCTGAACAATCAGGTTTTGGCGATGGGCGTCACCGTGGCGGTTTTTCTGATCTGCGGTGCGTTCCTGTTGACCGGTATCACCTTCATCGAACCCGCGCCGGCCACTGTCACGCCCGCGCCCGAGCCGGAACCCACCGTCTTGCGCGCAGGCGTCCCGTTTGAGCGTGAAGGCCAGACATTCTTTGCCGAACCCGCACGTCTAGCGGCGATACGTGCCGAGGGGCACTATACCGTCCTCTATATGGGCAGCGAAAAGCTGTTCTGTCCCTGGTCCATCACCGAGGCGGAAACACGACTGAAGCAAGACGGGTTTCTGAGGGCGCATCGCAGTTACCTTGTGAACCCCAAACACGTTTCAAGCTTTGAGCGGCACAAGGACAATGGCACCTGTTATTTCGACGGGGTGGATGCCCTGACCAAGGTACCGGTCAGCCGATCCCGTCTGACGGACATTCGCGAGGCGCTGGGCCTCTGATCGCAGTTCGTGCAGCTCATTCGCATTTCGTGAAACAAGCTGCGCCCCCCGTTCCCGTTGGCTGGATTGGCTGACCGGACCACTCTTTCCTTACGCTAGGTCCCCCAAGGCATACCGCTCGGACCCAGGGAGGAAAAACATGATACCAGCCGGTTTTGAGTATCACCGGCCAGGCGACATCGCCTCGGCCATTGGCATTTTGCAGGAACACGGGGATGAAGCGCGCGTGATCGCGGGCGGGCACAGCCTTATCCCGATGATGAAACTGCGCATGGCCGAGATGGGCCATCTGGTCGATTTGCAGGCCATTGACGAACTCAAGGGCATTGAGGTCGGAACCGACACCGTGACATTGGGCGCGATGGTGACGCAGCACGAATTGATCACCCATGACGGTTTGGCAGAGGCGATACCGTTGATCCGCGAAGCCGCGCTTCAGATCGCAGACCCGCAAGTGCGCTACATGGGCACCGTCGGCGGCAATGTCGCGAACGGCGATCCGGGCAATGACATGCCGGGGTTGATGCAATGCCTGAACGCCACGTTTGAGCTATCGGGCCCAGACGGCACCCGCAGTGTGGCGGCACGGGACTTCTATGAGGCCGCGTACTTCACCGCGCGCGAGGACGAAGAAATCCTGACCCGGATTTCGATCCCTGTTCCCGGTGCGGGCGTGGGTCAGGCCTATGAAAAGCAGAAACGCAAGATCGGCGACTACGCCACCGCCGCTGCGGCGGTGATGGTTGGCAACGGTCAGGCCTCGGTCGCGATGACCAATCTGGCAGATACGCCGATCTGGTCCGAAAGCGCCAGCAACGCGCTGGCCGATGGTGATATCAGCGGCTGCGTCACCGCGATGCTGAGCGCCATCGACCCGGTCGCCGACAATCGCGGCCCCGTCGAGTTCAAGAAACACGTCGCCGCCGTGATGCTGCGCCGCGCCATCGACCGTGCGCAAAGCCGCGCGGGTTGAGGGAGGAAATCATGTCAAAAATGCAAGTCAAACTCACCGTGAACGGTCGCGAGGTCGAAGGACTGGCCGAGCCGCGCACGCTGTTGATCCACTTCCTGCGGGAAGATCTGAAAATCACCGGTCCTCATATTGGTTGTGAAACCAGCCATTGCGGGGCCTGCACTGTGGATATCGACGGCAAATCCGTCAAATCCTGCACCACCTTCGTGGCGCAGGTGAACGGGGCCGATATCACCACCGTCGAAGGGCTGACCAATGACGATGGCAGCCTTGGCGTTCTGCAAGAGATGTTCCGCGAACATCACGGGCTGCAGTGCGGCTTCTGCACACCAGGGATGATCACCCGAGCGCATCGACTGTTGCAGGAAAACCCGAACCCGACCGAGGAAGAAATCCGCTTTGGTATGGCCGGCAACCTCTGCCGTTGCACCGGGTATCAGAACATCGTCAAGGCGATCTCGGCCTCGGCTGAGATGTTGAATGCACAGAAGGAGGCTGCGGAATGAACGATCAGACTCTGACCCCCGAAGAACGCGCCGCTAACCTCAAGGGGATGGGTTGCGCCCGTAAACGTGTCGAGGACGTGCGCTTTACCCAAGGCAAAGGCAACTATGTCGATGACATCAAACTGGACGGAATGCTGTTCGGCGCATTTGTCCGTTCGCCTTATGCTCACGCTCGCGTTGTCAGCGTGAACAAAGACGCCGCGCTGGCTGTGCCCGGTGTAATTGCCGTGTTGACGGCCGAGGATCTGGCGCCGCTGGGTCTGCATTGGATGCCGACGCTAGCGGGCGACAAGCAAATGGTGCTCGCCGATGGCAAGGTTCTGTTCCAGGGCCAGGAAGTCGCCTATGTCGTCGCCGAAAACCGCTACATCGCAGCGGATGCAGCAGAGTTGGTCGAGGTTGAGTACGAAGAACTGCCCGTCCTGACCGACCCGTTCGAGGCGCTGAAATCGGATATTGTCCTGCGTGAAGACCTTGCAGGTCAGACCGAAGGAGCCCATGGGCCGCGCAAGCATCACAATCACATCTTCACCTGGGAGCAGGGCGACAAAGACGCCACCGAAGCCGTTCTGGGCGAGGCTGATGTCGTGGCTGAAGAGATGGTTTATTACCACCGCACCCACCCATGTCCGTTGGAGACATGCGGCTGTGTTGCGTCTATGGACAAGGTGACCGGCAAGCTGACGCTTTATGGTACTTTTCAGGCCCCGCACGCGATCCGGACCGTTGTGTCGCTGATTTCGGGTTTGGCCGAGCACAACATCCGGGTGATCAGCCCCGATATTGGTGGCGGTTTCGGCAATAAGGTTGGAGCCTATGCGGGCTACGTCTGCTCGGTTGTCGCCTCGATTGTCACCGGCAAGCCGGTGAAATGGGTCGAAAACCGGATGGAAAACCTGATGTCCACCGCATTTGCCCGCGACTACTGGATGCAGGGCAAGATCGCCGCGACCAAGGATGGCAAGATCACTGGTCTTTGGTGTCATACAACGGCGGATCATGGTGGATTTGACGCCTGTGCTGACCCCACCAAGTTTCCAGCCGGTTTCATGAACATCTGCACAGGATCGTATGACATCCCGACCGCCTATCTGGCTGTGGACGGCGTCTACACCAACAAAGCGCCGGGTGGTGTGGCTTATCGCTGCTCGTTCCGTGTGACTGAGGCTGCCTATTTTATCGAACGGATGATCGAGGTTCTGGCCATCAAGCTGAACATGGACGCGGCAGAGCTGCGCCAAATCAACTTCATCAAGGCCGATCAGTTCCCGTATCAGTCCGCGCTGGGTTGGGAATATGACTCGGGCGACTATCACACCGCTTGGGACAAGGCCCTGAAAGCCGTAGATTATGACGGTCTGCGGGCGGAACAGGCGCAGCGGATCGAGGATTTCAAGGCCGGAAAGACCCGCAAACTTCTGGGGATCGGTCTGACGCATTTCACGGAAATCGTCGGCGCAGGACCCGTGAAGAATTGCGATATACTCGGGCTGGGGATGTTCGATAGCTGCGAGATTCGCATCCACCCGACGGGTTCCGCAATCGCGCGACTGGGGACGATCAGCCAGGGTCAGGGTCACGCCACGACCTTTGCCCAGATCATCGCCAGCGAGATCGGCCTGCCTGCCGATGACATCACGCTGGAAGAAGGCGACACTGATACCGCGCCATATGGGCTTGGCACCTATGGGTCTCGGTCTACGCCTGTTGCGGGTGCCGCGACAGCGATGGCCGCCCGCAAAATCCGCGCCAAGGCGCAGATGATCGCGGCCTACCTGCTCGAGGTTCATGACGATGATGTCGAATGGGACGTGGATCGGTTCTCGGTCAAAGGTGCGCCTGAGCGCTTCAAGACTATGAAGGAAATCGCCTTCGCCGCCTATAACCAGGCCATTCCAGGGCTAGAACCCGGCCTTGAGGCTGTCAGCTACTATGACCCGCCGAACATGACTTATCCGTTCGGAGCTTATATCTGCGTTATGGAGATCGACGTGGATACCGGCGAATGGGACGTTCGGCAGTTCTATGCGTTGGACGATTGCGGCACCCGGATCAACCCGATGATCATCGAAGGGCAGGTCCATGGTGGCGTGACCGAAGCGCTGGCCATCGCGATGGGTCAGGAAATCGCCTATGATGAGATGGGCAATGTGAAGACCGGCACCTTGATGGATTTCTTCCTGCCCACGGCATGGGAGACGCCCAACTACACCACCGACCACACGGTGACGCCGTCCCCGCATCACCCGATCGGTGCCAAAGGCGTTGGTGAAAGCCCAAATGTCGGCGGTGTGCCCGCGTTCTCGAACGCGGTGCATGATGCCTTCCGCCCATTTGGCTTGGTTCAGAGCCACATGCCGCATGACCACTGGCGCATCTGGAAGATCGCCAACGGTCTGGGAATGCACGGCTAACAGGAAAAGCCGCCGCGCTGGAATACGGCGCGGCGGCAATCCGGGAGAATGGCATGAGCTTGCAGGACACTCAGCAGGGCCTCGCCGAGGTGGGCTATGTTGCCGACGACCGTTTGGCGATGGCGTTGCATCTGGCCCAGACACTGGGGCGTCCGCTGCTGCTGGAAGGCCCGGCAGGGGTCGGCAAAACCGAGGTCGCAAAGGCGTTGGCCGCCCAGCGCGCCGCGCGGTTAATCCGGTTGCAATGTTATGAAGGGCTGGACGCCAGCCATGCGATTTATGAGTGGAACTACCAGCGCCAGTTATTGGCCATCCGTGCAAGCGAGGCGCAGGGCGGCACCAGCGAGGCGCAGCTTTTCACCGATGATTACCTGCTCAAGCGACCTTTGCTGGAGGCAATCAGCGAAGAAGAGCCGCCTGTTCTGCTGATAGATGAAATCGACCGCGCGGATGAGGAGTTTGAGGCTTACCTGCTTGAGATCCTATCTGACTTTCAGATCACCATTCCGGAACTCGGCACCATCAAAGCGCGGTCGCGGCCCATTGTGATCCTGACGGCAAACGGGACACGGGACCTGTCGGACGCGCTGCGGCGTCGGTGCCTGTATAGTTTCCTCGACTACCCGTCGCGTGAAACGGAAATGGCGATCCTGAAAGCCCGAATGCCCGAAGTCGAAGGGCTGTTGGCGCGTCAAATTATTGGCGTTGTGCAGGCATTGCGAAAAGAGGATTTGGAGAAGACGCCCGGCATTGCCGAGATGCTCGACTGGGCGGCGGCCCTTTCGGGATTGGGTGTCAACGACATGGCGCAATCCCGCGACGAGGTTCAGGCGACGCTTGTCTGCCTTCTGAAAACCGCAGCCGACTATGATGCTGCCCCGCCCGAAGTGATGGATCGCCTGATTGGAAAGGTGGCGTGATGCAAGTCACTCGATTCCCCTCTCGCGCGTCTGGTTTGGCGGATCGCATTTCCGGCTTCATCGCGCATTTGCGTATGAACGGACTGCGCGTCGGGCCGGCTGAAACCGGGGATGCATTGGCTGCTTTGGCGGCGATTGAGGCGACGGATGTCAGACAGGCCCAGCAGGCACTTTGCGTGTTGCTGGCGGGCGACGCCGACGATTGGCGGCGGTTCGATGAACTGTTCGAAGCCTATTGGTTCAACACCGGCAAGCAACGCACGGGAACCGCCCAAACGGCGCATGTGCGGGTTCAATCCGCCAAGCCGATGATCTGGCAGCAGGAAAGCCAGGATACTCAGGAATCCGAGACCGGTACGGATCAGGCCGCCACACCTGATTCCGGCGACGGGGAGGCCGTGGGGAGAGACGGGAAGCTGATCGCAACCCGTACGGCCAACCTGTCGCGCCGGGATTTGCGCGAGTTGATGGACGAAGACGCCCTGCGGCAGGCCGAGCAAGCCGCGACAGCCATCGCGCGCGCTATTCGCGATCGACGCTCGCGCAGACGTAAACAGGCGCTGCGAGGGCCTGCATTGGATATGCGTCGCATTCAGCGCGCCAGTCTTGCGCGGGGCGGAGAACCGATGGACCTGTACCGCCGTGCGCGCCCACCGCGCCCTATGCGGATCGTGGCCTTGTGTGACGTGAGTGGGTCCATGACGGTCTATTCGCGTGTCTTTTTGGCCTTCCTCAAAGGTCTGATCGGCAGTGGAACAGAGGCGGACGCCTATTTGTTCCACACGCGCCTAATGCGCGTCACGGATGCGCTGCGTGACCATGATTCATTGCGTGCGGCGGGGCGGCTTTCGCTGATGGCCGAAGGGTTCGGCGGTGGTACGGATATCTCGGGCAGCCTTGAGAGCTTTCTGAACGGATACGGCGCGCGCGCGCTGAACGGTCGTACTATCGTGCTGATCTTGTCAGATGGATATTGCAGTTCCGACCCGCAGGCGCTGGGCGATGTGCTGGCGCGTATCCAGCGTAAGGCGCGCCGGATCGTATGGCTGAACCCGCTGAAAGGCTGGCGCGACTACCAACCCATTGCCGCCGCAATGCAGGCCGCGGAACCGCATCTGGATGCGCACCTGCCCGCCAACACGCTTGAGGCGTTGGCGGCGCTGGAACCGCAATTCGGTAAGCTGTGAAAGGAGCCCGCATGGCTAGTTTCGACATATTCGATACAATTGAGCAGCTGCGCAAAACCGACGAAGCCTTCTGTGTCGCCACAGTACTGCGCACAGCGGACGCGACCTCGGCCAAGGCTGGGGGCAAGGCTGCAATCGCCAGGGATGGGCGGATACTTGGCCATCTGGGCGGTGCTTGCGTTCAACGTGCGGTGCGCGCCTCTGCCCAGCAGGCGCTCGCCAGCGGCACCCCGCAGATGATCCGGGTCAAACCTTCGGAAAAGGTGGTGAATATGACCGATCCTGACGGTGTTCAGACATTCAAAAGCGGATGCCCGTCCGGTGGTACGGTCGATCTGTTGGTCGAGCCATATCAACACGCGCCGCGTCTAGTGATTTTTGGCGAGTCGCCGATTGCGACCGCGCTGGCGGCACATGGGGCACTGGCCGGCTTCCGGGTACTTCTGAGCGACGCGGCCGAGGCGGACGGTGACCTTCAGCGTTTCAAGATCGAAGACACTGCAGATTTAGGGATCGAACCACGCGACTTCGTTGTCGTCGCGTCTCAAGGCAAGGGCGACGCCGCGGCCTTGACTGCCGCCCTTAAGACTGATGCAGACCGCGTGTCGATGGTCGCCAGTCGCCGCAAAGCCGAGACGCTGACCGCCAAGTTGATAACGCACGGCATAGACCCGATCCGCGCTGCACGTCTGAAATCACCTGCGGGGCTGAATATTAACGCCATCGATCCGCATGAGATTGCCGTGTCCATCCTGGCCGAGCTTGTGTTGTGGCGAAACAGTGACAAATCCAAAACGGAGTCCCATGATGAGGAATGTGCTTAAGCGTTTGCGGTCCCTGTGGCCCGCGCGTCCCGAACAAACCCTGGAAGAGGCGACAGAAACGGCGCTTCTGGTTTACCCAAGATGCTGTTGAGCAAAGGAAAGACAAATGGAACTGAGTGACGAAGTCCGCATCGCTGCGCCGCGGGATGTGGTGTACAAGGCCCTGAACGATCCGGAAATCCTGCAGGAGTGTATTCCGGGCTGTGAAGAGTTGATCCAGAACTCACCCGAAGACCTTGAGGCCAAGGTGGTTCTCAAGATCGGGCCGGTCAAAGCGCGGTTTGCCGGTGCTGTGACATTGGACAACACCAACGCGCCGGATGGGTTTTCGCTGACGGGTGAGGGCAAAGGCGGCGCAGCCGGTTTCGCAAAGGGCGGTGCCGATGTGACGCTGGCCGAAGATGGGGACGAGACTATCCTGACCTATACCGCCAAAGTCGAAGTGGGCGGCAAGATCGCCCAGCTGGGCAGCCGCCTGATCGCGGGCACCGCCAAAAAGCTTTCGGGCAAGTTCTTTACCCGCTTTGGCGAGGTTGTGTCCGAGCAATCGGTAAGCTGACACCAGTACGTTTTGTGCCGACCAAAAAAGCGCCTCCGTTCCGGGTCGAACGGAGGCGCTTTTGGTTCAAGAACTGGTCTAAGACCGCAAGCTGTCCAGATACTCTGGCAACCACAAAACGATTTGGGGAAAGACAACCAGAATCGCGACCGCCAGCAGCATGAGCAGGAAGAAGGGCAGCGCAGCTTTTGCAATATCCCCCATCCGTTCGCCCGTCAGCCCCTGAAGCACAAACAGGTTAAAACCCAAGGGTGGCGTGACGAGGCCGGTCTCGACCATGATGACCAGAAAGATGCCGTACCAGATCGGGTCGAACCCGGCCTGCACGACGATGGGCAGCGTGATTGGCAGAGTCATGACCGCAATCGAAATTCCGTCCAGAAAGAACCCCAGCACTATGTAGAACAGCGCCAACAGGGTGATCAGAAGGATCGGGTTGGTTCCCAGCGCGCCAATGGCCTCCGCGACGTTCTGCGGCAGGTGCAGGTACCCCATGGCCGAGCTGAGAAAGCTGGCCGCGATCAATATCGAACAGATCATGCAGGATGTCAGGGTCGCGCTTTTTGCGCTTTCTACCAGCAGTTTCCACCTCAGCTGACCTAGAAACGCAACAACCAGTACGGCCCCTGCAACACCGACGGCAGCTGCCTCGGATGGTGTGGCAAGACCGGAATAAATGCCGCCCAGCACCAAAACCATAAGGAACAGGATAGGAGCCAGATCCAGCAGGTGCGAGAAGGTCTCTTTCAGGCTGCTACCGATGCGAACCGAAGGCGCGACCGACGGATCACGGAAGTACCGGAACGCGATATAGCTGGAAAACAGCAGGCTGATCAGCAAGCCGGGCAGAATCCCAGCGGCAAACAGTTTGACGATCGACTGTTCCGCCAGAACGCCATAGATGATCAACATAATCGAGGGTGGGATCAACAGGCCCAGACTGCCCGACGCAGCCAGCGATCCGATCGCCAGCGACCGGTCAAAGCCCTGTTCCTGCAGGGTCGGCAGAGTGATGCGCCCGACGGTCGCGGTGGTGGCCGAGCTGGACCCGGACACGGCGGCAAACAGCGTGCAGCCCAGAACGTTCGAATGCAGCAAGCCGCCAGGCACACGGCCCAGAACCGGACGAAGACCGCTGAAGATACGCGCCGAAATGTCAGAGCGGAATATGATCTCACCCATGAATATGAACAAAGGTATGGCTACCAATTCCCATTTCATGGCGCTGGTCAGAATGACCTTCGAGGCGATCGATCCAACCCGCATTACTGGGAAATCGAGGATGAAGATCAGGCTCAGCGATGCGACCGCGATCAAGGCCGAGAAAATCCAGACGCCGGCGCCCAGAAAAAAGAAAAGCAGAAGCAAGACAACCAGTCCGATCAGCAACGGATCCATCAGTGACCTCCTCCCAGTTGCAAGCGGTCGAAATCGAAGAGCACATCGAGCAGACGGACCAGCAGCGTCAGGATGAATACGCTGAGGCCCAGCAACACGACGGCCTCGGGGATCCAGAGCGGAACCTGGGCCACGGTTTCACTGACCGCGCCGCGTTTGATGTTGCGTGTGATGCTGCGCAGAACCAACCAGGCGATCCCGCAGGACACGGTAAGCGTTGTGAGGATTGCGAACAGTTCAAGCAAGCGTTGCACTTGTTTCGGGGCTTTGCTGAACAGCAGGCTGACCCGGATGATCGACCCGCTGGACAGCGCCTGTGCCAATGCCAAAAAGGTCATCGCAGCAATCCCATACGCCGCAAACTCATCCAGAACATGGGTGGATGTGCTGAAAAGCGCCCGCAAAGTGATTTCAAGCAGGATGTGAAGGGTGATCACCACCATCACCAGCGCCGCGGCACCTGCAGCCATATTGGCGATAAAGGCATTGGTCGCCCTAATTTTGTTGAGCATCATTATCTCCGGTCAACACACAAAGCCCCGCCCCACCCGGCCGGATGGGACAGGGCGCTGAAGGCTTTGTCGTCTGTCGGATTAGCCGCCGACCTTTGCGTTGTACGCTTCCAGAATGGCGGCGCCTTCGTCGCCATAGCGTTCCAGCCAGACTTCAACGCCTGCCTGACCAGCGGTGCGCAGCTTTTCAAGGAAGGCAGGGTCCAGATCCTCGATAACAGTCACGCCCTGGCTGCGGGCGCGTTCAAAGTTGGAAGCCACCCGCGGTTCAACAATCTTCCACTGGTTTTCCATGACCTCGGCCGCGGCTTCCATGACTGCGGCGCGCTGTTCGTCTGTCAGTGCGTTCAGAACGTCATTGTTGATTGTGGCGATGTTCAGAGGAGTGCCGATTGCGATCGGCATATAGTGGTCCAGCAGATCGGGGAATTGCACTGAAAGACCCGCCTCAGCCGAGGTCAAAACAGCATCAATGCCGCCGGTCGAAAGCTGAGGAACCACGTCGGCCCAAGACAGTTGAACCGGAGCGGCACCAGCAGTGGTCAGGGTGACCGTTCCCAATTGGTCGTATGTACGGATTTTCAGGTCGGCCAAGGATGCGTCGTCAACCACAGCCTTGTTGGCCCAGATGCCAGCGGGCGGCCAGGGCGATGCCCACAGCAGGGTCTGGTTGTTGTCGGCCAGAACGGCTTCGTACTGCGGGCGTGCAACTTCGAACAGGGCGCGTGCTTGCGAGAAATCCTCGGTCACGAAGGGAAGGCCGGACAGTTGGAAAATCGGGTGGATGCCTGCGATTGGCCCGGTGAAGGTGTCGGCCAGCGGCACAGCGCCATCAGCAACGGCGTCCAGCTGGTCCTTGGACCGGAAGCCCAGCGAGGCACCAAAGTGCAGCGTGATCTCGATCTCGCCATCAGTCTTTTCGTTGACCAGTTCTGCAAACAGACGGTCGCCTTCTGCGTGGATCGACTTGTCACTGTATTCGTTGGCCATGTCCCATTTGATGGACTGTGCAAAAGCTTCGGTGCCGGCAACCAGCCCTGTTGCCAAGGCCAGGGTTGTGAGAATGCGCATGGTGTTTCCTCCTGTGAGTTGGCTTTGCAGGCGTGCGTTCGTCCCGACATTTTCCCGATCACAAAACGTTGCTTCCCCTTTTGATCTTGTCTGTCTCCGCGCGTGCGCATCTGTATTTCAGGCAAGCCCGGTTTCCTTGGGTCAGCAGGGCTGCGACCTTCAGAAACAAATTTAGTGATCGTTAACTCACCTTGTAAAACGCAGCTGATCTGAAAATCAATATTTTTTATTTCCACACGCAAATTTGAGTTAAAACATGCGCCTTCTGCTCAAAAAAAGAGCGGCAAGCATGTTGAAGTTACAGGTTGGATTTAGAAGGGAAACATCCCGTCGAGGATGGCGCGGAAGCAAAAGGGTGGGCGATTTCTTTTGCTGAAACACGTACCTGTCCCGGAAGCTCTATATGCAGAGCCTCCGGGAGTTTTTGCAGTCTGCTTCGCCTGCTCTATGCGCTGCAAGCGCACTTTTGCCATTTCCAGATCGGCACAAGTGGCAGCTAAAAGTGCTGAACCAAGACTGATACTTTTCGGGGATATGGTGCCCAGGAGAGGATCGTTCATGACTTAACTATCAAACTTTATCAAGTACTTAGGGGGATAACAATTTCAATTGTGGACTTTTTTGTGGACCTACGAGCGTCGAAGTTGATGTGGGAACAGAACGAAGCGTCTGGAACTGCGAGTTGGAGGAGAATTGGCGGAGTTGCATCCTAAACACATCCTAACATTTCTGGGTTGAACGCACTTCTGAGACCTGCTTCGCTGACAAGGAGAAATTTAGGCGAGGAAACATGGTATTTCAGGCAGACGATAGACTCGAAAAGATTAAAGAAATTATTGAAAACGAAGACCCAATCGGACACGAGAAGTTATTCTACCATGGTAAGGCTCGGCGTCTTCCGATCTACGAACTGCCGTTAGATTGTTTGATTTTCAACCGTCATAACGGTCGTATTGAGAGTGAGATGCTCACCTGGCAGCACGAACACGATCTCGGCCCTAATGAATACAACGACGAAATTCATGAACTAATTGAGAATTTCCTTTGGACTTCTAGCCGAGAAAGAAATGAACACACAAAGCTAGATATCCAGCGTAAGGGACAGCTCAGGCCGGGGATTGTCAGCCTCGACGGAGTAATCATAGACGGAAACCGACGAGCGATGCTTCTTGGCCGCATTGGCGGAGGCCTGAAGTTTGATGCGGTGGTCTTGAAAGACAGGTACTACGCGAACGAAAAAGAGATAATCAAGCTCGAAACAGAATACCAAATAGGTGAAGATTCGAAGGTCGAATACGGTCCTCTAGAAAAGTATTTGAAGGTCAAACGTTTAAAGCAACACAACTACACAGACGATGAAATCCGTCAGATGATGGGTGGGATTACAAAAGGTGAGTTGGCTCGTCGCGTTGGAACAATGAAGCTGATGGACGATTATCTAGAGCACATCCAATGCCCAGGTCTGTATAATCTCTTGAAGGAAAGAGACGGAACTAAAGAGGGTATGTTGGTGGACCTATATTCAGACCTGAAACGGATTTCTGATGGTCGTGCTGGCTTAACTTGGACCCCGGACGACGTCGATTTGATTGATCTCAAAACGATCCAGTTCGACTACTTGAGGTATGGAACAGGATTGTTCAATTCAGGTAAGGACTACAGAAAGATTTCTCATGATGGCAAAGGAGAAAAGAGCTTCTTCGCCAAAGAGGAAATTTGGAACGATTTCCGCGATAGGCATTACGAAAACGTCCATCCAATTAACGACGAGATTGGCAGTGTCGAGGACTATATCTCAGAAAACCCTGATCTGGTAAGCCGAGCGCAAGCAGCCCAGCGCAGAGACAGTGAATGGAAAAGCAAAGCTCGGGGCCAAATGCTTGGCAACTTCAATCGATCCAACAACTCCCTGGCTGCTGAAATTAGCGCTGATGAACCCCGTGAATTGCTCTACCGCGCCCTTAGTGCATTGAGAAGGGTGGACTACACAGAGGCCAGTTTTCTCGAGGATTCCAGCAACTTTGATATGGTACGAGAAATCAATAGTTTGACGTATGAGATGCAAAAACGCCTGAAGAAATCCGAATCCCACTAATGCCGCGTGTTATTGAAATTCACTTTGATGAGCAAAACGAGGTTCTGGCGATCGCGGCTGACCCAGATGAGCTCTATGGCCACCCCGTATTTGCTGCTTACCTTCGAAGCGTGGATGCGACACGAGGTTCGGATCAAGTAACTTTTCACGCCACAAAAGATGAGCTGCCTAAGCGACTAGAAAACATACAAAAACTTGCTAAACGCACCAAGTTTGAAATCTCTGGGATTGAGTCCGAGGGTCTTTTGGGGCGTGTACATCAAGAGAGGAGAGCATTTGAGGAGTTCGCCGCAGAAGCTGAAGCAATATGGAACGATCAGTTCGATCCGAAAAAGTTGCAAGAATTTGCTGAGGCTGTGAAGTCCCTATGTCCTGGACGAACTCTTTACCCGAGACAGTTATTGTCTGCGTTCCACCTGGCCTTCTCTCAAAACGCTTGTAACTTTTCTGTGCCAGGCGCCGGAAAGACGACTGTGGTACTAGCGGCCTATGCTTATTTGAAATCACTTCCATCCGACGACGTTAGAAAGGTGGACCACTTGATGGTGGTGGGGCCCCTATCTTCGTTTAAGGCATGGGAAGACGAATTTCAGTCGTTGTTTCTTCATGCACCGAAATCTAAGAGGATATCCGGCGCAATCAGTCAATTTGACAAGGCAGCCTATTTACGGAGTCTCGAATACACGGAACTAGATACAGAAGTGTCTCTTACCACCTACTCCAGTCTAGCTTCTAACTTAGGTGAGTTTGTTGGTTTTGTTGGGTCTTCTCAGAGGAAAGTGATGTTGGTGCTTGATGAGGCACACTACATCAAACGCACCGATGGTGTTTGGAGCAACGCGGCACTCCAGTTAGCACCGTTAAGCGTTTCACGGGTGGCGCTTACAGGTACACCTGCACCAAACGGATACGAGGATTTGAAAAACCTTTTCCGATTCATTTACCCAAATAGAGACTTGGTTGGCTTCCCAGTTGCTGCACTAAAAAACATGACAGAGGGAGCAAATCCTGGTGGAGTGGAAACTCTAACTCGCAAAATAAAGCCGTTTTATACGAGGATAAGAAAGTCAGACTTAGGTCTTCCAGCTGCCGAAGATCATTTGGTTGAGATCGAAATGAGCGCCAACCATGAGCGAATCTATAGGGCGATCGAAAACGTAATTGTGCCGCTACTCGAACAAGACCACACCGGTAGCATAGGTACATCGAGTCTGGTCCGGGCTCGAATGATGAGATTGAGACAAGCGGCAGTGAACCCCTCGCTACTTTTGCGGCCTTTAACCGATGAAGGGATGCTAGACCTATTCAGCGACGGAAATTTCACAATTTCTGAATTGGAGATTGCAAGACTGGTAAAAGACTTTAGGCCTCATACGGATTTGAACAGGTTGAATGCAGTCAAGCAACTGGTTCAAGACTTAGTTGGCGAACGCGGAAAGGTACTCATTTGGTCCTACTTCCTCGGAAATCTCGATCTTTTGAAATCGGAGTTGTCTCTAGCCGCAGAGTTTGTCGAAGTTATTACCGGGGCCACACCAACCAATGGTGATGATTGGGATGATGAAGATATCGACTCGGCTGAAACACGTGAGAAAATAATTGATAGATTTCATAGGGCTGGAGAATCTTCAATATTGATCGCTAACCCTCAAGCAGTTGGGGAATCTATCTCGCTACACAAGGCTTGCAGAACTTCAATATACTTTGATCGCGACTTTAACGCCGGAAAGTTCATCCAGTCTAAGGACAGAATTCACCGTTACAATCCAAACCCAATTGGTGAAGTTGATCACTTCTTTCTGCAGTCGCCTGGTACGATTGACGCCACAATAGCTAGACGCCTTTTCGAGAAAGAGCAACGGCTGGCCAGTCTAGTTGACAGTGAAGCAATCCCACTTTTCAGTTTGATAGATGGCGATAGCGCAAGAGCTCAAGACATTGCAGCAATAATAGAAGACTATGAACAGCGTAAGTCGTAGTAGAGGCCTATTGGCCCGAGATGACGTAACAAAGCTTGTTCAATTGTGCGGAAGCCAGCTATGGCGCATTGATAATTTAGTGGGCGTCGCGTCTTTCCAGCTCAACTGCTCATCTGTTGTCTGCAAAAATACTGTACTTTTCTTAACTGAGATCGGGTTTCTGGCTTACGATGAAAAAGACAACTACTACGCCAAAGAGACTGTCAAAGAAACTTATCAGATCGAGGATTCTCTCAGAGATTTGGTGCTGAACAGTTTTCTAAAATTGTTTGAGGCAGAAATAAAACCGACTTCCTTCAAGTTTGACCCTACAGACAAAAGACTGCTGATAAATCGTCTTTTAGTGCCCGGAAGGGACATGGATTATCCTTACGCTCTTCTTGAGTTTCGAATTTTTGAGCGAGTAACGACAGAGGATAAACACTGGAGGATTTCCAGTGACTCAGAGAGGAGATTTCAAGAGCTTCTGCGATCCCAAAGTCGCCATAATAGTAAGAAAATGCTTACTTTAGAGGGCCTTAAGAAGAAACTTTTGCAACAGGAAGTGGTTGGCCAAATCGCGGAAGAATGGGTGGTAGAGTATGAAAAATCCAGGTTGGATGGTCATCCTCTGGGCGAGCTGATCGAGAAGATTTCAGACACTGATGTGGCTGCTGGTTTCGACATCAGGTCATTTGATTCTTTGGAAAGCGCTGTCCCCTCCAGGCACATAGAAGTGAAGAGCTACCACGGAGAATTGGAGTTTCATTGGTCGGAGAATGAAATAGACGCCGCAAAAAGGCTCGGCACAAGTTACTGGATATACTTGGTCGATAGATCGGAATTGGGTGATGCCAACTACAAACCGATCCAAATTTGCGATCCTTGGAGCTACTTTTTTCGACGAAAACCGGTCGGTTGGTCGAGTTCACCAACTTCGTTCAAGTTTACCAAGAGTCTTGACGGCTCTTGAGCTTGAAACCCCTACTTTGCGGCGGGACAATAATAAGCAATAAACCCCCCTCTTTTTTGAAAGCGACGCAACGACCCCTACACCCCTTAATTTTGCTGCCGATAGAGCTTGCCTCAGTGTCAGCTCCTCAGGGTGGCGGATTTGTCTGTCCATGGAGTCGGTTTTCACTTTTGGCAGGCACTCTGCCTCGACTCCTTATAACCTAATGGCAGACAAGGAGGTTACCACCATGTTGATAGGATACGCCAGGACATCGACCCTGGAGCAGAATGCTGGCTTAGAGGCACAAAGAGAGTCACTTGAGGCCATTGGCTGCGAACGTCTGTATGAGGAGCAAACCAGCTCTGTGGCTTTTAGAGAAGCGCTCAAGGCCGCTATGGACTATGCACGTGAAGGGGACACTTTGATCGTTACAAAACTAGATCGCTTGGCCCGATCGGTTAGGCATTTGGGCGAGATCGTTGAGAAGCTAGAAGCCAAAGGCGTTGGTCTTCGAGTACTCGACCTTGGGCTCGATACTTCGAATGCGACAGGAAAGCTGATGCTCAACGTGCTTGGGTCAGTGGCTCAATTCGAGAGGGAGATAATGCTGGAAAGACAAAAAGAAGGCATAGCTAAGGCTCGTGAAATGGGTAGGTACAAAGGCAGGAAGCCGATTGCCAAAGCTAAAAAGGCGGAAGTCACCAAGTTACTCTCAGAAGGGGAGACTAAGACAAGAATTGCTGCCCGATGCGGCATCTCTGAGCGAACAGTCTACAGAATCGCTTCAGAGAAAAGACCGATATTTAGTACATCACACCTGTCAAACGCCTAAATACTGTGGAAAGGTGGTGCTGAAATAGCTAGACAGCTTATGCATCAGCACCATCAAAATGGATGCCTTAAATTGTGATCGCAAATCGCGGACTTTTTCCTGCATCAGATCTTGAAATCTAAAGGGACATATGCGATTCATAACAAAAAAGGTGTGAGGAACATGCGGGCAATCGACTTATACTCAGGCATCGGTGGTTGGACTCTCGGTCTAAAGTTGGCTGGCATTGACGTCGTTCGTTCATACGAATGGTGGCAGCCCGCGTTAGACACCCATAACAATAACCACAACACCAGCCTCAAAGCGATTGATGTCCGAAAGTTGGAGCTTTCCGATCTACCTAAGGACATTGACGTTGTTGTTGGAAGTCCCCCATGCACCCAGTTTTCCTATTCCAACAGAGGCGGTAGCGGTGACGTAGAAGATGGTCTCGTCGATCTGGTCAAGTTCTTCAGCATTGTAAGTCACTTGAAGCCAAAATTTTGGGCAATGGAGAATGTTCCGCGAGTGGCGAAAGTACTTCAACAAGGGTTTTCAGACCCAAGTCACGTTCTCTACCGTTTCAAAGACTTGAACCCAAATGTGGGCGTCATTGACCTTTCTGATTTTGGTTGTCCCCAAGCCAGACGTCGTTGCATTGCTACCAACATTCGCATTGACAGTATTTCAAACTACACTGACTCCCTCCAGCGAAGAACGCTCGGAGACGTGATTACAGCCTTGGCAGAAGGCGGCAAAACGATCGACCCCATTTGGGGCGTAACCCTAAAATCTAGTGAAGTTACGGAAACTGAAAAAGAGGCTTGTCTGAGCGATGAGGAGCTCCGCTTAAATAGGGACTCTAAAGTCTTTCATCCTGTTTACAACAACATGTCGTTCCCAGACAGGTTAGATTTCCCTTCACGAACGGTTACAGCAACTTGTACTAGAGTGTCTCGTGAGAGCATCGTTGTTGAAGATCAAAAGCAGCCAGGGCACTTCCGACGGTTAACAATTCGTGAACGTGCGACACTTCAGGGTTTTCCATTAACATATCAGTTCTATGGCAGATCATTCGCGGAAAAAGCGAAGATGATCGGAAATGCCATTCCGCCGACCTTCACTTATGTTTTGGCCAGCTCAATAATGGGGGTCGATCCAGCTGATATTCGGCCTCACTTCGCCTTTGGTGACCAGCTCGTTCTTCCAACGAAAAAAAGTGAGGTTACTAAGCCGGATAGTGTTGGTCGCTCCTACCCACTTAAGCGTAGGTTCCGGGCTGCAATTCCAAACCTTAGGTTTAAAAGCGGTATGCGTGTCGAATTGGCCAATCGCTTTTCAGAAAATGGGGTAGACTGGGACCTGCGTTTTTACTCAGGAGACTCAAAAAACATTCAAACTCATCTTCTTGATCAAAGTCATCGTGATGTTGCGCTTGCCTGTCCGAAACTCTCCAAAGTGCTAAAGAGCATTGATGTATATAGCGAAAACCTGAAGCTTCTTGTTGATACAACCTCCCAGGAAGAGCTCCAAGCAATTTGGACTAGAAGGTCGTCTGGAAAAGGGCCTTTTGTTTGGGTTGATAGAATTGGTGAGTTGGCAGATCAAACACACTCGATGCTCTTGCACCACTTCGAGGAGGAGGAGTTAGGCTCGGTTGTATTCAAATTTCTAGGACAGGCTTCTAACTCAGATAAGAAGGGTAACGAGGCCAAAATAAAGGCGAATGCATCTAGAATAGCTTCGGGCATCCTCGTTGGAATTTGGTTCAATAACTATCTAAAAACGGCTTCACTAGCTGAGGCAGCGTAGGAGCGTCGCCAACCAAAAGTGGTACTGGGTGATACGGAAAATCGGCATCCTATTCGCCTATTGCTACTGAAATATGTAAACCTAAGAGTCGGTAAAATACTCAAGCGTTAGCGCTTCGGTTTGGTTCATTTGGAGCCTTTTTCGTTCTTCATTGGACTAAGTGGCCCGTAGATTCTCACTCTGGTTCTCGCTTTCGGACTTCATCAGGTGCTTCCCTGCACGTAGACAGGAAGGTAGCTGAATAGACGGAGTGATTCTTCCAAAATGCCGATGTTCTCTGAGCTTCTAAGTCGCGGTTTTCAAATAGAATACTGCTCTCATGCAGAGGCGATTATTCAAGTTGACTTCCCTGAAGTGGAAGCCGAGCTAACGGATGTTCTTCTCAGATTCAGTATTCCGATCCAAGAAGTCATTGCTGGAGGTGGAGGTGAAGCAAGAGGCACCCAAAGAATCAGGAACGATCTAACAAAAAAAGGTTGGCCGAAGACAAACTTCATTGTGGAACGTAAAATCAATGGAGTTACTTCGGAAAGCCAATCGCATGAAGTTGACCATGTTCGTTCTTTTGAAAACGGACACCGAGTTGCATTAGAGATCGAGTGGAACAATAAAGACCCCTTCTTTGATCGTGATCTCGAGAACTATAAGAGGCTTCACGCAGATGGTGCCATCTCAGTTGGAGCGATAATCACACGTGGAAGGTCATTGCACGAAGGAATGCGAGGTTTCGTCAGTCGATTTCTTGATGATCACTCCATTGATACTTTTGCAGACTTGGAGCCTTGGGAATATATGCCGACTGCAAGGCAGAAACGAGCTATTCTGGCAACGATGGAAAGAAACAAATCTCCATTGAGCTTTAGGGAAGCCTTCACCAATAAGTTTGTGTCAGACAAGTTTGGAGAAGCCACAACTCATTGGAAAAAACTTGAAGACAGAGTCCAAAGAGGAGTCGGAAACCCGTGCCCTCTCTTGCTTATTGGTTTGCCAGGTTCAATCATCGACTTCCAAGACACTGACACCCTAGACTAGATCTCCGCTCTTATAGCCACACCAGCAGCTTTAGGGGTGATTGTTAGGTGTGACACACTTGTCCGACGTGGTTATCGAACTTGGAGCTTTCACTCTATGCCTACGTGAACAACTCTTACGCCTCATGGTAATGCATATCGATCTCTTAACGTGTCTCGGTGATTATTGGGCCAACTTCTTAGAAGTAGAATCATCAATACAGCTAATAAGATCACCTAAAGTTAGACCCTGACATACTAAGCTACCAAATAGGCAAATTCCACGCCCGGTATATCAACGTGAGGTCTAAACCCAAGACGCTCCTCATAGGCATCTCTGAGACAATTGGCGGCGTACCCAGCGTCGCGCACACGGACGATCAAGCTATCGTGGACAGGTAGAGAGGGTGCTTCCTTCTCATTGTGAAGCCTCATCATTGCTGTAAAGAAGCATTCAGCCTCTTGGAACTGAAGATTGGCCCAGTCCAACTTACCCTTTCTTAACTTCAACAAGACAGGGTGCTTCTTTGAGATCGCTTCGGTGATATCCTTCATTTTATGTTGCTTCTGCGGTGCCCAGCCGTGCTCTACTTCGAACTCTTCCTTAAAGCCTTTAGGCCATCGGGATGGTAACTTGCCGCTACCTATAGCTGTCACGATTACCTTTTTGACAACTTCTCTATGGATGCCCTCAATCGAATAGGGATCAGTCCTTCGGTCAGGAACTTCTCCCAATATTGAGTACAGGATCGAAAGATGGCTAGCGCGTACATCAATCTCGGCCGTTTCTTCTCCATCAATTCTGATACGTGCTCGCTCCTCTTTTGGCATCTCCATCCAGTTGTCGTCTGAGGCACCATAAAACCTACCGCCAAGATTGAAGTCGAAGCCTTTGCGATCACCACAATTGAATACGCGTCTGACCAGCGGGGTATCAGATAGATTGTATTGGTGTCTGGCCATCAGTTGGTTGAGGCGGCTTATCCGATCACATTCGACTCTATATCGTTCTCCATTCTGCTTTATGAGCTTGCCCCTACCGACATTTGATTGATCTGCTCCTTTGGCAGCTCGAACCTGAACAACGTTGCTGTGACGATGACTGACTTCGAAGTGGTCTTTGACCTTCTTTGGCTCAACGCCATGATTGGACGCTAAATCGAGAAAGAAACGGGTCGCTCTGAAGCGGCGTGCCCTACGATAGAATGGAACTCTTGCTCCTTCGAAATCATCACGAGCATCGATATAGCCAGTCATTTCCATCAAACTGAGTTCGGTCCAATACTTCACCAGTTTCTCGAAGTTGTCGCTGCTGACAAGGGTTGAAGTCAGTTCCTCTCGGTCAGCTGACCTGTGCATGAAGCCACGAGATTCCTCGTTTGCACTGTGTCGAAGAAGGTCTGCCGCAAAAGCACCAACGGCTTCACTAAAAGAGAGATGGTCAGCCCGCCTTCGAGCGCGTTTCCTCGGATGCTTCTCTGCCTCATGAGTTAGAGTTAGAGCCTGAATAACGTCTACCTATGCCTTCGCAGCGTCCGAACGAGGGGAGCGATCGAAGGTCGCCATTTTCGCATTGTTTAGTATGTCCCGGTCGTAGTCAGCCATTCGCTCGGTGGCTCCATATTACAGTTGAAGTTCGTGTCGATGAAGCGAACAGTGTCAGATCACATCGGGAACATCGAAGTTGATCCTGAGAAGCGCATCTCTCAGTTCGTCAAGGCCAACCCCACGGCCATATTGGGAAGAAGAAGACTTCTCACTGGAGTGCCCGAGGAGAGCAAGTTCGACCCTCTCACCAACCTTGGCCGCTCTCAGCGCGTCCTTCATGTTGTGGCGCAGGCTGTAGACAACGTGCTTCGGATTATCTGTGAACTTCCTCAGTCGTCTTCGAGTGACTTGGCTGAAATTATCGTGGCTTCTGCTATCTGCATAGCCAGGAAAAAGAGCGCCCGAGGTAGGTGTGTTTGCTTTCAAACGACGCGCTACCTGAAGCGCCTTACCGACCAGAGGGACTTTCCTGATACGAGACCGCTCTTTTACGGACCTCAAACCATGTGGCTTTATTTCGAAGTACGGTATGGGTCCATCCAGGAACAAATCATCGTTAGTTAGACCCAATACCTCGGCGTTTTGCGCACCTGAATGATGTATCAGGGTCCAGATATCCTGCAGTGTCTGGTTGCTTTCCAACTCTCGATACATGTCTTGGATCACGGCGGCTGGTAAAGGATGCCTCAAATCTACTGATGCATCATCTGGTTTGGGGTACTTCAGCTTGTTGAAGGGGTTGTTGATGTTGAGGTCATGTTCTTCAATTGCCAGTGAGAAAACCGCCTTAACGTCATTGATGTTCCGTTTCACGGAAGCTGGTGACATTTTCTTAAGAAGGTTGTCTCTAAGCGCTCTAGCATGCGCACGAGTGACGTGCTTCAGAGCAATATCCTGCTTGGTTACGCTGAGGAGATTGCGTTCGGCACGAGCGATTCTCTGAACCTGTTTCTTCCGCTTGAACGCGTCCGGTTCTTTCCTCTCGTCCAGATAGAAGGCGAATGCTTGCCTTATGGTAAGCTCTGCATCGATGTTTTGAACACCGTGCAGTAGAGCAGTGACCATCGCAGAGTCTTTGACGGACAGGTCTTCTTGGTCGGGTTGTCCGGTCTCTGGGTTAGTTGGATACTTGGATAGAATTGACTCAGCTCGTTCTGAGCGAGAAAGCTCTTCGTCGTCCGAACGCCCTCTAGAATAAGGGTCGATACCAGCTTCAAGAAATTGAGCCTCTATAGCTGATTTGATCGCCCAAGTATCAGGAGTTGAAGAGGTCGAACTCGTTGATTTAAATAGAAGATCGACATGATCATGGACAGAAGGGTAGTTCCGCATTGCCTCAGTTTCAGATTTACCCAAAACTCTCACAATTTCGCTCTTTCCGAGGACTGCTTGAAGCCTGTCTGGGACCCTTCGGCGATATTTATACGTACCGTTCTTTTCGATTCTGAGGTGTTTTACCACGAGTGTTCTTGTCATTGGCTTTGTGGACCTGATTGTGGACCTCATTAGGTCAGCAATCCGGAAAAGCCAATTTATTTCAATGTTTTAGGCTTGTTTGATTGGTGCCCAGGAGAGGACTCGAACCTCCACGTCCATACGGACACTAGCACCTGAAGCTAGCGCGTCTACCAATTCCGCCACCTGGGCAGGTGTCGTGGAGCGGCGTTTAAGCCTACTGGCGGGGAGGGTCAACCAGATTCGGGAAGTTTTTTGAAAGTTTTTTTGACCCATCCGAATTTACCTTGATTTGGCTCGTCTTTTCGCGGGCGCGCGGCGTTATTGCGCCTTGTTTGAAGCGGTCTGTGGCGCTAGATCGGATAAGACCCACAAGCAGGAGCCCTCTCATGTCCAAAATGGTCACGATTTATGGCGGATCGGGATTTGTCGGCCGGTATATTGCGCGGCGCATGGCAAGCGAAGGGTGGCGTGTCCGGGTCGCGGTCCGGCGTCCAAACGAAGCGATGTTTGTCAAAACCTACGGTGTCGTTGGTCAGGTTGAACCCATTCTGTGCAATATCCGCGACGACGCCTCGGTTGCTGCTGCGATGCACGGCGCTGATGCGGTGGTCAATTGCGTGGGCGTGTTGAACGAGCTCGGCAAGAACGCATTCGACGCCGTGCAGGCGGACGGCGCGGAACGGATCGCGCGTCTGGCTGCCGAGCAAGGCATCGAACGCATAGTACATATCTCTGCGATCGGAGCGGATGCGGAGTCGGACAGCCAGTATTCGCAGACCAAGGCGCAAGGCGAAGCGGGGGTGCTGTCCCATATGCCTGATGCGATCATCCTGCGCCCATCTGTGATTTTCGGAACCGAGGATCAGTTCTTTAACCGTTTCGCGGGCATGACCCGAATGGGGCCGTTCCTGCCTTTGGTCGGAGCCGAGACCAAGTTTCAGCCTGTTTATGTGGATGACGTGGCCAAGGCTGCCGTGCAGGGAGCCCAGGGGCAGGCGGAACCAGGAATTTACGAGTTGGGCGGACCCGAGGTGAAAACCTTCCGTGCGCTGATGCAGCAAATGTTGGATGTGATCCACCGCCGCCGGGTCATCATCGGGATGCCCTTCTTTGTGGCGCGCATCATGGCGGGCGTTTTGGATATTCTGAAATTCGTCAGCTTTCAGCTGTTCCCGAACCACATCCTGACCCGAGATCAGCTGAAAAACCTGCGCCGCGACAATGTCGTCTCTGCGCACGCCAAAGGATTTGCGGATCTTGGGATTGAGCCTGCTACGCTGGAATCGGTTCTTCCGGACTATTTGTGGAAGTTCCGCCCCTCGGGACAGTACGACGACATCCAGAACTCGGCCAACAACCTGCGGACTTGATCAGCTGTAGGCGATCACCAGCAAGACAACGCCCAGAATCACGCGGTAGATCACGTAGGGCGTGAAGCTAACGCTGCGCAACAGGCGCATCATAAGGCTCAGGGCCAGCAGCGCTGATGCAAAGGCAAAGACGGCAGCGATCGCACCATCTCGGGCCAGTTGTGCATCCGCTTGTCGTATCACGTCGACCGAGAGCAGAGCACCTGACGCCAAAATGGTCGGAATCGACATCAGCATCGCAATCCGTGCACCATCCTCGCGCGTGTAACCCAGTTGCCGTGCGCCGGTGATTGTTATGCCGGACCGTGACGTGCCGGGGATCAGGGCCAGAACCTGCCACAACCCCATGATCAATGCGTCACGCAGGCCCCAGTCGCGGGCTTCCTTGGTTTGCGGACCTTTCTGATCCATCCAGTAGAGCACAAGTCCGAAGACCAGCATTGTCCAACCGATGACGGCCATCGACCGGAACGCCTCAATCAGGCCGGTTTTATACAGGATGGCTCCGACGATCACCGTAGGAATCGTCGCGACGATCAGGCCAAGGGCCAACCGAGCCTGCGGAGTGTCCGTTCTGCCGGTCAGCGCGTGCGGCAGGCCAATAAGGGCCTGTTTAACGTCAGACCAGAAATACAGGATCACCGCGCCCAAAGTGCCTACATGCACGGCCACATCTATGGCCAGCCCTTGATCATCCAGCCCGGTCAGGCTGGGCAGCAGGATCAGATGACCAGACGAAGAGATCGGCAAAAACTCAGTTATTCCCTGAATTATTGCCGCAAGAATCAACTGAAAAAGACTCATCTGCCCCGCCGCGTTATGGTCACGTCTTTGTTTCGCTCAATGGGTATAAGTGTGTCATGGAAAAGGAAAGCGCGCATATAGGTCCGAATCGGAACTAAAATTCGGATTAATTTTCAATATTCCGGCATATTCCCCTCACTTTTCTCAAAAAAGGTCAGCACAGTTGACTTTTCATCCGTCATCACATCTCTTAAAGAGACCCGACCAAGCCAATTCATGGAGTTTGACCCGTGGCCAAGCAACCGATGCTGAAATTTGTGCAGATCGACCGTGTCATGCCCGAAAAGCGTGCTGCAGAAGACCGTAAAGAAGATTTTGACGAGATCTACGCCGAATACGCAGCTGAAAAGGCCAGGGAACAAGCCAGTCGGTGCAGCCAGTGTGGGGTTCCGTATTGCCAGTCGCATTGCCCGTTGCACAATAATATCCCCGATTGGCTTCACCTGACGGCTACAGGTCGCTTGGAAGAGGCCTATCAGACCAGTCAGGCAACAAACACCTTCCCTGAAATTTGCGGCCGTATCTGCCCGCAGGACCGCCTGTGCGAAGGTAACTGCGTGATCGAACAGTCCGGTCATGGCACGGTCACAATCGGCACCATTGAAAAATACATCACGGACACCGCTTGGGATAAGGGTTGGGTCAAACCTGTCATCCCCGGGGCCGAGCGCAGCGAAAGCGTCGGAATCATCGGCGGTGGACCCGGTGGATTGGCCGCGGCGGATATGCTTCGTCGCGCAGGCATTCAGGTCACGGTCTATGACCGCTATGACCGTGCAGGTGGTCTGTTGATGTACGGCATCCCCGGCTTCAAGTTGGAAAAAGACATCGTGCAGCGCCGCAATGACCTGCTGGCCGATGGCGGGGTCGAGTTCGTGTTGAACTGCGATGTCGATGCGGCCAAGTTTGCCGAAATCCGCGCCAAGCACGACGCCGTGATCATCGCAACCGGCGTCTACAAATCCCGCGACCTGTCCATGCCGGGCAGCGGTCTGAACGGTATCGAAAAAGCCATCGATTTCCTGACCGCATCGAACCGCAAAAGCTTTGGCGACGCCGTCGAAGACTTCGACAACGGTCGTCTGAACGCCGAAGGCAAAAAGGTCGTCGTGATCGGTGGTGGTGACACCGCGATGGACTGTGTACGGACTTCGATCCGTCAGGGCGCAACCTCGGTCAAATGTCTGTATCGCCGTGACCGCGCCAACATGCCCGGTTCACAGCGTGAAACGCAGAACGCCGAAGAGGAAGGCGTGGTGTTCGAATGGCTGAGCGCGCCCAAGGGCTTTACCGGCGACGACAAAGTTTCGGGCGTGATGGTGCAGAAGATGCGTCTGGGTCAGCCCGATGCCTCTGGTCGCCAGGCACCCGAGGTGATCGAAGGCGCGGATTACGTCGAAGAGGCCGATCTGGTCATCAAGGCTCTGGGTTTTGAGCCCGAGGACCTGCCCACATTGTTCGGCCAGCCGGACCTGCCCGTCACGCGCTGGGGCACCGTCAAGGCAGCCTTCCAGACCGGTGCGACCGAGATGGAGGGTGTCTATGCAATCGGTGACATCGTACGCGGTGCCTCGTTGGTGGTATGGGCCATCCGTGATGGTCGTGACTGCGCCGATGCGATCATCGACCGTTTCAACGCCAAGGCTGTCGTCGCAGCCGAGTAACTCAACGCCCAGCGACAGGAGGGTCGGATGCCCGAATTGCAAGGCCAATGCATGTGCGGCGCGGTCACAGTCACCGCCACCCCGGCGCGGGATGCGCTGGGCGCGTGCCATTGTGACCAGTGCCGTCGCTGGACCAGCTCGATGCTGGTGACGTTTCAGGCCGAGCCGGGCTATGCCGCATTGGGTCCGGTCAAAACCTACACCTCGTCCGACTGGGCGGAACGTGCCTTTTGCTCTGAGTGTGGCTCGGCCCTTTGGTACCGGATTACCCTGCCGGGCGAGATGCACGGTCACACACAGATGGCAGCGGGACTGTTCGAAAACACAGGCCACCCGCTGACTCATGAACTTTATATCGACAAAAAGCCAACCGGCTATGCGTTCGCGGGCGAGCGCCAACAAATGACCAAAGCCGAGGTCGAGGCGATGTTCGCCCCCTCGGAAGAAGGAGACAGCCAATGACCAAATATGATGCCGATTGGGTGCGGGCCGAGGAAGCCAAGCGCAAATGGATGGCGGAAAACGGTCTCTATTCCGAAGAAGAAGAGCATTCTTCGTGCGGCGTGGGCCTTGTGGTGTCAGTGGATGGCAAAGCATCCCGCAAGGTCGTGGATGCCGGGATCGATGCGCTCAAGGCAATCTGGCACCGCGGTGCTGTTGACGCTGATGGCAAGACAGGCGACGGCGCGGGTATTCATGTGCAGATCCCGGTTCCTTTCTTCTATGACCAGATCCGCCGTACCGGTCACGAACCCAAAATGGACGAGTTGATTGCGGTTGGTCAGGTCTTTCTACCCCGCACCGATTTTGGCGCGCAGGAACAATGCCGGACCATCGTAGAAACCGAAGTTCTGCGAATGGGCTACTACATCTATGGCTGGCGCCATGTGCCAGTCGATGTGACTTGCCTGGGTGAAAAAGCCAACGCGACGCGGCCTGAGATCGAGCAGATTCTGATCTCGAACTCCAAGGGCGTCGACGAAGAAACTTTCGAGCGTGAGCTTTATGTGATTCGCCGCCGTATCGAAAAGGCGGCTGCGGCTGCGGGTATCTCTGGCTTGTATCTGGCGTCGCTGTCCTGCCGCTCGATCATCTACAAGGGCATGATGCTGGCCGAACAGGTCGCCGTATTCTATCCCGACCTTATGGACGAGCGCTTTGAATCCGCCTTCGCCATTTATCACCAGCGCTATTCCACCAATACGTTCCCGCAGTGGTGGCTGGCGCAACCTTTCCGCATGTTGGCCCATAACGGCGAGATCAACACGCTGAAGGGCAACATCAATTGGATGAAAAGCCATGAGATCCGCATGGCTAGCGGCACTTTTGGCGACTATGCCGATGACATCAAGCCGATCATCGCAGGCGGATCGTCGGATTCGGCCGCATTAGACTCGGTTTTTGAGGTTCTGGTGCGTGCAGGCCGTTCGGCCCCGATGGCGAAAACTATGCTGGTGCCGGAAAGCTGGTCCAAGCAGGCGGTCGAGCTGCCGCAAGCCTGGCGCGACATGTATTCCTACTGCAACTCGGTGATGGAGCCGTGGGATGGCCCTGCCGCACTGGCTATGACCGATGGCCGCTGGGTTTGCGCGGGTCTTGACCGGAACGGTCTGCGCCCGATGCGCTATGTGGTGACGGGCGATGGCTTGGTCATCGCTGGGTCCGAGGCCGGGATGGTTCCGATTGACGAGGCGTCGGTGACAGAAAAAGGCGCGCTTGGACCGGGTCAGATGCTGGCCGTGGACATGAAAAAGGGCAAATTGTATCGCGACACACAGATCAAGAACAAACTGGCGCGCGCGCTGCCCTTTGGTGAGTGGGTTGGCAAGATCAACGATCTGGACGCCACGCTGGCCGGAGTAACCGAAACCCCGATTTTCTCAGGCGAAGACCTGCGCAAGCGCCAGATCGCGGCGGGCTATTCGGTGGAAGAGCTGGAACAGATTCTCGCCCCTATGGCCGAAGACGGTAAAGAGGCGCTGGCCTCGATGGGCGACGACACGCCTTCAGCCGTTCTGTCGAAACAGTATCGACCGCTAAGCCACTTCTTCCGGCAGAACTTTAGCCAGGTGACGAACCCGCCCATCGACAGTTTGCGCGAATATCGGGTTATGTCGCTGAAGACGCGGTTCGCGAACCTCAAGAACGTGTTGGACGAAGACAGCAGCCAGACCGAGATCGTGGTGCTGGAAAGCCCCTTTGTTGGCAATGCGCAGTGGGACAAACTAGTCGAAAACTTTGACGCGCCATTGGCCGAGATTGATTGCAGCTTTGAACCCGGACAGGGCGCTCTGAGCGCCGCTTTAGCGCGTGTTAGAGCCGAAGCAGAAGAGGCCGTACGCTCGGGCGCTGGGCATCTGGTGCTGTCCGACATGAACTCGGGCGAAGGCCGTGTAGCCATGCCGATGATCCTGGCGACCAGCGCGGTTCACTCACACCTGACCCGTCAGGGGCTGCGTACCTTCTGCTCGTTGAACGTACGGTCCGCAGAATGTGTCGATCCGCACTACTTTGCGGTTCTGATCGGCTGTGGTGCGACCGTGGTGAACGCCTATCTGGCCGAGGATTCGCTGGCCGACCGCATTGATCGCGGTCTGCTGGACGGCACCCTGACCGAGAACGTTGCGCGCTATCGCGAGGCGATTGACCAAGGCCTGCTGAAAATCATGGCCAAGATGGGCATCTCGGTGATCTCATCCTATCGCGGCGGCCTGAACTTTGAGGCCGTGGGCCTGAGCCGTGCGATGGTCGCGGAATATTTCCCGGGCATGACCAGCCGGATTTCTGGGATCGGCGTGACCGGCATTCAGACCAAGGCCGAAGAGATCCATGCCAAGGCGTGGGCCAGCGGTCTGGATGTGCTGCCCATTGGTGGCTTCTACAAAGCGCGGAAATCTGGTGAGACCCACGCGTGGGAAGCAACCTCGATGCACATGATGCAGATGGCCTGTAACCGCGCCTCTTATGAGTTGTGGAAACAGTATTCGGCCAAGATGCAGTCGAACCCGCCGATCCATTTGCGCGACCTGATGGACTTCAAGCCCATGGGTAAGCCGGTTCCGATCGAAGAGGTTGAATCGATCACCTCGATCCGTAAACGGTTCGTGACGCCGGGCATGTCGCTGGGTGCTTTGAGCCCTGAGGCGCACAAGACGCTGAACGTTGCGATGAACCGGATCGGTGCCAAGTCCGACTCGGGCGAGGGTGGTGAAGATCCCGCGCATTTCGTGCCGGAGCCCAATGGTGACAATCCGTCGGCTAAGATCAAACAGGTGGCCTCGGGCCGCTTCGGCGTGACCGCCGAATACCTGAACCAGTGTGAAGAGCTGGAGATCAAGGTTGCCCAAGGTGCGAAACCCGGTGAGGGTGGTCAGTTGCCGGGTATGAAGGTCACCGACCTGATCGCACGTCTGCGGCACTCGACCAAGGGCGTGACCCTGATCTCGCCGCCGCCGCATCATGACATCTACTCGATCGAGGACCTGGCGCAGCTGATCTATGACCTCAAGCAGATCAACCCGCGTTGTAAGGTAACAGTGAAACTGGTGGCGTCTTCGGGCGTTGGCACGATTGCCGCGGGTGTGGCCAAGGCCAAGGCGGATGTGATCCTGATCTCGGGCCACAATGGCGGCACAGGCGCATCCCCTGCGACCAGCATCAAATACGCCGGTCTGCCGTGGGAAATGGGCCTGACCGAAGCACATCAGGTTCTGGCGATGAACAACCTGCGGGACCGCGTGACGCTGCGGACCGATGGTGGCTTGCGCACCGGGCGCGACATCGTCATGGCTGCGATGATGGGTGCCGAGGAATACGGCATCGGTACTGCCGCCCTGATCGCGATGGGCTGTATCATGGTGCGTCAGTGCCAATCGAACACCTGCCCGGTCGGTGTGTGTACGCAGGACGAGTCCTTGCGCGCCAAGTTCACCGGCAACGCGGACAAGGTCGTCAACCTGATCACCTTCTACGCACAGGAAGTGCGTGAGTTGTTGGCCAGCCTCGGTGCACGTTCGATCGACGAGATCATCGGCCGGGCCGATCTGCTGGCACAGGTCAGCCGTGGATCGGCGCATCTGGACGATCTGGACCTCAACCCGCTGCTGATCACGGTCGATGGGGCTCATGACATCGTCTACAACCGTGATAAGGATCGGAACGCGGTCCCGGATACGCTGGACGCCGAAATCGTGCGCGACGCAGCGCGGTTCCTGAAAGACGGCGAGAAGATGCAGCTGTCCTACGCGATCCAGAACACACACCGGACCGTCGGCACCCGCGTTTCCAGCCATATCGTTCAGAATTTTGGGATGCGGAACACGTTCCAGCCTGACCATCTGCATGTGAAGCTGCAGGGCTCGGCCGGTCAGTCCCTGGGGGCCTTTGCTGCTCCGGGATTGAAGCTGGAGGTGTCGGGTGATGCCAATGACTATGTGGGCAAGGGCCTGTCGGGCGGCACCATCGTCGTGCGCCCGCCGCAGGTCAGCCCGCTGAAGGCGGATGAAAACACCATCATCGGCAACACGGTTCTGTACGGTGCCACCGATGGTCACCTGTTCGCGGCTGGCCGCGCCGGTGAGCGGTTTGCCGTGCGGAACTCGGGCGCCAAAGTGGTGATCGAGGGCTGTGGCTCGAACGGGTGTGAGTACATGACCGGCGGGGTCGCCGTGATCCTTGGCGACATCGGTGCCAACTTTGGTGCGGGTATGACGGGCGGTATGGCCTACCTGTACGACCCCGAAGGCAAGGCGCAGGCGCTGATGAACATGGAAACTCTGGTGACCTGCCCGGTGACTGTGGACCATTGGGAAGAGCAGCTGAAATCGCTGATCGAGGCGCATCAGGCCGAAACCTACAGCCGCAAGGCTGCGGACATTCTGCAGCATTGGGACGTGGAAAAGGCCAACTTCCTGCAGGTTTGCCCGAAAGAGATGCTGAACAAGCTCAGCCATCCTCTGACCACCGAAGCGACTGCTGTCCCGGCAGAATAAGCCAGCCCGAGGACGCCTGATCAAAGAAACCCGCGTGTTACCAGAAACACGCGGGTTTTATCAATTTGTGTCGATTTTCGCGTATTGATTGCGTTTTTTCGCGAATAACGCCTAGCTAATGCCATAAATTTCTCGGGATTTGCAGCCACACTGCGTCCCAGAGATATGAGCAGGCAGGAGCAGGCATATGCCCACGACCTACAAAGATCAGTTCTTTGAGTTGGATCCGGCGAACCCCGGTAACAACGGCACGGTTGTTGGAACGCCTCTGACAGTCCAGTCTCTGGATATCGTGGATCAGAATGACAATGGCCTGATCAACCGGTTGAGCGGCGACTCGGTCGATGGATCTGACATCACGTCGACCTTCTTCAACGACATGGTGACGATCGAACTGAGTGACGGGACTCAGGTGACCTATACAGGCGTCACCTTTTACCTGGCCGATGGGCGCAGGGTCTTTACGCCCAATGGCAATCAGGTCCTCGAGAATGGAACGTTCGTCAGCTCGTCCTTCACGGATGTCAGCGACGATTTCGGCGATCCCAACGGGTTTGGTTCGGTCAATATCGCCGGGGGTGATCTTGGGCCACCCTGCTTTACACCCGGAACCCTGATCGACACACCGGACGGTCCACGCCTGGTCGAAGACCTAAAGCCGGGTGATCTGGTTTCTACTGCCGATCACGGCCCGCAAGAGCTGCAATGGGTCGGTCGCACCACGGTTGAAGCCCAAGGAAAACTGGCCCCGATCCGGCTCGACGCAGGCGTTCTGGGGTTGAATGCGCCTCTGACCGTTTCACCGCAGCACAGGATGCTGGTCGAAGATTGGCGGGCACCATATTTGTTCGGCCACCCCGAGGTTCTGATCGCAGCGCATTGTCTGGTGAACGGCAAGACCGTAACTCGTGTCGAGGGTGGGCAGGTCGACTATATCCACCTGCTGTTTGCACAACATGAGATCGTCATCGCAAACGGGGCCAAAAGCGAAAGCTATTATCCTGGGCACGCGATCTCGCAGTCGGATAGGGACGTGCGCACCGAGGTTCTGCGGCTGTTCCCTGAGCTTTCCCGGCGAAACCCGCCCTTGCCGAAAACCGCGCGTCCGGTGGTTCTTCCGCGCGAAGGGCGCGCCATCGTGACATAAACCGTTCCAAACCCGTTCGCCGCGTCGTATAGCAACAGAATGGCAAGACAAGCAGCGCGCAAGCCGAGCAGAAAAAAAGGCAGAGCGTCAAAAACAAAATCGCAAGTGATCCCGCGGATTCGCCGTTGGGTGACACGGGCCGCTTTGGGCGCCGTGGCGCTTATGTTGGGGTTGGTTCTTCTCTATTCGGTGGTCAACCCGCCGGTGACTCATACGATCTGGTCGGAATGGCGCAGGCTGGGCAAGGTCGAGCGCGACTGGGTGCCCATGGAGCAGATTGCCCCGATCATGGCCCGATCCGCCGTCGCGGCGGAGGATGCGAATTTCTGCCTGCATTGGGGCTTTGACGTTGAGGCCATCCGCGACGCGCTGGAGGATGGCGGCAGCCGAGGGGCCTCGACCATCACGCAGCAAGTCGTGAAGAACGTATTCCTGTGGCAGGGTCGCAGCTGGGTGCGCAAGGCGCTTGAAACATCGATCACGCCGGTGGTCGAAATCTTCTGGAGCAAACAGCGAATCCTCGAGGTCTATCTGAACGTGGCTGAAACCGGTCATGGCGTATTCGGGGTCGAAGCGGCCGCGCAGCGGTATTACGGCGTAAGCGCCGATCAGATGTCGCCGGTACAGGCGGCGCGTCTGGCTGCAATTCTGCCGTCACCGCGCAATCGGTCGGTTACCGATCCCTCGGTGCGGACCCGCAGGCGGGCTGCTGCCATCCTCGACGGGGCGGCCACCATCCGCGCAGATGGTCGCGCGGATTGTTTCGAGGATTGAAACTCTAGGCCCCTCAAGGCTAAAGCTGGGGGGTATTCACTGGTTCGATTGGAAGCCCATGGCGCGTCTGTTTCACGTTCCCCTGTCCCCGTATTGCCGCAAGGTCCGCCTGTCGTTGGCGGAAAAGAAGATCGAAGTCGAACTGGTTGAAGAACGATACTGGGAACAAGATCCAGATTTCCTGCGCCGCAACCCTGCTGGAAAAGTGCCAGTTCTACGTTTGGATGGGCAGGTGATGGCCGAAAGCGCGGCTATCTGTGAATATATCGAAGAGACGCGGCCAGAGCCCTCTCTGATGCCGAAAACCCCCGAAGCCCGATACGAAGTGCGGCGCCTGGTGGGGTGGTTTGATGACAAATTTCATCACGAGGTCACGTCGAAACTGCTGTATGAACGGGTGAACAAGAAAGTGACCGGCCAGGGTTACCCGGACAGTAAGAACGTCAAGGCTGGCGCAAAGGCGATCAAGTATCATCTGGATTACATGGCGTGGTTGCTGGATCACCGCCGTTGGCTGGCGGGCGATCAGATGACCCTTGCGGATTTCGCTGCAGCTGCACATCTGTCGGCGCTGGATTATATCTCGGATGTGGACTGGAACCGCTCGCAGGCGGTTAAGGATTGGTACGCGAAGATCAAATCTCGGCCTGCTTTCCGGTCTATTCTGGCGGATCAGGTTCCGGGATTCCGGCCGCCGCCCCATTACGCCGATCTGGATTTCTGATACTCAGGGTAGGATCGGGGGCTGTCTGCCCCCGGACCCTCGAAGGTATTTTTAGCCAGATGAAGAGCGGATCGTATTTGAAGGAACGGCTGGTGGCGCAGGCCCTGAGCGAGGGTTTTGTATCCTGTCGAATCTGTCGTCCTTGGGATGTGCCCGAAGTGCCCGCGCGTTTGGAGGCGTTTCTGGAGGCCGGGTACCATGGGCAGATGGGCTGGATGGCTGAACGGACCCATTGGCGCGGTGACCCGGCCGCGCTGTGGCCCGAGGCACAGTCGGTGATCATGCTGGCCGAAAGCTATACGCCCGAGCATGATCCAACTGAGGTTTTGGATCACGCGGACAAGGCTGCGATTTCCGTCTATGCGCAGAACAAGGACTACCACGATCTGGTCAAGAAACGCCTGAAGCGTCTGGCGCGTTGGTTGATTGCCGAGGCGGGTGGTGAGGTGAAGGTTTTTGTGGATACGGCGCCGGTTCCAGAGAAGGCTTTGGGGCAGGCTGCTGGTTTGGGGTGGCAGGGGAAGCATACCAATCTGGTCAGTCGGGATTGGGGAAACTGGGCCTTTATAGGGTCTGTTTTCACGACGTTGGACCTGCCTGTGGACATGGCTGAGACGGATCATTGTGGACGCTGCCGAGCTTGTTTGGATGTATGCCCAACCGATGCTTTTCCCGCCCCTTATCAATTGGATGCAAGACGCTGCATTTCTTATCTGACAATTGAGCATAAGGGCCCAGTGGAAGAGGAACTGCGGCCCAAGCTGGGAAACCGGATTTACGGGTGTGACGATTGCCTGGCCGCCTGTCCATGGAACAAGTTTGCCGTCGCGGCGAGCGATGTTCGATATGCTGCGCGCGATGATCTGAAGGCACCGCCTTTGGCTGAGCTTGCTGTGCTGGACGATGCGGCGTTTCGGGCAAAGTTCTCGGGCTCGCCCATCAAGCGGATCGGGCGGGATCGGTTCGTGCGGAATGTGTTGTACGCGATTGGCAACTCGCAGCGTCCTGATCTGGCGGTTGTCGCCCGGTCGTTGACCGACGATCCTGACCCGACGGTGGCCGACGCTGCGCGCTGGGCGGTGAAACGATTGTCATAAGTGCCGCAAACAGGCTGGACGTGTCGGTCCAAACCGCTACACCCATCGACAGCGAACAGGAAGGAGATCCCGATGGCGTTGGCTTTGGGGGTGGATACGGGCGGAACTTATACGGATGCGGTGATGATCCGGGACGAAACCGAGGTAATCGCCTCGGCCAAGTCTTTGACGACGCGCGCCGACCTGGCCATTGGCGTCGGCAAGGCGATCTCGGCCGTGTTGGAGCAGGCACAGGTCGGTCCGGATCAGATCTCGATGGCGTCTTTGTCGACAACGTTGGCCACAAATGCCCTGGTCGAAGGGCAGGGTGGTCGTGTTGCGCTGATCTACATCGGGTTCAAGGAGGCGGATCTTGAAAAGCACGGGTTGCGAGATGCGCTGAAGGGCGATCCGGCGCTGGTGATCGGCGGCGGACATACCCATGCGGGTGGCGAGGCTAAGCCCTTGGACGTCGATGGGTTGGAGGCATTTTTGGCGTCGCACAAAGATGTCTCAGGCTTTGCGGTTGCCGCGCAGTTTGCCACGCGAAACCCGGCGCATGAATTGCAGGCGGCGCGGATCATTGCGGAGAAAACAGGCGCTCCGGTGACATGCTCGCATCAGTTGTCAGCCAAGTTGAATGGTCCGAAACGGGCAGTAACAGCGGTTTTGAACGCGCGGTTGATCGGGATGATCGACCGTTTGATCGGGCGCGCGCAGGATCAGTTGATTGATCTGGGTATCACTGCGCCAATGATGGTTGTGCGCGGTGACGGTGCCTTGATGAGCGCGGAACAGGCGCGGGAACGTCCGATTGAAACCATCCTCAGCGGGCCGGCGGCCTCGATCGTTGGCGCAAGCTGGCTGACGGGGGTCGATAACGCGCTGGTGTCCGATATTGGAGGGACCACGACCGATGTCGCGCTGATCCGGGATGGCAAGCCAGCGATTGACCCGGCGGGCGCGCAGGTCGGAGGATTCCGGACCATGGTCGAGGCCGTGGCCATGCGGACGCACGGTTTGGGTGGCGACAGCCAGGTTCATGTGGTCACCGAAGGGCTGGGCGGTGGTGTGTTTCTTGGCCCGCGGCGGGTGCTGCCAGTGTCCCTGATCGCTGCTGAAGCGCCTGAAACTGTGCACGCCGTTCTGGACACTCAGTTGCGGGCCACAACCGTTGGGGAACATGACACGCGGTTTGCCCGCCGTGTTCCTGGCATCAACGCGGATGGGCTGGGCGCACGGGAAGAGACCTTGCTGGAGCGGTTAGGCGAGGATGTCGTACCGTTGAGTGAGTTGTTGCGCACCCGGATGGAAAACGGGGCGCTGTCGCGGCTGGTGGATCGCGGGATTGTGCAGGTGTCGGGTGTGACACCGTCAGATGCCAGTCATGTTCTGGGCCGGTTGGATGCCTGGGATGCGGAGGCGGCGCATAAGGCCCTGGAATTGGTGGCGCGCAAACGCGTTGGAACAGGCGACAGGTTGGCCAACACCCCTGAGCAGTTGGCGCAAATGATCGTTGACCAATTGACGGAACAGACCTCTTTGACTTTGTTAGAGACTGCTTTCTCGGAAGAGGCTGAGGGTTTTGGCGTTCCATCAGTCGATCTGGCTAGGCATGTTCTGACCCAAAGAGGGTTGGCAAACCACCGCGGGTTGCTGGCACTGGACGCGGCGCTGAACGTGGATGTGGTGGGCCTTGGCGCTTCGGCTCCAAGCTACTATCCGGCGGTCGGGGATCGGCTGCACTGCAACATCGTCCTGCCTGAACATGCAGGTGTGGCCAATGCGATTGGCGCTGTTGTTGGCCGGTTGACATTGCGCAGGTCGGGTACCGTGACTTCGCCGTCCGAGGGCCGATTCAGAGTGCATTTGGAGGATGGTCCGCAGGATTTCACCGAATCCGACAAGGCGCTGGCGCTGCTTGAGACGGTCTTGCGGGATCAGGCCGAAGGGGCCGTGCGACAGGCCGGTGCGGCGGATATTCGGGTGGTCGTTGATCGTGACATCCGAACCGCGCGCATTGAAGCGCAGGATGTCTTTGTCGAGGCGTTGATCACAGTTGAAGCCAGCGGACGCCCCCGGGTGGCGTCGGGCTAAGCCCCCCTCATCCGAAGGAGGCCAAAGCCGTTATTCAGCCGCGCTGCGTTTGGGCAGAACCCAATCGGGGCGCGGGAAGTGGCAGGTATAGCCGTTGGGGATCCGCTCCAGATAATCTTGATGCTCGGGCTCGGCTTCCCAGAAATCGCCGACGGGTTCGACCTCGGTCACGACCTTGCCGGGCCAGATGCCGCTGGCATTCACATCGGCAATTGTGTCCTCGGCCACCTGTTTTTGCGCGTCATCCACGAAATAGATGGCCGAGCGATAGCTCATCCCGATATCATTGCCCTGGCGGTTCACGGTTGTCGGGTCGTGGATCTGGAAGAAGAACTCCAGCAGCTCGCGATAAGTGATCTTGGCAGGGTCGAAAAAGATCTCGATCCCTTCTGCATGAGTGCCGTGGTTGCGATAGGTGGCATTTGGGACGTCGCCGCCGGTATAGCCGACTCGGGTGCGGGACACGCCGGGCAGTTTGCGGATTAGGTCCTGCATGCCCCAAAAGCAGCCTCCGGCAAGAACAGCGCGTTGTTCGGTCATTGGATGTCCTCCACATGGATTAGGTATTCGCCATAGCCTTCGGCCTCCATCTCATCGCGATGGACAAACCGCAAGGCGGCAGAGTTGATGCAATAGCGCAGCCCGCCATGTTCGCGTGGGCCGTCTGGGAACACGTGGCCCAGATGGCTGTCCCCGTGTTTCGAGCGAACCTCGGTCCGGATCATACCCAGCGATGCGTCGCGAAACTCTTCGACATGCTCGTGCACAATCGGCTTGGTAAAACTTGGCCAGCCACAGCCGGACTCGTATTTGTTGGTCGAGGCAAACAGCGGTTCGCCCGAGACGATATCGACGTAGATCCCCGGTTCTTTATTGTACAACAGTTTACCAGTGCCAGGCCGTTCGGTACCACTGCGCTGGGTGACGTGGTATTCTTCGGGTGACAGAGCGGCGATGGCCTCAGGGTCTTTGGTGTAGCGGGTCATGGCTCCTCCGGATTTGATGCGGCTTGGGCCTTTATTTGGGCATACTCAGGCAGAAATCAAAATCATATTTCAACGAACTCGCGCGCTCGTGCGGGTGATCCGACTGCCGCTATAGCGCGTATTTCTAGGTAAAGGAGGTCACGCCATGTTCAGACTGCTTCTTTTATCCGCTCTGTTGCTGGTCGCCCGCGCCGTACAAGCCGCGCCTCTGACGGGTGAGTTCGACTCGATCGACGGGGGAACACTATCCATCGAGGATTGGAGGGGTCAGCCGGTTCTGGTTGTGAATACAGCGTCGCAATGTGGATTCACCGGACAGTATGAGGGCCTGCAAAAAGTTCACGATACCTACGCAGATCGCGGTCTGGTGGTTCTGGCCGTGCCGTCGGATTCGTTCAATCAGGAACTGGCCTCGGCTGAAGAGGTAAAGCAGTTCTGCGAGGTGAATTATGACCTGACCCTGCCCATGACCGACATTACACCGGTGAAAGGCGCAGGTGCGCATCCGTTTTATCGGTCGGTTGCCCAACAGACGGGTTTTGTCCCTAAGTGGAATTTCAACAAGATACTGATCGACCCTGCGGGTGACGTCGTTGCCACCTATGGTTCGAACGTCAAACCGGATTCACCCAAGTTGCTGCGTCAGGTCGAGGCCTTGCTGCGCTGATCGGTTTGTCGCGAGAGCTGTACCGCTAGAATACCCAGCGTCGTGATGCCAACACCCGCCAAATCCAGCGGGCCAAGCTTCTCGCCCAGCAGCACTGCCGCCACCGCCACACCGAAGACCGGGTTCAGAAAGTGGAATGTGGCCGCCCGGATCGCGCCGATCCTGTTCAGCAGCAGAACCCATATGAAGGTCGCCAAAAGGCCCGGGAACAGCGTGGTGTACACAAAAGCCAGCAGCCACGGCCCGTTGGGATGAATATAGATGGTCTCGAACATTGGGGCAGCAACGAACAGGACGCCCGACCCGACAAGCATCTGCAATCCCACAATCATCATGAAGTTCCCGCCCGATGTGGCCCCGCGTACGGCCAGCGTCGCAAAGCTGAGGGCCAGAGCGCCCAACCCGCACAGCATGACGCCAAACAGGTCGGCCCCGGCGCCTATCCGGCTGCTCATGATCAGCGCGACACCGGCAAAACCGGCCAGCAGCCCGATCACGCCTAAAGGTTGCAGTCTTTCCTGAAATAGCACCCAACTGGCCAAGGCCACGATCAAAGGCATGGTCGAGGCGATGATCGCGGCAACTGACGCCTCAACTGTTTGCATCGCAAAAAAGTTCAGACCCAAATAAAGGGCATTTTGGCAAATTCCGAACAGTATCGTCGCGTACCACTGGGTGCGGGTCAGTCGCCAGCTTTGGCCTATGGCCCGCGCGATCGCGACTCCCAGCAGACCCGAGATCAAAAAGCGGAGCGCCAACGAAAAGAGGGGCGAGGCATCGGCCACGATGATCCGCGCCGAGGTGAAGGCTGATGACCAGATGAAGGCAAAGACCAGCCCCATGGCTATGGCGCGCAGATCCATGGTGACCCCTTTTGAAACCGCTGAGACTGTTTCCGAATTTCGGTCAACACACAAGCGATCCGCGTCAAAAAAATCACAGGTCGCCTCTTCGGTTAACCGCAAGTTCGCGTTTGTTGATTGATTGGTCAATTAAAGCTATGGCAGCCGTACTCTGACTAATCCATGGGAGGTATGTTGGTGCTTCTGGAGTACATTCTGTCATTTGGCGTCTTGCTGGCCTTGGGCCTGGTCGCCTTTATCGTCGTGAAGTGGTGGAACCTGCGTTGTGTGGGTGTAACCCCCGTGCACCTGTTCACGTTCATCGCGATCCTGTTCACTTCGGGTCTGGACGTGGGTCTGATCATGTTCCCTCTGACCGAATTTGGCGGCTATGCCGAAGAGTCGGCCTATGCCTTTGCGAACCCACTGGCGATCGAGTTCGGGTTCTGGGGTTTTCTGATCTGGGGGTTCTACTTCCTGACGGCGTTCTATTTCTGCGTCATCGAACCGCGCGTGAAGTTCTTTGAGATCCCGCTGGTCAAACTGATAAACAACGTAGTCATCATCGGAACCTGTGCCTTCACAGCCAGCCTGTTCCTCATCTACCTGCCAGGTTACCTGCCCGACGTCGGAGACGGTGAATCCGTAGTCACCACCTTCTACATCATTGTATTTGTGGTGATTCTGGCCGCAGCCTACTCATCAACTGACCTGAAGTATGTTCGCATTCTGTCGGTCGGCTCGACCTTCCTGTTCCTCGCTCTGATCATTGGCATGTGGGCCGCAGCGGGCATGGGTATGAACGGTCTGCTTGAGACCAGCAGCAACATTGGCGCTTACTTTGCCAACATCCAGAAATTTGTCCTGCCGTTGACCGACTACCACGCCTTCTACCTGTTCTGGTGGTTCGCATGGTCGATCATGATCGGCCAGTTCACCTCGCGCTTTGTTGGAGGGTTGACCACCTGGCAATTGCTGGCGGCACTGCTGGTCTTCCCGTCGATCCCGCTCGCGATCTGGTTCTCGGTTTTGTATTACTATCACCTGAACGAGATCAGCACCGCAGGTCTGACAAACATCGCGATGGTGATCGTGGGCGTGACCTTTGTGATCAACTCGCTGGACTCGCTGATCCGTCTGTACACCGACAACCTGAACCTGACGGTCGAACGGTTCGGCAAAGCGGTCTATGTCGCCGGTAACGTCGTGCTGCTGTTCGTGCTGACCCTGCTGTTCCAAAGCCAGTGGCTGCAGATCCAGTGGATTGGCGCAGTTGTTATCGGTCTGTATCTGGCCTGCGTGGTCTATATTCTGATCGCTAAACGCCGCGAGGTACTGAGCATCGACTCGATGCCAGAGGGCCGCGATCTGGACTTCCACAAGGTTGAGACAGTTCACTAAGGGTGCAAAAAATACTGCGAGCGGGCGCCAAAATTGGTGCCCGTTTTGCTATTGGGATGGCAGAATTAGCTTTCTGAACATCTCAGTGTCCGGGTCGGAATGGTTTGCGTTTCTTTCAAAGCCGTTCTTTTTCAGCACTTTGGCCGAAGCAGTGTTTCCTGTTTCTACACCACCAACAAGCTCGACCGGGCGTCTTTTGTTACGGAAGCAAGTAATCAAACCTGCAATGAGTTCGGTTGCGTAACCCAGTCCCCAAGCCGCTTCAGAAAAAAGATACCCGACATGAACAGTCGTCAAGGTTTCTTGCTCAGAAGTATGTGCCAAGATTAGAAGGCCGATCAGGGTTCCATCGCCGTCGCGGATAGTGAGCAATTCACTTTCTTCCACCCGCTCTTTCAACCAGTTCTCAATCGCGTCCTTGGTATCCGAGAGTTGTAAGGCTTCGGGCAAGTGATTTAGCACCGCTGGTGAAAGCAAAGGCGAAAACTCTGCGTAGATTTGCCGCCTGTCAACTGAAGGCGAAAGAGGTTGTTTCCAAACCTCAACGGTAAGTCTGTCAGTCTCAAACATGGATGCAGCTGCACATTTCAATCTTTGTAGTCTCGGCAACCCACAATATGTGAAGCCCCGCAATTGAAACATACCAAGTTTCGGTCGGGCCAGTTTGTTGAAGTTTCTCGTCCCAAAGAAAAAGGGCCCCCAACCGGCGGCCCTTGATCATATCGAGTGAAAGGCGGGATTAGCCGTTCACGCTGTCCTTCAGAGCTTTCGCGATGGTCATTTTGACCACTTTGTCCGCTTCTTTCTTGAACTGCTCGCCTGTGGCGGGGTTGCGCACCATGCGCTCGGGGCGCTCGCGGCAGTAGATTTTGCCGACGCCGGGTAGGGTCACTGCGCCACCGGCAGAAACTTCACGGGTGATCAGGCCGGTCACAGCCTCCAACGCTGCGTTTGCAGCTTTCTTGTCGGTTCCCATTTCCTCAGCGAGAGCAGCCACCAGCTGAGTTTTAGTCATAGGCTTTGCCATTTCTTGGTCTCCTTAACGTGCCCGATACATAGGGCCTCACCGCGTAACTGTAACGGGATATTGTGGGCTAACACAACGAATAGTAGCGCCGAAAACCCTAAAAATATGGGGAAAACGTTGCTTTTTTGCGTCAGAGAAAGGCCGTTTCGTCGAAAGAACGCAATTTCCGGCTGTGCAGACGCTCTAGCGGCATGCCGCGCAGGTGTTCCATCGCCCGTATTCCGATGGCCAGATGGCGGCTGACCTGTGTGGTATAAAAGGCCGAGGCCATACCTGGCAACTTCAATTCGCCGTGCAAAGGTTTGTCCGAAACGCACAGCAAAGTGCCGTAGGGCACCCGGAATCGATAGCCGTTGGCGGCGATGGTGGCGCTTTCCATATCCAGCGCGATGGCCCGGGATTGGCTAAGCCGTTGCACCGGGCCGGACTGATCGCGCAGCTCCCAGTTTCGATTGTCGACGGATGCGACCGTGCCTGTGCGCATGATCCGCTTGAGTTCGTAGCCTTCCAGCTTGGTGACCTCGGCCACCGCCAGTTCCAGCGCCACTTGAATCTCGGCTAATGGCGGGATCGGCACCCAAACCGGCAGGTCATCGTCCAGCACCTTGTCCTCACGCAGATAGGCGTGGGCCAGCACAAAGTCCCCCAGCGCCTGCGTGTTTCGCAGCCCGGCGCAGTGGCCGACCATCAGCCACGCATGCGGCCTTAGAACCGCAATGTGGTCAGTGGCCGTTTTGGCGTTCGAAGGTCCGACACCGATATTCACCAGGGTAATCCCCGATCCGTCTTCACGCTTCAAATGATAGGTAGGCATCTGCGGCAGCTTCAGCGGTTGGGTCAGTTCGGCATCGGCCTTGGTAATCTCAACATTTCCGGTCGAAACAAAGCTGGTATACCCGCTGGCGGGATCCGCCAACTGTTCGCGGGCATAGTTCTCGAACTCGGAAACATAGAACTGGTAGTTGGTGAACAGAACGTGGTTCTGGAAATGGCTTGGGTCTGTCGCGGTATAGTGCGCAAGCCGCGCCAGCGAATAGTCCACCCTTTGGGCGGTGAACAGAGCCAGCGGCCCAACCCCGTCCTCGATGTCGTGCACCCCGTTTACGATGTCATCATTGGTGGTCGTCAGGTCGGGTACGTCAAAAATATCGCGCAAAGTGAACCCGGCGGCCCCTTGCTGCGGGACATGCAGGTCGGGATTGTTGGCCACTGCAAAATGCACCGGGATCGGCGTATCGGACGCGCCGATTGTGACCGGTTGGTCGTGGTTTTTGATCAGCAACGCAATCTGCTGGGTCAGGTAGGACCGGAACAGATCAGGGCGCGTGACGGTCGTCGCATGAACACCGGGTTCTGAGACGTGGCCGAAACTCAGGCGGCTGTCTACATGCGCGTAGGACGACGTTTTGATGCGAATTTCCGGGTAATAGGCTCTGTAACGTGCGGTCGGTGCTTCTTGCTCCATTGCCGCAGAAAAGCTGTCGCAGAGAAAGCGGGTCGCCTGTTCGTACAGTTCTTCTAAACGGGCGACAGCGGCCTTGGGGTCGGTGAATTGCTCGGGCTTCGGCGCGTCGGGTGTTTTTATTATTGTCATGCAAGTGGTTCCAGAAGGTCTATTTTTTCAAACGTGCGCACATCCACCAGGCCGAGGTCGGAAATCCGCAATTCGGGAATCACGACCAGCGCCAGAAGAGAGTGCTGCATATATGCGTTGTTGAGGGTACAGCCGCAGGCCTCCATTGCGGCGACCATATCCTCGGCTTTGGCGGCGACGGTTTCGGCCGGGCTGTCGGACATCAGGCCAGCAATGGGTAGCTCGACCAGCGCCAGCTCTTCCCCATCGCGGAAGATGGTGATGCCGCCGCCCACCTCGGCCAGTCGGTTCGCAGCCAATGCCATCTGATCGCGGTCGGTGCCGACGACGATCATATGATGGCTGTCATGCGCCACGGTGGAAGCCATGGCCATTTTGCCCTTATACCCAAAGCCCGAGACAAAGGCGTTGGTCACGCCGCCCGTCGCGCGGTGGCGCTCGACCAGCGCGATTTGGCAGACATCACCTTCGCCCTCGACCAGACCGCCGATTATGGGCAGTTCCGCTTTCAGGGCTTTGGTCGGGGCCTGATTTTCCACCACGCCGATCACGTTGGCCTGTACTCGGTTTGCCCCAGCGGGCGCTTCGATCTCAAAGTCCGTCGCGGTCAGCGTATGCCCCAGATGGACGGTGTTGCGCGCGGTATCAGGCCAGTTGAAATGCGGGCAGTCTACAGTAATTTCGCCGCTTTCGGCCACGACCTGACCACGCGCGATAACCGTTTCGATGGGTAATTCCGTCAAATCCGAGCTGAGGATGATATCCGCGCGCCGACCGGGGGTGATTGAGCCAATCTCTCGCTCCAGCCCGAAATGGGTCGCGGTGTTGATCGTTGCCATTTGCAGCGCGATCAGTGGATCGCATCCGCAGGCAATGGCGTGCCGGACGACACGGTTCATATGCCCGTCATTGACCAGCGTTCCGGAATGGCAGTCGTCGGTGCACAGGATGAAATTCCTCGGGTCCAGTCCTTTCTCGGTCACTGCTGTGATTTGGCTTTCCACATCATACCAGGCCGAGCCCAGCCGCATCATCGACCGCATACCCTGACGCACACGTGCAATGGCATCCGCTTCGCAGGTTCCTTCATGATCGTCCGCAGGCCCCCCGGCGACATAGGCTGCAAAGTCAGGCCCTAAATCAGGCGAAGCGTAATGTCCGCCCACAGTCTTACCAGCACGCTGAGTGGCGGCAATTTCGGCCAACATCTTTGGGTCGCCATGGACGACGCCCGGAAAATTCATCATCTCACCCAGGCCAATAATTCCCGGCCAGCTCATTGCCTCGGCCACATCCTCAGCTGTGATCTCATAACCAGTCGTTTCCAGCCCCGGAGCGGATGGCGCGCAAGACGGCATCTGGGTGAAGATATTCACCGGCTGCATCATCGCCTCGTCATGCATCATGCGCACGCCTTCGAGGCCCAGCACGTTGGCAATTTCATGCGGGTCGGTGAACATGCTGGTCGTTCCATGCGGGACTACGGCGCGGGCGAACTCGGCCGGGGTCAGCATGCCGGACTCGATATGCATATGCGCATCGCACAATCCCGGGACCATATAGCGTCCGTTCGCTTCGATGATCTGCGTGTCCGGGCCGGTGCAATGGGATGCGTCTCGTCCGACAAAGGCCACGCGACCATCCGCGATAGCAATGTCGTGGTCTGCTAGCGTTTCGCGGCTGTGCACATTCACCCAGATACCACCGCGAATAACCAAATCCGCTGCTTCACGGCCTGCGGCGACAGCAATCAAACGGGGGGCGACATCGGGCCAACTTGGGAAGGGTGTGTATTCCATGGCCCAACTTTCCCGAATGCGATGGAAGGTTCAACCCCTTGTGAACAGGTATCATCAAACCGTCACGCAGCGCGTCAGCGCTGCCCGGCCCAACCAGAAGAAATGCCCGTCAGGGCATTGATGATGGGCGGGAGCGGCCCCGTTCAGCTTTTTTGATCAGCCTCAATCTCGCAGCGAACCCAATCGGCAAAGGCCACCGCTCCGGGACTTTGCTCGGCAATTGGTGACAGCAGCAAATAATAGGCTTCGGGCATTGGAGCCCTGTAGGTGAATGGCGCAATCAGGCGACCTTGCGCGATCAGATCCTTTGCGATGGTGTCATGGGTCAGGCATAACCCGCCGCCCGCGATCGCAGCTGAGAGGCTGACAAGATAAGTCGTGGAATAGGTCACAGCGGGATTTTGCCAGGTTAGACTCTGATCTTCGATCCAGTTTTGCCAGTTCGACAACAGGTTCGAACAATCGAACAAGGGCTTTTGCTGCAAATTCTCCAGCGTCACTTCGTACCCCGGCTCACAAACGGGATAGTAATGATCGGTTCGCAGCAGCTCGGTTCGGACGGTATCGGATGGGCGCAACGAATAGCGGATTTCGACGGCGGCGCCCTCGGCCATTTCCCGCGGCTCCCACAGTTCGGTAAAGATGTTCAGCTGCACGTCGGGATGCGCCTCGCGGAACCTCGGCAGCCTGGGTCCCAGCCAGTTCACTGCGAAGGTGATGTTGCTTTGCACCTGAACTGCGTTCTGTTGGGCTCCTGTCACGGCCCGGGTCCCTCGTTCAAGCGTCCGAAACGCCTCGCGGACAACAGGCAGATAAGTCAGCCCCGCCTCGGTCAGTTCCAGGGCGCGTGGTCGACGCAAGAACAGCGGCTGGCCAATATACCCCTCCAACGATTTGATCTGCTGGCTGACCGCGCTTTGCGTCATGTTCAGATCCCGTGCGGCACCGGTAAAAGACAGGTGCCGCGCCGCAGCCTCGAACGTGCGCAGCCAGCCTAGTGGTGGAAGCGGTTTCTGCATGTGCATAACCTTGTCATTAGTTTCACTAATGGGATAGTTGCGTTTTTTTCGTTGGTCAATTTTTGCGGTCGCAGGCACGATTTCCAAAAGCCCTCAGCCATCGGCAAAGGAGTTCGGAATGACAGTCACCAACCTACGCGCCAATATTGACCACTGGGCAGAACGCGTGGACCTGGCCGCAACCTTTCGCTGGGTTGAGCGTTTGAACATGCATGAGGGCGTGGCCAACCATTTTAGTCTGGCCGTGAACCCGGACGGCACGCAGTTTCTGATGAATCCGAACCAGATGCACTTTGCGCGTATCAAAGCGTCAAATCTGCTACTACTGGATGCCAATGACCCGGACGTCATGAGCCAACCCGGCGCCCCCGATCCGACAGCTTGGGGTTTGCATGGATCAATCCATCGTCATTGCCCCCACGCGCGCTGTGTGATGCATGTGCACTCGATCTTTGCGACTGTGCTCGCCTCATTGGCGGACAGCACTTTGCCGCCGATCGATCAGAACACGGCCACCTTCTACAACCGCTGCGTCATTGATGACGAGTTCGGCGGGCTTGCTTTCGAAAGCGAAGGCGAACGCTGTGCATCCATGCTGTCGGACCCTAAAAAGAAGGTCATGATCATGGGGAACCACGGTGTGCTCGTGATTGGCAGTGACCCTGCGGATACCTTTAACAGGCTCTATTATTTTGAGCGTGCGGCAGAAACATACATCCGCGCGCTGCAAACCGGTCAACCTTTGCGCGTGCTATCCGATGAGATCGCCGAGAAGACCGCGCAAGAGCTTGATGACTATCCGGACCAGGCCGCCGCACATCTGCGAGAGGTCAAGGCTTTGCTGGATGCAGACGGTTCTGACTACGCCACGTGACAACCTCAACAGGGTAATTGCCATGTCTGATACAGCACAGGATCCCGAAACCGCCCGTTGGCACTATCACCCCGAAGGTCCGGTTGGATTGAACCCGCTTTTCAATTGGCCACCGCGCCCGTCTGCTGTGTTGAAATGGTACAGTGGCGCTTGGCTGCAGATCACGTCCCTGACCCTGTGTCTGACACTGGCAGTCCTTGCCTATGCGTTCTTCTTCCCTTCACTGGAAACCATGCAGAGCTTTGCGCCCGGATGGATGTTCCGCATCTGGCTGCTGAACATGGTGCCTCAAATTCTGATTGCGGGCGGGCTGCACTGGTGGCTCTACATGCGCAAAGGGCAGGGGATGTACAAAAAGTTCGACCGCCGCGATCTGACCCGTAACAATGGTACATTCACTTTCCGAAATCAGGTTCTGGACAACATCTGGTGGACGTTGGGCAGCGCGATGACCGTGGCGACCGTGTACCAGTGGATCATCTATTGGGCGATGGCCAATGGATATGTCCCCACGGTGACATGGTCCGGTGCGCCGGTATGGTTCGTGGTCTGGATGGTGTTCATCCCGATGTGGTCGGGTCTGCATTTCTATTGGGTTCACAGGCTCGAGCATCACCCGAAGCTTTATAAATACGTACACGCCGTCCACCATCGAAACGTGAACATCGGGCCTTGGTCGGGAATCTCGAACCATTGGTACGAGAACCTGTTGTACTTCACGACTTATTTCATCCACCTGATCGTGCCGTCGCACCCGCTGCATGTGCTGTTCCACACCTACTTTCAGCAGATCAGCCCTGTCCTGTCCCACTCCGGTTTTGAAAAGTTGAAGGCAGGGGACACGGATGCCGCCCGGGCCGGTGACTTCTTTCACCAGCTGCACCACCGGTATTTCGAGTGCAACTACGGCACTTCGGAAATCCCGTTCGACAAGTGGTTCGGCACCTATCACGACGGATCGGCCGAGGCGACAACTCGGACGCGGGCTTACAAGAAACAGATGTATACCTAATCAGCCCGAAGCGCGCGGGGCGTGATCCCGAACTCGGCCTTGAAAGCGCGGGTCAGGGCGCTGGGGTCGTCATAGCCCGCGCGCAGGGCGACCTCACCAATACTCAGATCCGTCTCAGAAACCAGTTTGCGCGCAAGATTCAGGCGCAAACGACGGTATACTTGGGCCGGGCCGGCACCCAACTCGGCCTGCATCCTTACGGACAACGCTTTCTGAGATCGACCGACCAGCCCGGCGATTTCCGAAATGGGTAGCGGGGATTCCAGGTTCTCCTGCATCAGGGCCAAGGCCTTGTTCACGTAGCCGCTGGTGGCACCCGCGCCGCCCGCATGTGATCGCGCGGAATCGCGGGTCATGAACAATTGGGACACTTCCAGCGCCAATGCCTGACCCTGATCCCGCCCGATCAGATGCAGCACCAGATCAAAGGCCGCCATCGCCCCGGAACAGGTGATGCGGTCACGGTCTATGACGAAACGCTCGCGTTGGGCATCAACCTCGGGAAAACGCTCGGTGAAGCCAGTCAGTTCTTCCCAGTGAATCGTGGCGCGATGCCCGTCTAGCAGGCCCGCCTGCGCCAAAAGCCAACTGCCGGTGTCCAGACCCGCCAACAGCTTGAACCGCTGATCCGCCGACCGCAGCCCCGATAGGGTCTTCCAGCCGCCGTGCGCACGAAACCCGTATGATGGCATGACCATCAGCATGTCCCCGCTGGCCGTCTGCAACGCCCCGTGCGGCGCGACCTGCAGACCGGATGAGGATGTGACAGGCCCATCCTCGAGCGACAGAAACCGCCAGTCGTACAATTTGCGACCGGCCAGCGTATTTGCGGCGCGCAGTGGCTCGACCGTGTTGGCAAGGCAATGGTTCGAGAATCCGTCGAACAGAAGAACCCCGATTTGCTGCGGTGCAGAGGGCGATTTAGTCCAATCTTGCATGGTAAACGTCTATTTCTGCACGCTTCGAATGGCAAGCCACGTCAGGATACGCGCAACACCGGATTTGGAGACGCCCGATGCAATATGGATTGTCCGACGAACAGGAGATGATCGTCTCAACCGTTCGCAGCTTTGTTGAAAACGAGATCTACCTGCATGAGGAGCTGGTCGAGCGCACTGGTGAAGTGCCGCAGGACGTCGCGGACGAGATTAAGCGCAAGACGATCGAGCTGGGTTTTTACGCCTGCAACTTTCCTGAAAGCGTCGGCTGCGCTGGGCTGAACCATTTGGAATTTGCTCTGGTCGAGCGTGAGTTGGGTCGTGGTTCCATGGCGCTGAACCATTTCTTCGGACGCCCGCAAAACATCCTGATGGCGTGTGAGGGCGACCAAGTAGAGCGTTACTTGATGCCGGCTGTGCGTGGCGAAAAGATGGACGCGCTGGCCATGACGGAACCCGGTGCAGGGTCGGATGTGCGCGGCATGAAATGCGCGGCTGTTCGGGACGGCGGAGACTGGGTGGTCAACGGCACCAAGCATTTCATCTCGGGCGCGGAACATGCGGATTTTATCATCGTGTTCATCGCAACCGGCGAGGATCAGACGCCAAAAGGCCCCAAAAAACGGATCACAGCATTTTTGGTTGATCGCGGAACGCCGGGATTCACCATCCGGGATGGATACAAATCCGTCAGCCATCGCGGCTACAAGAACATGGTGCTGGATTTCGACGATTGTCGTCTGCCTGATGCCCAAGTGCTGGGAGAGGTCGACGGCGGGTTCGACGTTATGAACACGTGGCTCTATGCGACGCGTATCACCGTCGCTGCGATGTCCGTGGGCCGTGCGCGTCGCGCGTTTGACTATGCCTTGGATTACTCGGCCACGCGTGAACAGTTCGGCCAGAAGATCGGTAAGTTCCAGGGCGTGTCGTTCCAGATCGCGGACATGATCACCGAGATCGACGCGGCGGATCTGTTGACGCTGGCGGCTGCGGATCGGCTGGACAAGGGCTTGCCCGCCAACCGTGAGATCGCTTCGGCCAAACTCTACGCGTCCGAGATGCTGGCGCGTGTGACCGATGCTGCCATTCAAATTCACGGCGGTATGGGCCTGATGGACGACTATCCGCTGGAACGGTTCTGGCGCGACGCGCGGGTCGAACGGATTTGGGACGGGACCAGCGAAATTCAGCGCCACATCATCAGCCGCGATCTGTTGAGGGCGCTCGGTGCGTGACGGCGGGGGACGGCTGATGTCTTCTCTGTCCCGCGTCCTGCACCCCACGTCCATTGCTGTGATCGGTGGCGGGGCTTGGTGTATCTCTGTGATTGAACAGGCCCGCAAATTTGGGTTTCAGGGCGATATCTGGCCCGTCCATCCCAAGGCGGGCTCAATTGCAGGCGAGACCGCTTTTGCGAGCCTCGAAGACCTGCCCGCAGCACCCGACGTTGCCTTTGTGGGCATCAACCGCCATGCGACGATCGATGCGGTTGCCGTCCTGTCCGCCATGGGTGCCGGTGGCGCCGTATGTTTCGCATCAGGCTTCACCGAAGCGCGCGCCGAAGACGGAGAGGGCGCCGATCTGCAAGCGCGTTTGGTGCAGGCCGCTGGGGATATGCCGATTCTGGGGCCAAACTGCTATGGCTTCGTCAACGGGTTGGCGCGCGCGGCTGTTTGGCCGGATCAGCATGGGATGCGACCGGTGGATCGCGGCGTGGCGATTCTGACCCAAAGCTCGAACATCGCGATCAACATGACGATGCAGCGCCGGGCTTTGCCGCTGGCCTTTATGCTGACCAGCGGCAATCAGGCGCAAACTCATCAAGCGGATATAGCCTCAGCGCTGTTGGATGATGACCGGATTACGGCGATTGGGGTCCATATCGAAGGGTTCGGCGATCTGCGCAAATGGGAAGCCTTGGCCAAAAAGGCGCGGGACCGGGACGTTCCGATTATTGCGCTCAAGATGGGCCGCTCGGCCCACGCGCAGGCAGCGACAATCTCCCATACGGCGTCACTGGCAGGCGGAGACGCGGGTGCGCAGGCATTTCTGGACCGGCTCGGAATCGCGCGGCTGGATGACATTCCCAGCTTTTTGGAATGCCTCAAACTTTTGCATGTGACTGGTCGATTGGACGGCAACGGGTTGGGCTCGATCAGTTGTTCGGGGGGAGAGGCCAGTCTGGCCGCCGATATGGCCGAAGAACGTGACGTGCACTTTCCGCCGCTGTCGCAAAAGCAAAAAGACAATCTGCGCGAGGCGCTCGGGCCCATGGTCGCTTTGGCGAACCCGCTCGATTATCACACCTACATTTGGCGTGACACAGAGGCGATGACCTGGGCATGGAGCGCCATGATGAGCCCCGAGCAGGCTCTAACAATGGCCATAGTTGACTATCCACACACCGACGCGACGGACTGGGGCTGCGCCACACAAGCCGCACTGAACTGTGTTGCCCTGACCGGTCGCCCATTTGCAGTCACGGCCACCTTACCCGAACTTTTGCCCGAGGATGTTGCGTTGCGCCTCATGGGCGGGGGCGTTGTTCCCTTTGCTGGACTGCACGAAGCCCTCGCGTCGATTGAGGCGGCATCACGCCCAAAAGTGCCCGAGGCTGAACCGGTTCTGTTGCCGTCGGACACTGATGCAGACGAGGTGCTGACCGAAGCAGAAGCAAAACAGGCGCTGGCCGACTTTGGCGTTCGTGTTCCCCAAAGTGTCGTTGCATCGGCGGCTATGGCCGACGGCGCCTCTGCCAACCTGACGGGCCCTTTTGCCGTCAAAGGCGTCGGTCTGGCGCATAAGTCGGAACATGCGGCCGTCCGTCTGGACGTTCACGCGGACGCGGTTGCCAAAGTCGCGGCGGACATCGGGACAGATGAGGTTCTGATCGAAGAAATGGCCGAAGGCGGCGTTGCCGAACTGCTGGTTGGCGTGACCCGCGACGCGGCCCATGGGGTTGTCCTGACGCTTGGGGCAGGCGGGGTGCTGACAGAGATTCTGCGCGACACCGTCTCGCTGCTGATCCCATCCTCTCGGGACGTAGTGCAAGACGCGCTGGGCAGGTTGAAATGCGCGCCTCTGCTAGAGGGTTATCGTGGCAAACCTGCGGCGCAGATGGAGGCCATATTGGACACGGTCGAAGCGGTGCAAGCCTATGTGATTGCCAACGCATCCCATGTCAGCGAAGTTGAAATCAACCCACTGATCTGCACGCCGGACCGTGCGGTAGCGGTGGACGCTCTGATCCGAAAGGCAAGTTCATGAACCCGATCAAAACCAAACGCGATGGCGCAATTTTAGAAGTCACTCTGGATCGGCCAAAGGCAAACGCCATTGATCTGGCGACCAGCCGTGTCATGGGCGAGGTGTTTCGCGAGTTTCGTGATGATCCTGACCTGCGCGTCGCCATTTTGACTGGGGGCGGCGAAAAGTTCTTTTGCCCCGGCTGGGATCTGAAGGCGGCGGCGGATGGTGATGCGGTGGACGGCGACTATGGTGTCGGCGGTTTTGGTGGGCTGCAGGAATTGCGGGATATGAACAAGCCGGTGATCGCGGCGGTCAACGGGATTGCTTGCGGCGGCGGGTTGGAGTTGGCACTGAGCGCGGACATGATCCTGGCTGCCGACCATGCCAGTTTCGCGCTGCCGGAAATCCGCTCGGGCACGGTGGCCGACGCGGCCAGCGTCAAACTGCCCAAACGCATTCCTTATCACGTCGCGATGGAGCTATTGCTGACCGGGCGCTGGTTCGATCCGCATGAAGCCAAGGGCTGGGGTCTGGTGAATGAGGTCGTTCCGGGGGATCAGCTGATGGACCGCGCGTGGGAGTTGGCGCGTCTTTTGGCCAGCGGTCCACCCTTGGTTTACGCCGCGATAAAAGAGATCGTGCGCGATGCCGAGGATTCCAAGTTTCAGGATGCCATGAACCGGATTACGCAAAGGCAACTACCGACGGTCGATGTCCTTTACGGGTCCGAAGACAATCTGGAAGGCGCGCGCGCCTTTGCTGAAAAGCGTGATCCAGTGTGGAAAGGCCGGTAGACCGGATCAACAGCGTTCAAAAAGCGCAATCAGGGCTGTGTCGTCCTTGTTCGGGCCTGTCGCCAAATCGCCAAAAATACGGACCTCGGGCAATGCCAGATTGCGGATCCTATCCTGCGCCAGCCGGTGCAGGGCTTCGGCGAAACCGCGTTTCTCATAGTGCTGGGCGTTGATGGACAGGGCGAATTGCGCTCCGGGTCTTGCGACGCGCAAGAGTGCTGACAAAGCCTCGGGACCCAGATGGCCGTGAGTGAAAGTGCCGGATGAGACAATACCAGAGTAGCTGTCGCGCGGCACAGGGATGCCCTGATTCAGATCGGCCTCGATCGCGTCGCGATAGATGTCCTTGCGCATGGCCTGATCCAGCATCTCTGGGCTGATATCGGTGGCATCAATCGGCCCCACGCCCAGCCCGGCCAAAACTGCGCCGCACAGACCAGTTCCCGCACCAACGTCCAGAACAGGCCCCTGTCCGCCGGCTGTAACAAATGCGCGGGCGGTGTGGATGTGCAGCTGATAATCCTCGAACGTGGCAAACCCTTCGTCGTAATCCCCGGCCCATTCGGCATAGAGGCGTTTGTGGTCGTCCGGCGACTTTAGCGCGTATGCCGCGTGAAGATCGGGTGTTTTTTCACTCATGCCTAAAAGAAAGGCGCAATGGGGGATTCGAATCAAGTGTCGCAGCGCAGAGTTCTTGCATCTGTTGAAATTGCCGATCATCTAAGAACGTATGACAGGCACTCTCTTTTCTTTCGGTCACGGGTATTCGGCGCAGGCCTTGTCCCGTCAGTTGCAACCCCAAGACTGGCGCATTCTGGGCACCACGCGTGACCCGGCGCAGGCGCCGGTTATTCGGGCCTCGGGCGCGGAACCGGTGATCTGGCCGGGGCAGCAACCGCAGTTGGACGGGGTGACGCATCTGCTGATATCCACGGCACCAAATGCGAAAGGCGATCCGGTCCTAGCTGCCCTGCGAGATGAGATCGCCGAACGGGCAGCGCAGTTTGAATGGGTCGGCTATCTGTCGACCACTGCTGTCTATGGGGACCACCAGGGTGCCTGGGTGGACGAATCCACCCCAGCCACTCCAACTGCAGAACGGGGCAAGTGGCGGGTGCAGGCCGAAGAACAGTGGCAGAGCATTCCGGGTCTACCGACGCATATATTCCGCCTTGCCGGTATCTACGGTCCCGGTCGCGGTCCGTTTTCCAAGCTTAAGCGAGTCGGCGTGCGTCGGATCATAAAGCCTGGGCAAGTCTTTTCGCGCATTCACGTGGCAGACATTGCCCAAGTCCTGAACGCGTCCATGAATGCGCCGAATCCGGGTGCGGTCTACAACGTGTGTGATGACGAACCGGTCCCCCCTCAGGATGTCATCGCTTATGCGGCCGAGTTGCAGGGTTTGCCGCTACCGCCCGAAGTATCTTTTGACGAGGCAGATATGACCCCCATGGCCCGCAGTTTTTACAACGAGAACAAGCGCGTTAGGAACGATCGGATCAAAGATGAGTTGGGCGTCTCTCTGCTTTATCCAAACTACAGGGTCGGTCTGAAGTCCTTAATGATCGAAAGTTAACACACGGGCGGTTTTCGTTGGCGCGGCACGGCGCCAAGTTTGATAGTTTTTAGTTATAGAATTCATCCATAAACAAAACTTATTTGCATGGTTTGAATCTGCTAGTTCTGGCGGCGACAAGACAAGAGTCGCCGATACCTCTGCTGGAATGCGCGCAATATAGGTCGCGCATCTAAAAGAGGCAAAAGTGTCATCTATATATGTTCTTGATCGACCGAGTTTTTCACCGCGCGACGGAGCCGGAATTTAGCCAGGATTGGAGATCGACATGGACGGAAGTGATAACCCCAAAGCAGGCGGTTGCCCTGTAATGCATGGCGCAGGAACCCGGTCGAACCGGGATTGGTGGCCGAACCAGCTGAACCTGTCGATTCTGCATCAACATGCGCCGGCGTCGAGCCCGATGGACCCGGATTTCAACTATGCCGAAGAATTCCAGAAGCTGGACTATCAGGCGCTGAAGGATGACCTCTTTGCACTGATGACAGACTCACAGGACTGGTGGCCGGCGGATTATGGTCACTATGGTGGTCTGTTCATCCGCATGGCGTGGCACAGCGCCGGGACGTATAGGACCGCGGATGGCCGTGGCGGTGCTTCGACCGGCAACCAGCGTTTTGCGCCATTGAACAGTTGGCCAGACAACGGCAACTTGGACAAAGCGCGCCGTCTGCTGTGGCCGATCAAACAGAAATATGGCAACCAGATTTCCTGGGCCGACCTGATGATCTTGGCCGGGAACTGCGCCATCGAGTCGATGGGCGGCAAGACCTTCGGTTTCGCCGGTGGTCGTGAAGACATCTGGGCACCAGAGGAAGATATCTATTGGGGTTCGGAAACCGAATGGCTGGCCCCGACGGATAACCCGCACAGCCGCTACTCGGGCGAACGCGATCTGGAAAACCCGCTGGCCGCCGTGCAAATGGGTCTGATCTATGTGAACCCCGAAGGCCCAGATGGCGAGCCGAACGTATTGGCCTCGGGCCGCGACATCCGTGACACGTTTGGCCGGATGGCGATGAACGATGAGGAAACCGTTGCTCTGGTCGCCGGTGGTCACACATTCGGTAAAGCCCATGGTGCAGGCGACCCCGATTTGGTGGGCCCCGATCCCGAAGCGGCCCCGATTGAGGAGATGGGCTTTGGCTGGATCAACAAGTTCGGCTCGGGCAAGGGTGATGACACCACGACCTCGGGCATCGAAGGCGCATGGACCGCGAACCCAATCAAATGGGACAACGGCTATTTCGACCTGCTGTTCGGATATGAGTGGAACCTGACCAAGAGCCCCTCGGGCGCGTGGATCTGGGAACCGATCGGCGTCAAGGAAGAGGACATGGCTCCGGCGGCGCATGATCCGTCCAAGAAGGTCAAGACCATGATGACCACCGCTGATATGGCGATGCGCATGGACCCGATCTATGGACCGATCTCGAAGCGTTTCCACGAGAACCCGGAAGAATTCGCCGACGCCTTCGCCCGCGCCTGGTTCAAACTGACCCACCGCGACATGGGCCCGCGTTCCAGCTATATCGGGCCGGAAGCCCCGACCGAAGATCTGATCTGGCAGGATAACGTCCCGGCGGTGGATCACGATCTGGTCGACGACGCGAATGTGGCGGACCTGAAAGCCAAGATCGCGGCAAGTGGTCTGTCTGTGTCTGAACTGGTCTCGACCGCTTGGGCCTCAGCCTCGACCTTCCGTGGGTCGGATAAGCGTGGCGGTGCCAATGGTGCCCGTATCCGTCTTGCGCCGCAGAAAGACTGGGACGTGAACGAGCCGCTGAAACTGTCCAAGGCGCTGGATGCACTGGAAGGCGTTCAGAAAGCGTTCAACGACGCGCAGTCGGGCAACAAGAAAGTGTCCTTGGCAGATGTGATCGTTCTGGCCGGTGCCGTTGGCATCGAGCAGGCGGCCAAAGCCGGCGGTCAGGATGTCGAGGTTCCTTTTGCTCCGGGTCGTACTGATGCGACACAGGACCAGACCGACGTCGAAAGCGTGGGTATGCTCGAACCCGCTGCAGATGGGTTCCGCAACTATCAAAAAGCGGACTACACGGTTTCACCCGAAGAGCTGCTTGTGGACCGTGCGCAGTTGCTGACCCTGTCCGCGCCTGAGATGACGGTCCTTGTAGGCGGTCTGCGCGTGCTGGGTGCGAACTTCGGCGACAGCAAGCATGGCGTACTGACAGATCGGGTCGGTGTGCTCAGCAACGACTTCTTCACCAACCTGCTGGACATGAGCACCGAATGGAAGCCCGCGGGCAAAGGCGTCTATGAAGGCCGTGACCGTGCAAGCGGTGAGGTCAAGTGGACCGGCACCCGTGTCGACCTGGTCTTTGGCTCCAACTCGCAACTGCGGGCATTGGCCGAGGCCTATGGTCAGGCCGGTGCAGAGGGCAAGTTCGTCTGTGACTTTGTCTCGGCCTGGAACAAGGTGATGAACGCGGACCGCTTCGATCTGAAGTAATTCGCCGACCACCGCAATTAATTGCGCCGCCCGAGGAGACTCGGGCGGCGTTTTATTTGGCCCATCTCTCGCGGGCATACCAAGCATTGGGTACGATTCCGCCGAATGGCTGGTTTCTGTATCACTCTGAGCAGCGTGAGTGCCGCAATGACGCGGGAATTATTAAGCTAACCTATTGTTTTTATTAACTTCGTTAAGAATCCGCAGGGAAATTTGAAGTTTTTTCAAAATGGGGGTTGCAGGTCCCAGACCTAATCCGTAAATACCCCTTCACCGGCGCTGCTGAGGCGCACGGGACGCGGCGGAAGCGGCGGGGACGCTCAGGAGAGACTGGGGGCATCTTGGGGAATGAGTTAGGCGGGCGCGCTGATTTTTTGGCGCAACGGTCTGGTTTTTGGCTCTGGGT
>NZ_JBQFUP010000007.1:0-198495 GCF_056539265.1 Ruegeria sp. BC3
CTGCGGTCAGCGTCGTTTTACCATGGTCAACGTGGCCAATCGTGCCGATGTTGACGTGCGGTTTTGTACGCTCAAACTTTTCCTTTGCCATGATGGCCTCCTTTTTCGGTAATGAAGGGAGCGTGATACCCACGCTCCCCCAAATCTTCGCTTATGCGTATTTCGCCTGAATCTCGTCCGAGATGTTCTGCGGAACCGGATCGTAGTGGTCGAACTGCATGGTGAACTGGGCACGGCCCGACGACATCGAACGCAGGGTGTTGATGTAGCCGAACATGTTCGCCAGCGGAACGAACGCGTCGATCGCGATCGCGTTGCCGCGCGGTTCCTGACCAGACACCTGGCCACGACGCGAGGTCAGGTCGCCGATGATACCGCCGGTGTATTCTTCCGGGGTGATCACTTCGACCTTCATGATCGGTTCCAGCAGTTTCGCGCCAGCTTTGCGCATGCCTTCACGCATACACATACGGGCTGCGATTTCGAACGCCAGAACGCTCGAGTCAACATCGTGGAACTTACCGTCCAGCAGGGCAACCTTGAAGTCGATCACGGGGAAGCCAGCCAGAGGGCCGCTGTCCATGACGGACTGGATGCCTTTTTCAACACCAGGGATGTATTCCTTCGGAACGGCACCACCAACGATGCGGCTCTCGAACGAGTAACCTTCGCCCGGCTCGGTCGGAGTGATCTCAAGCTTAACCTCACCGAACTGACCCGAACCACCCGACTGTTTCTTGTGGGTGTAGGTGTGCTCGACCGGCATCGAGATGGTTTCACGATAGGCCACCTGCGGTGCACCGATGTTCGCTTCAACCTTGAACTCACGCTTCAGACGGTCAACCAGGATGTCCAGGTGAAGTTCGCCCATGCCCTTCATGATGGTCTGACCCGATTCCAGGTCGGTTTCCACACGGAAGGACGGGTCTTCTGCGGCCAGACGGGCCAGACCCTGGGACATCTTCTCTTGGTCGCCCTTGGTTTTGGGCTCAACCGCGATCTCGATCACCGGATCGGGGAAGGTCATGGTTTCCAGAACCACCGGATCCTTCGCGTCACACAGGGTGTCACCGGTGGTGGTGTCTTTCAGACCCGCCAGCGCGATGATGTCGCCTGCAAACGCTTCTTCGATCTCTTCCCGGTTGTTCGAGTGCATCATCATCATACGACCGATGCGCTCTTTCTTACCTTTGGTCGAGTTCAGGATCGAGTCACCCTTGTTCATGGTGCCCGAGTAGATCCGGGTGAAGGTCAGCGAGCCAACGAAGGGGTCGTTCATGATTTTGAACGCCAGACCCGAGAAGGCCATGTCGTCGTCTGCACGACGGGCGATGTCACGAACTTCTTCCTCGTCGCCGGGTTTGAAGCCCATGTAATCAACAACGTCCAGCGGGCTGGGAAGATAGTCGATCACAGCGTTGAGCAGAGGCTGAACGCCTTTGTTCTTGAACGCCGAACCACCCAGAACCGGAACGAACGCGATTTCCAGAGTACCTTTACGCAGCAGGGCGCGCAGGGTCGGAACGTCGGGCTCATTGCCTTCCAGGTATTCCATCATCGCGTCGTCGTCCATTTCGACGGCCGCTTCGATCATCTTGCCGCGCCATTCGTCAGCCATGTCTTTCAGGCTGTCGCGGATCGGAGCTTTGATCCAGCTTGCGCCCAGATCTTCACCCTGCCACAGCCACTCTTCCATGGTGACCAGGTCGATCAGACCTTCCAGCTCGGACTCGGCGCCGATCGGAATACCAACCGGAACAGCGCGTGCGCCGGTGCGGTCTTCGATCATGCGAACGCAGTTGAAGAAGTCAGCGCCGATCTTGTCCATCTTGTTGACGAAAACCATACGCGGAACCTTGTAGCGGTCAGCCTGACGCCACACGGTTTCGGTCTGGGGCTCAACACCGGCGTTTGCGTCCAGAACGCAGACGGCACCGTCGAGAACCGCCAGCGAGCGTTCAACTTCGATGGTGAAGTCAACGTGGCCGGGGGTGTCGATGATGTTCAGGCGGTGCTTGGGGGTATCGGCGGTCTGACCGTCCTCGGTGCGCTCCCAGAACGTGGTGGTCGCAGCCGAAGTGATGGTGATGCCGCGTTCCTGCTCCTGCTCCATCCAGTCCATAGTGGCTGCACCATCGTGCACCTCACCGATGTTGTGGGATTTACCAGTGTAATACAGGATACGCTCCGAGCAGGTGGTCTTACCTGCGTCGATGTGCGCCATGATACCGAAGTTACGGTACAGTTCGAGCGGATATTCGCGTGCCATTTTTGATAAGCCTCTGAATTACCAACGGTAGTGGCTGAAGGCTTTGTTCGCCTCGGCCATCTTGTGGGTGTCTTCGCGCTTCTTCACGGCGGTACCGCGGGACTGTACAGCGTCCAGCAGCTCGCCGGCGAGGCGTTCTTCCATGGTGTTTTCGTTGCGGCCACGCGCAGCAGTGATCAGCCAGCGGATGGCCAGTGCTTCGCGGCGCTCGGGGCGCACTTCGACCGGAACCTGATAAGTTGCACCACCAACGCGGCGCGAGCGAACCTCGACCGACGGTTTGATGTTGTCGAGCGCTTCGTGGAACACTTCGACAGGAGCGCGCTTGATCTTGTTCTCAACGCGGTCAAACGCGTTGTAAACGATGCGCTCTGCGACCGACTTCTTACCGTCGATCATCAGGTTGTTCATGAATTTGGTCAGTACCTTGTCGCCAAATTTGGCGTCAGGCAGGACTTCGCGTTTTTCGGCGGCGTGACGACGTGACATATCAGCCTCTCCTTCTTACTTGGGACGCTTCGCGCCGTATTTCGAACGACGTTGCTTACGATCTTTGACGCCCTGAGTATCCAGAACACCGCGCAGGATGTGGTAACGCACACCGGGAAGGTCTTTTACACGGCCGCCACGGATCAGAACAACCGAGTGTTCCTGCAGGTTGTGGCTTTCACCGGGGATGTACGAGATGACCTCGAACCCGTTGGTCAGGCGCACCTTGGCAACCTTACGCATAGCCGAGTTCGGCTTTTTCGGTGTGGTGGTGTACACACGGGTGCAAACGCCGCGCTTCTGCGGGCACTGCTCCAGGTGCATGGACTTCGAGCGTTTTACTTTGGGCTGCCGCGGCTTGCGGATCAGCTGTTGAATAGTTGGCATTCCGGTTTCTTCCCCGTTTTGCAACACACATGACATGCACGCGCGTTGCGTGCGGTTAAACTTTGCTGCACTTATGCGTCCACAAGCGCAAAACCCGCGAGCGTTCCCATTCCGAGGTGAACGTCGCGGTTGGTTATCAGAGGACGCGGACTGCAAAATTGTCCGGGTCTTGACCAGTTCATTACTGGAATCGGTTGTGGGGCGGCCCCCGGCACCGAGATGACGCGCGTAATAGGGGGAGTCGGCCCGAGTGTCAACAGCACCTGTTTGAGTGGTGCACCAGATCGGCCGACGTGGATAATGCGAGGTCGCAAAAATCCACCCGTTGCGGGCCAGCAGCGGCAACGGCATAGTCGCGGTGAATACTCACGAACGGACAAAACATGCAAGTCATCGGCCTGTGCCGCTTTTCCTATCCCGCGATCGGCGGCTATCAGGTCGAACACGCCTCCGTCGAGGAAAGACGCCAGTACTTGTACAATCCGGCCCGTCTGGAAGAGCGGTTTCGCCTGTTCGAGACCACCACCCTGCCCTGCTTTCGCGAACAAACCGATGAAGACTTTGAACTGCTGGTCTTGATCGGTGAGTGCCTACCCAAAGAGTCGATGGACCGGCTCTATGATCTCACCTCGGACATAAAGCAGGTCCGCATTGTCAAACGCGCCCCCGCCCGGCACCGCCCGGTGGTCAAGGACGTTCTTCACAGCGCGCGGACCAATCCGGATCAGCCCTGCATTCAGTTCCGACACTATGATGACGATGCGGTGTCCGTTGATCTGGTCGAACGTCTGCGCCTTGCCGCGCTGGATGCAAAGGGGCTGGCCGAACATAACCGGACGATTGGCCTGGATTTCAACAGCGGATTCCTTGCGCGCTTTGGCCCCGAGGGTATTCGTGCCACACAAGTTTTTCGGTCGCTTTTGGGTGTCGGCCTGGGCATGTACATCGCCGGTGGGTGCAAACATACGATCATGAGCTTTACCCACCACAAGATCGGCCGCTTCATGCCAGTGATCAGCTATCCCGATGCGCCGATGTGGGTTCGGACCTTGAACTCATTCAATGACTCACCCCATGCCCGCGCCAGCAAAACCGAGCTGTTTCCGCTGACTCCGGAACAAGAGGGGGAATTCATCGCGCGGTTTGGCATTGAACAGGATGCCGTCAGGCGCGTTCACTCGACCGCCTGAGAGCGCCGCTCACGGAACAGGGTGAACAGCCCCGCGGCAACGACAAGAACCGCGCCCAGCATGGTGATCGTGTCTGGCCAATCTCCGAACACCAGCCAACCCAGCGCCAGCGCCCAGATCAGGCTTGAGTAGCGAAAAGGCGCGACAAAGCCGACGTCACCTACACGCATTACCATAACGCTGCACAGGTATCCGGTCAGGACAAACACCGCAGCGCAGGCGACCAGAACACCGGCCCCAGTTGAAACAGGTTCCCACCCCGTGACCGCAGTTGCGATACCAGCCGCAACAGTGATCGAAAGCGACGTGGCCAATGTTACAGCCAGCGATGGGACGTAGATCGACATGCGGCGGGTGATCAAGTCACGAACCGTGACGGATGCCACAGCGATCAGGGCATACACTGCAAAAATGCTGAACCCATCTGGCCCTGGGCGGACGATCAGCAACATACCTACGAACCCCAGCCCAATCGCCAGAATTCTGCGCCATCCGATATGTTCGCCAAAAAACAGAACCGCGCCCAGTGTTACCGTCAATGGCAGCGCCTGTAGCACCGCCGTGACATTCGCAAGCGGCATATGAAGAAGCGCGGTCAGAAAGAAGAACGTTGCCGACAGCTCTGCCAAACAGCGTGCAGCGACCAACCATTTGTCATGACGCGGAAAATTCAAGTGCAATGCACCGAGGTGACGCGCCAAAAGAAAAACCAAAACCGTCGCTAGCACACCCCGCATCGCCACCATTTGGAACAGCGACAGCTCGGCCCCCGCAGCCTTGATCATCGCATCATTGACGGTAAAGGCGGCCATGCTGCCCATCATCAGCAACGCGCCCTTCACGTTTGGGGTCATAATTTACGGTTCCAATGCCTTGACGAAACTGCGCCCATTGGTCGTAAGCGCTTGTGCGATGTCAATACGCAACCAGCGGGGTCGGGTTCAGTCGGGTAGCACAACCAGTTTATGTTCCAGACCCTCAAGGGCGGCATCTATGCGCGGCGCGATCTCGGACCAGTCCCCACCAGCCAAGCCGGCGCCAATCATCGGATAGCCTACGCGGGCGCTCGGGTACGCGTCGGCAACGGCGCCAAAGCATGTGGAGATCGCATCATAATCCACTAGCCGCCCTTCGCCGTCCCAACGGTATTGAGTATAGGCGTTGATCACCGTGAAGTCCGCTGTCCCCCGTAAAATCCGGGCGGAAGAAATTGTCCCCAGCTTGGACCGAACCCCATACTCTGTTCGCTTGTCGGCCTCAAAGGCGCTGGGGAATTCTGCCGCGATCACCCGCGCGATTCCTGCGCCCATGGCGTGGAAACAGTTGCAGCCATGGACGATGACATCAAATTCACCATCCAGCGCCAGTTGGATCAGGTCACCTTTGATGACTGCCATGCTGCCCTCTTCGAAGTGGTCCCAGGTTTCGCCCAATGTATCACGCCGGGCAAAAGAAAAGGCCCCGCGAAATCGCGGGGCCTGATCATTCGGTTCTAGCTGCGCTTACTCGCGGCTTTCCGGCGTTTCGACCAGAACGTCCAACTCGTCGCCAACCAGATCGTCGTCCATGACCGGGGCTGCCAGGGCAGCGGCCGCTTCGGCCTCTTCCCGACGGGCTTCGATCACAACGTTGTCGCGGCCTTGCGCAACCTGACGCACGGCCTGGGTCGCACCACCGGTACCGGCGGGGATCAGACGACCAACGATGACGTTCTCTTTCAGGCCAACCAGTTTGTCTTTCTTGCCCTGAACCGAAGCTTCGGTCAGAACGCGTGTGGTTTCCTGGAACGAGGCCGCAGAGATGAACGAACGCGTCTGCAGCGAGGCTTTGGTGATCCCAAGCAGGATCGGCTCGCCCTGTGCCGGACGACCACCGCGGGCAATGGTCTTCTCGTTGGCCGCGTCGAACTCTTGCTTGTCGACATGCTCGCCTTTCAGCAGGGTGGTGTCTCCTGAATCCAGGATCTCCCACTTCTGCAGCATCTGGCGCACGATGACCTCGATGTGCTTGTCGTTGATCTTCACGCCCTGCAGACGATAGACATCCTGCACTTCGTCGATCATGTAATCCGCCAGCGCTTCGACACCCATGATGGACAGGATGTCATGCGGAGCCGGATTACCGTCCATCAGGTATTCACCCTTCTGGATGAAGTCCCCTTCGGCGACCGGGATGTGTTTGCCCTTGGGCACCATGTACTCGATGGTCTCCATGGACTCGTCAGCCGGTTCGATGCTGATGCGACGCTTGTTCTTGTAGTCGCGGCCAAAGCGCACGTAACCATCGGCTTCTGCGATGATCGCGTGATCTTTCGGACGGCGGGCTTCGAACAGTTCGGCCACACGCGGCAGACCACCGGTGATGTCCTTGGTCTTGGCACCTTCACGCGGGATACGCGCAACAACGTCACCGGCTTCGACTTTCTGACCGTCTTCGACCGACAGGATCGCATCCACCGACATCGGATAGTGAACCGGGTTGCCCGCTTCGTTGCGGACCGGCTCGCCATCTTCGCCGACCAGAATGATCTCGGGCTTGAGGTCGCTGCCTTTGGGGGCCGCGCGCCAGTCGATCACGATCTTCTGGGTCATGCCGGTTGCTTCGTCGGTCTCGTCGCGGACAGCAAGGCCCGAAACAAGGTCAACGTATTTCGCGGTACCGGCTTTCTCGGCGATGATCGGCAGAGTGTAGGGATCCCACTCGAACAGCTTGTCGCCACGGGCCACTTTGGTGCCGTCCTTGACGAACAGCTTCGAGCCGTAGCCCAGCTTGTGGCTGGCACGCTCTTCGCCATGTTCGTCCTTGATCACCAGCTTCATGTTCCGGCCCATGACCAGGCTTTCGCCTGCCGCATTGACCAGGATCTGCGGGTTCTCGAAGGAAACAACACCCTCTTGGCTGGCTTCCTGGAACGACTGCTGACCACCTTGTGCAACACCACCGATGTGGAATGTACGCATGGTCAGCTGTGTACCGGGTTCACCGATCGACTGCGCGGCGATGATGCCGACAGCTTCACCTGTGTTCACCATTGTACCGCGCGCAAGGTCACGACCGTAGCAGGTTGCACAGACGCCTTCCTCGGACTCACAGGTCAGAGGCGAGCGGATGCGCATGGACTGAACACCAGCTTCATCGATGGTGTCGGCCATACGTTCGTCGATCAGCTGACCAGCGGCCACGATCACTTCGTCCGTACCTGGACGCAGAACATCGTCAGCCGCGACACGGCCCAGCACACGTTCGGCCAGCGAGGCGACAACCTCACCGTCGTTCACGGCGGCTTCGGCAGTGATCGCACGCTCGGTGCCACAATCGATCTCACGAACGATACAGTCTTGCGCCACATCCACCAGACGACGGGTCAGGTAACCCGAGTTCGCCGTCTTCAGAGCGGTATCCGACAGACCCTTACGGGCACCGTGGGTCGAGTTGAAGTACTCGAGAACGGTCAGACCTTCTTTAAAGTTCGAGATGATCGGCGTCTCAATGATGTCACCGTTCGGCTTGGCCATAAGGCCGCGCATACCGCCCAGCTGTTTCATCTGAGTGACCGAGCCACGCGCACCGGAGTGGGCCATCATGTAGACCGAGTTCGGCTCCATGTCCGACCCGTCTTCGGCCTTGGCGACGTCCGAGATGGTGCTCATCATCGCTTCGGTGACGCGGTCGTTACACTTCGACCAGGCATCGACAACTTTGTTGTACTTTTCGCCCTGAGTGATCAGGCCGTCCATGTACTGCTGTTCAAAGTCTTTCACCTGATCGCGGGTGTCATCAACGATGCCCCACTTGTCGCCCGGGATGACCATGTCGTCCTTACCGAACGAGATGCCCGCCTTGAACGCTTCTTTGAAGCCCATCGACATGATCTGGTCACAGAAGATAACCGACTCTTTCTGACCGCAGTAACGGTAGACGGTGTCGATCACCTGCTGCACTTCTTTCTTCCGCAGCAGGCGGTTGACCAGATCGAACGGCGCTTTGTTGTTCATCGGCAGCAAGGCACCCAGACGCAGACGGCCCGGAGTTGTCTCGTAACGCTTCTGAACTTCGTTGCCTTCGTCGTCGATCTGCGTGATCCGCGCGGTGATCTTGGTGTGCAGATGCACTTCACCTGCGTCCAGAGCGTGCTGAACTTCGTCGATCGAACCAAACACCTTGCCTTCGCCCGGCATGCCTTCGCGTTCCAGGGTCACATAGTAGAGACCCAGGATCATATCCTGCGACGGAACGATGATCGGCGCGCCGTTTGCAGGCGACAGGACGTTGTTCGTTGACATCATCAGAACGCGGGCTTCCAGCTGGGCCTCAAGGCTCAGCGGGACGTGAACGGCCATCTGGTCACCGTCGAAGTCGGCGTTAAAGGCCGAACAGACCAGCGGGTGCAACTGGATGGCTTTACCTTCGATCAGAACCGGCTCGAACGCCTGAATGCCAAGACGGTGCAGCGTCGGCGCACGGTTCAGCATGACAGGGTGTTCGCGGATCACCTCGTCGAGGATATCCCACACTTCGGGACGCTCTTTCTCGACCAGTTTCTTCGCCTGTTTCACGGTCGAAGACAGACCCTTGGCTTCAAGGCGCGAGTAGATGAACGGCTTGAACAGCTCCAGCGCCATCTTCTTGGGCAGACCACACTGGTGCAGCTTGAGTTCCGGACCGGTCACGATGACCGAACGGCCCGAGAAGTCGACGCGCTTACCCAGAAGGTTCTGACGGAAGCGGCCCTGCTTGCCTTTCAGCATGTCCGACAGCGATTTCAGCGGACGCTTGTTGGCGCCGGTGATGACGCGGCCACGACGGCCGTTGTCGAACAGAGCGTCAACGGATTCCTGCAGCATCCGCTTTTCGTTACGGACGATGATGTCAGGCGCGCGCAGTTCGATCAGACGCTTCAGACGGTTGTTCCGGTTGATGACGCGGCGATACAGATCGTTCAAATCCGAGGTCGCGAAACGGCCACCATCCAGCGGAACCAGCGGACGCAGTTCCGGCGGAATGACCGGGATCACGGTCATCACCATCCACTCAGGCCGGTTGCCCGACTCAAGGAAGGATTCAACAACCTTCAGACGCTTGATGATCTTCTTGGGCTTCAGTTCGCCTGTTGCTTCGGCCAGATCAGCACGCAGCTGCTCGGCTTCGGCTTCCAGATCGATCTGGGCCAGCATCTCACGGATGGCTTCAGCACCGATATTCGCGGTGAACGCGTCCATGCCATAGGCATCCTGCGCATCCATGTACTCTTCTTCGGTCAGCATCTGGCCGTAGGTCAGGTCGGTCAGACCGGGCTCGATGACCACGTAGTTTTCAAAGTACAGAACGCGTTCCAGATCGCGCAGCGTCATGTCCAGCATCAGACCGATGCGGGACGGCAGCGATTTCAGGAACCAGATATGTGCGACGGGCGCGGCCAGTTCGATATGGCCCATACGCTCACGGCGGACTTTCTGCAGGGTGACTTCCACACCGCATTTCTCGCAGACAACGCCGCGATACTTCATCCGCTTATACTTGCCGCACAGACATTCGTAATCTTTGATCGGGCCAAAGATACGCGCGCAGAACAGGCCGTCACGCTCGGGCTTGAACGTCCGGTAGTTGATGGTTTCGGGTTTCTTGATCTCGCCATAGGACCAAGACAGGATCCGCTCGGGCGACGCCAGCGAGACCTTGATCTCGTCGAAAACCTTCGGGGGCGTCAGCGGGTTGAACGGGTTGTTGGTGATTTCCTGGTTCATTTGTTACCTCAAATCTTGCGGAAGGGGGGACGGGAGAAAGGGCAGCGCCCTTACTCCTCAACCTCCGCATCCAGGAGTTCCATATTCAGGCCGAGGCCACGGACTTCTTTAACCAGAACGTTGAACGATTCCGGTACGCCCGCTTCAAAGTTATCCTCGCCCTTGACGATCGACTCATAGACCTTGGTCCGGCCGGCGACGTCATCCGATTTCACGGTGAGCATCTCCTGCAGGGTGTAGGCGGCGCCGTAAGCTTCCAGAGCCCAGACCTCCATCTCACCAAAGCGCTGACCACCGAACTGCGCCTTACCACCCAGCGGCTGCTGGGTAACCAGGCTGTACGGCCCGGTCGAACGCGCGTGGATCTTGTCGTCCACCAGGTGGTGCAGTTTCAGCAGGTACTTGATGCCTACGGTCACCGGACGTGCGAATTGCTCACCGGTACGACCGTCGAACAGAACCGACTGACCGCTTTCCGAGAAGCCCGCACGCACCAGCGCGTCGTTGACGTCTGCTTCCTTAGCACCGTCGAAGACCGGGGTTGCGATCGGAACACCGCGGGTAACGTTGCCCGCAGCCTCGATCAGGCCATCCTCGTCCAGACCGGTGATGCCTTCTTCGTAGACATCTTCGCCATAGGCCAGCTTCATCGCTTCGCGCACCGGGGTCAGGTCGCCGGAACGGCGGTATTCACCCAGAGCCTCATCGATGTTCAGACCCAGACCGCGTGCGGCCCAACCCATGTGGGTTTCAAGGATCTGACCAACGTTCATACGTGAAGGCACGCCCAGCGGGTTGAGACAGAAGTCAACCGGCGTACCATCGGCAAGGAACGGCATGTCTTCCATCGGAACAACCTTGGAGATCACACCTTTGTTCCCGTGACGACCGGCCATCTTGTCGCCCGGCTGCAGCTTACGCTTCACAGCGATGAAGACTTTGACCATCTTCATCACACCCGGCGGCAGGTCGTCGCCACGGCGGACTTTTTCGACCTTGTCTTCGAAACGGGCATCCAGAGCACGCTTTTGCACTTCGTACTGCTCGTTCAGAGCCTCAACGATCTGTGCGTCCTGCTCGCCTTCCAGCGCCAGTTGCCACCACTGACCACGGGTCAGGGTTTCCAGCAGTTCCTCGGTGATAACCGAGCCCGGCTTGACGCCTTTCGGGCCTTTGACAGCGGTTTTACCCAGGATCAGGCCCTGCAGACGCGCATAGATGTTGCGGTCAAGGATCGCCAGCTCGTCGTCCCGGTCACGGGCCAGACGTTCGACTTCCTCACGCTCGATCTGCAGCGCACGCTCGTCTTTTTCGACGCCGTGACGGTTGAAAACGCGGACCTCAACGACCGTACCGTAATCGCCCGGCTTCACGCGCAGCGATGTATCGCGCACGTCAGATGCTTTCTCACCAAAGATGGCGCGCAGCAGCTTTTCTTCCGGGGTCATCGGGCTTTCGCCCTTCGGAGTGATCTTGCCGACCAGAATATCGCCCGGCTCAACATCCGCGCCGATGTAAACGATGCCTGCCTCGTCGAGGTTGCGCAGCGCTTCTTCACCGACGTTCGGGATGTCGCGGGTGATCTCTTCCGGACCCAGCTTGGTGTCACGGGCGGCGACTTCAAACTCCTCGATATGGACCGAGGTAAAGACGTCGTCACGAGCGATACGTTCCGAGATTAGGATCGAGTCTTCGTAGTTGTAACCGTTCCACGGCATGAACGCGACGACCACGTTCTTACCAAGGGCCAGTTCACCCATATCGGTCGACGGACCATCGGCAATGACTTCGCCCTTCTGGACTGTGTCACCCACCTTGATCAGCGGACGCTGGTTGATGCAGGTGTTCTGGTTCGAACGCTGGAACTTGCGCAGACGATAGATGTCAACGCCAGCGTCGCCCAGTTCCAGATCTTCGGTGGCGCGGATAACGATACGCTGGGCATCAACCTGGTCGATGATACCGGCGCGTTTCGCCTGAATCGCAGCACCCGAGTCGATCGCAACCTTTTCCTCGATCCCGGTACCGACCAGCGGCGCTTCGGCGCGCAGCAACGGAACCGCCTGACGTTGCATGTTCGAGCCCATCAGAGCGCGGTTGGCGTCGTCATTTTCAAGGAACGGGATCAGCGATGCAGCGACCGAGACCAGCTGTTTCGGCGACACGTCAATCAGGTCCACATTCTCGCGCGGAGCCAGAGTGTAGTCACCAGCCTGACGGGTCGAAACCAGATCATTGATGAATTTGCCATCAGCATCCAGCGTCGCGTTCGCCTGCGCCACGGTGTGACGCATTTCCTCGGTCGCGGACATGTAGTGAACCTCGTCGGTCACCTCGGCGTCTTTAACAACGCGGTACGGTGTCTCGATGAAGCCATACTTGTTCACGCGGGCAAAGGTGGCCAGCGAGTTGATCAGACCGATGTTCGGACCTTCCGGCGTTTCAATCGGGCACATCCGGCCATAGTGGGTCGGGTGCACGTCGCGCACCTCAAAGCCTGCACGCTCACGTGTCAGACCACCGGGGCCAAGCGCCGAGAGACGGCGTTTGTGGGTAACCTCGGACAGCGGGTTGGTCTGGTCCATGAACTGCGACAGCTGCGACGAGCCAAAGAATTCACGAACAGCAGCCGCAGCCGGTTTCGCGTTGATCAGGTCCTGCGGCATGACGGTGTCGATCTCGACCGACGACATACGCTCTTTGATCGCGCGCTCCATGCGCAGCAGGCCGACGCGGTACTGGTTTTCCATCAATTCGCCGACCGAACGGACACGACGGTTGCCAAGGTGGTCGATATCGTCCACGTCGCCTTTACCGTCACGCAGTTCCACCAGCGCCTTGATGCAGGCCACGATGTCTTCGCGACGCAGGGTGCGCAGGGTGTCCGGTGCGTCCAGAGCCAGACGCATGTTCATCTTCACGCGGCCAACGGCGGACAGGTCATAGCGCTCACTGTCGAAGAACAGAGTGTCGAACAGGGCCGACGCAGCTTCGACGGTGGGCGGCTCACCCGGACGCATAACGCGGTAGATATCCATCAGCGCGCTTTCACGGTTCAGGTTCTTGTCCTGAGCCATGGTGTTGCGCATGTAGGGGCCGACGTTGACGTTGTCGATGTCCAGAACCGGAATGTCGGTGATACCCGCATCGATCAGTTCCTTGACGGTGCCACCGATCAGGTCGCCGTCTTTGTCATATTCCAGGGTCAGTTCATCACCGGCTTCGACATAGATCGCGCCGTTTTCTTCATTGATGATGTCCTTGGCGACGAACTTGCCGACGATGTTGTCGAACGGAACCAGCAAGTCGGTGACGACGCCTTCTTCGATCAGCTTTTTGACCGCGCGCGGAGTGACTTTCTTGCCCGCTTCGGCAATCACTTCACCGGATTTCGCGTCAATCAGGTCATAGGTCGGGCGGGTGCCACGCACACGCTCGGGGAAGAACGGCGTGATCCAGCCTTTCTTCTTGTCCAGCTTGTAGGACACGGTGTTGTAATACGCGTCCATGATCGCTTCCTGATCCAGACCCAGCGCATATAGCAGGGTGGTCACAGGCAGCTTGCGGCGGCGGTCGATACGGGCGTAAACGATGTCTTTGGCGTCGAACTCAAAGTCCAGCCAGCTGCCGCGGTACGGGATGATGCGGCAGGCAAACAGCAGTTTACCCGAAGAATGGGTTTTGCCTTTGTCGTGGTCAAAGAACACACCGGGCGAGCGGTGCATCTGGGACACGATCACACGCTCGGTGCCGTTCACGATGAACGTACCGTTCGGCGTCATTAGGGGCATGTCGCCCATGAACACGTCCTGTTCTTTGATGTCTTTGACCGACTTGGCGCCGGTATCCTCATCGACATCAAACACGATCAGACGCAGGGTGACCTTCAGCGGCGCGCTGTAGGTCATGTCGCGCTGCATGCACTCTTCGACGTCATATTTGGGTTTTTCCAAATCGTATTTCACGAACTCCAGTACGGAGGTTTCGTTGAAATCCTTGATCGGGAAAACCGACTGGAACACACCTTTGATGCCTTCGCCGTCAGTGGGCTGCTCTGCATCGCCGGAGCGGAGGAAAAGATCATAAGAAGATTTCTGGACCTCAATAAGGTTCGGCATCTCCAGCACTTCGCGGATTTTGCCGTAATATTTACGAAGACGTTTCTGGCCAAGGAACGTTTGAGCCATGTCAGATGTCACCTTTCGATGTTCTCAGCGGGCAAAGACACCGTCGGGCCCCGGCATCTTGCACATTCGAGACGACACGTCCGGATCAATTCATGGCCACCGTCCCGAAGGCAGCCTCCCGATCCGCGAACCGCGTCTTAGAAAACGCCCCCGTGTATGAGGCCCTTTCTAAGACAGGTTCGGCTGGACCCGGATTTCTCCGGACCCAGCCAAATTTTTCGGCACATCAGCGATGCACCAGAGACTAAGCTTAGGCCAGCTCGACTTCGGCGCCAGCTGCTTCCAGCTTGCCTTTGATGTCTTCTGCTTCTGCTTTGTCCACGCCTTCTTTGATCTTGCCGCCGGCTTCGACCAGTTCCTTGGCTTCTTTCAGGCCCAGGCCGGTGATGCCGCGAACTTCTTTGATGACGTTGATTTTCGATGCGCCGGCGTTCTTCAGAACGACGTCGAATTCGGTTTTTTCTTCCTCAGCGGCGCCACCGGCGTCGCCACCAGCTGCGACCATTACGGCGCCGCCAGCTGCGGGCTCGATGCCGTACTCGTCTTTGAGGATGGTTTTCAGTTCTTGTGCTTCCAGCAGGGTCAGACCCACGATGCTTTCTGCGAGTGCTTTCAGATCAGCCATTTTATCAGCTCTTTCCGTTTACAGTGTGTGTTCCAACGTCAGGGTATTCACCCTACGCAGATCATTCAGTGCCAACCGCTTACGCAGCTTCCGCCTTCTCTTCGATGGTGGAAAGGATGCTTGCGATGTTGCTTGCAGGTGCGCCAATCGCGCCAGCGATGTTCGAAGCAGGTGCGCCAATGCAGCCAACGATCGAAGCAATAAGCTCTTCACGCGACGGCATTTTCGAAACGGCTTCAACGCCTTTGCGGTCCAGAGCGTTCTCACCCATTGCACCGCCAAGAATTTCGAACTTTTGGTTCTCTTTGGCGAAGTCCTCGGCCACTTTGGCTGCTGCCACAGGGTCCTCGGAATAGGTCAGAACGGTCATCCCTGTCAGCAGGTCGGCCATGCTTTCACACGGCTTACCCTCAAGGGCGATTTTGGCGAGCCTGTTCTTAGCAACACGCACGGAGCCACCCGCGTCACGAGCACGTGCGCGAAGGTCCTGCATCTCGGCAACTGTCAGACCGGCGTAGTGAGCAACCACTACGACGCCAGAGCTTTCGAAGATTTGGCCGAGTTCTTCGACCACTTTCTCTTTCTGGGCTCTATCCACAGTTCTCTCCAAGTTAGGGGCGATATCTCACCCCGGCTCATATTTGCCGAGGTCGAAACCCCAGCGTTCAGGTCCGTTGTTACGGGATTGGCCAAAATGCGCCCGAGGATGGGACCCTCAGAATTCTTTGGTCTTACCCGTCTCAGGCAGGGAATTAAGGGGCCATATGGCACCACCCACCGTCTTGGACGAAACAAAATAAAGCGCACGACGAATCGCACGCTTTACTTCGTAGCCTTACTTAGGGCAGATGCGCGGGGTTTCCAAGAGGTAAATTGCGGTTTCTGCGACCGCAACCGAGCCTTCTCTACGACCTTTTGCTACGGCTTCCAGAGGCCGTTGACATAAGAACCGCTCTGCTATCCTGTCCCATAACCAGTATACCGGATGCAGGACATCGCCATTGGCTGAAATTTTGCCCCTTTCAGACGAGGAAGACGCCTGCGTCAAAACATATATCCGCGAGTTCTCCGATCAATGCTTGCAAGGCCCCATGACCGGCTATGACTGTATCTACCGCTCACATGCTTTCGCTGACACCCGTTCGGTCGTCGTCCTGCACACATCATCGCAGGCTTTCGCCCTCAAGATCGACACCACATCGCCTAGCACGGAACGGCTGAAGAATGAGTTCGAATTGCTGAGCGCACTGCATCAGCATTTCGACGGCAATGAAACCTCGCGCGTTGTCCGGCCTGTTTATCTGTCACAGGGCGGTGAATTCCTGGTGACCGAGTATATTGACCGTCCGACCGCCGTTGACCTGATTTACAACAGTGCGGATGACAATCAGGTCGCTCAGGTCTATCGCCGTGCCGGATCCTGGCTGAACGATCTGCATGCCCGTCACCCGCCGACCCGCTATGCCTTCAAACCACGCTGGATGACAGACAGCCTGAGCGAGCTGATACAAGCGGTCCCGCGTGACATCGCAAACCAAAGCCGCGCCATGGTCGACGAAATGCTCGCCGAAGGCGCTCGCCTGAAGGGCACCGAGGACCTGCGGGTCTTTTCACATGGAGACTTCCACGGCCAAAACCTGATTGTCGGACAGGGCAAGACCATCGGTCTGGATTTCACCGAAGCAAAGGACAAGCTGGCCGTCTACGATATCGTCGATTTCCTGAAGGCCGACATCTTTCGCGAGACTGTGGCGTCCGAAGTGGATCGCAGCGGTATCCTGAGGCGAAACAAGGAGATGTTCTTCCGCCTCTACCGGCATCCAATCAATCACGAGATCCTTGACTACTGCATCCGAGGGCGGTTGCTGAAAGACTGGCTGTTTCTGCACCAGATCACCCACACCTGCAGCGCTTTTGAACGCGACAGGCGAAGCCGTCTTTGGGCGCGCCTAAATCTGATTTTCGACTAAAGCCCCTCGGTGCCAATTGGAATCCCACTGAAAAACGAAAAACCCCGGCCAGCTTGCGCCACCCGGGGTCAAATTCTGACTGTTCAGCAGTAAGGCTTACTCGCCCGACGCGGCTGCCACGTCCAGAGTCACGCCCGGGCCCATGGTCGAGCTCAGCGCGATTTTCTTCATGTAGGTGCCTTTGGCGCCCGACGGCTTGGCCTTGGCCACAGCCGAGACGAAAGCACGAACGTTTTCAGCCAGCTTGGCTTCGTCGAACGACGCTTTGCCAACGCCAGCGTGCACAACGCCGCCTTTTTCTGCCTTGAACTGAACTTCACCACCTTTGGCTGCCTCCACGGCCGCTTTCACGTCCATGGTCACGGTGCCAACTTTGGGGTTCGGCATCAGGTTGCGGGGGCCCAGAACCTTACCCAGACGACCGACGATCGGCATCATGTCCGGGGTGGCAATGCAGCGATCGAATTCGATGGTGCCGCCCTGAATGGTTTCCATCAGGTCCTCTGCGCCGACGATATCTGCACCTGCTTCTTTCGCTTCGTCAGCTTTCGGGCCACGAGCAAAAACAGCAACGCGCATCGCTTTACCGGTGCCGTTCGGCAGGCCGACAACGCCGCGAACCATCTGGTCTGCGTGACGGGTGTCAACGCCCAGATTCAGTGCGATTTCGATGGTCTCGTCGAATTTCGAGGTTGCGTTGGCTTTAACCAAGGCGACTGCTTCTTCGACCGACAGGTTTTCCTTGCCAGCGACAGCTTCGCGCGCAGCGCGGGTGCGTTTACCAAGTTTTGCCATCTTACTTCACCTCGATGCCCATGGAGCGGGCCGAGCCCAGGATGATCTGCATTGCGCCTTCGATATCGTTGGCATTCAGATCTTTCATTTTGGCTTCGGCGATTTCGCGAACCTGCTTCGAGGTCACGGTTGCCACGGTCTCGCGACCTGGGTTTTCCGCGCCACGGGGGCGGTTACGCTTGCCGACCGGCTTCAGACCAGCTGCTTTTTTCAGGTAGTAAGACGCAGGCGGCGTCTTGATGTCCATGGTGAAGGACTTGTCCTGATAGTAGGTGATCACGGTCGGGCACGGAGCGCCGGGCTCCATGTCTGCGGTCTTGGCGTTGAACGCCTTGCAGAATTCCATGATGTTGATGCCGCGCTGACCCAGCGCCGGACCAACTGGCGGCGACGGGTTCGCCTGACCTGCAGGAACCTGCAGTTTCATTGTACCAGCAAGCTTCTTGGCCATTTGGTTTTCCTTTCAACGTAGGTGAAACGCGTTCCACCCGGTTTATGTTGCGTGGTCCGATCCGGGATCGCGATCCCAGCAACCTCCCACGAGAGAATCTCGCCCGAAGACGATAGAGGCGGCGTTTATAGGGGAACGTGGGGGTTGGCAAGTGCCCTACCCTGACTCCAGCGGTAATTTTCGAATCGTGCCCTGGGGGTAAGCAGTGCAGGCCAACAGAACAACGGTGGCCGAGTACTTCGTTTTTCGGTTCACCACTAACGATCCAATATCAAAGCAAAAATGATTGGGGGGCTATTCGCCAATTTGGTTGGCGGTCAGAAATCACTTTGAGACGAAGGGATGTGCTATACTGAGTAAAATATTTTGAATTGGTGGAGGTTTATTATGATCATTCGGTTTATTCTCTCGCTTGGCCTCGCGTTGTCTTTGGCCGCTACTGCACCACAGACTGCGCGGGCGGACGCGGGTGACTTTATAGGTGGTGCCGTTGTCGGTGGGGTCCTGGGCTATGCGATTGGACAGGACCAGCAGAAGAAAAAGGCCCAGAGAACAACGCGGACAACCCGGACCTACCGGCAAACCATACCGTCGACCACGCAGGGTGCGCAGACCCAGACGGCACTGAACTATTTCGGCTATAATGCCGGACGGGTCGATGGTCAGGTCGGCCGTGGGACGCGGTCAGCGATCGAACGCTATCAGGCGTCGATGGGCTACCCCATAAATGGCTATGATTTTCAGCCGTATCAGCGCGATTTCCTGATGCAGGCCTACTATTGGGCGACCAGCGGAGGTCAGGCCACAACGCAGTTGACCGGTCAGCCTTTGTTGATGGCCTATCGTCAGCACCTCCACTCAGGTTCTGCCCTGGCCGTTGCGCCCCAGGCACCGGCCGCACCGGCACCCGCTGCAACGACCCCTGTTGTGACCCAGCCAGCACCTGCACCGGAACCCGAAGCCAACACAACCGAAACGGCGTCTGCCACCCTGCCAAGCCTGTTTTCTGGCGGAACCGGTGGCCCATCGCTCGCCAATCGGTGCAGCGGGGTCATGCTGCAGACATCCACCAATGGTGGGTATACGACCCTGACAAACATGTCCGACCCTGATTTCGCCTTGAGCGAGCAGTTTTGTCTGGCTCGCAGCTATGCAATGTCGCGTGGTGAAGATCTGATGCAGGACATCCAAGGTCTAACGCCAGATCAGGTGGCTGCGCAGTGCAATACCTATGGCGAAATGCTAGCCCCGCAGGTCGTGGCGTTGTCGCTCAGTTCAAAAACGGACGCGGAAACGCAGATGCGCAAACTGGCTCTGGAATCTGGGTTGAGCCCCGAAGATCTGGCCGCAACCAGCAAAGTCTGTCTGGCAATCGGCTACCGCGAGGACAACATGGACGTCGCTGTCGGCTCTGCCCTGATGCTGGTTGCCATGGGTGAGCCGGCCTATGGCGAGCTGATCGGCCACCACCTGCGCGAAGGTTTCGGCGTGCAAGAGCGTCGCGATCTGGCCCTGCAGTGGTACGACGCAAGCCTTTCAGCCTTGGACGCGGGATCGCAAGCGGTTTTCCTGCCGTCGCAGTCTGATCGCCCCCAACTCCTGCGCGCAGCGGTAACGCAAGCCCAGTAGGCGAAGAACTCATGTCTGTTGAATGAAGAACGCCGCGGTGCTGATTGCATCGCGGCGTTGAGATTGGGTCATTGGGTTTGTCGCCTTCGACAAAACCAACTGCGTTGGCGCATTCAAAATGCCCCAAATGCGCAACTTGCATTCAGTAATTCAAAAGCATGAGTTGCTTAAGAGCCGTCGACAGGTATCTTGAGGCAGCTTGATTACAAAAGGGGCGGTCTGGGATGGAGTCATCTCGCCTAAACAAGGGGTTACTGATCTGCATTCTTTTTGCTGTGGTACCGGGATGCGGCAGCAAGGCTCAGGATCAAAGTGCAGCGGTCGCAACACAAGCTGATAGCGCCGCTCAAACCTCGTCATTCGCTTCAAAAGGGATTGACCCTGCCACCTATGCCGGTCGCTTCCAAATCAAACTGACCAAAGAAGTTCCGCTTCGCGACATTCCGGTTCCTTTCACGGTCTACGGCGGTCTTGAGGAATCCAGTCCGACCCGTTTGCGATTGCGGGCATTCATGGATTTGCGGGGATTGCAGGAGAAAGCACCTCAGATACTGACAGGCCCGCTGGAGGAAAGCTGCAATCGTCAGATTTATCTTGAGGTCCGAGACGTCACCGCCATAGGCGAAACTGTAAAGGTTGAAGGCTCAGCCCGGGCCCAATTCACGAGGTGCACAAGGAATGAGGAACCCGGAATTCGCTATTTCGGGGCTACCGTGGATGCGATCGCGGTCGCCAAGGCCGAAGTGAAGGGCCAATGCCTTACCTTCAGTATCGAAAGCGTTGACCTCAGCCCGCGTGGTTTCATCGGAGGCGTGAGCAATCTTTTTGGACTAACCAACCGCATCAACGAAGCCGTTCTGGAAAAAGGCGGAGAATTCCTGGCTGCGAATCCAGTCTGCCCGCCACTGCCTTCGGAGTTCGCGGTTCTGGACCCAATCTACGAATCCGGCGGCACCCGCGAAATTGCACCCGGCGGGATGGGAGCGGCCGTTGTCGGGTCGGCGGATGTCAGCGCCGAGACAATTGTTGAAGTTCTCGCGGGTCTGAAAGAGCTTGGCGTATTGGAGTTTGCCGAATGAGACTTTGGTTGATGATCCCGGTCTTGGTTGCGACGACCCTGAACGCCCGCGCTCCGGACGCCGAGCAGGTCAATTTTTTGATCGATGCGTCCCTGCCTGTTCGCGACACGGAACTGCCATACACGCTTGACCTGAACCTCACCGCTGCTGCGCCGACACGGATCGGGGTAGGTGCGCTTCTCGATCTGCGTGAAATGCAGAGAATTGTGCCCGAGCGGCTGGCCGACAACGCGATAGTCGACAATTGCGGCCTTCAGGTTCGGCTTGATGACCTAAGCTTCAACGCTCAGGGCGACGCAATCGGCCTGGATGGGGCGGTCACCGTCACGATTTTCGAATGCAGCCGCACCAGCGATCGCGATTTTCAGCGCGGTGAAGAAAAAAGGGCTATTGCGGCCAACATGTCCACCGAAGCTACCGTCGAACTGCGCGACAACTGCGCCTACTTCAAACTCATCGATCTGACACTTTCAGCACCCGAAGCACAGCGAGAGCAACTCTTGGAAGATGACACATTGGAATCCGTCAAGGAATTGATGCTGGCCGCAGTCGGTCTTGTGCTAAACGACACCCCATTGTGCCCGGAACTCCCGGCAGAGCTGGCATCCCTTGATCCTGTTTATGACAAGGGCGGCCCACGTGAGATCGGAGATGGTGGTCTTGGCGTGTTTCTGGACGGTTCCGTTGATGTCAGCCCATCCACGATCCTCGACATACTCACAGTTCTTCAGCAGCAAGAACTGATCCCCGGTCGACCCTAGTCAACGCTTTTCCTGCCCTTATGCCGCCGGGCCAAGAATTGGTTTCGCCAAAACAAAACGCCGCGGCGCTCGTGGCATCGCGGCGTTCAAAACAAGTGGGAAGACCCCTTAGCCCTGCTTGGTGACCTGCGTAAAGTCCAGCTCGACCGGGGTTTCGCGGCCAAAGATCGAAACCGAAACCTTCAGCTTCTGGTTTTCGTCGTCCACGCCCTCGACCATGCCGTCGAAATCCTCGAACGGGCCGTCGTTGACCTTGACCTTCTCGCCCACCTCGAAGGTGATCATCAGCTTTGGCGCTTCTTCACCTTCCTGAACACGGTTGAGGATCTGGTTCACCTCAGCGTCGCGCATCGGCATCGGGCGACCTTGCGGGCCCAGAAAGCCGGTGACGCGGTTGATCGAGTTGATCAAGTGGTACCCCTGATCCGACATTTCCATGTGCACCAGAACGTAACCGGGCATGAAGCGACGCTCGGTCGTGACCTTCTTGCCGCGACGTACCTCGATCACCTCTTCTGTGGGGACCAGCACTTCGTCGATGTCGTCTTCAAGGCCCTGTTCGGCCACGGATGTGCGGATCTGCTCTGCGATCTTCTTTTCGAAGTTCGAAAGAACGCTGACCGAGTACCACCGTTTCGCCATGAACCTGTCGTCCTTGTTTGCCTTCGGAGCGTCCATTTGGCCGGACGCGTCCATCATTGAAATTCTATCACGTGACCCGGAATAAAAAGCGGCGCGCAGCCCGAATCGCCGCACGCCCATTCCGAATAGTACCGTGTCAACTACTCTGACATCGCGCGCTGTGCAAGAGGGCAGTGGCGTTTCCGCCCCACCCTGACCGACTTAGCCGAATGCACCCAAGATCAGCTGCAGACCGCCGCGAATGCCAAGATCGACCAGCGCAAAGAACACAGCGGTCAGTGCCGCCATGATGAACACCATGACCGTGGTCAGCAGAACTTCGCGCCGGGTCGGCCAGACGACCTTGGAAACTTCGGCACGGACTTGCTGAATGAACTGGATCGGGTTTGTGGTGGCCATTTGGCTTGGTTCTCTCTGCTAGCGGATAGGCCGGACATAACCGGGCATTGCGGCAATTTCAAGGGCACTCAGGGCTTGGGCTTGTCGTCCCATTCATCGCTGAGGATGCGACGCGCGTCGCCTTCGGGGTCGTCATACTGGTTCGATCGAACCGTGTAGACAAATGCCACCAGGCCAACCCCGCCCAGAAACAGGGAAATCGGTATCAGATAGGCCAAAACTTCCATATCAACTACCTCAGGCGCAGGGCGTTCAGGGACACAGTAATGGACGAGGTCGACATCGCCAAAGCCGCAATCAGCGGAGTAGCAAGCCCGGCCACGGCCAAGGGTACGGCGATGATATTGTAAACCGTCGCGATGCGGAAGTTCTCGCGAATCCGTTTCGTTGCCTTGACCGCCGTGTCACAGGCGTCGGCAATCGGCGACAGGTCATTGCCCAGCAGCACGATATCCGACGCAACCCGCGCCGCATCCAGCGCCGATGCCGGAGAAATCGACACATGCGCCGCAGCAAGCGCGGCCGTATCGTTCAACCCGTCGCCAACCATCAATACATGACGCCCCTTTTCGCTGAGCGCCTGTACATGAGCGGCCTTGTCCTGGGGCAGAGCCTCGGCAATCCAGGTTTCAATGCCCAGCTTGCCGGCCAGCGCTTGAACCGCGCCCTTAGTATCCCCCGAGATCAGGATGACCTCTTTCCCGGCATCGCGAAACGCCTGTACGGCCTCAGCCGCGCCAGGGCGCAATGAGTCAGTGAACAGGAACGCGGCGGGTGCCTGACCCGCAATGGCCAGCCAGGCGGCTGTCTGGCTACCTTCGTCACCGCCGGTCCATCCGGCGCGACCAAGGCGAACGCGCTGGCCGCGATAGGTGCCTTCCGTGCCATAGCCCGGGACTTCGACGACATCTTCAACACGGGCGGGCTTGATACCCGCGTCTTTGGCCGATTTGGCAAGCGACACGGACAAGGGGTGCGAGGACGCCTCGGCCAGCGCCAACGCGACTTCAAGATCGGCGCGGGAATGATCCCCCAGATTGGTCAGTTCCGGCGTGCCGGAGGTCAGCGTTCCGGTCTTGTCGAAGACAACTGTATCAACCTCAGCCAGACGCTCTAGCGCGGTGGCGTGTTTGATCAGCATCCCCTTGCGGAACAACCGCCCCGAGGCCGCCGTTGTCACCGCAGGCACGGCAAGTCCCAGCGCACAGGGACAGGTGATGATCAGGACGGCCGCGGCAATATTTAGCGCCGTACGGACATCGCCGGAATAGATGTACCAACCAACGAAACTGAGCGCGGACAGGATATGGACCCCCGGTGCGTAAAGCTTGGCGGCCTTATCGGCCAGCGACGTGTACCGGGATCGACCCGATTCAGCGATGGCCACCAGATCGGCCATACGATGCAGGGACGTATCTTCGCCCACCGCGGTTGCCCGGATGGTCAGCGGCCCGGTCAGGTTGACCTCGCCCGCGCTGACGTCCAGCCCGGCTTCGGCAAAGATCGGCAGGGTTTCCCCCGTCAGCAAGGAACGGTCAAGTTCCGAGGTGCCGGATACGATCTGCCCATCCACAGGCATGCGTCCACCCGGTCGCACAAGGACCAGATCACCCACAGCGAGGCTTGTAACCGAGACCTCTTGTTCGACGCCGTCCACCAGACGAATTGCCCGAGGGACCTCAAGCGCGGTCAGTTCTTCGGCCGCGGAACGCGCCGCAGCTCGGGTGCGATAGTCCAGATACCGCCCGGCCAGCAGGAAGAAGGTTAGCGTGAGGGCAGCATCGAAATAGGCGTGTTTGCCACTCAGCGCGGTCTCCCACAGTGACGTGACCAGTGCCAGCAGGATGGCCAGCACGATTGGCACGTCCATGTTCAGACGGCGCACACGCAGGGCGCTCCAGGCATTGGCAAAGAAGGGCTGCCCGGAAAATGCAATCGCAGGCAGCGCGATGGCCGCCGAGATCCAGTGGAACATGTCGCGCGTTGCGTCCGTGGCCCCGGACCAGACCGACACAGACAGCAGCATCACGTTCATCGAGGCGAACCCGGCCACCGCAAGCCGCATCAGCAAGTCGCGCCCCGCCTTGTCCGCCTGCGTGGCAGACAGCGCGCCCGGGTCCAGCTCATGCGCTTCATAGCCTGCCCGTTCCAGCACCGGGATCAGATCAGCGGCGCGCGTTTCCGGTGCGGCTTTGATCATGGCGCGTTTAAGAGTCAGATTGACCCGCGCATCCTCGACCCCCGGATGGGCGTTCAGCTCGCGTTCAACATTCGCGATACAGGCCGAGCAGTGAATACCCGGCAGAGACAAGGCAATCTGCACATCCTCAGGAATAGGCCGCGCGGGTTCCGCCGGAGTGGCGATGCAACCCGGACATGCCGCCGTACCTGAGCTGAGCTGAGCCGTCATCCCCTACCCTTTCACGTACAACGGCACACGCTGCGCAAACTCGGCACCGCTGCTGTCCTTGGCCACAAGGCGGATGTTCCAATTCCCTTTGCCCAGCGTCGCTGGCGTGGAATAGGCGTTGCCGTCAAAGGTAAAATCGGGGCTGAAATCGTCTTTCACATGAGTCGCACGGCCCACAACCGCCTGCAGCTCGGCCACCTGAACCGGGGCGCCGGACTGGTCGGTGATGTGCAGGATCAGAAGACCACCCGTGTTTTCGGCCCGGATTTCCCAACCCAGTTCCTGTTGCACTTTCAGGCGCTCGTTGAACTCCTGACTGGCAACATACGAGTTCTTAACCTCGAGCCCCGGAAAGGTTTTAACGGCGCTGTAGGCAAGCACGAGGTTGACGGTGATGATCACCCCAAATGCGGCGACAAAAACCGCCAGGGCATGTTTCCCGGTAAATTGACGCTCTGCCATATCAGTTTCCTCGTCCATTGAACGTCGTGTCCTTATAGGCGCGCTCACCGCTTTGCAGGTCTTCGATCCAGATCCGCACCGGCGTCGTGTCGGCCGCTGCCGGATCGGTGTCTTTGGACGCGATGATATAGACCCGCTCTAGCTGTGCAGTATCGGCGGTCACGTTCACTGTATCAAGCTGGGTGCCCTCAATCACGAGACGCATCGCCGGATCACCGGCCAGAGACAGCTTGAACAGCCGATCCTCACCATGCTTGTTGCGCAGCCGCACGTCATAGGTGTTGCGGATCGTCCCATCCGACAAAGTCACGAAGGTCGGGTTACGCACCGGCGCCACGGTGACCTCGATATCCGAGCGAATGAACAGAGCAAACAGCAGCGCAAAGCCCACCAGCGACCACAGCGCCGTGTACATGATGGTCCGGGGACGCAGGATATGTTTCCAAACGCTCTTGGGTGGCTGACCTTCGCGCTCGCGTGTCTCATCGCTCAGCGCCATATAGTCGATCAGACCGCGCGGCTTGCCGATCTTGGCCATCATGTCGTCGCAGGCGTCGATACACAGGGCGCATGTGATGCATTCCAGCTGCTGGCCGTCGCGAATGTCGATACCGACCGGACAAACGTTCACGCAGGCCATGCAGTCGATGCAGTCCCCCAACTCGGAATCCGCAGTCCGTTTTCCCTTGCCACGCGGCTCACCCCGCCACTCACGATACCCGACGACCAGGGTGTCTTCGTCCATCATCGCGGCCTGAATCCGCGGCCAAGGACAGGCATAGATACAGATCTGTTCGCGGGCAAATCCACCGAACAGGAAGGTCGTACCGGTCAGGATCAGCATGGTCGTGTAAGCGACGGGATGCGCGTTCCCGGTGACCAGATCGCGCGCAAGCGTCGGCGCATCAGCAAAATAGAACACCCAGGCCCCGCCGGTCGCCAGGCCGATCAGCAGCCAAGCGGTCCACTTGGTCAGACGCAGACGCGCCTTTCGAAAATCCATCTTCTCCTGCCGATGCAAGCGCAAGCGTGCGTTGCGATCCCCTTCGATCCAACGCTCGACAAGGATAAACAAATCGGTCCAAACCGTCTGCGGACAGGCATAGCCGCACCACACGCGACCCAGCGCCGAGGTGAACAGGAACAAGCCAAGCCCGGCCATGATCAGAAGGCCGGCAACGAAATAGAACTCGTGCGGCCAGATTTCGATCCAGAAGAAATAGAAACGGCGGTTTGCCAGATCCAAAAGCACCGCCTGATCGGGAAGGCTGGGGCCCCTGTCCCACCTGATCCAGGGAGTGATGTAGTAGATACCCAGTGTGACCGCGAGGATGATCCATTTCAGGTTTCTGAACGGCCCGGAAACGCGCCTTGGAAAAATGGGTTCTCTTGCAGCGTACAGGCTAGGTGCGGGGTCGGAATCGCTCACGGGCTGGCTCCAGATGTGGCTTTGTCACGGCGTCTTTTTCCAGATCACAAAGGTAGTCACTTTGACATGGGTCAAAAGCGCATCGTGCAGACACCTTTTGTCACAGCTTACCAGTTCGCCCCCCTTCTTACCCAACAGTTTTTTGGGACGCTTGCGCCTGACAAAAGAGAGAAAAACAAGGTAAATCGGAGGTTTTTTGTCTCAACGGGCCGAAAAGAGAACTGACCCGATCACATTGTTGTCCGACAAAATGCCGCGCCACGAAACGCATGGGCAACGCAACAGGACAATGGCCCACCGCTAGACCGACAAAAGTACGAATTGTAGGATGAGGATTAAGCACCGGCTGTTCAGGAAACGCGCGAACAGATGGAACAGCCGGTGCCTCAACCTTCGGGCGGTTAACCGTCCGAAGGTATTCTTATGACCTTACTGACCGCCACCCAACTGGTGGACATAGGCAGTAACCGCGCGGATCTGCGCATCGGTCAGGCGGTTTTCCCACGGGGGCATCACGCCAAAGCGGCTATAGGTGACCGTCTCGGTCAGCGCCTCTTGGCTGCCACCATAAAGCCAGATCGCATCCGTCAGGTTCGGTGCACCCTGGGTGACATCGCCTTTACCGTCTTCGCCATGACAGACTGCGCAGTTATCTTCGAAGACAACCTTGCCCGCCTGTGCCGCCGCGTCATCGGTCTGCGCATTGGTCAAGGACATCACGTACTGGACCACTTGGGTGATCTCATCCTTTTCTAGGATCTCACCAAAGGCCGGCATCTCGGAATAGCGCGCATCGTCGCTTTCTTCGTTCCGAATACCATGGGCGATAGTGTACTCGATATCCTCAAGCGTACCGCCCCACAGCCATGCGTCGTCAAGCAGGTTCGGGAACCCTGCCGCGCCTTGCGCACCCGAGCCGTGGCACTGGGCGCACCAGGTACGGAAGACCGCACTACCCGCATTTACAGCGTATTGCTGCAATTCTGGGTCCTTCGAGATGTCCTCAAGCGGGGTTTCAACCAGCTTGGCATTCCAAGGGGCATTTGCCTCTTCAAACTCGACCAGTTCTTCTTGGACCAAGGCGCGGGACGACCAGCCCAGAACACCGGCTGTTGCCGACTGTACCAGAGGCCAGGCTGGGTACATGATCGTGTAGATCACACCCCAGAAGATCGTGGCGTAGAAGGTCCACAGCCACCAACGAGGCATCGGGTTATCGAATTCCTCGATCCCGTCCCAGGTGTGTCCGGTTGTTTTTGGATCGCCCGGCAGTTTTTCAGATGGTTTGCTCATTTCCTCGCCTCCTCGGGTTCGGCGGGTTTGTCTTCGTGCCGGAACGGAATGTTGGCGGTGTCTTTGTACTCCTTGCTGGCACCCGGGCGGAAAACCCAGATCACGATGCCAATGAAGAAGACAAACAGCAGCAACAGCATCCAGCTATCCGCGAATTGCCTTAGGATTGTGTATTCTTCCATCACACCCTCCTGTTAGCGGCTCGGATCCGGGGTGAAGGTCGAGAAATCAACCAAAGTACCCAGCATCTGCAGATAGGCGATCAGCGCGTCCGCTTCGGTCAGCTCTGGCTGGCCGTCAAAGTTACGGATGTTGACCTTATCGCCATACCGTTCGAGCAACCCGTCAAAGTCGCTGTCCGGATCTGCCTGCGCACGGAAGTCCGCGACGGCGTTTTCCAGCATCTCTTCGGTATACGGGGTTCCGACCACAGCGTTTGCCGCCATGATGTCACCAATGTAACGACCGTCGATCTTGCGCTGTTCCAGGAAGCCGTACTTGGGCATCACCGATTCCGGCACGACTGACTGTGCATCACGCAGGTGGCGCACATGCCAATCATCCGAGTAACGGCCACCAACGCGCGCCAGATCAGGCCCGGTCCGCTTGGAGCCCCACTGGAACGGGTGGTCATACATCGACTCAGCTGCCAGCGAGTAGTGGCCATAGCGTTCGACCTCGTCCCGCATTGGGCGGATCATCTGGCTGTGGCAGACATAGCAGCCTTCGCGGATGTAGATTTCACGACCCGCCATTTCGAGAGGGGTGTAAGGGCGCATGCCCTCCACCTTCTCGATGGTGTTCTCAAGGTAGAACAGCGGGGTGATCTGAACGATGCCACCGATGGTCACGACCAGGAAGCTGAAGATCAGCAGGAGGGTCGCGTTGGTCTCGAGGATCTTATGTTTGTCGAGAATTGCCATTGCTCCGGCCCTCCTTATTCAGCCGGGACCGCGACGGACAGGCTGGCTTCTTTGGCCGGCGCTTTCCGCACAGTCATCCACAGGTTGTAGCACATGATCACGCCACCTGCGACGTAGAGAACACCGCCCAGCGCACGCACCACATACATCGGGAACTTGGCCGCCACGGTGTCGGCGAACGAGTTCACCAGGAAGCCGTTGGCGTCCACTTCACGCCACATCAGGCCTTCCATGATACCGGTGACCCACATCGATGCCGCGTAGAGCACGATGCCGATGGTTGCGAGCCAGAAGTGCCAGCTGACCATCTGGAGCGAATACAGGCGATCGCGTTTCCACAGGACCGGCACCAGGAAGTACAGCGCACCAAAGGTGATCATGCCGTTCCAGCCCAGCGCGCCCGAGTGCACGTGACCAATGGTCCAGTCGGTATAGTGAGACAGGCTGTTCACAGCGCGGATCGACATCATCGGACCCTCGAACGTGGACATGCCGTAGAAGCCGACCGAGATCACCATCATACGGATCACCGGATCGGTGCGCAGCTTGTCCCATGCGCCCGACAGGGTCATCAGACCGTTGATCATACCACCCCAAGACGGCATCCAAAGGATGATCGAGAACACCATGCCCAGCGTCGAAGCCCAGTCAGGCAGCGCGGTATAGTGCAGGTGGTGCGGACCGGCCCAGATGTACAGGAAGATCAGCGCCCAGAAGTGGATGATCGACAGCTTGTACGAGAATACGGGACGTTCGGCCTGTTTCGGGATGAAGTAGTACATCATGCCCAGGAAGCCCGCGGTCAGGAAAAAGCCAACAGCGTTGTGGCCGTACCACCACTGGATCATGGCGTCTTGTACGCCGGACCAGACGATGACCGATTTAGAGCCCCAGATGCTGACCGGGATGGTCATGTTGTTGACCAGGTGCAGCATCGCGACAGTCACGATGAACGCCAGGTAGAACCAGTTCGCCACGTAGATATGCGGCTCTTTCCGCTTGACGATCGTGCCCAGGAAAACGGCCAGGTAAGCGACCCAAACAACGGTCAGCCACAGGTCAACATACCACTCTGGCTCTGCATATTCCTTGGACTGCGTTCCGCCCAGAACATAGCCGGTTGCGGCCAGAACGATGAATAGCTGATAGCCCCAGAATACGAACCACGCCAGGTTACCGCCCCAAAGCCGCGCGGCGCTGGTGCGCTGAACCACGTAGAATGATGTCGCGATCAACGCGTTGCCGCCAAACGCAAAAATCACCGCCGAGGTATGCAGCGGGCGCAGACGGCCGAAGTTCAGGTACCCTTGCGCCCATTCGAAGTTCAGCACCGGAAAGGCGAGCTGGAACGCGATGAACGTCCCTGCGATGAACCCGATGACGCCCCAGAAGGCCGTCGCGATCACGCCATAGCGGATCACGTCATCCATGTATTCGGCCGAGCGGTCAACGAGGATATCTGGCTCATCCGTGTTTCTCAGCGTCCAGATGAACAAACCACCGGCGATCAGCATCACCAGAATTGCATGCACCTGATACGCCAAATCGCGTGCATAGTTGGTTCCGATCGCCGCGAATATCGCGATCAGACCAAGCACGATCAGCTTGATGTAATTTGACATATTGCGTCCCTTTGCCATGCCCCGCGCGATTCTTGTTTAGTCGCGGAACCTATTTGACTGGCCGCTGTTGTGTCCCACGGCGGCCAGACTTGCTTTGATCTGTGTCAAGACAATACGCCGAAATCTGTGACAATCCTAAGCCTTAAGGATGAGCTGCGTCGTCGCAGGTGACTCAGTCCCCCAGGCAAGAGGTCAAGATGGCTTACAAATCTCTTCTCACAGTCGTAACGGACGCGGAACAATCAAAACCGGCTTTGGCTCAAATGGTCGCACTGGCGGATGGACAAGACGCACATGCCGACGCGCTGTGTCTTGGCGTGGATCGCAGTCAGGCTGGGTATTACTACGCGGGCGCGAACGCACTGGTACTGCAAGAGACTCTGAGCCGGGCCAATGCCGAAGCCGACGAGCTGTTGGTTCATACCAAAGATTACCTGGGTAAATCCGGAATTCGCTGGTCTGCGGAAAGCGGTGTCGCGCAAATCGCCGATATCGGCCGTCACGTTGCCCATCGCGCCCGGTTCTCCGATCTGGTTGTCCTTCCGCAACCTTACGGCAAAGATCGGGGGGCGGAGTCTGAACCGATTGTCGAAGCGGCCATGTTCGAAGGTCACGCACCTGTTCTGGTCACACCCGAAAACGCGACGCCTTTCCAACGTCCCGGCACGATTTTGATCGGCTGGAATGAAAGCGTCGAGGCCATGCGCGCCATTCGTCGCGCGCTGCCGTTCCTGGTACAGGCTGATGTGGTTCGGATCGTTGTCATCGACCCGCCGCGCCACGGCCCGGATCGATCAGACCCGGGCGGGCTGTTGTCTCAGATGTTGGCCCGCCATGGGGCCAAGTGTGAAATTGACGTGCTAAGCAAAACTATGACGCGCGTCTCGGACATTCTGAGCCGACACGCCGCAGACAGCGAAGCGGATATGATTGTCATGGGTGCCTACGGCCATTCGCGGTTCCGCGAGGCGATCCTGGGCGGCGCCACCCGCAACATGCTGGAACAGGCCTCGGTCCCGGTTTTTATGGCACACTGAAAAAAGCTCAGGACCACCCGTTCTGGTGGGTGGTTCAAGCGCGTTTGATCAATCCGATCACGAACAACAGGATGACCGCACCAATCGTCGCAAAAAAGATCGACGAAAAAACACCGCCGCCGACAGAAAAGCCCAACGCCGGAAAGATCATGCCCGCAAGGAATGCGCCAATGATCCCAACGATCACGTTACCGATCAGACCAAAGCCCCGGCCCTCCATGATCTTGCCCGAAAGCCAACCGGCGATGCAGCCGATGATAAGCATTGCCAATAAGCTACTGAATTCCATGTCACGCTCCTGACTGGTTCATTCACCAAGCCAGTAAACCACGGAAAACTCTCAGAGAACAGGATTAAACCAGGAACCCGCCATCCGAATCGTCGCCGGCCTCTTCCATAAGGCGACGCATATCCGGGATCGTCACGTGGCGTTTGCCCTCTAACTGAATGATCCCGTCTTTCTTGAGTGCCGAGATTTGGCGGCTGACGGTTTCAAGGGTCAGGCCCAGATAGTCTGCCATCGCCTCACGCGTCAGCGGAAGGTCGAACACGATGGGCGCAGGCTTGTCCTTTGGCGTGATCGAAGCATCGCGGCGGGCAATGATAGACAGCAGGCTGGCAATCTTCTCACGCGCGGTCTTGCGCCCCAGCACCAGCATCCATTCGCGGGCGGCATCCAACTCGTCCAGCGTCATCTGCAGAAGTCGGTGGGCGATGTGCGGGGTGGTGTTCATCAGGTCTTCGAACGGTTTCTTGCGAAAGCAGCACATGACCAGATCGGTCGTGGCCTGCACATCGTAAGGCGCAGCCTCGCGCCCCGGTCGCCCGACAAAGTCGCTGGGCAGCAGAAGGCCAACCATTTGTGTACGCCCGTCTTCCATCGTTTGCGTCAACGAAGCAATCCCGGACACGACAGAACCCACAAAATTCATCTGATCACCGGACCAGATAATCGTCTGCCCTGCCTCGAAGGTGCGGTAATACTTGATGTCTTCAAGCTCTTCCAACTCATCGGCATCACAATGCGCACAAACGGCGCGGTGCCGGATTGGACAGTCCGAACAGTTGGTGTGGTCAAATTGAGCTTTTAGCATCGTGCGCGGTTCCACTTGATCTCGGTCAAGGTTTCTGTGTCGACGGTGCCTTAACGGTATCGCTATGATAGTGAAACCGCAATTGGCAAAGCTTGGACTATTTGACGCGAAAGTCCCGCGTTACACAAGCTACCCCACAGCCCCGCATTTCAGCAATGATGTGGGGCCAAGTCTTTTTGGTGACTGGATTTCCGGAATCAAACCCGGCAGCTCCGTGTCGCTTTACGTCCATGTTCCGTTCTGCCGCAGACTATGCTGGTTTTGCGCCTGCCGCACCCAAGGGACTCAGACCGACAGCCCTGTGGTTGCCTATGTGGACGTCCTGAAGGCAGAGCTGGATTTGCTGGCCGCCCGCTTGCCCGAAGGCGTGACACTGTCGCGCTTGCATTGGGGCGGCGGCACGCCCACCTTGCTGAACCCGGACCTGATGCGGGATTTGGCGTCGCGCATCCTCGAGATCGTGCCCCTTGGACCGGATGCCGAGTTTTCGGTGGAAATCGACCCCAATGAAATCGACGAAGCCCGTCTGGACGCACTGGCCGAAGCGGGCATGAACCGCGCCTCGATCGGTGTGCAGGATTTTGACGACGACATTCAAAAAACCATCGGTCGCATCCAAAGCTATGACACCACGCGTGAAGCGGTGGACATGATCCGTGCGCGCGGCATCACTAGCCTGAATGCCGATATCCTGTATGGGTTGCCGCATCAGACCAAAGCGAAGATGACCGAAAGCGTGCAAAAGCTGTTATCGCTCAGCCCTGATCGGGTGGCGCTATACGGTTACGCTCATGTACCGTGGATGGCCAAACGGCAGCAATTGATTCCAACGGACGCCCTGCCCACACCTGAAAACCGCCTGGACCTTTTTGATACAGCGCGGCGTCTTTTCCTATGGGACAACTACGCCGAGATCGGGATCGACCACTTTGCGACACAGGATGACGGGCTAACGCATGCGCTGAACGCAGGCCGGTTGAAACGTAATTTCCAAGGCTACACCGACGATCAGGCCGAGGTTTTGATCGGAGTCGGCGCAAGCTCGATCTCGAAGTTCCCGCAAGGCTATGCTCAGAACGCCCCCGCAACCTCGGCGCATACAAAAGCCATCCGCGATGGCCAGTTCTCGATCTCTCGCGGGCATCTGTTCAAGGGTCAGGACATCCTGCGCGCCCGCCTGATCGAAGCTTTGATGTGCGACTTCCGCATCAACTCGGCCGAAATCCTGCGCGACCACGCCATTTCCGAGGCCGACCTGCGCGATATGTATGAGGCTGCGAACTCTGAATTTGACGGGTTGCTCAGCATCACCGACGACGGGTTGTTCATTCCGCCCGAAGCCCGCCCGCTGACCCGGATGATCGCGCGTAGCTTTGACGCCTATGACCTCAGCAAGGCAGGTCACAGTTCGGCGATCTGATCCCATAGCTGGGACAAGACTTGACGCGAAGGGTGTGTTTTCCCCACACTCAGGGGGCGGGTGAACATCCGCCCCGCGCCCGAGGCAGGCAAAATACCAGACAGCATGTGCCGAGGCATTCGCGCTCGACCGCCCTTTTCGTGCAGCCGTTCTGCAACTTGAAAGAGGGACAGCATCCATGCGCGTTTTTTCCGTCCTCGGCCCCAGCCAATCGGGCAAAACTACTCTGGTCGAGGCCATAAGCCGCCTCGATGGCCGGCCAACCACATTCGACGTATCCGGGACCGTGCATTTGCACGGTTTTTCTTATTTGGGCGAACCCTGGTGCGCCATTGACGTGAACGGTGGCAGCGACACCCTGGCCTATGTGGGGCCTGCAATGGCGATCTCGGACGCGGCTGTTGTCGTCGTGCCGCCGGACCCCGATGCCGCCGTGTTGTGCGCCCCGTATTTGCGCTTGGTGGAAGAGGCGGGCATTCCCTGCTTCCTGTTCATTAACCGCATGGACAGCCCCAATGGCCGCATCCGCGACATCATCGCAGCCCTGCAGACCTATTGCACCCATCACATCGCTTTGCGGCAGGTGCCGATCCGGGATGGGGACACCATCATTGGCGCAGTTGACCTGATTTCTGAACGCGCCTGGAAGTATCAGGAAGGACAACCCTCGGCCCTGATCGAACTGCCACAATCTGTGGAAGACCGTGAACAGGAAGCCCGGACAGAATTGCTGGAAACGCTTTCTGATTTCGATGATCACCTACTGGAACAGTTGATCGAAGACAAACAACCGCCGAGCGAGGAAATCTACGATCTGGCCGCGCAGGTTCTGCAGAACCATCAGTTGATACCGGCCTGCTTGGGCTCGGCCAGCCACGGAAACGGTCTGACCCGGTTGATGAAAGCGCTGCGGCACGAGGCACCCGAGTTCGATATCGCCGCAGGGCGGGACGAAGCCGAGGAAAACGCGCGCGCTATAGCCGGGTTCGCGGATGTCAAAAAACATATCGGCAAGATCATTGTCCTGCGCGGGCTGGGCAAGGGCGTCAAGGCGCATGAAGCTCTGGGCGGCGACACGGTTGGTAACCTGACGACATTGGACGCCAAGACTCAAATCGCTGAACTAGAGGCGGGCCAGATCGGGCTGGCTGTAAAGTCAGACCACCTTAATCCGGGCAACCTGTATGACAGCACCGGGGCCACGCCGTTACCGGAATGGGCCGACTCTCATCCAGCGGCTCACCGGCAGGTCGTATCCCCTACGCATGAGCGCGATGATGTGCGCCTTTCCAATGCGCTGACCCGGCTGACCGAGATCGATCCCGGACTGCATCTCGAACAAGATGAGCTCAGCGGTCACGCGGTCTTGGGATCACAAGGTCCTCAGCATATGCGTCGCATCAGCGCCAAGCTGGCCGAGGATTTCGGGATCGAGATCGATACTGAACAGGTCGAAACCGCCTATCGCGAAACCATTCGCGCGCCTGTCGAACACCGCCATCGCCACCGCAAACAATCTGGTGGCGCAGGGCAATTTGCCGACGTCGTCATCTCGATCGCGCCTACTCCACGTGGCGCAGGGTTTGAATTCGAAGAGGTCGTCAAGGGCGGTGCCGTTCCCCGAAACTATATCCCTTCGGTCGAACACGGTGCCAAAGATGCGTTAGCGCAGGGCCCCGAGGGCTTTCCTGTTGTTGATGTCAAAGTCACCCTGAGCGATGGCAAGCATCACAACGTCGACAGCTCGGACTATGCGTTCCGTACCGCAGGCAAGAACGCGGTGCGCGAGGCACTGCCACAGGCGAAACCGGTGGTGCTGCAACCCATCCTGAACGCCGAGATTCACCTGCCATCCGATTTCGTTGGCGATCTGGTGCCCACGATCAGCTCTCTGCAGGGTCAGGTCTTGGGTTTTGAGGGCAACCCAAATGCTTCGGGCTGGGAAATCTTCAACGCCCAGCTGCCCGCCGTCGCCGAAGACGAGCTGCACCGCACACTCGCCAGTGCTACACGCGGCACCGGCTGGGTCAGACTAAGCTTCGATCACTACGAAGAGTTGCGCGGACCGGTGCCAAAATCCGCCGCTCGGGAAAAGGCAACCGCCTGAGCATTCGGGGCGGGCTGGTGTCAGCCCGCCGCCGCTATTAGTTCACGAGTGTAATCCGTCTGCGCGTTTTCGAACAGATCCTCGGCCGAGCCCATCTCGATCACGTCTCCGTTTCGCATCACGATCACATTGTGCGACATCGCGCGTACAACCTTGAGGTCGTGGCTGATGAACAAATAGGCCAGCCCGTATTTCCGTTGAAGATCGCGCAAAAGATCGACAATCTGAACCTGCACCGTCATGTCCAACGCGCTGGTCGGCTCGTCCAGAACCAGCAGTTTGGGCCGCAGAACCATGGCTCGGGCGATGGCAATGCGCTGGCGCTGACCGCCTGAAAACTCGTGCGGATAGCGGTCCATCGCAGCAGGGTCCAGCCCAACCTCGGTCATCACTTCGGCCACAAGCTCACGCGGCGCGCGATGGGGGTCAACTTTGTGGATCGCCAACCCTTCGGCGATGATCTGTTGGCAGGTCATGCGCGGGCTGAGGCTGCCGAAGGGATCCTGGAACACGATCTGCATGTCCTTGCGCAAACGCCGTAGCTCGCGCGTGGACCAGCGGCGCACATCCTGATCCCTGAAAGTGATGCCACCCTCAGACGCGATCAACCGCATGATGGCCAGCGCCAACGTAGTTTTGCCGGACCCACTTTCACCCACGATACCCAGAGTTTCACCCGCACGTACGCTGAGCGTCGCGTCATTCACGGCCTTCACATACCCAACGGTACGTTTCAGGAATCCGCGTTGGATCGGGAACCAGACCTTCAGATGCTCGGTGCGGGCGACCTCTTCGGCGTCGGCGGCCACCGGGTCGGGGTGGCCGGACGGTTCTGCCGCCAGCAGCTTGCGAGTGTAAGGATGCTGAGGGTTGTCAAATATCTCGCGCGTGGCACCGGTTTCGACAATCTCGCCATCCTTCATCACACAGACCCGGTCCGCGATACGGCGGACAATGCCCAGATCATGGGTTATGAACAGCATCCCCATGTTTTCAGACTTCTGCAGTTCGGCCAGCAATTCAAGGATCTGCGCCTGAATCGTTACGTCCAGCGCGGTTGTCGGTTCGTCCGCGATCAGGATGTCGGGCTTGTTTGCGAGCGCCAGAGCGATCATCACGCGCTGGCGTTGGCCGCCAGACAGTTGGTGCGGGTAGCTGTCCAAGCGTTCCTCGGGATCACGGATGCCGACTTTCGTCAACAGTTCAACGATCCGGTCTCGCGCGGCATCGCCGGACAGGCCCTGGTGCAAGGCCAGCGACTCGGCCATCTGCTTTTGGATGGTATGCAGCGGATTCAGCGAGGTCATCGGCTCTTGGAAGATAAAGCTGATATCGTTGCCCCGTACTTCCATCAGCTTGGCCTCGGACGCGCCAATCATCTCATCCCCGTCATATTTGACGGAGCCTTCGACCATCGCACTGTCGCCCAGCAACGAAACAGTGCTGAGCGCGGTCACGGATTTTCCCGATCCGGATTCGCCAACCAACGCGACCGTTTCGCCCCGGTCCACGGTAAATGACACACCCTTGACCGCGGCTGAAACCTGACCGTCCTGCCGGAAGGACACCTTGAGGTTATTCACATCCAACAGGCTCATGAAAAGGTCTTTCTGGGATCAAACGCATCGCGGACGCCTTCGAAGATGAAGACCAGAAGCGACAGCATGATGGCAAAGGTGAAGAAGGCGGTGAAGGCCAGCCACGGCGCCTGCAGGTTCTGTTTCGCCTGCAAGGTTAGTTCACCCAGCGACGGGGCCGAGGACGGAAGGCCGAAGCCAAGGAAGTCCAGCGAGGCCAGCCCTCCGATCGTGCCCGTCACGATGAACGGCATGAAGGTCAGCGTGGCAACCATCGCGTTGGGCAGCATATGGCGGAACATGATGGTCATGTTGCCCACACCCAGCGCTCGCGCAGCGCGGACGTATTCAAGGTTCCGCGCCCTCAGGAACTCTGCGCGCACGACGCCGACCAGACCGGTCCAACTGAACAGGATCATCAACGCCACCAGCAGCCAAAAACTTCGGCCCAGAATGGCGAACATGATGATGATCACATATAGCGACGGCGTCGCGGACCATATCTCAATGATCCGTTGGAAAATCAGATCCAGCCATCCGCCAAAGAATCCCTGAATCGCTCCGGCAAAGATCCCGACCAGGCTGGCCACGCCTGTGACCATCAGCGTGAACAGAATGGACAGGCGGAAGCCATAGATCACACGGGCCAGAACGTCGCGTTTGGTGTCATCCGTACCCAGCAGGTTCTGACCATTGGGGGGCAGCGGCGCGGCACCCGGTCGGTCGACGCTGGTGTTGAAGGAATACGGGATCAGCGGCCAGATGGCCCAGCCACGATCGTACCCTTCGGCCTGAAACGTGCCGGCCTTGATCTCATCAATAATCCCCTGGGGATCGTCAAAACATTCCTCAAGGCCGCCGCTGTCGATCAGGCATTGCACCTCGGGGTCGCGATAGATCGCCTCGGTCTGGAAGTCCCCGCCGAACTCGGTCTCGGCGTAGAAATTGAAGATCGGGGTGTAGAATTCACCCCGGTACTTCACCAGGATCGGTTTGTCGTTTGCGATGAACTCGGCAAACAGCGACAGGCCGAACAGCACCGAAAAGATAATCAGCGACCAGAAGGCCCGGCCGTTGCGGCGGAAATTGCGCCAGCGGCGCTGGTTGAGTGGAGAGAGCGCCATTTAACCCTCCCGCTTTTCGAAGTCGATGCGCGGGTCAACCAGCACATACATCAGGTCGCTGATGATGCCGACAACCAGGCCCATCAGGCCAAAGATAAAGAGCGTGCCGAAGATCACCGGATAATCACGCGCAACGGCGGCCTCAAAGCCCAGGCGTCCCAACCCGTCCAGCGAGAAGATCGTTTCGATGATAATCGAGCCGCCAAAGAACACGCCAATGAACACCGCCGGAAATCCTGCGATCACGATCAGCATCGCATTGCGGAACACATGGCCATAGAGCACTTTGCTTTCGCTCAGGCCCTTGGCGCGGGCCGTCATGACATACTGTTTCTTGATTTCATCCAAGAATGAATTCTTGGTCAGCAGCGTGAGCGTCGCAAAAGCCGAGATCGTCAGCGCAATGATCGGCAGCGTGATGTGCCAGAAATAGTCGACGATCTTTCCGAATAGGCTCAGGCTGTCCCAGTTGTCCGACGTCAGGCCCCGCAGCGGGAAGATTTGATAGTAGGAACCACCGGCAAACAGCACCAGCAGCAGAATGGCGAACAGGAAGCCCGGGATGGCATAGGCGACGATGATCGCGCCGCTGGTCCAGGTGTCGAACTGTGATCCGTCTTTGATCGCCTTGCGAATGCCCAGCGGAATCGACACCAGATAGGCGATCAGCGTTGACCACAGACCTAATGAGATCGACACCGGCATCTTTTCCAGCACCAGATCAATCACGCTGATCGAGCGAAAATAGCTCTCGCCGAAATCGAGCGTCAGGTAGTTGCCCATCATGTCGAGGAAGCGCTGAACCGGAGGTTTGTCGAACCCGAATTCTTTCTCCAGCTCTTCGATGAACTCGGGCGGCAGGCCACGCGCGCCGATGTAACGGTCATTCGCGCCGCCGGTCTGCTGTTCGATATCGCTGCCGCCACCGGCGATGCCTTCGAACACATCACCGCCGCCTTCCATCTGGGCAATGATCTGTTCAATCGGACCGCCGGGAACGAATTGAACCAGCGTGAAGTTGACGATCATGATCCCCAGCAATGTGGGGATCACCAGCAACAGGCGTCTTAGAATATATGCTCCCATGGGGGCGGATTACCTCAAGGCGCCTGAAGATTTCAACTCGTCTTCTTTCTCTGCGTTGATCCACCAGAGGTCTTCGACGCCCAGCGCATATGGCGGCAGGTTTTCCGGGTATTCGTACATGTCCCAATAGGCAATCCAGTACTGGCCCAGATACCAAGTGGGAACCATGATCCGCTTGGCTCGCAGAACACGGTCCAGGGCGCGCACATTGGCATAAAGCTCTTCGCTATCGGTGGCCGCCACGATGTTGTCGATCAGCGGTTCGATATCCGGGCCATGCGCGCCAGATGGGTTGAACACGGAATAAGAGGCCGCCTCGGTCCCGAACTGCTGATACAGACCCGTGGATGGCTGCAAAGACCGGGGGTATCCACCATAGATCATGTCAAAATCGCGGTCCCGGCGGCGCAGAGTGAATTGCGCGTTGTCGACACGGTTGTAGACCGCATCAATCCCCATGGCGCGTAGGTTATCGACAAAGGGCTGGATAATGCGATCAAAAGTCGGCTGATCCGACAGGAATTCGATGGACAGAACCTCGCCGTTTGCGTTGCGGCGGATACCGTCATCGCCAACGATCCAACCTGCTTCGTCCAGCAATTTCATGGCCGCGCGCAGGTTCCGGCGGTCATTCTGCCGGGCAGCGCGCGATTCATGTGCCATGACGGGTTCTTCGGTCAGAACCGCGGGGTCAACAGCATCGCCAAGGCTTTGCAGCACCTCCAACTCACGCCCTTCTGGCAGGCCTTTGGCTTCCAGATGCGTCCCTTCCCAGAACGAGTTGCGCTGCTGGAACAGGCCATACTGCAGGCTCTCATTGGTCCATTCGAAGTTGAATCCAAGCTGTACCGCTTCTCGGACGCGTGGATCTTGGAACTTGGGACGGTCGAGGTTCATGATGAAGCCACTGGCCGACGGGACGTTCCCGTTCGCCAACTCGGCACGCACTACAGCGCCATTTTCAATCGCCGGGAAATCATAGGCCGTGGCCCAGCTTTTCGAGTTGTTCTCTTGCCGCAGTGTGAATGTCCCGGCCTTGAACCCCTCCATCGCGGCAATCGAGTCGCTGAAGTATTCGATACGGATTTTGTCGTAGTTGTTGCGACCAACATTTACGTTGACGTGATCACCCCAATAGTCCGGGTTACGCTTGTAAACGATGCGACGATTAATGTCGTAGCTGTCCAGCAGGTAGGGCGCGGACCCGATACCCGGAACAAGCCGCGATTTGTCCAGGCGGCGATTCTCGGGGTCAGCTTCGAACCACGCCTTTGAGAATACCGGTGTACCGCCAACTTGCGAGATCAAAGCCCGGCGCGGGATATCCGGGGCGAAATAGAATTTGACCCGATGTTCATCCAATGCTTCTGCCCGTGGGATCCGCTTGCGCACCGCATCGGCGTAAGACTTTAGACCCTGATCCAACAGCAGGTTATGCGAAAAGACCACATCCTCAGCCGTGACCGGAGTACCATCGGAGAACCGCGCCTCGGGGCGCATGTTGAAGATCACCCAATCCTGGCTTTCCGGGTATTCAAGGCTTTCGGCAAGAAGACCATAATACGAGGCCGGTTCATCATAGGATTCGATCAGCAGAGATTCGTATTGATCCGCCGAGCGTGCACCGGCGCGGCCCTGACGCGTGAACGGATTGAAACTGTCGAAAGTGCCTTGTGCAGCATAGGAAAGCTCGCCTCCGCGCGGGGCGTCCGGGTTCACATAGTCGAAATGTGCAAACCCCTCGGGGTATTTCAGATCACCGAATTCCGAGAATCCGTGCGATTTGATGATCTTTTCTTCGGCAAAGACCTGCGTCGCGGCAGCTGCACATAACAGGGCCCCAAATGCCAGGATGTGAATTAAACGCCCGAAATCCCGTGGTCGCACTAAAGCGGAAACTCGATTGGATTTCATATGGCTCATCCCCTGGTCGTTGACGTCTCTAATCTTGTTGGCACCAGCTAAAAGACCAGCCCTGCCAGTTTCAAGTTTAGAATGCGTGAACACTTTGTGAAGTTTTTCTTAGACAAAAAATAAAGCCGCTGCCTTGCGGACAGCGGCTTTGGAACCAGTCGAAACCGGGTCGATTCTTATTTGATGGTCTGCAGATAGGCAATCAGGTCTGCCCGCTCTTGCGGCTTTTTCAGGCCAGCAAAGCTCATGGATGTGCCCGAGATATAGGCGCTGGGGCGCGTCAGGAAGGCATCCAGTGCTTCGGGTGTCCAGTTGCCGCCATGCGCCTGCATCGCAGCAGAGTATCCGGTGAACCCTTTTGCCGCGGCAACCGGGCGGTCCACAATCGCGAACAGATAGGGGCCAGTGCCGTTTGCGCCGTCTTCCAGCTTGTGGCAGGCGGTGCACTTGCGGAAGACTCGGGCGCCCTTGTCCGGATCGGCAGCGGCCAGCATGTCTTCGAACACCACCTCTTCGCCGTCGGCGCTTTCGCCCGAGCTTTCGGTTTCGATGATGTACGAGGCCGTCTCGCCATGCCCATCCGCATGGTAAAGAACCTCTGCGCCCCATTTGGCCAGAAGCAGCACCAGGAAGGTGCCAAACAGGCCTGCAGCGGCCTTAGTAACTGTCATCGTGTCGAACATTTGATCGCGTGTCCATTTCAGCTGTCTGCGGGGTGTCTAAGGCTTCCCCTGACAAGAGGCAAGGTATAGACACCGCGACTAAACGCCCAATTATCGAACTTGTTGCACGGAATCGACCAAATGACCAAACGTATTGCATTTCAGGGAGAACCCGGCGCCTATAGCCACGAGGCCTGCCGCAATGCCCGCCCCGATATGGAAGCTCTGCCTTGCCGGACTTTCGAAGATGTGATCGAATCGGTGCGCTCAGGCGAGGCTGAACTGGCGATGCTGCCGGTCGAGAACACCACCTATGGGCGGGTGGCCGATATTCACCGGCTGCTCCCGCACAGCGGGTTGCACATCATCGACGAGGCCTTTGTGCGGGTGCACATCAACCTGCTGGGTGTGCCCGGCGCCAAGCTGGAAGATGTGACCGAGGCGCATTCTCATCTGGTGCTGCTGCCCCAATGCGCGGAATTCCTTAAAGAACACAACATTCGGGGACGCGTCAGCCCCGACAACGCACGCGCTGCGCGCGAAGTGTCGGAACAGGGCGATTTGCACTCGGCCGCTCTGGCCAGCGAGTTGGCTGGCGAGATCTATGGGTTGAACGTGCTCGCGCGTCATATCGAGGATCGCGACAACAACACCACGCGCTTTCTGGTGATGTCACGGCAGGCCGACAACAGCCGCCGGGGTGAGCACGGCATGATCACCAGCTTTGTTTTCCAGGTCCGCAACATTCCTGCCGCTCTGTACAAAGCGATGGGTGGGTTCGCGACCAACGGCATCAACATGACCAAGCTGGAAAGCTACATGGTCGACGGGTCGTTCACAGCGACTCAGTTTTATTCGGATATCGTGGGTCACCCGGATGACCGGAACGTTCAATTGGCAATGGATGAGCTGGAACACTTTACGACGAATGTTGAAATTCTCGGTGTCTACCCGGCCGCCCAGCCGCGCGGCTGAAACGATCCGTGACTAAGTGATGGTAAAGCGTTTGAACTGGGCACCATCCAGCTGCCGATAGTCCACAAACCCCATCGCCGCGTAGTAAGCCAGACCTTCGGCATTAGTGGCGGCGATGGTGGCATTAATGGCCGGAAGGTCATGCGCACGCGCCGCCAATAGTGTCTCGCGAAACAAGGCGCGCCCAACACCGCGTCGCGCCGCGGACGGGCGGATATGCGTGCCAATAACGCCCCACCCGACCGGAGCACCATAAGGGTTGCCTTCAACCGCCCACTTCAGAGATTGAAAACCCAGTATACGGTTGTCCTGAACTGCGACCGAGCATCTGATACGGTCCGGGTCGATCACGTAGTGCTGACTGGCGAAATCAACGTCACTTGGTTTATTGCGTTTTCCCGCCGCAGTTATCTCCCGCAGTACGCCCGAGATGCCTTCGGCGTCCGCAAGGACCGCTTCGCGGATTTCGATGCCATCCATTTCGCGACCTTTCCAAGTGTTCGGCTGATCTGCTCAGCGACCGTGAATGTGGCGTTGTTCCATTTCGCGGGCGAACTCCGTGAGGCGCAGCTGAAATTGGCGCTTGAATCGGGATTGACCAAGCCTCAGCGATTGCAGCAACAGCCGAGCTGGCAGCGACTTTGCCGACAGGGCCATATCCAAGCTCAGGCGGGTGCGGCGCTGCGACAAGGCCAAAAGCTCAACTGTCGTGACGCCGTTCATCCCCTTGCTGGCAGCCTCGAACCGCATCAGCGACGGTGGATCACATTCGGTCATTTCGACCGAGATCTGTCTGGTCTTACCGCGCAATTTGAACTCGGTCTCCCAGGCTGTGCCTGGGACCACTCCCATGTGGCCGGACGTTCGCCGCACCTCGATCCCACGGCGCATCGCAATGCGTTCGAACCGTTCAAAATCGGCAACCATCTCGAATACGGCGTTGATGGGTGCTTCGATGTCTTCGCGCGCTGTAAACTGCATTGGGGTTCGGGGGTCTCTTGCTGTTCAGCTCAGTATTTTGTCAGTCCAGGGTATCCGCAAGCCAGTTTTGCAGCAGGAAATGCGCAATCGCACCTTTGCGAGCCGGTAGCAGCTTGGGATGCTCACCCGCAAACGCCTGCATCATTTCAGACTTACTGACCCACATGGCATCTTCGATTTCGACCGGATCAATTGTGATGTCACGCGACAAGGCCTCGCCCGCGCAGCCAAACATCAGCGATGCCGGGAAAGGCCAGGGCTGGCTGGACAGATAGCTGACAGCCCCGACCAGAACCCCCGCTTCCTCCAGCACTTCGCGCCGGACCGCAGCTTCCAGCGTTTCGCCGGGTTCCACAAAGCCGGCCAGCAGCGAATACATCCCCTCAGGCCAGCCAGGCGACCGCCCCATCAGCACCGAATCGCCGTAGGTGATCAGCATGATGACCACCGGGTCCGTACGCGGAAAATGCTGAGCGCCACAGGACGGGCAACTGCGCTGCCATCCGGCTTGCGCCAGCACACTGGCAGCGCCACACCGGGCACAGAAGCGGTGGGTTTCATGCCAACCGATGACCGCCTTGGCCGAGGCGGCCAATTCTGCATCGCGCGTCGAAAGGCGGGTCATGATCCGGCGCAGTTCGGCAAAGACATGGCCCTGCGGCAAATCAGGGTGCTGCTGCTCGCTTCGGTCCACAAAAGCGCCGACACCCGACAAATCCAACCCGTCCGCTGCACAGCCCGAGATATCGGCGGCAAACACCGGCGCGTCATCGGACATGCCCAGGAAAACAGGCTGCTCGACCGAGCCACCCGGACCGCTTTCAACCAACTTGTGGGTCATGGATACAAACCCGATTTGATCCAGCGCCTCACCCTGCACCAGGACCTTGCCGCGCCACAACAATAGGCATTTCGCACCGGGATGTTGCCGGGCCTGCCCGAGTTTTTCCGCATCACCACGAATATGTGCCGCGCGATCCAGCCCCGAGCCACCAAAGGTCACATATTCCGCATTTTTCATGAGTTATCCTTAGGCTAGTGCGCACAGGGCTGCCATGACGGCCCAACAGTTGCAACGGTGATTTCCGCCCGGAATCCCCGTTTTCCGTCGAATGGGCTTAGCTAAGCCTTGAAATTTGCAGGGAATAATCTTTTTGTTGAAATTGAATAATACAAATACGCCCAAAGTAGAATTTTGAAACGTCCCCAGAGCTTTCCATCGCAATCCGTGCGGCTTCGCATCCTGGCCACCACCGATCTGCATATGAACCTCAGGAGTTTCGACTATTATTCAGACAGGCCCGAGCCAACGATTGGTCTGACGCGGACTGCCAGTCTGATCCGGGATGCCAGAGAACAAGCTGAGGCCGAGGGCACCGTTGTCTTGCTGTTCGACAACGGAGATTCCCTGCAAGGCACTCCGGTCGGAGATCTGGCCGCTGAACAGGTCGATCGCCCTCATCCGTTGATGCAAGCCTTCAAAGCGTTGGGGTATGACGCGGTCGGGCTGGGAAACCACGATTTCGGTTTTGGTCAAAGAGTTCTGGACCGCATCCTGTCGCAGGCTCCGTGCCCGGTGATTTGCAGCAACGTCCACCAACCCGGTGCCACAACGAGTTGGACGGATCATTTGGTTCTGACCCGTGAGGTTACCATTGATGGACGAAAGCATGATTTGAAAATTGGCGTCTTTTCAGTCCTTCCGCCGCAGACCCGAAACTGGGAATCCCATCGGCTGAACGAAGATGTCCGGATCGAAGACATTCTGACTTGTGCTCGGCAATCCGTGTCCACGCTTCAATCCGAGGGTTGCAATGTGATCGTTGCGCTGGCCCACTCCGGGCTGGGTCCGTCTACACCAGCGCCCGATCTGGAAAACGCAGTGATTCCGCTGTGCGCTATTGGCGGTATCGACGCAGTCATTGCCGGGCATACTCATCTGACACTTCCGGGACCGGCTCATTCCGGGCAACGGCATGTCGACGCTGAACGCGGTCTGGTACACGGCATTCCTGTCGTCATGCCCGGTTCAGCCGGATCGCATCTGGGGGTCATCGACCTAGAGCTGACCGCGACTGCCGCACAAGGGTGGTCGGTTTCAGCCCATACGGCGGAACTGCGCCCGGTCACGAACGCACCTGAGGATCCGGAACTGATGTCGCTTTTCTCCGCGCTTCATTCCGCCACCCGAGGACGTGCCGAACAACCGATCGGACAAACCGATGTCCACCTGCACAGCTTTTTCAGCTTTTGTGCCAAAGACCGCGCGCTTGCCGTGCTGGCGGACGCGCAGGCCTCTGCGCTGAGGCGGAACCTTATGGGCACAGACCATGAGGGCCTGCCATTGCTATCCGCGGCCGCTCCGTCGAAGTTCGGGGGCCGCGCAGGGCCACGGTTCTATACAGACATTCCGCCCGGTGTTTTGCGCATGCGCCATGTGGCTGACCTGAACATCTTTCCGAACGAACTGCGCGCGGTTGAGGTATCCGGCGCGCAGGTTTTGGATTGGCTGGAGATGTCCGCCGGTATTTTCAACCAGATTAATCAAGACGCGCCGATCGAACTGGTTAACGCGGACCGAGTCGGACACAACTTTGATGTTCTGTTTGGGCTCAGCTACGCAATTGATCTGAGCGTGCCGCCCCGTTTCGACGCGACCGGACAGCTGGTGAACTCTGACCACAGGCGCGTCCGGGATGTTCGTTTCGAAAACCGCCCGGTGACTGGAAACCAACGCTTCGTTGTCGCGCTCAACAATTACCGGGCCAGCGGTGGCGGGCATTTCCCTTTTGTAGCGGATGCCAAATCTCTTACTCTTCCGGCCTTGTCGATCCAGCAAGTGCTGAAAGACTATCTGACCGGGGAACTGCCTCCGGAGTCGCTCAGCAACGACCACTGCCCGTTCAGTTTTACACCCGCGCCCGGCACGTCGGCCTTGCTGAAAACCAGCCCCAAGGCACAGGATCATCTGGCTGAAATTGCCCGGTTCGATCCGAAGCTCATTGGCTCAGATGCAGATGGATTCCTGCACATTCAACTCTTACTGTGACGGGTTGTCATTCCCGCTGGTCTTGCCTATATCTCCCGTTGAGAGGTTGGCGCGGGCGAGCGCCTCGCCAACCTGGTCAGGTCCGGAAGGAAGCAGCCACAACGAGCCCCGCTTGGGTCGATGTCCAACCTCTCACTTAACGCGAACCTTTAGCCTCAGGAGGGCTTCTATGATTGTAGCAAATACCCTTCGGGCAGAGCGTTTCTGAACCCTATACTCGCACCTGCCTGAACACATTACCGACGGATGAGCGACTGCCATCCGGTAGGATTGCTGTACTGAACACAGGCAGAACAATGTCCCTTACACTTTCGGACCTTGGATGGTCCTCACACTTTGCCGCGCAGCACGTGGCCAACCCTACTTACATTCCCTTTCGCATCACTGCCGTTCATCGTGATCGCCTGACTGGCGTGAGCTCGGACGGTGAATCCACTCTGTTCACACCAAATCAGTCGACCGGCACATTTGCCGTCGGCGACTGGGTGTTGGTGGATGACCAAAACCGCGTGCAGCGCCTGTTGGATCGCCGCAGCCTTTTGCAACGGCGGGCCGCAGGCACCGGGGCCGAGGCCCAATTGATCGCGGCCAACGTGGATGTGCTGTTCATCGTCAGCTCGTGCAATGCTGATTTCAATCTGGCGCGCCTTGAGCGCTATCTGGCGCTGGCGCATCAGGCTGGGTGCTATCCGGTGGTTGTCCTGACCAAAGCCGACACCTGCGACAATCCCAAAGCCTTTGTCCAAGAAGCCGAGGCGCTGGCCCCGTTTCTGACCGTGCTTGCAATAAATGCTCTGGATGAGAGCGACGTTCATAGCCTGCTGTCCTGGTGCCCCACAGGGCAAACCGCAGCGCTGGTTGGATCTTCGGGCGTCGGCAAAACGACACTGGCTAATTCCATGACAGGTCTGCATCATGCCACTGCGGGCATTCGTGAGGATGATGCACGTGGTCGGCACACGACGACTGCGCGGGCGCTGCATCCGATGCGCAATGGCGGATGGCTGGTCGACACGCCCGGTATGCGTGCCTTGCGTCTGCTGGATGCGCAAGACGGCGTGGATGAGGTTTTTTCCGACATTCTGGATCTGGCAAATGATTGCCGCTTCTCGGATTGCCAGCACCAAAGCGAACCCGGCTGTGCCGTGCAGCATGCCATCGCCGAAGGAACGCTGGACCCAGAACGTTTGGCCCGTTGGCAAAAATTGCGCCGCGAGGATCAGAGAAACTCTGAGACGGTGGCGGAATCACGGGCACGCGACAAAGCATTCGGCAAAATGGTGCGGTCCGTGATGCAGGACAAGACGTCCCGCAAAAGGCTCTAGCCGTTGGTTGGCGCAATCAGCCGGGGCCAGACGGCCGCATTGCGACGCGCAAACGCGCCAATGTGGCCGATCTCGGACAGGCCGAACTCCTTCGGTGACAATTGGTGCCTGCGCGCCTTGGGGCCGTAGAGATCGGCCAATCGCCACACCGCGTTAGGAGGCACCACCTGATCATCGTCTGTTGTGAACAGGTCAACGGGTGTCTCCGACGCGGCCCATTGCGCTTCGGGCAGGCTGGTGCCGATCTCTGGCACATAGTTCAGCGGATCAGTACACCACTTCCGCCATTGCCAATACACTCGCGACGGTAGGTTCGACCCAAATCCCAGCGCCTTGCCCGGCAGGTATCCCAGCGCCTTGACCAGCAACGGCGGATGACCGTACCAGAACATCGTCGCCAACGCGCGGTACGGCCAAGGGTGGTCCGACAATGTGACCAAGCCTGAACAGACACAGATCATTCGATCGATCTGGTCGATATCCGGTTGGACAGGTCCAAGCATTCCACCGACCGAGTGTCCAATGCTCCAGTGTTGCGCAGACGGAAACCTGCGTCGCATCTCTGCTCGGGCGGCTGGCATGTCTATCAACGCCCAGTCCGCCATGGTGGCCTGCGATTCGCGCATAGGGCCAGTCAAGGAATGCCCAAAGTCGCGATAATCATAGGTCAGACAGGCCACGCCTTGCTCGGCCACCAGCCAATGCGCGAAGTGCTTGTAATAGTCACGCGGTACGCCCGTGGCACCGTGGATCACAACGGCAACGTCTGGTGCCGATGCGGGTGTGTACAACCGTGCGGACAGGCTGGCCGTACCGGCAGCCAGCATAAAATCTTCGGTCACTACCGCTGTAGTATTGTCCAACATAGCGCCCTCGCAAGCATCTGAACCGTACGGTTCACTTTCTGCAATCGGCGCTTTTCCCGGCTCAAAGTCAACAGATTTCCAAAGTGACCAAGCGTCCGTTTGGACCTGGCGAAACAGGCAGCTTGACTCAAACCGGCTACACCCGCTAGCGATGGTGTGATGGTTCTCGCCTCGTAACCTGGGCGGGATGAAAAGGGAACACGGTGCGGTCCTGCCCGGCGATGCCGGAATGGATCAAGGCCGAGACTGCCCCCGCAACTGTAAGCGGTGAGCAATGCTGAATAACCACTGGCCGAAAGGTTGGGAAGGTCAGCAAAGCGATGACCCGCAAGTCAGGAGACCTGCCATCAAAGACAAAACCGAAACTCGGGCGGGGTGTCCGGGCAGGTCTTCAGTGAACTGAGACACCTGTTCCACGTCCCCCGTCCATCGCGCGGAGGGCGCATCATGATCTGGAAGACACAAACGCATGAGTTCACGGCGACTCTGTGCCAGAAAACCGGGAAACCCTGCCCGGCGCTGGCCCAATTGGCGCGCGCCATTACGCAGGCAATGGACGCGGCGCAGCCCGTGACAACCAGCGAATTCGAAATGGACGGCTCAAGCGAGTTGAGCCATTGCGGTGAAGGCTGCACGGCACGGTTTCGCGCCAGCCCGGCCCGGATCAGGGTCTATTGCGGGACAAATGCCGAAGACTCAGCCGAAACGCTAGAGGACTATGCCGATATGATGTTCGGCGCGGATTTTGCGATGTTGCCCGCCGGTGCGTTGACCACTGCGCCATGCGCCATGCTTGAGGCGCTGGCTTTGGCACCTCGTCCCTCGCAAGAAACCGTACAGCACATTCCGGCCTGATCGGCTCTCACGACCTATGCTGGGTCAGCGTCGTGGCCCAGTCCATTTGCGGATCGGTTTCAACAGCGCAAGGCCTAACCGCGCGAAGGCGCGCTAGGGCTTGCGCAGGCTCCTCTCCGCTTTCGATCATCAAGCGCAGCAAAACCATGCCAGATCGACCGCATCCGCCCCGACAATGGACCAAAACACGCCCGCCATCTGCCAATATGCGCCGCGCCAATGCGCTGGTCTCGGGCCACTGCGCCTGAATTGGCGGCGATGGAGCGCCGAAGTCTTTGATCGGCAGGTGCTTCCACACGGCAGATGCGTTTTGAACATCGCCCCCAAAGCTAGCTGCTCCGGCTTGGTTCAGTTCGGCGTCGGTGGTCATTGAAATCACCAGGTCAGGGTTCCAGTCCCGGATCACATTCAGATCGCGGTCATAGGCACCACCCGCCCCGGGCAAAGGCGACAACGCCAGTTGGCCTGGACCAACGCCTAGGGCATGGATTGCGAATTTTTCCAAAGCGATGCTCCTTTGTGAATCAGAGGATTCGTCGTTCTTTTCTTCCCCTCAATACAAACCAAACCGAAATTCCTCCAACCCTGCTGTGGACGCGGGCGACGCGGGTCTCTACGCTGCATCCCTGTTACGAATCCGACAGAGCAGACATGACCGAAACGCCCAGCCCCGCTTATCAGGTTCTTGCCCGCAAGTACCGCCCCGAGACCTTTGCAGATCTGGTTGGACAGGACGCAATGGTGCGCACGCTGAAAAACGCGTTCGAAGCGGATCGGATCGCGCAGGCCTTTATCATGACCGGCATTCGGGGGACCGGTAAGACGACCACGGCCCGGATTATCGCCAAGGGCATGAATTGTATCGGTCCCGACGGCACAGGCGGTCCCACGACCGAACCATGCGGCCAGTGTGAACACTGCGTTGCCATCATGGAAGGCCGCCATGTCGACGTGATGGAGATGGACGCCGCCAGCCGCACCGGCGTGAATGACATTCGAGAAATCATCGACAGCGTCCGTTATCGCGCGGCTTCTGCCCGCTACAAGATTTACATCATCGATGAAGTTCACATGCTCTCGACCAGTGCATTCAACGCGCTGCTCAAGACGCTTGAAGAACCGCCCGAGCATGTGAAATTCATCTTTGCGACCACCGAGATCCGCAAAGTTCCGGTGACCGTCCTGTCGCGTTGCCAGCGCTTCGACCTGCGCCGGATCGAGCCCGAAGACATGATCGGCCTGTTGAACAAGATCGCAGCAGCCGAGGGGGCACAGATTGCCGACGATGCGCTGGCACTGATCACCCGCGCCGCCGAAGGATCAGCGCGGGATGCGACCTCGCTGCTGGATCAGGCGATTTCTCACGGCGCTGGGGAAACCAATGCCGATCAGGTGCGCGCGATGCTGGGTCTTGCCGACCGGGGCCGCGTTCTGGACCTGATGGATATGATCCTGCGCGGAGACGCGGCAGGTGCCTTGACGGAGTTAAGCGGCCAATACGCCGAAGGGGCGGATCCGTTGGCCGTGCTTCGCGATCTCGCGGAAATCACCCACTGGGTTTCTGTGGTAAAGATCACGCCGGACGCCGCCGAAGACCCCACCGTCTCCCCTGATGAGCGCGCGCGCGGCCAGCAAATGGCCGAGGCGATACCGATGCGCGTTCTGACCCGGATGTGGCAAATGCTGCTGAAAGCGCTGGAGGAGGTCTCCGCCGCGCCCAACGCGATGATGGCGGCCGAAATGGCGGTGATCCGCCTGACCCACGTGGCAGACCTGCCCAGCCCGGAAGAGTTGATCAAGCGACTGCAAGATGCACCGCCGCCGCCAAACGGCGGCCCGGGCGGAGGTATGGCTGTACCGTCCCATGCGCCTGTACAGGCGACGTCCACGGCGCAGGTTGCGCCACAGCGCGGACCGGCGGGCGCACCGACGGCTGCATTGGCCCAAGACGTCCAGACCGCGCTGGCGCGCTATCCGACCTTCGAACACGTGGTGGAACTGATCCGCACCAATCGGGACGTGAAACTCCTGGTCGAAGTCGAAAACGGCGTACGGCTTGTCTCGTATTCGCCGGGACGGATCGAGTTTACGCCGACAGACAACGCCCCGACCGATCTGGCTCAGCGTCTGGGCTCGGCTCTGCAACGCTGGACGGGCAACCGATGGGCCGTATCGATTGTGGCGGATGGCGATGCGGCGACGATCGCAGAAGTTCGCGACGCAGCCGATCTGGCGTTGAAAGCGCAGGCCGAGCAGCACCCGCTTGTGCAGGCCGTCCTGATGCAGTTCCCCAAAGCCCGCATCAAGCGGATCGAAACACCAGAGGAACGCGCAGCCAAGGTTGAAACCGAAGCCCTGCCCGAGGTGGAAGACGAATGGGATCCGTTCGAAGAGGACTGATCGGCGTTCACAAGGCAGAAAAACTCCCGCGCCCGCCACGGGCACCCGGCTGACGCCGGGCATCCCAAGGGGAGGAAAGGTCTTGCCAAAGACCTTGACGACGGGCGGGAGCACCTCTGCCCTTGTATGCCGCAGCCCACGCCCGTATTTAGGCGTCAAACCGATTTACAGGAGAAAACCAATGCTCAAAGGACTCGGCGGTCTGGGCGATATGGCCAAGATGATGAAATCCGCACAGGATTTGCAGACCAAGATGACCGACATGCAGGAAGAACTGAACACCATCATGGTTGTCGGCGAATCCGGTGCAGGTCTGGTCAAGGCAACCGCCACAGCAAAAGGTGAGCTCAAAGGTCTGGATATCGACCCGTCTATCTTCAACGGGGACGACAAGGAAGTCGTCGAGGACCTGATCCTTGCCGCAATCAAGGATGCGCAGACCAAAGCGGCCGAACGCTCGCAGGCCGAGATGGCAAAACTAACCGAAAGCATGGGCCTTCCCGCAGACATCAAGCTGCCGTTCTGATAGACACTCCTGACGACCCAAAGGCCGGGCACAGATGCCCGGCCCTTTTGCAGGAGCACGCGCCATGAGTTCGAACAGCGACATCGACAATCTGATCGACCTGATGGCCAAGTTGCCGGGCCTCGGCCCTCGCTCGGCCCGCCGCGCCGTGCTGCACCTGATCCGCAAACGCGCCTTGCTGCTGACACCCTTGTCCGATGCAATGCAGCAGGTCGCCGTCACCGCCCGCGAGTGCCTGAACTGCGGCAACGTGGGCACCACCGATATCTGTGACATCTGCGACAGCGAGGCCCGCGCGACCGGAGAGCTTTGCGTGGTCGAGGACGTCGCTGACCTCTGGGCGATGGAGCGCGCTGGCGTTTTCAAAGGCCGCTATCACGTGCTGGGTGGCACATTGTCGGCGCTGGATGGCGTCGGCCCGGACGAGTTGCGCATTCCCCGCCTCAAAGACCGGGTTTTGGCCGAGGGGATTACCGAAGTCATTCTGGCGCTGAACGCCACCGTCGATGGCCAGACCACCGCCCATTACATCGCCGATCAGTTGGAGGGTCAGGTCCGCCTGACTTCGCTGGCGCAAGGTGTGCCGATTGGGGGCGAGCTGGATTATCTGGATGACGGGACGATTACGGCGGCGTTGCGGGCACGGAAGGAGCTCTGAGCGCCGCAATCAACTGGCAAGCGAACGCTCCCGCCTGCTCCGATTGCACAAAAAGGCTTTACTCGTTTGTCAGGTGTAAGCACCCGACGAGTAGGTCAATTCATAAGAATGGCTGTAAATTTCGAAGACAATACCAAATGGGTCTTCAACGTAGACCATGCGGTAGGGCTTCTCTCCGGGATAATAGTATCGGATCGGCATCCGTTGCTTACCGCCAGCTGCCACAATTTTTTCTACCAGACCTTCGACGTCAGGGTCCTGGACGCAGAAGTGGAACGTACCATTCTGGCGAAAATCGATATTGTTTTCCGGCGCATAGTTCCCGTCAAACTCAAAAAGCTCGAAACCAACTCGATCGGCCGTCGCAAGGTGCGCGATACGCAGTTTTTTCCATTCCGGGCCAAACACATCGGTGCACATCACACCAATGTCCGTATCATCCTCGACCACGTCGGTTGGTGGCATGATTACATAAAACCCAAGGACTTCGGAGTAGAATTCTACAGCTTCATCAACATTTGGGACTGACAACCCGATGTGAGAGAATGTTCTTGGATGTTGAGGCATGGCTCGCTCCTTAACCTATTGAGCAAAAACTATTGTGCGACGGGCAGGATTCAAGCGTCGGCGCCGCAAGGCATAGCCGCGTTTTACTGCGCAAATAGATCGCAATTCACCGCCACAGCGGCCCAGAATGACCTTTGCCTTAAGCGCGTGGCGTGTACTATGCCGTTAGCCTGACCTCATTTAATTCGGAACCAATAATGACCCGCCTTCTCGCCTTCACCTTCGCCGTTTTCACCGCAACTGCCGCTTGGTCGCAGGAACTTATCGACAAGGGCTTTGTCGAAGGCTGGAACATCATGATGGACCCCGCGCTGGGAAACGGGTGTCTTATTCAGACGATCTATCAGGATCTCTCGGTTGTGCGATTGGGCTATGACGCGCTGGGCAATCGCGGGTATTTCACCGTCTACAACAAGGCCTGGGGCGATATCGAACCGGGGCAGAGCTATCCGATCCGGTTTGAACTGGACGGCAAGAGCTTTGACGCGACCGCCATTGGATTCAAACAGGACCGGGTTCCGGGCGCGACGGTGTTTTTCACAGATCGGAATTTCGTCAACGCCATTGCCCAGAACAGAACGATGACCGTTTACAACCCGGCAGGTGAAGTGGTGATGGCGATTGACCTGAAAGGCACCGCCAAGGCGCTGGACTATGCGCGGGACTGCCAGAACCGGAAACTCTAACGAATCGGGTCGAACAGGGCGTCTTTGGCTCTGCAGTCTTTGATCACGTCGCGCCCACAGGGAACCGGGTTAAGCTCGCGTGACAGGCACAGGCGCACCTCTTCGATATAGCCTTGCTTGCAAGTGACCGTGATCATGTCGCGTTCGAGACCGGGGTTGGCTTTGAGGAAAGCTTCTTCCACGACGGATGCAGGCAGCTTGACCGACGCATCCAGTTTGCGGAACACCTGCGGGCGTTCAACCGCTCCATAGGCGTGCCGGGACAGGGCATAGTAGTCCGGTGCCGACAGACCCGAACAGGTGCCGTGTTTCTTCCATTGATGCCAGGCCAATCCTGACGAGCCCTGAATATCCGCCATTTCCCGGGTCATCGCGCGCGAGGGCGGGGCCTCGGGGGTGCGGCAGAAGGATGGCCAACCCTGGTGGTATTGCGGCCAAAGACCATGCAGAATCCACCCGTGGTCATGGCGCGCGTCGCATTGATCGGACCCGCGCGCATCACCTTCGCGGGCGCACCAGTTCGGCGACCAACTGAGCGACAGGACGTAGTAGTCAAACTCACCCGCCTTTTCGCCATCCGCGTGCGCGGCCAACGCACCGACCAGTCCCAAAACCAAACCCAGAATCCCGTGGCGCATTCGCCTCTTCCCTTCTTGCCTCAGCGCGACTATATACGGGCCAAGTTCCCCGACAACGGAAACCTGCCCCAAAGCCTCGGGGCCGCCGAATTCCGGCGACGGGACAGATGTATTTATAGGAGACGGGCTGATGGCAAAACCGCTTATGGCCAAGGCAACAGCCGTATGGCTGGTGGACAACACCACGATCAGCTTCAAGCAGATCGCGGATTTCGTAGGCATGCACGAGCTTGAGGTGCAGGGCATCGCGGACGGCGATGTGGCCGCAGGCGTCAAAGGGTTTGACCCGATTGCCAATAACCAGCTGACCCAGGATGAGATCGACGCGGCGCAGAACAACCCACTGCACAAGCTGAAGCTCAAGTTCAACCCGGCCGCCTCGGGCGAGGAAAAGCGCCGTGGCCCGCGGTACACGCCGCTGTCCAAACGTCAGGACCGTCCGAACTCGATCCTGTGGCTGGTCAAGTTCCACCCCGAACTCAGCGACGGCCAGATTGCCAAGCTGGTGGGCACCACCAAGCCGACCATCCAATCGATCCGTGAGCGCACCCACTGGAACATCGCCAATATGCAGCCGATCGATCCGGTCGCTCTGGGCTTGTGCAAACAGTCGGAACTGGACGCCATCGTCCAGAAAGCCGCCGCCAAGAAAGCCGCCGAAGGTGGCGTCATGAGCGATGACGAGCGCCGCAAGCTGGTCTCGACCGAGCAGTCGCTGGAAATGGACGCCGCACCGAAGATCCCGACCGCCATCGAAGGTCTGGAAACCTTCTCGCTGTCGGATGAACCTGTGGACGAGAAAGAAGAAGAGCCGGTCATCGATGCCGACAGCTTCTTCAACCTGCCCAAAGGTGGTGCGGACGACGAAGACGAAGACGATCTGCGCCCCTAAGGCTCAGACAGCCCCGGCCTGAACGGACCGGGGCTTTTTTGCACGAGACACCCATGCTGAACGTTCTTTCCAAACTGTTTGGACCGCATCGCGCCGTTTCGATCTATGCTTTCGCAAAAACCTGGGGCTTGCCCCTTCTCGGTGGCGTTGGCCTGATCGTGGTTGCCGCCGGATTGCTGATCCTCAACGACAGCGGCGAGCATGAGCACGAGGCCTTCTTGACGGTCAACGTGCTGTCGGCCACCCCGATCAACGGTGATCTCAAGAACGGCGTAATCGCGTCTGTCCGGCTGCCAGACGGGTCGGCAACGTCGATTACTTCGACTGAGGCTCCGATCTCACAAACGGTTGGCACAACCGCCTGCATCGAAAAACGCGTTTACGTTGACAGTGGCGAGGCGCGGTATCGGTTCAAGCTACCGCGCCATTGCGAAGCCAGTTAAAAAACGCCCGGTGAAAACACCGGGCGTTTTTTGTTCAGATCATCTGGAACACGATGCCGGAAATGATGGCCCCGGTGATCCCCAGCACAAGATATGTCGCGAAGACCCGCGGTTTCACCAGTGACCAGACGGCGGCCATGGCCGGGATCGAGCTGACCGCGCCTGCGACCATGAAGGACATCGCCGCACCCGCGCTCATCCCTTGTTCCGTCAACCCAGCCAGCAGCGGCGGTGCGACGTAAGAGTTCAGATAGGCGGGCATTCCGACCAGTGCTGCGATGATGATGGGCACAACACCTTCGCCGCCAACGACACGCGCAATCAGATCGGCGGGGACATAGCTGACCAGCAACGCTTCGAGCACATAGGCCAAAGCCAGCCATTTCAGCAGGAACAGGCCGTTATGGACGAACTCGGACCGGAACCGCTGTCGGCGCTCTGGCTCTTGCCAGAACTTCCAGACGGGCTTGTCGTCCTGCTTGGGTCCGCAGCCACAGCAGCTGGCTGGTTTGTATTCACGCAGAGGCTGGGCAAAAGCCCCGCTCCGCATCAGTGCCCGTACGGCAAATCCACCGAACAAACCCAACGCAACCGCTGCAATGGCCTTGCCGATTGCAAAAGGCCAACCCAAAGCACCCGCGGTGATCAGAAGGGTCGGTGGGTCAATAAGTGGTGAGCTCAGCCAGAACGCCATAACAGCAGACAAGGGCGCGCCCAGAGCAAGCAGACCGGCGATAAACGGGATCACCTCGCAGGAACAAAACGGGGCAAGCCCACCGAACAGCGCAGCCAGAAAGATCATGCGCGTTTCCCGCCCTTCGAACGCGCGCGCGACCATAACCTCAGCACCCGTTGCCTTGAGGTATGACAGCAGAAGGACCGCAAACAGGATGTATTGGCCGGTATGCGCCAACGCCTTGCCTGCAAAGGTAACGACCTCAGTCCAGTTGCCGGGGTCCAAAATGGCGACCAGCGCCAGAATGGCCACAATAAGCGCCCAAGGGGTCTTGATCAGGTCAACGGCAACTTTCGCCGGTGCCTTTGGATTTTGTGTCAGTTCAGCCATCGTTCGCGGCCTTTCCCACTTCGTCTGCGCAGCATTCGGCAAGGATGAACTGCGCTAGGATTTTCAGTTCGTCATAGTTGGCGCGATTGATGGTGCTACGCCCGACTTTCTCCTGTTCAACAACCCCGCCAGCGGCGAGAAAACGCAGGTGATGAGCCAGCGTTGAAGGCGCGATGCCTGTTCTGTCTTGAATCTCACCCACTGTCAGACCGGCCTGCCCGGCCCGAACCAGTGTCTTGAGAACCTTTAGCCGAGCCTCTGAGCCCATGGCCGAAAATCCTGCGGCAGCTGTTTCCCACATCTGCTTTCTCCATTAAACTAGATTTCTAGTTATTTAGGTGAGTCGCGCAATTTCGTCAACAGCCGCGTTCACGAAAAGTCATAGGGCGTTAAGTCCAGATTGCTCTCGATTTAAGTCCACCCTATAAGGCCCTATGGGCATATCGGTTGATACATTCTTTCTTGAACTGAACGGAAAAGGCACGCTGCAGGCGCAGATCCAGCAGATGATCGCCGAAGGTATCCTGTCAGGACGTTTCCATGTCGGGGAAAAGCTGCCCTCGTCCCGCAAACTGGCGGCACATCTGGGGGTCAGCCGGATCACGGTGACGCTGGCTTACACCGAATTGCTGGCCAATGATTACCTGACGGCCAAAGGGCGATCGGGCTACTTCGTGTCGCAAAACGCGCCGGTTCCGCCAAAATACACACCGGTTCAGAAACGGGACGAAAACGTCGACTGGAGCTCGGCCCTGGCGCGTAAGTTTTCCGGTGGTGATGTGCTGACCAAGCCCAGCGACTGGCGGGAATACAAGTATCCGTTCATCTACGGCCAGGCTGATCGCAAATTGTTTGATCACGCGAACTGGCGTCTGTGCGCGGTGCGTGCGCTGGGCCACAAGGATTTCGCCTCGCTGACCGGGGACTATGTGGATCAGGACGATCCGCTGCTGATCGAGTTCATTGCCCGCCATACCCTGCCCCGTCGGGGAATCGCGGCCCGACCCGAAGAGATTCTGATCACGATGGGCGCTCAGAACGCCCTATGGCTGGCCTCGCGCATTCTGTTGAACCGAAACCGAACGGCAGTGATCGAAGACCCTTGTTACTATGCGCTTCGGGATTTGCTGAACCGGTCCGATTGCAAGATTACGGCAGTGCCCGTGGATAGTGACGGTCTGCCGCCGGACATGCTGCCGAATGAGACAGACGTTATCTTTACCACGCCCAGCCACCAAAGCCCGACGACCGCAACCATGCCCGTAGATCGGCGCAACGAATTGCTGCGCCGCGCACGCGAGTTGGACGCCATGGTGGTCGAGGATGATTATGAGTTCGAATTGTCCTTCCTCGGCGCGCCATCACCTGCCCTCAAGTCCATGGACCGAGACGGCCGGGTGATCTACGTGGGCAGCTTCTCGAAGTCTCTGTTTCCCGGATTGCGCCTTGGCTACATTGTCGGGTCAGAGCCGTTTATCCGCGAAGCCCGTGCCCTGCGATCGCTGGTATTGCGCCACCCGCCGGGTCACATTCAGCGTACAGCGGCCTATTTCCTGTCACTGGGCCACTACGATGCCCAGATTCGACGCATGTCCAAAACCCTCGCCCGCCGGCGCGAAGCTTTGGACATCGCGGTCGAGCAGCACGGGCTGACCGTCGCCGGGCGGGGCATTATGGGCGGATCATCCCTTTGGATGTCAGCGCCCGATCATGTCGACACCACCCGCCTTGCCCGCGACCTGCAACGTCAGAGTGTCCATATCGAACCCGGCGCGCCGTTCTTCAAAGGCCCACAACAACCGCGAAATTTTTACCGCCTCGGCTACTCGTCCATCAGCAAGGATCGCATTGCACCGGGGGTAAAGCTGATCGCGGATGCCATCCGATCGGCCTGACATATTTCTGGACCTATCCCGGTTGACGTTCTGGCCCTAACGCCGCTTGGCCCCATGCGCCAAAACCATATCCAAAGGCGGGCATTGTGCCCGGACCTTTCTTCAATTGTGCGGAGAACACTCAGATGAAAATGACCACGGAAGAGGCCTTTGTTAAGGTTCTGCAAATGCACGGTATCGAACATGCGTTCGGTATCATCGGCTCGGCAATGATGCCAATTTCGGACCTGTTCCCGAAAGCTGGAATCAACTTCTGGGACTGCGCCCACGAAGGTTCTGGCGGCATGATGGCTGACGGCTACACCCGCGCAACCGGCAAAATGTCGATGATGATCGCGCAGAACGGCCCCGGCATCACTAACTTTGTCACCGCTGTTAAGACCGCATACTGGAACCACACTCCGGTTCTGCTGGTCACTCCGCAGGCGGCCAACAAGACCATCGGTCAGGGTGGCTTCCAGGAGATGGAGCAGATGCGCATGTTCGCGGACTGCGTTGCCTATCAGGAAGAAGTCCGCGACCCGTCGCGCGTTGCCGAAGTTCTGAACCGCGTGATCATGAACGCCAAGCGCGCCAGCGCCCCGGCGCAGCTGAACATCCCGCGTGACATGTGGACTCAGGTCATCGACATCGAACTGCCCAAGATCGTTGAATTCGAGCGTCCTTCGGGCGGCGAAGATGCGGTTGCTGCGGCGGCCGAAATGCTGTCGAACGCCAAGAACCCGGTCATCCTGAACGGTGCCGGTGTTGTTCTGGCCGAAGGCGGCATCGAAGCGTCGAAAGCCCTGGCCGAGCGTCTGGACGCCCCGGTCTGCGTTGGCTACCAGCACAACGACGCCTTCCCCGGCTCGCACCCGCTGTTTGCTGGCCCGCTGGGCTATAACGGTTCGAAAGCCGGTATGGAGCTGATCTCGGAAGCGGACGTTGTTCTGGCTCTGGGCACCCGCCTGAACCCGTTCTCGACCCTGCCCGGTTACGGCATCAACTACTGGCCCGCGGATGCGAAAATCATTCAGGTCGACATCAACCCTGACCGCATCGGCCTGACCAAAGACGTCAGCGTCGGCATCATCGGTGACGCGGCCAAAGTGGCCAACGGCATCCTGTCCCGCCTGAGCGACACCGCAGGCGACGAAGGCCGCCAAGAGCGTAAGGACCGTATCGCGCAGAAGAAATCCGCATGGGCGCAGGAACTGACCTCGATGACCCACGAGGACGACGATCCGGGCACCACCTGGAACGAGCGTGCACGTGCCGCCAAGCCCGACTGGATGAGCCCCCGCATGGCATGGCGCGCGATTCAGTCCGCACTGCCGAAAGAGGCGATCATCTCGTCCGACATCGGCAACAACTGCGCCATCGGCAACGCCTACCCGTCCTTCGAAGAAGGCCGCAAGTATCTGGCGCCCGGCCTGTTCGGCCCCTGTGGCTACGGTCTGCCCGCCATCGTTGGTGCGAAAATCGGCCAGCCGAACGTTCCGGTTGTCGGCTTTGCCGGTGACGGTGCATTCGGTATCGCCGTGAACGAACTGACCGCGATTGGCCGTTCGGAATGGCCTGCTGTGACCCAGATCGTCTTCCGCAACTACCAGTGGGGCGCGGAAAAGCGTAACTCGACCCTGTGGTTCGACGACAACTTTGTTGGCACCGAGTTGGACACTCAGGTTTCTTATGCCGGTATCGCCAAAGCATGTGGCCTGAAGGGCGTCGTTGCACGCACTCAGGAAGAGCTGACCGATGCGCTGAACCAGGCGATCGAAGATCAGAAGAACGGTGTCACCACCCTGATCGAAGCTCTGATCAACCAGGAACTGGGTGAGCCCTTCCGTCGCGACGCGATGAAGAAGCCCGTTCCGGTTGCAGGCATCGACGCTTCGGACATGACCCCGCAGGTCGAGGCATAAGCGCGTGAAGCCACTGCGCACAATTCTCGGAGCTGCCAGCAGCTCCGACAAGATCATCGCCCTCGCTGAGGGCGATGATCCACGTGTTGTTGAAGGCGCTTTGAAAGCCCGCAAAGAAGGTGTCGCGCGCATCATCCTTGTAGGTGACAAAGCCAAAGTAACTGAACTTCTGGCTGAACAGGCCGGTCAGGATGTGGACGGTATCGAAATCCATGATCCGTCGGATTCCCCCCATGCCGAAGCCTTTGCGGCCGAGCTGTATGAGCGGCGCAAACACAAGGGCATGACGCCTGAAAAGGCCGCCGAGGAAATCAAACACCGCCTGAACTATGCTGCGATGCTGGTGCATATGGGCGTCGCCGATGGAACCGTTGGCGGAGCTGTTGAAACCACATCTGCCACGGTCCGTGCCGCGTTGCAGATCATCGGCAAGGCTCCGAGCTCGGCCATGGTCTCTAGCTTTTTCCTGATGCTGTACTGCCGCGACCACCACACGGTTCGGGGCGCTCATATCTTTGCCGATTGCGGCCTTGTCGTCGATCCGAACGAACAGGAACTGGCCGAAATCGCCCGTGCCTCTGCCGCGTCTTATCAAGCGTTGACGCATGAGACGCCCCGCGTTGCGATGCTGTCCTTTTCGACCAAAGGCAGCGCCAAGCACCCCAAGATCAACAAGGTTTCCGAGGCGCTTGCGATTGCAAAAGCTGCCGATCCTGATCTGCTGATCGATGGTGAACTGCAGTTTGACGCCGCCTTCGTCCCCGAAGTAGCCGCTAAAAAGGCCAAAGATTCGCCCCTGCGCGGCGAGGCAAACGTTTTCGTTTTCCCCAACCTCGATGCAGGCAACCTGGGCTACAAGATCGCCCAGCGTATCGGCGGGGCCGAAGCGATTGGCCCCATCCTTCAGGGCCTTGCGAAACCGGCCAACGACCTTTCACGCGGATGCTCGGCCGAGGACGTTCTGCACATGATCGCGGTAACGGCCGTACAGGCAGAAACATCCCAATCCCGGACAGACGTCTCGTAAATCCGGCACAAGCGAAATAATGTTCCGATCATTCGCTTATTCCAAGACTGATCGGATCAAAAGCCACAGGGACCAGAAATGAACCAGCCAATCATTAATACCTCTCCCAAGGTCTCTGACGAGGTCAGAAAAACAACCTGCTACATGTGTGCCTGCCGTTGCGGGATCAATGTGCACATGAAAGACGGCAAGGTTGCCTATATCGAAGGCAATCGCGATCACCCGGTCAACAAGGGCGTGTTGTGCGCCAAAGGCTCGGCGGGGATCATGCAGGTCAACGCGCCCTCACGTCTGCGCGCACCCTTGAAACGCGTCGGCCCCCGCGGCTCAGGTGAATTCGAAGAAATCAGCTGGGATGAGGCGCTTGAGATCGCGGTCGGCTGGCTGAAGCCAATCCGCGAGGACAACCCCGAAAAGCTGGCCTTCTTCACCGGCCGCGACCAGAGCCAAAGCTTTACCAGCTTCTGGGCGCAGAATTTCGGCACCTGTAACTATGCGGCCCATGGCGGCTTCTGCTCGGTCAACATGGCGGCCGGCGGCATCTACACGATGGGTGGCGCGTTCTGGGAATTCGGCCAGCCGGACTGGGATCACACGAAGCTGTTCATGCTGTTCGGCGTGGCCGAGGATCACGATTCGAACCCGATCAAGATGGGCATCGGCAAGATCAAGGCGCGAGGCGCGCGCGTGATCGGCGTGAACCCGATCCGCTCGGGCTATAACGCCGTGGCCGATGATTGGGTCGGCATCACACCCGGTACTGACGGATTGTTCATCCTGTCTATGATCCACGTGCTGATGAAAGCGGGCAAAATCGATCTCGACTATCTCAGCCGCTACACCAACGCGCCGGTTCTGATTGACGCGTCCGAGGGCCCGACCAAGGGCCTGTTCCTGCGCGACGCGGATGGAAAACCTCTGGTCATTGACCGCAACACCGGTGAACTGACGGCATTCGACAAGCCGGGCGTCCGCCCCGACCTGGCTGCCACCTACGAAAAAGATGGCGTAACCCACCGCCCGGTCTTCCACTTGATGGCCGAGCGCTATCTCAGCGACGAATACGCTCCGGAAAAAGTCGCCGAGCAATGCGGGATCCCGGCCAAACGTATCCGCGCCATTGCTGGCGAGCTGGCCCGCGTCGCCTTTGACGAGGCGTTCGAACTGGATCACGAGTGGACCGACTTCCGCGGTGAAAAGCACAGCAAGATGATCGGCCGCCCCGTCGCCATGCACTCGATGCGCGGTGTCTCGGCCCATGCCAACGGTTTCCAAACGTGCCGCGCGCTGCATGTTCTGCAGATCATCCTGGGCACTGTCGAGGTTCCGGGCGGCTTCCGCTTCAAACCGCCCTATCCCAAGCCGGTCGAGGCACATCCGACCCCGCACTGCAAGGTGACCCCGAATTCACCATTGGACGGCCCGCATCTGGGCTTTGTTCAGGGCCCCGAGCATCTGGCGCTGAAAGGGGATGGCAGCCCCGCGCGGATCGACAAGGCATTCACCTGGGAAAACCCGATGTCCAGCCACGGGCTGATGCATATGGTGATCTCGAACGCGCATGCGGGCGACCCCTATAAAATCGACACCCTGTTCATGTACATGGCGAATATGTCCTGGAACTCGACCATGAACACCAAGGGTGTCATGGAGATGCTGACGGACAAGGATGAGAACGGCGATTATGTGATCCCGCATATCATCTATTCCGACGCTTACAGCTCGGAAATGGTGGCTTATGCCGATCTGATCCTGCCCGACACCACGTATCTGGAACGCCACGACTGTATCTCGCTGCTTGACCGCCCGATCTGTGAGGCGGAAGCGGCGGCAGACGCCATCCGCTGGCCCGTGATTGAACCCGACCGTGACGTGCGCGGCTTCCAATCGGTGCTCATCGATCTGGCCAACCGTTTGGAACTGCCCGGCTTCACCAAAGAGGATGGCGGCGCCAAATGGGTGGATTATGCGGACTATATCGTCAATCACGAACGTAAGCCCGGCATCGGCCCCCTCGCCGGCTTCCGTGGTGAAAACGGTGACAAGGAAGGCCGAGGCGAGGTCAACCCGGACCAGTTGAACCGTTACATTGAGAACGGCGGCTTTTACGTGGCGCATATTCCCGAAGGTGCGGACTACTACAAACCGTGGAACACCGCTTATCAGGACTGGGCCGTAGGAATGGGCATCTATGACAGCCCACAGCCCTACCTGTTCCAGCTCTATTCCGAACCAATGCGTAAGTTCCAATTGGCCGCCGAGGGCCATGGTGAGCGTCAGCCGCCCGAGCACCTGCGCGAGCGGATCAAGGAAACGCTGGACCCTATGCCGATCTGGTACGAAACCGACCAACACGGCAACGAAGGCTTCACAGTCAACGCGCTGACCCAACGCCCGATGGCGATGTATCACAGCTGGGGCACCCAGAACGCGTGGCTGCGTCAGCTGCACGGTCGCAACCCGCTCTACGTTCCGACCAAGCTGATGCGCGAGCATGGGCTGCAGGATGGCGACTGGGCCAAAGTGACGTCTCCGCATGGTGAGATCACAGTACCGGTCATGGAAATGGCGGCGCTGAACGAAAACACCGTCTGGACCTGGAATGCGATCGGCAAACGCAAGGGTGCTTGGGCTCTGCAGGAAGACGCACCCGAGGCCACTAAGGGTTTCCTGCTGAACCACCTGATCCACGAACTGCTGCCCCCCAAAGGCGACGGTCTGCGTTGGGCCAACTCTGACCCGATCACCGGTCAGGCCGCGTGGTTCGACCTCAAGGTCAAAATCGAAAAGGCCGCGGCCCCTTCGGATTCAGAAAGCCAGCCGGAATTTGCACCGATCAAATCTCCGGTGGGCAAAGGACCAAAGGACCTGGCATGGAAGGTGGGCAAATGATCCGATCCGCTCTTCATCTGGCCCAAAATACCTCGGGGTCTGGGGCAGAGCCCCAGCCCGCCCTCACCACTAACGCGGAGGCAAGGCAGTCATGACCCAACTTCCCCAATCTACTGAACGCAAGATGGGTCTGGTCATCGACCTAGACACTTGCGTCGGCTGCCATGCCTGCGTGATCTCGTGCAAAGGCTGGAACACCGAAAACTATGGCGCACCCCTGTCCGATCAGGACGCCTATGGTGCCAACCCGTCAGGCACCTTCCTGAACCGGGTGCATTCCTATGAGGTGCAGCCCGCTGAAGGCCACGCGCAGCTCATCCACTTCCCGAAATCCTGCCTGCATTGCGATGACGCACCCTGCGTCACCGTTTGCCCCACCGGGGCCAGCTACAAGCGGGTCGAGGATGGCATCGTTCTGGTGAACGAAAGCGATTGCATCGGCTGCGGCCTGTGCGCGTGGTCCTGCCCTTACGGCGCACGCGAGCTGGATCAGGCCGAAGGGGTGATGAAGAAATGTACCCTCTGCGTCGACCGGATCTACAACGAGAACCTGCCCGAAGTGGACCGTGTCCCATCCTGCGTGCGCACCTGCCCGGCCGGAGCCCGCCACTTTGGCGATCTGGGCGACCCAGACAGCGATGTCAGCAAACTGGTGGCCGAGCGTGGAGGCATGGACCTGATGCCCGAGATGGGCACCAAGCCCGTCAACAAATACCTGCCGCCCCGGCCCAAGGACAATGTCGAAGAACATATCGACATCCTTGCGCCGCTGTTGGCGCCGGTCGCCGAAGAACCCAAAGGGTTCCTTGGCTGGCTGGACAAGACTCTGGAGAAGCTCTGATGCATCCCGCACCCTCAGTTATCATCTTCACAACCCTGTCTGGGCTAGGCTTTGGCCTTCTGTTCTTTCTGGGCCTTGGCCTGCCGGACGTCTCGGGCTGGGTGGCCTTCGTGTTCTTTGCCATCGCCTATGCGCTGGCCGTGGGTGGGCTTATGGCCTCGACCTTCCACCTCGGCCACCCGGAACGGGCTTTGAAGGCCTTCACCCAATGGCGGTCAAGCTGGCTTAGCCGCGAAGGCTGGTGCGCGGTCATCGCGTTGATTGTCATGGGACTTTATGCAATCGGCGTGGTCTTTCTGGGCCAACGCTGGAGCCTTCTGGGCTGGATCGGCACGCTGTTCTCGCTGGCGACCGTTTTCACGACCTCGATGATCTATACGCAGCTGAAGACCATTCCGCGCTGGAACATGAACCTGACGCCGGCCATGTTCCTCAGCTTCAGTCTTGCAGGCGGCGCGTTGCTGGCCGGACAAACGAGCATCGCGTTGCCGCTCTTGTTGATCGCTGCACTGGTGCAGATCCTGTACTGGAAGAAGGGCGACACGGCACTAGCGGAAACGGGCACCGATCTGGGCACTGCAACGGGTCTTGGGGATCGCGGTACAGTACGCGCCTTCGAGCCGCCGCACACGGGCACCAACTATCTGCTGCGCGAATTTGTGCACGTGGTCGGCCGCAAGCATGCCGAGAAGCTGCGGATCATCTCGTTCGCGCTCGCCTTTGTTCTGCCGGTTGTCCTGCTGCTGTTGCCGTTCAGCCATTTCCTGGCGCTGTTGGCGGTGGCTTCACATCTGGCAGGCGTCGCCACCTCGCGTTGGCTGTTCTTTGCACAAGCCGAACACGTGGTCGGCCTGTATTACGGGAAACGATAGGGGGCGCTGCCCCCGTCGCGGCAAGCCGCGCCTCCCCCGAGGTATTTTTGGCCAGATGAAGTCTGGATCCGACATAGAAAAAGGGCGGCACCCGGGAATCGGGGCCGCCCTTTTGAATTTCTAATCAGGTTTTAAATCAGGCCTGCGTGAGCCATCGCCGCCTCGATTGCGGCTTTGGTGCTGCTCTCCAATTCGGCCAAGGGCGAACGAACCTCTTCGCTGCACAGGCCTAGTTTGCTGAGCGCGTATTTGGCACCAACGAGGCCCGGCTCGATGAAGATCGCTTCGTGCAGCGGCATCAGACGGTCCTGATATTCCAGCGCTTTGCTGTAATCTCCAGCCAGCGTGGCTTGCTGGAATTCCGCGCACAGTTTGGGCGCGACGTTCGCCGTAACCGAGATACAGCCAACCCCACCATGCGCATTGAAGCCGAGCGCCGTCGCGTCCTCGCCGGACAACTGGCAGAAGTCAGCGCCACAGCTTGCACGCTGCTGGCTGACGCGAGCCAGGTCACCGGTGGCGTCTTTCACACCAATGATGCGCGGCAGTTTCGCAAGCTCACCCATGGTTTCGGGCGTCATGTCGATGACCGACCGTCCGGGGATGTTGTAGATGATGATCGGGATGTCGGCGCAATCATGAAGGGCACGGAAGTGCATCACCAGACCCTTCTGGGTCGGCTTGTTGTAGTAAGGGGTCACGACCAGAGCAGCCGCCGCGCCCACACGCTCGGCGAATCGGACAAAGCGAATGGCCTCAACGGTGTTGTTTGACCCGGCACCGGCAATAACAGGGACGCGACCCGCGGCGGCTTTGACAACTTCAGCCACGACGATCTCATGCTCTTCATGGCTCAGCGTTGGGCTCTCACCGGTCGTACCGACGGGGACCAGCCCGGTCGAGCCTTCCTGAATCTGCCATTCAACCAAACGTTTGAGCGTATCCAAGTCCAACTCGCCGTTTTTGAACGGGGTGACGAGGGCTGGCATAGAGCCTTTGAACATGACACGCTCCTTAGGTGCAGTTTGTATTTTTTGCGTCGCGGAAGGTCAGGAATTTCGCTTTCTTGAGTTGATCCCGACGGCGCAAGGTTTATCCTGAATGGCTGTATCCTTGGTTGGTTGGGGAATGCAAGGGATGACACGCTTTCTGGCGGTTTTGGTGGCCGTGATTCTGGTTTCGGGCACACAGGTGCGGGCCGACGCGGCAGGAGATCTGCGGGCCGGCATGAATGAGATGCGCAAGGGTGACTGGAACGAAGCCCTACGCGTTTCAGGTGCACGAGGGTCGGTGACGCGGGACATTATCGTTTGGCACTGGCTGCGCGAAGGATTTGGCAGCTCGGGTGATGTTCTGGTCTTTCTGGACCGCCGCCCCGACTGGCCGGGTTTGGCCTGGCTACGCCGCAAGAGCGAGCCGGTGTTCACCGGGGCCGACCCGGATCGTGTTCTGAAATTCTATGCCGATGTGCCGCCGCAGACTGCCGAGGGCGCGTTGAACTATGCGGTCGCGCTAAAGGCCAAGGGTCGCCAGGGCGACGCTGAGGCGGATATTGTCACCGCCTGGCGGACGATGCCGATGGGATCCGGTCTGCAGAAAGACTATCTGGAGAACTTTGGGAAGCTGCTGAAACCCCATCACGCCGCAAGGCTGGACCGGATGCTATGGGACAATCACCTAGTCAGCGCGGGACAGATGCTGCCTTTGGTCAGCTCGGATCAGCGTAAGCTGGCCGAGGCGCGGATCGCTCTGCAGAAGCGGCAACCAGGTGTCGACGGCAAGGTGGCCGCGGTACCGAAGTCGCTGGAGGATACACCCGGGCTGGCCTTTGACAGGTTCGTCTGGCGCGACAAGAAAGAGTTGGACGACAGCGCAATCGATCTGATGCTGGCGCGCTCGACCGGTCCTGATGCATTGGGCGAGCCGGACAAATGGGCCGAAGGACGGCGACGACTGGCCCGGTTGGAGATGCGAAATGGCGACGCCAGCCGCGCCTACAAGATTGCCGCCAATCATCACATGACGCCCGAAATGGGCTATGGCTATGCGGATCTGGAGTGGCTTTCCGGCTTTCTGGCCTTGCGCAAGTTGAACGATCCGGCCACGGCCGTCCGACATTTCCAGAATTTCTCGGAGGCTGTGAAATCTCCGATCTCGAAAGGGCGCGGTGGATACTGGCTGGGCCGCGCTTACGCGGCACAAGGCGATGCTGATAAGGCCTATGACGCCTATGCGATGGGCGCGGATTATCAAACGTCTTTCTACGGTCTGTTGGCCGCGGAACAGATCGGGCGGCCTTTTGATAGCGAGTTGGCCAACCCACGACGTGCACCACATTGGAAACAGGCTGAGTTTTCGAACTCCAGCGTGCTGGAGGCCGGACTGCTGCTGCTGAAAGCAGATGAAGACAACCTGTCGGAACGTTTCCTGACGCATCTGGTCGAAGAACTGGACCCGGTTCAGGCCAATCAGCTTGGCGACTTGGTGATCGAACTTAAACAGCCGCATCTGGCCGTGATGATCGCCAAACGTGCTGCGACTTACGGCACCGTTCTGCCTGCGGCCTATTACCCGGTTCACCCGGTCGCCGATATGGGGCTGCCTATGGCCAAAGAGATGACCTTGGCCATCGCCCGCCGCGAAAGCGAGTTTGATCCGGTTGTTATTAGTGGCGCAGGCGCGCGGGGGTTGATGCAGGTCATGCCTGCCACAGCAAAACTGGTCGCCAAGGAACTGGGCATCCTCAGTGGTCATAAGACAATCAAGCTGACTTCGGACTGGCAGTACAACGCCAAGCTGGGCGCGAACTACCTGTCCAGCCTCGCCGCTGATTTCAACGGCAATGTCGTGATGATGGCGGCAGGGTATAACGCAGGTCCACGCCGCCCAATCTCGTGGATGCAGCGCTATGGCGATCCGCGCGCGGGGCAGATCGACGTGGTCGACTGGATCGAAACGATTCCGTTCAGCGAGACCCGAAACTATGTGATGCGGGTCGCAGAAAGTCTGCCGGTCTATCGCGCCCGTCTGGGCGAGCCTGCTCTGCCCATTCCGTTTTCGCAGGAATTGGTCGGGTCAACCCTGGCGTCGTTCGCGCCATAGGGTGAACAGACCGGCGGCCACAACCAGTGCTGCGCCTATGACCACCTCTGGGCGCAGCGTCTCGCCAAAGATCGAGATGCCGAGAATGGCGCTCCAGACCAGATGGAAATAGGCGAAGGGCTGAACCGCGCTGGCCTCGGCCATTTCATAGCATTTGATCAGCAGCCAGTGCCCCAGAACACCGCTGACGCATAGCACGGCCATCCATGCCCAGTCGGCTTGGGCCATAGGCTCCCAGAACCACATGCCGACCAGCGTCATGGCGACGGCCCCGCTAACACCGGTCCAGAAAAAGCTGGTAGCCGTGCTGTCACGACGCGACGCATATCGCGTCAGCAATCCGTAGACTGCAAACATCAGGGCCGAGATCAGCGGCACGATGGCCCATGGGTTAAACACGCCGATACCGGGCTGCAGAATGATCAGAACACCGATACAGCCGACCCCAATCGCAGCCCACCGCCGCCACCCGACCTGTTCACCCAGAACCGGCCCGCTGAGCGCGGCAACCAGCAAGGGATAGCAGATGAACACGGCCATCGCATCGATCAGGCCAAGAACTGTGAAGCTGAACACCGCGACACAGATCTCGGCGGCTAAAAGCAAGCCACGGAAGATTTGCAACTTGAGCTGGCTGGTCCGGGTGGTCGCCTTCAACCCTCCGGGCGCGCGGGCGGCTAGGGCAATCACGAAGGCTGCAAAGAACCAGTAGCGGATCATCACCACCATGTAGGTATTATACGTCCCGGCCAGATGGCGCGAGATACCGTCCTGCAGTGCAAAAACGATGGTGGCCCCGATCATCAGCGCGATACCAGCGCGTGTGTTATTCTGCTGCGTCAAGGTTTCACCGCGCTAGTCATATGGCGTTTGCGGCCGTAGCCGGGCGTGCGGGTGACGGAAAATCCGGCCTCCTCCAATCCGCGTCGCACGAAACCTGCTGCTGTGTATGTTGCCGCAGTGCCCCCTGCTGCGGTGTGATCGGCGACGTGCTGCATCAGATCCGCCCCCCAAAGCTCGGGGTTTTTTGCCGGAGAGAACCCGTCCAGAAACCACGCATCTGCCACCACCCCCCATGCGGGCAAGGTTTGGCGTGCGTCGCCTTCGACAACCTCCAGCCGCAGCGTGCCCAGATCGCACGTTCCGCCCTGCCATTGCGCCAGAAACCGTTCCGACCATGGCGCAAGTTCGGGGAAGGCCGCCAACGCGCGGGCCATATCCTCAGGCTCCATCGGATATGCTTCGAAACTGGTAAAGGACAGCGGAGTGGTCTGGCCCGCGCTTTCCCATTCCGACCAGACGGTCAGCATGTTCAGGCCCGTTCCAAAGCCCAGTTCGGCGATGTGAAAACCCGGCGCGAACCGCGCGGGTAGGTCATTGCCTGCCAGAAACACGTGCCGCGTCTCTTCCAGCCCGTTTTGCAACGAGTAGTAGGGGTCGTCAAAACGATCCGAGACGGGAATCTGATCCTCGGTCCAAGTCAGTTCGGCACGCTGGTCTGCCATCGGGGAATCCTGTAGCTAAGCGGCGCGACACTGAACAAGGAAAAGGGGAATGGCAATGGTCGATGTGACGGTGCGTGGGGCTGGCATCTTTGGTCTGTCCATCGCATGGACCTGCGCCCGGCGCGGCGCAAAGGTTCAGGTCGTCGATCCGTTTGGCCCCGGCGCGGGGTCCAGCGGCGGACTGGTCGGCGCGCTGGCCCCGCACGTGCCCGAGAACTGGAATGCGAAGAAGGCCTTTCAGTTCGACAGCCTGATCATGGCCGAGCCGTTCTGGAAACAGGTCGAGGCGACAGGCGGCGTCTCACCCGGTTATGCTAGGCTGGGCCGTTTGCAGCCTATCGCCGACGAGCGCACGCTGGTGCTGGCCCATGCCCGCGCAGGCACAGCGGCAGAGCTGTGGCAGGGTCGCGCAGAATGGCGGGTTGTAAAAACCGCTGAGGTCGGCGCTTGGTGCCCGCCCAGCCCCACAGGTTTCGTCATCCACGACACGCTAAGCGCTCGCATGCATCCCCGCCGCGCCTGCGCCGCATTGGTCGCAGCGCTGGCCGTTATGGGCGTCAAGGTCATGACCGAAGCGCCTGACCAGGGGCAGGTTGTTCATGCGACCGGATTGGCCGGATTGCAGGAACTGAACGGCGCGTTGGGCAAAACTGTCGGCAATGGTGTCAAAGGACAGGCCGCACTGCTGCGGTTTGACGCTGGCGAGGTGCCGCAGCTGTTTGCGGACGCGATCCACTTCATTCCACATGCGGATGGCACACTGGCGATCGGCTCGACCTCGGAACGGGACTATGACGATCCGACCAGCACGGACGCAGCGTTGGACGATGTGTTGGACCGCGCCATGCGCGCGGTGCCGGTTCTTCACGGCGCAGAGGTCATCGAAAGATGGGCAGGCGTGCGCCCCCGCAGCAAAAGTCGCGCGCCGATGTTGGGCGCGCATCCCTTGCATCAAGGACAGTTCATCGCCAACGGAGGTTTCAAGATCGGCTTTGGCATGGCCCCGAAAGTCGCCGAGGTCATGGCCGATCTGGTTCTGGACAACCGCGACACGATCCCGGACGATTTTCGGCCCGAGGCGTCACTCTGACTGCGGCAGTGCCTCAGCAGTCATGCATTGCCGGCCATCGGGTCCGCGCACCCACATCGCCTGACCGTTTCGACACAAGGTGGCCGTTTCAAAATGCATCAGCGGCGATGACGCCCGGAATGAAAACTCTGCCAGCGGCCCCATCAGGTCTTCGGCGAACAGCATTAGAAGCTGGGCCAGCAGCGGGCCATGGACCACCAGGCCGTCATAGCCTTCGACGTCGCGGGCATAGTCCAGATCATAGTGGATACGATGCCCGTTGAAGGTCAGCGCTGAGTAGCGGAACAGAAGCGTGGAATCGAAAGCGACCTCTCGCTGATCGGTTTCATCCGTACGTGACACGGGGGCTTTCGGTTTGATGTCCGTCTTTGAAGGGTCTTGCCGATAGACCAGATCTTGCCATTCGGTCAGGCAAAGATGGCCGTCCTGTAAAACGTCATGCCGCAAGGTGACAAAGCCCAGCGGACCTGTTCGTCCGGTTTTTGAAGTCGCACTTTCCTGAACAGAGCGGCGCTGCGCCATCGAACCCGCGATGAGGGGCTTGTGAAACTGCAGACGTCCTCCGGCCCACATCCGGCGCGGCAGGCCCATGTCAGGGATCAGACCGCCCCCGACTTTCGGATGTCCATCCCGCCCCAAACCTGAGGGTGGCTGGGGCGACCAGAAATACAACTGGTGGAAAAAGGGCGGCAGCCGGTCGCCTGCCCCGATCCGTTCCTCAAACCCCAGCGCCACCTGCAGCGCGGCGGTGCGGGCCGGGTCCATCACATCGGTCTGTGTGTCCTGCGTCATGGCCGCAGATTAGGCAGACCGATACGACCCGGCAAGCGGTGTTACGCGATCAGAACCCGGCCTCGGCCCGTAGTTTCTGCATCAGTGTCCGCAACGAATTCTCATAGCGTTCGCTGCGCAGTTTGCCATCCTCGACAAATTCATCCGAACTGCTGGCCAGATGGATTTCAGGCCCCTGCAGGATGCGAGGTTGAAACGGCACCATATAGCTGCGCAAGATCATCTGTGCCCGCTCACCACCTGCGCGACCCGCAGCAGCCGACATCACGGCCACAGGCTTGTCGGCCCAGGGGCGGCCATCGGTGCGGCTGACCCAGTCCAGCGCGTTTTTCAGAACGCCAGACGGGCCCTTGTTGTATTCCGGGGTCGAAATGATCACTGCATGCGCCTGCGCGATCTGATCGGACAGGGTTTGCACGGCTTCGGGAATGCCCTCGCCATCCTCAAGGTCACCATCATACAAAGGCAGGTTCAGGTCAGCCTCGATATGCGTACCGGGTTCGAACAACCGGGCCGCTTCACGCAGCAGCTTGCGGTTGGTGGCACTTTGGCGCAACGAGCCGGACAGGCTCAGCAGGATGGGTTCAGACATTGGGAAACTCCGCTGTGGTGTTTGGCCAATAGCTAGCTCAAGTCTGGCGCGGACCAAAGCCCGGATGACGCGCAGTCAATGTGCGAAAAAGGGCACCCGAAGGTGCCCCAAGCATTACGTGTTCCCGTTGGGGATTATCTCGATATCGACGCGGCGGTTCTGAGCTTTGCCTTCCGGCGTCAGGTTCGAGGCAATGGGGCGGCTTTCACCCTGCCCGACCGTCGAAATACGAGCGCCGCTGACGCCATTCGCCTGCAGAATGTCCGCCACGGCGCGCGCGCGACGTTCTGAAAGGCCCTGATTGTAGGCCGCATCACCGTCACTGTCGGTATTGCCGACAACCTGAACGTTCGAGTTGGGGTAGTTCACCAGATTCTGTCCCACCCGCACCAGATCCGCCCGAAGCGCCGGGCGTACGGTGGCGCTATCGGTGTCAAAGGTGATATCATTCGGCACAGTCACGATCAGACGATCACCGGCGTTGGTAACGATGATCCCCTGGTTGGCCAGTTGCTGGCGCAGTTCGGCTGCTTGTTTGTCCAGCTGGTTACCGATCAGGCCACCACCTGCTGCGCCAATCGCGCCCCCGGCCACCGCGCCCAGCAGCGGGTCTGAACCGTTGGCGATGGCACCGACGCCTGCACCGATCAGGCCGCCCAGAATTGCGCCTTGCTTGGCATTCTGATTTGGATCCGAGGGCAGGTTCAACGTACCGGGATCGGTACATGCCCCCAAAAACATGGCCGAGCACAGCCCGGCGGCAACAACACTCTTGGAAATCGTCATGAAATCACCTTCTGCTCTGGGCCCGTTCATCGGACCCGCTTTGTTTGGGGCAGTATATCGCGCCCCCTCGGCTTAGGCTCAAGCAACAATCAGGTGAAGTCGGCAATTTGCCGCCGTTCCGCGGCGTCCCACTCGGTCTGGTCTTGCCAGATTGCTCGCAACGGCGCGCCCTGACCGCAGAAGTGTTCCTCTGTCATTTCGCAGGCCCATATCCGATCAGTTCGAAAATGGCGGAAGCCGCCCCGCAATTCGCACCAAGCAGCCAGCATGGTGCATTCGATGTGATAGATCAGCGCGACAGGCCGAACGATCCGCTCGGTCCGCTCGCCTTCGGCGTTGACATAAGTCAGGCGAATTTTGCGCTCGGCGCGGATCGCCTCGCGGTAATTCACCACGGGCACGCAGCCCTTGGCGGGGTCATCCATCGGCGCCCCCCAAGGGGCGACCTGCAGCCAATCGGCAGGGGCGCGCAGCGCATCAATCTTGCGACACACTCGGTCTGCGGCCTGTTGCAAGGTGCTGTCACCGGTGCGCGCCAGCATCGATAGCCCGACCCACAGCGCCTCGACCTCTTCGGCATCGAAGTTCAAAGGCGGCAGGTCATAACCGCGCCGCATCAGGTATCCCACGCCGGCCTCACCTTCGATCGGGGTACGCTGTGCCTGCAATGCGGCGATGTCGCGGTAGACCGTGCGCACCGACACCTCAAGCTTTTCAGCCAGCGCTTCGGCTGTCACAGGCGCCTGAGCTGCGCGCAAAATCTGGATAATTTCAAAAAGGCGGGTCGAGCGGCGCATGGGGTTCTCCGGACAGTCTGCTGACACTCTAGCACAGCCCCCTGACAGGGTGATGTCAGGAGTGATCGGTGATCTTTGGTGAACCAACCAAAGGAGGCCGATCATGCCAAGCCGCGACAATCACGTGATGATGACACTCAAGCTGGATCGCTGGGCGCAGGATCACACCTTGCGTGCCTTCGAAATCGAACAAGAGATCATGACTGCGCGTCAGCCCTGCGCGCCGCGTAAACGAACGAGACGGTTTTCGTTGGGCAATCTCAAGATGCTGTGGACCAACACCGCCTGAGATCAGAAGTCAGCCGGGGCGCGGAATTTCATTGAAACTCCGCCCTCGGGACTTTTCAGGCGCAACTCTTCCGAATGCAGCATCAGCCGCGGGAAATCCCGCGCTGACCCTTCAGCATAGAACGGGTCCCCAAGAATGGGATGGCCCAGCGCCTGCATATGAACGCGCAGCTGATGGGACCGCCCGGTTTTCGGAAACAGCCGGACGCGCGTCGTCTCACCTTCGTATTTGACAACCCGCCAGTCCGTCACGGCAGGCTTGCCCGTCTCATGACAGACCATCTGACGCGGTCGGTTGGGCCAATCCACGATCAGCGGCAGATCGACGGTTCCGGTCTTTGCTTCGATACGACCCCAGACGCGCGCAACATAGGTCTTACGGGTCTGACGTTTCTCGAACTGCATGCTCAAATGACGCTGAGCGTGCGGTGTCTGCGCAAAAACCATGACACCTGAGGTATCCCGATCCAACCGGTGCACGAGCAGCGCCTGCGGAAACGCTGCCTGCACGCGGGTCAGCAGACAATCGGCCATGTGCTCGCCGCGTCCTGGTACGGACAACAACCCCGAAGGCTTGTTCACCACGATCAGTTGCGTATCCTCGTGCAGCACGTCCAACGGCGTTTTCGGGGGATCATAGGTCTCGCTCATGCGCGTCTGCCTAACGCAGGGCGCGACTTCCCGCAACGTCGGGCTTGCCTGAACGGATCGGTTCAGCAACTCTCGGGCCAAAGCGGAGGAGAGACCATGCACCCCACAATCGCGCGCATGCAAGAAGTTGTTGCCAAAGGCGATGAAAGCCTGATCCACGAATTGCTGGCCGAGGATGTGCGGTTTTCCCCGCCCACCTATTACAGCACCTGGACCGGGCGCGAACCGGTTGCCGCTGTGCTGGGGCATGTTGGCCAGGTGTTTTCTGACTTTCGCTATCGCCGGATCATGGGCGATGGCAACGACTGGGCGTTGGAGTTTCAGTGCAAGGTTGGCGACCTGGACGCGGTTGGTGTCGATCTGATCACCCTCAACGACGATGGCTTGATCGAAACGTTCGAAGTGGTCATGCGGCCTTACAAAACCATTGGCGCACTGCGCGAAGCAATGATGGCCCGGGTAATGAAAGACCCGCGTTTCCTGGAATACAAAAACGCGCTCAGCTGACCATGCCCGCTCCTATCGCCGCCGATCAGATCTTGCGCGTCCCTCTGCTGCCTGTTTTGGCGGCACAGGTGGTATCTGTGCGCCGCAAAGCCCAACAGTTGCCTGAACCCCTGGGCCCGCGCGCAGGGCGAGAGGGGCGTGGGCCCCGGCTACGGCTGTTGATTGCGGGTGACAGTTCGGCGGCAGGTGTCGGGGCGGGTCGACAGCAGCAGGCGCTTTCGGGGTTTCTGGTCGCTCGGCTGGCCCGACATTACAGTGTCGAGTGGCGGCTGGAGGCCACAACCGGCCACACGACGCAAGATACGCTTGAACAACTGGAGCGCCTTGAAGGCCGCTTTGATGCAGCCGTGACAGCCTTGGGCGTGAATGATGTCACCCGTGCTGTCACGCAACAGAAGTTCACCGCGCTGCAGACCCGTTTGCTGGATCATCTGACGAACGCTCTTGGCGTACGCCGCGTCGTTGTTACGGCTGTACCGCAAATGGATCGATTTCCGGCGCTGCCGCAGCCTTTGGCTTGGGTTCTGGGGCGTCAGGCCGCGCGACTGGATCAGGGACTGAAACAGGTCGCCGCAACGTTTCCTCAGGCGCGCCACCTGTCGGTGACCTTCCCGGATGATCCAGCCCTTGCCGCCCCTGACGGGTATCACCCCAGCCCGAAAGCGTATCGCTTGTGGGCGGACGCAGCGGCTGATCTGATCCGTCAGGCCTGACGCTTCATCTGACGGACCATCGGGATCGTATAGACAATCAGCGCGGCCCAGATCAGCGGGAAGGCGATCATACGGCCCCGGTCGATGTGCTCTCCGAACAAGGTGATCGCGGTGACAAAGATCATCGTCGGCGCGATGTATTGCAGAATTCCCATGGTGGACAGCCGAACCAGTTTGGCCCCGTTGGCATAAACCAGCAGCGGAACCGCGGTAACGATGCCTGCGCACGCCAGCAGCGCGGTATCCTGAGCCGCCATGCCAAAATGGCCGGTGCCCTCCGCGCCCAACCAGGTGATATAGACCAAAGCCGGGATCAACAGGATCAGTACCTCTAGCAAAAAGCCCTGATTTGGACCGATTGGCAGTGATCGTTTGAAGAACGCATAAAACCCCCAACTGACTGTCAGCCCCAGCGCCGCCCAAGGCAACCGACCCGCCTCGACCACCAATACCAGCACGCCCAAAGCGGCCAATCCGACCGCCACCAATTGCGTCCGGGTCAACGGCTCGCGCAGCAGGATCGCTCCCAAGGCAATGCTAAACAGCGGGTTGATGTAGTAGCCCAGCGCAGCGTCCAAGGCATTTCCACTGGCGATGGCCCAGACATAAATGGCCCAATTCACCGAGATCAAAGCGGCCGTCAAACACGCCATGCCCAGCATCTTCGGGTTCTGCAAAGCGGCCTTTAGGTCTTTGGTTCGACCCAGCGCTATCAGCAACAATCCCGCCACAGGCACCGACCAGACAATCCGATGCGCCACGATTTCGACAGGGCCGATATGGGCCAACGCTTTCATGTAAAGCGGCAGAAAACCCCACAACGTGTAGGCCGTCACTGCAAGGGCAAGACCCTTGGGCGTGTCCTCGTTCTGTGGGGGTGTCGCGACTTCCGCCATCTTTGGCCTCCGGCTGATACCGTTTGTCTTTACGGCAGGTCAGGCGGGTTTGAAAACTGCGAAAACAGTGAACTCTCACATCAACAAAATTGATGGGTTCAACAAAAAGGGGCGCCGAAGCGCCCCGTTTCCCAACTTTCAGCGTTACACTTTAACGCGTTCCGATTTCGGATCGTACATCGGCTTAAGCGACGCTTCGGCCTTGACTTTGACGCCGCAGACGTCGATCTCGTACGTCGAGGCCAGCACGTCTGCCGCCTTTTCACCTTCGCAGGGCACATAGCCCAGACCAATCGCGCCGCCCAGCGTGTGGCCATAGTTGCCCGAGGACAAATAGCCCACATACTCACCGTCCCGAATGATCGGTTCGTTATGGAACAGCAGCGGTTCCGGGTCGGTCAGTTTGAACTGGACGAGGCGATTGTGAGGCCCGCTTTCCTTGCGTGCGATCACCGCCTCGCGACCAATGAAGTCGCTGCCCTTGTCGACCTTGACGGCAAAGCCAAGGCCGGCATCCACAACGTGGTCTTCGCAAGTGATGTCGTGGCCGAAGTGACGGAAACCCTTTTCGATCCGGGCACTGTCCATCATATGCATGCCGCACAGCTTTAGCCCCATGTCCTGCCCTGCTTCGTGCAGGGTTTCGAACACGTGGCCGGCCATATCGGATGAGACATAGATTTCCCACCCAAGCTCACCGACATAGGTCACGCGGTGGGCACGGGCCAGGCCCATACCGATCTCGATTTCCTGCGCGGTGCCAAACGGGTTGGTCGCGTTGGTGAAATCGTTGGGCGAGACTTTTTCCAACAGAGTACGCGCATTCGGGCCCATGATCGCCAGAACGCCTTCGCCCGCCGTGACATCGGTGATGACAACGTTGAAATTGCCCGCATGGCGCTGCATCCACGTCTGGTCGGCCAAACGGGTCGCCGCCGGAGTCACCACCAGATAAGAGGTCTCGGTCAGGCGCGTGACGGTCACGTCCGCCTCGATCCCGCCTGCGCGGTTGAGGAACTGGGTATAGACGATCTTGCCATTGGCCACCGAGTAATCGCCGCCGCCGACATAGTTCATGAACGCTTCGGCGTCGGGACCGTCGACGCGGATTTTGCCGAACGAGGACATGTCGTACATGCCCACGTTCTCGCGCACAGCTTTATGTTCAGCGGCCGAATTCTCGAACCAGTTCTGGCGCTTCCAGCTGTACTGGTATTCCCGTTCTTGCCCTTCATTCGCGAACCAGTTGGCGCGTTCCCAACCTGCTAACTCGCCCATGACTGCGCCCTGCTCCAGCAGGTGGTGATGGAACGGGGTGCGGCGCACGCCACGCGCGGTGGCTTTTTGGCGATAAGGGAAGTGGTCTGCATAGAGCAGGCCCAGCGTTTCCTTCGAGCGTTCGAACAGGTACTTCTTGTTTCCCTGAAACGGCTGCATCCGGCTGATGTCGACATCACCCAGATCGAACGGTTTCTCACCGCTGTCCATCCACTCGGCCAGCGCCATTCCCGCGCCACCGGCGGATTGGATACCGATCGAGTTGAAGCCCGCTGCAACCCATACATTGTCCATCTCCGGCGCGAGACCCAGGTGATAGGCGTCGTCTGGGGTAAACGACTCGGGTCCATTGAAGAAGGTATGAATCCCAGCTTCGGCCAACATCGGCATACGGTCGACGGCCTTTTCCAGGATTGGCTCAAAATGGTCGAAGTCTTCCTGCAACTGATCGAATTCAAACGAGTCCGGAATGCCATCCATCGCCCATGGCTTTGATTCCGGTTCAAATGCGCCCAACAGGATTTTGCCTGCGTCTTCCTTATAATACGCATACTCATCCGGCACGCGCAGAACCGGCAGTTGGGTCAAGCCGTCGATATTCTCGGTCACGATATAGAAATGTTCGCACGCATGCAGCGGAACGTTTGTTCCCGCCATGCGGCCCACTTCGTGGCCCCACATACCCGCGCAGTTCACCACCATATCGCATTCGATATGACCCGATGCGCTGCCGTCGTCGGCAACCCAGTCAACGCCGGTCACCTTGCGGCCTTGCTTGACGATGTCGGTGACTTTCACGCGTTCCTTGACGATACCGCCGCGCTGACGCGCGCCCTTGGCCAGCGCTAGTGCGATGTTGGCCGGATCACCCTGACCGTCCAAGGGCAGGTACACCGCGCCTTTGACGCCTTCGAGGTTGATATGGGGATACAGCTCCTGCACACGCTCGTTCGAGATCTCTTCGACCTCAACACCAAAGGCGCGCGCCATGGCAGCCTGACGATAGATCTCTTCTTTACGCTCTTCGGAGAGGGCAACAGTGATCGATCCGCAGCGCTTGAACCCTGTGGCTACGCCGGTCTCCTCTTCAAGCGAGCCGTAAAGTTCCTGACTGTACTTCGCCAGCTTGGTCATGTTCGCTGTCGCGCGCAGCTGCGCGATCAGACCGGCCGCATGCCAGGTCGTGCCGCTGGTCAGCTGCTTGCGCTCCAGCAGCACTACGTCTTTCCAGCCCTTCTTGGTCAGGTGATACGCCACCGAACATCCGATGACGCCGCCACCGATGATGACCACGCGGGCCTTGTTTGGAAGATCAGCCATTGTGAATGACTCCGCTTTATGAGTTTCCACCCAAAATGCCATGAAAGAGCGACGCAGAATGCATGAAAAACGTCAGCTCTTTTGCGAAAATCACCGCTGTTTGACTTGTCGTTTTTCGCGCCTCAGAACAAAGGGCGTCACGCCGAAAAAGCTTTTGTAGACTGACGAGAACCCATTGGGGAAACCGCAGGCAAGACCGATATCCCGCACGGTCATCGTGGTGTTCAGCAGAAGGTTGTTCGCCTTGGCCAACCGCATCTCACGATAAAACCCGTTGGGCGTTGTTCCGAAATAGGTTTTGAATTTGCGCTCCAGCGACCGGTTCGACAGGTTCAGCGCCTGGACGATTTCGTTAATAGGCAGCGGATCTTCGATATTGGCCTGCATCAGTTTGATACACTGATCCAGCTTGGCATCGCCGGTCGCGGTGGTCTTTGAACCAGAGAACGGCTGCAGAGATGAGAAATCACGAATGTTTTCGTGCAACATGATATCAGCTACCGTCATTCGAGTCGGCCCGGATATGTGACGCCCGATCACGGCCAAGGCCACATCGGTTGTGGCCTCCATTCCGGCGCAAGTCACAACGGCGCCTTGTTCTGTTGCAATGGACAGCTTGGCCTCGAATCGCGCTCGGCGCTCGCGCAGGAAAGACGCGTTTTCCCAATGGGTCGACATGTCCTCGGTGCCGTGTTCGTCGATGTAACGACTCGCAGCTTCGGCCAACAGAAAGACTTGTGCGCCGCGGAAGGTGTAATCCGACACGATCCGCCCAAGCGACAGGTCCGGGTGGTCAGGATCAGAGTTGCCAATGACAAACAGGTAGTCTGCGTTGGGCTGCGCTGGGACGCGCTCGGTCTGCACCGTCGCGTCGCTGCTGCTGGCGATCGGTCCCCCCCTCAGCGAGCGGTAGGTAAAGGTGAAAGGCGGGTTCGGGCAAACGCGGTTCGCCAGACGCAGCACTTCGACCAATGACGCCAGCTCCAACAGCACGTAGCCGGGCGCAACCACGATATCGAAGTGGTGCTGGCGGTTGACGGTTGAAGGTTTTGGCGTTGCGGGCATCGCGTTCCTCTCAGACGATCCGGTGCCCGGCGGCGCGCAGGCTGTTGGCGAGGGCCTCGATGTGGTCGGGGCCGACTTCGCAGCACCCGCCGACGATCGTGGCGCCTTGGGCAATCCAGGCCATGGCGTGATCGGCGTACACTCTGGGTCCCAGATCTTGTCGCTGCTCCAACGCGTCAACGGTTGGCGCGTCTTTCAAAAACCCCTCGGATATCTCAGTGAACCCGTTGGCATAGGCCCCGAAGGGCCGCCCCATCGTAGCCAGAATGTCCAAGGCCGCCGGAATAGCCTCGGGTCGCGAGCAGTTGATCAATACGGCGTCAGGATTGTACCGCTCCACCAGTGGCGCGACATCCGAGAGCGGCTCGCCAGATCGCAGACGTGTGCCATCGTCGTCCATCACCGTAAGCGCAAGCCAGACAGGCTTCCCTGCCTTCTCTGTACCGCGCAGGGCACCTTCGGCTTCCTGCACGGAAGAGACTGTTTCGATCAGAAACAGATCGACGTCATTGGCCATGAGTTGAACGATTTCCGCGAACTTTTCTGCGGCTTGTTCCACGTCTGGCTTCAAATCGGGTCGGTAAGACGCCAGCAACGGTCCCAGCGCCCCAGCAACGCGCCCTTTGCCACCGTCCCGAGCCTGGCAGGCCTGCGACACTGCCACGCCAATCAAGTCGGCCAGTTGATCTTCTAACCCAACGCGTTCCAGTCGCGACCGGTGAACCGCGTAGGTGTTGGTCGTCGCAACGGTCGCGCCCCGGCGAAAATAGTCCGCGTGCACGTCTCCAACCAGATCCGGATAGTCCATCATCACGCGCGTTGACCACAGCGGGGTTGCCCTGTCCCCGCTCCGTTTGACCAGTTCCTGCCCGATTGAGCCATCCAGAAGTGTGATGTCCGCCATGTGCCAATCTCCTTACGGAATAAGTACGAGTTTTCCCGGCAACGCTTTGGACTGAAAATCCTCTTGCGCTTTGGCAATGTCTCTTAGCGGATAGGTCTTGGAAACCAAAGGTTTGATGCGTCCCGAATTCATCATCTCGACAAGGCGGCCAAAGACGTCAAAAGCCTGATGAGTACAGCCGTGAATGGTGATGTCCCGCAGGTAAATGTCGCGCAGGTCGGCCTCGACGATCGGACCGGCGATTGCACCTGAAACGGCGTAGTGCCCGCCGGGTTTCAGAGCCAGGATCAAGCCAGGCCACGCCGGGCCGCCCACGACGTCAATCACAACGTCGAACATGTCTTTTGGAAGTGGCGCATTGCGGTCGTAGGTGCCTGATGCGCCCTGCGACATGACCACTTCCGCCTTGGCCGGGCTGGTGGCACCCCAGACCGAAGCGCCGCGCAAGGCGGCCAGTTGCACCGCTGCCAGCCCAACCCCGCCCGAGGCCCCGGTGATCAGAACCTTTTGCCCAGAGGTGACACCGGCGCGGGTCAGAAGGTTTTCGGCGGTGCCAAAAGCGCACGGGATTGCAGCGATCTCGACATCTGACAGCGGAGAAGCGGTAACATCGTACAGGTCGTCTGCCTCGACAAGGCAATATTGTGCGAACGCCCCGTCGATTTCGGACCCCAAGGCGATAAACGCTGTAGGATGACCGGGGCGCGGACGTGGCAGGTTGATCGGGCAGGTCACCCGTTGCCCGACCTTAAACCCGGTCTCTGAGCCAGCCATTTCAACGATACCGCACAGGTCCCCGCCCTGAATCCGAGGAAAGGTCAGCGCCCCGCCCCAGCCACCTGCGTCAACGTCCTGATCGACCTCATCCGTGGCACCCGTCACGTCCGAATAATACCATCCGATCCGCGTGTTTATGTCGGTGTTGTTGACACCCGCTGCTGCGACCCGCACCAGAACCTGACCCGAACCGGGCGTCGGCACGGGAATATCGTCGCGCCATTCAAGTGCTTCGGGACCACCGTGACGCGTAAGGTAAACGCCTGCCATCGTGGTTGGAATTGTCATGCTTTAACCTTTGTCGTCTGGATGCGCTGGCACGGGTCCCATCGGGACAATGTCATATTTCGCATTCAATGCGGCCATTTTCGCCTCGTCCGCGAAATCAGCCTCATTCATCTTTGCCAGCTCGGCCAGAAAACCATCAAACCCCGAAGGCTGAAAGATCATCAGCATTCGGGCAGGCGCTGCGTTCGCGACGCGGGAGGCATGGGGTACTCCGGGCGGGACATGGATCGTTGTTCCCGGCGTGCACCGATACCAATCGCCATCGACATAGAAATCCACCTCACCTTCCAGGAAATAGAAGGTCTCGGCGTGGGTATCATGACGATGAAGGCCAAGCGCGAAGCTGGCCTTCAGATTGTCTTCCATAAGCGTGTATGCGCCATCCGTGTCCTGACCGGAAACCTTCACAAAGGTATGGTCGTTTTCCCAGTCATAGTTGGGACCCTCACCGGGTCCCAGTTTGGCGTATCGTTTGCTCATGGCGGTCTCCGCAAGAAGTTAAGCGCGCAACCGCTCGTTCTCGGGATCCCAAAGCGGTTGATCCTGCTCTACCACAGCGCGGCACTTTTGGCCGTAGATTTCGACCTCAAGCTCGGTGCCTGGGTTCGCAAGCTCGGCCTTGATCATGCCCAGCGCGATGGATTTTCCAACGCGGTATCCCCATGCGCCCGAGGTGGTCTCGCCCACGATCTGATCACCTTGCCAAATGCAGGACATATACGGCGCGTCACAATCGCCCGCATCCACGGTCAACGTGACAAACGACTTCTTCACGCCCTGCTGTTTCTCATTCAAGATCGCGGCCTTGCCCGGGAAGTCCTGCGGCTTGTCCAGTTTGACGAACCGCCCAAGACCGCCTTCCAGCAGCGAGTAGTCGGTCGACAGGTCGCCCTTCCAGGCACGGTAACCCTTTTCGATGCGCAGCGAGTTCAGAGCATACATCCCGAACGGTTTGGCACCGGCATCGATGATCGCGTCATAGATCGCAGGCATATGCTCGTTCAGAGCGTGGACTTCCCATCCCAGCTCACCCGCGAAGGAGACGCGGATCAGATAGGCAGGCTGGCCTGCAACGGTGGCCGACTGGTGCGTCAGCCATCCCGAGGTCAGATCGGCATCCGTCATACCCGACAGGATCTCACGCGATTTCGGGCCGGTGACGATCAGCGTGTCGCGTGTCGTGGTGACATCCTCGATCGAAACACTCGCCGGCATCGCGTTCATCAGGATGTCACGGTCATGCCACTGCGCAGTAGCGGCAGTAATCATGACGAACTCATCCTCTCCCAGACGGATACAGGACATCTCGGTCAGAATGCGACCACGGTCGTCAGAGACATAGATGAGGTTCATCCGGCCGACCTTGGGCAACCCACCGGTTGCGAGGCCGCGCAGCGCCTCAGCGGCGCCCTCTCCCTTGACCATGAAGCGCGAGAAGCCTGGCAGATCTAGCACGCCACAATGGTCTCGCACGGCCTCGCATTCTTCTTGGATCCGCTGCTCCCACGGGCCGGACCGACCCCAGGTATGGGTCGCCTCAAGCGATGTGTCATCGCCCGGCTTTGCGAACCAATTGGCCCGCTCCCAACCGTTATAGACACCCATCACGCCGCCCAGCGCTTTGACCTTGTCATGCACCGGCGACAGTTTTTTGTCGCGTGCGGCGGGCCATTCGTGATGGGGGAAGTGCATGGCATATTCGTTGCCATAGACCTCCATGCCCTTTTGGTTGCAGTAGTCCTGATCTGTGTAGTCTGTGTAACGGCGCGGATCGACAGCCCACATGTCCCATTCGGTGTGACCATCGACGATCCATTCGGCCAGCACTTTGCCTGCACCACCGCCCTGAGCGATGCCGAAGGTAAAGCTGTGTGCCTCAAACGCGTTTTTGACGCCCGGCATTGGGCCAATCAGAGGCAGCCCGTCCGGCGCATAGGGGATCGGTCCATTGATGACGCGACCAACGCCCGAGGTTGCCATCAACGGAACGCGTTCCATCGCGTCGGTGACGATATCCTCGATCCGGTCCAGATCATCGTTCCAAAGTTGAAAGCTGAAATCCTCGGGCATTGGATCGTCCTCGGTCATCCAATGGCCCTTGCAGTTCGGTTCATAGGGACCAAGGTTAAAGCCGTTCTTTTCCTGCCGCAGGTAGTAGGACACGTCCACATCGCGCAGCAGGGGCAGCTTGCCGCCGTTTTCTTTCGACCAAGCCTCGACCTCGGGCACCTCGTCGGTCAGCAGGTACTGGTGGCTCATGACCATCGCAGGCACGGTGCGACCGCCAAAGGGCTTGAACATCTCGCCCACACGCTGCGCATAATAACCGGCGGCGTTGACCACATAGTCACAGGCGATATCGCCCTTATCCGTGTGCACGGTCCATGTGCCGTCGTCATGCTGGGTCACGCCGGTGGCCGGGCAAAAGCGGATGATTTTCTGACCCATATCACGTGCACCCTTGGCCAGTGCCTGCGTCAGCTGCGCCGGATCAATGTCACCATCGGTCGGGTCGTACAGCACGCCCTCAAGGTCATGGATTTCAAGGAACGGATACCGCTCTTTGGCCTGCTCAGGGGTCCACATTTCCATAGGAATGCCCTGATAACGACCCATCGACAGGGCGCGCTCAAACTCCTGCATCCGTTCTTTGCTATGCGCCAGACGGATCGAGCCCGAGACATGGTAGTTCATAGGATAGTCGACCTCTTCGCCCAAACGCGCATACAGCTCGGTCGAATACCGCTGCATGTTCATGATCGCCCATGAGGTCGAGAAGGTCGGCACGTTGCCCGCCGCGTGCCAAGTCGACCCGGCGGTCAGTTCGTTCTTTTCCAGCAGAACGCAGTCGGTCCAGCCCTTCTTGGCCAGATGATACAGCGATGAGGCGCCAACCACACCGCCACCGATGATAACCACGCGGGCTTTTGTCGGAAAATCACTCATTGGTTTTGATCCCTGTTACTGTGCCCTTTGGGGCAGATCGTCCGTGATGTCATAGTAATCGCCCTTGTCGGCCACGAAGATGTGCCGGGCGAGGTATAGTCCGGTAGGCGTGTCGAACGCCCCCATGGAAATCGAAATCGTGTCTTCGTCCTTGTGCTGCCAGAAAAGGAAGGACCCGCAGGTTCGGCAGAAGCCGCGGCGGGCCGTGTCCGAAGCACGGAACCAGGCCAGTGTGTCGCTGGCGGTAAAACTCAGGTTGTCCTGATGCGTCCATGTCGAGGCCCAGACATGCCCCGATTGCTTGCGGCATTGCCCGCAATGGCACACCGAAGGCGGCGACAGCTCTCCGTCAATCGCGAACGCGACCGCGCCGCATAGGCATGAAGCTTTGTGCATCAGACTACCCCTTTGCCGAAGGCGCAGAGCTGGTGCCCAGCAACACGCCATAGAGGATAAAACAGGCGGCCATAACCCGGCGCACCCAAACGTTGAACACAGCACCCAGCGCGGCTTTGCCCATCAGCGCACCCAACAGGGTGAACCCGGTGTAGCTGAGCGTTGTGATGATCAGCGCCGTCGGCATGATCACCGCCATCTGCTGCCAGATCGGCACGTCCGGCTGCACGAACTGCGAAAAGGCGGCGAGGTAACCGGCGACACTTTTGGGATTGATCGTGGCAACGGCCAGCGCGTGCAAATAGACATGACGCGCGGGACGTTCTGTCGCCGGGGCCGGTCGCGTGGCGTTCATCCAGCCGCGAACACCCAGCCAAATCAGGAAGCCTGCCCCCACCAGTTTAGCTATGAAAAACCCAGTCGGCGAGGCCGCGATCAGAGCCGTCACGCCCAGCGCAGACAGGATCAGAAACGCACTGGCCTGCGTCAGGATCGCCAAAACCCCCAGCATCGCCTTGGGAAACGGCAGGCTCATCCCATTTGAGATACAGTTGACCGCATTCGGCCCCGGAGTGGTGACAAACACCACCCAGAACAGCGCGAAAATGGTCCAAGCCTCGAAACTCATCAGTACACCGGCGGGGCGATAACCCAGATGGCCACGGCGGGTTCATCATAGGGGTTCGACCACTGATAGGGTTGATGCTTGATCCGAAAACTGTCGCCAGGACCGACAATAAACTCACGATCTCCAATCGTCAGATCCAACCGACCAGACACCATATAGCCAACCTCCTGCGTGGGTCGATTAGCCGGTGTCTGCATTTTCGAGTGCGGTTTGAATGTCGAATGCACCATCTCGAAATCGTCGGTCAGATCCGGCGAAAGCAGCTCTTCGATAAGACCTTCTTCTCCCGATCCCATCGGGCGGCGCGTACCGGCGCGCACGACATAGCCTTGTTCTTCAGCTGGGGCCGCCGAGTGCGCGAACAGCATCGACATCGGCACTCCCAGACATTTCGCTATTTGGCGCAGATCGGAAATCGAGGGGTCCGACATGTCGCGCTCGACCTGGCTGAGCCACCCGACAGAGCGACCCAGTCGGGCAGCAATCTCGCTCAGCGTCAGTCCGCGCGCCTTGCGCAACGCGCGAATGTCTGCGCCGAGCGTGGCGCTTTGTGGGGCCTGACTGTTCACTGAACGCTCCGGGTGTCTGTGAAATTTTATCCTCGTTTTTCACGGTGCATTGATTCTGTGAAAATTCCAAGGATTTTTTCACTTGGGCACGCAGCTTTGTTTCGCTATCCGTCCATCATGTGGATTGCGGTGATTTATCTGTGGGTCATAAATGGCCTGACTCTGTTGGCTTTTGGCTGGGACAAGCTGAGGGCTGGCAAACGGAAAAGGCGTATACCTGAACGAAAACTCTTGTGGCTGGCTGCGTTGGGCGGCGGACCTGGTGCCTTGGTAGGGCGTTGGATTTTCCGACACAAAACACGCAAGAAGCTGTTTTCATACTATCTTTTTGGAATACTCGGCGCTCAGGCCGTTCTGATCTACTCACTGTCGACTCAAAAATTTGCCGACGTCTTCTAAGACAAATTCGTGACCATGCATATCAGACTAACCAATCCGAAAGCTGTCTGTTACAATACCACGTTATCCGGACAAAAAACTTACTTGTTAGCAAAGGGTTGGATGAGAGATGGACAACGGTATCGGTTTCTTCGACATAATCTGGTCAATCTTCTGGCTGTTCCTGATGGTAGCCTGGTTCTGGGTGATGGTTTCGGTCGTGGCCGATGTCTTTCGCTCAAAGGACCTGAGCGGCGGTGCCAAGGCACTGTGGATCGCGTTTGTGATCTTGATCCCGTGGCTGGGCGTTCTGGCCTATGTGCTGATCCGTGGCGAACGGATGCACCAGCATAACGTCGAAGCCATGAACCAAATGGAACAGGCGCAAAAGGACTACATTCGCTCAGTTGCAACTGTGTCCACGGCGGATGAGTTGGAACGCCTTTCAACGCTTAAGGACAAAGGCGTGCTGACGGATGAGGAGTTTGAGGCGCAAAAAGCCAAGATCCTCAGTGCCTGACCAACGGCAGCTTGAAACGAAAAGGCCGGGGAACACCCCCGGCCTATGCTATTTGGCGAATACGTCAGACAGGATTTCAGCCAGTTTGTCGGCGTCCTGATCATTGAACGCGTCAGGCTGATCGCTGTCGATGTCGAACACGGCAATGACCTCACCGACAGCATTGTGCACCGGCAGTACCAGCTCGGACCGGGTCGACGACGCACAGGCGATATGCCCGGGAAACGCGTCCACGTCCGGGACCAGCTGAACTTCACCCGTACGCGCTGCAGCCCCGCAAACACCCCGGTCGAAGGGGATAACAAGGCAACCGTGCCCGCCTTGATAGGGGCCGATCTTCAGCACACCCGGCTCGGTCACGCGGTAAAATCCCGTCCAGTCGAAACGGTCATCGGCGTGATGCACCTCGCAGGCGATCGTAGCCATCAAAGCCACGTCGTCGGTTTCGCCCTCGGTCAACGCCGCGATGGTTTTGGCAAGTGTTTCATAGTCGGCGATCATGGTCACACCCTTGGAAAACGTCTGCGCCGGAGTATTTGGAAATCGTCCAAGCGTCAAACGCGTTCGATGGCAATGGCCGTTCCCTCTCCGCCGCCGATACAGATGGCTGCCACTCCGCGCTTGAGGTTTCGCTTTTCCAACGCGTTCAGCAATGTGACCATGATGCGAGTGCCTGATGCACCGATTGGGTGACCAAGGGCGCAGGCACCGCCATTCACGTTGACGATATCGCGGGGCAAGCCCATCTCGTGCATGAAGGCCATTGGCACAACGGCAAAGGCTTCGTTGACTTCCCAAAGATCGACATCGTCTTTGGACCAACCAATCTTGGTCAACAGTTTCTGCGCAGCCGGTACAGGCGCGGTGGTGAAAAGCCCCGGTGCCTGTGCGTGACTTGCGTGACCGACAATTCGGGCACGAACGGTTAGCCCCTGCGCCTCGGCTGCGTCGTCGGACGCCAGTACCAGCGCCGCAGCACCATCCGAGATCGAAGACGAATTTGCCGCCGTCACTGTCCCGTCCTTACGGAATGCGGGTTTGAGTGTCGGAATCTTCTCGGGCCGCGCCGAAAGGGGCTGTTCATCAGCACTCTGCGTCACCTCGCCTTTACGGGTGCGGACCGACACCGGAGTGATTTCATCCGCGAAAGCACCGTTTTCCTGAGCGGCCAACGCGTTCGACAATGAACGAAGCGCGTATTCGTCTTGCGCTTCGCGCGTGAACTGGAATGCCTCGGCGCAGTCCTCGGCGAAAGTGCCCATCAGGCGGCCTTTGTCATAGGCATCCTCGAGCCCGTCCAGGAACATATGGTCCATCGCTTGCGCATGACCCAACCGCGCGCCGTCGCGCATTTTGGGCAGCAGGTAAGGAGCGTTCGTCATGCTCTCCATCCCGCCGGCAATCATCGTGTCCGCATGCCCCAAGGCAATCTGGTCAAAGGCCATCATCGCAGCCTTCATGCCCGAGCCGCACATTTTGTTTAGCGTTGTGGCAGGAACATCTTCGCCCAGCCCCGCCGCAAAACCGGCTTGTCGCGCGGGGGCCTGCCCCTGCCCGGCGGGCAGAACGCAGCCCATCAGAACCTCGTCGACGGTTTCCGTCCCTGCCCCCTGCAATGCGGCCTTGATCGCCACACCGCCAAGATCGGCGGCCGTCACAGAATCGAACATCCCCTGAAACCCACCCATCGGGGTGCGCGCCGCACCGGCAATTACGACTTGCTTCATCTGGATGCTCCTCTGTTTTTTCCCAGAGATGGATACCGAATGGTAAGAATTGCCGTCTAGCGTATTTCTACGAGCGATTTTCAGTTTAGAGAAGCGGCGCGCATGGCCCTGAGCAGTACGACAACAGACACAACCCAAATCATCACCGTGCATTCCGACCGGATCGATGCCGCGATGGCCATCCAATTCAAAGAAGATATGCGTAACGAAGCCGAAGGCGGTGCGGCGCGCGTTGTTCTGGACCTGACGGGCGTCGAATTCATCGACTCAAGTGGTCTTGGGGCCATAGTCGCATCAATGAAACAGTTGGGCCGCGACCGCCGACTTGATCTGGCTGGGCTGAACCCGTTTGTGGAAAAGGTGTTTCGGCTGACTCGCATGGATACGGTTTTCAAACTCTACCCGACGCTGGACGATGCTCTGGCACCGACGACTGAGTGAAACCACGGATTGAGTAGGCGCGATGCCATGAGTAACGGTAACTGCTTGGACCTCAGCTTTGCTGCAACCGAAACCGAAGCCAGTGCTGGAATCGCTCAGCTCAGCAAAGGTCTTGAGGCGCAGGGCTTACCTGCGCATAAGGCAGGTGACGTGAAGATCGCCCTCGCCGAGGCAATCAATAACGTCGTCGAACATGCCTACGCGGGGATCACACCGGCCAAGGTCAAAGTGCATTGCCGTTTGCACCAAAACTGGCTGGATATCCTGATTTCGGACACCGGTAATCCATTGCCAGGATTTCGGGTGCCGGACGGAGTGCCCGCAGCGTTGGGCACATCGATAGATGAATTGCCTGAAGGCGGGTTTGGCTGGTTCCTGATTCACGAACTGACCAGCGATATTCGTTATGAACGCCGCGACGGGTGCAACCGCTTGTCCCTGCGATTCGACTTCCCCAACTGCGCCGGTTGACCAAAAAAGGCCACATAAACGCCCTGATCGCACCATTGCCGCGCCGCAAACAAAGGGCAAAACAGTATCCGTAGCTCAGATAGCTTCCCTCGGCGCCATGTATCACAGCCCCCACCCAGTGACCGGCGCCGAGGAACTTCTCCTTGATGTGACTAGACAATTTCGGACCGCGCTTTACCTTCGGCGCGTTCAAAAGGGGAAGACAAAGCCATGAGGGATTTTCACACTCCGGGTCGGTCCGAAGTATTCGCGACCGAAGGCATGTGCGCCACGTCGCACCCATTGGCCGCCCAAGTTGCCCTGAACATCCTCACCGAAGGTGGAAACGCAATGGACGCGGCCATTGCAGGTGCCGTGCTGCTAGGCATTTGCGAACCGCAAATGACTGGCATCGGCGGTGATTGCTTTGTTTTGTTCAATCGCGCGGGCGAAGATCAGGTTCGTGCTCTGAACGGCTCTGGTCGCGCGCCAACTGCGGCGGATGCGGATCGGTTGCGCGCCCAAGGATTGGACGCTGTACCCCTGAACACACCAGACGCGGTGACCATCCCCGGTGCCATTGACGCGTTTTGCCATCTGGCCACAACCGAAGGGCGGTTGGGGTTGGACGCCATTTTGAGGCCCGCAATCCATTATGCAGAAACCGGCGTTCCGGTCGCACCGCGGGTTGCGTTCGACTGGCAGATCGGCGCACCAACCCTGCAGGGCGCGGCGCGAGACCACTATCTGGTTAACGGCAATGTCCCGAATATCGGCCAGGTCTTTCGATCACCCGGACAGGCAGAGGTTCTGCGCCAAGTGGCACAGCATGGTCGCGACGCGTTCTATTCGGGCGAGATTGCGCAGGACATGATCGACGGCTTAAACGCGATAGGCGGAAGTCACACCGCCGAGGATTTTCTGGCCACCCAGTGCACCGAAACCCAGCCTGTCAGCGGCACGTATAATGGCATCGAACTGGTCGAGCATCCGCCAAACGGTCAGGGCGCAACGGCGATCCTGCTGCTCAATATTCTGAAGAATTTCGACCTACGCAGCCTTGATCCGCTCAGCGCCGAGCGCATTCATATTGAGGCCGAAGCCTCAAAACTCGCTTATGATGCGCGCAATCGGTTCATTGCCGATCCTGACCACACGACCCACGCAGAACGGTTTCTGGACCAGACTGTAGCCGACAAACTGGCCGCGCTGATCGACCCCAAACGCGCCATGCCCGCAGCCGCACCCCTGACCGAGTCCATTCACAAGGATACGGTTTACATCACCGTGGTTGACCGGGATCGCATGGCCGTCTCGCTGATCTATTCCATTTTCCACAGCTTCGGGTCTGGCATCGCCTCGGAGAAATATGGGATTCTGCTGCAGAACCGCGGCAGTGGGTTCAATTTGCAGGCGGGACACCCGAATGAGATGGGACCGGGCAAACGCCCGATGCATACGATCATCCCGGGCATGCTGAAACAGGATGGGCGCGTGATGATGCCATTCGGCGTCATGGGCGGCGCGTTTCAACCCACGGGGCACGCTCGGCTGCTGTCGAACCTCAAGGATCACGGACTGGGCTTGCAAGCCAGTTTCGACGCCCCGCGTGCCTTTGCCGATGGCGGGGTTTTGAAGCTTGAGCGCGGATTTCCGCCCAGCACGTCTCAACAATTGTCGGACTTAGGGCACAGCGTTCAGGTTCCGGAAACGCCGCTTGGTGGCGCTCAGGCAATCCGAATCCGCACGGACGGCGTTCTGGAGGGCGCAAGCGACCCCAGAAAAGATGGTTGTGCACTGGGTTATTGACCAACTTGGTGCGCGCAAAAGCGCACCGGTTCACTTAATTCAAATTAAAATGCAGCGGGTACGCGCCATTCTCGAAAGGACCAAACATATCAGGAATATCCGGATGCTCCACCGGTTCACCGGATTGGTCTGCAACCAGATTTTGTTCTGAAACATAAGCCACATAGAAGGATTGGTCGTTTTCTGCGAGCAGATGATAAAACGGCTGATCCTTGATGGGGCGGCTGTCCTCGGGAATGGCCTGGTACCACTCTTCAGTGTTGGAAAATTCCGGGTCCACGTCGAAAATCACCCCTCGGAAGGGATGTTTTTTATGGCGGACCACCTGTCCCAGGCGGTACTTGGCATTTGTAGTCAACATATTCTCAGCCCCCAAGGATGTTACTACCTCTTTCCGGGCCGAAATGCCAATCATTGATCGGAAATTAAAGGAAACAGTCTGTGAACCTCTTACTGACAGTGTTCGAAATTGTGGCTCCGGTTTTCCTGCTGGCGGGCATCGGATTCACCTGGGTTAAGCTGGGTTTCGAATACCGTTTGGAGTTCGTAACACGCCTTGCCGTGACGTTGGCCGTGCCGAGCCTGATCTTTGTGGCGCTGATGCAAACCGAGATTCCGGGGGGCGAACTAACTCGCTTCACACTGGCTGCAATTGCGGGCCATGTGGCTCTGGCTGTGGTGTTTGGCGTGTTTGTCCGGCTGTCAGGTCTGGACCGCCGGACCTATCTTGCGCCGCTCATCTTTGGCAACACGGGCAATCTGGGTCTGCCGCTGTGCATCTTTGCCTTTGGGCAGGCGGGATTGGGTTTTGCTGTCATCTTTCTGGCCATTACCGCCCTGTTTTCATTCACTTACGGCATCTATCTTGTCGCCGGGAAGGGCGCATTCGGCAAAGTCGCCCGCGAGCCGATGGTTTGGGCCACGCTTCTGGGCGCGCTGTTTCTGTGGCGAGGTTGGCAAACGCCGCTATTTCTGACTAACACTCTCGAGCTTTTGGGGCAGATGGCCGTCCCGATGATGCTGATCACCGTTGGGGTCGCGATCGCGCGGTTGACGACGCGCAAACTGGGTCAGGCGATCTGGTTGTCGGCGTTGAAACTGGTGGTCTGTTTTGCCCTCGGCTGGGTCATCGCCCGCGCCTTTGATTTGGACGCAATTGCCTTTGGCGTCATGGTTTTGCAAATGTGCACCCCGGTTGCCGTCACCGCGTATTTGCTGGCCGAGCGGTTTGACGCGGATTCAGATGCTGTTGCCGGGATGGTTATGGTCTCGACGGTGCTGTCTGTGGGCGCTTTGCCTATCATTCTAGCTATTGTTTTGTAACGATTGTGATTTCCTAAACTCTCAATCTGCGCTAGAATAAAGAAAAAAGGCACGAGGCACATGAGCAGAATTCTTTTCGTACTCCTAGGGGTGCTTCTTTTGGCATCCTGTGGCGGCGGGTCGAAACAGCCGCCGAGCAGATTGAACGACGCGTGCAGCATTGCGCGCGAACGGCCTGATTTTATCAAGGCCTTCAAAAGCACAGAACGGAAATGGGGTGTCCCTGTCCACGTTCAGATGGCGACGATCTACCAGGAAAGCCGCTATAAGCACGATGCGCGCACACCGCACCAATATGTGCTGGGCGTGATCCCCATGGGCCGCCAAAGCAGCGCCTATGGGTTCAGCCAGGCGCTGGACGGAACCTGGGACGAATACCGCAAGGAAACCGGCAAGCGCCGGGCTAAGCGGGATCGCATCCGGGACGCTTCGGATTTCATTGGCTGGTACATGAACAAAAGCTACCAGCGGAATGGCATCCATCCCACCGACACACGCAACCAGTATCTCGCCTATCACGAAGGTCACACCGGCTATGCCCGTGGCAGCCACCATGGCAAAACCTGGTTGTTGAACGTGGCCAACGATGTGGATGCGCGCGCCAAGCTATATCAGGCCCAGCTGGCAAGCTGCCGACACTGACAATTGCGCGGGTCAGCGATTGCTTGACCCGCTTCTTTTTGAGCTTGAGAACAGGTCGTTCCTGATATTCTTGCCTGTGGTTAGCTGCCCCAGCAGGACAGTGGTCTGACTGCCCGCATTGTCGTGAATGACCCACTTGCGCAGCTCAATCGGATCTCCGGTGAACATCAATTCAATCCGTCCGGATTCAGGGTTCTTGGGGTCCTGAGCCGTAACGACCGTGGCCGTGCCATCAAAGTCGTGCCCAACCACCATATTGGCCTGCCCAAGGTTCACATTCCGCGCCAGCACCAACGACAACGGCGTGCGTTTCAGCGGGTATTGCTCGGGCGGTTGATTGGATTTGGGATCGAAAATCTGCACCGTTCCTGCACGCGCCAGAACAACGGCACTGTTGGGCGGATCGTATTCGAACCGCATCTTGCCAGGCCGTTCCATCCATAGCTTACCGGTGCTCAGCGAGCCGTCATCATTCACCTGCGTGAATGTCGTCTCAACGGTCTTCAGACCGTTCAGGTAGTTTGATATCTGCGACAATGGCAGCTTGTCAGCGGCCCAGGCCGCGGGTGCGGCCAGTGTCAGGGCAAGGGCAAAAGCAATCTGTTTCATGTGACATCAGATAAGCGCTTTGCCCTTGTTATTAAATATCCTACTGCTCCGGGACGAGGATTTCCCGCTTACCGACGTGATTTGCCGACGAAACAACGCCTTCGTCCTCCATCTGCTCAACAAGTCGCGCAGCTTTGTTATAGCCGATGGCAAGTTTCCGCTGGATGTAAGAGGTTGAGCATTTGCGATCCTTGATCACGATCGCCACCGCCTGATCGTAAAGGGCGTCTTCGCCGTTGGTGTTGCCACCGGTGTTCAGACCCAAAACCGCGTCGATATTGTCGGCCTTTTCCTCGGCCGGGCCATCGACAACCCCGCTCATGTAGTCCGGCGGGCCGAACTGTTTCAGGTGGTTGACGATTTCCTCAACCTCTTCGTCCGAGACAAATGGACCATGGCAGCGCGTGATCTTGGCACCGCCCGCCATATAGAGCATGTCGCCCTGCCCCAACAATTGCTCGGCGCCCATCTCGCCCAGAATGGTACGGCTGTCGACTTTCGACGTCACCTGGAACGAAATTCGGGTTGGGAAGTTCGCCTTGATCGTACCGGTTATCACATCGACCGAGGGGCGCTGTGTGGCCATGATCAGGTGAATACCCGAGGCCCGCGCCATCTGCGCCAGACGCTGGATGCAAGCTTCGATTTCTTTGCCCGCGACCATCATCAGGTCCGCCATCTCATCGACGATGACGACGATATATGGCATCGATTCTGGTGCGAACTCTTCCGTCTCGAACGTCGGTTCACCGGTTTCGTCGTCAAAGCCGGTTTGGACCGTACGGCTGAACATCTCGCCTTTGGCCAGAGCATCCTTCACACGCCCATTGTAGCCCGCGATATTGCGCACTCCCATTTTGGACATCTTGCGATAGCGGTCTTCCATCTCGCCCACGACCCATTTCAAGGCCACGACCGCCTTTTTCGGGTCAGTCACAACGGGTGAGAGCAGGTGCGGGATACCGTCATAGACCGACAGTTCCAGCATCTTGGGGTCGATCATGATCAGGCGGCATTCGTCCGGCGAAAGCTTATACAGCAGCGACAGGATCATGGTGTTGATCGCAACCGACTTACCGGAACCGGTCGTACCCGCGATCAGCAGGTGAGGCATCTTGGCCAGGTTGGCAACAACGGATTCACCGCCGATATCCTTGCCCAAGGCCAGCGGCAGCGCGTGGTTGCCATCGCCAAAATCGCGGCTGGCAAGGATTTCACGCAGTACCACCATCTCGCGGTTTTCATTGGGCAGTTCGATACCGATGACCGAGCGGCCCGGCAGGGTCGAAACACGTGCCGACAGCGCAGACATCGACCGCGCAATGTCGTCAGCCAGACCGATCACGCGGCTGGCCTTCAGGCCCGGAGCGGGCTCCAGTTCATACATGGTGACAACTGGGCCGGGGCGGACGCTGACGATCTCACCTTTTACGCCATAGTCATCCAGAACGTTCTCTAGCATCCGCGCGTTTTCCTCCAACGCCTCATCGCTGAGGTGATGGCGCTGAATGCTGGCCGGGTTGGACAACAGGCTCAGCGGCGGCAATTCGAAATCCGAATGCCGGTCTTCGAAGGACAGTGCCGGTTGCGCCTCGGCCTGCGCGCGGCGCGAGGGCTGCGGCGCACGGCGCACGGGTTGCGCCACCACCGGCTTGCGTGGTTCGGCCACGGGGATTTTCATCGCCGGGCGCGGCTGCGGCGCAGGCTCGGGCGCGTCCTCGAACACGGCCTCGTCTTCAAAATCCGGTTCAGACGCAAAATCCTGATGCAGCGGCTCCTGCTGCCATTCCGGCGCTGGATCTGCGGTCAGCATCGGCTCGGGCGGCAGACCGACCGAGGTCACCGGTGGCTCGGGCGGCAATTCCCCTGCCCCAGAATTCAGGATCAACGGGTCCGGCCCCCGACCGCGCCCTTTGGTCAGCGGCAGGTTCGGGTCATGTTCCGGTGCCATCTCACCGACGGCCACCTTACGATTGCGGACGGCAGCGGAAATCTTTGAACGAATTCGATCTTCGCCCGGCATCTCATCAAACCCAGCAACCGGTTCGCGGTCGATCAGTTCCGGCTCTGGCATTGGTTCAGGACGGCGGATCAGGCTGGGCATCCGCGCCAATAGACCGGGCTTGGCAGGCTCGGGTTCAACTTCCAGTTCCGGCTCTTCGAAAATCGGGTCAGCATAGGCCAAATCATCGTCAAACACCGCCTCGGCGCGGGCAGCCTTGCGTTCTTCCCACAGCGCGCGACGGTCGCGAGCCGCCTGAGCAGTAGCCGAAGCACCCCGCCCCAGCAGGTTCATCAGCAGGTCGTAGGCCATCACAAGACCCAGCAGGAAGGCGCGTGCGCCTTTGCGCACATCCGCCTTTGTGAAGCCAAGGACAAATGTCCCAAGCGCCAGCATCCCGGCAGCCATTGCCAGAGACATCAGCTTGACCATGAAATGCGACGAAATCGGCAGCAACGTCAGCAATGCGCCCATGACTGTGTCGCCAAACAGGCCACCCAGACCAAAGCTGTGCGTCGTGCGCCAGGCTTCACCCGGTACCAGTGTCGCGGCATAAACGGACACAACGGCAATCCAGATCGGGGCAAAGATCAGACGGGCAACGGCGCGTTCTTCGCCAAAGTGTCCGGCAAAGCGAACCCCCCAACCGATCAGCACCAGCGCGATGCTCCAACTGCCCCAGCCGACGATCATGAACAGCGGTGCTGCGATCGAGGCACCGATCCGCCCCATCCAATTCTGCACGGGCGCGTCGGTCGACACCATCCAGTTCGGATCATCCGGGGTGTAGGACCAGATCATCGCGGCCGAAGCCAACCCGAGCAGGATCAGGGCGATCCCGATCAGTTCCTTACTGCGCCGCTCGATGGCGGCCTGAGTCGTGCTGTCCAGCAATGGATCGCGGTTGCGCGCGTTATATGATGCCATTTTGCCCTCGTACCTCACGAATAGATGCAGTCGCGGAGCGTGATTAGCCCCTGCTGCAACTCTGTTTTTGGGGCCACCATCGCGACCCGGATAAATTGCTCGCCCGGGTTTTGCCCCGGATCACCTTGAGAAAGATATGCGCCCGGCAAGACCCGAACGCCGGTCTCTTGCCACAGCTTTAACGTGGTCTCTTCGCCATTCTCGACCGGCAACCACAGGAAAAAACCGGCCTCGGGCGGCATATAGCCCTGTACACCGGCAAAAACTTCGTCCGCGATTGTGTATTTTTCCTGATAAAGCGCGCGGTTCTCGACCACATGCGCCTCGTCCGCCCAAACCTTGGCGGCGGCGGCTTGGAGGGGCAGTGGCAAAGGCGCGCCTGCATAGTTCCGCAACTGCTTGACCCGTTTGATCGTTTCGGTACCGCCTGCAATCAGGCCCGAGCGCAGCCCGGCAAGGTTGGAACGCTTGGAGAGCGAGTTGAACAGGGTGATCCGCTCCGGGTCAGCCCCAAGCTCTTTTGCGACGGTCAGAACACCGGTCGGGGCCTCATCGCGGTAAATCTCGGAGTAACATTCATCCGCGAAGATGCGGAAATCGTAGGTTTCTGCCAATTGGATCAGCTCGACCCAGTAATCGCGCGAAGCAACCGCACCCTGCGGGTTTGCAGGAGAACAGATATAGGCCGCGACCGTGCGGTTCAGTACGTCCTTAGGCAGTCCGGCATAGTCCGGCAAGTGATCGGTGGCGGCCGTTGCGGGCACAAATACCGGATCGGCGCGGACCGACAGCGAGGCCACCATGTACACCTGATAAAACGGGTTCGGGCAGAGGATAACGGGCTTTTCACCATTCTTCTGCTCGGGGCACAGCGCCATCGCGGCATTGTACAGGCCCTCGCGCGTGCCATTCAGCGCCATCACATTGGTGTCGGGGTCCATGGACACGCCGTAACGGCGATCAATCCAGCCGGTGATTGCCGCGCGCAGCTCGGGCGAGCCTTCGTTGGGCGGATAGCCCTGAAATCCGGCAGCGTTTTCGGTGATCACATCTGTGACCCATGCCGGGAAATCATGCATCGGCGCGCCAATTGTCATGTGAATCACTTCACCACCCGGCTGATGGTGATCCAACAGGGTGCGCAGACGCGGGAATGCATATTCCGGTAGGTTCGAAAACCGCTCGGGGAAATTCATAACTACTGCCTCAATGTCGGGGTCATTTCGCCCCGTTTTCCAAGCAGGTTACAGATCACGCCCGGTTTCGTCCAGACAAAGAGACGGCGAATCAGGGGATTGTGGCATTCAGGCCAACGCAGCCTCGGCCGCTGATCCAAGCCTGAGCAAGGCTTCCTCCGACCCCGGATAGCCCATCATCATCAGCCCGCAACCGGGGGTGCCAGTGGGCAATGTCAGCGCCGCCAGCCCCATCAGGTTACCGATCCGCGTGTTGCGCAGGGCCAGCAGGTTTTCGGTGACATAGTAGTCGTGATCGCTCATCAAGCGGTCCAGATTCGGTGGCAGGATGGGTGCTGTGGGCGCAAGCACCGCATCAAAACCGGATGTCGCCGCGTCCCACGCAGCCCGGCAGGCTTTCAGCTTGGACCATGCAGCAATGTAATCCGCACCGGTCGCATTTTGACCGGCGCGAAAACGCGCCAGAATCTCAGGATACATAGCATCCGGGTTGGCTTCGATCACATCGCGCCACAGCCCATAAGCTTCGGTGGTGTACAGGATACCCGACAGCGCCATGGCGTCTTTCAGCTCGGGTACTTCAAGCGGAACGATCTCGGCCCCTGCTGCGGTCAAACGGTCGATAGCTCCGTTAAATGCCTGCCCCGGCGCCTTTCTCAGATCATCCTGTGCAACAGTCTGCAGGTTGGCAAAGCGGCGCCCTTTAAGGTTGGCCCCCCGCAGATCTGGTGGAGAACCGCCTTCCAGCAAAGCCAGCAATTGCGCCGCGTCCTCGACCGAGCGGGCCAGCGGGCCAACGGTGTCGAACCGTAGGCACAGCGGCACGGTCCCCTCAAGGCTAACGCGTCCGGCCGTGGTTTTCAGGCCGACCAAATTGTTCCAGGCCGAGGGGATGCGCACCGATCCACCTGTATCCGAACCGATACCACCAGCAGCCAGGCCCCAAGCCACCGACGCCGCCGCACCGGAAGAGGACCCTCCGGGGACTGCGGCCTCATCATCGACGCAGGGGGGCGTTCCGGTGATCGGGTTCAATCCAAGACCCGAGAACGCCAGTTCGCTCATATGCGTCTTGCCCAAACAAACCGCGCCCATGGCTGTCGCATTACGCACGACGACGGCATCCGCCTCGGGGACACGCCCTTTCAGCAAGGCTGAACCGGCCTCAGTTGCCGTTCCGGCGGTGTCGAACAGGTCCTTCCAACTGATCGGCACACCATCCAGCAGGGACCGCCGCAGACCCAAATTGGCCCTTTCTTTTGCGGCTTGGGCCTCGGCTCGGGCCCGATCATAGGTAACCCGCGCATAGATGCGATCAAGATGGGGATGTGCGTCGATGGCGGACAGGTAAGCCTCGGTCAGTTCCACCGGATCAATCTGCCCCATGCCGATGCCACGGCCAAGATCACACGCCGTCATGGTCAGCCAGTCCTGCATGCCCGCCCCCTCTCGAAAAAGCACTCTAGGCGACGGTAGCGACAGGACCGCACATGGACAATCCCGAAAGGTCGCGCATATTGCAGGCCATGAAACATAGCTCGGATATCGTGATCGTAGGTGGCGGCCTGAATGGCCCGGCGCTGGCCTTGGCACTGGCCCAAACCGGCCATTCCGTCACCGTGATTGACGCCTTGGCCGAAAAAGCCCGCAAAAACGCCGCCTTTGACGGGCGCGCCTATGCTCTGGCTCTGGCCTCGCAGCGATTGCTGGACGCCATCGGTGTCTGGGACCGTGTGGCTGACCACGACCAGCCAATGCTTGAGATCAAGGTGACCGATGGCCATGCGGGTTCCGGTCCATCGCCGTTCTTCCTGCATTTCGACCATGCCGAGATCGAAGAAGGCCCGATGGGCTATATGGTCGAGGATCGCCACCTGCGCCGCGCGTTTCTGGATGCGATGACAGATCAGAGCGGTATTACCCAGATCAGCGGCAAATCCGTTGTTGCGCAGACCTCGGACGATACGGGCGTTACACTGACGCTGGACGACGGCAACACCGTGACAGGCGGGCTGCTGGTGGGGTGCGACGGACGCCGAAGCGGCACAGCCTCGCGTGCGGGGATTAAACGCACGGGCTGGGATTACGGCCAAACCGCGCTGGTCTGTGCCATCGAACACGACCTGCCTCACCACGGCATCGCACATCAGTTCTTTATGCCGCCCGGGCCATTGGCCATTCTGCCCTTGACCGGAAACCGCAGCTCGATCGTCTGGAGCGAACAGACCGACATGGCGCAACGCATCAACGCCATGCCCGAGGACGAGTACCTGCAAGTCCTGCGCCCGCGCTTCGGCGATTTTCTGGGGGACATCCGACTGGCCGGAGACCGGTTTACCTATCCGCTGAACCTGACAATTGCGAACTCCTTCATCGGGGATCGCATGGCCTTGGTCGGCGATGCTGCCCACGGCATGCACCCGATCGCAGGTCAGGGCCTGAACGCAGGCCTGCGCGATGTCGGCGCCCTAGCCGAAGTTCTGACGCTTGCGGGACGGCGGGGCGAAGACATCGGCTCGGTCTTGGTACTGGAGCGCTATCAGGAATGGAGGCGGTTCGACACGGCATCGCTGGCTATGGCGACAGATGTTTTCAACAAGCTGTTTTCCAACGACAATCCGATCCTGCGCATGGGTCGCGATATCGGAATGGGGATCGTTGGTTCATTTCCCGGCCTGCGCCGCGGCTTCGTGCGCGAGGCCGCCGGGCTGACCGGGGAACTGCCAAAACTGCTTCAGGGGCGTGCGATTTAGTCCAGCTGCCGCGCCTCGTCCACCAGCATAACCGGGATGCCGTTTCGGATCGGAAAGGCCAGATTAGCAGCTTTAGACACCAGTTCTTGCTTTTCGGCGTCATAATGCAGCGTGGTGTGCGTCTGCGGGCAGATCAGCGCCTCAAGCATGTGGCGGTCAAAAGGGTGTTCGACTTCGGTCATTGCAGTTTTTCCTCGCTCGATCCGCCGCGCATGGCGAATTCAATCAGTGTAACCAATGTCTCGCGCCGGGTGCGAAGGCAAGGTGCTTCGAGCAAGGCTTGTTTCTCTTCGGGGTCAAAATCCAGCAACATCGACAGGGAATTCACCAACAACTCATCGTCGGCGTCCTTCAGGGTGTCCCAATCCGTGGACAGCTGGCGAGAGGAAAAGAACCGTTCGAGCAGGTTCAAAAACCGAGACCGATCAAAGGCGTCGTCCGCCTCGGCCTTACCCAAATCACGCTCAAACCCGTCCCACGAAACGGCGCAGCGGCGATAGGGCGTGAACGCGTCCAGCTCGGACTTGATCCGGAATCGCGAAATACCGGTCAGCGTGATCAGGTACCGACCATCTTCGGTTTCAGAAAACTGTGTCACACGCCCCGCGCAGCCAATCTGATGCAGCTTGTTGTCGTTGGACAGGGTCGGGTTCGGCTGCACCATACCGATCAAGCGCTCGGGCGTTTTCAGCGCGTCGTCCAGCATTTGCAGGTAGCGCGGCTCAAAGATATGCAGCGGCAAGCGGGATCGGGGCAGCAGCAGCGCCCCGGGCAATGGGAAAACGGAGACCGTCTCCGGCAGATCAGCGGGATGCATCATGTACCCGAGTGTAGCTCTGATCGGAGTTTAGGCAAATATCATCGAGCTGAGTTTGCGCCGTCCGTTCAGAACAACCGGGTCATTCGGCTTGAGCGCGTCGAAAATGGTAAACAGCTGCGTCTTGGCCGCGCCGTCATTCCATTCGCGATCCCGACGGAACAGTTCCAGCAATTGCGCAACCGCCTCTTCAACTTCGCCATTGGCGTGCAGGGCCTGCGCAAGGTCGAAACGGGCCTGATGGTTGTCCGGGTCCGCCTCAACGGCCACTTTCAACTCGCCCACCGGGCCTGCGTCGGCAGCCTGTTTCGCCAGCTCAAGCTGAGCGTGGGCTGCTTCAAGCTCGGGCGATGATGAGATTTCCGCCGGTGCGCCATTCAGGATGGCCTCGGCCTGCTCAAGATCATCCGATGCGATATGCGCGCGCACCAAACCGCCATAAGCGGCCGCGTGGTTCGGGTCTTCGCCCAAAATCGCCGCGAAAGTCTGGGCCGCATCAACAGCGGCACCTTCGGCCAACATCTCTTCGGCAGCCTGGACCGCATCGTCCAGTTGCCCACCCGGGCTTTCGCCGCCCGCAGCCTCGATAACACGGTCCACAAAAGCCTTGATCTCGGACCCCGGCAACGCGCCCTGGAAACCGTCGACCGGCTGACCTTTGAAAAACGCATAGACGGTCGGGATCGATTGAATGCGCATCTGAGACGCGATCATCTGCGCCTCATCCACATTGATCTTGACCATCTTCACCGCCCCCTTGGCGGCGGTCACGGCCTCTTCCAGCAACGGGCCCAGCGTCTTGCACGGACCACACCAGGGCGCCCAGAAGTCCACAATCACAGGGGTCTCCTGCGAGGCCTCAACAACATCGGCCATAAAGGTGGCCTCGGATCCGTCTATGATCAGATCGGCAGTTTCTGGTCCGGCTGCAGTGTTCAGAAGGTCCATGGCGTTCACTCTTTCATTCAAATTTGGCCTCTATATGCAACCCCGAGGGGCAGAAACCAATAGTAGAGTTGCAGGGTCAAAGGTCGAATGTCGCAAAGACCGGCGCGTGATCACTGGGCTTTTCCCACCCACGCGCATCGCGCAGGATGCGGCTGGAATGCCCCGCGTTCGAAATATCGGGCGTAGCCCACACGTGATCCAGTCGCCGCCCTTTGTCGGCTGCGTCCCAGTCGCGCGCGCGATAGGACCACCAGCTATACAATTGCCCTTCGGGAATATCCTGCCGAGTGACGTCGACCCATCCCCCCGCGTCCTGGGTTTCGGCCAGATGTTCAACCTCGATCGGCGTGTGCGACACGACCTTGAGAAGTTGTTTGTGCGACCAGACATCGTCTTCTCGCGGGGCAATATTCAGGTCGCCAACAAGAATGGACTTCTCGGGCTTCTCAGCATGGAACCAGTCGCGCATGTCGGTGAGATAGTCGAGCTTTTGCCCAAACTTTTCGTTCTTTTCGCGATCCGGAATATCGCCACCAGCGGGGACGTAAAAATTGTGAATGGTGACACCATTCTCCAACCGTCCCGCGATGTGCCGGGCATGGCCGAGACCCGCGAAATCCTTATCGCCGACCTCCTCCATCGGGATGCGCGACAGGATCGCGACGCCGTTGTACCCCTTCTGGCCCCTTGCAACCATGTGGGTGTATCCCAGTTCTGCAAACCCCTCGGTCGGGATCTTTTCGACCGGCGACTTGCACTCTTGCAGGCACAGAACATCCGGGGCCTCTTCCTGCAGCAATTTCAGCACGATAGGCTCGCGCAGGCGGACCGAGTTGATGTTCCAGGTGGCAAGGGTAAAGGGCATGGGGAATTCCTCTGTCGCGGTTGGGCGCGAGGTTAGCGTGGTGTGATGTGGGGTGCCATAGGAAACGGTCGCTGAAGAGCAGCTAAGCGAACAAAAGCAGCCACTCAGTCATTAGGCGGTTCGTAGGGATCTGGCGTCCCGGGGGGAATCGGAGGAAACTTCTCGAATGTAGCGAGGTGCTCCTGCAACTGCGGCAGCGCTTTTTCGGCCGCCCATGTGTGCGGGAAGAGTACGCTTTCACGCTCGTGTGGATCATTCAAAAGGTTATAGACCCTTGGTGTGTCGAAAGACTCCGTTGCACCAAAAGCAGTCGTATTCTCTTTAAAAAGAACTTTCCAATCCTTCCATTTTACGCCGAATATCTGTTCACCCATGTAGACGATCACGCCTTCTCGATTCGATTTCGGCTGGATGCCCAAAAAGAATTCGGATTGGTCGATGCCATCAAAAGCTCGGTCCTCGGGCACTTTGCCGCCAGCGAATGCCGCCAGTGTTGGATAAAGGTCCATCGAGTGAACAACGTCATTGCTTTCTGAACCAGCAGGAATCTTCCCCGGCCACTTGATGGCGAAAGGCACGCGCATGCTTCCTTCGAGGCTGGTGAACAGAGTGCCGCGCCAAGGCCCGGCTGTACCATGTACAGCAGGAACCGGCGAGACGTTGGCATTTCCAACCGGAAGAGCTTCAGGGCCGTTGTCAGCAGTAAATATCACCACGGTGTCGTCGGAAACGCCTGCCGCCTCAATCGCATCAACGATGCGTCCGATATAGCTATCTGTTTGAAGTAGAATGTCGGCCCAGACGCCGTTTCCAGTGGTCCCATCAAATTCTTCGGACACGATGTTTGGATAGTGGGTCTGCGTGTAGGCAAGATAGATGAAGAATGGTGCATCTTCCCCACTCTTGGCTTCGATGAAATCGATGGCTTTCTTTGTAAGGTCGCCATCTATCTCACCGCGATAATCCAGATCATAGTCGCGCGCCACTGTCGCCGGTTCGCCCGCAACACCTTGCATCACAACCGGATCTTCCATGTTGGCTTCAGCAAAGCCTGGGAGCGAGCGCCAGACTGTGACATCAGTCGTCTCGACACCGTAGAACTCGTCGAAACCTTGGTTGGTTGGATAGCGCCCCTCGGTCCAGCCAAGGTGCCACTTGCCATACATAGCCGTATTGTACCCTACTTCCTTGAGCATCTCGGCCATTGTGATTTCCCACTGGGTCAGACCGTAGACGCCACCTCCAAGTGGGACTGTATGGTTGCCACTTCGAATACCGTAACGACCGGTCATAGTCGCTGCACGAGAGGGAGTGCACTGACTTTCAACGTTGAAGTTCGTAAGCCTCAAGCCTTCAGCGGCCAGAGCGTCCATTTCCGGAGTGGCGGTGCCACGAATTATCCCACCGCCGTTGAACCCTGGCTCACCCCATCCAAAATTGTCGAGAAATATGAAGACTATGTTGGGTTTGTCCTGAGCTGAAGCGACAGTACCTATTTGGATAGATAGCAAGAGTAGAAATGTTCGCGAAAACCGCTTCATGACGACGCTCCCAAAAAAATGCTAGTTGGAGATTGGCGAAAAAGGGTGCCTGCGGTCAAGAATTGACGTCTTGTATGAGCTGTGAGCAGACATTCGTTCGCATCCCCGACAAAAAAAGCCGGGCCAAAGGCCCGGCAGTCCAACAGGGAGGTGCATGTCTTAACCCGGACATGCGCGGGTTGGGAGTAATCTAATTACACATCCAGAGTATCACTTTGATCCACGTCATTCCACCCGGAGTTACGAGACCAAGCGATATCCGCCCGATTCTGTGACCAAAAGGCGTGCATTCGATGGGTCAGGCTCGATCTTCTGGCGCAGACGATAGATGTGGGTTTCCAGCGTATGGGTGGTGACACCGGCGTTGTAGCCCCATACTTCGTGCAGCAACACATCGCGAGCAACCACACCATCGGCCGAGCGGTAGAGGAACTTGAGAATGTTCGTCTCTTTCTCGGTCAGGCGAATCTTGCGGTCCTCTTCGGTGATCAGCATCTTCATCGCAGGTTTGAAGGTGTACGGCCCCAGAACAAAGACCGCGTCTTCGGACTGTTCGTGCTGGCGTAGCTGCGCACGGATGCGGGCCAAAAGGACCGGAAATTTGAACGGCTTGGAAACATAGTCATTGGCGCCGGCATCTAGGCCCAGGATGGTATCGGCGTCGCTGTCATGGCCTGTCAGCATCAGAATCGGGCTTTTAACGCCTTGTTTGCGCATCAGGCGGCACAGCTCGCGCCCATCGGTGTCCGGCAGGCCCACATCCAGAATGACTAGGTCGTAGATCGCTTCGCGCGCGCGCTCCATCGCGGATTGGCCGTCCGCGGCCTCGAACACGTCGAAATCCTCAGTCATCACAAGTTGCTCGCTGAGCGCCTCGCGCAGGTCTTCGTCATCATCCACCAGCAGGATTTTCTTGAGCTGAGCCATGTGCGGTCCTCCTAAGCCTTTTCCACCATTTGCGTACAGATTTCGCAATCAACAAGTTTTACTGCAATGGTCTCACGCCCATGTGTCTGACGTAGAGGAAATGTTTCACATTTCCCTCTGATCAGGTTAGACGACACCTACACGTTATAGGGTAACATAGATGAGTCTTATCCCGGATATCTCGGAATTGCTGGCCCGCGCGCGGGCTGATCTGCGTATGGGTGTTCCTGTCTTACTGACAGATGACACTGGGTTCAGCGTTCTGGCCATCGCTTCAGAAACGCTGAGCGCGCAGCGGCTTGCAGATCTACGCAGCCTCGAAGGTCAGCCGGTGGTTGCGGTCACCGTGCGGCGGGCGGAAACGCTTAAGGCACGCGCCTATGACGGCGATCTGGCGCGGGTGATCATTCCATCCGATGCAGACATTGCCTGGGTTCAGGCCGTCGCCGATCCGTCTGACGACCTGAACGCGCCGATGAAAGGCCCCCTGATGACCGAAAGGCAGGGCAGTGCCAACCTGCATCGTATCGCAATTTCATTGACCAAATCCGCTCGCCTGCTGCCCGCCGCCGTGGTGGTTCCCGTTGAGGATGGTCGCAATTTTGCGGCCACCCACGGCCTGACCTGTATCGACCACACGCGCGCCGCACCACATTTGGCCGATCGCAGCGCTTTGCACGCCATCGCTGCAGCCCGCTTGCCGATGGAGGTGTCCGAGGCCGGGCGTCTGCACGTCTTCCGCCCCGAAGATGGCGGGGAAGAGCATTACGCTGTCGAGATCGGCCGCCCCGATCGCAGTAAACCTGTTCTGGCTCGCCTGCACTCGGCCTGTTTCACCGGCGACCTGATGGGCAGCCTGAAATGCGACTGCGGTCCACAGCTGCGCGGAGCACTTGCGCAGATGGGTTCTGAAGGAGCTGGCGTCTTGCTGTATCTTAATCAGGAAGGCCGCGGGATCGGCCTGGCCAACAAGATGCGGGCCTATTTCCTGCAGGATCAGGGTTTTGACACGGTGGAAGCCAATCACCGATTGGGGTTCGAGGATGATGAGCGGGATTTCCGTTTGGGTTCGGACATCCTGAAAGAACTGGGCTTCAGCTCGGTTCGGCTGCTGACGAATAACCCTGCAAAGATCGCGATGATGGAGAAGACAGGCATCGCGGTGACCGAGCGTGTGCCGCTGAAGGTTGGTGAAACAGCACACAATCGGGGTTATCTGGCCACCAAAGCCGCCAAATCTGGCCATTTGCTGTGACACCTGATGATCTGGTGCTAACCCCGCGCGGCGTCCGCTTTGCTGGCCGCCTGTTTCCCTGTTCCATCGGCAAGGGCGGCCTGACCAAAGACAAACGCGAAGGCGATGGAGCAACCCCAGTAGGAGAGCATCGGATCGTGGGAATGCTGTTCCGACCTGACAGGCTGGCAGCCCCAACCACGTGGGCCACACCCATCGGGCCCCAAGATTTGTGGTCGGATGACAGCGCAGACAGCGAGTACAACCAGATGGTCAGCGCGCCCTATGGCCATAGCCACGAGAAATTAAGGCGCGCCGACCCGTTGTATGACCTTGTGTTGATCACCGACTGGAACTGGCCGAGCGCCGTACCGGGGCGCGGGTCCGCAGTCTTTTTGCATCAATGGCGCCGCCCCGGCTATCCGACCGAGGGCTGCATTGCATTTCGACGCGACCATCTGCACTGGATCGCAGGTCGGCTCGTTCCTGGAACGCGGTTGATTATCCCTCAGGCCTGACACGCTCACCAAAGATGGCCGAGCCCACGCGCACATGGGTCGCACCCAATGCGATGGCCTGTTCGAAGTCGCCGCTCATCCCCATCGACAATCCCTGCAATCCATTGCGCTCGGCGATCTTGGCTAGCAAAGCAAAATGCAGCGAGGGCTCTTCGTCTACCGGTGGGATCGCCATCAGCCCTTGGATCGGCAAATCCAGTTCGCGGCATTCGGCAATAAAGGCATCGGCATCAACGGGCATGATACCCGCTTTCTGCTCTTCTTCTCCGGTGTTGACCTGAATGAACAAGTCCGGGCAATGACCGACTTCCTGAGCCAGCCGCGCAAGCGATTTGGCCAGTTTCGGTCGGTCGACCGAATGGATTGCGTCGAACAGCTCGATTGCCTGACGGGCTTTGTTGGTTTGCAACGGTCCGATCAGATGTAAGTCTATGCCCGAAAACCGCTCTTTGAATTCGGGCCATTTGCCCGCGGCCTCTTGCACCCGGTTTTCACCGAAACAGCGATGCCCTTGTTCCAGAACGGCCTCGACGCGTTCGTTGGGCTGCACCTTTGAAACGGCGATCAGTTTGGTCGACCCTGCAGGGCGGCCTGCAGCAGCTTCGGCTTTGGCGATTCGGGCGGTAATGTCGTGCAGCGACATGGGTTTCCTCTCTGTGCTTTGACGGCAGAAAAACACCAAGTCTGCGCAAAAGAAAAGGGCAGGTCCGAAGACCTGCCCTTAAACCTTGCGGTTTAGATCAACTTAGAAGTTGAACTGAGCACCGAAGTCAGCGCGCAGCTGGCTCTCGCCGTCGCCACGCTTCTGGTTGCCGATACCACCGCGCAGCGATGCACCGCCGCCCAGGTCGTAGATGGCACCAATACCGTACTGCTGCAGGTCGTCATCAGCCGAACCGTCACCGTAAGCGAAGGTCAGGGTGGTAGCAGCGCCCAGGTTGTAGGCTGCCGACAGACCGTATGCGGTACCGTTGCGTGCGGCGTTTACAACATCATCGTCCGCGACGAAGATCGTACCCGAGAAGTCACCGAATTCTGCACCCAGGGTCAGAACGGTCAGCGACTGCTTTTCGGTGATCGAGTCTACAGAAGCTTTGGTCTGACCATAGGCCAGAGCAGCAGTTACGTTCGCGAAGTTGTAGGTCGCGCTGATGTCCCAGCGAGAGCCGTCCTCAGGAAGGCCGTTAACTGCGAAAGTTGCTTGGTCGTACGATGCGCCAAAGGCGAAGTCGCCAACTGCGTACTGGAAGAACACAGCGTTCGAACCGGAACCGGTCGACGAGTAACCCAGGAAGCTATAGTCAACACCGGAGTACTGACCGATGAAGTTTTCCAGGCCAGGCTCGTTACCGTAGTAGTTTGCCAGGTTGTCGAATGCGCCAGCAACGTTGCCCGCGTCAACACGCAGACCACCGTAGATGACCGAGAAGCGTGCGCCGTTCAGGCCAGCTGCGTTTGCTTCACCGTTACCGGCGTTTTCGTCAGCCTGCAGACGAACACGAGCCGAGAACTCAACACCGCCGTCGGTTTCGACAACACCGTCGATGTTCAGACGGAAGCGCGAGACCAGGATGGTTTCGTCTGTCGGGACAGTCGCTTCGCCGATGACCGGCGTAGCACCTGTGGTGTCAATGTTGACTACGGTACCGGTGCGGTCTTCCAGGTAACCAATACCAAAACGGCCATAGCCGCTGAAGCGTACGTCGGCCGCTGCAACACTTGCGGTTGCGATCAGAGCGGTCGATGCGAAGAGAACTTTTTTCATCTTGTTTCCCTCGGTTTCAAAGTTTTTCTACTCGACACATGCCTCAGCACATGTCTCAGCACGGGAACCGTTTCGCTTTTTTTGCCCCCTTCACGCAAGCTTGCCTTAAACGTGCAGCACGCATTGGCCACAAATTGGTGCAAGGATGCCACAGTCGCATTTGGAGCCTTATCTGCATACCGCGCCAGCATATGTAAGAAGAATAGGGTTGTTGCTGAACTGGACCTTGTCTAGGAGTAACACTGAACAAAGTAGACCAAGTGAAACAGGACCAGTCGACAATGCGCTTGCAGACGATTTTCGGTTTGATCATAATGACTGCTGCCGTGTCGGCCTGCGGACAGAATCGGGGTGCTGCACCGAATCCCGATCTGCTGAATACAGACAGCACCAGCTCTGCTGAACGAGAGCTTAACGATCCCGAGCGTACGACCATCTGGGATGTGTTCGACCGCGGCAATGCCGAACAGATCGTTAATGTGAATCGCTATCTCTGGGCAGCCTCGCTAGATGTACTGAACTTTCTGCCTGTTCAGGAAGTCGATCCATTTACCGGCGTTATTGTAACGGGTTACGGCACACCGCCGGGTGGCGGGCGCTCTTACCGGGCAACCGTACATATAAGTGACCCGGCATTGGCCGCGCGGTCCCTGTCGGTTGCGCTGCAATCCAGCGGAGGCGCTCCGGTCAACGCCGCAACCACGCGGGCGGTCGAGGATGCGATCCTGAATCGCGCCCGTCAGCTGCGTATTGCGGACAACAAGCTCTAGCCACCCGCCGAAAATCACAATATTACCACGCCGGGTTCATGCCCGGCGTTTTCATTCACGAAGGACCGCACCATGTCGCGCTACTCGGCCAACGAAATCGAAGCAAAATGGCAGGAAGCCTGGGACAAGGCCGGAATCTTCACCGCCAGCCACAAGGTGGACAAGCCGAAATACTACGTGCTTGAGATGTTCCCCTACCCCTCTGGCCGGATCCATATGGGGCATGTGCGCAACTATACGATGGGCGACGTAATCGCGCGGCACAAACTGGCGACCGGCCATAACGTGCTGCACCCGATGGGCTGGGACGCTTTCGGGATGCCTGCGGAAAACGCGGCAATGGCCATTGGCGGCCATCCGAAAGACTGGACCTATGGCAACATTGCCGACATGCGCGGTCAGATGAAGCCTCTGGGTCTGTCTATCGACTGGTCCCGCGAGTTCGCCACCTGTGATCCGGAGTATTACGGACAGCAGCAGGCGCTGTTCCTAGATATGCTCGAAGCCGGGTTGGTTTACCGCAAGAATGCTGTGGTGAACTGGGATCCAGTGGATATGACGGTTCTGGCCAACGAACAGGTGGAAAACGGGCGCGGCTGGCGCTCGGGCGCGCTGGTGGAACGGCGCGAGCTGACGCAGTGGTTCTTCAAGATCAGCGATTATTCCGAGGAATTGCTGGACGCACTTGATACGCTCGACAACTGGCCTGCGAAGGTGCGTCTGATGCAGGAGAACTGGATCGGCAAATCGCGCGGCCTTCAATTCGGGTTTGAACGCATCGACGGAGGTGAGCCGATCACCGTCTATACGACTCGGCCCGATACGCTGCTCGGCGCATCTTTTGTCGGCATTTCGCCGGATCACCCAATTGCCAAGCAGCTTGCAGCTGAAAACCCAGAGGTTGCCGCGTTCGTTGCCGAGTGCCGCAAGGGCGGAACCACCGAAGAGGCCATCGAGACCGCTGAGAAGCTGGGTTATGACACCGGCATCAAGGTCAAGCATCCACTGGACCCGAACTGGGAGCTGCCGGTCTGGATCGCGAACTTCATCCTGATGGATTACGGCACCGGCGCGATCTTTGCCTGCCCAGCTCATGACCAGCGCGACCTCGATTTCTGCCGTAAATACGGCCTGCCCGTGGTGGACACCTTCTTTGCATTGGATGACGACACTCCGGTCGACAAGATCGCATTTGTGCCGCCAAAGACCGAAAAAGTCCGTTGGGTGAACCATTTCGCAGGCCTGACCGAGGCGACAGGCGACGAGGCAATCAACGCCACCGTCGATTTCGCCGAAAAGGCCGGGTGGGGCGAAGGCGTCACCAAATACCGGCTGCGCGACTGGGGCCTCAGCCGCCAACGCTATTGGGGTTGCCCGATTCCCGTCGTGCATTGCGACAGCTGCGGTGTGGTGCCCGAGAAGAAAGAGAACCTGCCGGTTCAACTGCCGGACGATGTGACCTTTGACAAACCGGGCAATCCGTTGGACCGCCACCCGACGTGGCGCGATTGTTCCTGCCCGAAATGCGGTGCGCCGGCCAAGCGTGAAACCGACACGATGGACACCTTCGTCGATTCGTCCTGGTATTTCGCCCGTTTCACCGCCCCGCGCGCTGAAACACCGACCGATCTGGCCGAGGCTGAATACTGGATGAATGTCGACCAGTACATCGGCGGGATTGAGCACGCGATTCTACATCTGCTCTATTCCCGTTTCTTCGCACGGGCGATGAACATCACTGGCCACCTGCCGAAAAAAGCCATCGAACCCTTCGATGCGCTGTTCACCCAAGGCATGGTGACGCATGAGATCTACCAGACCCGCGACGCCAATGGCCGTCCGGTCTATCACCTGCCCGAGGACGTGACCGACGGAAAACTGGCTGACGGCACTGAGGTCGAGATCATCCCCTCGGCCAAAATGTCGAAATCCAAGAAGAACGTGGTCGACCCGGTCAGCATCATCTCGGCCTTCGGTGCCGACACTGCGCGCTGGTTCGTGTTGTCCGATTCGCCGCCTGAACGGGACGTTGAATGGACCGCATCCGGGGCCGAAGCCGCATTCAAACACCTCAGCCGCGTACACCGCATCGCCTCGGAGATTGCCGAGTCGGACGTTCCGGCCAATGCCGATGACGAAACCTTGCTGCGCGAGATGCACAAAGCCATCCATGATGTGACCGGCGGCGTCGAATCCTTTGGTTTCAACGCCTCGATCGCTAAGCTTTACGCATTCACCAACACTCTGGCCAAATCCAAGGCCGGAACCGCGGCCAAGCGCGAAGCGGCCAAAACGCTGGCACAGCTGATGTCGCCAATGACCCCGCACCTATCCGAAGAGCTGTGGCAGCTGTTGGGCGGAGAAGGGCTGGTCGCCACCGCCGCATGGCCCGTCGCCGATGAAGCCATGCTGGTCGACGACACTGTGACCCTTCCGATCCAGATCAACGGCAAACGCCGCGCGGAAATCAGCGTCGCCAAGGATATGGCTAAGGACGAGGTTGAAAAAATCGCGCTCAGCACCGAAGCTGTACAAAAGGCGCTGGATGGTAATGCGCCGAAAAAAGTGATCGTTGTACCGGGCCGTATCGTGAATGTTGTCGTTTGATCGCAGAACCCTGTTGTTGATGCCGCTGGCGCTTGCCGCTTGCGGGTTTGAGCCTGTTTACGCTCCGGCTGGCGCAGGCTCGGCGCTTTTTGGCCGCGTAGCCGTGTCCGAGCCAAACACCGTCACCAGCTACCTTCTGGTTGAAGACTTGGAGCAAAAGCTGGGACGCAGCGCGACGTCCGGCAGCGAATACAACCTCGACGTTTCGGTTTCGACCTCAACGGTGGCGGCAGCGATCACCACCACGAACGAAACCAATCGCCTAACGATCAATGGCACGGCGAACTATGCGCTCAGATCGAACGCAACCGGTCAGATTCTTGCCTCAGGCACAGTCACCGATTTCGTGGGGTACTCAGCTGCAGGCTCCACGGTTTCGACTCTGGCCAGTGAACGCGACGCGACAGAGCGCCTGATGGTGCTGTTGTCAGACCAGATCATCACCCGCCTATACGCTACTCCGGGCCTGTCCGCATGAAGCTGAGCCCGCGCGAGGCCGATGGGTATTTCTCAAGACCCGATGCGGACAAGACCGGGCTGCTGATTTACGGCGCAGACGCGATGCGGGTCGCACTAAAGCGGCAGCAGGTTCTGGCCGCTTTGCTGGGCGCAAACGCCGAAGAGGAGATGCGCCTGACCAGATTGCCCGGCGCTGACTTGCGGGGTGATCCCGCTTTGCTGCTGGATGCGGTCAAGGCGGTTGGCTTCTTTCCCGGACCGCGCGCGGTTTTTGTCGAAGACACAACCGACTCAGCCGCACCGGCAATCTTGGCCGCTTTGGAAGATTGGGTTCCCGGCGACGCCCAGATCATCGTGACTGCAGGGCAGCTCAAAGCCAGCTCAAAAATCCGCAAAGCGTTCGAGGCACATCCTTCGGCTTATGCGGTCGGAATCTATGACGATCCTCCATCGCGGGCCGAGGTCGAACGGATTCTGTCCGAGGCCGGCTTGCAGAATATCCCCCGCGACTCGATGTCTGCGATCACCGAATTGGCGACCGGCATCAGCCCCGGTGATTTCACCCAAACCATTGAGAAGTTGTCACTTTACAAACGAGGCGACAGTTCGGAACTGACGATCGAGGATATCGAAGCCTGCGCGCCTCGCTCGACCGAGGCGGCTCTGGACGATGTGCTGAACGTGGTGGCCGAGGGGCGCGCGGGTGAGATCGGGCCGCTGATCCGGCGTCTTCAATCGCAAGGTACCAATGCGGTCAGCCTGTGTATCGGCGCCACCCGACATTTTCGGACACTTTATGCCTGCGCCTCCGATCCCGGCGGGGCAGCTCAGGGGGTCGGCAAGCTGCGCCCGCCGGTCTACGGCAAGCGTCGCGACCGCATTCTGCGTCAGGCGCAGGGATGGGGCGCGCCGAAATTGCAAACTGCTTTGACGGTTCTGACCGATACGGACCTGTCGCTGCGCTCTGCCGGGCAGACAGCACCGGCGATGGCCTTGGTTGAACGGGCAATGATCCGTCTGGCGATGCTGGCGCGCACGCGCTAAGCGGTCCGATCCAGCCAATCCGCAGCGTTGCGTCCGGCCCAACGGCCCGTGGCCAGACAGGCCGTCAGCAAATAGCCCCCGGTCGGGGCCTCCCAATCCAACATCTCGCCCGCGCAGAACACGCCGGGGCATCCGGTCAGCATCAGGCCATCATTCAACGCGGACCGTGCCACACCACCAGCGGTGGAAATGGCTTCGTCCATGGGGCGAAGGCCTGCACCGAGAATGGGAAGGCGTCTCAATGCAGTGAGCTCAGCGCCCCGCTGGGTCATCTCATGAAACAGCGCGATTTTCTGCGGCGGCAGTTTCAGAGACTTCTTAAGCCATTGCGACGTCGTTGTTTTCGCGTTTTTGGCCTCAATCCGCGCCTGCAAGGCGGATTCAGTAACATCCGGGACCAAATCGACGAACAAACCCGCGCCCGCCCGCAACGCCGGGGTCAGGGAATAAAGCCCTCCGCCCTCCAGACCTGTGGCCGAGACCACAGCTTCACCCCGACTTTCCAATTCTCCGGCCATCCAGCGGACTGACTTCAACGCCGCGCCAAAATGAGGCTGCATATGCGGGCTCCAGTCGACAGAAATGGCCGAGTTCGCGGGCGCAAACGGGGTAAGCGCGACACCTTTGCCCCGTAGCACAGGCGCCCATGTTCCGTCCGATCCCAACCGCGCCCAGCTTGCCCCGCCCAGCGCCAGAACTGTCACATCCGCGTTGATTCCTTGCCTGCCATCGGGCGCGTCGAAAATGGGCTGTCCGTCGTCCCACCCCACCCAGCGCCAGCGCGTTCTGACCTGTACTCCCGCCGCGCCCAACCTTTCGAGCCATGCCCGCAAAAGCGGCGAGGCTTTCATCACTTTTGGAAACACACGACCGGTCGAACCGGTGAACAACTCTTGCCCAAGCCCTTGCGCCCATGTTTGCACATCCGAGGCGTCGAATTCTGCAATCATCGGACGCAACCAGTCCGCGGCCTCGGCATAGGAGGAGATCAGAGCCTCAAACGGTTCGTCCTTGGTCAGGTTCAACCCGGATTTCCCAGCCATCAGGAACTTGCGGGCCAACGACGGCTTGGCCTCGGCCACCAGAACGGCATGCCCGGCTTTGGCCAATTCCTCAGCCGCCATCAGGCCCGCGGGTCCACCGCCGATCACCAATGCCTGTGCCATCCCCGCCCTCTTGCCTTTCGCACCACCCGGCGCAACTTTGTCCATGCCATGACGAACACCGATCCGATCTGCCCGCTTTGCGACCGCCCGATCCCCGATGGGGCTGGCAGCCTGCACCATCTGATCCCAAAACTCAAAGGGGGCAAGGGCGGACCCACGGTCCTGCTGCATCAGATTTGCCATAAAGAGGTGCACGCGACCCTGACCGAAGCGGAACTGGCGCGCAATTTCAACACGGTCGAGGCGTTGCGTGCCCATCCCCGGCTTGAGAAATTCCTGAACTGGGTCCGCAAACGCCCACCCGGATTTCGCTCCAAAGTACCGGGCAAGCGGCGTGGACGTTGATCAGCCGGGGTTCACCGGATCGCCAAAGGCATCCCGCGCGGGCGCGGCAAGCCCTTCAACCTCCAATCCGCGATAGTCCGGCACATTGGCAAACCGGGCACCAGCGACGTGCTGAAATTCGAGCGTCGTGTAAGCGCGTTTCCACAGCCACTCGCGGTTCTCTACGGCCCAAAGATCGGGGTTCGGGGGCACATCATCAGTGAAAGCGTAAAAATGCAGGTCGAATCCATATGGTTCGACATCCTGCATTGAAAGCAGACGCATGCCCTGCGCCCGACAGAACGCATCCTCTGCCGCGATATCTCCGGTGCGCAGTGTGATCTGGCCGATGCAGGCCTTGGCAAAGGGCGCATCGGGGTCCGCCGCATTTTCCACGCGGTTTCCTTCGAAATCGTGTTGCAGCAATTCGATCACAAAGCCCTCAGGGTCTTTGAGGTGGCACATATAGCCAATGTCCAGAAACTGCCTAGGCTCCGAAACCTCGACCCCTTTGTCGCGCAGGACTGCGGCCGCCAGATCGACATCCGCTACGGTGATCCCGATCTTCCAATAGCGTTGGCCAGTGTCATGCGTGTAGCCCCCGCCGCCGGGCATCAAAAGCAAATCGGCATCCTGCCCCGGATAGCCCATCCGCAAGCTAACCCCTTGTTGATCAACCGACATGCCCAGAACACCCGTGTAGAACGACGCCAGTTTCTCGGTATCAGCGACGCGCAATCGTAAGCCAGACAGCCTCATGCGCAAAGCCCGGCGATGCCAGCCGCAATCCCGGGATCAGCAGCGATGCTGTCAGCGACCAGATCACGGGCCGTCTGCATCAATTCATCAGGGGCCACAACGCGGTCGACCAACCCAAAAGCATAAGCCTCATCCGCCGTGATCTTTTGCCCCGCCATCAGGATCATCTTGGTACGGGCCGGACCGATCAGAGCCGCCATGCGCGCAGGGTCAGAGGGTTGAGGTAAGAACCCCAACTTCATAACGGGATAGAAGAACTTGGCCGATGGGACGGCGATGCGTAGGTCGCAGGCCAGCACCATGCCGTTGGCTCCGCCTGCAAGGGTTCCGTTCAACGCGGCAACCGTCAGACAGGGCAAAATTGCGATCGCGCCCGACAAACGCTCCCACACGTCCGAGGTCGCAAGCCCGGTGCGGGCCTCGGCCAGATCAGCCCCAGCGCTGAACACGCTGCCCGCCCCGGTTAGGATCAGCGCGCGCGCCTCGGTTGCGGACTCGGCAATCTCAGCCAATTCAGTCAACATCGCGCCGGTCAGGGCATTGGCCTTATCAGGATTGTTCAGTGTGACGATCCACAACCCGTCTTCTTTGTTCAGTTCGATCACGTCAGTCCAACCCTTTGTCGTATGTCCGCGCGGCGCAGCGAGATTTCGGTGCCCAGAAACTCGTCCGCATCCGCTGTGCACATCCACAACAGCGCCTTGGCGGGCCAGTCTGCGGGGATATGATCGCTCCAGTCCAATTGGCTGACCGCGTTGATGCCGCTGGCCTTGATGACACGCTGCATTTCGGTCGCCACCGTGCCCGGAGACAGGCCCATTGCGCGGATCCCGTGTATTGCTTCTTCGAGGTGTAGACATTCCGTCAGCATCTTGGCTCCGGCTTTCGACGCGCAATAATGGCTCCAAGCCTCAACCGGGTTCGAGGCCGCGCCGGATGACACGGTCAGGATCGTGCCGCCGCCCGCGGCGCGCATGACGGGCAACGCCGCACGCATTCCGTAGAAAACACCTTTGAGGTTGATGTCGATCGCCTTGTCCCAGGCCGCGACATCGGCGTTTGACAGATGAAAGATTGGATCAATGACACCAGCATTCCCAATCAGAACGTCCAGCCCGCCAAAACGGTCAACGCAATCCGCGACCGCCTGTTCCACCTGCGCAAAATCGCTGACGTCGCATTGCAATGCGATTGCATTTTCACCCAGCGCGGCGGCCAGCGCATCGATCTGATCCCGGCTGCGGGCGACCAGCGCCACGTTCGCTCCGGCTGCGGCAAATTCGCGCCCGGCCTCGGCTCCGATGCCCCGGCTGGCCCCAGTTATCAGTACGGTTTTTCCCTGCATTTGGTTCCTTTACCTCCATCGGCTTGAATTTGTGTGAATCTCTACCCCGTCAATGGGGAAATGGTCCAGTCCTTGCCCCTTGACGCCCGGGTCCACAAACACGACGATGCCGGCAAATTTATCTAGAAGGGTACTGTAATGTCCGTTTTCCTTCGCCGCAGCTGCGGTGCTGTTTTGGCTTATGCCGTTATCACTCAAGGCGCTCTCGCCGATCTGACCTCACAGGATGTCTGGAATGACTGGAAAGCCTATCTGGGCCAGATGGGTTACACCGTTTCGGGGAACGAAACCGTTGCGGGCAATGTCACTACAATTGCAGACATGACCGTCTCGATGGACATCCCGGAAGAGGACGCAACCTTCCGTATGGTCGTTCCTGAAATGACATTGACTGAAAACGGCGACGGTACGGTCAACATCGGCTTCCCCGAGAATTTCCCGATGACCGTATCCGGCGAAGGCGAGGGTGAGGAATTCGCGGTCAACATCGACTATTCGCAGACGGGTATGACCATGGTCGTTTCCGGCTCGAAAGAGAACATGACCTATGATTATTCGGCGGACACGCTGGGTATCAAACTGAACGGCGTGACCGTAGACGGCGAAGAAATGCCCGGTGATGCGCTTGCCGTGAACGTTGGCATGACCGATCTGTCCGGCAGTTCTCGCATGAAAATCGGCGAGAACCGTGACATTGACCAGACCTTTACCGCGGCCGGTCTGACCTACGATCTGGCTTTCCAGGATCCGGAAAGCGACGATACTGGCAAGATCGACGGCTCAATGAACGATCTGGCGTTTGAAGGTACAAACGTTATCCCCTCTGATTTCGACATCACGAATCCCGAGGCCTTCTACGAAGCAGGTTTCTCTTTCTCGGGTCTGTTCACCTATGGCTCCGGCCAAACGGCAATGGCTGGTACCAGCGAAGGCGAGGCTTTCTCGGTCGGCAGCGAATCCAAAGGTGGCAAATTTGGTGCCAGCATCGACGCCCAGCGTCTTGCTTATGATATCGAACAAAACAGCTCGAAAGTCGCTGTGACGACTGCCGATCTGCCGTTCCCGATTGAAATCGCGATGGAAAGCGCAGGGTTCAAATTTGAAATCCCAGTGCAGAAATCCGAAGAGATTCAACCGTTCGGTTTTGCGATGAACCTGACCGATTTCACCATGTCGGACGTCCTGTGGAGCATGTTTGACCCGGCAGAGGCCCTGCCCCGCGACCCGGCGACGATTGCGCTGGACGCAACCGGAACCGCCAAAGTGTTGATGAACATCTTTGATCCCGAGGCCGTCGAAGAGCTGGATGCGTCGGACCTGGAACCAGGTGAACTGCACTCGCTCAAGATCAATGAACTGCTCGTCTCTTTGGTCGGAGCGAAACTGACCGGTGAAGGTGATTTCACCTTCGACAACACAAACACCGAAGAGTTTGACGGCATGCCCGCGCCCACCGGTGTGGCCAAGCTAACGCTGGTTGGAGCCAACGCTCTGATCGACAAGCTGATCGGCATGGGTCTGGTATCCGATAGCGACGCAATGGGCGCACGGATGATGATGGGGCTGATGGCAGTGCCGGGTGACGCGCCGGATACGCTGAACTCGGAAATCGAATTCACCGCGGACGGTCAGATCAAGGCGAACGGCCAACGCATCAAGTAACGTTAAGGGAAGGCGCGTTGCTGCCTTCCCAACCCTCGCTAGCGGCCTCGGACGCGTCGAAACAAGACCGAGCCGCCACAGCTCACGCGCTGGTCATATGCAAATCCAAGCGCCGACAAATCATCAAAACACTTTTTGATACCACGCAAACCAATCTTGCGCGTGTGCACCTCAAGGTAGACTTTCTGCACGTTCGCAAGGTCTGCCCCATCGAAAAGATGCGCCTCGCCCCCTTCAATGTCGACGATCAGAACATTGGCGTCGAAATCGCTCAACAGATCTGACAATTGATGTTCGGGAACCCCGATTTCTTTCACATAGTCCGGCGACTGATCCAAAGAGGACGACCAAAACGGTTCACGCACATAGAACCTGGCGGTTCCAGTTTCCTGACCATCGGTCCGTGCGACGGCATTCAGGACGTCTACGCCCGAAATGTCGTTGGCCTTATGCACGCGGCCGATAAACTCACACAGGACCGGGTTGGCTTCGACGCACATGACGTGACGCACACCCAATTGCGTGACAAGAAATGATGAAACAAAGCCGATCCCTGCCCCAAGTTCCACAACCCTGTCTTTGGGGTCGATGAACTTTGGCAGCCCGTTTACCTCGTCCTTTTCGTACCGCTCGGCAAGGATGGATCGTTTGACTTTCTGGGTAATGATCTGCGGATCGTCGGGTATCTCAACGCCGCGCAGGCTTAGATTTTCTTGCATATTGGTCACTGCTCGTTCGCGTTGCCTCAAAATCAAGGAACCCTGACTTTATTGAACATGTATCGAAAAACCTCAATCAAGGAACCTTGTATTGAAGCCAAATGCCGGGATTTTGCAGATTGAGCCAAAACCCAAGAGATTGCTTTGCCCGGTAGCCCTTGCGAGACGCGGAGTGGAAGGCTAGGTCAAATGCAACCATACCGGAGGCCTCATGACCCGCACACCCGAAGAAATCAGCCATGAATTGCTGGACGCGGCCCGCAAAGCCGGGGCCGAAGCTGCGGATGCGATCGTCGTGGATGGCACGTCTGTTTCGGTCGAAGTGCGCGGTGGCGCGCTCGAGCATGCGGAGCGTTCCGAAGGCACCGATCTGGGGCTTCGCGTCTTTCTGGGAAAACGTCAGGCAATCGTCTCAAGCTCGGACAGCCGTCCCGAAACGTTGATGGCGATGGCGCAACGTGCGGTTGCCATGGCCAGCGAAGCGCCCGAAGACCCTTTCACCGGCCTGGCCAACCCCGAACAGCTGGCCAGGGACTGGAACATCGACGCGCTGGAGCAGTTTGATCCGACCCCTGAACCTTCGGCAGACGCCTTGATGCAGGACGCTTTGACCGCTGAATCCGCGGCTCTGGCTGTTCAAGGTGTGTCACAAGTCTCAGATGCTGCAGCGGCCTATGGCACACACCGGGTCCATCTGGCCGCGACGAACGGCTTTTCCGGCGGCTATGCCCGCAGCAGCCGTTCGACCTCGTGCGTTGCCATTTCGGGCGAAGGGACCGGGATGGAGCGGGATTATGACGGTGACAGCCGTACCTTCCAAAGCGACCTGCGCAGCGCAGACGAAATCGGCCAGAGCGCAGGCGAACGCGCTGTTGCTTTGGTCGGCGCGCAGAAACCGGCGACGGGGACTTTTCCTGTTCTGTTTGACGAACGTATCTCGTCCTCGCTGATCGGCCATCTGCTTGCGGCCAGCAATGGCGCAGCTATTGCCCGCGGTGCCTCATGGTTGAAAGACAGCCTGGGCGAGCAGGTGCTGCCCGAGCATCTGTCACTGATCGAAGACCCACACCGTCCGCGCATTTCGGGCTCGCGCCCGTTTGATGCGGAAGGGCTGCCGACGCAACGCCGGGCGATCGTCGAAAACGGCGTGCTGACCGGCTGGACGCTGGACCTGTCCAGCGGGCGCAAGCTGGACATGGCTTCGACCGGCAACGCGGCACGCGGCGTCTCGGGGCCGCCGTCGCCCAGCAACTGGAACCTGAGCCTGACACAAGGCGAGAGCAGCCGGGCCGATCTGCTGCGTGACATGGGCACGGGGCTGCTGGTCACCTCGATGATCGGATCGACAATCAACCCCAATACCGGCGACTACTCGCGCGGTGCTTCGGGGTTCTGGGTCGAGAACGGAGAGATCACGCATCCGGTCAACGAATGCACCATCGCGGGGAACCTGCGCGATATGCTGAAACGTATGATCCCCGCCAATGATGCACGCACATATCTGTCCCGCGTGGTGCCCTCGGTCCTGATCGAAGGAATGACACTTGCCGGCAACTGACCTGCACCTGCTGACAGAGGCCGCACTTGAGGCGGGAAAGATCGCCACACGGTATTCCGGCAGCACCGCGCAGCGTTGGGACAAACCCGACGGTGCCGGTCCGGTGACCGAGGCTGATCTGGCCGTGAACGCAATGCTGGAGCAAAAGCTGCCCGCCGCACGACCAGGTTATGGGTGGTTGAGCGAAGAGACCGAAGACTCCGCGGACCGGCTTTCCAGAGATCGCGTGTTCATCATTGATCCGATAGACGGCACCCGCAGCTTTGCAGAAGGATCGCGAACCTGGGCGCATTCTTTGGCCATCGCGGACCGGAGCGAAGTCACGGCGGCGGTCATTTATCTGCCGCGACGCGACCTGCTTTATGCAGCGGCCAAGGGTCAGGGTGCAACGCTGAACGGTGAAACGATCCGGGTCAGCGCGATCAACACGCTTGAAACCGCCGAGGTTCTGGCCGCGAAACCGAATTTGCAACCTCGCCATTGGCGTCACGGGCAAGTGCCTGAGTTCAAGCGAAATTATCGCCCCTCGCTGGCCTATCGCATGGCGCTTGTCGCGCAAGGACGGTTCGACGGGATGATGACGCTCCGACCCAGTTGGGAATGGGACATCGCCGCCGGCGATCTGATTATCCGCGAGGCCAGCGGCTTATGCTCGGATCGCATGGGGCAACCGTTGCGGTTCAACAACCCGAACCCACGTCTGAATGGTGTGATCGCTGCGGGATCAGAAGTTTTTGGGCTACTGTCAGAGCAACTCGAACCGGAAAGCCCTGGAATCGTCACATGAGCAAGCCACGCTCATTAAGTCTTGCCGCCTATCGCGTGCTGTCCTGGGGTATGCAGAATGCCGCCAGCTATCGGGACATTCCGCGACCCGAGGGCGAGGTTCTGTGGCTGCACATCAACACCCATGCGCGGCATCGGGCCATTATTGATTTTTGTCAGCGGCTGCAGCAGGCGCGCCCGACATTGTCGATCGTTCTGACAGCGCCACCTGACGCAGATCTGACCCGCTGGGCCAATAGTGGGTATCCCTTGGTCAATCTGCCGACCGAACAGACCGGGGCCGCACGCGCGTTTCTGGACCACTGGCGACCGGATGTCGGAATGTGGGTCGGTGGCGGCCTGATGCCGAATGTCATCACACGTGCCGAAGAGCGCGGCATACCCCTGATCCTGATCGAAGCAGAGGCGGACGTCCGCATCGCGCGGGGCGGGCGCTGGCTGCCGGACATCACCCGATACACGATTGACTGTTTCCGCACGATCGTCTGCTCGACCCCGGAAAGCGCACGCCAGATACGCAGGCTCGGCATCGCCTCGAACAAGGTGAAAGAAGCCCCACCCCTGCACATCAGCCCCAATCCGCGGCCCTGGCCCGAGGATGAACTGATCGAAGTGAACCATGCTCTGTCTGGCCGACCCGTATGGCTGGCGGCATGGGTGCAGGACAAAGAGTTCATCTCGGTCCTCAGCGCGCACAGGCAGGCGATGCGCATGCTGCCGCGGCTGGCGTTGGTGTTGCACGTTGCGGACATCACCGAAGCTGAACCGCTGCACCGCCGCCTTGAGACGATGGACCTGCGCTGCACCAATTGGGACGAAAGCGGTATGATCGAGGACATGACACAAGTGATCCTGTCCGCCGCGCCAGAGGATCTTGGGCTGTGGCAACGGGTATCCCCTGTCACTTTCATGGGCACGTCTTTGGAGCGCGGCGCCGCGGGGGCGGACCCCCTGGTTGCAACGGCGCTCGGGTCGGCAGTAATTCACGGGCCGTTTGTACACGGCCAACAACAGCTTTACGATCAACTGGACAGGGCGGGCGCGGCGCGTTCCGTCAGAACCGCCACCGAACTTGGTGATGCCGTGGTTGAGCTTTTGGCACCGGATCAGGCCGCCAACATGGCCTTAGCCGGGTGGCAGATTGTAACTGAAGGTGCCCCGCAAGCGGATCACCTGATCGATTTGGTGCAGGACTATCTGGATCAGCGGAGCGGCGAAGATGCGAGCACCTGATTTCTGGAACACAGCGCCGGACCGGCTGGATTTTCGCGCGCGGATTCTGTCACCGCTCGGGCGACTCTATGCCGGAGCTACTGCCCGCCGGGTCGCTTCCGAGGCAGGCGTGAAGCCTGGCGTTCCTGTAATTTGCATCGGCAATCTGAACGCGGGCGGTACAGGCAAGACACCGACCGTGATCTGGATAATCGAGCAATTGCGCGATGCCTGGCATGATACGCATGTTGTAACCCGCGGACACGGCGGTTCGCTTGAAGGGCCGGTCCTTGTGGACCCGCGCAAACACACTGCCGCGCAAGTGGGGGATGAGCCGCTATTGCTGGCCGCTTTTGCCGACGTCTGGGTGGCCAAGGACCGCGCTGCTGGCGCAAGGGCAGCGGCCGAGGCTGGTGCGACGGTCATCGTATTGGATGACGGATTTCAGAACCCTTCGGTGGCCAAGGATTTCTCGGTCATCGTGGTGGATGCAGCGCGCGGATTTGGAAACGGCTTGTGCCTGCCTGCGGGTCCTCTGCGCGAGCCGGTCGATATTGGCCTGCAGCGAGCCGATCTGGTCCTGTCGTTGGGCGATTCCGGCGCGCAGTCCCAATTCGCCGAACGTTGGGGCCAGCACCTGCCGGTCCCTCATGCGACCGGCGCGGTTGAGCCTTTGCAAACCGGCATGGACTGGAGCGATACGCCTGTTCTGGCTTTTGCAGGCATCGGCCATCCTGACAAATTCTTTCAGACCCTGCGCCAGCAAGGAGCCACCTTGTTGCGGGCCGAGGCGCTGGACGATCACCAGCCCCTGACACCGGCTCTGATGACCCGGCTGGTAAATGAGGCGCGCCTGCTGGGCGCGCAGATGGTCACGACGGAAAAAGATGCCGTGCGCTTGCCCGCCGCGTTTCGCAGCAAGGTCATCACGCTGCCGGTACGTCTGAAAATTGAGGCCGCAGATGAGGTCAAGCAGATGCTGCTACAGGTCGCCCCAGCGCCGAAATAGGTGACCGGCCCATCACGAGCCGGTCACGCAGGCTATTAGCTGCCCAATTCGTTTTCGATCAGCGCCTTGAAGTCTTCGTAGGACTGATTTTCGACTTTCTTGCCGTTAACAACAAATGACGGGGTTGCCTGAACGCCATCACGCTCTGCGTTTTCCTGATACCAGGCCACCAAAGTTTGCGCGCGGGTACCGTCCTGCAGACAGGCTTCAAGCTTGTCGTTGTCGATCCCGGCCAGACGCCCGATCTTTCGCAGTTCGTCCACGATCTCGGCCGGGCCACCGGCCTGGGTCCATTCAGACTGCCCCTGATAGATCAGGTCCGAGATGCCAAAGAACTTATCCGGACCGTCGCACCGCGCCACCATCGAAGCCCACAGGCCATAGCGGTCAAAATAGACTTCGCGATAGACGAACTTCACTTTGCCCGTGTCGATGAAGTCTTTTTTCAGTTGCTTGAACGCCCCGTTGTGGAAGTTCGCGCAATGGGGACAGGTATAGGAGGCATACTCGATGATTTCGACCGGTGCGTCTTCGGCGCCTAGCGTCATCTCAACGATGGTAGAGGTGTCCAGATCGGCTTCTTGCGCCTCGGCGCTGCTGATCAGCGGATAGCTCGTGTTGGAATTCGACAGCGACAGCCAATAGCCGCCTGCGGCCACGGCGACGGCCGCACAAATTCCGGTTGCAATACGGCTCATGTCTCAGCCCTTTCTCAGCGTTTTTGCTTGGATAAAACGTTACGGCCCAGACGTTCAAGGGCGGCGCGCAAATCACCATCTGTGACATCTTGCGCCGTCCGGTTCGCCTCGGCTTCGATCTCTGGTTCGATCTTGGGTTTTGCTTGTTTCGGCTTGTGGTCGAAACTGGCCTGCCCCTCGGCAAATCCTGTCGGAGCGGTCTGTGTGATGCGCACCCGGCTGATGGCGTTATAGCCATAAACCGCGTTTACCTTGCCGCGCAACTGCTCCTTTTGCATTTCCAGCATCGGGGCCTGCGGGCCAGTGGTCAGCACGGTTAGCGTCGCACCGATTCCGCCCTTGCCATAGCCCACATTCACGGGTCGCGCGATGGCGGCCATATCCTGCCCCACAATCTCGGCCCAATGAGTCAACAAGCGCGACACGGCGAAACCCCGGCTTTCACCGGCGCGCCTGATCTGGTCGTTCAGCAATGTCGCGGTGCGTTTGAACCCGCGGGTCGAAGAACGTCTGCGCTGCATCTGGTTTCCAACTCCTGCGCCGCTATTGTAAAGGGCATGACAACGGGCGCCAGCGAAACCCGACAGGGAGATAGATAAAACTTGCGTGACTCTGCTGAATTCGACGTGAGCGGCACGCTGCTGCACTGGTACGACCGCCACGCCCGCGAGATGCCCTGGCGTGTTGGCCCGGCAGATCGGGCGGCCGGAGTGACGCCCGACCCCTATCGAATCTGGCTGTCGGAGGTCATGCTACAGCAGACCACTGTTGCTGCCGTGCGGGACTATTTCATGCGGTTCACCACACGCTGGCCCACGGTCGAGGCGCTGGCCGCAGCCCCGGATGATCAGGTCATGGGGGAATGGGCCGGTCTGGGCTATTACGCCCGCGCCCGGAACCTGCTGAAATGTGCCCGAGTCGTGGCCGAAGACTACGGTGGACAATTCCCCAACACCTACGACGAATTGCTGAAACTGCCGGGGGTCGGCCCCTATACCGCCGCCGCGATTTCGGCCATTGCTTTTGATCGGCCCGAAACCGTGTTGGACGGCAATGTCGAACGGGTGATGGCGCGTCTTTATGATATCCACGACCCGCTGCCCGGCTCAAAACCTCTGCTCATGGACAAGGCCGCCGCGCTAACCCCCAACCTTCGCCCAGGAGATTATGCGCAGGCGGTGATGGATCTTGGGGCCACGATCTGCACGCCGAAATCCCCGGCCTGCGGTATCTGCCCGCTCCGCGATCCCTGCGCGGCGCGCGTAAACGGCACCCAAGCCGAACTACCGCGCAAGACCCCGAAAAAACCTAAACCCACCCGCTACGGCCATGTCTATATTGCCCAAAGCAGCGACGGAGCCTTTCTGCTGGAACGCCGCCCCGACAAAGGTCTGCTGGGCGGAACGCTGGGCTGGCCGGGATCCGATTGGTCTGAGGCCCCGGTCGAATCCCCGCCCTTCGCAACGGATTGGCAGTTGTTGTCGGGCGAGGTGCGCCATACCTTCACCCATTTTCATCTGATCCTGCGCATCTGGACGGCCAATCTCCCCACCGACCAATCGCCTGACGACCTGATCATCATCGACAAACACGCGTTCCGCCCCAGTGACCTGCCCACAGTGATGCGCAAGGCGTATGACCTCTGGCGCGTGACGTAACCCATTGTGCCACAATGCGTGCCGGGTCTAACCTGCCCACAGTTGTTCGGAGCGCTAAATGATCGCATCAGACAGTCTGTCTCGCTGGCAAGCAGCCTTGCCGTTCTGGGTGTCCTTCCTGTTGATCCCGTTGATTTGGGTCACCGCATTTGCAGGCGGCTGGTGGGTGTTGCTCGTGCCGTTATCGACCTGGTGGGCTTTTGCGGTTTTGGATCGATTGACGGGCCTGAACCTTGAAAATGTCGACCCAGACACGCCAGACGGCGTTCTGAAATGGTACATCCTGCTGACCAAAGCTTGGGTGCCGGTCCAGTTCCTCACGCTTTTCGGACTGATCTGGTACGCGACACATACTGATCATCTGTCTGTTCTGGCCAAGATAGGCCTCTTCTTTGGAATGGGTGTGATCTCGGGCACAATCGGGATCAACTACAGCCACGAGTTGATGCACCAGAAAGGTCGGTTCGAACGCTGGCTTGGCGACATCCTGCTGGCGATGGTGCTGTATTCGCACTTCCGGTCGGAACACCTGTTGGTGCACCACCGCTATGTCGGCACGCCACGCGACCCCGTCACCGCACGGTACAACGAAGGGTTCCACAGATTTTACCCTAGGGTGCTGTTGCAATGTCTCCTTTCCGCGTTTCAAGCGGAAAAAGACAAACTTGCGCGCAAGCAACGCCCCTGGACCGACCCTGCAAACCCATTCTGGCGGTATTGGATGCTACAAGTGGGCATGCTCGCGCTTGCTTTCATGGTCGGAGGATGGTCTGGCATCGCTTTGTTCCTGCTTCAGGCTGGTGTCGCCATCTGGCAGCTGGAGCTGGTCAACTACGTCGAACACTATGGCCTGACCCGCAAACATCTTGGCGATGGCAAGTATGAGCACGTTCAACCCCGCCATTCGTGGAACGCGTCGCAGAAAGCCTCAAACTGGCTGCTGATCAACTTGCAACGCCATTCCGACCACCACTACAAACCGAACCGGCGCTTTCCCCTGCTGCAACATCATTCTCAGGACGCCGCACCTCAGTTACCCTATGGCTACCCGGTGATGACCGTTGCGGCGATGATCCCGCCGCTGTGGCGGCGCGTCATGAACCCCCGCGTTCGGGCATGGCGGCGCCAGTACTACCCCGAAGTCACCGATTGGCAGCCGTACAACAAGTCACTCAACCCATTGCCACGCGCCTGACCGCAGCGCGTGCCAACGCGCTGCCCAGCCCAACGGGAGGACGCGCATCTGTGATGCGCGGCACACCGGCGGGAGCCCTTATTGCACCCAAATATCCATTGGTTGTTGAACCCCGCGGACAGGTTGATTTTCGTGTTTCACGAAACCGACGGTCTGCTCGGCAATGTTGTTGCCTTCCTCGATAACCTGCGCGCGCACCGCATCGCTCAGGACCACCCGCACTCCAAGATCGCGCGTCAACGCCTCAAGCTTGGCCGAGACATTTACCGCGTCGCCGATTACTGCAAATTCCAACCGGTTCGCCCCAATGTCGCCCAGCACCACCGGCCCATAGTGCACACCGATCCCAACCTGAATCTCGGGCTCACCCGCCCGCCGCCGCTCAAGGTTCCAGCGGTCGATCACCGTGACCATATCGCGTGCGCAGGCCACCGCGTTGCTTGCGTCCAGCGGCGTCGGAACCGGCGTACCAAACGTGGCCATCAGCCCGTCACCGAGGTATTTGTCGAGCGTTCCGTGATGGCGGAACACCTCGGTCTCCATGCGGGCATGGAAGCCGCGCAGAACCTCGATCACGTCATAGGGGTCACGACCTGCCGCAAACCGGGTAAAACCGACAATGTCGATGAATAAGACAGCTATGTTTTCCTTACGTATCTGTTTCAGCGGTTCGTCATTCTGGCTCAGTTCGTCCACGACATTCGGCGAAAAATACCGCGACAGGTTCGCCCGCTCTCTCTCCAACCCCGCATTGGTCATCAACAGCCGATTGAGACGCCGCATCGAAATGCCAAGCGTCACGGCAACCATCATGAAGACTATGACCTGCTGAATGCGCAGCTCTGGCATGAAACTGTTGGGGTTCAGCCATTCCGCAACATCCGGATAGCCCACCAAGGCTTCGGCCACACGCTCGCTGATGCCGGAGATCGGCGTTGCCACCCACCATGCGATCACCCAGCCCGCGGTCCACATCATCACGGTCCATGACCCGATGGCGACGACCGTGCGCCAGGAATAGGCCAGCGTTCCCGCCGCCAGAATGATGAAGAAATACTGGAAATTGTCGAACCGGTACTGCATGGCCAATGGCCGCACGTCATCGCTGAACGGGTTCGGTACGATCATCCCCAGCGTCATGATCAGCAGGTCCACGAAGATCAGCAACAGCTCGATCCGCGACTGTCCCACCCGACCGGCGCGCTGGATCAACCAGCCATTCGCGCAGATCAACAGTAGGATGAAGTGATACCACAGCACCTCCCATTGCGGGTTCAGGAAGATCAGCAGGATGCCTGTCAGGCCCATCGCGATCCAGCGTGCGCGGACGGCCAGTTCCAGCCCTTCGCGCTTGTGCCGCTCCAGCGCGGCCTCTGTGTACTTGTTATCCAGATCGTACACATCCGGCTTGGTGATCGAGAACCGTTCAAGACGGGATTCGCTGGCTGTGGTTTCCGACATGGCCGAGGCTCCTTCCGTGCGCAGCAGGATCAGGACTCTCATATCGGAACCGGGAGGGCAACAAAACAAAAGACCCCGCCGTGATCGGCGGGGCAAGGCTTAGTGCCGTGTGTCAGGCCACAGGCACCGGCGGTGTTCGTGAAATCAGTTCATCTCGGCCCGGATTTGCTGGCGCAGAACGTCGATTGGCACTGTCTTGCCATCGCGCTTAAAGCACCAGTATGTCCAGCCATTGCAGGACGGCGCATTTTCCAGATGTGCGCCCACCTGATGGATCGAGCCTTTGACGTTGTCGCCTACCAGCGTGCCGTCCGCACGCACCTTGGCCTTATGGCGCTGGTTCATGGAATAAAGTTCTTCACCCGGGCGTAGCATGCCGCGTTCAACCAGTTGGCCAAAAGGAACGCGCGGCTCGGCGCGTTTGCTGGCGCTGACTTCCAGCGCTTCGCGGTCAAATTTGCGGACCTTGGCGATGCGCTTTTCGGCAACCTTGCGATAGCTTTCCTCGCGCTCGATCCCGATGAACTCGCGTCCCAGCATCTTGGCAACGGCACCGGTCGTGCCTGTACCAAAGAACGGATCAAGGATCACATCGCCCGGGTTGGTCGAGCCGATCAGGACGCGGTGCAGCAGCGATTCCGGCTTTTGCGTCGGATGTGCCTTGTCGCCGTTTTCATCCTTGAGGCGTTCGTGACCGGTACAGATCGGCAGCACCCAGTCGCTGCGCATCTGCACGCCTTCATTCAGCGCCTTCAGCGCCTCGTAATTGAATGTGTACTTGGCACCTTCGCGCTTGGACGCCCAGATCATTGTCTCATGCGCGTTGGTAAAGCGCTTGCCACGGAAGTTCGGCATCGGGTTGGATTTGCGCCACACGACGTCGTTCAGAATCCAGTAGCCTGCGTCCTGCAGGGCCGAGCCAACGCGGAAAATGTTGTGGTAAGAGCCAATCACCCAGATCGCGCCATTGGGTTTCAGCAGTCGATGCGCGGCCTTTAGCCATTCGCGGGTGAACTGATCATACGCCCCAAAGCTTGAGAACTGATCCCAGTGATCATCAACCGCGTCCACCTGGCTGTTATCCGGGCGGTGCAACTGACCTTTGAGTTGCAGATTATAAGGGGGATCCGCGAAAATCAGGTCAACCGACGCCTCGGGCAGACTGTTCATCACTTCGATGCAGTCCCCGGAAAGAATCGTGTTTAAAGGGAGCGCTTTTGCGCCCTTTTTGGTGGTTGTTGTCATTGTACTGCCTCAAGTATCCACGGCGCTTTTGCGCTCATTTGGTTGAGACAAGGATGAGTCAAAGTCGATTCGCCGTCAATTTCTTTTTTGAATCAGCGACTTACGATTTACTCTTGATACAAGATGTTGTGTACCGGCTTGAAGGAACGCCTATGATGTGGGGTCACCCCGAGATTTTGCAGCGCTTCTCTGTGTTGTTTTGACGGATAGCCTGCGTTCTTCTCCCATCCATAGCCGGGATGCTGTTGCGCCAAATCCACCATCAGTTGATCGCGCCAGTTTTTCGCGATGATCGAAGCCGCCGCAATCGACACCGAATGCGCGTCCCCTTTGACAACCGCCTGCGCCGGGATCGTCAGACCGCGCGGGATCATGTTTCCGTCGATCAGCAGATAATCCGGCTGAGGGTCCAATGCGGCAACCGCGCGTTCCATCGCCAAATGCGAGGCCCGCAAGATGTTGTGTTCGTCAATCTCGGCCACCGAGGCCTCTGCTATGGCGAATTCTGCCCGCTCGCGAATGGCAACGTCCAACGCGGCACGCCGTTTGGCTGTCAGCTTCTTGGAGTCGTTTAGCCCCTCGGGAATATCTTCCGGGTTCAGAACAACGGCCGCTGCGACCACAGGCCCGGCCAAAGGTCCGCGGCCAACCTCATCCACACCGGCAATCCGCACATAACCTTGTGCCACCGCTGCCTGCTCAATCGAATAGTCCGGGTTTGTCATACCTACCGAAAACCGCGTTTCCCGCCCAACCGCAAGACAAAAAGAGAGGGCAGCTTGCGCTACCCTCTCCCGCGCGGTGCTTCTGTGGCGCCGCTCCTGCTCGAAAGTGATTACTTGTAAACGACGCGGTATCCTTGCTGGCGCAGGCATGCAGGTTCGTATGCCCGCTTCACCTTTTTGCCATTCCAGAAACCGACCTTGCACTCTTGCGGCAGGCTATTGGCGTGTTTGTAGTGCTTCTTGAGGCAATTCGGCGCCAGAAGCGGTTGATTGTTCGAATACGCATTGTAGTTGCGCAGGCATTGCTGCGGCAGGTCATAGCGCGCAACATTTCGCGGCAGCGGCCGCACCGGATAGCTGGGCTGCGCGACATAAGGCTGCTGCGTATAGGTCTGTTGGCGCGACGCCCGCTGCTTGCGCTGTTCCTTGTTATAGTAGTGAACGCCCGCGCCAATGATCGCGATGGCAGCAAGCCCACCAAGGATGTCCTTGGCATCCGCTGCCCGCGCCTGTGAGGCCGAGACGCCGGTGATGGTGATTGCGGCGGCAACGACAAGAGCGATGAACTTCCGGTGCATGATGCGTGTCCTTCCTGGTGTTTGAGGGGCGATCCGACACAGACCGCAAACGTGATGCACCAACATTGGGTCTGCCCCCCTCAGACAAGCAATAACGGGCCGGTGTTATCCAATATCAGCCACCGCAAACCCCTTGGGTTATTGAATATCCGGCAAACCCATGCGCAGGATGCAGCCTATGAAACCGATCCTCTCTTCTCTGGCCATTGCGGCTCTGATATCGCTTGGCACCGCGGCCGCAGCCGAGTGCTATGCGGATTACAAGGCCAAGCAGGACAATCCGCTGCGGCTGCACTACGGCGTGATGCAGGTTTCGGCCTGTGACAAAGGCCAGGCCCAGCAAGAGGTCTCACAACGCCTCAGCGCATCTGGCTGGACATTGCTGAATGTCATGTCCGTTTTCGGGCCGGAAGGATTGGATAAAAGGAAGGCCAATGCCGGACAATTCTATCTCCGTTACTGATACGCGGCGATCTGGCACACGGCTGGTCGGCGCAGGTATCGCGGCCATCGTCTTGATCCTGATCGCAGCCGCCGCCTTTCTGTTCTGGACCTTGCCAGACGCCAACGCGTTCAATGCGCGAGTCGAGCGGCTGTTCGTCGAAAGCGACCTCACTTCGCAGACCGAGATTCGCTTGCTTGAGATTCTGGCGCAGTCGGGAACCGCCTTTGCCGATACATTGGCGAGCTATCGTATGGTGATCTACGTGCTGCTGGTCTTTGCCAGTGCGATGCTTGTGGCTGCATTGGTGTTTCTGGTGATGCTTGTCTTGCTTAACCGCCGGATGGCTCAGATCGAACGCACCGGAATTCAGGTAACATCGCTGCTGATCAGCCGCGAGGAAAACACCGTGTATCTGAACAACATGGATTTCAAGCTGACCCCGGCGGCCATGGAAACCCTGTCGGTTCTGGCCGAATCCCGACTGGATGATGAGGTCCTGTCCGGCGCTCAGATCGAAGCGATGATCTCGGGCAAAAGCGCCGCCGATTGCGACGAGGCCGCTGGCGCGACGCGGATCAAGCGGCTGCGGGACGCCTTGGGCAATCAGATGGTCAGCGAATTGCTGGTCAAGAACATCGCCAAGAAAGGCTACATGCTGTCCATCGAAAAAGATGTGATCCAGATGGTCTGACGCATGGCCGCACAGTTATCGTGCGATAAAAATGCCGACATCGCCCCTTGGAAAACCACGTAACAGCGCCCATCCTATAGGGACCCGTGCCAGGGAGGATGATTATGAACGTCCACGCCAGACCAAGACAAAAAGGCTATGGGATCTCAGTCGAACGGTTGAACGGCAAGATTGCGATCTACCGGGATCAGACCCTTTTAGCCGAAAGCAGTAATGCCAAGGTAATGTATGAAACGCGGCTCCCGCCGACGATCTACATCCCGCGCGAAGACGTGCGTGTTGCTCTCAGCGATGAGACCGAATTGCAAACCTTTTGTCCCTTCAAGGGCACTGCGACCTATCACGACGTGATCCTCGGCGGCGAGCGGTTGGCCAACTCCGTCTGGGCCTACGAAGAAGCCCTGCCTGAAAGCGTTGTGATTCAAGGCCATATCGGGTTCATGCCAAATGCCTATACCAAGATTGATTTGGGCGATAACACCCTGCGGGACCCCGAGGATGGCAATATCAGCGGCCCGTTGATTGACTGGCTGATGCGCGGAGCGTCGGAAAATGACACGCCCGAAGCCTTCACTCAGGCTCTGGCCGAGAAAATGCTGGAACACGGGATCGCCATTCAGCGCCTCAGCATCCTGGCCTGGTCTCTGCATCCGCTGATCGCGGGCAAGCACTATATCTGGGAAAAAGGTGAGGCGGAGATTTCGACCAATGTTCCCACTTATGAAATCCACGATCACCCGGCCTATATCAACAGCCCCCTGCGCCATGTATCGAACGGTCTGGGCGGCGTGCGCCAGCGGCTGAATGCGGACAACCCCCACAACAGCTTTCCGATCATGGAGGATCTGCGGGCCAAAGGCGCGACCGACTATGTGGCCATGCCCCTGCCCTTTTCAGACGGCCGCACCAATGTACTGACCCTGACCTGCGATCACCCGGATGGGTTCACCACCGAAAATCTGGGCCTTGTTTTCGAGTGCTCACAAGTCATAGCCCGGTTTTATGAGGTGTTCATGCAGCGTGAGAACGCTCAGGTCCTACTTGAAACCTACGTGGGCAAACGCTCGGGCGCGCGCGTGCTGGGCGGTGAGATCCGGCGCGGTGATGGGGATGAGATCGACGCCGCCATCATGTTCTGCGACCTGCGCAATTCCACCAGCCTCGAAGAACGCCTGGGCCGGAGCGCATACATCAACCTTCTGAATGATTTCTTCGAAACCGTATCCAGCATTGTCCACGACAATGGCGGCGAGGTTCTGAAGTTCATCGGAGACGCGGTTCTGGCTGTCTTCCCGGCGGGTGAGGATTCAATTTCGGCCCGCGGCAATGCCCAGCGCAGCGCCATCAGTATCGTCGAGAAGCTGGGAGAGTTGCACCGATCGGGCTCGGACACGCATTGCGACTGTTCGATCGGTGTGGCCTATGGCCGTGTGACCTATGGGAATGTCGGCTCGCGTGAGCGGTTGGACTTTACCGTGATCGGACAAGCCGCGAACATCGCCGCGCGTTTGGGAGAATACGGCAAGACCAAGAACCACAGGATTGTCGTTTCCGCCGACATTCTGCCTGCCTGCGCAAACGCTCTGCCGCTTGGCGATGTCAAGCTGCACAACGTATCGCAACCGGTGACGTCATACGCGCTCAAAACTTCCGCAGATGCCGTTCTGGACGGATAAGATCCGCGTTTTAGTACTGTATAGCTTTTGTCAGAGCTTCACCCGTGCAACTTATCCGCTCAGAAGGATCAGCGCAGTTTGTGCGGGTGACACCACGTTTTCAAGCTGAGCGATCTGGCTTCGGGCCAGGAATTGATCCGTCAATTGCTCTCTGGCCGCTTTGTCTTTGAACTGGGCCAAATCATCGGATCCTGTCAAACCGGACAGCCGATCCTTGAACACTTCAAGCTGCCTGTCGATATTCAGTTGACCGAAACTCGTGGGCAAACCCAACGCAGTCTCCATCATGCGCCGAAGCGGCGGCAAGCTCATCAGGTCGAACCATTTGGCATCCTTGCTGCCCCCCTTCGCGGCGAGGTCGCTCAGCGCGTGTTGAGCGTAAAGCGAGATACGCATCGTTCCATCTGTCTCGCCCACCGCAACCTCGAACCGAGACACCATGTTGTCACGCGCAATCTCTTCCATATTGGTGATCAGCCCGGTTTTGCGTACTTCACCCGGCCCGAATCCGAACGCATCCGAGAACTGCCGGTATCTTTTGTCAGACAATCGGTTCGACAGGGCGTCCTGCGCCTTCGTTCCATCAGACAGGATTTTCTGGATGAAAAAGCGGTTATCCAGGTCGCCTTCTAAACCAAAGGCCCCCAGCGCAACCTGCAGCAACCGCCGGTCTGATACCAAGTCTTCCGCTGTCTGAACCTTTTTGATGTTCTCCAGAAAATACTCACTGTCCCGCTTGTTGACCGCAGACGCCGAAAAGCTTTCCAACTGCGCGTCATAAGTGCGTTGCAGGAACCGCCAGCCAACCAGCCCGCCCGATGGTAAGACCGGCTGGAAGGTCATTGTTGATAAGCCATCAGGCGTTCTTCGCGTGGCAGCAATGCACGCAGAGCCTTGAGGCATTTGTAGAACTGCTCATCCAGCAAGGCTTCGGTCGCTTCGGCCAGCACCCGGCGGCTGTCTGCGTCTGTAAAAATCTGGCTCAACTCCTCGACCCGGCGCAACAATTGTTGGCGGGCCCGATCGGGCTCTGTGTCGCCCGACAGGACGAGCTGCGTGGCATAGCAAACACGTCGAACCGGGGTATTCACCTCGTCGGGATGAATCGCGTCCCGCAGACGCAAAACATTTGCCTCGGGCGTCATGATCGAGAACCGGCTGCGTCGGTCCCCGTTTTCCAAGACCACACCGTTGATCAGAACCCTCTCTTTCGGGGCCAGTTTCAGAACCAATCCTGCCATTAGGTGGCCCTCATCTGCCGCAGACCACGCAGAACTGCCATGTTGATCTCAAGCAGTGGCTCAACCGAGGCCTTATTGCCAAGAACCTGGCTGCTGTGCTGTTCGGTAAACTCGGCCAGATAGAAAATGCGAGCGCGCAAGTCGTTGGGCAGACCGTTTTCGGAATCCGTTACTCCACTGGCTAATACACTCCATAGCCGGCGGTTTTCGTGCAGGGCTTGAACGAACCCACCGAAATCGGCCGCTTGCCGGGCAGCGGCGCCTTTGAGCCTGTGGGTAATCTTTGAAATCGCTTCGTATTCGGTGTCGCGCGGGGTGCGCGTCGGTGCGGCGGTCTGTGCATAGGCACGCTGGGCAAAAGCTTGCGGTGTCACGTGAATTCCTTCCAGTAATCCGCCACTTGGCGGTCAGTATCGGGGCGCGTTGCCGCGCCCCGACCGGGTTCCTGAACTTAGCGGAACAGAGACAAAATCGACTGCGGTGCCTGGTTGGCGATCGACAGCGACTGAGTCGCCAACTGCTGCTGCACCTGAAGGGCCTGCAGACGCGCTGAGGTCTCTTCCATGTCCGCATCAACCAACGAACCGATCCCCGATTTGAACGAGTCCGCCAGGTTCGAAATGAACTCTTTCTGGGTCTCGATCCGACCCTGAGCCGAGCCAAAGGCAGCCGACGCGTCGATAGATGTGTCGATCAGCGTTTCGATCGTGGCCAGCGCGGCTGTCGCCCCGGCACCGGTGGACACGTCCAGACCCGCCATTGCGCCGAGACCGCCTGAACCTGCGTTCACGAACTGTGCCGAGAACGAGATGTCGCGACCGGTGTTGTTGGTGACGGCCAGGGTGCCTTGTGTGCCCGAGTCATAGCCGACAGTCAGACCGTTGATACCCATCTCTTCGATCTTGGCTTTCAGACCAACGGCGACGATGTCGCCCGTGGTGGTCGCCGCGGCGTCTGCAGCAGTCACGGTATAGGACACGACCTGATCATCGATGGCGACGACCACTTTGTCACCAGCCGCAAAGGTGCCGCTGGATTCATCGGTCACCAAAGCAGTGGCCGAGGTCGCTGCGTTGGCGATTGTTGCACCCACGCGGTCGTTGCCAGTGGACGATCCGGTCGAACCGTCAAAAACCGCTTTGGTCACGTAGCCGCCAGTCGACAGGTTCTGCCCTGCGACACTGATCGAAGAAGCAGTCACGTTGCCGGTGTTATCCCGGTCCAGCGAGGCCAGGATAGAGGCCGAGCCAGCCGACCCGTCCACAAGGTTCAGGCCATTGAACTGAGCGGCCTTCACCACCGAGTTGATCTGCCCCTTTAGCGCGGTCACGTCAGCGTTGATCTTGTCACGGTCAACGTTGTCTTCTTGTGCCGCGACAATCTTGCTTTTCATCTGAGTCAGCAGGTCGGTGACAGTCTCAGATGCATTACGCGCAACAGCAACAGTGGATTCACCCAGCGACAGGCTGTCCTTGATTGCGTTAAAGCCTTTGACATCCGACTCCATGACCTTGGAAATCGCCCAAACAGCCGAGTTGTCTTTGGCAGTTGCAACGTCCTTACCCGTCGAGATCGCGTTCCGTGTCGCGCCAAGATCTTTGTTGACCGACTTGAGTGTTTGCAGCGCAACCATTGCGCCATTGTTTGTCAGAATGCTGGACATATCTGTCATCCTTTTCCGTTCGGGCCTTTTGCGCCCATGCTCACCCCGCCACCTGTGCGGGCTTTCACGTCTTTCTGATCGGTGCGATCCGCCGTCGGGCTGTTCGCGCCACCTGCTGTTTCAGGTGCACGAACACCTTTGACCTTGATCCCCTAACGGAGTGCTAAAGCGCGAAAGTCAGAAATTTAGGATTTGAATCAAACCTGTACCTAGGCCCGCTTTTCCAGCTTGGCATGATGTCTGACGGCGAATCCGCTGCGTTGGCCGTCGGCGCCATAGGTACTGAACTCCTGTCGCACCCGCCCCAGTTCGGCCATGCGATCGGCTACAGCGCGAATCCCCTCAGCCGCACTGTTGAGCAGCGCCTGGTTCCGCTCGACCTTTTTTTGCAAGCGCATCAACTCGTCACTGTCAAAGACCTCAAGGTCGTTGAGCGCACCGATCAGCTTTTCCTTTTCGGGCGCCGTGTGATGCAGGCGGTCCAGATCGCCCTCGAACAGTGCATTGCGCTCAAGGTCCAAAACCTCTTCAAGGGACTTCACAAGATCGGTTTCAGGTGTCGTTGACATTGGTTTTCTCCATCATGGACTGGAACAGGATCTCGGACAGGCCGACCCCGCCGGACTGGGCCAGCGCGCGGGCCTGATGCTGCACAAGAAACGACGCGAACTGATCCTCGCCCGCGCCGCCCCCAAAGGACTGACGGGCTTGTCCCAACCCAGCGGACTTCAACATCTCGCCCAGAAATGCGGCTTCCAGCTCAACGGCTGCGGCCTGCAGCTTCTGCGCGTAGGCCGAGGATTGGGGAGCTGGTAATGGCGCTGATACCTTCATCGCTTTCTCCGAAAATTGCATCGAACTTTCACGATCAAAGAAGAAAGCAGTTAAAATAAACGTAACTTCCTGCGGGCAAGTATTCGGTCACACAATCGGAGCCGGAGCAAAATGCCCAACCCTCTTTCAGTGGTGACATCCTCGCCAACCGCCGCCGCCAAATCTCAAGGCAATACATCCGAGCCGGGGGACGATACCGGCGCGGCGTTTGCTGCCATGCTCGATCAGCATAGCGAAGAGAACAGCGATCAGGATGTTAGCCTGGGCATGGTCGCAGCCGAGCCGGAGGTTGAAGTTGAGATTGAAACAGACGGTATACCAAAGCCAGAAACGGAAGAAGCTCGCGTCGATCCTGAAAAGGCGGACCAAGATCCACCACCGAGTGATCTGGAAAAGCCAAAACCGAAGATCGACCCCGAGCCTACTCCTATGTTGGTTACTGCCCCTGTTGGGCGGGATCAGGCACTACACGCCTCTGAGAAAGGCGCGATACAGGACGTTAGCCAATCCTCACGCGTTTTGGCGAATGATCCGCCAGCACATCAGCCACTTCGGCCCACCGAGGATGCAGCTCGACCAGAAGCCTCAGCCCCGGTAATCCACGCGAACTCGCGCCAGGCGAAAGAAGACGCTGATCTGATCCGACGCTTACCTCAACATCAGCACATCGCAGATCAATCCCAGCCAACTCAGGTTGATCATCAACGGACGCCAAAACCAGATCGCGTGCCCAGCATCGCGCAAATGCAGCTGTTCGCGTTCGAGAAACCAAGCATTCAGGTTGATGGAAACGCTGGTTTGAGCGTCGAAGAGGTTACACCGCTCAGGACCGAAACGCCCATTTCGACCGGTCGAGAGATCTCGACCGCGATGCACACCATGGTACCGGCCGCCCGCGCCGAAGTGGCCCGCGCGGTCGCCGGGCAGATGGCTGCTGTCATCACTGCTCAGCCGAACTCTGGCGCTGTTGAAATTGCTTTGAACCCAGAAGAACTGGGGCGCGTATCCATCGTTCTGAATGGTCGCGACGACGGGGTGCACCTGACCATTTCGGCCGAACGCCCCGAAACGCTGGACATGATGCGCCGACACCTTTCGGTCCTGGAGGAGGAGCTCAGGAATTTCGGACTGGGTGATTTGTCCTTTGACCTCGGAACCTCTTCGGACAAGAGCCACGAGCGCGCGGATCAAGAAAACAAGCCACTCGGCGACGCCGCACAAATGGCTGACCCCTCAGGCAACGCGGTGCCTGTTACCAGAACCGGCCCTGTGGGCCGCATCGACATGAGGTTGTGACAATGATTTCCCCGACCCAATCCAACACCGCAACACCCGCCCCAAATCAAAGTTCCAATGCTGCAAAAACCACCGGTCTGGCGTCCGATTTTGAGACGTTCCTGAAAATGCTGACGGTTCAGGCGCGGAATCAGGATCCGCTCAAACCTCTGGACGCATCGGAATACGCGTCGCAATTGGCGCAATTCTCGATGGTGGAGCAGCAGGTTCAGACCAATGATCTGTTGTCGACGCTTGGTCAGGATCTGGGGGGCGGAAATCTGGACAAACTCGGCAAGTGGGTCGGAATGGACGTGCGCGCGCCATCAGCGTTCAAACTTGCAGGTGCGCCCGTGACCCTGTTTGCCAAACCCGACGCGGCAGCGGACAAGGCGGTTATGGTTATCCGCGACAGGGAAGGCGCAATCATCGACCGGGTCTCCATGTCCAAAACCGACCAGAAATTGGTCTGGTCGGGAAAAGGCAGTGACGGACAGCCGTTCCCAGCCGGGACTTATTCAGCCACTTTGGAGAGCTTTGACGGCGACAAGCTGCTGTCACAGCAACTAGCCGCGACCTACAACAACGTCGTCGAAGCGCAAATTGTCGACAACAAGGTGATGCTGACACTGGAAAGCGGACAGGTTGTTGACGCATCGGCTGTGACCGGGGTCAGAGCCTGAACTTGATCTGTCGCGCAGGACAGTCCAAAGCTTGGCGAAATCGACTCGCTAACTGCATTGGTGACCCTCCTGCCTGCCTCAGCCCGCCCTCCTTCTGATTTGGTTGACGACTTGTGTGACCGGGGCCTTGTCGGGACCGGTACCGCGTTTCAGACGCTGTACGGCGGACGTACAAATCAGGTCTGGAAAGTGCTTGGCGGCGGCGGTGACAAGGTATTGAAGCTTTACCGGGCGACACCGCGCAATCCGCTGTTTCGCAACGACCCTGAACTCGAAGCAGACTGCCTGCGCGCCCTTGAACCCACAGGATTCGTACCGCGCCTGCGCGCAACCGGTACGCATGAGACTGGCCATTGGGTGTTTTACGACCACGCCCCCGGATCGCCATGGCGCGAAGACCCCGAAAGTGTCGCCACCCTGCTGCGCAAACTGCACGGGTTGGACGTGCAGGTCCAAGCCCCGAGCGGGTGCAATGGCAGCGCGGATCTCGCGGATCACGCCGAACGGATTCTGAACGCGTGCACTTCGGAAACTCGGGATCGCCTCGCCAAAATGCGCCCTAGGGGCCAAGTCTCTGCGGCCAATCGCACCTGTCTGATCCATGGTGACACCGTGGCGGGCAACATCCTTGTCGCATCAACCGGCATGACGCTGATCGACTGGCAATGCCCGGCGCGGGGAGATCCATGCGAGGACATCGCAATGTTCCTGTCGCCCGCTATGCAGTGCCTTTATCGCGGTAGCCCCCTGAGCCCAACTGAAGAAGAGCACTTTCTGACCGCATATAACGACCCTGAAACGGTTGCGCGGTTCCATGAATTGCGTCCGTGGTATGCGTGGCGAATGGCGGCCTATTGCTTGTGGCGTATGGAAAACGGAGCGGCGGACTACGCCCGGACCTTGGAACTGGAAGTCGCCGCACTTTAGAGGCTCAATCGATCCGCGATCGCCATGGCAGCGTAAGCGGGCGGCATCAATACGCGCCGCCACCCCCCGAGAGGAAAGCGTGGCGGAGCTTGCGTGATCGGTAGAGGCAACTCAGCCTCGCGACCCCTGACCATTTGGGCAAGGGCCCGCCCACAATACGTTCCCATTGCCACCCCGTTCCCGTGATATGCAAAGGCCGCAAACATGCCCGGATTGTTTGGCACATGGCCGACATATGGCGTGAGTTTGCGCGACATACACACCATACCCGACCACATATGGGTCACCTCGACGGCTTTCCATTGGGGGAACATGGTATGAAAATCCCGCTGCGCTGTTTTTCGGATGGCGGCTTCGGAGCCCGGCGACGACCGCAACCCGCCGCGCATGCCAAACAGGAACCGCCGATCAGGCATCAAACGAAAGTAATGCAGCAGGTTGCGGGTGTCATAACTCATCTGATCTGACGTCCATCCCTGCGCCTGCAATTCTGCATCCGACAGAGGGCGTGTCACCAGAACCGTGGACTGCGCGGGCATGTAGCGCCCCGACATCCATTGGGGTACATCTTCGCTGGAATACCCATTTGTACAGATCAGCACGTTCGCGGCGCGTACTCGGCCCGATCCGCTTCGGACCTCGAAACCGGACTGCGTTTTGGCAATCTGTTCAGCAGCCGTCTTTTGGTACACAGACGCACCCAATGACTGGGCGGCCTTCGCGAGCCCAAAAAGGTATTTTCTGGGGTTGAGGGCAAATCCAACTGGGTTCGTATAGGCCCCGTGAAAGGCAGCACCCAGACCAAGGCCGGGCAAATCGCGGGCTTCGTGCAAGGTGCCAGACGCCTCTGCACTGTGCCGCAGATGCTCCATGGCCCGTGCGGAATGCGCAAGCTGGGTTTCACCTTTGGAATGGGTATCCGCCTCGATCCCGTGCTGCTCCAGTAGGTCTTCAACAAGCTGAACCGCGTCGATCTCTACTTGTTCATAGGACGCCGCAGCCTCGGCCCCATAGCGACGGACCATTGCCGCTTGGCTTAGCTTTGAGCCACCAAGGCAGCAAAACCCGCCATTGCGACCCGAAGCCCCCCAACCAGGAGTTCCGGCCTCTAGAACTGCGACGGTTATACCCGCTTCTGCCAGATGCAGCGCTGCCGACAGCCCGGTGAAGCCACCGCCAATGATGGCGACATCGACGCTTTTGTCACCGCTCAGGACAGGCCAGTCCGGTGCCGAGATCGTATCGTCCCACCAGCAGTTCTGACGCGGTCCAGCGCCATAGGTATAGTCCGGGAACAGACGTTTCATTCGGTGCGCGCTGCAGCAAGCTCATCTTGTTTTTGCCGCACCATCGCGCGCTTCGTAACCAATGAGGCGGTTATCACCCCGACGGTCACCACCGCGATCATGATCGTGGACAAGGCGTTGATTTCAGGGCTGACACCCAGACGCACGGCTGAGAAGATCTTGATCGGCAAGGTCGTCGCCGACGGGCCCGAGGTAAACGACGCGATGACCAGATCATCCAACGACAGGGTGAACGCCAGCAACCAACCTGAAATCACGGCCGGCGCGATGATCGGCAGAGTCACAAGTCGGAACGCCTGCGCAGGCGAACAGCCCAGATCCAGGGCGGCCTCTTCCAGCGATTTGTCGAAGGTGACCAGCCGCGAGGATACGACGACCGACACAAAGCACATCGAGAAGGTCGTATGTGCCAAAACGATCGTCAGAATACCCCGGTCCAGCCCGATGCCGATAAACAATAGTAGCAGAGACAAACCTGTGATGACTTCGGGCATCACAAGCGGCGCGTAGATCATGCCCGAGAACAGCGTCCGGCCAAAAAACCGTCCGCCTCGCACCAGCACATAGGCGGCGGCCGTTCCAAGAACTGTTGCCAGCGTCGAGGAAAAGACGGCCACGCGGATCGTAACCCAGGCTGCATCCAGAAATGCCTCGTTCTGGACCAGTTCGCCATACCATTTGGTCGAAAACCCAGCCCAAACGGTGACCAGCTTGCTTTCGTTGAAGCTGAATATGATCAGGATGACCATCGGGATGTAAAGAAACGCGAACCCAAGTGTCAGGGACACCGCATTGAACCAGCTGAGCCTGTTCATTGATCGGCCTCCGTCTGTTTTTGCTGGTTGCGCTGGAACAGAACGATCGGGATCACGAGGATCAGCAACAGCACCACAGCAACAGCACTGGCGACCGGCCAGTCGCGGTTCGAGAAGAACTCTTCCCACAGAACCTTACCGATCATCAGCGTGCCCGATCCGCCCAGAAGCGAGGGGATCACGAACTCACCAATCACCGGGATCATGACAAGGAAACACCCCGCAATAATACCCGGGCGCGACAGGGGTATAGTCACCAGCCAGAATGCCTGAACGCGCGAGCAGCCCAAATCCTCGGCCGCTTCGATCAGGGATTCATCCATACGTTCCAGCGCCGCATAGATCGGAAGAATCATGAACGGAAGGTAGGTGTAGACGATACCAATATAGACAGCCGTGTTGGTGTTCAGAATGGTCAGCGGGGTCGAGATGATGCCCAGCCACAGCAGGATCTGATTCAGATACCCTTCGTTCGACAAGATCCCCATCCATGCGTAAACGCGGATCAGGAACGAGGTCCAGAATGGCAGGATCACCAGCATCATCAGCGTTGGCCGCCATTCCTGCGGAGCGCGTGCCATGCCATAGGCAATCGGATACCCCACAAGCAGCGTCAGAGCGGTAGAAATCACCGCGATCTTGACGCTGGAGAGGTAGGCTTTCCAATACAAGTCATCCTCGGTCAGCCAGACGTAGTTTTCGAAATCCAACTGACTGAAGAATTCTTTGATGCCGGCCCAGCCCTGCGACAGGTCCAGAGTCGGCGTATAAGGCGGAATGGCAAGTTCAACGTCCGAGAGCGAAATCTTCAGAACGATGAAGAAGGGCACCAAAAACAGCGCCAGCAGCCAGACATAAGGGACAGCGATCAGAAGGGCGCGGCGCATCAGTTGTCCAGCAGCACCGCAGCCGTAGCTGTCCAGGACAGCCAGACCGGGTCTTCCCAAGTAAAGGACCGGCGCGAGATACGGCGGGTGTTGGCCGTTTGCGCCTTGATGATCGTACCGTTGGGCAATTCGACATGATAGGTGGACAGGTTCCCCAGATAGGCAATGTCATGCACTTTGCCCTGCACCGCGTTGATGGCATCCGCCGGACGATCAGCCGAGATGGTCACCTTTTCCGGGCGGATCGCAATGTGGCAAGCCTGCCCATTCGAAAACCCTTTGGCCGATGTCGCGGTCAGAGGTGCCTGCCCCTCGGCCCAGTCGATCTGATAGGTTTCGTCTCCGTTCGCCGTCGCGCGGCCTTCGATGATGTTCACATCGCCGATAAAGTCGGCCACGTAGACCGAGTTGGGATTCTCATAAATCTTGTCAGGTGTCGCGACCTGCATCAGTTTACCCTGATCCATCACAGCCACGCGGCTGGCGACGGTCATCGCCTCTTCCTGATCATGGGTCACGATCACAAAGGTGGTGCCTGTCTTTTCCTGAATGTCCATCAGTTCGAACTGGGTGTCCTGCCGCAGTTTCTTGTCCAGCGCACCCAGCGGTTCGTCGAGCAAAAGCAGTTTCGGAGCCTTGGCCAAAGACCGCGCCAGCGCGACCCGCTGACGTTGGCCACCCGAAATCTGATGCGGTTTCCGACGGGCAAATTGCTCCAGCCGGGTCAGGCGCAGCATCTCTTCGACGCGGTCTTCCAGATCACGCTTGGGCATGTTGTCCCGACGCAATCCGAAGGCGATGTTTTCCCAAATGCTGAGATGCGGGAACAATGCATAGGACTGGAACATCATGTTCACTGCCCGCTTGTTTGGCGGGATCGGGTCGATATCCTGACCGCCCAGCAGGATATGGCCCTCGGTGGGCGTTTCGAACCCCGCAAGCATCCGCATCATTGTGGTTTTGCCGCAGCCAGACGGACCCAGCAGAGCAAAGAATTCTTTTTCGAAAATATCCAACGACAGATTATCAATCGCCGTGAACTCGCCAAACCGCTTGGTGACATTCTGGAATTGGATCAAGGGTTTCGCCTGCGGGTCTTCCCACGGCGCAAAGACGGTAGTGTTCAAAACGGCCCCCGTTCGACAATCTGATTGAAAGGGCAAGGCGGTCTGGCCGCCTTGCTCAGATACTTCGGATCAGGTGCCCGATTTGACTTTGGTCCACAGACGGGTCACGACCCGCTGCGTTTTTGCCGGATAGGGCGTGGTGATGTAGAGGTTCTGCATCGTCGTCTCATCCGGATAGATGGCCGGATCACCGATCACATCTTCCACCAAAAATTCCTGCGAGGCTTTGTTGCCATTCGCATAGTAAACGTAGTTCGAGGCCGCCGCCATGTTGTTGGCGTCGAGAATGAAGTCCAGGAACTTGTGCGCACCCTCAGGGTTCGGCGCATCCGCCGGAATCGCCATCTGGTCGAACCACATCAGTGAACCTTCAGCAAACGGATGGTATTCGATCTCAACTCCGTTTTCAGCCTCGGCCGCGCGGTCACGGGCCTGCAAGATGTCGCCAGACCAGCCTACGGCAACGCAGATATCACCATTGGCCAGAGCATTGATGTATTCCGAGCTGTGGAATTTCTGGATGTGCGGCCGAACGCTCAGAAGGACTTCCTCGGTCTTTGCAATGACATCCGTGTCATGGCTATCCGGGTCTTCGCCGATGTACTGCAGCACCATCGGAATAATCTCGGCCGGAGCGTCCAGGAAATAGACACCACAGGACGCCAGCTTTTCCATGTTCTCTGGTTTCAAAACAAGGTCCATGCTGTTCAACGCAACATCGTCGCCCAGTGCCTCTTTGACTTTGGCAACGTTCACCCCGATGCCCGTCGTTCCCCACATGTAGTTGATCGAATACGCATTGTTTGGGTCATACCCAGCGGTACGTTCCTGAATGACGTCCCACAGATTTCCCGAATTCGAAAGTTTCGAGGCGTCCAGTTCCTGGAAGGCGCCAGCCTGAATCTGGCGTTGAAGGAAAGTGCCCGACGGCACAACCACATCGTAACCTGATCCACCCGCCAGCATCTTGGTCTCCAGGACCTCGTTGCTGTCGAACACATCGTAGATCAGTGTCAGACCGGTTTCTTCTTCGAATTTCTGAAGCAGTTCCTCATCGATATAGTCGGACCAGTTATAGACGCGCACCTCTTCGGCGAAAGCCGCCGAAGTCCCCAGCGCGACGATCGCTGTCATCGTCAGCGTTTTGAGTGACATATTTTTCTCCCTGCAAGTGTACGGGTATTTTCCCGTTTTTTTGGATTTGATCAAGTTTTGCGTTTTCCCCCGATCCATCGTATGGTTTCACGAGGTCAGACTTCTGGCAAGTCGACACCAAGCGAAACAGGGTAAGCTATTTGGATTTGATCAAAAATAATGCATCTGACGCCAAGACAGGCGAAGGAAAGAAGCCCGCGCACGAGCAGGTGTACCAAACCCTGAGATCCCAGATCATGTACGGGGAACTGGTCCCCGGACAGCCTGTGACGATACAAGGTTTGACTGATTCGCTCGGCGTCGGGATGACCCCCGTTCGCGAGGCGATTCGGCGGTTGATTTCGGATGGTGCGCTTGTGTTTCAGGGCAACCGTCGGGTCAGCGTTCCGCTGCTATCCAACGCCGATGTTGAACAGATGATTTTTGCGAGAATATCAATAGAATCAGAGCTTTCCAGGCGTGCGACTGCGATCGTAACACCCAGTGACGTCGACCAGCTTGAGCAGCTTGATCAGCGCCTGGATCAAACCATCTCAGATGGTGACGTCAGCGGATACCTACGCTTGAACCATCAGTTTCACGAAACGCTCTATGCACATGCGGATGCTCCGATCCTTAATGATTTGGCTGAACGTTTGTGGCTGCGATTCGGCCCTTCCTTGCGCGTTGTGTGCGGGCGATTTGGTACGCACAGCCTGCCAGACCGGCACAAGGACATCATCGCGGCCCTGCGCGCCGGAGATGCTGAAAGAGTGGCAAAAGCCACCGCGCAGGACATTGAACAAGGAATGGAACTGATGTCGGACGCGTTGACGGACGCCTGATTCAGTCCGATTCGATTGACAGTCCGAAATTTGATCATATTGTGACGGGCAACCGCTTTTGCAGGAGATTCTCTGATGTCGACCATCACCAATCACATGCCGACCGCCGAGTTGCAGGCTTTGGATGCGGCGCATCACATGCACCCGTTTTCCGCCAACGGATCCTTGGGCAAAGAAGGCGCGCGGGTCATCACACGCGCTAAAGGCGTGTACCTGACGGACAGCGAAGGCGAAGAGATTCTGGACGCCATGGCCGGTCTGTGGTGCGTCAATATCGGCTACGGTCGGGACGAGCTGGCCGAGGTTGCCGCGCGCCAGATGCGCGAACTGCCCTATTACAACACGTTCTTCAAAACGACCCATGTCCCGGCCATCGCTCTGGCGGCTAAAATCGCCGAGCTGGCACCGGGCGATTTGAACCACGTCTTCTTTGCCGCAGGCGGGTCCGAGGCGAACGACACCAACATCCGTCTCGTCCGCACCTACTGGGCCGAAAAGGGCCATCCGGACAAGAAAATCATTATCAGCCGCAAAAACGCTTACCATGGCTCGTCCGTGGGTTCGGCTTCGCTGGGTGGTATGGCCGGGATGCATGCGCAGGGCGGCATTCCGATACCGAACATTCACCACATCAATCAGCCGAACTGGTGGGCCGAGGGCGGTGACATGACCCCCGAGGAGTTCGGCCTAGCCCGCGCGCGTGAGCTGGAAGAAGCCATTCAGGAACTGGGCGAGGATCGCGTTGCAGCATTTATCGCCGAACCCGTTCAAGGTGCGGGCGGCGTGATCGTTGCCCCCGATACCTACTGGCCCGAGATTCAGCGTATTTGCGACAAGTACGACATCCTTCTGATCGCGGATGAGGTCATCTGCGGCTTTGGTCGTACCGGCAACTGGTTCGGGTCCGAAACGGTTGGCATCAAGCCGCATATCATGACGATCGCCAAGGGCCTTAGCTCGGGCTATGCGCCCATCGGCGGGTCCATCGTGAATGATGAGATCGCCGAGGTGATCGGCGGCACCGAGTTCAACCACGGCTACACCTATTCCGGCCACCCGGTCGCTGCGGCGGTCGCGCTGGAAAACCTGCGTATCCTCGAAGAAGAGGGGATCGTCGATCACGTCCGCGATGTGGCGGCCCCCTATCTGAAAGAGAAATGGGAAGCGCTGGTTGATCACCCGCTGGTCGGAGAGGCCAAGATCGTCGGCATGATGGCCTCGATCGCGCTGACGCCGGACAAGGCTAGCCGTGCCAAGTTCGCGTCCGAACCCGGCACGATCGGTTACATCTGCCGCGACCGTTGCTTTGCCAACAATCTTGTCATGCGCCATGTGGGCGACCGTATGATCATCTCGCCGCCTCTGATCCTGACCCCGGCGGAAATCGACGAGATGTTCGTGCGAATTCGCAAATCGCTTGACGAAGCACAGGCTGAGATCATCGCGCAGGGGCTAATGAAAGCCGCTTCATAGGCCACGCAAAGAAAGTTTATTTTGCAGGGGCGCTCTTGAAAAAGGCGCCCCATTTTTTTCACTCTTCTACAAAAGAGACAGTCTCTGCTTACACAGAGCAGTCACACAACACGGTGTGGCATTCAAAAGACTTATATTTGAGGTCACAAGAGTAATTCGGTGCGCGAAGATCCATAAATTTACGCGCGATAAATTTCTTGATTTGATGTATTTTGGATTCAAATATTCGAATGCGGTGAGGCAATTGTATTACCTCGGCCAGTGCCGCGGCCCGATTTAGTGAAGGGTCCGCCTCCCGTCTATCGAAGTGAGTGGCGATAGACGGGAGGCTACAATCGCGGCTCTCATTGAGCCAAAAAGATTGCCAAAGGAACTAGCCCAATCAAAACAACCTAGAGTTCGTTCACCGCAACCGCTCCAAAAGCTTCAAGCTGGCATACCCATCCGGCAGCAATCCCTGCGCCAGCTGATACGCCCTAACCGCCTTGATCGTGTTCGGTCCGGTACGACCATCAATGCCTTGGGTGTCGAAACCGGCTTCGGTCAGGCGCGATTGCAGCTCTTTCTTCTCGGTGAAGCTCAGCACACGGTCACCGCGTGGCCAGTCGGCATCAAACGGTGTGCGTCCGGCCAGACGGTCTGACAGGTGGCCGATGCCGATCACGTAGGCGTCGGCGCCGTTGTATTTCTCGATCACTTTGAAATTGTCGAAAACCATCAGAGCGACGCCTTGCCCTCCGGCTGGCAAAAGGATCGCAGCCTGCCCGTGATCTGCGATAGCCTTACCATTTGCTGCCGCCACCCCGCGCGCGGCCCATTCCGAGGGCAGCAGGGTGTGGTCGCGCCGTGCGGTGGCAAAGTCAAAGCCTTCGGGCAAACGCACCTCGACACCCCATGGTTGGCCTTTGGTCCAGCCGTGGCGCGCCAGATAAGCCGCCGCTGAGGCCAGTGCGTCTGTCGGGTCCTCGGACCAGATATCTCGCCGCCCGTCGCCGTCGAAATCGACCGCATGGTCAAGGTATGACGTCGGCATGAACTGCGTGTGACCCATCGCGCCAGCCCAACTGCCGACCATGCTTTTTGGGCTGACATCGCCAGCCTGGACGATCTGCAAAGCGGCGATCAGTTGAGTTTCAAAGAACTGCGCACGTCTTGCGTCAAAGGCCAGCGTCGCCAGCGAGCGGATGGTTTGATCGCTGCCCCGATAGGCTCCGAACGAAGTCTCAAGACCCCAGATTGCCGTTACGACCTCTTTTTCAACGCCATAGGTCGCTTCGATCCGGGTCAAAGCTTCGGAATACTGTTGCAACCCTGCGCGACCATTTCGGATACGCGTGTCGGAAACGGCAGAATCCAGGTATTCCCAAATCGGTTTCGAGAACTCGGCCTGATTGCGATCTCGCCGGATGACGTCCTTGTCATACGTCAGCCCCGCCAACGACCGATCCAGTGTTGCGACTGAAATACCTTGCGCGACCGCCCGCTCGCGAAACGCTCCAAGCCATGCCTGGAACCGCGCATTCCCTTCCACTGACACCCGGTACTCCTTAGTTGAGGGCCGTACGACCGGCCGGATCGACACGACTACACCAGCTGATGCCAGCTGTATGGCCTGAGACCCGCTCAACGTGTTGATTGACTCCGCCTGCACGATGGATGCCCACAATGCGGCGGTCATGACGCCACCTATGCATTTACGCATTCCGAATTTTCCTGATTACTGCTCAACACTATGGTAGCGCAGAATCGGCGTTTTCCAAAGCGTTCAGCTTTCCCCTTCGCGATCTTTTGCTTCGTGTTCGGCGCGAATGCGGGCCAATGCCTCGCGCAGCAAAGGGATACGGTTTGGCCTAAAGCTTTCATCCACCATGGACATTTCCCGGATTCGGTCCAAGCGAAAAACCCGGAAATCTTGGCGCAGGTGGCACCAGGAAATCAGAACGCTGGCGCGGTCCATATAGACGATGCTCAGCGGATTTACCTTGCGGCGCGTATCGTCGCCCTTGGCGTCGGTGTAGGCGAACTCGATCGTACGTTCGTCCCAGGTGGCCTGGCGCAGGTCGGCGACCGCGATCGTCGGCTTGGCCGGGCGGTCAAATCGCGTCGCCGTCAGGACGGCATGGCTCAGGCGATGCGATTGGCGTTGTGGAAGGCGGCCCTGTAGCTTGCGCAGCACGTTGCCGGCCGCATCAGACAGACCAGGGTCACCGATGGCCTGAACTTCGCGCAGCCCCAGTACCAGCGCCTCCAGCTCATCGTCGGTGAACCCGAGTGGCGGAAGGGTTGCGTCTTCGATCAGCGTGAACCCAAACCCAGCCTCTCCGTCGATGACGGCCCCTAGACCACGCAGGGACTCGATATCGCGGTGAACGGTGCGGGGTGACACGCCCAGATCCTGTGCCAGTTGCCCGGATGTTTTGGGCGACGGGCCAGAGCGCAGCGCTTGCATCAATTGGAAAAGGCGGGCGGTACGGGACATAGTGCAGGTTAGACTAAACCTAATGCCAATTTCTGTCATTAGGCGACGCTATCCATCGGACATCCCCAAACTCGGAGGCCCCGATGCTGACTCTTTTGACATTTCCCGCCGCCTTTGGCCTATTCAGCGCCAGCCCCTTTTGCGTCAAGTCCGCCTATATGTTGCAGCGCTCTGGCCAAAGCTGGCAGCGATCCGATCTGCTGAACCCGGGCAAGATGCCCCATCACAAGCTACCAGTCCTGCGCACGCCGGACCGCCTTGTGCCCGATAGTGACTTGATCCGCGAGTGGCTCGAGGCGCAGGGCGCTGACTTTGACCACGGCCTTACCGACGTTCAAAAGGCGCAGTCCCGCGCGCTGATCCGCATGGCCGAGGAACATATCTATCACCATGTGGTGTTGGACCGCTGGGGCAATGATGCCGTCTGGCCGATCCTGCGAGAGATGTTCTTTAGTGAAATCCCGTCCCTGATTCGCAAACCGGTCTCAGGCGCGATCCGCAAATCCGTGTTGAAACGTCTGGACGGACAAGGTGTATCGCGATTCTCGGACGCCGAGCGAACCGACAGGTTGGAACGTGACCTCGAGGCGATCTCGGCATTCCTCTGGCAATCGCCGTTCCTGCTGGGCGAAACGCCCTCAGCTGCGGACATGAGCGTGGGACCAATCCTGGGCGCCATGCGCGCGACACCGGCAGAAACCCCGCTGACCCGGCGGATCAAACAGGATAGGCTGTTGAACGATTACGTGGACCGGTTGGAACAAACGATACCGCTGTCATGAGACCTTTTGATGATCCCGCGGTTGAAGCCGCCTTTGACGCCTTGCCCGAAGACACCCGTGCAGGTGCTCTGGCCTTGAGAGAACTGGTGTTCGACACCGCGCAGGCTTTGCCAGATGCGCAGCCCTTGACCGAGGCGTTGCGCTGGGGACAGCCCGCCTATCTGGCTCCGAAAGGGTCAACCATTCGGCTCGGCGGGCACAAACAGGCGTCTTTTGCCCTGTTCGTCCATTGTCAGAGCCGATTGATGGGGGATTTCACCACCGCCTTTCCGGGGCAGGATCGGCTGGAAGGCAATCGGGCCATCCTGTTTGACGACGCCGGACAGATCGATGACACCCGCCATGGCTGGTTGATTGCGCGGGCGCTGACCTATCACCTCTGACGGCGTTTGCGTTCGACCTTGCGCTTGATCTTGTCCTTCTTGCGCTTGGTGCTGACGGCCTTGCGCCGCGCGCCCCGCTTGGTCGGACCGCGTCCGCGCGGCAGGGCCTGATCATCAATGGACAGCAACTCCAACTCCAGCCCGCCGGTGACCGGCGTCGCTTCGGTCAGACGTACAGTTACACGTTGGCCGATAGCAATGATCAGGCCCGTATCTGACCCCATCAATGTCCCGGCCTCTCGGTCGAAATGGAAGAACTCGCGCCCAAGTGAGCGTACCGGCACCAATCCGTCCGCTCCGGTTTCGTCCATCTTCACAAACGCGCCGAAGCGGGCGATACCGCTGATCCGGCCGGTGAATTCATTGCCCACCCGCTCACTGAGATACGCGGCCAGGTACCGGTCGGTCGTATCCCGTTCGGCCATCATAGATCGACGTTCGGTATCCGAGATATGAGTAGCTGTCTCATCCAGCCGCATGATCTCATCTTCGGTCAGACCGTCCTTGCCCCAGCCATGCGCTGTGATCAGCGCTCGGTGCACGATCAGGTCGGCATAGCGGCGAATGGGAGAGGTGAAATGCGCGTAGTTCCGCAGGGCCAGCCCGAAATGCCCGAAATTCTCGGGGTTATAATAGGCCTGCGCCATCGACCGCAGGGTGGTGAGGTTAATCAGCTCTGCATCCTCGGTTCCGGCGGCAGCGTTCAGCAGCGCGTTCAGGTGGCGAGTTTGCAGTACCTGTCCTTTCGCCAAATTCAGCCCTGCCGCCTGCGCCGTTTCCCGCAGGCTTTCCAGTTTCTCGGGCGCGGGTTCTTCATGCACGCGGAACAGCAGCGGACGGCGCTTGGCGATCAACGTCTCAGCAGCGGCCACGTTGGCAAGGATCATGAACTCCTCGATCAGCTTGTGCGCGTCCAAACGTTCGCGGAAGGCCACGCTGGTCACTTCGCCTGTATCGCTGAGTACGATTTTGCGTTCCGGTAGATCCAACTCCAATGGCTGACGCACGGAACGGGCTTTTTTCAGCGCGGCATAGGCCGCGTACAAAGGCTTCAAAACAGGGTCTAACAAAGGCCCTGTGCGGTCATTGGGATTGCCGTCGATGGCCTCCTGCACCTCAGCATAATGCAACGACGCGGCCGAGCGCATCAGCCCCCGCACGAACCGGTGGCCGATCTTGTTGCCGTCTGCGTCGATCTGCATCCGCACGGCGATACAGGCGCGCGGGACACCTTCGTGCAACGAACACAGATCGCCCGACAGACGATCCGGCAGCATCGGAACCACACGGTCTGGGAAATAGCTTGAGTTCCCGCGTTTGCGCGCCTCGCGATCCAGCGCGGTTCCCGGCTGCACATAGGCAGCGACATCGGCAATTGCGACCCAGATCACATGACCGCCCGGGTTCTTGGGGTCGTCATCGGCATGGGCATAGCACGCATCGTCATGATCGCGCGCATCCGAAGGGTCGATGGTCAACAGCGGCATATCCCGCAGGTCTTCGCGGCCTTTCAGGCCGACGGGTTTGGCCTTGTCGGCCTCGGCGATCACCTTGTCCGGGAAATCATCCGGGATGCCGTGCTGGTGGATGGCGATCAGCGAGACAGCTTTGGGGGCGGACGGATCGCCCAACCGTTCCACAATCCGCGCGCGAGGCAGGCCCATACGGTTCTTGGGTCCAGCCTGTTCAGCCTCGACCAATTCGCCGTCCTTCGCGCCCAACACCGCACCGTCATGGACCAGCCACTCGGTCTGTCCCGTCTTGTCGATAGGTACGATCCGCCCGCCTTCGGCCCCTTTGCGGAAGATGCCCACGATCTTGCGCGGGTTGGTTCCGATGCGGCGGATCAGGCGCGCCTCGTAATTGTGGTCTTCTTCATGCACCACGGTCAGGCGGGCCAGAATTCGGTCGCCTTCGCCCAGCGCAGGGTCGCTGGCGCGGGTGATCAGCAGAACGATGGGTTCAACCCCTTCGCCATGCCATTCCAGAGGACGGGCAAACAGGTCGCCATCGTCATTCGGCGCCTTCACCTGCAACACGCTGACCGGCGGCAGACGATCCGGGTCACGATAGCTGCGCTTGCGCTTTTCCAGATGACCTTCGGCCTCAAGCTCTTTGAGGATGCGTTTCAGATCGATGCGATCCGCGCCCTTGATACCAAAGGCCTTGGCGATATCGCGTTTCGAGGTCAGGGTGGGGTTCGCCGAGATCCAGTCCAGGACCTCCTGCTTGGTGGGGATGCGAGTCATACTTCCGGCCTATCACGGGTATGCGACCGCGTCATGACCAAAAAACTCAGGGCTTCAGGTCAGCAACCGTATCCACGTCGCGCAGATGGTCCAGCAAAGCCACACGACATCCGGGCACCGAGGCCAATGTGTCGGCCAGAGCGGTTTCGGTGGACCAGCGCACATCGCGGAACAGGCTTGTCGGCAAGGCCCTGTATCGCTGTGCGCCGACCAGCCAATAGCCGCCGTCCGGCGCGGGGCCAAAGACGAATTCGGCCTGCCCCAATTCTGAAAACGCCCACGCAATATGGCCACGCGTGATCCCCGGGATATCCGCTCCGATCAAACAGACGGGCCCGGGCGGCATCCCGCGCAGCATCCGCCCCATGCGATCCCCCAAGTCCCCACGCCCTTGCGCGGCACGTGGCAGATCGGCGGGCCATATCCGGCTGGTCAGCCCCTCGCGATCCGGCGCAACGGCCAGCACGATCTGCCAACGCGGATCGCGCAAGCGCCGGATCAGCGCGCGAGTCTGGTGACGGAACCACCATGCCGCGCCGACCATACCAATATCGCGCCCCAATCGAGTCTTAACCCGGCCCGGGCGCGGCTCTTTCACCATAATGACCAGCGTGCGTTGCATGGATCAGGCGAAGTAGTCCTTAAGGATTCGGGTGTAGATCGCCTTGAGTTGCTCGATCTGGGTCACCTCAACGCATTCGTCGACCTGATGCATCGTGCGGCCAACAAGGCCGAACTCGACTACGGGGCAGTGGTTTTTTACGAACCGTGCGTCCGAAGTACCTCCGGTGGTCGACATCTCGGGGCGCACGCCGGTCTCGGCCTCGACAGCTTTTGCGATCAAGTCGGACAAAGGGCCGGGCGGGGTCAAAAAGCTTTCACCTGAAATCTTGATGCGGGTATCGATCTCGACACCGTAAGCTTCAGCAACCGCATCGGCTTCGGCCTGCAGCCACTCTTTGAGGCTGGCCCCCGAGTGCAGATCGTTAAAGCGGATATTGACCGCGCCGGAACACTGTGCCGGGATTACGTTGGTGGCGGCGTTGCCTGTGTCAATGGTTACAACGGCCAGGGTCGAGGCGTCAAAGTGATCCGTGCCCTGATCCAGTTCATGGCTGGCCAGTTGATGCATCAGCCGTGCCATTGCCGGCAGAGGGTTCTTGGCCCGATGCGGATAGGCTGAATGCCCCTGTACCCCGGTCACGGTGAACCACGCGGTCATTGATCCGCGCCGCCCGATCTTCATCATCTCACCCATGGTATTGGGGCAAGTCGGCTCGCCCACCAGACAGGCGGACATCTGCTCTCCGGCCTCAGTCATATAGTCCAGCAATGCCGTGGTGCCGTCGATGGCATCGCCTTCTTCATCACCTGTGATCGCAAGAATAATCGCTCCGTCCGGAGGTGTATCGCGCACGAAATCCATCGCCGCCGCTGCGAATGCCGCGACACCGGATTTCATATCCGTGGTTCCCCGGCCGTACATTACTCCGTCTCGGATTTCCGCACCAAAGGGCGCGTGCGTCCAGGCGGCTTCATCCCCAACGGGAACAACGTCGGTGTGACCATTGAAACCAAAGCTGCGCGTGTGCCCTTTGCCCCCCCAACGGGCGAACAAGTTGCTGACACCGCCCCGGTCGACGCGGGTGCAATCGAACCCAGCGCCCGAAAGCAGGTTTTCCAGCAAAACCAGCGCACCGCCCTCTTCGGGTGTGACTGATGGGCAACGGATCAGGTCTGCCGTCAACTTCACCGGATCTGTCATTTGCATGCCCTTTTTCTTGGTTCCTTCGCGGGTTCGCGCACAGATTCAACGAATTGCACCGATTGCCAACCCCTGAGCCGCGAAATGCACGCGCTTTTTTTCGCCGCTCTCGGATTGAAACCCCAATAAAACTTGGAGGTTTACCCAGCGGACACCTTGCTGCACCTTTCAAATTTGCGTTAGAGGGCCGCGAAACAGGTGACTCAACGATGCTACGCGCGTTTTTCGTATGGATCTGCCTGACTTTCGCCGTTCTTGCACAGCAAAGCCAGGCACAGACACTTTCGGTCACGACCGTGACCCGCCCCCCGTTTTCCTATGTCGAGGACGAGGCCCAGACCGGTTTTTCGATGGACCTGTTGCAGGCTTTAGCCGAGGCGCTGGACTGGGACTATGCCGTCAACCGCGTCGAGTCATTTGGTGACATGCTGGGCGCCGTTCAGGACGGCAGCGCCGATCTGGCCGTGGCCAATATCTCGATCACCGCAGCGCGGGAAACGCAGATGGACTTTAGCCAGCCCATCTTCGAGGCCGGGTTGCAAATTATGGTGCCTTCAGAAGCCGCGCGCTCGCCTTCATTATTGCACGCCCTGTTGTCGGCCGAGTTGTTCCTGGCCATAGGTCTGGCGTTCGCCATCCTGTTAGGTGGCGGCATGCTGATGTGGAGCTTTGAACGCCGCGCCCAACCCTATTTCGATCGCAAGCTGAACGAGGCGTGGTTCCCTTCGTTCTGGTGGGCGCTCAATCTGGTTGTGAATGGCGGCTTTGAAGAGCGCATGCCGCGCACACCCTTTGGCCGTTTGCTGGGCGTGATCCTCGTCGTGTCATCGCTGTTCATCGTGTCGGTCTTTACGGCACGTATCGCCTCGGTGATGACGGTCGAAGCTATCAGCGGCAATGTGAATTCGGTCAATGACCTGTATGGCAAACAAGTCGGCACTATATCGGGCTCGACGGCGGCCAATTTCCTGAACCGTCGCGAAGTCGAATTCAACGGCTATGAAGATCTGGACAGCATGCTGACCGCCTTCCGCGAGAAAGAGCTGGATGCCGTCGTCTTTGACGCGCCAATCCTGTCCTATTTCGCGTCGCATGAAGGCCGCCGGGTCGCGACCATGACAGGTGGCGTTTTCCTACGGGAAAATTACGGAATTGCCTTCCCGACCGGCTCACCTCTGGTCGAGGACGTCAACCAAGCTCTCTTGGCGCTGCGCGAAGACGGGACCTATGACGAGATTTACCGCAAGTGGTTCGGGGTGCGGAACTAGGCCGTTCCCTCGTCCCCAAAAAACGGGGTCATCTGAGCCACGATCACGGCGTTTTCGTCCAAAGCACGCTGCATCAGGGCACGTTCGTCGGGGTCGATGTCGTGGCCCTGCGCTTCGCGCTCGGCCAGAGTTCCGTAGCCGGTGACATCCAGCGGAGCGGTATCGGCCTGCTTCAGGATCGCCACGGTTTCGCGCACCGCCTCGGCCTCATCAACACCGCTGGCAAAGCACATCAACGCTGCCCCGGTCGCACCTTCGGGCAGGCCATCGCCGTCTTTGCGGCCGATCTGAACGAGCAATGTATAGACTTGCTGGCGGGACGGTTTCTTTTGCTTTTCCATGCGGGGGCCATAGCCCCGCACCCGCGCGCGGTCAAGCAGCCGGGAATTGCAGGACGGATGCTGCGCGTCCATAGTGCCCCCAAAACCAGTTCAGACCGAAAAGGATATTTTTATGGCCTATCCAGATTTCATCACGGACTTTCCAGCCCTCGACGTGCCGTTCCCCGAGGACGTCGTGCAAACTGCCGTGATCCGGTCAGACGCCGGTCTGGTCGCGTTCTTCACGTTTCTCAAGGACTTCGAACTGCCCTTGCATTCGCATAAGGCGCAATGGGGCACGGTGATTGAAGGTGAGGTCGAACTGACCATTGGCGAGGAAACCAAGACCTACCGCCCCGGAGACAGCTATTCGATCCCGTCCGGTGTCGAGCACGGTGGAACGATCAAGGCCGGAACACGCGTCATAGACGTGTTTGAAGAGCCGGATCGCTATCCGGTCAAAAGCAAATAAAAAAGGCCGCAGCGCGTTGCTGCGGCCTGTATTCGGGCTGCTCGAAACTTAGTCGCGCAGCAGTTCGTTGATTCCGGTTTTCGAGCGGGTCTTCTCGTCAACACGCTTCACGATCACGGCGCAATACAGGCTGACGTTGTTCTTGGACGGCATCGAACCCGCAACTACCACCGAGTATGGCGGTACTTCGCCGTACATCACTTCACCGGTTTCACGATCGACGATCTTGGTCGATTTGCCGATGAACACACCCATGCCCAGAACCGAACCTTCGCGGACGATACAGCCTTCGACGACCTCAGAACGCGCGCCGATAAAGCAATTGTCTTCAATGATGGTCGGACCCGCCTGCATCGGCTCCAGAACGCCGCCGATGCCAACACCGCCGGACAGGTGCACGTTTTTGCCGATCTGCGCGCAGGAACCAACGGTGGCCCAGGTGTCAACCATGGTGCCCTCGTCAACATAGGCGCCAAGGTTCACGAAGGACGGCATCAGCACAACGCCGGGAGCGACATAGGCCGATTTGCGAACAACACAATTCGGAACCGCGCGGAAACCGGCGGCGCGCCACTGGTTTTCACCCCAACCGGCGAACTTGCTGTCCACCTTATCCCACCAGCCGCCGTCCTGCGGACCACCGGCCTGGATTTCCATGTCCTTGATGCGGAAGCCCAGCAGAACTGCCTTCTTAGCCCATTGGTTCACGTGCCAGTCGCCGCTCTCCAGCTTGTCGGCAACGCGCAGCGAGCCGCTGTCCAGCGCGTTCAGCGTATCCTCGATCGCTTCGCGCTGTTCGCCGGTGGTGGCGGGCGTGATAGTATCGCGCGCCTCCCAGGCGGCTTCGATAGCGGTTTCCAGTTGCGCGTTGGACATCAGATAGCTCCCTGCAGAATCTGTTCACGTTTGTTTGGCCTATACGCAACTGCACCTCGCGGTGCAATGCGACGCAGAACGACCAAATTGCGTCCAGATCGCTGGTGGATCAGCTGGCCCGCCGGATATGGCGCGTCAAAATCGAAACGGCAGTCGTTGTATCCTTGCGTTTCAAGGCCTGAACAATGGCCGCATGATCGCTGTCCGCGCGCTGCACCCATTTGGGACGCCAGTGGGCAAACAGGTGGCGCGCGCTGGCGATGTGCAGGTCATCAATGGCATGCAACAGGCGCGGCAACCCGCAGGGCGTCAGGATTGCGCGGTGAAAGGCGCGGTTGCGCGCCTCCCAATCGGGCATGGTCTGCGCGGCGTCACAAGCGATGCGCGCCTCGTCCGCCAGTTTGATCGCGCCGGGAGACATATTCTGGACTGAGTGTTGGAGGGCTAGCGATTCAAGCGCGACCCGCATCTCGATCACTTCGCGCACCTCAGCCGGATCCAGCGCCGTAACACGCATGCCCCTGCGCGGCTCACTTTGGGCAAGGCCATGCGCCTCAAGCCGCAGCAAAGCCTCGCGCACCGGAACGTGGCTGGTGTCAAAGGCGCGCGCAATGTGATCCTGGCGCAGCTTTTCACCGGCAAGCAATTCGCCGGTGATGATTTTCTGGCTGAGGTTCTGGTAGATTGAGTCGGCGATCGTGGCGGTCATAGATTATCGATAAAATTCTTAACCTGCTTCCACAAGCCGATAATTCACTCCAAAAACGGATCAGGAGAGATATTTCCACCGCAGACCAGAACCGCCACACGTTCGCCCGGCTGCGGCTTGTACGCGCCCGAGGTCAAAGCGGCCAATGCGGTCGCACCTGCGGGCTCAACCAGAATACGATGACTCCGCCATAACAACCGCTGCGCGTCTGCAATTGCATCGTCCGACACCAGAACCGAGGTCATACCCCGCGCCAGACCGAAACAGATGCCGCCGATCCGCCGGGCGCCCAGCGCATTGGCTGCGATCCCAGAAACCGAAACGTCCACTGGCTCATCCGCCTGCAACGCCGCATTCAAGGCACACGAAGTTTCGGGTTCGACCGCGACGACCTTTCTTGCGCCGTCAAACCAGGCAAGCCCGCCTGCAATCAGACCGCCGCCGCCAACAGCGACCAGAACAGTGTCAGCCTGCAATCCTTGCGCCTCCCATTCCCGGAAACACGTCCCCTGCCCTGCAACGGTTGCGGGGGCATCATAGGCATGGATTTGCATCGCACCGCTCGCTGCCTCATGTTCCTGCGCGGCGTTCAGGGCATTGGCGTATTCACCCTGCACCACAGTCAGGTCCGCGCCGGTCTGTTCGATCAGGGCGATTTTGGACGGTCCCGCAAGCTCGGGCACAAAGATCTTGGCCGGATGGCCCAGTGTTTGTGCCGCATAAGCCGCCGCTGCACCGTGGTTGCCGCCAGATGCCGCTACGACGCCCGCCTCCGGCACCTCATGGCTCAGCAAGGTATTGAACGCTCCGCGCGCCTTAAAGCTGCCGGTGTGCTGCGTGTGTTCAAGCTTCATCTCAATCGGGTCATCCAAACCGGGCACACGGCACTCCATCACGGGTGTAACCTGCGCATATCCATCGATCCGTTCGGCGGCTGCGGAAATTTCGGTCTTCCAATTCATTCTTGTTCTTCCGTGACTGGCACTCTGCCCGCGAACCCTATAGCTGTTTTAGGAACACGCAAGCAGGGAACCATCACCGATGAGAGAAGACCGCCTGAGCCCATTCCGCGACGCACAGACCGACCGCTCGACCGCGAGCGAGGTACCGGACACGCCGCAGACGCGCTCATCCGCTTATCGCCTTGCCTTTGCAGATGACGATTTCCTGTGCCGGGACGAACTGCGTCCCGTGCGCCTGCAGCTGGAATTGCTGAAACCAGAAATGATCATGTCCGAGCGTGAAATCACCTCGACCATCGTCATGTTCGGCGGCGCACGTATCCCCGAGCCATCCAAGAAACACACCGCGCGAACCGAAACGCTGGCCAATCTGTCTGAGTATTACGACGAAGCGCGTGAGTTTGCGCGGCTGATGACCGAGAAATCCAACGAAACCGGTTGCCGCGAGAACGTCATCGTCACCGGTGGCGGCCCCGGCGTGATGGAGGCTGGGAACCGCGGGGCTCAGGATGCGGGCGGCTGTTCCATTGGCTTGAACATCGTACTGCCGCACGAACAGGCGCCGAACCTCTATGTCACGCCCGATCTCAGCTTTAACTTCCACTATTTCGCCATCCGCAAGATGCATTTCCTGATGCGCGCCCGTGCCATCACCATCTTCCCCGGTGGCTTTGGCACGATGGATGAATTGTTTGAGTCCCTGACCCTGATTCAGACCGGTCGGATGGAGCGTGTCCCCTTCCTGCTGTTCGGTCGCGAATTCTGGGAAAAGGTCATCAACTGGGAGGCGCTTGCGGACGCGGGCACCATCTCGGACGAAGACCTGGACCTGTTCCGCTTTGTCGACACCGCGCAAGAGGCGGTCGACATCATCGAGAATTGGGAACCCGCCCCGCCCCGCGACGAAATTCCGGGGCGCTGAGGCATGACGAACCCAAAGACCGGTGAGATGCTGCACCTGCGCGGCAATGCGTTGTCCAAAGGTGAGCCTGTGGCCCTACCGCTGACGCAGAGCAGCATGTACCACCTGCCGGGCGCGCCGGACGGTCACCCAACCTACGGTCGCGTCGACAACCCGACTTGGGTGCATCTGGAACACGTGCTGGCCCATCTGGAAAACGCGCCTTGCCTGACCTTTCCGTCGGGCATGGGCGCGATCTCGGCAGCATTGTTCGCGACGGTCAAAGCCGGGTCCCGCGTCCTGATTCCATCGGACGGATACTACGTCACACGACTGTTGGCCGACCGGTTTCTGTCGAACCTCGGCGTCTTGGTCACTGAACGCCCGACGACCGCGTTTGATCAAGGCGGCTTCGAAGGGTTCGACGTGGTCTTTCTGGAAAGCCCTTCGAACCCCGGGTTGGACATGATGGACCTGCCCGCCATCGCCTCTGCTGTACGTGCGGCCGGAGGGATCACCATTGCCGACAACACGACCATGACCCCGTTGGCCCAACGCCCGCTGGATATGGGTATCGATGTCGTGGTTGCCTCGGACACCAAGGCGATGGGCGGACATTCGGACCTGCTGATGGGGCATGTTGCCAGCCGCGACGAGAAAATCATGGAACGGGTAGAAGAATGGCGGCGCGTGTCCGGTGCGATCCCCGGCCCGCACGAGGCATGGCTGCTGCATCGTGGTTTGGAAACGCTTGATGTACGGTTCGACCGGATGTGCAGCTCGGCGCAGGTTCTGGCGGAACGGCTGGCCGATCACCCGGCGATCACGGCGATCCGCTATCCCGGCCTGCCGGGCGACCCGTCACACGCACTGGCCAAAACACAAACGACACGGTTCGGGTTCCTGCTGTCGATCACGTTGAAATCGGAAGCCCAAGCCGAGAGCTTTATCAATACCTGCCCGTTGCTGCGACCCGCTACCTCGTTTGGTGGCGTCCACAGCTCGGCAGAGCGCCGCGCCCGTTGGGGCGACGACGTCGATCCGGGTTTCGTAAGGCTTTCAGTTGGATGTGAACCGGTCGAAGAACTGTGGCAGGCCTTCGAGACCAGTCTGAACGCGCTATAGTTACTTCTTGGGCTCGCGCAGTTCCTTGAACACGTAGATCGGCAGGACCACGCTGGCGATCAACGCGCCCAGCCAGACCAGAAGCGTTGCCGCCAGCAGATTGGAAATTCCACCGACCGTCAGACCGTTGGTGACCAGATCGGTTATCAACAGACCAACAAATGTCACGATCAGGGCAATCCCGCCTTTGATCGCGGGCGCGCGTTTTTCACCTAGTTTCAGGATCAACGGCTCGGCAATCCACTGGACCAGCGTAAAGACGATCACCACCACGATGAACGAGATTGGTCGGATCGCAAATTCCGGCAGCAATATCGCGGCAAGCAACAACCCGATGGCATTACCGGCCAAAAGGGCCAGAATGGACTTGAGTCTGCGTGTCATGGGGATCTCCGTCAGCGTTCACCTAAAAACATGCATATGTTAACAGACCTGCAGGAATTTGCGAGCGGTTTCAAAAGCCTCTTCCTTTTGGCCCATTGAAAACGCATGATAAAACCATCCAGTTCAGCCCGACCCGCGAGAGGTGAGATGAGCGACGATCCCTATTCCGCCCTTGGTGTCGCCAAAGATGCCAGCGATGCCGAGATCAAAAAGGCCTATCGGCGCATCGCCAAGGAATGCCACCCCGACCTAAAACCGGGCGATGCCGAAGCCGAGGCCAAGTTCAAGGCCGCCGCCGCCGCGTACGATCTGTTGAAAGACCCTGAAAAGCGGGGGCAATACGACCGGGGTGAGATTGATGCCTCGGGTCAGGAACGCCCGCAACAGCAGTATTACCGCGACTATGCCGAGGCCGCAGGAAACCCCTATCGTGGACGCGCTGCTGACCCGGATGATATGTCGGACATCTTCGCCGAATTCATGCGGGGGCGCGGCGGGTATGGCCAGCGCACACACGAATTTCATGCGCCGGGACACAACCGCAACTACAGCCTGCAGATCAGCTTTCTGGATGCGGTGTTTGGTGCCAGCCAAAAGTTGACCTTGCCCGATGGCGACCGGATCGAAGTGAAAATCCCAGCCGGTATCACCGACGGTCAGACCATCCGCCTGCGCGGCAAGGGCGATCCGGGTTTTGGTGAAGGGCCTCCGGGCGATGCTCTGGTCACGGTCTCGGTCGCCAAGCACCCGGTCTTTGACCGTCAGGGCGACGACATTCACATCACTCTGCCGATAACCCTCGACGAGGCTGCTCTGGGCGGCAAAGTGCCTGCCCCCACCATTGATGGTGGCGTTAATGTCAGTGTTCCGGCGGGTACCAGCAGTGGTAAGACCTTGCGACTGCGTGGCAAGGGGGTGAAGAAACGGGGCTCCTCCGATCGTGGGGATCAACTGATCGAACTGACGATCGCAATGCCTGACGAGATCGATGATGAACTGAAGCAATTCATGGAGACGTGGCGCGAAACCCACAGCTATGATCCCCGGAAAGGAATGCCGTCATGACCCGCACCCTGACCGAAGAACAGCTGATCGCGACCGTCACCCGCCTAACGTCGTCCCGTTTGACCGAGTATCTGGCCGCCGAGATTGTCATCCCCGAACAAACCGATCAGGGGCTTGTGTATCACAGTCTGGATGTGGCGCGGCTAGAGCTGGCCTGCGAGTTGCACGACCAATACGAGATGGAGCCTGACGCGCTGTCGATGATGATCTCACTGATCGACCAGATGCATGGCTTGCGCGCAGAACTGCGCGAGGTGCTGTCCGCGGTCGAGGCGCAACCGGAACCGGTGCGACAGACCCTGATCGAAGTGATCGGCACCGCCCGGTTCGGCCGCAAATAGCCGACGCTCAGTTGCCGACCGCGTAGTCCTCGGGCACGAAGAACGTGTAGTCCCGGTCAGCCACCGCTTCGTGGCAGTCGTGGCAATAGGCGACCGCTGCGGCGCGTGCGCCCATCGTATCGCCGAACAGCGACCCGTCCGGCATCACCATGATATAGCGCCAATCCGCAGTGTCCGGGTTGGCACCTTCGGCAAGTTTTTCCATCACGAACAAAGCGCCGGGGTGGACGTTGCCCTCATCCGTCACGGTAACGCTGTCCTTGGCCAGAACCGACCCCATCGGCAGCTTTTCACCCTCGGCCAAAGTACCATAGTTATGCGCCATGCGGTTGGCATAACTGTTCACATAACGCTGCCCGTGGGTTGCTGAGATGTAGGGCGCATCGTTGAACAACGGCCAGGCCTGATAGTTGATCAGCTGGTCCAATTGCGCCGCGGCATAGCCACGCTCCATCCGCCGCTGCAGGGACTTGTAGATGCGCAGAGCCTCTTCCTTGGACAGCTCAGCAGGGTTCTCGATGGAAAGGTGCGCATCCTCACCACTGGATTGCGCTCCGGCCCCATGCGCGACTAAGCCCGCAAGGAATACAGCCGCAAGTGATGTCGAAAACAATTTTTCAAATCGGTAAAACATTTAATTGGCCCACCTGGTTCAAAAGGTTCGCCTGAACGCCGCGATACACGTACCCAAGAAGTAGCGGCCATGAACAAACGCGCCACAACCGGATGGTGAAACTCACCGCTTCGTGCACAGACGTGAGGCAGCAGCACCCGGTTTCGGCCCTTAAAACATATCAAATTGCGCATACAAATGACAGCGGACAGAATATTAATTTCTGTCCTCGCACTGCACAAATCTTGGGCGGATCAGCTTTGCAAGCCCGCTTCGGCTGCGATCTGTTTGCGCGATTTGCGCGCGCGCTCGGTGGCCGACTTGAGCTGACCACAGGCGGCCATGATATCCTCGCCCCGTGTTTTGCGGATGGGTGAGGCATAGCCCGCCTGATAAATGATGTTTGCAAACGCTCTGATACGATTGTTCGAGCTGCGCTTATAAGGCGCGCCGGGCCATTCGTTAAACGGGATCAGGTTGATCTTGGCCGGGATGTTATAGCGCTTGATATGGTCGATCAGTCGATGAGCATCCTCATCGCTGTCGTTCACACCGTCTAACATCACGTATTCAAAGGTGATCCGCTCGGAGTTAGACGCCTTGGGATAGCTGGCCAACGCCTGCAGCAACTCTTCGATGTCCCAGCGCTTGTTGATCGGCACCAGCACGTCGCGGGTTTCATCGGTGGTGGCATGGAACGAAATCGCCAGTAGGCAGCCGATTTCCTCAGCCGTCCGCGCGATTTCCGGCACAACGCCGGAGGTCGACAGTGTGATCCGACGGCGCGACAGGGAAATCCCTTCGGGGTCCATCGCGATCTTCATCGCATCGCGGACGTTTTCAAAATTGTAGAGCGGCTCTCCCATGCCCATCAGAACGATGTTCGAAAGCAGACGCGTTTCGTCCTTGGGCGCGCCGGGGGTCGGCCATTCCTCAAGATCGTCGCGGGCCATCATCACCTGGCCAACAATCTCGGCCGCCGTCAGGTTGCGCACCAGTTTCTGCGTGCCCGTGTGGCAGAAGGAGCAGGTCAGCGTGCATCCCACCTGAGATGAGATACACAGCGTGCCGCGATCTTCTTCCGGGATATAGACGACCTCGACCTCATGCCCGCCGGCAATACGGCACAGGTACTTGCGGGTGCCGTCCTCAGATACCTGACGCGTTACAACCTCGGGGATTTCGATGACAAACGTTTCTGCAAGCTGCACACGGTATGCTTTGGCCAGATTGGTCATCTCGGCAAAGTCGCGCACGCCCCATTGGTAAATCCACTGCCAGATCTGGCCGGTGCGCATCTTGGCCTGCTTTTCCGGCGTGCCGTGTTCGATCAAGGCTTCGCGCAGTTGATCACGGGTCAAACCCACAAGGTTCACCTTCCCCTCCGGCAATTTGCGGGGGATGGTCATGACGTCTTGAGTGATCGGCGCTTTGGGCGACATTGGCTTATCTCAACGGATTCTGGCTTGGGATGCGCCTCTATATAGGATCGCGCGCAAAGATCAAAAGAAATCGTGACGCTTAATTTGCCATTCGCAGCAATTCGTCCACGCGCTCGCGCCCCAGATCAACCCGGCAGGACGTAATGCCAATGCCCGTGCCCGATCCGCCGCCAAACCAGGCACCCACTGCCTCGCATTGCGTATCGCGGTAAGCCTCCCACGCGGCTTGTGCGGCCTCGAGCGCGGGCTGGGCAACAACGCGATCCGTCACCTCATCCAGCTCTTGCGCTGCAACGAGGGCAAATGAGTAACTCTCGGCCACCGCCTGATTCACGCGCGCTTCCATATCGGAAACGCACGCGCCGATCTCGACCTGCGAGCCAGCGTCCGAGCATTCCAGCGTCGGATCGGCTACAGCGGCAAATGGAATAAGAAAAGCAATCAAAGCCCAACGCATGGTCGTTTCCTCCTGATCGAAACCGTACTAAGTACCGAACTATCACATTTTAGGAAACGCAACTAAGGTAACCTAGCCAAAAGGTTCTATAGCCAAGTCTGCGCGTCTAGTGAGACTAGGTTCAGGTGCCCGCGGGTGGTATGAAGCAGTCTTCTGCATCCAGGGTTTTGACCGGATCGTCCGGGCCACACTGTTCACCAGTGATCGGATAGGTATTAGTATCTTTTTCGCATGCGCTCAGAAACGCGACGGCCAACATAAGCAAAACTGTCAGTGATTGCTTCAACATCAGAAAACTCCCCGCAAAACTTGGGATTTTATTGTGCTGAATTTCGGTCGACTTTCCTTGATACGGATCAATAAATGCGGGAAAGACGAAGCAGTCGTTTCTAAAGAAAACAAAAGCCCCGCCAAATGACGGGGCTGCTTGCAAGGGTCTTGCCAGATCAATTGGTGCAGCGCTTTTCCGCGTCTTCGATTGCGGCCGTAAAGCCCAGCAAAGAGAACGTATCCTTGGTTTGTGTACCACGTTCGGACCGTGCAGTCAGAACAGCCTCGGTGCCGCGCTTCATCGCCGCAACCACCTTCAGGTCTTCGCCTTCGGTTGCTGGCCAGGCCCATTCGCCTTCGGTAATCAGTTCAAACTCGGTCCCGTCGATCTCAAGGTTCACGGTCGATCCCGCCGCAAACGGGTAGCCGCCGGTGAAGGTGACTTGACCTTTGACCTCGGCATTGGGGCGGTAGAACACGAACAACAGGATGTCACTACGGCGCACCGAAACCACGCGACCACCGCGGGTGTTAACGGTTTCCTTAGGGGCAGACACGCTCCAGCATTCGGTGGGATCGTCTTCGACGAAAACGCTCCAATCCGTTTTTGCCGCCACACGATTTGTGCTGGTCCCCTGCTGAGCGGTTGCGGTTGTGGCCAGTCCTGCCACGCACAGGCCCGCGATCACACGGACGAGTTTTGATCCCATCTGTCCAGCCTCCTAGCTCGACCTAATACCTCATACCCATCGAAGATGCGTACGAACTCTGCCGGTTCGTCCGAACTCTGCCGGTTCGTCTGTAAGTTGCGTATTCCGATGATTGTCGACATACACACACTAACGCAGGTTTCGCCACAGGCGAAAGGGCGATTGGCAGAATTTTGCGCATATTATGGAGGGGCCAGATGACGCAGCCGGTACCAATAACAGAACTGTGGCGTGGCCCATTGCTGGAAAGCCTGCATCTGGGCCACGCAGTGATCTGTGATGACAGCGGTCAGATCGTGCAAAGCTGGGGTGATCCGAACGCCGTGATCTATCCCCGATCCTCGGCAAAAATGATCCAGGGACTGCCGTTGATTACGTCCGGCGCTGCTGCGAAGTATGGCCTGAACAGCGAACATCTTGCGCTGGCCTGCGCCTCTCATAGTGGCGCGCATATTCACACGGATCGCGTAACCGCCTGGCTGGATCACCTTGGGCTGGCCGAGCACGACCTGCGCTGTGGCCCGCAGGAACCGCAGGACATGGCGGCGCGGGATGGGCTGATCCTTGCCGATGATACGCCCTGCCAGATTCACAACAATTGTTCAGGCAAACATTGTGGGTTCCTGACTGTTGCGCAGCATATGGGGGCCGGACCGGAATACCTTGAGATCGACCACCCGGTACAGCAGGCCTGCCTGTCCGCCCTCGAAGAGACCACCGGCGAAACCAGCCCGGCTTACGGGATCGACGGGTGTTCGGCCCCGAATTTTGCAACGTCTCTGGTTGGGCTCGCGCGCTCGATGGCGTGGTTTGCGTCAGCTGCTGACCGGTCTGACCGGGCCAGCCACGCCGCGCAGCAACTCACCGCCGCCATGATCAAACATCCGGAACTGGTCGCTGGCGAAAGCCGCGCCTGCACTGAACTTATGCGAGCGATGAACGGACGCGCCGCGATCAAGACCGGGGCCGAGGCGGTTTTCGTCGCGATCATTCCCGAGAAAAAGCTGGGCGTTGCACTGAAAATCACCGACGGCACTACCCGCGCCAGCGAATGCGCGATTGCTGCCATTCTGGTCAGCTTGGGAGTGCTGGAGGCCGAGCACCCGGCCACCCGCAAATTCATGAACGCGGTTCAGTATTCCCGTCGCGGAATTGAATGCGGCGTGATCAGACCTGCGCCGGGGTTTCCCGGCTAAGGCTCACATCTCGATTTCGTGCACCTCGGCAACTTCGACCGAGCCCGAGCCGTTGACGACCATGGGGCAGCCCTTGGCCATCTCGGTCGCGGCGTCAATGCTGTCGGCCTTGATGACCGTAAAGCCCGAAGCCGGGTTGGCCCCGCCATTGTCAACGACGCCGCCTGAGCTGACCGTATACGACTGACCCACCGGGTTGCCGGGGATGTCCAGTGCTTCGTCCATGTTCTGGAACCACGCGCCCCAGGCGGCCATTGTCGCTTCGACTTCGGCGGGGTCGGTTGGCGTGGTTCCACCTTGATAGACAAACAAATATTGGGGCATTTCTCTTCCTCCGCGATGAAAACCTATTGAAATTGCGCTTCGAGTTTCCGCAGCGACGAGGTCCAACCGGAATTGTGGTTTGCGGCTATTTCATCATCGCCAAGGTCGCGATGATCCAGGATCAGGCGGGCACCGTTCCCCGCAGGTTCGACCGTCAGCGTCACGTGGCTTTCGGCTCCGCGCTGGTCTTGATCATCATGCCACCCCCAGGTGAAACCGACCGAATTGGGCGGGTCGACATGGGTAACGTGTCCGGAAACTTTGTATCGCTGGCCTTCTTCATTCACCATGACCGAGTACCATGGACCAAGGCGCGAGAAATCCAGATCGTGTTCGGGCACATGCAGCCCCTCGGGGCCCCACCACTGCAACAGCTTTGCGCCATCGCTGATCCAGGCAAACAGGTTTTCCGGAGTAGTGGGGAACTCACGTTCCAGTTTCAGGTCGGCCATGAATTTTCCCTTTCAATGAGGTCACTCAAGCGATCAAGGCTGTTTTCCCAGAACTCACGTTTGGAAATGGTCCATTCCGCAATCGCCCGCAGTCCGTCAGGTTGGATAGAATACATCCGCTGCGTTCCCTGCACGCGCTGTCGCACCAGCCCGGCCTCGCGCAGCACTTTCAGATGGCGCGAGATCGCGGCACCAGACATTCCCCGCCCTTCAATCAGGTCTCCGGCGGGCAGCTCTCCGTCCTGCATCAGTTGCTCGACAATCGAGAACCGCGTGGAATCAGATAAAGCAGAAAATGTGTTTATCAGAGTGTTCATAGCCATTATTTAACACAAAAGTTAAATAATGGCTAGCCGGTTTAATCGGACACGAATTCCAGACGACTATAACCCTGCACATACAGCAAGGCCGTCAGGTCCCCGTGGTTCACCCGAACCTCGCATTGCTCGGCGACCGTGGGCTTGGCATGCAGCGCGACGCCGGTTCCCGCTCGATGAAGCATCCCCAGATCGTTGGCGCCATCACCAACGGCCAGCACATCCGTCTCTGCCAAACCCAAGCGCGCGGTGATTTGCTCCAGCGCATCAACCTTGGCCTGACGCCCCAGAATCGGTCGCTGCACGTCCCCGGTCAGCTTGCCGTTCTCGGCCAGCAACGTGTTTGCACGGTTTTCATCAAAGCCAAGCACATCGGCGACCTTGGCCGTGAACGCAGTGAACCCGCCTGAAACGAGGGCGGCATAACTGCCATTCGCACGCATCGTGGCGACCAATTCCTTGCCTCCAGGCATCAAGGTGATGCGTTCGTCCAAAACCTTTCCGATCACCGCCTCATCCAGACCTTTCAGCAAGCCGACCCGTTCGGTCAGCGCACCTTCAAAGTCCAGCTCGCCATTCATGGCACGTGCAGTGATGTCCTTGACCCGATCTCCCACACCGGCCTCATCTGCCAGTTCGTCAATGCATTCCTGCTGGATCATGGTGCTGTCCATATCGGCCAGCAGCATCTTTTTCCGTCGCCCCTCTGCCGGTTGGGCAACCAGATCGACGCCCATGGGCTGCAGATCGCCCCAAACGTCCCAAAGGTTCTTTGGAATATTGGGCAGCGTAAACTCGGCCGCCTCATCCGGGCTGAGCCACTGGATATCACCGCCGCCCCAAGCATTCCGCATCGACTCGACCAAATACGGGTCCAGATTTGGCGCAGCTGGGTTGGTCAAAAGGGTGGCAACGTACATATTCGATCTCCGGCAAGCTCACCTGCGCATATCGCAGGTGCAGCATTTTCGCCAGAGACAGTTTGGGACTACCCTAAAATACCCGGCAGTCGCAGCCCGTGGGCCCGCGCGCAATCCTTGGCAATGTCATAGCCTGCATCCGCGTGGCGCCAGACACCCGAGGCCGGATCATTCCAGAGCACACGCTCTAACCGCCGCGCGGCGTCCTCGGTGCCATCCGCGCAGATCACGACGCCCGCATGTTGGCTGAAGCCCATTCCGACCCCGCCCCCGTGATGCAAAGATACCCACGTTGCCCCACTGGCCGTATTGATCAGAGCGTTCAGCAAAGGCCAATCCGAAACCGCATCCGAGCCATCCAGCATCGCTTCGGTCTCGCGGTTGGGGCTGGCGACTGAACCCGAGTCCAAATGGTCGCGGCCGATCACAACTGGCGCTTTCAACTCACCATTGGCCACCATCTCGTTGAAGGCCAGCCCAGCGCGGTGACGGTCACCAAGACCGATCCAGCAAATCCGCGCGGGCAGGCCCTGAAACGCGATCCGCTCTTGTGCCATGTCGATCCAGCGATGCAGGTGTTCGTTTTCTGGGAACAGCTCCTTCATCTTGGCGTCGGTCTTGTAGATGTCCTCGGGGTCGCCCGACAGGGCGCACCACCGGAACGGGCCAATGCCCTTACAGAACAGCGGACGGATATAGGCAGGCACAAAGCCGGGGAAGGCAAAGGCGTTCTCAAGCCCTTCATCCTGTGCCACTTGCCGGATGTTGTTGCCATAATCAAGCGTCGGCACGCCCGCGTTCCAGAAGTCCACCATCGCGGCAACGTGCTGCTTCATCGACACTCGCGCGGCCATTTCAACCGATTTAGGGTCTGTTTCACGCTTCTCACGCCACTCTCCCATGGTCCAACCCAGCGGAAGGTAGCCGTTGATCGGGTCATGTGCGCTGGTCTGATCGGTGACGATATCCGGACGCATTCCACCCTCGGCCATGCGGCGATAAATCTCGGGGAACACCTCTGCCGCATTGCCCAGCAGGCCGACCGACTTCGCCTCGCCCGCTTTGGTCCAGCGGTCGATCATTTCAAGCGCCTCATCCAGCGTCTCGGCCTTTTCGTCGAGGTATTTTGTGCGCCGGCGAAAATCGATGCTGTCCGGGTTGCATTCAACAGCCAGACAACAGGCCCCCGCAAACACCGCAGCCAACGGTTGCGCACCACCCATGCCGCCTAGCCCGCCGGTCAAAATCCACTTGCCGGCCAGATCTCCGTCATAGTGCTGACGCCCGGCCTCGGCGAAGGTCTCATAGGTGCCCTGAACAATGCCCTGCGTGCCGATGTAGATCCACGAGCCGGCCGTCATCTGGCCGTACATCATCAGACCCTTCTTATCGAGCTCATTGAAGTGGTCCCAGGTCGCCCAGTGAGGGACGAGGTTGGAATTGGCGATAAGCACTCTCGGTGCATCCTTGTGCGTTCGGATGATCGCGACGGGTTTGCCGGATTGGACGATCAGCGTCTCGTCTTCTTCCAAATCCTTCAAACCAGCAACAATAGTGTCGAAATCCTTCCACGTCCGCGCAGCCCGACCAATGCCGCCATAGACCACCAACTCGTGCGGGTTCTCGGCCACATCCGGGTGTAGGTTATTCATCAGCATTCGCAGGGGGGCTTCGGTTACCCAGCTTTTGGCGTTCAACTCGGGGCCGGTCGGCGGATAGATGTCGCGGGTGTTTTTACGCGGATCGCTCATTTCTGGGCTCCTTGTGCGGTCAGTGCGCCCGAGAGGGCGAGGTCATTGAGACGGGTCAGCATCGTTTTCAGATGCGGGCGGAGTTTCGCGGCACGGTCCTCACGCCACTCCCATGGGGGCGATTCATCCATGTACGCGCGTTGCGCGATCTCCATCTGAATTGCGTGGATGCCCTCAGCCGGGCGACCATAGTGACGGGTGGTCCAGCCACCACGAAATCGACCATTCAGGACCGAGGTGAACCCCTCGGCGCGGTACGCCGTGTCATCCACCGCCTGTTCAATGGCCGGGGCGCACGCCTGACCGTCATTGGTTCCGGTGTTGAAGACCGGCAGCTCACCATCAAACAAGAACGGGATCAGCGAGCGGATCGAGTGGCAATCGAACAAAATCGCCACGCCATGCTTGCTTCGAACACGGTCCAACTCTTCACGCAACGCGTCGTGATAGGGTGTGTGGTACTTGATCCTCCGGGCCTCGACCTCATCATCAGATGGTTCCTGGCCTTCGATCCAGATCGGTTGCCCGTCGAAATCGGTCAGAGGGACAAGCGTTGTCGTGTTCTGACCGGGGTAAAGCGAGACACCAGCCGGGTCCCGGTTCGCATCGATGACGTAGCGATGGACATGCGATTGCACGACCGTCACATTGGCCAATAATCCTTGATAGAGCCTGTTTATGTGCCAATCGGTATCCGTCAAACCACGCCCAGTTCCGTTCAGGCGCGGCGCAATTTCGTCCGGCACATGCGTCCCCCCATGGGGCTGCCCCAGCACAATAGGACCGTCGCCGCGCTGCACGCTGAACACCTGCATCAGACAAGCTCCGGCATTTGAGTACCTACGGCCGAAAGGATATCCCCTTTGGCCACCAGATGCTTTGCGGTCTCAAGCACGGGGGCAAGATAGCGGTCTTCGGTCAACGTGGGGATGTCCGCTCGCAGTCGGTCGATGACCTGCTGCAACGGGGCGCTGGTGGCCAATGGCGAACGGAATTCGACACCCTGCGCCGCGCATAACAACTCGACTCCCAGGATGTAATTCAGGTTCTCGACCATCCGCGTCAGCCGTCGCGCCCCGTGCGCGGCCATGGATACATGGTCCTCTTGGTTCGCCGACGTCGGCGTACTGTCCGTCACGCAAGGGTTAGCCAGATGCTTGTTCTCGCTCATCAGCGCAGCAGTGGTGACCTCTGCAATCATCAAACCCGAATTCAGACCCGGTTCCGGCGTCAGGAACGGCGGCAGATCAAAACTGAGCGCCGGGTCCACCATCAAAGCAATACGCCGCTGTGCGATTGCACCAACCTCGGACAAGGCCAGCGCGATCATATCGGCGGCGAACCCCACAGGCTCGGCATGGAAGTTGCCGCCGGACACGATCGCCCCGGCCTCGGTCAATACCAGAGGGTTATCGGTGGCGGCGTTCGCCTCAACCTCAAGCGTTGCAGCGGCCTGCCGCATGACGTCCATGGCCGCGCCAGTGACCTGTGGCTGGCACCGGATGCAATACGGGTCTTGCACGCGTGCGTCGCCATCCCGGTGGCTTTCGCGGATCTCGGACCCTGCCAACGCGGCGCGCATGGCGCTGGCAGCCTCGGTCTGCCCGCGGTGGCCACGAAGGGTGTGAATTTCGGGTTGCAAAGGGGCAGTAGACCCCATGATCGCATCAGTCGACAGGGCCGAAATGACCAGCGCGCTTTGCGCGGTGCGCCAGGCTTCAAACAGCCCGGCCAGGGCATATGCTGTTGAAAACTGCGTGCCGTTGATAAAGGCCAGTCCTTCTTTGGGACCCAACTGAATAGGCTCTAATCCGGCGGTTTTTAGCGCTTGTTCGCCGGGCAGGATAGTGCCCTCAACCTCTGCCTCACCTTCACCGATGATCACCGCTGTCATATGTGCCAGAGGTGCAAGGTCGCCCGACGCCCCCACCGACCCTTGCGCCGGGATCACCGGGGTGACGCCTTTGGCCAGCATCTGTTGCAGCAGCCCAATCAGCTCCCACCGAACGCCAGAGGCCCCGCGCCCGAACGAGAGCAGTTTCAGCGACATCATCAGGCGCGTCACGCGGCGCGGCACGGCCGGTCCGACACCACAACAATGGCTGAGGATCAGGTTGCGCTGCAAAGTCGAGGTGTCCTTGGCCGCGATCTTATGGCTGGCCAGTTTGCCAAACCCTGTGTTGACCCCGTAAACCGGCTGCTCGCCCGCCGCGGCCTCCAGAATGCGTTTGGCCGCCGCTTCGACCTGCGGTTTGCACGCGGTATCCAGTGTCACGGCGGGTTCTGACCAATACACGTCGGCCAGATCCGACAACGTCACCTGACCGGGCACCAGCGAGAGAGTATTCATCACACGCCTCCGAAAATGCGTTTATGCAGAGGGTTAAAGCCGATGCGATAGGACAGCTCGGCCGGGTGAGAGACATCCCAAACGGCCAGATCCGCACGCTGACCCGAGGCCAAGATGCCGGTGTCGTCCAACCCCAAGGCGCGGGCGGCATGGCGAGTGACACCGGCCAATGCCTCCTCGGGTGTGAGACGGAACAGGGTGCAGGCCATATTCATCGTCAGCAACAATGAGGTCAGCGGAGAAGACCCGGGGTTGCAATCCGTTGCCAGCGCGATCGGCACCCCGTATTGGCGCAACAGATCGACCGGCGGCACCTGTGTCTCTCGCAGCGTGTAGAACGCCCCCGGCAACAGCACGCCGATGGTACCGGCCTTCGCCATTGCAGAGACACCATCCTCATCCAGATACTCAATGTGATCCGCGGATAGCGCGCCGTATGAGGCCGCCAAGGCTGCCCCTCCAAGGTTCGAAAGCTGTTCCGCGTGCAGCTTGACCGGAAGGTTCAGCTCTTTCGCGACATCGAAAACCAGAGCAATTTGCGCGGGGCTGAACGCGATGCCTTCGCAGAACCCGTCGACAGCGTCCACCAGCCCCTCCTGATGCGCCTGCCGCAAGGTCGGGATACATACCTCGCGGATATAGTCGTCCGCGCGGTCCGCGTATTCGGGCGGCACCGCATGGGCACCCAGAAAACTGGTTTTGACGCGGACAGGGCGCGATTGCCCGATCCGGCGTGCCACCCGCAGCATTTTGAGTTCGGTTTCGACGTCCAGGCCGTAGCCCGACTTGACCTCGATGCAAGACACACCCTCGGCCAGCAAAGCATCGACGCGCGCCAGAGCATCGTTCAGCAGCGCATCTTCACTGGCCGCACGAGTTGCAGTGACCGTAGACAGAATTCCGCCCCCTGCGCGCGCGATCTCTTCGTAAGATGCTCCGTTCAGGCGCATCTCGAACTCGACCGCCCGGTTTCCACCGAAGACGACATGCGTGTGCGCATCAATCAAGGCAGGTGTGATCAGCCGGTCGCCGAAATCCTCAACAGGCCAATCAGAATAGTCCCCGGGCAAGGCACTGCGCGGCCCGACCCAGGCGATCTTGTGGCCATCGACGGCCAGTGCCGCGTCCTGAACCATCCCATAAGGTTGCGACCCGCCACTCATGGTCGCCACCTGTTTGCCTAGAAGGACAGATTTTTTTGCCATGTCGATTCTTTTGGGCTCCCTTTGTCGTTGGATTTTTCGTATACGTATAAAAAGTTAAAGTCTACACAAATTGGAATTACAATGACGATCCACGCCAAAACCGCTTTGTTAGGCTCTAACTGGGTCAGTGACCTGCGGCTGGAAATCGACCAGGGACACATAAAGACGCTGGATATCGGGTCATCAGCCCAGCCCGCTGACACACAGGTTGATGTGTTGCTGCCCGCGCCGGGAAACCTGCACAGCCATGCGTTTCAGAGGGCTATGGCCGGTATGACCGAAGTGCGCGCGGCCGGGCGCGAGAGCTTTTGGACCTGGCGCACCCTGATGTACCGATTCCTTGACCGGCTGACGCCTGAGCACATCGAAGCCATTGCCGCGTTGGTCTATCTTGAGATGCAAGAGGCCGGATACGCCTCGGTCGGTGAGTTCCACTATGTCCACCACCAACCGGGCGGAGCACCCTATGCGCAGACTTCCGAGTTAAGTCAGCGCATCTTCGCCGCTGCTGCACAAACCGGGATCGGGCTGACGCACCTTCCGGTGCTCTACACCTATGGCGGAGTCGAACAGCAATCCTTGGCGGGCGGCCAGTTGCGCTTTGGCAACTCAGTGGATGAGTTTCTTAACCTGGTCGAAGAGTGCCGTTCGGCCCTACCCCATGCGGAGTCGGCCCTTGGGATCGCCCCGCATTCCTTGCGGGCCACATCTCCCGCGGATTTGCAAAGTGTTCTACAGGCCTCACCGACTGGTCCCGTCCATATCCACATCGCTGAACAGCTCAAAGAGGTGACGGATGTCGAAGCCGCGCTGGGTCAACGCCCAGTGGCGTGGTTGATGAACAATGTCGACGTCGATCACCGCTGGTGCCTGATCCACGCGACCCACATGACCGATGATGAGACGCGCGCCGTTGCACGGTCCGGTGCGGTTGCAGGCTTGTGTCCGATAACAGAGTCCAATCTGGGCGACGGTATTTTTAACGGGTCTGTCTACATCGACGCAGATGGTCGTTTTGGCGTTGGATCAGACTCTAATGTGCGAATTTCTCTGCCCGAAGAGCTGCGGACGCTGGAATATTCTCAACGCCTGCGCGATCACGCGCGTACCGTGCTTGTCAAAGACGAAGGGTCGGTCGGTCAGGCGCTTTATACCGGAGCGGCCCGTGGCGGCGCGCAGGCGTTAGGGCGAGATGCGGGCGAAATCGCGGTCGGCAAGTTGGCCGATCTGGTTGCAATCGACCGCACCCACCCCACGCTCTGCGCCCTGGCCGATCAGCAATTGCTGGACGGGCTGTGCTTTGCCGCCCCAGACGGGTTGGTGACCGATCTGTGGTCGGCGGGGCGGCATATGGTGCAGCAAGGCCGCCACATCGAACGGGAGCGCGTTATCCCGGCCTACAAGGCTGCGATTGCCGATCTTCTGGCCGATGTCTAAACGGGCACTAAAAAGGAAACAGGCCTCATGACCCAATCGAGTGACACCACCAGCTACAGGGACATCAAAGAAACCGTTCTGGCGCGCATTCGGTCGGGTGAGTGGCAGCCGGACTCTTTGTTACCCAATGAGCAGGAACTGGCAGTCGAGTTTTCCTGCACCCGAACAACCGTGAACCGCGCGCTGCGAGAGTTGGCGGATGAGGGCTATCTGGAACGTCGCCGCAAGGCCGGAACACGTGTTCTGAGCGCGCCGCAGCGGCAGGCCCGCTTTACCATCCCCATGGTGCGGGACGAGGTTGAGGCCATGGGCGGCACCTATCGCTATGCTTTGGTCTCTTCGGCAGCGGCGAACGCCCCCGATTGGCTGACGGCCCGTCTTGCCTTGAAGCCGGATCAAAGCGTCATGCACGTGCGCTGCATGCATTTCAACGGCAATACACCGTTCCAATACGAGGACCGCTGGATCGTCATAGACTCGGTTCCGCCAGTCGCCGACGCCGATTTTGCCTCAATTGGTCCGAATGAGTGGCTGATCCAGACCGTGCCCTTCACCGATGTCGAGCTGAGTTTCCTGGCAAGCCGGGCCGATCAGACTGTGGCTGGGTTCCTTGACCTCCCCGTGGGTGAACCGGTTTTCACGGGTGAGCGGATCACGTGGCTTGAAGGTCAACCGGTTACCTTTGCCAAGATGTACTTTGCGGCCGGGTATCGCATGACAACACAGTTCTGACCCGGGCGTTTTTCGCTTTACGGTACCGCTGATCCGCGCCAGTTTTAGCCCAATTTGGACCGGCGCGAAGGAATGACGGGATGGGCAACCCTCTCTATGATCGACTGTTTGGCATCCACGCAGGCAAGGACACTCCGTTCCTGTATCTGCCCGACGGTCAAACCCTGACCCATGCGGCTTTTCTGGACATGGCTTCGCGGATCGCCAACGCGCTGACCGGGTTCGAACTGCAGCCCGGAGACCGGGTCGCAGTTCAGGTTGAAAAGTCACCTGAAGCACTGGCGCTTTATGCTGCTTGCGCGCAAGCCGGGTTGATTTTTCTGCCTCTGAACACCGCGTACAAATCTGCCGAACTGGAGTATTTCATTGAAAACAGCGGCGCGGCTCTGGTCGTTTGCGATGAGGCCAGCACGGCAGAGCTCACGCCGATCGCACAAGCGCAGAATGCGCGGCTCGAGACCCTGAACGCAGACGGGTCCGGCAGCCTGATGCGGCGGGCTTTAGGGATGCTGCCCGCGTTTGAACCCGCCCGGAGAACCGAAGAGGATCTGGCCGCGTTCCTTTATACCTCGGGCACAACAGGGCGATCCAAGGGTGCGATGCTGACGCAGGCAAACCTGTTGTCCAATGCTGAAACGCTGGTGCAGGAATGGCGATTTACCGAGGATGATGTGCTGCTTCACGCCTTGCCGATCTTTCACACCCATGGGCTGTTCGTGGCGACGAACGTCATTCTGGCCTCGGGCGGGGCAATGATCTTTCTGCCAAAGTTCGATCTGGAGGACATCCTGCGCCTGATGCCCCAAGCGACCTCGATGATGGGTGTGCCGACCTTCTATACCCGATTGCTGACGGACGAACGGTTCACGGGCGATCTGACACACCATATGCGGCTGTTCATTTCAGGCTCTGCCCCTCTGCTGTCAGAGACGCACGAACGGTTCGAAGAGCGGACCGGCCACCGCATTCTGGAACGCTATGGAATGACGGAAACCAACATGAACACCTCGAACCCCTATGACGGCGAACGCCGCGCGGGGACGGTGGGTTTCCCCTTGCCGGATGTTGATCTGAAGGTGACTGATCCCGAGACGGGCGAGACCTTACGGCAGGGCGAAATCGGCATGATCGAAGTGCGCGGACCAAATGTTTTCGAAGGATATTGGCAAATGCCCGAGAAAACCGCCACCGAATTGCGAGAAGACGGGTTTTTCATCACGGGCGATCTGGGGCGCGTCGACGACGACGGCTATGTCCATATCGTCGGGCGTGGCAAAGACCTGATCATCTCGGGTGGGTTCAACATCTATCCCAAAGAGATAGAGCTGGTGCTGGATGACCAGCCCGGCGTGCTGGAAAGCGCGGTAATCGGCGTGCCCCACCCGGACTTTGGCGAAACTGTCCTGGGCATTCTGGTGGCCGAGCCGGGTCAGACGCCGGATATTGAAGCTATTATGTCCACCGTGCAAAACGAGTTGGCCCGATTCAAACACCCCCGGGAGTTGATCCTGCTGGATAAACTGCCGCGCAACACCATGGGAAAGGTGCAGAAAAACGCCCTGCGGGACCGCTACAAAGGGCTGTTTACCTCGGATTAGGCTCTAATCTGACCCGGCCTGCATCGGTTAGCAGCCAACAATCGCTCCCTTCGAAGACCGCCGTGGCAAGGGGCCGACCATAGCCCGCACCTGCGTCCAGATTGACACGGTTGCCGCAATGTTCTGCCCGGTCCACAGGGGTATGACCATGCACGATCAGCCATGGGTGCGGGCGGGCATCGCCCAAGAATTCCTGCCGTATCCAGACAAGATCGTCTTCGATCTGTTGATCCAGTTGAACGCCCGGATTGATCCCCGCATGGACAAACAGCAGCTCACCTTCCTGATGAAAGGTAGGCAAGCCATTCACAAACTCGAAGTGGGCTTGTGGAACGGCCGCCAGCGCGCGTTCGTGGACCTGAAAGATGCGGTCCGTGTCTGCGACGTCGACCCCGTAAGAGGCCAGCGTTTCACGCCCACCCAACCGTGGGTGCAGCCAGCTCAGAGTGATCGGCAAATGTTTGTCCGCAATCTCACAACGCTCGACAAAGCGGGCCATCATTCGGTCGTGGTTGCCTTTGACCATGACCCAGTTCCGCCCAGCGCGTTGCCCCTCGATCAATAGATCCAGCACCTCGCGACTATTCGGGCCGCGGTCCACATAGTCCCCTAAGAAGACGACCCGTGCATCCGGGCCGCCGTCTTTTTGGATCCGAGCCAAGGCCGCATGCAGCATGCCCAACTGACCATGAACATCGCCGACGGAGTAAATGGGAGTACTCAATTCAGTGCCTCTTTGAAATCGTCAGGCGCTTTGTGCAGCAACTAGATTGAAGAAAAAAGACAATGCCCGCGCATTTTACCGCGGGCATAGTTCAGATCATAAATGTCGGGCCACCGATCAGGCCACGTCAAATTGCAGCGGCTTGATCTGCGTAAACAGGCCCGTTTCGGCCAGTTTTGCGCGCGCCTCGGCGGGCACCGGTTCGTCGACATAGAGCAAAGCGATCGCTTCGCCGCCCGCCTCAGCCCGGCCCAGCGTAAAGTTCGCGATGTTGACGTCGTTCTCGCCCATGGTCTGGCCCAGCGCACCGATGATGCCGGGGACATCCTCGTTCGTGGTATAGAGCATGTGTGCGCCGACTTCGGCATCAATATTGATGCCCTTGATCTGGATAAAGCGCGGCTTGCCGTCGCTAAAGACAGTGCCCGCAATCGAACGTTCACGCTTGTCGGTCACCACGGTCACTTTGATGTAGCCGTCAAAGACACCGGATTTGTCCTGATTGGTGGTCGACAGCTGAATGCCACGCTCTTTCGCCACGACCGGTGCCGAGACCATGTTTACCTCAGGGTTGAACTTTTTCATGATCCCCGCGACGACGGCGCAGTTCAGGGCGGCAAGGTTCATTTCAGCGGCCACACCGTCATACAGGATGTTGATCGCTTTGACCGGCTCATCCGTCATCTGGCCGATGAAGCTGCCCAGATGACCTGCCAGCTTGATCCACGGGCCCATGACCTTGGCCTCTTCTGCTGTCACGCTGGGCATGTTCAGCGCGTTCTCGACCGCGCCGGTCAGCAGGTAGTTCGAAATTTGCTCGGCCACCTGCAGGGCCACATTCTCCTGCGCCTCGGTGGTCGCGGCACCAAGGTGAGGCGTGCAGACCACGTTCGGCAGATTGAACAGCGGGTTGTCCTTGGCAGGCTCGACGCTGAATACATCAAAGGCCGCACCGGCCACGTGGCCGGATTGTAGCATCTCGGACAGCGCCTCTTCGTCGACCAGACCACCACGCGCGCAGTTGACGATGCGCACACCGGGTTTGGTTTTGGCCAGATTCTCACGGCTCAGAATGTTGCGGGTCTGGTCGGTCAGCGGCACGTGCAGAGTGATGAAATCCGCGCGCGCCAGCAGCTCATCCAGTTCGACCTTTTCCACGCCCATTTGCGCGGCTTTCTCCTCACCCAGATAAGGGTCGTAGGCAATGACCTTCATCTTCAGGCCCAAAGCACGTTCGCAAACGATACCGCCGATGTTGCCCGCACCTATGACGCCAAGGGTCTTGTTGGTCAGCTCGATGCCCATAAACTTGGACTTTTCCCACTTACCCGCATGGGTTGAGGTGCTGGCCTCGGGGATTTGCCGCGCAACAGCAAACATCATCGCAATCGCATGTTCTGCGGTCGTGATCATGTTACCGAAGGGTGTGTTCATCACGATCACCCCCTTCTTGGACGCGGCATCCTTGTCGATGTTGTCAGTGCCGATCCCGGCGCGGCCAATCACTTTCAGCTTGTCGGCTTTCTCCAGAATGGTTGGTGTGACCTTGGTTGCCGAGCGAATGGCAAGACCATCATACTGACCGATCACCTCGGCCAGCTTGTCTTTGTCCTTGCCCAGATCGGGCATGAAATCCACATCGATGCCGCGATCACGGAAAATCTGCACGGCGGTTTCGCTGAGCTTGTCAGATACGAGTACTTTGGGGGCCATATTCTCTGGTCCTTGAATTGTATGGAAGGTCCGGGCCTTGGACGGCCCGGTGAAAAGTCAGGCAGCCTCAGACTGCGCCGCGATCTCGGCCTCAAAGGCCCATGCCAGCCAAGGCAGCATCGCCTCGATATCCGAGGTCTCAACCGTGCCGCCGCACCAGATGCGCAAACCCGCAGGCGCGTCGCGATAGGCTCCGATGTCCAGCGCGATGTTCTCGGCCTCGAGCCGCTTGGCCACGGCCTTGGCGAAGGTCGCACCGTCCTGAATGCGCGCGTCCGTGAATTTCAGGCACACGGACGTGTTCGACTGCGTCGCAGCGTCCTCGGCCAGATTGGCGATCCAGTCATTCTGGTCGCAGAACGCATGAACCGCACCGGCATTGGCATCGGCACGGGCGATCAGGCCTTGCAGACCACCGACCGAACGCGCCCAATCCAGTGCGAACAGGTAATCTTCGACAGCCAGCATCGAGGGCGTGTTGATTGTTGCACCAGTGAAAATACCCTCGATCAGCTTGCCGCCTTTGGTCAGGCGGAAAATCTTGGGCAGAGGCCATGCAGGCGTGTAGCTTTCCAACCGTTCCACCGCGCGGGGCGACAGGATCAGCATGCCATGGGCCGCTTCTCCGCCCAGCACTTTCTGCCAGCTGAACGTGGTCACATCCAATTTGTCCCAAGGCAGGTCCATCGCAAAAGCTGCCGATGTCGCGTCACAGATCGTCAGACCATGACGGTCATCCGCGATCCAGTCGCCATTGGGAACCCGAACGCCCGAAGTGGTGCCGTTCCACGTGAACACAACATCATTGGTGAAATCGATGGATGCCAGATCCACGATCTGACCGTAATCCGCGGTTTTGACCTCGGCATCGATCTTTAACTGCTTGACCACGTCGGTGACCCAACCAGAGCCAAAGCTTTCCCATGCCAGCATCTCGACCTTGCGTTCGCCCAGCAGCGACCACAGGGCCATCTCAACCGCGCCGGTGTCCGAGGCGGGAACGATGCCGATTTTGTAGTCTGCCGGAATACCCAGCACTTCGCGCGTACCCTCGATCGCAGCCTTCAGCTTGTCCTTGCCGACAGCTGCACGGTGCGACCGGCCCAGCGCGGCATCGGCCAGTTTGGTCAGATCAAATGTGGGGGGTTTGGCACAGGGGCCAGAGGAAAAACGCGGATTCGCCGGCCGCGTTGCCGGTTGTTGAATACTCATCTGTATTACCCTTCCAGATACACGCCCCTCGTTGGGGAGGGGTGTCCCACAGACAGAGCTATTGCCTGGAAATACGCTCAGCAAGCGGAAAAGACGCATCGGGTGCCAAAAACGACACCCGATTCTGTGCGTATCTGGAACGTGAGTTTCCTATCCGCTTCAAGAAGCGAAGCGGACGGTCTCTCCGGTCTCAAGCGCTTCTTGCGCGGCCAACCCCATCTTCACGGCCCAAAGACCATCCTGCAGAGTCACTTCGGGTCGGGCTTTTTCGCCCCGCAAAACTTCCAGGAACCCCTGATGCTGATAGAAGGTCGAACCGTTGTGATCCCCGGCAGCCAGCAGGCGCGGATCGACCGGGATATCCTTGGTGATCGGCCCTTTGGGATCACGCGGGCTGACGATCACCTGTGGCACCGGCGGTTCGCCCAGATGCTCTGGCCAAAAGCGCCCCGGCCCCGGCACCAAAGCTTCGATCTTGGCATCCGGACCTACGGCCGAGATTTCCTCTTGATACCGCGACCCTTCGGCGAACATGCACAGCTCCAGCATCGCGCGCGCGCCCGAGGCGAAATCGACAATGACAAAACCGTGGTCGAGGATGTCTGGCGTCTCGCCCTCATAAGCCTCGTCCAGATGGTTCACCGCCTGCCCGCCACTTGCAGAGACGCGAACCGGGTCAGATTGCAGGATCAGGCGCATTAGGTCGAAGAAATGGCAGCATTTCTCGACAAAGGTGCCCCCGGTGTTGCGGTTGAACCGATTCCAGTTCCCGACCTTTTCCAGAAACGGGAAACGATGCTCGCGGATTGACAGCATCCTGACGCCGCCTGTGGCCTGCGCCTCGGATATCAACGCGGCGATGGGCGGCATATAGCGGTATTCCATCGCGACCCAGATCGGATGCGGATAGTCGCGCAGAAGTTCTTCGAGCCGCGTCGCATCGGCGGGATCTGTGAAAAGTGGTTTTTCGACCAGCAGCGGCAAAGGGCGCGTCCGGGCAATTTCTTCAATCTGATCGACGTGCAGATGATTGGGGCTGACAATGACGACACAATCCAGGTCTTCTACCGCCAGCAACTCAGACACTGAGGACACCATCATGGCGTCCGGCGCGATCTGCTGTGCGACCTTGGCCATCTCGGCGTCGGGTTCAAAAATCGCTGAAACGCGCGTGTCGTCCAGCAGGGCAATATTGTGCAGATGTTCCTGCCCCATCATACCGCATCCGATCAGCCCGTAGTGAATGGTCCGGGTCATGCGCAGTTCCTTCTACTTCAGTCGTTGGACATAGGTGGCCCGATCCGGGTCGAACCATGTTTTTGAGAACTCAACGGGTTCAGGTCGTTCCGACCAGCTGAACCGTTCGATGTAGCCAACCGTTTCTCCGGCTGGCTTGGTGAATTCGGGCGGCGTCCAGTCCGGCAAGGCCCCGATTGCGACCCTGTCTTCGGCGCGTGTGATCCAGAAACCCAATTGATGCTGATAGTACCGATAAAGTGAGTCGGAGAGCAGGCTCTGATCGATCCGTCCGGCGGCATCATCAAGCCAGATTTCCTCGACCGCGATAATTGTGTCATTCAAATAACGCATTCGACGCACACGGGAACCGCTGTCTGACGCTCCAAAATCGGGCAGGTCGATTGGCTTTTTTACGTGGTCCACCGACAGAATATCCGCGCGCGGCAGGCCACCGCCTTCGGGCAGTTCCAGTCGGAACATCCCATAGACACTGTTCTGCGTTCCGGTCTCTCGGACATAGTTGCCCGAGCCCTGAATACGCTCCAGCATCCCCTTTTTCTCAAGCTCGGAGAGCGATTTTCGCAACGTCCCCACGGACACGTTCAGATCCGCTGCCAACTCCCGCTCGGGCGGCAGACGCTCGCCGGAAATCAGACGCCCGGCCGCGATGTCACGGATCAGCAACTCGGCGATCTGCACGTAAACCGGCAAGGCGTTCGGGTTTCGGTTGGCGGAGGACATCTTTGGGCGCTTCACTCAGTCGCAGGAAAAATTGATACACCATTGATCTATATCAATGTGATTGCTACGCAAGAGGAAAATCACAGCCGACCGGAGAGCGAATCAAATGACCATCGTCCCCATCACTTCCCCCGATCTGGACGCGGCTGAGGTTTCGTGGTTCGCGGCGCTGTGTTCGGACGATTATCAGTTTCTGGGCGTGCCCGACGGCAATCTGCGGTCCAGCTGGGACCACTGCTCGGGCATCGTGAAAGAGGCCGAGGCGCAAGGGTTTAGGAACATCCTGTGCCCATCCTCGTATCAGGTCGGTCAGGACACGCTGAGTTTTGTCGCGGGATGTGCGCCGATCACCGAAAAGATCAACATGCTGGCCGCCGTCCGCTGCGGCGAGATGCAGCCGATCATGCTGGCGCGCACCATTGCGACGCTGGACCACATGCTGAAAGGGCGGCTGACGGTCAACATCATCTCATCCGACTTCCCCGGTGAAAAAGCCGACAGCGCCTTCCGCTATCAGCGCTCGCGCGAAGTGGTTGAGATTCTGAAACAGGCCTGGACCCGGGATGAAATCAACCATGCGGGCGAGGTTTATAACTTCTCGGGCCTCACGACCGACCCGGCAAAACCGTATCAGACCGGCGGCCCGCTGCTTTACTTTGGCGGCTATTCCCCGTCCGCTTTGGACCTGTGTGGCGAGCATTGCGACGTCTACCTGATGTGGCCAGAGACCAAGGATCAACTGGCCGAACGGATGAAGGCCGTGCACGCGGTGGCCGAGAACTACAACCGGACGCTGGATTATGGTCTGCGCGTCCACATGATCGTTCGCGACACCGAGGTCGAGGCTCAGGAATACGCCGACTACATCGTCTCGAAGCTGGATGACGAATATGGCCGCGCCATCCGTGAGCGCGCTTTGGACTCGACCTCTCTGGGCGTCGCGCATCAGGCCAAGAACCGCGATCTGGCAGATGAATATGGCTATGTGGAACCGGGTCTCTGGACGGGCGTTGGTCGCGCGCGCTCGGGCTGTGGTGCCGCGCTGGTCGGGTCGACCGATCAGGTTATGTCCAAGATCGAAGAATATCAGAAGATGGGCATCCGCGCCTTCATCTTCTCGGGCTATCCGCACATGGACGAGGCCCGCCATTTCGGCAGCCGTGTTCTGCCGAACCTGAAAACCTGTTCCCTTCCCGAAGCTTACGGAAGGGTTCCCGCAAATACCCCGGCCACACCGCTGGGCAATGGAGTTCGTCGCTGATGCAACGTGTGAAACTTTCTGACTCGCTGGAAATGAGCCGCCTTGTCTATGGCATGTGGCGCCTGGGCGACGACACAGACACATCGGCGGCGCATGTCGAAGCTAAAATCCAGGCCTGTCTGGATCAGGGTATCACCACCTTCGATCAGGCCGACATCTATGGCGACTACAACGCGGAGGCCGTTCTGGGGGCTGCATTGCGGGAAAACCCCGCGCTGCGCCAGAAAATGGAGATCGTCACCAAATGCGATATCGTTGCCCCTTGCGGCCGGTATGCGCATGCGAAGGTCAAATACTACGACACCTCGCGGGCGCACATCCTGAAATCGGTCGAAACCTCTCTGTCCGAGATGGCGATCGACCACATTGACCTGCTGCTGATCCACCGTCCTGATCCGTTCATGGACCACCATGAAACCGGCGCTGCGCTGGACGAAGTGGTCGCAAGCGGTAAGGTGCGTGCGGTAGGTGTTTCCAATTTCCGCCCGTGGGACTGGAACCTGCTGCAATCTGCGATGAAGACACCTCTGGTCACCAACCAGATCGAGATTTCGCTGGGCGAGATCAGCCCCTTCACAAACGGCGATCTCGCCTTTCACCAGCAGCACGGCCACCCGCTGATGGCCTGGTCGCCGCTGGGCGGTGGGCTGTTGATGGCCGGAAATCCTCCGGTTGGATTGGTTGCGGATGAAATAGGCGAAGTGTTCGGTGTGGACCGCGCAGCCGTCGCGATTGCGTTCTTGCTGGCACATCCCGCAGGCATCCTGCCGGTTCTGGGCACCAACAATCTGGACCGCATCAAGCGCATTTCCGATGCGCTAAAAGTCAAATTGGATCGCGAGAGCTGGTTCCGCCTGTATGAGGCGGCGCTGGGGCAAGAGGTACCATGATGAATGCAATCTCAAAGGACATGACCCACACATTCGTCCCCCACAAGGACGACACCCGCACGTTACGCGACGCTTTCGGCCGCTTTGCCACCGGTGTGACCATCGTTACCTGCGACAGTGCCGACGGACCGATCTGCATCACGGCGAACAGTTTTTCCTCGCTGTCGCTGGATCCGCCGCTCATCATGTGGGCGGGCGACCGCAACTCGCGCCGGTTCCGCTATTTCCATGAGGCACGTCATTTTAGCGTCCATGTCCTGTCCGCTGAACAGGCCGAGCTGTGCTTTGGATGCTCGAAAGACGCGTATGCATTGAAAGAGATTTCGCACGACCGCTGCGAAAACGGAACGCCGCTACTGCCGGATTGTCTGGCGCGGTTTGAATGTGAACAGCACGCCTATCACGATGCAGGCGACCATGTCATTGTTGTTGGAAAGGTCCTGCGTGCCAGTATGGCGGACGGAGACGCATTGACCTTTTACGCCGGAAAGCTCGGCCAATTCGCGCATCAATAAGCGCGGGATAACTGTCGCGGGGAAAACCTGCGGCTGAAAAGGGAGGATCCGCATGGGCGGATTGACATCGGTGCTGGCACCGATCGCGTTTGTGAATGAAACCGTGCTGCGATTGGGCCGCGCGGTTGGTGTCGTTGCGATTGCGCTTATGGTGATCGCCATCCTGATTCAGGTGTTTTTCAGATACGTGCTCGGCAACGCATTGCCCTGGCCGGACGAGGCCGCGCGGTTCTGCATGCTGTGGATGACCGGCCTGATGGCCCCCACAGCCTTTCGGCGCGGCGGGTTTGTCGCCATCGACATGGTGCCCCTGATGCTGCCGCGCGCCGTTGGGCAGATCCTGAACATTCTGCTTTTGCTGGTATCCTTGGCCGTCCTTCTGGTCGCCGTGAACATTGGCTGGTCCGAAGTCACGGGCTTTGGCGGAAAGTTCGCCACTGCCGCGCTGTATCTTCCGACCTCTTTTGGATTTGACGAATGGTTCCGCATTCCGCGCAGTTGGATGATGGCCTCGTTGCTAGTCGGAGTGATCCTGCTGATTTCGGTGAATATCGAGCTGATCCTGCGCGCTTTCATAACGCTTTTGGGCGGCGGTCATCTGCTGCCCGATATTGCCGACGCACCGGTGGGGGCTGAATAAATGCTGATATGGTTCCTACCCACATTCCTGGTGTTCCTGCTGATCGGCCTGCCGGTCTTTTTCGCGTTGCTGGCAGCCCCCGGCATATTGCTGTGGCTGAACGGTCAAACAAACGACATCACGCTGCTGTATCGTAATGTCTATAACGGCATGGACAGCTTTCCCCTGATGGCGATCCCTTTCTTCATGCTGGCCGGAGAACTGATGAACCGGGGCGGCATCACCTTGCGGCTGGTTGAATTCAGCCAAGCGCTGATGGGGCATCTGCGCGGGGGGCTGGCGCATGTGAATGTTCTCAGTTCGATCCTGTTTGCGGGCCTGTCGGGTTCGGCTGTGGCCGACACATCGGCGCTGGGGTCGATGCTGATCCCGGCGATGGAGAAACAGGGATATACCCGTCGCTTCGCTGCCGCGATTACGGCGGCCAGTTCCGTGATCGGGCCGATCATCCCACCTTCGGGCATCATGATCATCTACGCCTATGTCATGGGCGAAAGCGTCGCGGCCCTGTTCCTAGCCGGTATCGTACCCGGCGTGATGGTCGGCGTTGGTCTGATGCTGATGATCAAGTTTATGGCGGACAAATACGACTTTCCGGTCGCTAGTCGAAAATACACTTGGGGCGAACGTCGTCAGGCCAGCCTCAAGGCGTTTTTCCCGCTCCTGACGCCTGTGATCATTCTGGGCGGTATTCTGGGCGGGATCTTTACCCCGACCGAGGCAGCCGCAGTTGCCGTGGGTTATGCCTTTATCATCGGGTTCTTTATCCTTCGGACGCTGACCCTGAAAGAGGTGCCGGAAATCCTCAGCAATGCGGGTCTGACTTCGGCCGTCGTCCTGCTTCTGGTCGGGGCCGCGATGGCGTTCAAAACGGTCGTCAGCCTTAGCCATGCGCCCGAGCAACTGGCTTCTCTGATCCTCAGCCTGTCTGAAAACCCGCTGATCCTGCTGTTCCTGATCAACCTGCTGCTGTTCATCGTCGGCATGTTCCTGGACGCTGGCCCCGCGATCATCATCCTTGGTCCGATCCTTGGCCCAATCTTCACCAGCCTTGGCGTAGACCCGATCCATTTCGCCATTATCATGAGCGTCAACCTGACGGTGGGTCTGGCGACGCCGCCGATGGGACTTGTCCTATTCGTGGCCGCCGCCGTGTCGCGCGAAAAGGTTGAAACCATTGCCAAGGCAATCCTGCCGTTCCTGGCTGTCGAAATCATCGTGATCTTCCTGATCACCTATGTCCCCGCACTATCCATGACGATCCCGAGGATAACGGGATTTGCCAACTAACTGAGTTCCATAGGGAGGAAACGCATGCTCAGATCTTTCATCAAAACCGCAGCGGTGGCCACGTCGCTGGTGGCCGCGTCCGCCATGGCCGCGACAGCCGCCGACTACACTCTGCGCGCGACTGCAAACTCGAATGAAAACGACGAGGACTATGACGGTCTGGTCGTCTTCAAAAACTATGTCGAGGCCGCATCGAACGGTGCGATCGAGGTTGAGCTGTTCATCGGTACGCAACTCTGCTCCAACGGGGCCGAGTGTCTGCAGGGTGTCGCGGACGGGACCATCGATATCTACATTTCGACCTCGGGCGGCGCTTCGGGCATCTTCCCCTACGTTCAGGTTCTGGACCTGCCCTACCTGATGGCCGACGACCGGATTGCCGAGCATGTCCTGTCAGGCGATTTCACCCGCACAATGCGCGATATGGCGCTGGAGGATTCCGGTGGAGCGATCCGTCTGATGACCATCGGCAACACCGGTGGCTGGCGCAACTTTGCCAACACGCAGCGCCGCATTGCCGAGCCTGCGGATATGGAAGGTCTGAAAATCCGCACCGTGGTTGCCGACCTGCCACAAGAATTGGTCAAGGCGCTGGGTGCCTCGCCCACCCCGATCCCGTGGCCCGAACTGTTCACCAGCTTCCAGACTGGTGTAGTCGAAGGGTCCAAGAACGGGATCACAGACATCATGGGCATGAAATTCCCTGATGCAGGTCTGCAATACGTCACACTGGATGGCCACGCCTACATGGGTGCGCTGTGGTGGATGAACAATGCCAAGTTCCAGGAGATGCCCGAGGACATGCGTCGCGTTGTTGTCGATGGGTTCTATGCCCTGCAGCAAGCCACATTTGCTTCGCCCAAACGCAAGTCGATCCAGGCGTATGAGGATTTCGTAGCTGGTGGCGGCGACCTTTATGTTCCGACTCCGGATCAGAAAGCCGCGTTCAAAGAGGCTGCAACGCCCGTTTATGACTGGTTCCAGTCCAACGTTGCCCGTGGTGATGAGATCTTTGTTGCTCTGACCGAGGCTGTGGCTGCGGCCGAGGCGGACGTTAACGCCTCGCGCGATGCGGACCTGAACTAAGCATAGTGGGTCGGGCCTAAAGGCCCGGCCCTTACCGAAACGGGTACATCCACCCTTTGTAGTCATTCACCAGAACATGCGCCCTTTCGATTTGCTCCGGCGACATTTTCTTGACCACTTCTTCAAGGCTGATCGCCGCGTCGGGATCGCCTCCAATCGCGCTGAGCGTGTACCACATATACGCCCTGACCAGATCGGGCGCAGGCATGCCCAGACCCAGCTCATAATACCAGCCGACACCGGATTGCGCCCCCGGGTGCCCCTTCATCGAGGCGCGCAGATACCACTCAAACGCCCGCTCATAGTCTTGATCGACCCCCAGCCCAAGTCCGTACATGACGCCGATCAGCTCTTCAGCCTCAGCATTTCCCGACCGGGCGGCTGGCATCAGTTCTTCACGCGCGGCTTTGAACTCTCCGGCCTCCATCATGTCGCGGGCTTGTTCCAACTCGGCCATCGCCGGAGTCGCAAGACAGCAAAGGGCAAATACAATCTGGCGCATGGGGCTACTTTCCTGTTGGCCGGAGCCGCCGCAGCGCAGGACTTGCCGCGCCCGCTGACGGATGATGATTTCTTCCCCTTTGATATGGACCAGGCCGCCATTGGTCATCAACTGTTTTACGACCCCATCCTGTCGGGCAATCAGAACATCAGCTGCGCCCATTGCCACCACCCGGACTTTGGCACTTCGGACGGTTTATCGCTTGGGATCGGCGAAGGCGGCCAAGGTCTGGGGCCGGACCGCACGCCTGGGGTTGGCGCAGACAAGATCCGCAAGCGTATCCCCCGCAATTCTCCGGGACTTTGGAACCTAGGGGCCAAGGAAATACACACGGTCTTCCACGATGGACGGCTGAGCATCTCGGACGTCTACGGCAACGGCTTCAACTCTCCGGCGCAGGAGTGGCTGCCCGAGGGATTGAACTCGCTCCTCGCCGCGCAGGCTCTGTTCCCGCTGACCTCGCAGTTCGAAATGGCCGGGAATGTGGCCGAAAACCAGGTTACCGGCGCAGTGCATGATCGTATCGACAAGGGATGGCCGATCCTGGCCAAACGCGTCCGCACCGATCCACGCTATGGTCCTGCCATTGTCGCCGCGTTTGATGAGGTCACGAAGACCGAAGACATCACGATCACCCAGATCGCCAACGCATTAGCTGCCTTCATGGCGGTCGAGTGGCGCAGCACCGACAGCCCGTTCGATCAATATCTCGCGGGAGACCCGAACGCGCTGTCCCCGATCCAAAAAGACGGGATGGAGTTGTTCTACGGCAAGGCCCGCTGTGTCACCTGCCATTCTGGCCCGTTGATGTCGGATCAGGGCTTTCACGCTTTGGCCGTTCCACCCTTTGGCCCCGGCCGCACCCGGCAATGGGATCCTTACGTGCGCGACGTCGGGCGCATGGGGGAAAGCGACAGGGTCGAGGATGCCTACCGCTTCCGCACTCCAATGCTGCGCAACGTGGCACTGACGGCCCCATATGGACATAACGGGGCCTTTCCGGATCTTGAGAGCATGATCCGTCACCACCTGAACCCTGCGGACAGTTTCGCAAACTGGACCCCTGAAATGGCGGCTTTGCCCAGTGTGCCTTGGTTGCAAAAGGCGGATTTCGTCGTCTGGCAGGATCAGCTTGAGATGCAGCGCGTGCGCAAAAAGATCGACATCGATCCGCTGGTATTGTCAGAGGCTGAAATTCAAAACCTCGTGGCGTTTTTGAACGCGCTTACGGGGGCCAGCGTGGACTCGCCGCCATTCGGCGTGCCCGAAGGCTTTGAACCTTAGGAAAAACCCCCGCTTTTCAGCGGGGGTTGTCGTTACTCAGCGGCTTCTTGGTATGCGTCCATTGGTGGGCATGTGCAGATTAGGTTTCTGTCGCCATATGCGTTGTCGACGCGGTTGACGGGG
>NZ_JBQFUP010000008.1:0-154617 GCF_056539265.1 Ruegeria sp. BC3
CCAACGCTAAGTGTCGCGGGATGGAGCAGCCCGGTAGCTCGTCAGGCTCATAACCTGAAGGTCGCAGGTTCAAATCCTGCTCCCGCAACCACTTGGGTCGAACAATGTGTCACACAAGCCGCCGCAAGGCGGCTTTTGTCGTTCTGGGCCAGCCCAATCATCGCTGCTAACGCACCCTCCAGTTCGATCTGCACGCCATCCCGTTCATGTTGGATCGTAACACGTTCGATCAAGCCCCGGATAATCTCCAAAGCCCCTGTACGGATCGACGGATCCGATAGAGCCTGCGCCAAATCTGCGACCTTGGAGCGATAGAGTTCGGGCAGATTTGGGTGCAGTCGCACCGGTGAGGGCGCAGGCTCAGACAGCTTCGCCTCAAGATCGGCAATCTGCGCTTCGAGCTCTTCGAGCCTCGCTTGAAGTCCGGGGGTGCGAATGCCCTCTGCGATTGCATCATAGAACCCATTCAGTTTGCGCTCAGCTTTGTCCCGCTCGGATTGTAGACGAGTCCGGGCTACCTCCGCTGTGCCTGCTTCCGCGTTGGCGGCTTCGCTGAAGGACTTGATAAAAGCGGCCACTGCGTCGGGCTGCATCAGACGCTGACGAAGCAAATCCAGAACGGCGTCTTCCAGGACATTGCGACGAATGGATTGCTTATGGGAACAAGTACCGAGTTTGCGAGCGGCAGAGCAGGCGAGGTAGTCGCGCCCGACTGTGGCGAGTGGCCCTCCGCAGGTGCCGCAGAACGCAAGACCTGTCAGAAGGTGCTTCTTGCGACGCTTCTCCCAAAACCTGGTTTCCTTGATGGCTTTGACGCGGGGATCGGCTTCGATCTCACCTTGTCGCTGTTTGACCGCCTCCCAAAGCTCATCCCCGACGATCCGCAGCTCGGGGACCTCCGCGATGATCCATTTGGACGGATCGTTTAGACGGGAAACACGTCTGCCGGTCTCCGGGTCCTTGATGTAGCGCAGCCGGTTCCAAACCAGGCGGCCGATATAAAGCTCATTGTTGAGAAGGCCCGTCCCACGCACTCGGTGCCCTCGAATGGCCGTGTCACGCCATAACTTGCCACGGGGACCGAGGACACCCTCGGTGTTCAGGCGGCGCGCAATGGCTTTGGGAGAATGCCCCTCGGAGAACTCTTGAAGCACCCGCCGGATAATCTCAGCTTCCGCTGCGTTGATCATTCGTTCTCCCGTGACGGGTTGGCCGTCGGGCCCAAGACGCCGGACGACGTCGTATCCGTAGCTGTTTCCGCCGCCGGAACGGCCAAGCTCGACCCGCCCGCGAAGACCACGCCGGGTTTTGTCGGCCAAGTCTTTGAGGAACAGTTGGTTCATGGTGCCCTTGAGACCTACGTGCAATTCGCTGATCTCGCCCTCAGCCAGTGTCACGATGCCAACCCCTGCAAAGCTTAGCCGTTTGAAGATCGCGGCGATATCCGCCTGGTCTCGGCTCAACCGGTCCAGCGCTTCCGCCAAAATCAGATCAACCTGTCCTTCCTGTGTTGCATGGAGCAGCGCTTGCAGACCGGGGCGCAACATGGAGGCGCCGGAGACCGCACGATCAGAATAGGCGTCAACAACGGTCCAACCCTCCCGCTCAGCACGTTCCCGGCACAGTCGCATTTGGTCATCGATGGATGCGTCTCTCTGCATTTGGCTGGAGAAACGGGCATAGATTGCAACTCGGGTCATCGCCGGGCCTTTCTCTTTTGGTTGATCAGATCCGCATAGTCGCGGCCCGCTTCAATTGTCTGGGCGTGGATGTAGTGGCGCTCGGCGGTTCCGAAGCTCGTATGCGCAAGAATTGGTCGAATTAGCTTGGCGTGTTCCGGAGAAGAGCGGGCCAGGGTTGTCGCGGCAGCATCCCGAAAGAAATGCGGTGGAATACGGCGACCCGTCAGCTTCAGTGTCTGCTCTGCGATCCGGGGGCTCAGCGCGTCTTTCTTCAAAGGAGTGCCAGACCGGCCAACCCACAGGACATTGTGATGCTGTTGTCCACGCTCCATAAAAAAGGGACGGGCTTCGTTGACATAACGGCGCAAGAGCGGCTCAACGCTCTGGGGAACATCAGCTTCCCAGGGATGCCCTGATTTGGTGAGGTCTCCCGGGAGCGCGACGGTCATCGTTTCTGCTGTGACATGCAGGGATGTGCCAATCCGAAGGCCCGCGAACGCACGTCGCCGCATCGGCATCAAGGCCAACATCGCTATCATGGTGCCATCCCGCAGGCACATCATTCTGCGCAGCGGTGTCGGCGCCGCTTCTGCATGACCCGTCGCCAGAGTCAGCCCTGCACGGAATAGAACCTCGCTGGACAACACACGCCCAAGTTTGCGATCCCGATCACCTCGACCCGCGGCGCGCTTCAATCCCGCTTTTAACTTCCGCTGAGCGGACCAGTCCCGCGTTGGGTCAGCTGCGAAGAGGATACGCAACACGCCATCAATGAACATCAACCGGGTCATCGGCCGGGTGTGTGAGAGGTCCCGAAGCCAAGCGGAAAGGCGCGGTAGGGTCCCGCGTCGAGCCGGAGGCAGTGTGATCGCCTCCGCATCGCTGGTAATCAGCCATTGCAGCCATCGGGCGTAGCGCAATTCTAACGTCTTCAACGAGGTCGCGCGTAGATGTGATAGCGCGCCGCAATCGTCAAGCGGGCCACCTTCCGTCTGAAGGTTGAGCCACATATCCCGGTCTTGTACGGGCCAATCAGACAGAGGCAGAACAAGGCTCATCAGCGACGCCCTTTCTTGGCGTCGATCAGGTCCGCAAAGGCGCGGGTTGCCGAACGCGCTTCAAGACCGGAATACATGTTGATCGTGTGGCTGACTTCCGAATGGCCGAGCAACCGGCGCGCAACCTCGTAGCCGCCGGGATTGGCGTCGAGCCAGTTCATCACCGCGAAATGCCGAAACAGGTGGGCGTTCATCTCTAACCCCGTTTCTTTCCGGATCCGTTTGGAGATGCGCGCAGACAGAACGCCGGGATCAACCGAATGCTGACCATCCCTCCGGGGAAACAGCCAAGGCGTTCCCGCGGGGCAGAGTTCCGGACAGCGAGATTTGAGATGTACGTCGATCATGCGCAATACTTCACGCGGGATCTCGAACTCGACAGGGCGCTCATTTTTGGTCTCGCCGTCTTCCAGAACCAGGTAGGCTCGGCCATCACCGGGACGGTGCAGGTGGCGTTCCAAGTGGATGTCAGCCAGGTTCTTCACGCGAACCGGGCAGACCAGCAAGATGGCGATGGCGAGCGCATCTTCGCGCGCCAGAGCCCAGCCGTACGGCTTGGACGTGCCGCGTGGTCGCGCGAATATCCGTTCAGGCAGAAGCAGCAGGCGTTGCTGATGCTGGTCCTCCTGCAACACCCGCAGCCGGCTTCGGTTTTTTTGGGTCATGCCATTCTGAGGTTTGACGGCCAGGCGCGCGGCAAGCCCCGACAGCGCGTCCCGGGTGTCATCGGGTGCGTTGAGTATCCGGGCCAAGTTGCGGAGCAGCGCGGCGATCTCGCTGATCATCTTTGTGGTCTGGTTGTTGGTGCGCGATAACATCTGGCGCAAACCGCGTTCAGCCATCACCGGATCGATCAGGACATCCAAACCGCCAATGTGCTTCATTGGGATGCCAGAGTGAACGAGTTCGGAGGCAAACCGAACCAACTGTCTTTGGTATTGGGACAGGGTCGCGGGTCGGAGCGCCCTGTTCTGACCGTCATCTGCCAAGGGGTCTGGATTGGACAGACGATGCATCAGTTCTGCAAGGGCAGTTTGGAATGGCGCTGGCAACGCGGTCATCGGAAAAGTGATGACCTTCTGACGCGATTCCAGAGGCAAAGTGACCTTGGGCCATTCCGGAATACGACGAACCGCCAGGTTCCAGCCGTTGACCGCAGCCCTATATGCAACATCAGGAGATTTGCTGATCTCATTATGCTCAAGGGCTTCTCGATAGGCTTGGGCATGCTCTTTACACACAATGGCAGGCTCAACGCCCTGCCGATTGAGAAAATGCACGAAACGGCAGAGCGCGGGTTGCAATGTCTTGTCACCGGACGCCAGCACATCCCCCCAGAGCGCTTTCCAACCGGGAGACAGATCATCGATCCGGTTGAAGCGCCGTTCTACCAGCCCGAAGTGGGCGAGCGCAGCCCGTGCATCACTGACCGCGTTTTGCCAGCTCTTTGGTGTGAGCCCAAGCGCAGCCGGCGTGACTTTGGCTAAACGAGGTTGCAGCCAGCGACTGTCGCAGGGCACGTCCCCGGGCGGCAGTCCAAGGGCTTTGGATGTACGACGCAGGCCGGAGATCATATCGCGGCGGCGTCCGTCTGTCAGAGAGCTATCGGAGCGCAGCTGTTTGATGACTTCGGCAAACATCGGAGTGTCGGCTTTGACGAAGGCCAGCGTCATTGGAACGGGGCTCTGCTTAGTCATCGGGTCAGCGTTCCTTTGGACAGATTAGGTCTCGGGTGGACGGGTGTGGACAGGAGGTCCGATTCGGGAAAAGCGTAGCACAGAAAGTTAGAAACTTACGGGCAGGCCCTCTTCCCGAAATGCACATAACGCACTGACATTAATGGACATTAATGGTCGCGAGTGCCTACCAGCAATGTGCCTGCCGGTAGGCGGCATGAGCTGCCGGATCAATGCGGATGAGGCGTCCGCCGGGGCCGACCCGGATAACCTCAAGCAGGCCTGCCGCAATTGCACGGCGCACCGTCTTCTCCGAGCAATTGTCCAGTTCAGCGACGTCTTTCACCGTCAGAAGCTTGCGGGTTTGTTTATTCTTCGCTTTGATATTTGGCATTCTGAGGCGCCTCCATTTGGTCAGAGGCGTTCCGACCCAGTTCCCGTACTGCTTGGGCAGCCAGCAATCGGACCAGCTGGTCAATCGCTGTCTCAACCTGCTGGAGTGCGTGGTCGTCAGAAGGGGGTAGGGCAGGAACGCGTGTCATGCCATGACCATGACAACGCGGGCTTGCTCATTCTAAGTGTATTGATTACCCGATTCCGGCGGTGCCCAACGCTCTTTCTCTTCGCGCTCAAGCTTGCCGCGAAAATCGTCAATATCCACTCGGATCGTCTCACCGCTCAGGATTTGCCCCGGCTCGGTGATCATCTTCACGACAGACTGGATGAAGTTGACGAGCGGACCTTGCCGTTGTCCTCCGGGGCGACCGTCTGAGTATGTCGTATAGGTCAGGGGGCGACCGGCATCTTTCCAGATATAGCAACAGCTCTCGACGATATACTGACGGCGTTTGTCGCGCGAGAACCGCTTGTCTCGGGGCGACATCTCCGCAACCGCGCCTGGCGTCCCATAAATGCGTCGGATGTCATCCACGATGTCTTGGCTAAGTGTCGTTGCGGACTCTAGCTTGTCGAGGACTTGAGGAAGGAGGTCTGCGTCTTCTGGCGTCGGCGCGAAATAAGTCGAAAGCGAGCTCAACGCGTTCCGGAGTTCTTGGGGAGCAATGGATCGCCTTTTGGCATTCCGCAAAAGTTGCTTGAGGTGCGTTTGACCTCGTTCAATCGCTTGCGAGCGTCGGACCTCGGTCAGATTGATTGCAATGTCGTCATCGTTGTTTAGGCAGTGACCAAGCATTGCGGACAAGTCGCGCACAAGCGGTGCTGGCAGGTCAAACTGGTCGCACAAGCCCCCGATCATGTCTTCTGTAAGTGCGCCTTGTTCTCCATAACTGCCGAGCTTCCACGACATAGAGGACTTGATCTCATCCATGTGCGGGTAGACGGAATAGTCACCTTCGGTATCTGCAACGTCTCGTTTGCCCTTCAGACCGCTGTCCGCGTTAGCGCTCATGTTATTCTCCGTTTGGGACACTCCGTAGTCGGGTCACACGTCCAATAGCCGACGCACATCACGGCAACACTGATTGCTGAGAAATCGTGCTAGTTGAGACGAGGCAACCGTTCCAAAAGTTGCACAAAAATAAGAGAACGGAAAGAGAACTATTTAGTCCCGGGTCTGTGTCGAGCCGCTGACCCGAACCGCCTGCGCTATTGGTGGGCTGCGGCGCTTCGGGTCAGCTAAGGTTTGTACAACTTGCGGCCGCGCGAAACACAAAGATCCCCAAAAAAAGCAGATCAATACACTTAGTCAGCAAGAGCGCAAAATCGGACGTTCCGGGCTGGGATGGGTCTTCCCCGTCTCCGTTGCGCCCGGTTTATACTTGCTGCTTTCCCTGGCAAACGATCAAAAAAAGTGGTGACCACGGTACGTTCACAACCGGCCTCCAAGGTGAACAAAGGTTCGGGGACTACCCCATCCCGCACCGAAGCGGCTCCTTCTGGCCCGGTGCAGAAACGCGACTACGGAACCCACCGGCCGACAGCTGTCTCTAGACACCCGTCGGATCGGGGATCGCCGAGACCGTGCGCGGTCAAAGCGGGGCAGGTGAGAAGCCTGCGGGGAAGCGGCTGGCCTCCGACAAAAGGCATCGCGCGGATACGAACCTGAAAGCGAAGGGCCTTCTCCCGCAAGACCGGGGGGAAGGAGCGGGGGCCGGATATTGTCTGGCAAGCAAGGGCGAAGATGTGTTTTTGGTAAAAACGGCCGTGGCAATCGCCTCAGCACTTCCTCTTGTATACCATTACATCTCCATGGCAGCTTTAGGTTGCAACCAGCCGCCAATGCACGGTCGCACTGACAAAAAAAACCAAATAGCAACTGCGACACTAGCGTGCTGACGCTGTCCGCCTTTCCTGCAGATTGATGCTAATGCGGCGCTGTATTAAGTGTGTTACTTCTGGCTGAGCAGAGTTGAGTACGAATCGGCCTCATTGCATTTCCCCTTGTGCTCATTGATCCGTGTCAAGATTTGCGCGGGCAAGAAGTGGTACAGTCAACGGTAATTCAGGGGGGGCTCATGGAAGAGTTGATTGAAATCGGAAGATCATTCGTCCAGGCCATGCGTGAGCGCAGGGGCCTTGGAAGTGTTGATGAGATGTATGCCGAAAACGCGCAGTCGATAGAGGCTGTTGTGCCTCCGGTTCGACAATTCCGCGTAACAAAGGGTCGAGAAGCCATCAAGGGAAAAAGAGAGGATTGGTTGGCGTCGCATGAAATCCAAGAACTAGAAGTGGATGGCCCCTACGTCCACCCACCCAACCGCTTTGGAGTGCGCTTCAGAGCTGAAGTGATTCAGAAGGCTACGGGTGAGCGTATGACCCTGCGCGAGATCGCAGTGTATTCGGTGGCGGACGGCAAGATTGTGCTGGAAGAGTTCTTCATGCTGCCGAAGTAAGGGGAGCGACCAACAACATTGTCTCTTCGTTGGTTTAATCCGTGCGCACGGCTCTCGGGCAAATTGAAATTCCGGACGGAGGTCGGGAATGCAACACAGAACAGTGGCATATTACGTAGGAATTGATACTGACGACGCGTCGATTTTGAAATGCGCTGAAAGTTCCCGTAACCAGAACAGTCACTTGAATTGCGTGTTGATCGCGGACTTACCCAACCTGCCTTACCTAAAGTATGGATCAAACAGGTTCGTTGAGGCGGGTCTTCCTTCAAACTGGTTGGATGCTCTCAACGAAAAAAATGCCGCCTTGAAGTCCCGCGCCACAGAAGTTGAAGCGCTCCTGGTCGGGCAGGGCGTATCTGCAAATGTAATTGCCTTTATGGGATCTGGAGCAGAGTTAAAGCATCTTGTGGCTGGCCAAGCCAATAGCTCTGATATCGCTTTTCTAGACGCTGAGTTGCGAAAATATCCCGATTTGTTTCATAAGATCGCCTACGGAGTATTATTCCATTCGCCAGTAGCCCTGATGATAAACGGAGATCCGTTTGCCCAACGCGACTGCATTTTTTTGGCATGGAATGATAGTCTGCCTGCGTCTAGGGTTGCGCATTTAGCCTTACCCATTCTTCTGGCGGCCAACGAAGTTGTGATTGGGTGTTTTGATTTGCCGTCGCCTGATGACGTAGAAGGTCTAGTGCCCGGAACTGACCTAGCTGGATGGCTTAGCCATCACGGTTGCACCGTGACCGTGTCGCAGTTTCCGTGCGGCGGGAATTCAATTGAAGACTGCATTCAGGAACGCGCACGAGAACTGGGGGCCGACCTCGTTGTTATGGGCGCTTACGGGCATTCCCATTTGCGTCAGTCGGTATTTGGGGGAACGACGCAAGCAATGTTGGAGCAGACAAGTTTGCCAGTGCTATTCGGGCACTGATGAAGAAAGCTAGCGATTGTGATTTGCTGGGATAGGCGGCTCTATGCGTTCATCGGGTAATACGGGAACAGCCAGTTGTTATTGGGTACTCGCTTGAGGTTAAAGTTGATTTGCCCGACCGGTTCCGCCAAGAAAATCTATCACAATTGACGTCAGTTCATCCCAGTCAGTAAATTCCCGCACCCCATCTTGTGGATCGATTTTTCGACCAAGCAAGACAACGTGCTTAAGGATCTCCCTCTCAAAATACCCGTAGTTTTCCGGCTTCACTGCGCCTGCGACCAACGCCGTTGCATCTGGTTCAAAACCTGTTCGCATTAGCATTTCGTTGAGATAGTCGCGCGCTTCTTCTCGACCTGACACGAAAGCAGCTTTTAGACCGATAGAAAGCACGAGAGACTTTCGTTTCATTAGGGCATCTCTATTTGAAGCGACAAAAGCCTCGAATGACTCGGGGTGTCTACGCTCGTGGACAGGGGCCAGAAGAACAACCTTGACCACATCGTCAAGCGATACGTGGCTGGACATTTCATCGGTATTGGTCAGCTTTGCATTGAAACCGGCATTCTTCGCGACACTGCTGATGAAGCGCGCAATCTTTGCTGTCTGGCCTTCAACTGTAGCGAAGGCGATGAGTACGGTCATTCCGATCCTCCCATAAATCGGTCTGAATAGATTGCTGATTATGAATAAGAGGCGTGCTTTGCCCTTGATCTCCATCAAAGGCGTTACTTGGGAGAGTTGTGAAATTCCTTTTCTGTCCACGCAGATCATGTCTTTTGAGAAAGTTCGCGACGACATACATCTCCACGCAAATCAGCCTTTTTCGGCTGATAATTTTGAAGTTAGCCAAGGCTCAATAGTCTGCCTGGTTACCGTAAGGAAAAGGCCAAGACAGCGATGAAGACTATGAAACTGATGCACCAAACTGCGAACTTCACCTGTTTGCGTGTGGGCAGGTTTCTGAGCAGTCTAATCATAGTCAAACCTTTCAGACAAAATCCGGTGGGACGCGGTGCCCCGTGCGATCAGATGATCTTCGACGGCGTCCATCATGGCAGGGGGGCCGCAGAGAACAAAAAGCCAGCTTTCAAATTGTTCAGAAGACAAATTGCGATCCAACAGGGGACCGTCGATCAAGCCTGTCTCTCCGGACCAATCCCTTGGCGGTTCGGATAGAACAAATACTGTTTCTTCTTTGGACAACTCCAGGCGAAAAACAATCTGCTCCTCCACCCGGTTGCCATAGATAAGCTTGAGATCGTACTGTTTTCCGCTCAACCGTACCTGACGCACAATGCTCAACATGGGCGCGATCCCGACACCACCTGCGATCAGAACAATGCCTTTCTCAGTTCGGTGGCTGATCGACAGATTTCCGTGCGGGGCATCCAGATAGGCCGTGGTTTGCGGAGCGATCTGTCCGAGGCCGCATGTGAAATCCCCAAGCTCCTTTATCACGAATGAAACTTCGGGGCCTTCGGCTGGTGCGGAACTAATCGAGAATGGGTTCTCATGCAGCGAAAAAACACTGTGGCCGACGTTTAGCCAAGCAAATTGCCCTGCTTCGAAGTTTAGTCCGCTGTGACCATCTGGCACGACGCGCAACTCCCATTGCTTCGGCGTTAGTCGAGACACAGACGTGACACGCCACGGCCTTTTCCTCTGACGCAAAGGTCGAACGAGATAGACATACAGCAAAGTTCCAACTGCAATACTGGTCAGGGTAAGCCAGAGATACGTCAACAGCGGATGCCCACCGTAGCGCCCAGCATAGACCGTGTGATTCAACAGCAGGCATGCGATCACCAAGGCTCCCAGCCCGTGTAAGAGGCGCCATGTTTCGTATTTGTAATCAAGGGATTTACGGGCAATTGCCGAGGCGACCAGAATAAACAGTAAAAAATATGCGCCGATGCCCGATACCAGCGTAGAAAAGTCGGTCGAAATCGTAAGTTGGTTTGTTTCATCCCACGGGCGGCGTCCGCCAGAAGGCGTACCCTGATACAGCAGCGGGTGTATCAGCGCAAAGCCGAGTGCTGTACGCGCCATCAACTGATGCACCCGCATAGTTACGTCCATACCCAAACCGGAAGAGATGAACCTGAACCGGCCAGACAGCAGGAACTCGACTAAGATTATTGAAAACGCAAGCATTCCAAGCCCGGACGCGAGCTCTTGATGAAATGATCGCGATGGCCAGCCCAGAGACCAAGAAAAACCCAAGGGAGCCAAGATCAGCAAAACGTAAATCAGCGCCAGATAAGGCCATTTCATACGGTTTCGCTCCACTGTGCTAAAGCTAGGCAGCTCGGGCTCATTCAAAATAAACGCTAGGCTGACCTGGGGTTCCGATCAAGACTACTGAGATTGGTGTTAAATCCACCACGACATGGCAAGCTTGGTGGGCGATGTTTCCCGTTTCTGTTCGTTCAACCGGTGCGTGCGATCTAGCGAAGGATGAGGTTGAATGCTTGCGCAAGATCAAGGTCCTTGACGGCTTTTTCTGCCATAATGTTGCGCGCGCGAAATCAGACCAAAGGAGGAGGCTCAAAAAATGCTAGAAGACAAAAAATCCCCGCAACTTTTCACTGGAACGCATCCGCTCTCCGACAATTTTCGACGTGAAATGGAAACTCTGATGTCGCGGTTTTTTGGGGGAGGATCACCTTTCCTACCTATGGAAACGGCTGCGCAACGCACGGGTTTTCCGTCTCTTGATATGACAGGCGCGATTTCTCCGGCAATCGATGTCCAAGAGACGGATTCTGCGATAGTCCTTACGGCTGAATTGCCGGGGCTCGAAGAGGATGATGTGGAAATTGAAATCAAGGATCGCAGGCTAATCCTGCGCGGTCAGAAGAAGATTGCGCATGACGAAACTGGCGATCTGCGGGTCAGCGAAAGAAGCTACGGCAGCTTTTCCAGAGCCATGTCGCTGCCAGATACTGTGGAAGTCGACAAGGTTTCAGCAACATTCGACAAGGGTGTTCTGCGTATTCAAATGCCGAAGAGTGAGCCTCAGGATCCAAGCCGTAAGATCAAGGTATCGTCGAAATAGACAGACTGTTGGCTCGATACCATGCAAAAAAATGCCAATGCAGAGGGTCGATCATGGATCGGCCTTCTTAGAGTTGCGGCCTGATAAGTGTCTTTGGTTGAATCCGGGCAGGTATCGCAAGTGTTTGTATAAATGCGTTTTTTGTACATTCGCACCAGGCCATGGGTTTGGTGTTGCAGCGTGGTAGAATGCCCTCACGCGTTTGGATAGGGGGCCATAATGCGAAAACCAGAAGCGAGTAGCATTACATCCTCAGGAAATGCTGGTGAAGGTGAGGTGCGGGCCTTTCTGGAGAGCCTGACCGGACCCTCGCGCGGAAACGTGAACTGGCTTGTAGATAAAACCCTAACGGTTTCAGTTGACAATGGCAGGGTGCTAAACCTTCGACCTAAAGACAACCTGCCTCCCCATGATAACGATATTGCGACCCTACAGTGGGCTGACGACGGTTACACAATAACCGCATCGGTAGGGCGCAATGTATGGGTAAACGGACAAAAAGCCTCATCGGCGTCTCTTAACCATGGCGACATGATCGAGTTTGGCGAAATGGGACCTATGTCTCGATACAGGTTGTGCGATCACTCATTTCCCGCGCACCATACAGTCGAGGATATCCTCAGTGATGCATATGCTTACACCCGAACGAGCCGTCGACCTTTCGCTAAAAAGATGTCTGGTGCCCTGCGCGATAGTGGGCGGCGGCTTGCCTCTCAAACGACGATATTGTTCAGGATCACAGTTCTTTCGACGCTTCTTGTGATCGCGGGGTTTGGGTACCTGCTTTACCAAAACGACCGGCGCTTGGCGGATAGTATTGAACAGGAGTCCCGCAAGATTGAAGCGGTCGCAGTTATGCTCGCTCAGACGCGAGAAGACGCGCTTACGCCTGATGACTTGGCTTCGTTGCGTGACGCTTTTGAGAACCAGGTTTTGTCGACCGAGCAGCGTCTTGGAACCTTGGAGCAACGGGCGGGGGCACCCACACGGGTGATAACTGCCTCCACTCGATCTGTAGCTTTCCTTCAGGGGGCTTATGGATTGCGCCACGTGGAAAGCGGGAAGATATTGCGGCACGTTTTGGGACCGAACGGAGAAAACCAGAGGACCCCGTTTGGCCAGCCTTGGATAGAACCGGACGGGACCGGCGAACCTGCAGAATTTCAGTTCACCGGAACAGGGTTTTTGATTGCTGGGGTGCCATTGATGGCCACCAACCGCCATGTCGCTTTGCCCTGGACCTCGGGGAACCGAGAGAAAGCGCTGAGCGACGCTGGTCTTGAGCCAGAGATGTTGAGGCTGCTGGCCTATTTGCCTGATCAGACGAAACCAATAGAGGCGCGTTTGGTCCGGTTCAGTGAAGCGGCAGACTTGGCGATTTTGGCAGTTGAGCCAAGCCGCGTTCAGGACCTCGGCCTTCCTTTGGCGGATGCCACGTCGCGCGTCGGTGAAGAGCTTTATCTGTTGGGATATCCAACGGGTTTGAAAGCTTTGATCGCGCAGGCTGGTCCGAGCTTTCTAGAGGAACTGGAGGCAGAAGGAACGATGAACTTTTGGTCGATAGCGTCCCGGCTTTCCGCTCAAAGCAAGATTCACCCGCTAGCAAGCCGGGGGATCGTTGCGCGGACGAGTGGGAGCGCCATCGTTTATGACGCTGAGACTACGACCGGTGGGAGCGGAGGGCCAGCATTGAATCGGCGGGGCGAGGTAGTTGCCATCAATGCTGCGATCCTGCCCGAGTTTGGTGGTTCAAACATCGGCGTCCCGGTCTCACATCTCAGAGTTATGATGGGAGAGGTGGAAAGCCAGTAATCATTCGCTCGTTCGGAAGCGCGAGTTTTGAACGACGAACACTGTAGCCAGTGGAACGATCACTGAGATCACGGCCACAGAGATCAGCAAGTATCCAAGTTGACTATAGTCCGCGGTGGACGTGACCTCACCGGTCTCAGGGTTGGTGACAGCGCGCGTGATTACGTACGTCTGGTTGAGGTACTTGGTGCTGAGGCTGCTGGCCGACAATGCCATGTTTGTGAACGATGCCATCACGGCAAAAAAGGTCGCTTTCAATTGAACTGGGGCATTGCGTGCGATCCAAGCCAACATCGGGACCATGGCAATCTGCCCAAGCGGCGATTCAACCGCTGTATCAAGAATGGCAATGAACCTTGCGTCGACAACTCCGCCGGTATGCGCCGCCGTCCATTCATGTACACCGTAGTAGAGGGCAAGGTTGGGCAGTGCGAGAACGCCCGCGGCGATCGTCAGCAATACTACCACATGCGCAATGGAGCGATTGGCCATAAACGGCCGGAGAACGATTAACCCCAGCAACGCCAGCAGCGAAGTTAACAGAGCCAGAATTGCTAGGAATTGTTCATCGAACCCCAGTTCATCGATTTCAAACCAAGTCAGGCCTGGTCCCGGCAGAGGAACGGCACGGAAAACAAAAATGATTGTCGCTGTCCCGATTAAGGCTTTGGCTTGGGCCGGTTCCAGCTCTTTGAGCAGGCGCGACATGAGGTACAAGATTACCGCCAGGGAAACCGCAAAGACTGTTTCCTGCGCAAATTCGAAATCAGCGGTTCCCAGCACGATGCTAAGCACAACGAATGCCAGGCCGCCCAGCAATATGGACCATTTGACTTCGGTGACTTCATCCGGTGTGTAGGGCGGATGGCCCGATCTTATACGCTGACGCTGGATCAAGCTGTGAAGGACGACGCCGCTTACGGACAATACAGGGATAGCCAGAGCTATCAGGTAAACTTGGCCATAAAGTGCAAGACGATCGGGCTTTTGCAAGTCCTCTTTTCCAGAGAAAATCCAGATGTTTACAGCCGCAACCGCGGCAAACCCTGAAATAATGGAAACTCTGCCCAAGGTTTGCATCGTCGTGTGCTGAGCACGGGTTTCTTCAGGCGAAAATGGTAGGCCGTTTGGGTCAACCTTTGGCACCGCCTCAACCGTCATGGCGTCGGCAACAACGTCCTGAATGGCATAGCCCGAAGGCGCCAATAGCAACGCGACGACATACCAGTCTTCCAGTGGCATAATGGACGCCATTTGCACGGGAGCGGTCACAAGCCCATACATTGTGAGCAAAGAGAATGTGATCAGGGATGCGCCGAACAGAATCAGCAGGGACTTCCAGCGCCAGAACAGGTCCACGACATGGCCAAGCGGCATTTTGAGGATCCAAGGGATACCGGCCCAAAACGCGAGTCCTGCAACGAAAGAGGCGGATAAATCGAGGTAATCTTTCAGGAAAAAAGCGCCGACGACCGAGGTCAGGCCGGACACGCCGGCCGCAAAATAGACCATCAATGGCGGCAGATAGGACCATTGCAGCTGCTGAACTAGATCCACAAACGTTCTATGCCACCAGGCCGAGAGTTTTGATCCTATGGAAGTTTGGTCAGTCGTCATATGCCGTGGTAGCTCGTGGAAGCCTTTGGGTCGTTGTATTTAGTTAGAGAAATCCAGATCCGAAAAGCAATGCACTGGTGATCGCCCCAAGGATCGGTACCATAAGAGGAACGCGGAAGTGTCTGACGTCAGAGCCAATGGGACAGTTTAGGTTTATTTGATAAGAGAGGGTTTCTGGCTCATCGTAACCGCCTCCGGCGGTTAGTTTAGATCCTTCTGCATTGCTGAAGTTCTTTGCGCATTGCCGACCATTCGAAAAATTGGCGCGCTGGAGTTTTCGGCCATTGCCGTAGCCGGACGAAACCGCTCGGAAGGACTTTTGTGACTCGCAGATGACATAAAAACGCTTGCCCGGATTGCCGTTTCTTGAAGTGCTGGGGCGGGTCGCATCCTTGGCAAGGTAGCAGGGGTTCCTTACTTCGCCTCGTCGTAGTTTTTTGATGTAAAGCGCTCGCGCCCTTTCCAGAACGATTGGCGCGATTTGCCCCTCACCCGTACCCACGTGCTTTTGTAGCCACGCTGGAACATCTTGCGCTATCGCATCGACACGGTTGGGGAGGGTGCCCACCGATATGGCAAATGTTATGACTGAGAGTGTGAGACGGAGTGAATTCGGTAGCAACGGGAGATCTCCTGCTAGAATGTCCTCTGGGGCAGCCTACCACAATTCTTACGCGCTTAGGGGCTGGCCAAGTTTACGAACGAAGCCCCCTGTTGCCTCAAATCCCACTTTTCGCTTGGGGCGGCTTTTCGAAGATCTTGGACAATAAATGCTGGGATATTGCCTAGGTGTCTGGACATTCGGAGATTTGTTTGCAAATGAATGACATGATCACACGTCGAAAGTTTCTGTTGGCGACCGCTATTGCAATGAGTGCTCCGTATATTGCACGGGGACAAACGATGGCGCTGGATGATGCAATAAGCGGTCTTCCGCAGTTGCATTCACTTCAAATTCAACGCGGAGACGAAGTCATTTTCGAGCGGGCCCAACAGGGTGCAGGCCTAGATAGGCCGGCCAATATAAAGTCTTGTTCGAAAAGCATTTTTGCTTTGTTGCTTGGGACAGCGATCGACCGGCAGGAAATCCCGTCTGTGGATGCCACCTTGCAGGAGGTTGCTCCGCAACTCTTGCCGGCCAATGCCACACCCGGTTCTGAGAGCATCACAATGGAAGATCTGGTGACACTGCGGGCAGGGCTCGAAAGAACCTCGGGCAGCAACTATGGAGAATGGATCAACTCTCCCAACTGGATCGCGGATGCTTTGACACGACCGATGGTTGCAGAGCCAGGACAGCAGATGCTCTATTCCACCGGATCGACCCATGTGCTTGGCGCAGCCTTGACTGTGGCGACCGGCCAAAGCCTTTTGAGATTGACGCGTGAGAGGCTGGGTACACCGCTTGGTATAGAGATACCTGCTTGGACGAAGGATCCACAGGGTTACTACTTGGGCGGGAATGAGATGGCGGGTACGCCGAGGTCGATGTTGAAGATCGCGGTGTTGCTTCGGGACCGCGGGGCTTTTGCCAACAGGCAAATCATTCCTGAGCGTTGGATCTTGGAATCGACCAAGCCACACAGCCGTTCGCCATTCTCTGGATTGGATTATGGCTATGGCTGGTTTCTGTCCCCTTCAGGCTATGCATTAGCGCGTGGGTACGGAGGCCAAATCATAGCGGCGCATCCTGATCAAAACCTTGCTGTCGCAATTTCATCTGATCCTACGCGCCCTGCGCGTTCTGGAGGTTACTTTGGAGATTTGGTCGGATTGTTGGATGGTCCGATCCTGAACGCCATTTAGCGGCGACTAAGCGACTTCGTTGTCAGTCCGAAAACAATCTAAATTTGAGCCGGGCCCAGAAATTCAGCGACGGTGTCCAAATGGTAATCATCCATATGCACCAGCGCGGCTAACGGAACCGCCTAGCTCTTTTGTGCGGTCAGCGATTGCACGACGGTCTCTGCCTGGTTCGACTTTCCGGATGAAGGGGGTGCAGCGATTGCGACAATCGTCCGAACCCCGACCTGCCTCCAAGAGGAGATCAGGTCTCACACGCGCGTTGCATCCTGCTCGATCACGCGGCGTCATCTTTTGGCGGTTCTTTGGCGCCGGTCATAAACGCTACGGCATCGGACATCGTGTAATCCTTGGGATCAATTGTGCAGAGCCTTTTGCCCAGCCGGTGCACGTGGATTCGGTCAGCTACTTCGAAGACATGTGGCATGTTGTGGCTGATCAGGATGATAGGAATGCCGCGTGCGCGTACGTCTTGTATAAGTTCAAGCACCTTGCGGCTCTCTTTCACACCCAAAGCTGCTGTGGGTTCGTCCATGATGATGAACTTGGTCGCAAAAGCGGCTGCGCGCGCAACGGCAACGCCTTGACGCTGGCCACCAGACAGTGTTTCTACCGCCTGGTTAATCGACTGCACGGTCATCAGTCCAAGCTCAGTTAGCTTTTCACGCGCGAACTTTTCCATTGCGGGCCGATCTAGCTGACGCATGTATTTGCCCATGAAACCCTGTTTGCGGATCTCGCGACCCATGAACATGTTGTCCGCAATTGAAAGGGCAGGAGACATGGCAAGCTGCTGATAGACGATTTCGATTCCCATGTTCCGGGCGTCGATCGGAGAGGTGAAGTTAACCTTCTTTCCTTCGATCAGAATCTCCCCCTCATCCGGGATTGTGGCACCGCATATCGCCTTGACGATCGAAGACTTCCCTGCGCCATTGTCCCCGATGACGGCCAGGATCTCACCCTGACGCAGTTCAAAGTCGGAATGATCGATGGCGGTGACGTGGCCATAGCGCTTCACGATCCCGCGGCCTTGGACGACTGGAGTTGTGTCCGACATTAGCCCGATACCTTTCTGATCCACTGGTCGACTGCGACCGCTGCGATGATGAGAAGCCCGATAAGCAGGAAGGTCCACTGTGCGTCCGCGCCCAGCAGTCTCAGGCCAAGGGTAAATACGCCGACAATCAATGCTCCGAATAACGATCCCAAAATGGAACCCCGACCGCCGAAAAGAGAGATGCCGCCGATCACAACAGCAGTAATGCTCTCAATGTTTGCCAATTGGCCAGATGTCGGCGAGACCGATCCGATGCGTCCTATCAGCGCCCAGCCCGCAAAGGCGCAGATCAGGCCGGACAACATGTATACGGACATAAGTGTCCTATGGACGTTTACACCAGATAATTCAGCGGCCTCTGGGTCGTCACCCACGGCATAGACATGCCGTCCCCAAGCTGTGTGTTTTAGCGCATAGGCCAGCACGGCGATCAAGACGAGCATAAAGATCACGCCCACGGTAAACGTTGCACCACCGATCGCGAATTTAGTCCCGAAGAACTGAAGGAAAGGGGCGTTTGCTTCGATGTCCTGACTTCGAATGGTCTCGTTCGCGGAATAGAGGAAGTTGGTCGCGAGAACGATCTGCCACATCCCGAGCGTTACGATGAACGGGGGCAGCTTGACGCGGCTGACCAGCCAACCGTTGATGGCCCCGATCAGGGTTCCCATCGCAAGCCCGCACATCACAGCAATGGGCACTGGGATGCCGTATCTGAATGTGAACTGCCCCATGATGACGGACGAAAACACCATAATCGCACCGACGCTCAGATCGATACCAGCGGTCAGTATGACCAGGCTTTGCGCTGCGGCCACAATCCCAACAATCTGAACCTGCTGAAGGATCAATGTCATTGCAAAGGGTGAGAAGAATTTGGAGCCCAGAAGCAGGCCAAATATTACGATTGCACCGACCAGCACGATAAGCGGGACAAAGGACGGGTTCACGTGGAGAAGGTGCTGTAACTTCCCTAGCACGCCGCGCCGATGATCTTCGAACTCTGCCACGGTTTCCGATTTGTTTGCGGCGGTTTCAAATCCCTGAGCGCCCTGGTTTGCTTCAGACATATCTCCCCCTTTTCGCGACTGACATTGCACCCACGAGATCAGTGTACAGGAAGTTTCGGTTAACTGGTGAAAGGAATGATGGGGCGCGCGTGCGCGCCTCATCCATTAAGTCTGCGTTAGCCCCAGCAGAGTTCCAAACCTTCGGCGACTGAAATTGACTCCACGCCATCAACAGGCTGGTCCGTGATGAGCGCTACACCGGTATCGTAGAAGTCTTTGCCCGGTGTATTTTCAGGCTTAACGCCCTCTTCGGCCCATTTCTTTACAGCCTCAACACCAAGCGAGGCCATCAACAGTGGGTATTGCTGGCTTGTCGCCCCGATTACACCGGCCTGTACATTCTGCACGCCGGGGCAGCCGCCATCGACCGAGACGATCAGCACATCGTTTTCGCGTCCAATAGACTTCAAGGCTTCATATGCACCTGCTGCTGCCGGCTCGTTGATTGTGTGAACCACATTGATCGTCGAGTCTTTTGCCAGAAGGTTCTCCATTGCGCGGCGCCCGCCTTCTTCGTTGCCGTCGGTCACGTCACTGCCAACCAGTCGGGCATCGGTCTCATCGCCGATAACATTTGGATCCGCTAGGTCCACTCCGAAACCGTCGAGGAAGCCCTGATTTCGCAGAACATCCACTGTTGGCTGACTAACGTTCAAGTCCAGCGTCGCTATTTTGGCGTCCGCTGCCGCGTCACCCATTTTTGCCTTTGCCCATTGGCCAATCAACAGGCCTGCCTTGTAGTTATCTGTGGCAAAGGTTGCGTCGGCGGAGTCAATCGGGCTTAGCGGTGTGTCCAAGGCAATTACCAGCAGGCCGGCGTCCCGCGCCTGCTGAACTGCAGGGACAATCGAGCTGGTGTCAGACGCCGTTAGCAGAATTCCCTTTGCACCATCAAGGATACAGGTTTCGATGGCCTGAACCTGGGTTTCGTGGTCGCCGTCGATTTTGCCCGCGAAGGCCTTTAGAGTCATGCCAAGCTCTTCAGCTTTGGCTGTAGCGCCTTCTTTCATCTTAACAAAGAATGGATTGGTGTCTGTCTTTGTGATAAGGCAAACCGTCTCCCCGGCCGCTTGAGCAGATGCAGCAGCGAGTGTGAGTACAGTCGCTGATGTGGCAAGCTTGAGTAGATTTCTCATGTTGTCCTCCCAGAAAGTTGTTGTTGTCCCGCGTGGCATGACAGCGAGACCCACCTCCATCCTCCAATGCAGGTTGCGTTCAAGCAAACCGCGATTCTAGCCTTCGTGTCAATAAATAAATAAAGTTTATTTATTAATTTGCTTCGGCATCTTTTCATAAGAAAACAAGGGGTTTATGTTCAGGCTTATGGAAAGAGAAGCGCTAAAAACACTGACTGGCGGGGTAAGTCAAAGCGGGGTTCGCGATCACAACGAACGTTTGATTTTGACGGTTTTACAAAGGCATGGCCCTGCCGCGGGTGCCGATGTCGCGCGACTAACGGGCCTGTCTCCTCAGACGGTCTCGATTATTCTTCGCAAGCTGGAAAAGGACGAGATTCTCAAACGCGGAACCCCTTTGCGCGGAAAAGTAGGTAAGCCCTCAGTCCCTATGGAGCTCAACCCGGAAGGCATCCTTTCAGTTGGGATGAAGATCGGGCGGCGCAGCGCAGATCTGCTTTTGATCGACTTTATGGGCAACCCGCGCCACCAACTGTCCACGACATACGACTACCCGTTGCCAGAGGTCATTTTCGGGTTTCTGGAGTCTGGCCTTCGAACACTTCTCTCTCGCGAACCTCAACGTCTTCGCGACCGCGTATGCGGTATCGGGATCGGCACCCCGTTCGAACTTTGGAAATGGCATGATCTGTCCGGGCTCGCCGCCAAGAAATTCAGGTCATGGAAAAACGTGAACTTCTTTTCTGAGGTCGCCAAGTTCAGCGACTTGCCGGTTTTTGTGGTTAACGACGCAACGGCAGCCTGTCACGCAGAGCACCTTTATGGCCGCGGGGCTGAGTATCGGGATTACTTCTATTTTTTCATCGGCTCGATGATCGGCGGTGGCGTCGCATTGAACGGCACCGTATTCGAGGGCAACCAGGGCAATGCTGGTGCGTTAGGCGCTATGCGGACTACGGGCCCATTGGGTGAAAGCCAGCAACTAATCGACACAGCTTCGCTGTTCCTGCTCGAGGACAGATTGATCGAAGCAGGTGTCGATCCTGAAATTCTCTGGAAGAAGCCTCAGGATTGGAGCAGCATATCTCGCTATGTCGAGCCATGGATCGGCACGACGGCGCAGGAATTGGCCAAGGCTGCACTGTCTATTTGCGCGGTCATCGACTTTGAGGCGATTTTCATTGACGGTGCATTTCCACCTGAAGTGCGGGAAGAGTTGGTCTCACGGGTTCGTCGATACCTAATCAACCAAGACAAACGCGGTTTAATTCCTCCAGTTGTGGAAGCAGCAGCAGTCGGGGAAAACGCCCGAGGCATTGGTGCGGCGAGCAGCCCAATTTTCCGCCAGTTTCTATTGAATACTAATGCAGGGCTTTCTGGTATGTAATCGCAACTCATTGCGGGCAAACTTCCTAGGTAGGACGGAACCTCGAGCCCTGCTCAAGGTGACTGCCTTAGAACGGCCCCTTTTTGGGCAGTTTCAGTGCCATGTAACAAATTGCAACTGAGGACTGCTTTGCGCCGGCTGCTGAGCATTCCAATTTCACCCAGCTGCGCATAGCAGATATCCACACAAGGCGTTCCACCGCGGTTTGTGTGAGGCGAAGAAACGGACGTATTGGGCTTCCTTGAGACCTTGGCTGCAGCGTCGGTCAATGGTCGGAATTTGCCTTGGGTCAGAAATGCTTGACGTTTGGGTCAGAAATGAATGACGTGACTTTTAAATCTATTGAGGCTTTGATCGTCGATTGGGTCAAAGGTCCGTGACGTTCCGCATGTACTACTATCTGCCGTGGTACTCGAACAGGCGATCACCCAGTACATCGATTACTATCGTTGCCACGAGATCATGGGCAACGTGACACCGGCGGACGCCTACTTTGGCCGCGCGCCGAAAATCTTGGAAGAAAGCAAACGATAAACGAGGAAAACCTCAAACTGCGCCGAATGCACAATCGAACGCAGGCCTCATAATCAGAAACAAGATGGCCGGAACCTTCCATTGGTCACGTCCGTCGACCGGCCCAAATTACCTGCAACGGACATTCGTAGGCTTTATGCCGCCGTGCGATGTGTCAGGCATCCGAGTTTATCAGATCGCTTGCCTTTTCGCCGATCATGATCGCCGGGGCGTTGGTGTTCCCGCTGACAATTTCCGGCATGATCGAACAATCCGCCACCCGCAGATTTGCTATGCCATGTACCTTCAGCTTTGTGTCGACAACAGACATCTTACTGCTTCCCATCGCGCAAGTTCCGGTTGGGTGATAGATCGAAGTCGAATTGGATCTGGCCCAATCCAGTGTGCCTTCATAATCGTCAGAGCTGAGCTCTGTTGTTGGTCGAAACTCTTCTGATATCTTCGAGGCCAAAGGGTTCTGCTTGGCAATTCTGCGCGCGATGTTCACACCGTCAACGATGGTTCGGCAATCCGTTTCTGTAGAAAGGTAATTCGGGATGATTTTGACATACTTGGACGGGTCGGGGCCATCCAGGCGCAGTTCGCCGCGGCTTTCCGGGCGCAGCTGGCAAACCGACATCGTGAAGGCCGAAAACGGATGCACGCCTTCACCGGGGCTGTCTGCAGACCAGGGCTGAACGTGGAACTGAATGTCCGGAGTTTCAACATCGGGTCGGGTTTTCATAAAACCTGTGGCAAGACTAGCGGCCATGGTCATTGGGCCCGCACGAAACAGGGCGTATTTCAAGGCGATGCGCGCCTGATTGAATATACTGCGGACTTCATCGTTCAGCGTCGGCTCATTGCATTTAAACACCAGCCGGGCCTGTAGGTGGTCCTGCAAACCCTTGCCAACTCCGGGAAGGGCGTGCAGGGGTTCGATACCATTTTCCTTCAGATGGTCGGGGTCACCGACTCCCGACAGCATCAGAATCTGAGGAGAGTTAATTGCCCCACCAGATAGAATGATCTCTCGCCGAACTTTTAGGGTTTGTTCGGCTCCAGTTCGGTCCCGGTAAACCAGACCTGTTGCCTTTTTCCCGTCCAGAATTACGCGCGAAACCAGTGCATTTGTGATGATATTCAGATTCTGGCGTCCTCGAATGGGTTTGAGATAAGCCACGGCAGCGCTGCACCTGCGCCCATTTCGAGTGGTAAGTTGGAAATAGCCTACGCCCTCTTGCTCGGCTCCGTTGTAGTCGGGGTTGAAAGGGTAGCCGGCGGCCTGCGCTGCCGCCACCCAGGCGTCGCAAATGGGCCGCTGAATGCGCATATTGGACACGGACAAAGGCCCGCCGACGCCGTGATACTCGTCTTCGCCGCGTTCCTGATCCTCGCAGCGCTTGAACAGGGGCAGGACGTCTTCCCAGCCCCAGCCTTCATTGCCCATCTGCCGCCAGCGGTCATAATCCTCTTTCTGGCCGCGCACGTACAGCAGCCCGTTCAGTGATGATGATCCACCCAACACTTTGCCGCGAGGCCAGTCGATGGATCGCCCGTTCAGGCCGGGATCGGGCTCGGTTCGGTAACACCAGTCGACCGAAGGGTTATGCATGGTTTTGAAGTAGCCCACAGGGATGTGAATCCATGGGTTGGTATCGCGACCGCCGGCCTCAAGCAGTGCGACAGTCACGTTGGGGTCGGTGCTCAGGCGGTTGGCAATGACACAACCCGAAGACCCGGCCCCCACGACAGCATAGTCCACTTCCATGATCACCTCCCTGAAACCAGTTTCAAAAAGTTCTAGCCAAAAGACGAGAAATACACTAGCATTTTTTGATACAAAACGTCTCATTTTTTGCGAACAGGGAGGTAAGCAATGGAGATCGGACGGAAACTGAGTGGTATTTCACGGCGGGATTTCTTCCGCGTGGCAGGCCGTTACGGCATGAGCTCGACGCTATTGGCTGCAGGTGGATTCGGTGGCGCGATGAGTCTTGCGAATTTGGCGCAGGCCGCCGAATCCACTTATGAGAAGCGCTTTTCGAAAGAGCCCAAGCACACGTTGAAGTTCGGTGCGTCGGGCTTTAATACGCGCAACCTGCTTATCGAGCGTGCTGGTGCGATCGAATTTGCACGCGATCTGGAAGAACGAACAGATGGTGAAATTCGGATCGAATTCATTGGCGACAACCAGATCTGTGGTCAGCTGAGCTGTGTTGAGAAAACCCAGCAGGGGATCGTTGATATCTATGCGGCTTCAACTCAAAACTCTGCCGGTGGTGCGCCTTACCTGAACGTGTTGGACTATGCCTATATGTTCCCCAGCCGCGCGGCGCAGTATCACTTCTTCTATAGCCCGGCGAGCCAGCGTATTCTGCGCGACCCATTGGAAAAGCGGCACGGGCTAAAATTCCTGTTTACGCATTGTGAACTCCGGGGCCTGCAAATGGGCTCCACCTTTGCTGACAAGCCGACCGTGACCAAACTGGAAGAGCTGTTCGGCACGAAGAACCGCGTGACGGGTACGCAGCTGGGCCGGATTGCGATGCAGTTGTTGAACCTCAACCCCGTGCCGGTGGCATGGGAAGAGACGCTGGACGCGCTGAAAACCGGCCTGATCGACGGTGCCGAAACCTGGGCGTCGGCCGTTGCATACGCGAACATGGCGCCGGTGGTTTCGCAATCGGTCAACCTTAAGTTCTTCTGTGGCACCGAGCATACTTCGATGTCGGCCAAGGTGTTCGACGGCCTTGGCGGCGAGTTGCAGGATGCAGTGATGGAGTCCTCGTATTTCACGCAGGCCCTTATCCAAGGCGCGAATGAAGCTGCGCTATTGAACACGGTTGGATTCTCGGAGCCTCAGCTTCCAAACACGATCTTCGCTGAAAACGGCGTTCGCCCGGCGTTCCTGCCGGATGATCAGATCAAGCTGGCCGAAGAGATGTGTGCCCCGAACTACAACCCGGAACCCTGGGCCCAGTGGCGTGAACGCCTGAATAAATGGGCTGGTGGTATCGATACCTATCAAGAGATCTACGACATCGCGCGCGAAATCCCCGCGGATACGTTGCCCGAAAATGTCGAGCCGCGCCGTTGGTGGATGGGCCAGGCCTAATCTAGACTCTATCGAACCGGCCCCGTTCGGGCCGGTTCCACACAACACCGACTGGGAGGACGGGGTTCATGTCGTTTTGGGCAGATACAGGTGCGATCTTCAGCGCCTTTCTCAGCCAGGATTCGTTTGAGATTCAATCCGCATTGGAATCCGATGCGACTTGGTTCTGGGGCGCGATAGTGTCAGCCCTTGGCGGGTTCGTGATCATGCTGATTTATCGGGCTGTGCCCTTTGTCGAGCGCCATCTGGAACGGTCGGTGATGGTGTATTCCTACCTGGCGATTGCTTTGATTATTTTCTGGGGCGTGATCGACCGGTTCGTGTTCAACGATCAAGAGCCTTGGTCAACCACGATCCCCCCACTTCTATTCATGGTTATGGCGTGGTTCGGAGCGTCCTATAACGTCCGCTTGCGTACACATCTGAGCTTCAGCGAGTTTCGCACGGCGATGCCCCGTGGCGGGCAATTGGCTTGCCTGATCCTCGACGCAGTTCTTTGGTTCATCTTTGCCGTAATCGTCATCGTGACGACGACCCGATTGGTGGCGCTGTCGGCGTCGAACTTTCAGATCGTTCTGGGCACCGACAATATCATGCAGTGGTGGTTCCTTCTGGCCGCGCCTCTGTCCTTCTTTCTTATGGTTGGACGTGTGTTTCAGAATCTCGCAGACGACCTGCACAACTGGAAAACAGGCGAGCCGCTGATCAAGCAGGCCGTGATCGGAGCAGACTGATGACAGACGGAACCATGGTCACACTGATCTCGCTTGGGGTCACATTTCTATTCATGTTGGGCGTGCCGGTTCTGCTGGTGATCGGCTATTGGGTCATTGGCTGTTCGTTTGTCCTTGGGCTGACGCTGGACAACACGGGGGCTGAGCTGCTGAACGTCTTCAACAAGGGGTTCGCTCTGCTGGCGATGCCGCTGTTCATCTTGACCGGAGACCTCATCAACAAATCCGGCATTGCGAGACGGCTCAGCGATTTCGCCTATGCCTGTTTGGGCTGGATACGCGGCGGGCTGGCGATGGCGTCGCTTGGGGCCTGTGGGTTGTTCGCGGCGATTTCCGGGTCGAACTCGGCGACGACGGCCACGATTGGGTCGATGCTGCACCCCGAGATGGTCAAAGGGGGATATGACGAACGCTTCAGCGCGGCAACCGCCGCTGCAGGTGGGACGGTGGGGATCATCATTCCTCCGTCGATTATCTTTATCGTCTACGGCTTTCTGATGAACCTGCCGATCTCCGAACTGTTCGTGGCGGGTATTCTGCCGGGCGCTTTGATGGTCTTTGGCATGCAATTCGCCTGCTGGATCATCTGCCGAATGAACGGCTGGGGTCACCTGATCCCGTTGCAACTGAACCGCGTTCTGAAAACCGCGTTCGGCGCATGGCTTGGTTTCTTCGCTATCGGGCTGGTGCTGTGGGGCATCTATACAGGCAAGTTCTCCCCGACCGAAGCGGCGGGTGTGACCGTTGGCTTCTGCGTCATTGCAGGTCTGGTCAGCTACCCGATCAACCGCATCATGGGCGCGCGGAACGACATTCCGCCCACCGAGAAAACCTTTGCCGAGATGTTCGTAGTCGAAGGCTTCACGATCCCGGAAATCCCGTCGATCGTGATCCGCTCGGCGCAGATTACCGGCATCCTTGCACCACTGATCGCGATCTCAGTGGTGATGCAGCAAATCTTGTCTTTGCTTGGGGCCCAGGAAACTATTGGGAACTTTGTAACCTCGATGGGCGGCTACCACGCTGTTCTGTTTACCTCGATGGTGATCGTGTTCTTCTCGGGCATGGTGCTGGAAAGCCTTCCGGTTACGATCATCCTTGCACCGATCCTTGCACCGATTGCGGCTTCGGTGGGCATTGACCCGATCCATTTCTCGGTAATCTTCCTTGTGGGTGCTTCCATCGGGTTCATTACCCCGCCTTACGGGTTGAACCTCTACGTGGCTTCGGGTGTGACCGGAGTGCCATATTTCCGGCTGCTGCGCTATACGGTGCCCTATCTGGTGGCCCTGTTGTCCGTCTGGATTTTGGTATCGCTGGTGCCCGATCTGGCCTTGATCCTGCTGCCAAATAACTAGACTGTTGCGGGATGGCCGAGACGGAAACACAAGATAAAGAAACTCAGATCCCGACCAACCTGCGCCTTCTTCTCATTCTTGAGGAGGTGGCGCGGCGGGGGGTCGCCGTTAAACCATCGGAACTTGTCGAGGCATTGGGTCTGGCCAAGCCGACCGTTCACCGTCTGCTGCAAACCGCAGAAGCCGAAGGCTTCTTGCAGCGTGACCTTGATGGGCGCTCTTACGGCCCAGGACTTCGTCTCCGGTTGCTTTCGGTTAATACGATGTCTTCCGAACATTTGCGCACGGCGCGGCTGGCAATATTGCGCAGCGTAGCAGAGGAGGTTGGCGAGACATGCAACCTCGCCATCCCGGACCGAGAGGGTATGATCTATCTTGACCGGGTGGAAACAAAATGGCCGCTGCGAATTCAGCTTCCGGTGGGTACGCAGGTGCCGTTCCATTGTACTGCCAGTGGCAAGATGTACCTGTCCACTCTGCGGCAGAAAACGCTGGATGGGTTCCTGTCTGCAGGGAATCTTAAGCCGCGAACTGAACGCTCTTTAAGTGATCCAAAAGTCTTGCGAACGGAAATCCAAAATATCGCCGAGAATCGTTTCTCGACCGATGATGAGGAATTCATGGCCGGAATGACGGCACTCGCTGTGCCCGTTATGGATGGGCAGGGAAGGTTGGTGGCAACGCTTTCGGTGCACGCCCCAATGCAGCGCCACGACGTCAAAAGCCTAATGTCGTTTTTGGGGATACTTCAAAAAGCGGCGGACGACCTTTCGTCTCTTTTGAACGAGTGAATTGCGTCAAAGGTTGCAATCAAACGTGAGCTTTTCCAACCAACTGCGACTTCAATCATCGACTGGCTTTTTTTGGGGGGGAGGCTCAACACTAGTTCATGAGAGCGCGATCAAAGCCTAGTACATCCCGTTCGCGCTATGCGCGAGTTTGAGGACTCGCTGAAATCAGGCCACCACGCTGCCGTTTCCCGTGTCAGCAGCGCTGCGTCCCACGAGGGGCGGAGTGAGGTTCGTCCTGAGCACTGCCACCAGCCGAAAAAACTATTGTCTGATTGGGACGATCCTTGGTTTAGCAAATTTGAGAACCCAAATCTCACCCGCCACCACAAGTCTCCGATGATGTCTTTCCTGGCGATGGAGCCACGTGTCGTCCGGCACGAGATCATCTTGCGCTTGAAAGACTATGAGACTTGGGCGGATTTGGACTTTGAAGGCGCAGAGCGATTGACGGCAGACGATGTCGCCAGGATCAAGTCTGGCGTCTCGGACTTTTTTGCGACTAGAAACCCGCTCGCCGTCGACGGCAAGCCGATGAAACCAGAAACGGTACAGGTTTCACGTATCGAAGTCGGGGCTGAAGGTTTGCGTGTTCTTCCGGATGAAGCCGAGGCAAACCGAAAGACGATGCTATTGGGCGTTGTCCTCTCCTACCCGGTTGCGACCTTGCCGAGCCAAGTTGATCTGGCATGGGAGCTTTTCCCAGATGGTCTGGATGTTATTCCGATCACCCTCTCTGATCCGGCAGGGGCGGTCCCCTCGCAGATTTACGCACCCGATCCAGTTGTAAGTTGGAACAATCACCTGACAACTTGGACAAACCCAAAAACGGGCCCGGTCGTTGTCAAAACCGCAGGTGTAACACGGGTGCCCTTGATTGCGTTCGGTTTAGGTTTTCTGTGTTTGATATGCGCATATTGTTCGCTGCAGCGTGCAAACGGCCAGCGTCTGATCTTGCTTGGCCTGACCGGGGCATTCGGTGCCGCTGCGATTGTCACATATTCGCTGAACAACCTGTCGACAGGGCCCAAGCCGGATGAAGTCGCGACGCATCAAATCGTAGAAGGCCTGTTGACCAACATCGGAACCACGATGCTTGAGACGCGAGATGATAGTTCCGTGGCGGCGATGGAGCCTTATGTCGAAGCAATCAATCGCGACAAGGTCCAAGCAGAAATGCGTCGTGGCTTGTCAGTTACCTTGCCCTCTGGCGCCGTGGCTCGCGTCGAAGCGATTTCAGACCTGAGCGTCGAGAGCTTCTCGCCCAGCGAAGACAGAAACCAGCATCAGGTCCTCGCGAATTGGACTGCCCGCGTAAGCGGAGGTCATTGGGGGCACATACATAGGCAAGCGGTGTCCTATCGAGGCTTGCTAGACGTTTCGCGGCACGGCGATCATTGGATGCTTGATGACCTGACGATTATCAGCGCCAAAACGGAAGGGTAGTTCAATGGTGGTCGTAAGGTTGTTCTTTGCCACATACTTCTTGGCCGTGGTCTTTTTGACTGCTGACAGAGCAGAGGCGCATTTCAATCTAAACCAGAATGTCCGCATACATCATGTGGCTCACTCAGAAGATGGGCTTGATGTCTATTTGCGCCTTCCGATGCCTTTTTTGGTTGCGCAACTCGTCGGTCCCGAAGGTCCGGACGGTTTGCCTGCACCGGCTCCATACACATACAATCTGATCGAAGATGGCGTGCTCATGCACTATTTGGATCAGGCCGCATTGCACAAAGATCCGACCGGCTTGGCTCGTATTGCTGAAAACGGGCTTGTGCTGTCTGTCGGCGGTCATCGACAAACCCCAGAAATCGTCTCGATAAGACTGCACCCTTTGGGGCAGGAGCCTGGATTTGCTACGCTCAATGAGGCGCGCTTGGCACTTGCGCCTAGGGACGTTTTTCCAACCACTGAGGAGATTTATGTTGGCGAGGTGATGGTTGACGTGCACCTGCGGTTTGTGACGGGAGAGGTAGGAGCATACAGTTTGTCATATACGTCAGATCCGGGTCTTCCTGGACAAGATGACACGGCGAACCTGATCCTCGATTACAACGGGCAAGATGTTCGGACATTTCGTGCACGGGGCTTGATGCATACCCCGGTCGACGTTTCCGGATCAGCGACCGCGGCCGCTTCGACCTTCTTTGTTGAAGGTATTCGGCATATTTTGGAAGGTCCCGATCATGTTCTCTTTGTGCTTTGCATGATTATCGGTGCCTTAAACTTGCACAGCCTTCTCGCCCGCGTCACAGGCTTTACCTTGGGCCACACAGTAACACTGATTTTAGGTTTTTTTGGCTTCGCGCCGAGCGGAGAGTGGTTCATCCCAACTGTCGAACTGGCAATAGCACTTTCGATAGTCTACGCAGCCGCAATGGCGATTTGGCCGCCAGAGAAAGGACATGGGGACTTGAAGGCCTTTGCCATCACGTCCGGGATTGGGTTGCTGCACGGGTTTGGCTTCTCTTTCATGTTGCACCAAATTCTCCGAGTTGATGCACCGAATGTTTGGCACAGCTTGCTGGCGTTCAATGTTGGAGTAGAGGCTGGGCAAGTCATGATCGTTCTTTTGATCTGGCCCTTGGTGTTGTTCTTGCGCAATCAACCAGGTCGAATCTGGAACGACTCTCGCGCTGTCGTCGCCGCATGTGCAAGTCTGGTCGCAATGGTTTGGGTCGTGGAACGGGCAGAGTTCTTTCTCTGACACTTAAGTCGATGACATGAAGTACGCAACTGCTGGCAATCTGACACGCTGCATTCGCCGATGCATGGTCAGTTCGTTGCGCGTCACTCAACCTGCATAGCTCAGTTGCAAATGTCCGCTTAGGGATGTGATCGACGGGTTGCGCTGGCGAAGCGTTGAAGCCAGTGCAATGACTGCATTTGGCTCAAACCACATGCCTGAACCCACCGCAGAGAATGTCCGCGAGGAGCCCAAAGTCGCATATGCTGCAGTTTGCACGAAGTTCAGCTAAGTACGGATAGTCGACATCAATTGCAGCTGAGACTGTTGGTGCGCAAGGTCTTTTTGCGCGCACCAATCTCAGCTGAATCTTATCTCAACTCCACTACGACTTTTCCGACAGCAGATCCATTCGTAAGGTGGGCGTAAGCTGCGCTGACATCAGCCCACCCGAACTCCCGTTCGTCAACAATCGGTTTGAGCGCGCCGTCATCCGCCAGACCCGCCAGTGTCCGCAAGATGTCGCCGTGGGTTTGTCGTCCGACATTGTGCATCATCGGGATCAACATGAAGACCACGTGCAAGGACAGGCCTTTAAAATGCGCAGGCGTCAAATCAATCTCGATCAGCGCGACCGTTGAAGCAACATGGCCATTAAGCTTGGCAGCTTCGAAAGAGTTCGTCATGTTCGACCCGCCTACGCTGTCGAATACCACGTCGAAGCCGATGCCACCGGTATGCTCGGCAACAAAGTCTTCGACACGCTGCGTTGTGAAATCCAGGGGGCGCGCACCGAGACCCTCGATCAGAGACATCTGATCTGCGCCGCGACCTGTCGCCGACACTGTTGCACCAAGGTGGCGGGCGATTTGAACCGCAACATGGCCCACACCGCCAGCGCCGCCCTGAACGAGCACGGTCTGCCCTTTGCCGACACCGGCGCGTGTCAACCCTTCGTAGGCGGTGATGCCGACGAGAGGCAGAGCTGCAGCTTCCCGCATGCTCAGGGTCTTGGGTTTGTGTGCGATCAGACGGGAATCCGCGTTGATGTATTCCGCGAGAGAGCCTGGCAGGTCCATCAAACCGCCAGCGCAGCCATACACCTCATCGCCTATGGCAAAGTCAGTCACGCCTTCACCAATTGCGACAATCGTGACAGCAAAGTCCATGCCAAGCAGAGCGGGCAATTTGGGGGACAGCGGCAGGTCTGCACCCATGCTTCGGATCATGGTATCGACGGTATTGACGCTGACTGCGGCCACTTTGACCATCACATGTCCGGGTGTCGCGACCGGATCAGGCATTTCGGCGAGCTCGAACGGCGCTTCGGGGCCGTATGAATTTAGAACCATTGCTTTCATTGGGGTATTCCTTGTGTAACACCACGCCAGGGGCACGTCGCAATAGCGCACACCTAACGAGATCCTTTTGTTGGGGGGTGGGTCAGTTGATGTCCTGAACCTGCATCACCAGATCGCCCCATTTGCGCTGGTTCTCGATGTCGTGTTCCAAACCTTGTTCATCCGCGATGGTGAACCGTTTGACGGCCGGAGTTTTGCTGGTGGCCTGATAAAGCCAATAGGCTTCGGCCTTCAGCGCCTCATCAATTGGCTTGTCGATTGATTCATAGACCATCTGTTTGCAGGCATTGATCGACTCTGCCGGAAACTGTGCTATCCGCTTAGCCAGCGCGGTCACGTACGGACCAATTTCATCCGGCTCCAAAGCTTTGTTGATGGTACCTAAGCGCTCTGCATCATCTGCGTCATAGTCTTGCGCGCTCAGGATGATCTCTAGCGCTTTTCCTAGCCCAGTTTGACGCGCCATGCGCGAGGCACCGCCGCCACAGGGCAAAATGCCCATTCCAACTTCCATCTGCATGAACTTGTATTTTCCCCGCGCGGCAAAGCGCATGTCGAGCGCCAACGCCAATTCATGCCCGCCGCCACGCGCAAACCCTTCCAGCTTTGCGATAGTAGCCTGCGGCACCTTACTGATCCGCTCGCAGACTGACTGCAGATCCAAAAGCTGAGCGTCCTCGCGGGACACAGCTTCAGTCGACATGTCCTTAAGTAGCTCGGTATCGTAGTGGCAGACCCAGATTTCCGGATTGGCTGATTGAAAGATAACGACCTTAGTGTCGCGGTCCCTCTCTAGCCGCATAGCCAGACTGTTGAGATCGGCCAGCATTTCCTGGCCCTGAACATTCACAGAGCCAAAGTCGAATGTCACCGTGGCGATGCCGCTTTCAACGGCTACGTCAAAGGTTTGAAAGTTCTCGTATTTCATCAGGCAATCCTTTCTTGGGCCTCGACGCAGCACACGTGAGGGGTAAGGGAGTGTTAGTGGTGGGAGTGCGTGGCGTTTTAGCGCCGCGCGGGTCAGTTGGTGTGGTTAACCAATTCTCTGATGGTGTTCATGACGTCGGCAGCGTGACCTTTGTCGAGTGCAGCCGCGTGTAGATTTGAGAATACCCCACTGTCATTGTCAAAATAGGCGCCCCTCGCGTCAGCGAACCGCTCGCCCAATGCCGCATCAACCAAGATGTCAGCGCCGATGTTCATATCGTTCCCAGCCAAGCCAAAGCCTTCTTTCACCATCTTTGAGGCCAAAAGCGAACCTGGATTTACTGCGACCATGACAGGCGCATCGGATAGCGATGTGCCCCATTCCCGGGTCCAGATGGTGATGGCCAGCTTGCTCTGAGCATAGGCGTCCATATCCGCCAGCGGGACATTGCCCTGCATGGCCCGGATGTTGACCGGGGCCTGCGCGGCCGATGACAGGTTCACCACGCGCCCTTCGGCGGGAATAATTGGCAGCAGCAACTCGGTCAGCAGATATGGCGCAAGCGTATTCACGACAAAGCGAATGTCCTGCCCGTTCTCAAGCACAGTTTGCGGGGCTTTTAGCACTCCTGCGTTGTTGATTAACACATCAAGATTGGCATGCTTGGTGCGTATTTGTTTGGCCAGTTTTCGAACTGCGGCCAGGTCGCTCAGATCTGCGTTATAGGTTTCGACATCCCTACCAACCTCGGCAGCTGCGCTCTCCAACTTGGGAACATTGCGACCATGCAACAGCACTTTGTGTCCACCAGCGGCCAGCTTCTTTGCTGTAAGCAATCCAATGCCGTCGGTCGAACCTGTAATGAGAATAGTCTTGGTCATCGGTCTGATCCTTTTAGGAAAAGTCAGGCAGCACAACGTCCGCCAGATGTTCGAGGGTGGAATCGATAGATGCTTGGTTGAACCTTAAGTTCAGCGCGACGTGATTGATCCCGAGCGTTTCAATCTCGCGCAGATAGCTGCGCAGGAAATCGGTGCCAGACTGAAACCCAAGATGGATCGGGCGCGGAGGCGCAGCGGGGTCGGCAACGACATCGACATAAAGCGATTGCATGACGGGCTTATCCGGTTGACCCGCCGCCTGCACACGCCGCCGGTAGTCCGCGATGACCTGGCCCTGAGCTGCCGCATTGCGCGGATAGGTCATCCAACCGTCGCCGTTCTGCGCCACCCAATCGGGCGATTGCTGGCTGCCACCGGTGATGAGCATTGGTAGCCGTGTGCCATGCGGCTTTGGCAAGAGATCGATCCCGCCAGACAAGGTGCCCTGAGCGCTTTCGAGCTTAGGATAATCCGAACCGACCGCTCGTATATATTCCACGCTATCGCGAAATCTAGCCCCCCGATCGTCAAAGCTCTGGTTCATAGCCGGGTACTCCTCGGGCCGGTCACCGGAAGCAACGCCCAAAAGCAACCGCCCGCCCGAGAGCATATCTGCGGTCGCTGCTGCCTTGGCGACATTCGCGGGGTGGCGTAATGGCAGGATCACACTCGAGGTTCCAAGCGCTATCCGGTTGGTCGACGTTGCCAACGCACCCAGATAAACGAATGGATCGAAAACCTGTCCGGGGTCACCGAAGCTTGGAACATTAAACGGGACGTCCCGCAGCCAAAGTGCCGCAAACCCAAGTTCCTCTGCCCTCCGGGCCGCTTGCAGATGCCACCGCAGCGTCGGCTCGGTGCCGACTGCGTATGCTTCGAGCGGCAACACAAGGCCAATGCTCAGTCGCCCGGGACGAAAGACCTTATTGTAGGCCTCGTTGATTTGGGCAAACTCGGCAGGTTGCATTTCATCCAACATTTCTGCCCCCTTCAATAGCGCACCAAGGTGCGGCTCTCGATGCTTTTGCGAATGGTGGTGACGCCCGGATCCTCGACCAAATCGAGCGCGCTATGCGCAATCGACGGTAACCCTTGATTGTCATAGATGTTGAAGATCGCGACCTCATCCGGCGTCATCTTGGATTGATAAATCCATTCATGCTTGTGGTTTCCTACCAGCCCCATGATTTGTCCTTTTCGGTCGGGATAGATCAGGTCCAGCAGAATCCAATCAGACGGGTCAACCGATGACGGACGCACAAAACCAAGAGGGGCTGAGTTGATCGGCTGTTCGACGGGACGCCAAACATTGACAAAACCATAGTGGCCTTGCGCCCATTCCGCAGCGACCTCGGCACCCAGCAAGTCGACAAGCCGCTGTTCGGCTCCATCCTTGCTGTAGTCACTGTGGACATTGCGCGCAGGTTTTCGCTCCGCGCCTTGGTCATCAATGCGAACGGTATGATCAAAAACCACAACCTCGCGCGCGCCAAGCCTGTCCGAAAGCGTCGCTGTCAGCTCAGCATTGTATGTCGGTTTCCAGGCGTCGCCTGCAAAATCCCGAACCTGCGTTTTCAGGGTGGTGAATTCGACAGTATCAGACGCAATTGTGACAGGGACAGCCGTTGCGCGGACGTCTTCCACTGCAACAGCCTTGGAGACCAGCTCGGGAGAAACCAGATGTCCAGCGATCCCGCCCGCATCCAGTTCAAAGGCTTGCCGGTGCGGTTTGTGAACGTGGTAGTTGACTGTGGCTGTCCGCGTCATCTGCGCCTCCTTCTTATGCTGTGTTGCGTCGTTGGGAGGTATTTAAGACTGATCAAATTTCATATAAACTGCCTATTGGCGGAATGATAATTCGGGTTTTCGATATAATGGGGCTTGATACAGAGGCGTTGCGATTGTTTGTCAGGGCGGCAGAAATGCTGAACATAAGCGCGGCGGGGCGCGCATTGGGTATGGCACCGGCCGTATCCAGCGCAAAACTCGCCAAGTTGGAGCAGAACCTGGGTTCCGAATTGCTCCATCGCACAACGCGCAAAGTGTCGTTGTCGGTCGAAGGTGCCGACTTCCTGCCGTTCGCCCGAGAGATCATCGCGCAGGAAGAGGCCGCGCTTGCTGCTCTGGGCAAGCAAAAAACAACGATCAAAGGAACATTGCGCTTCGCTGCGCCCAGCAGTTTTGCACAACTCTATATCGCGCCGATCCTGCCCAAGTTCCTTGAACAGCACCCCGACCTCACAATCGATCTGCGTCTGTCGGATGTGCAGTTCGACTTGATCGAGGGAAGTTTTGATCTGGCACTCAGAAACGCGCCGCTGGTCGACACGAGCCTCAAGGGTCGCAAACTGGCTGATGACCAGCGTATTCTTTGCGCCGCGCCACACTACCTCGACACGCACGGAACGCCGGAAACTCCTGATGACCTGAAAGCCCACCATCTGATCGCTTTCCAAAACCGCCAACCACGACCGCTGACAGGATCGGCAGGCGAGAAGGCAATTTTCGATCCGGCATCAGCCAAAGGTCAATTGATTATCGATGACGGTCAAAGCCAGGTCCGCGCCACATTAGCCGGAGCGGGTATTTCATTGAACGCTCTGTGGAGCGTGCATGACCAATTGAAGTCAGGCCGTTTGACACGGGTTCTACCAAACTTTGAGGCCAGTGAAGACAACGTCCTGTGGCTTATTTATCCCAAGTCCAACGTGTTGTCCCCCAAAGTGCGGGTGTTCATGGAATTTCTGATCGCGGAGATTGGAAAAAAGCTTCCTTGGGAAACATGAGCGCCAAAAAAGTCAAGCGCGCTATCAAACATCCTGACGCTGATGCCGGAGACAGGTGTTGAGCAGACATGCCGTGTCAAATCTCAAAAGTCTGGTTTAGCCGCAAACCGACTATCCAAGTCGCCACTCGTTTAGGTTGCAGTACTCATTGCCGTCAATGTCTGCTGTGCGCAGTAGGCGGGCTTTCTAAATTTGGTCAATTCGCAAAGTAGCTGACGTCAGACAGACCGGCCATTTGAAGTTGTTGCCTTTCTAAGTCTGAAGTCGTTTTTCTCTTATCTTGCGAAGGAGAGCCAGTTCGGTATCTAACGAATGTTGTGCTTCTGAATTGGCGCATTATTCTTCTTAAAAGCAAACATTTAGGAATTACATTGAGACCCCTGATAAAGATCGCCGCTATCGGTGCAATACTCTATTGCTTTGGTACACTTCTTTGGATGCTCCAAGTGGCGAAGACGCCGCTAAGCATGACCCATTTTTGGCTCTTGTTGGGCGGGATATTCGCAGCTTTCGTTGCGCTGATGGCCAAAGAGCCATGGGATATGGACAGCCGCGAATTGCAACGCCAGGTTGAGCCGAAAAAATCGCGAGCTGACATGACTGTTGATGAGATGCTCTCGGGTGTCGATTCCCAGGAAATCGTAACCAGTCCTGGAAGAGCTGGAAGGTCATGCGACGAGACCAGCCGAAGTGCCGGGCTGGGCCATACGATTGGTGTCCCCTTATGCAAACACACCTCCGCCGAATTCGTGGTTCGGTGGGCGGCCCGCACTTCCGGCTGATTTTGAATGGCCGGGAAACACTGCGGGGCAAGCCATGAACTTTGTGGCTCAGATCGATCTCGGCGAAATCTCTCCGGAACCAAAGACTGGTCAAAGACTACTCGGGCTTCCCGGGGCAGGCACCATGGTGGTCTTTGCCAATTTCAGAGGCGATTTGGGCCATTTGATCACGATCTTACCAGAGCACAGTCAGTTGCAGGAACGGTCAGAGCCAGAAGATCTGGAGGCCACTTGCCATTATCGCCGCAGAGCCGTGTTCCCAAAGTGGCATTTTGAACTGAAACCCTATTTGGACAGCGCCGACGCAACTCCGCCAGGAATATTGCGTGAAGAAGGGCCCCACGAATGGATCACGAACTGAGGCCTCGCTCTGGCAGAACTGGACGCTGCATCCTATTCAATCCGGAGCCATCGGGGTGACCGAAACAGGCATCTGAGCGACTTGCGTCGAATGAAGCAGAGTGAATGGCCAGCGGCGCGCGGCAACCCAGAGATACTGGAAAAAACAAGGTTCTACCGGCAGGTCTCGAACCTGTTGCCGCCCTTGCAGAAAGAGATTGCAGCGTTTCGAAAGCTTGCGGAAAACCACCATCCAAGCGACCCCATAGACCAAGAAGCCTTGCAACGCCTGATGACAGCACGGAAGGACCTTGTGGCAAATCTGCCTGCGAATGCCAAATACGGTATCGCTTCGCTCAACAGCGATCACCAATCAAACATACTCCATAGCTTGCTTCTGGAAAGAGATGTGACACTTGAGGAAAAGTTGTCTGACGTGCCCGAGTGTTTCCACGACTTTGTGAACAAGCACATTAGCGCCTGGCGCGGACACAGGCTTTTTGGCCAGAAGCTTCCAAACACGACTTCGATCCTAGACTTCCGCAGCGTCCAGTGCGTGTTGGATATCAAAGCTGACTTTCTTCTGAGCATAGAGAGCGAACACGAAGATGGGTTTTCTTTCTGGACTCCGTTCGAAGCGCTAACCGCCGGGGATTGGTCGAAGACAAAGGTGTATCATCACACGATTGTTTGAAGATGGACCTGTCGCGGTTTTTCTGTTGCTCCGGGTGCTCGATTTTGCCATCTAGATCTGCCGGTCAACAGAATTCACGAAATAGAGGTGACGTTTCGGCAGGTCGGGCGGAAAATGGGCTTTCTCTGCAAGTGCTGTGGCCGAGGCCTAAGTAACGCAGGTAGGCCTACACCAAATTCATTAACCATCCGAAAATGAATAGTGCACCGGAGACCGATCCTGGCTTGCGGCGAGAGTTAGTGTGGCTGTCAGGTCAGAGTAACATATTCCGCTATCGCTCCCCGACTGCCACTTTTCCAGATCGTCGTCATCCACGCGGTGAAGGCTTCGGAGAACTGTTTGCTGATGTTCGACGCACCATAATACTGGCGTTGGTTCAGCCAAAGTTCCGGATCGGTTTTGGACGCCAATGCCGTTTTTTGCAGGTCTTCCCACTGCGGGTCGTTCGGGGCAATTTCGGAGCCGTCTTCGCGAATGCCAGTACACATCCTGCACCAAAACGCTTCGGCCAATGCCAGCCCATGTATGGAAGACCCGGATACAACCGCATCGCGCAAAGATGGGAGCAAGAAAACCGGATGTCGGGAAGAACCGTCAAATGCGACCCGGCGTGTTGTGTCGTGGACTGCACTGTTGGAAAATCGTTTCTTTATCAATTCAAGATACTCCTCGCCGGTCGTCCCAGGTACAGCGTGGACGTAAGGCAGAATTTCTTCCGCCTGAACTTTCTCGAAAAACGCCACGATGTCCGGGTCCTGCATGCAATCCGAAATCGTCGGGACGTTCAGTATTTCCCCGACATTTGCGAGCAGCTGGTGCCCCCCGTTCAATATGCGCAATTTCATGGTTTCATAGCTATGAACATCGTGGGTCAGCGTAACCCCAACCTGTTCGAGCGGCGGTCGCCCCGCGCAGAAGCTATCTTCGATCACCCATTGGCGAAAATTCTCATGTGAGACCGGAGCATGGTCGTCGACACCAAGCGCAAGGCATTGCGATACCACTTGATCCGTCGTCGCAGGAACGATGCAATCCACCATCGAATTTGGGAACGCGCCGTTTTGGTCAATCCAGCCAGCCAGCTCAGGGTCGGACAGCCGCGCCAAACCCACTATGCAGGTTCTCAGAATTGCACCGTTTCCCTGAAGGTTGTCGCAACTGAGCGCGGTGAAGGGTTTCAGGCCATTTCGGCGTCGTTGACGAAGTGCGGCGACCATAGCTCCGAAAGCCGTGCGCGGTTCGTCCGGGTTTTTGGCATCGTGCTGAATGTCTTCGTTATCCGCGTTGAACGCGCCGGTATTGGCATCCAGAAAATACCCACCTTCGGTAACAGTCAGCGAAACAATCCGAATGGCGGGGTCGGCCATCGTCTGGATAAGCGTTGCATTGTTGTCCTCGATCGGCAGGTAGTCGATCATTGGGCCAATGACCTCTGCCGACATTCCGTCTGGGTCCAGTTCGATCAGTGTGGTCAGGCAGTCCTGCGCCAGCAATCTTTCACGCATGTCGGCGTCATAGCTTCGCACACCCGCGCCAATGATCGCCCAATCCTGAGCCTGCCCTTGCTGCAACAGTCGATGAAGATACCAAGCCTGGTGCGCGCGGTGAAAATTGCCGACCCCGATATGAACTATGCCCGGCGTAAGGTCCGCTGGTTCATACGCAGGCGTCTTTACGGTTTTCGACAGGCCAGACAGGTTGCCGCGTCGCAACCGTACTGGAGGTTTTGCATTCGCCACAGGGTCCATCAGCTCATCCAATTTCCGCCGTCGACATTGTATGTTTGTGCGACGATGTACTCGGCTTCGTCCGAGGCGAGAAACACCGCCATCCCGGTCAGATCTTCGGCGAGGCCCATCCGACCGTAGGGGACAGCCGCAGCCACTTCTCGTTTCTTCTGACCCAGCGGTTTGCCCTCATGTTTGGCGAAGAATGCGTCGACGCCGTCCCAGTGCTCGCCGTCGACAACGCCCGGAGCAATCGCATTCACGTTGATCCCATGCGAGATCAGGTTCAGCCCTGCCGACTGGGTCAGAGAAATGATTGCCGCCTTGCTGGCACAGTACACGGCGACCAAGGGCTCACCCCTTCGCCCGGCTTGCGATGCCATGTTGATGATCCGACCTTTGGTGCCGTGTTCGATCATGTGGCGCGCGACAGCTTGCATTGTGAACAATGCGCCAGCGACGTTGATTTCGAACACGCGGTCATAGTCAGCGCGCTCAATCTCGACAATTGGTGCAGCAGTGAAGATGGCTGCATTGTTGATAAGAATGTCGATGGGGCCGAGAAGAGAGGCCGTTTTGGCGACAGCATAATCTATGCACTGTTGGTTGGTCACGTCCATTTCGATCGCGACCGCTGCCTCGCCTATTTCGTCGGCGGCGGTCTGCGCGCGTTGGGCGTCGATGTCGGCAATGGCGACACGCGCACCCTCTGCCACATAGGCTTTGGCAAAGGCCAGCCCGATGCCTCTCGCAGCCCCGGTGATCAGGGCGGTTTTGCCTGCCAGACGAGTCATTCGATCCGCAAACCTTGCGCGTCAAACCGGTGGATTACGTCGGCGCGCGGTGTCAGGTGAATACGATCCCCGTGGCGGAAGCCAACCTCGCCGTCCGCACGGACAGTGATCGTCTCGGCCAAACCAGTTTCGTGAACATGGAAAAAAGTATCCGAGCCGAGGTGTTCCGAGACGCTGACAACCCCGGACCACTCACCTTCGGTTTCCGAAACTGCGATATGCTCGGGCCGGATTCCGATAGTTTGGGCACCGTGTTTTGCGGCCTCGGGTCCTTCGATGAAGTTCATCTTGGGTGAGCCGATGAACCCCGCGACAAACAAGTTTCGGGGTGTTCGGTACAGCTCTAGCGGGCTGCCGACCTGTTCGATCACACCGGCCTGCAGGACGACGATCTTGTCGGCCATGGTCATCGCTTCGACCTGATCGTGGGTTACATAGATCATCGTGGTCGCCAGACGTTCGTGCAACTCGCTGATCTCAAGACGCATGCCCACACGCAGTGCCGCATCGAGGTTTGAAAGAGGTTCATCGAACAGGAATGCGGCGGGTTCGCGGACAATCGCGCGCCCAATAGCAACGCGCTGACGCTGACCGCCGGACAGTTGGCCGGGGCGGCGGTCCAGATAGTCGGTCAGGTTCAAAACGCTCGCGGCCCCTTCGACGCGTTTGTCGATCTCGGCCTGATCAAGTTTCGCCATGCGCAGCGGAAAGGCGATGTTCTTGCGTACTGTCATGTGCGGGTACAGCGCGTAGGACTGGAACACCATCGCCAGACCCCGCTTGGCGGGCGGCACATCGGTGGCGTCCGCACCGTCAATGTCGATGGACCCCGACGTGATATCCTCCAACCCCGCAATTAGGCGCAGCAAGGTGGACTTGCCACAGCCCGATGGGCCGACGAAGACTGTGAACTCGCCGTCTTCGATGGTCAGGTCCAGCGGGGGAATGACCTCAACGTCGCCGAAGCTTTTGGTCACGGACTTGAGTTGAATGCGTCCCATGTGTCGTGTTCCTTATTTCACAGCGCCGAAGGTCAGGCCGCGGACAAGTTGTTTCTGGCTGAACCAGCCAAGGATCAGGATTGGTGCGATTGCCATGGTCGAGGCTGCGCTGAGCTTGGCAAAGAACAGGCCTTCGGGGCTGGAGTAGCTGGCGATGAAGGCCGTTAGAGGTGCCGCGTCGACGGCTGTCAGGTTGAGCGTCCAGAACGCCTCGTTCCACGCCAGGATGAAGTTCAACAGCACGGTTGAGGCGATGCCAGGAATGGCCATCGGCGTCAGGACATAGAGGATTTCCTCTTTCAGCGTCGCGCCGTCCATCCGAGCGGCTTCCAGAATTTCACCCGGGATTTCGCGGAAATAGGTGTAGAGCATCCAGACAATGATCGGCAGGTTGATCAGCATAAGGACGACGACCAACCCGCCGCGCGTGTCCAGCAGACCCAGACGGATGAACAGCAGGTAGATCGGGTAGAGAACGCCAACCGCTGGCAGCATCTTAGTGGACAGCATCCACAGCAGGATGTCCTTGGTGCGTTTCGAGGGCACGAAGGCCATTGCCCATGCTGCAGGCACAGCGATGATCACACCCAGTATGGTCGAACCACCCGCGATGATCACCGAGTTCCACAGGAACCGCATGTAGTCTGAGCGCTCCTGCACGATGGCGTAGTTCTCCAGCGTCCAGTTGAAGTTTAAAAAGATCGGCGGGCTGGCAATTGCCTGTGCCTCAGTTTTGAAGCTGGTCAGTATGGTCCAGAGGATCGGGAAAAAGATCAGTAATCCAACTGCCCAGGCGAGAACTGTGTTCAGCGATTTGCGGCGGGTTGTGACAGCGCGGGCCATAGTTGTTCCTCCTCACGCGTCCAGGTTCTTGCCGACGATGCGCATCAGGAAGATGGCAACGATATTGGCTAAGATGATTGCGTAGACACCTCCGGCTGATCCAAGGCCAACGTTCTGGCTTTCCAACACACGCTGGAAGATCAGGTAGGTGAGAGTGCGGGTGCCGAATGCGCCGCCGGTGGTCACGAAGATTTCGGCGAAGATCGACAGCAGAAAGATCGTCTGGATCAGAATGACAATCGTGATCGCGCGGCTCAGATGCGGCAGGATGATGTGATAAAAGCGTTTCAGTACCGGAGCACCGTCCATCTCTGCGGCCTCCAACTGTTCACTGTCCAGCGACTGAATTGCGGTCAGCAAGATCAGCGTCGCGAATGGCAGCCACTGCCAGGAAACGATCATGATGATCGAGGTCATCGACGCCTCGGACAGCCATGAGATCGGCTCGGCCCCAAAGAAACGCCACAGATGCGCCAGCAGGCCGTTGACCGGGTCCATGAACATGTTCTTCCAGACCAGCGCGGATACTGTAGGCATAACGAAGAAGGGCGCGATCACCAGAATGCGGACAACGCCTTGCCCCCACATCGGCTGATCAAGCAGCATCGCCAGCAGGATACCTAGAATGACCGTAATGATTAGCACACCACCCACGATCACCAGGGTCGCCTGAACTGCTGGCCAGAAAGAACTGGAAGAAACGAAACGGACGTAGTTGTCAAACCCGACCCAGCCAAGATCGCCGCCACGCAGGGGCAGATATTTCTTGAAAGAAAAGTACAGCGTCATCGTCAGTGGCACGAGCATCCAGCCAAGCAGCAGGACCACTGCGGGTGCCATCATCAGGCGAGCAACGGATCGGGAATGTTGAGTAGCCATGACGCAAGACCTCTCTGTTCAGGCATAGCTTAGCCTGCGAGAAAAACACGTGTTGTGGAAGGGTGGGGCGGGGGGCAGATGTCTGCCCACCCGCGGGTAGAAGACGTCAGTACCCTGCGGCTTCCATTTCTTCGGCAGTGAAGGCCTGCGCTTTGGCCAGCGCTTCGTCCACCGATTGCTGTCCGGCATAAACTGCCGAGAACTCCTGGCTCACCTGCGTGGCAATGCCTGCGAATTCCGGAATCGCGACGAACTGGATGCCAACATAGGGCGTCGGTTGTGCGCAGCAGTTATCCGGGTCAGCCGCAAGGATCGAATCCAGCGTCATCTTGGCGAACGGAACCTTCTGGTACTCGGGGTTCTCATAGAGTGACGTCCGTGCACCCGGAGGCACATTGGCCCAGCCTTCATTCTCGGCCACCAACTCGATGTAGTCTTTCGAAGTTGCCCACTCGATGAACTGTTTGGCAGCATCTTCTTGTTGCGTGCCTGCCGGAATAGCCAGTGCCCAAGCCCAGAGCCAGTTGGCGCGCTTATCGACACCTTCTGAATTCGGTGCGAGGGCAAAGCCAACCTTGTCAGCCACGGTCGAGTCGTCGGGGTTGGTCACAAAGGACGCCGCAACGGTGGCGTCGATCCACATGCCGCACTTGCCTTGCTGGAACAGCGACAGGTTCTCGTTGAAGCCGTTTGTGGCATATCCCGCCGGGCCGGATTCATTCATCATGTCCACGAAGAAAGTCAGTGCCTCTTTCCACTCGGGCTGATCGAACTGAGGTTTCCAGTCTTCGTCGAACCAGCGCGCGCCGAAAGAGTTTCCGGTCACGGTAATGAAGGCACCGCCCTCACCCCAACCGGCCTTGCCGCGCAGGCAGATACCGTTGATGTCGTTGTCACGGTCGGTCATCGCCGCTGCAGCTTCACGGATGAACTGCCAGGTTGGCGCTTCGGGCATTTCCAGACCGGCCTGTTCCATCAGGTCGGTGCGGTACATCACCATCGAGCTTTCGCCATAGAATGGCGCCGCGTATAGTGTGCCGTCGTTGCTGAGACCGTTGCGCATTGCGGGCAGGATGTCGTCCACGTCATACTCGGCGGACATGCCTTCCAGTGGAACAAGCCAATCGTTCGCGCCCCAGATCGGCGTTTCGTACATGCCGATGGTCATGATGTCGAACTGACCGCCCTTGGTGGTGATGTCGGTGGTTACGCGCTGGCGCAGCACGTTTTCTTCCAGCGTCACCCACTCGACTTCGATGCCGGTCGCTTCGGTGAATTTGTCGGTATAGCCCTGCATCCGGATCATGTCGCCGTTGTTTACAGTGGCGATTGTGATGGATTGCGCGTGGGCCGCTGCCGTGGCGACGAAAGTCAACGCAGTCGCCGCACGAAGTGCGTGCTTCAGATACATCCCTGTCCTCCCTGAGCTTGGATGTCGTGCAGGAAGCCTAGAATGTAAATTGTCGCGCCGTCAATAAAAACTTTACGCGCGTTAAGATTAATGAGCTATGCCGAGTCCCTCAGAACCAGCCGGGCTGGAAAAAGCGTTTCGGTGCGAGAGTCAAATTTCCCACCGTTTTCAATGAGTTCAAACAGTGTTTCGACGCTTCGTGCTGCCACGTTGTCATAGTCATGCGCAGCCGTGGTCAGCGAGGGGCAGGTAAACTTTGCAAAAGGGTGATCGTCATTTGAGGCCACACGCAAGGTGCAATCCTCCTTACGCCCGACGCGAATCCCCTGTTCGTAACAGGCCGCAAGAAACCCGATGGCAAGGCGATCATTGCTGCACAAAACCGAGTCTGTGGGCAGGCCGCGCTCTGACAGAATTTTCAACGCCCCCCTGTGCCCAATCTCTTCGAATGCCCAGCCCTTGCCGTCGACTTTGATAATATGGGGCTCGAACCCGAGGCGCTCCATCACGTCAACATAGGCTTTCCGTCGTTTGTTGGCGTTCGGATTCGCCGGAGTGCGCATCTCGAAAAACGAAGGCGGTTCGCCCGTTCGGGTCATGTATTCGACTGTTTGTGAGACAAAGCTGAAATTGTCCGATCCAACAAACGCTGCCCCCAGTCCATCGAGATTACTGTCAAACAGAACGGTTGGGACACTTGCGCAGAACCTCTCGATCGCGGACCTGTCCGAGATGCGCCCTAGCGGTGCCAACAATACCCCTGCGGGCTTCATGGATTTCAGCCCGTCCAGGATTTCGTTCTCGAGTTTTTGTTCCCCGTGAGAGCTGAAAAGCGACGGGCGATAACCCGCTGCGATACAGGACTGTTCCAGATAGCGCGCGATCTCGGCAAAGAACGGGTCCGATAGGTACGGCACGACAATGCCGATATTCTTGGTCAACTTCCGGTTCTGATTTACCGCGTAGATATTCGGGCGATAGTCAAAACGCTCCAGCGCCTCTTCGATGCGGGCCCTTGTCGTCGGGCGAACACTGTCGGGATCGTGGAAGTATTTGGACACTGTGGGCCGCGAGATACCGCTGAGGGCCGCGAACTCTTCCATATTCTTTATTTTGGTCATGCCAATCTGCCTGCGGATCATAGCCGCCTTGATCTTATCATCGTTTTACATATTCTTTGCGCGCGCAAAAAAGATCAATAGCCAGGAAAATGCCGGGCAAGGGGTTTGAATGTATCTCGGGATCGATATCGGAACGTCAGCGGTCAAGCTTGTCTGTGCGGACACCGATCGAATTCTTGCGTCGTCTTCCGTCGGAATCCAGACCTCCTCGCCGCAGCCCGGCTGGTCAGAGCAACATCCCGAGCTCTGGTGGCAGGCGACGCGTGATGCGCTGACCCAACTTGCCGGGCAAATCACGCTGTCGGAGATCAAAGCCATCGGGTTGTCCGGCCAAATGCACGGCGCTGTTTTGCTGGATCGCGGTCTGCGCCCGATCCGTCCAGCAATCCTGTGGAATGACAGCAGGGCAGTACAGGAATGTGAGGAGCTGCGCGCGGCCCAGCCGGAGGTTGGCCATATTGCGGGCGTCCTTCCCTTGCCGGGCTTTACTGCGCCCAAAATTGCTTGGCTGAAAAAACATGAGCCCGCCACCTATGCAGAGCTTTCCCATATTCTCCTGCCCAAGGATTACATTGGGTTATGCTTGCATGGAGAATTGGCAACAGACGCGTCTGATGCCGCCGGGACATTGTGGCTGGATCAGGCGTCGCGCAACTGGCATGCCGGAATCGCCGAGGCTTCTTACGTGGCACGCGATTGGCTGCCGCAGATTTTCGACGGCCACAATGTCGTTGGCGCTGTGACGGCACAGGCCGCAACTGAGACTGGATTGAGACCTGGCGTACCAGTTGTGGCCGGAGGAGGGGACGCGGCGACCGGGGCGGTGTCTTTGGGTGCCACCGAACCGGGTCGAGGCTTCATCTCTTTGGGAACGTCCGGCCAGTTGTTCGTGGCGGATCGGGCTTACAAACCCAATCCCGAACGTTATGTACATGCTTTCGCGCACACGTTGCCTAGCCGTTGGTACCAAATGGCGGCGATGCTGAACGGTGCCAGACCAATTTCGTGGATAGGTGGACAGCTTGGGCTTTCCGCAGCTGAAGTTGTCGCCCTTGCCGAAACGGCGAGAGGCGATCGCTTGCCGATTTTTCTTCCATATTTAACAGGTGAACGCAGCCCTCTCGGCGATCCACATATCCGGGCCGGTTTCTTTGGGCTCGAAGACTCAACAACACGCGCGGACATCTGCCGTTCTGTATTGGAGGCCATTGCGTTCTGCTTTGCCGATGCAGCGCAGAGTTTCGGTGACACGATCAACGGCTTGCCGGAACTGGCCGCTATCGGAGGGGGCAGCAGATCAGATCTTTTGCTGGGTATGATCGCATCGGTTACTGGAAAACCCATTGTTCGCTCCGAGGACGCGGATTCCGGTCCGGCCTTCGGAGCGGCCCGATTGGCAGCCTGCGGCGACAGCGCATTGAGCATGACGGATCTCGCGCTTCGGCCGCCGGCTGTCAAAACGTTTGAACCCTCTGACCCATCTGCAATGTCTGAGCGATTAGTGCGGTTTCGCAGGCTTTACTCTGCGGTCAGAGCGGTTGATTAGTTACTATCTCGTTGAATGCACGCATCGGCCAACGAGAAGTCAAAGCCTGCTTTGACTGCGATCTGAAAATTTGGCTGTCTTCAAGCTCTGCGCTTGAAGCGAACAACAGCAATACGGGTGCAGCAGCAGTGATGATGGTTCCCATGAACGCCAAAACCTTTTCAGGGTTTGGGTCGCTCGTGGCAGTTCAGTGCATTTTGACCCTGCTCGGTAAATTCAGTCGGATCGAGTAGCTTGAGGCTTAAACGCACAACGCGCTTCACCCCGTCCCTGAGTGACGCTAAGATTCGACCCGAGCAATGTTGAAAGGAGCCGCCCCATGTCCCTCTTCTCGAAACTCTTAGGTGGCGGCGAAAAGCCCAAGCCGGAGCCGGTCGTGTATAATGGGTTCGAGATCTTTCCCGACCTGATGAGCGAGGGCAGTAAATATCGCCTGTTGGCCCGTATCGAAAAGACCATCGACGGAGATCGTAAGACCTATACGGTGATCCGGGCAGATGTCTTTGATAGCCGTGATCAGGCCGAGAGTATTAGCATCGCTAAGGCAAAGCAGGTGATTGACGAGCAGGGTGAACGCATTTTCGATAAGTGAAACGGTTAGTTTGAAGTCTGCTTGGCGATCGTGGCTGCCAGATTAACGACGCCTCGCGCGCAACCCCGAGCACGCTTCAACATACAAGCCTGAGCGCACGTCTTGGGCTTTCATTAGTTAGACATAATTTTGGCTCCACAAGACATGAGCCGTCAAGGTTTTCGACTTGGTCCAAAGCCCGTCGGCAACAGAATGTTCCTGATATCCTATGGGAAGCGTGGTGATGGATCGCGCACTTTGCCGGAAGCCGTCGATTGAGCCACGAAGTCGAAGAAGCACACGGATTAGCGGAAGAGCTGTGATGAATTTTCAAGGAGAATAATGGTGGAGCCTAGGGGAGTCGAACCCCTGACCTCTTGCATGCCATGCAAGCGCTCTCCCAACTGAGCTAAGGCCCCATCATGGTACCGCTGTTGCGGTGGACGGACGTTTATGAGACGGCGGCGTTGAGTGCAAGTCCAAAAATGGATTTTGCAGAAAAGTTTCTGCCGTGCATCCGAGGGTGGTTTGAGGCGGCGAAAGGGCCGCCCCGGACCGGTTTTAGTTCTCGTCTTCCGACGACATATCAGTGATATCGTCCAACGAAACGTCGTCGTTGCTGTCGTCGTCGTCATCCAGCAGATCATCGTCCAGTTCGACGTCGACATTATCGTCATCGTCCAGCACCAAATCCTCATCCGACGCGTTTTCGCGTGCCTTGGCCGATGCGGCGTCTTCCGCGTCTGCGGCGATCATCCGGCTTTTGCCGGTCTCAAGCTCCACGATCTCGCCGGTATAGGGGCTGATGATCGGGTCCTTGTTCAGGTCGTAGAACCGCTTACCGGTGGTCGGGCAAACGCGTTTTACGCCCCATTCTTCCTTGGGCATGTCAAATCCCCTTGATATCAGGTGAGTCGTAATAATGATTCAGGTCACGTGCCACATGCAGCGGGCACTGTCAAAGCCTTTGAGCAGGAGAAACAGGCATATGGGGGACCACGCATTGCCCGGAAAACCGCCGGTGCCGCTGACGCTGCGCAAATCGGCGCGGGCGCGACGTATCAGCCTGCGGATTTCTCAATTGGATGGGCGGGTTACGCTCACCTATCCAAAGGGCGTGGCCGAGGCTGAGGCGCTTGATTTCGCCAGACTTAAAGAGGACTGGATCCGTCAGCATCTTCAGGACCGGCCGGCTCCGGCGGCTGTTACATTCGGCCACACGATCCCCGTTGAGGGTAATAACAGGCGAATCGTCGCCGCCGAGGGTCGGCGCGTTCTGCTGCGCGATACCGAGATTGCAGTGCCGCAAGGGGCCGAGGCTCGCCGGTTGGCCCGTTTCCTGAAGGAACTGGCGCGGGATCGACTGACCGAGGCCTGTGACGACTACGCGGCGATGTTGGGTCTGCCCTATTCCAGCCTGACCTTGCGCGATACGCGGTCTCGCTGGGGGTCCTGCAGTTCGACCGGCGGGTTGATGTTCTCTTGGCGCCTGATTTTGGCGCCTTCGGACATCCTGCACTATGTTGCGGCTCATGAAGTCGCACATCTCGCCGAAATGAACCATTCGCCCGCCTTTTGGGCTCAGGTCGAGCGTTTGTTTGGTCCCTGTAAAGACCAAAGGCAGTGGCTGCGCGACAACGGGGCGCAGCTGCACCAGTACAGATTTGACGCGTCGGTGAGTTGACCCAAAGGCGATTTGTGATCACATGGGAGAATGTTAAGCGCCCGTCCATCTGACTCTCAGCCCGCAGCCCATGATCTTGTCTATCGGGCGCTCCGCTCTCGTATCATGCATGGCGAGATAGCGCCGGGGCAGGCCCTGACTCTGCGCGGGATTGGCAAAGAGTTCGATGTTTCGATGACCCCCGCCCGCGAGGCGGTGCGGCGGTTGGTGGCCGAGGGTGCCCTGTTCTTGTCTTCGTCCGGCCGTGTGTCGACGCCCGAACTGACCAATGACCGGATCGAAGAGCTGGCGGCCCTGCGCGCGCTGCTTGAGGTCGAGCTGTCCAGCCGGGCATTGCCCCGTGCACATATGGCTCTGATCGACCGGCTGCAGAGCATCAATATGACCGTTGCGGAAATGGTCACCAAGCGGGACGCCGTCGGCTACATCCGCTCGAACCTTGAATTCCACCGCACACTTTACCTGCGTGCTCAGGCGCCAGCGATGTTGGCGATTGTTGAAACCGTGTGGCTACAGTTGGGGCCCACGATGCGCGCGCTGTATGGGCGGCTGCGGCGGACAGAACCGCCCCATTACCACAAGTTGATCATCGCCGCCCTGAAGGCCGGGGATGAGCCCGGTTTGCGGTTGGCGGTGCGCTCAGACGTGACCCAGGGGTTGCGGATGCTGGTCAGTTAAGCGGCTTGTTGCCGAGGCGGCCAGGTTGCCGGTAAGCAACATCACCATGCTGGCTTGAGCGCCCGCTCTGCGGTACTCTGAGGCAAATCACAACAAGAGCAGATTTCAGCCATGATCAATCGACGCCTTTTTTCTATTGGACTTGGGGCAACTATGCTGGCCGCCTGTTCCGGCGGTACGCCATCCAGCGCCCCGGCAACGCGAATGCGCGCGGTGCCCAACGCGGGCTGGGACGCCTGGGTTGCCGGTTTCAAGTCACGGGCCGCTGCGCAGGGTATTTCGCAGACCACTGTCAATCGCGCGTTTCAAGGGGCCGGGTATCTGCCCGACGTGATCGAGCGCGATCGCAATCAAGTCGAATTCAAACGCTCGCTCGAGGACTATCTGGCGATTGCCGCCTCGGACGAACGGATCGCGACGGGCAAGCAGATGCTGGTGCGCCATGCCGGAACGCTTTCCGCGATCGAGGCGCAGTATGGCGTCGACAAAGAGGTGATCGTGGCCGTCTGGGGCTTGGAAAGCCGCTACGGCGCGCGCCGGGGGGATGTGCCGGTTATCTCAGCGACCTCAACGCTGGCCTATGACGGACGGCGCGGGGCGTTTTTCGAGAAGCAATTGGTTGCCGCGCTGAAGATCATTCAGGAAGGTGACACAACACCCGCGAACATGACCGGCAGTTGGGCCGGGGCGATGGGACATACGCAGTTCATCCCGACCTCTTATTTGGCCTACGCGGTGGATTTCACGGGCGATGGGCGTCGGGACATCTGGTCCGAAGACCCCACAGACTCGCTGGCCTCGACCGCGGCCTATCTGGCGCGTGCCGGTTGGGTGCGCGGACAGCCTTGGGGTGGTGAGGTCGGCACGGTTTCCGGAGCGCCGGTCGCTGTACTGCAGCCACAGACACCCGGGCCACGCATCGCGGTGTTCCGCAATTTCCAAGTGATCAAGCGTTACAACAACTCGGACAGCTATGCGATTGGCGTCGGGCATTTGTCCGACCGGATTGCGGGTGGCGCGCCGTTCCAGGCCTCGTTCGGCCCGGATGCCACCGGTTTGACGCTGGAAGATCGCAAAGAGCTGCAGCGCCGCCTGACCTCGGCAGGGTATGATACGCAAGGCGCGGACGGGGTGGTCGGAAACAACACCAAATCCGCCATCAGCGCCTATCAGCGCGCCAATGGACTTACTGTGACCGGTGAGCCGTCGGCGGCGTTGTTACGCCAGCTTGGGGGGTGACGGTTTAGGCCGCCAACCCTTTTGAGCCGATATCCAGGAATTTCTGACGGCGGTCTTTGATCAGGGCCGCCGCATCCTTGCCATCCAGCTCTTTCAGCATGGCGGCAATGGCTGCACGCACCGACTCGACCGTAGCAGGACGGTCGCGATGGGCGCCGCCCTTGGGTTCGGTGATGATGCGGTCGCAGACACCCAGCTTGTAGAGGTCCTGCGCAGTCAGGCGCAGGGCTTCGGCGGCCTCGCGCATCTTTTCGGAGTCTTTCCACAAGATCGACGCGCAGCCCTCAGGCGAGATCACCGAATAGACCGAATGTTCAAGCATAGCTACGCGGTTTGCCGTGGCAAAGGCCACAGCCCCGCCGGAACCGCCTTCGCCGATGATGACGGACACCAGCGGCACGCCAATCTTCAGGCACATCTCGGTCGAACGCGCGATCGCCTCCGATTGGCCGCGTTCTTCGGCCCCTTTGCCCGGATAGGCTCCGGCCGTGTCGATCAGCGTAATCACCGGCAGGCCGAAGCGGCCCGCCATTTCCATCAGCCGCACGGCTTTGCGGTAACCTTCTGGGCGCGCCATGCCGAAATTCCGTTCGATCCGGGATTTGGTGTCCGAACCCTTTTCATGGCCAATCACCATGACCGGCTGGTCGTTGAACCGCGCCAGGCCGCCGATCACCGCCAGATCGTTGGCAAAGTTGCGATCCCCGGCCAAAGGCGTGAATTCGGTGAACAACTCTTTGACATAGTCCTGGCAATGCGGCCGCTCGGGGTGGCGGGCCACCTGGCATTTCCGCCATGGGGTCAAATCGCCATACAGCTCGTCCAGCAGCTTGGCGGCCTTGGCGTCCAGCGCAGCGGCCTCTTCGGCCACATCCATCTCTTCGTTGGCGCGGGCCAAAGCGCGCAATTCCTCGGCCTTGCCTTCAATCTCGGCCAGGGGTTTTTCGAAATCCAGATACTGGGTCATGACGCCTCTCAACGCGGAAGTTCATTGCTATATGACCTGACGTCGCTTGGGATGCAACTCGGCAAGGCTTGCCAGAGCGGATTATGCGGCTGAGCAGGCGTTGCGGATGCGCTGCGGGGCGATCTCAGTTCGGCCAAAGAACCGGGTATAGCGATGCGACAAGCAAAGTGGCCATCGTCCAGTTGAACACGACCAACCTGCGTGGGTTTGTTAGAAAACGGGCCATCTGTTGGCCCAGAACGGTCCAGGTGCTGACCGAAGGCAGGTTGACCGCGCCGAACACCAAGGCCACGACCGCAATTGCTTGAAGGGTTTGGTCTGGCGTGTAGGCCGTGGTTGCGGTCAGGGCCATGGCCCATGCTTTGGGGTTAACCCACTGAAATGCCGCTGCCTGCAGAAATGTCATGGGCGTGCCTGTCTCACTGTGTCCTTTCGCCGGCGCGGCATTGGCGATCTTCCACGCCAAAAACAGCAGATATGCGACTGAGGCGATTTTCAGCACCGTATAGCTGACGGGGTAGGTGTCGAACAGCTGCACCAGCCCGGTACCAACCAGCAGCACCATGAAGGTGAAGCCCAGCCCAATACCAAGCATATGCGGAATGCTTCTGCGGAACCCGAAATTCGCACCAGACGCCATCAGCATCAGGTTGTTCGGTCCCGGCGTTATGGACGAGACAAAAGCAAAGGCGATCAGGGCCAGAAGGATATCATAGGTCATGTTGCGGATAATTGCTGCAAACTCGGCAAATGAAATTGCGTTTTAATGCGACACTGGTCTAGTGTCGCAATCAATGGCGAAAATTGATCACATTAACCAACAAATATTGCGAGAGCTGTCACAGGACGGCCGCATCAGCAATCTGGATCTGGCCGACCGGGTGGGCCTGTCACCTTCGGCTTGTCTGCGCCGTGTACAGGAGTTGGAGCGGTCAGGCGTGATCTCGGGCTATCGGGCGGTTCTGAACCCGTCTGCGCTGGGCGTTGGGTTTGTGGCCTATATCGGCGTTGGATTGGGTGAGCATACCAAAGCTGCGCAGGAAGGGTTCGAACGCGCCCTGCAACTTGCCCCGGAAGTGGTCGAGTGCCACAATATCACGGGCACCATCGAATACCTGTTGCGCGTCGAATGCGCAGACCTGCCGTCGTACAAGACATTCCACACCGAGGTGCTTGGGACGCTGCCGCATGTGACCTCGATTACGTCTTATGTGGTGATGGATTCGCCTAAGGATATGCGCGCCTGACGCTGGAAATGTGATCTCTTACCGACTTGCAGGGTGAATTTTCACAGCCTACTGTCTTTTCAAAGGTCAAATTGGGGGTAACACCCAAAGGCCGCACACAGGGAGAAGACAATGAAACTCTTACGGATCGGAGCGCTGGCCACTGCTGTGGCGTTGTTTGCTGGCGCGGCATTTTCTGCACCGCTCAAGCTGCAACCGGCCAATCCTCAACCCAGCCCGCAGGCGGGTTTAAATGTGAAATATGCGTGGGAGGGGAACCCGCCGCGCAAAATCCAAAACTTGAATAAAGTGGGCTTTCTTCTGAAGAAAGCAAAGCCCGGTGCGCCGCTACGTGGGTTGGACTATCGGGACACGAACGAAGGCGATCCTGTTCTGACCTTCAATCAAGCATACAACGTTGCTGCAGAGGTCACAGGCTTTATTCGGTTTGATTCACCGGGGGTTTATGAGCTTGAAACCTGGTCGAATGATGGCATCGACGCTTGGGTCGGGGGGCAGCAGATCGGCTATTTCAATGGCAGACAAGGCTGCGAAGCCAATCAACGCACCGCTGTAGAGGTGCCGCAAGCGGGGTGGTATCCGCTGAAGATCACGTATTTCCAGAAATACGGAACGTCATGCCTAATGATGAAATGGGGGAAGCAGGGTGAGCGGTTCACCTGGACGCCAAACAACGTATTCGGTCGTTAAAGCTAAGGCGCCCCGCGGGGCGCCTTTTTCGTTTGGATCAGTTGGCCGCGATCAGTTCTGCCTGAGCAACGATCACCTCGGCCTGTTTAATCGAGGCGATGTCGACCAAGCGGCCTTTGTAGACGGTGGCACCTTCACCGTTGGCTTTGGCCTGTTCCATAGCTGCAAGGATCTCGCGGGCTTCGGAAACAGCGTCGTCCGACGGGGTAAACACTTGGTTGGCGAGTGCGATCTGTTTCGGATGGATCGCCCATTTGCCGACCATACCCAGCGTGGCCGAACGTTTCGCCTGCGCGATATAGCCCTCGTCATCCGAGAAATCGCCAAACGGGCCATCTACGGGCAGAACGCCGTGTGTCCGGCAGGCGGCCACGATCGCGGCTTGCGCCCAGTGCCACGGATCGGACCAGTGCTTTTCGCCTTCGCGCAGCATGTAATAGTTTTCTTGCGTTCCGCCGATGCCGGTCGTCTGCATACCCATCGAGGCCGCAAAATCCGCAGCACCCAGGCTCATCGCCTGCATGCGAGGGGAAGAGGCTGCGATCTCTTCAACATGGGCGATACCAGCGGCGGATTCGATGATGACCTCGAAACTGACTGGCTTGGTACGTCCCTTGGCGCGCTCAATCGCGGTGACAAGCGCGTCTACGGCGTAGACGTCTTCAGCGCAGCCAACCTTGGGGATCATGATCTGGTCAAGACGGTCGCCCGCCTGTTCCATCAGGTCGACCACGTCGCGGTACCAGTAAGGTGTGTCCAGACCGTTGATGCGGACGGACATGTATTTGTTGCCCCAGTCGATGGTGTTTAGCGCTTCGATCACGTTCGCACGCGCAACGTCTTTGTCCGAAGGCGCAACCGAGTCTTCAAGGTCAAGGTTGATCACATCCGCCGCCGATGCGGCCATTTTAGGGAACAGTTTGGTGTTTGAGCCCGGCCCGAACAGTTGGCAACGGTTGGCGCGCGCAGGGGCGGCGGGTTGAATGCGAAAGCTCATCTGGACCTCGTGAGAGAAAGGAAATTACGATTTTCTTGCTTCATGAGGTATTAAATTGCGCAAGCCATAGCAAGCGCCTTTGTGCAGATGCGGCAATGCAACCGCAGCAATTGCCGATTTTCGGTAGCCGTGCAGTGATTAAAGTTTAATCTCTTTAAAAACTTGGAAGGATAATGCGCCAATGGAAGTAAATGCGCAAAAATTTCCCGCGCGACGGGGCGTTGCCAGACGAAAACGCGAAACACTCGTTGAAATCGTCCCCTAGGCTGCGTCGGAATCAAAGGAGTGAACCGCAATGATCGAGACACCGTACCTGCTGTTTTTGGGCGATGCGCCCGACCAATTGGCGGCCAAAGTTGCAATCGGCATCAGAGATTGGCGCCCCGAAAACGCCGTAGGTCAGTACCGTATGGATGGCTGCAAAGCTGATCTGGGCTTGACCGATATGACACTGGCCGAGGCCAAAGAGGCCGGCGCAAAGACGCTGGTAATCGGCGTGGCCAATCGCGGCGGTGTTATCAGTGAAGCCTGGAAAGAGGTACTGATTGCGGCTCTGGATATGGGATATGATCTGGCCTCGGGCCTGCACAACCTGCTGCGCGACGAAGGTGATCTGGTGGCTGCGGCGCAGACACATGGTGGCACTCTGCATGACGTGCGCGTGCCTACAGTTGGCTATCCAATTGCCAATGGCAAAAAGCGCAGCGGTAAGCGCTGTCTCGCGGTTGGTACTGATTGCTCGGCTGGCAAGATGTACACGGCCATGTCCATGGATGCCGAGATGCGCAAGCGTGGTATGAAATCGACGTTCCGCGCCACTGGTCAAACCGGTATCCTGATAACTGGTCAGGGTGTGCCTCTTGATGCGGTGGTTGCGGATTTCATGGCAGGTTCGGTGGAGTACCTGACGCCGGAGAACGATGCGGATCACTGGGATCACATCGAAGGACAGGGCTCGTTGTTCCACGTCTCGTATTCCGGGGTTACAATGGCCTTGATCCACGGCGGTCAACCCGACGCGCTGATCCTTTGTCACGAACCGACCCGCACTCACATGCGTGGTCTGCCCGAATACTCGCTGCCGACGCTGGCGCAGCTGCGCGACACGGCATTGCCACTTGCGCGTGTTGCCAATCCCGATTGTCAGGTCGCGGGTGTATCAATCAACACCCAGCATCTGAGCGAAGACGACGCGCGCGCCTATATCGAACAGGTCGAGGCCGAGATGGGCTTGCCCGCAACCGACCCTTATCGCTTTGGGGCCGGTAAACTGGTCGACGCGCTGGACGCGATGTGATCAAGAGAATCCGCCGGGGGCACCTCCGGCGGATGTATTTTGAGTAAGATAAAGGAGCTGGCGCGTGCAGGTAGAAGTTTCTCGTGATGTGTTTCGACTGGCGCAGGTTTTTACAATCTCGCGCGGGTCCCGGACCGAAGCAAAAGTGCTAACGGTTCGAATTTCGGACGGAACGCATCAAGGCTGGGGCGAATGTGTGCCCTATGCCCGTTATGACGAAACGCTGGAATCGGTCGAGGCCGAGATTGCAGCACTGCCTGCCGAGTTCACCCGCGACAGCCTGATGGACCTGCTGCCTGCAGGCGCCGCGCGGAATGCGGTGGACTGTGCCCTTTGGGATCTTGAGGCTAAGCGCGCCGGGAAACGGTCTTGGGACCTGGCGGGGCTGCCGGTGCCTGGACCCGAGATTACCGCATATACCCTGTCGCTGGACACGCCCGAGAAAATGCAAGCGCAGGCGGCCGCGAATGCGCATCGTCCTCTGCTGAAGATCAAGCTGGGCACACCGGACGACATGCCCCGGCTTGAGGCGGTACGCGCGGGCGCGCCGGATGCCAAGATCATCGTGGATGCCAACGAAGGCTGGTCCGCTGCCGTGTACGCAGACTTGGCACCGCATCTGGTCCGTCTGGGCGTGGCGCTGGTCGAACAGCCCCTGCCTGCCGGTGAAGATGATGCCCTGATCGGAATGGACCGCCCTGTACCGGTGTGCGCCGATGAATCCTGCCACGACCGCAGCAGTTTGCCAAAGCTGAAAGGCAAGTATGATGTGGTCAACATCAAGCTGGACAAAACAGGCGGCCTGACCGAGGCGTTGGCCCTGCGCGAAGCGGCGCTGGCCGAGGGCTATAAGGTTATGGTTGGATGCATGGTTGGCAGCTCGCTTGCCATGGCGCCTGCGACACTTGTGGCACAGGGTGCGATGATAACAGACCTTGACGGTCCGCTGCTGCTGGCCGAAGACCGTGACAACCCGCTGATTTTTGATAACGCCGGAGTGCACCCGCCCGTGGCTGCGCTTTGGGGTTAAGGAGACAAGACATGACCCGCACCGTTTACGTAAATGGCGAATACCTGCCCGAGACCGAGGCAAAGGTGTCCATCTTTGACCGTGGTTTTCTGTTTGCAGACGCGGTTTACGAGGTCACCAGTGTCTTGGACGGCAAGCTGATCGATTTCGAAGGTCACGCGGTGCGCCTCAAGCGGTCGCTGGACGAGCTGGAGATGGCCGAGCCCTGCACCAAGGATGAGCTGCTGGAGATTCACCGCAAGCTGGTTGAGCTGAACGGCATCGAAGAGGGGCTCGTTTATCTTCAGGTGAGCCGCGGATCAGATGGCGACCGGGATTTCGTTTTCCCGCCCGCAGACACCAAGCCCAGCCTCGTTCTTTTCACGCAGAACAAACCGGGTCTGGCGAACAGCCCGGCTGCTCAGAAGGGCGCGAAGATCATCTCGATCGAGGACATCCGCTGGGGCCGCCGCGACATCAAGACTGTTCAGCTGCTTTACCCGTCGATGGGTAAGATGATGGCCAAGAAAGCGGGTTGCGATGACGCGTGGATGATCGAAGACGGTTACGTGACCGAAGGCACCAGCAACAACGCCTACTTCGTCAAAGAAGGCAAGATCGTTACGCGCCCGCTGTCGAACGACATTCTGCATGGCATCACCCGTAAGGCCGTGCTGCGCATGGCGGCAGAAGCTCAAATGGAAGTCGAAGAGCGTCTGTTCACGATTGATGAGGCGAAAGCGGCAGATGAGGCGTTTACCACCTCGGCCAGTGCTTTTGTTATGCCTGTGGTTGAAATCGACGGCGTCGCGCTGGGCGACGGTACGCCGGGGCCAATCGCCAAACGCCTGCGCGAGATATACTTGGACGAAAGCCGCAAGGCCGCCGTGTAAAGAAAAGGCCCGCCGATCTGGCGGGCCTTCTTCGTTTCGGGACTAGCCCTTTTTCATGACGTTTTCTTCGAACGCGACCTTGAAGGCAGCCTGCTTTTCCGGGCTGGCGTCGGTCTGATAGTTGGCTTTCCAATCATCCATGGTCATGCCGTAGAAGACCTCGCGGGCTTCGTCCTTGCCCATTTCGATGCCCTTTTCATTGGCAGCCTCCTGATACCAGCGCGACAGGCAGTTGCGGCAGAACCCGGCCAGATTCATCATGTCGATGTTCTGAACGTCGGTGCGATCTTCCATCAGGTGCTTTTGCAGCCGACGGAAGGCGGCGGCCTGAAGTTCGATTTCGGTTTGCTTGTCCATGGTCTGGCTCCGAATGACTGTATTGCGTGCTGTACCTGACCTAGCGGCCCAGGGGCGATGTTTCAATGAACAGCGCGTCAGGCCAGTTTCAAAGCCAGCCAAGGGGTGATGCAGAAGATCAGAGTCAGTATCTTGTAGTTGGCCAGATACCGAAAGTACGCCCGTTTTACTGCGGGGCGCTCCATCTGGAACATTTTGCCGTGGATGCCTGCGATCAAGTCCTGCAACAGCAAGATCATCAGCGTTGTGAACAAGAGTACCGCGATGTTCAGTACGGCCATCCAGCCAAAGACGGCCGTCAGGAATTCCTGGGTCATGGTCGCCTCCTTTCGCCTATAATATGGGGACTTAGGCGGTCCCTCACAATGATGTGAGGGCTTTTGTCACAAGCCGCTTTCGGTCAGCGCATCCTGCAGGACCGGGGCGAGGCGCTCGGCCCAGGCCCGCTGTCCGGCGTGATCGGCGATCAGGTCATTGCGCAGTTCGATCAGGGCGTTGGGCCGGCCAAAGCTGGTGCAGTGCTTGTCGATCGCGTCCCCGGGCAAAACACCGGTGTAGGGTTCGTTCACACCCACACATAGATCATTTTCGGACTCCAGCCGGTTGATCAACGGTCGCGAGAACCGCTCGTCCGGGGTGTGCAGAATGCCAACATGCCACGGGCGCGGGTCGCGACCTCGTAGTTGCCGGGTAAACGAGTGCATGGAGACGATAACGGCATGGGGCAGGGCAGCCATTTGTGCCAGAGCGTCATGATACGGGCGATAACACATGTTCAGGCGTCGTTCGCGCTCGGCCGCGTCGGCGTGGCGGTTGCCAGGAATGATGGACCCGTCATAGAGCTTCATCAACAAGGTCGGATCATCCTCGCCCCGGTTCGGATCAATTACCAGGCGTGAGAAATTGGCCGCAATGACTGGTGCATTCAGCAGTTCGCCCAGATGCTTGGACACCTCATACGCGCCGACGTCATAGGCGATGTGGCGTTCCATATCTTCACGCGGAAGACCCAGATCGCCCCCATTGATGTCCGGGGGCACCATGTTGGTCGCGTGGTCACATGTGATCAGCCATCGCGAAGGGCGATCGGCACCGTGGATAAAAAACGGGGAATACGTCATAAGCCTGTCATCTAGTTTGTCGCAGGTGTACGGGAGTTGCTTTGAAAAGGGAATTGCGCAATAAGCGGCCTGAGTAATGTTTGCGGTAACATTTTCGCGGAATCAAGAGAAGACGTTAAGGGGGCAAGACCGATGCGACGCCTGAGAAATGTGAAGATCGTGGCGACGCTGGGACCGGCGTCGAATGACTATGACACCATCCGTGCCCTGCACGAAGCAGGCGCGGATGTCTTTCGCCTGAACATGAGCCATGGTAGCCACGATGAGATCCGCGAGCGTCACCGGATCATCCGGCAGGTGGAGAAGGATCTGGACAGCCCCATTGCCATTCTGGCCGACCTGCAGGGCCCCAAACTGCGGGTGGGCGTCTTTGCCAGTGATGCTGAAGAGCTGGAAGAAGGTGCTGCGTTCCGTCTGGACCTCGATCCTGAACCCGGCGACGTCAATCGTGTTTGCCTGCCGCATCCCGAGATTTTTGCCGCGTTGGAACCGGGCGCGCGTCTGTTGGTCAATGACGGGAAAATCCGTCTGATCGTGAAAGACTGCGGTCAGGACTTCGCCAATTGCACGGTCGAGGTCGGTGGCACGATTTCCAACCGTAAGGGCGTGAACGTTCCTGACGTGGTGCTGCCCCTGGCAGCCCTGTCCGCCAAGGACCGCGATGATCTGGAGTTCGTCTGCCAGTTGGGCGTCGACTGGCTGGCGCTGAGCTTTGTGCAGCGCGCCAAGGACGTGTTTGAGGCACGTTCGCTGGCCGATGGTCGCGCCTCGATCTTGTCCAAAATCGAAAAGCCTGCAGCGGTTGAGGCGTTTGACGACATTCTGGATGCCTCGGACGGGATCATGGTCGCACGCGGCGATCTGGGGGTTGAGCTGCCCGTCTCGGCAGTTCCACCGATTCAGAAACGACTGGTGCGCAAGTGCCGTGGCGCGGCAAAGCCGGTGATCGTGGCGACGCAGATGCTGGAGAGCATGATTGAAAGCCCAATGCCGACAAGGGCCGAGGTCTCGGACGTGGCGACGGCGATCTACGAAGGCACCGATGCCATCATGCTCAGCGCTGAATCGGCCGCTGGTTCCTATCCGATCGAAGCCGTTCAAACCATGAACAAGGTCGCCATCGAAGTCGAAGCTGATCCGACCTATACGCAGATCATCGCAGCCTCTCGCACCGCTAAGGGAACGACCGTTGCTGACGGCATCGTGGCTGCCGCGCGCGAGATCGCAGAAAAGACTGACATCAAAGCAATTTGCTGCTTCACCCAAAGCGGAACGACAGCGCTGCTAACCGCGCGCGAACGTCCCGGTGTTCCGATCATTGCGATGACCCCTGCCACCGGAACCGCACGGCGTCTGTGCCTGAGCTGGGGATGCCATTGCGTGATGACGCCCGAGCTTGAGCGGTTCAAAGGCGCGGTCGTAAACGCCGCCCGCGCGGCCCGTGCTGGAGGGTTCGCCTCGGAGAAGGATCAGATCGTCGTGACCGCCGGCGTGCCCTTTAACGTTCCGGGAACAACCAATATTCTGCGCATCGCACCCTGTGATGAACGTCTGATTTATAACACCGACCCGGGTTGATCCGGGTCGCGCCGGGTGCCCGAAAGTCATGGATTTTCGGGATTCTGCCTAATTTTTAGACAAAAAATATATAACCTTTTCAAAGCCTAATCGTGTATTTGGTTGAGCGGAAAAGATAACCCTCTCTTTTTTGGGGATTTTCCGGGATACTGCACCCTAAGGGCAGTCTACTCAGAAAGTTCCAGGTTCCGGCTGCCCTGCCGGGGGCACGGGCCCCGGCATAACCAAAAATATTGGAGGAACATCATGACAACGAAAATTGTCATTGGGCTGGACGGGACAGAAACCGGAGAACGGGCCATCGCCTTTGCCAAAGATCTGGCCAAGCTGATCGGCGCGTGTGAATTGCTGGTGGTTTATGTCATCGAATGGTCCCCATTCACATTTCAAACCCCCGAGGAAAATGCGTTGCGGCACAAACGTCGCGAGGAAGAGGTCACCTTGGCCACCAACCGCATTGTCACTCCTGCCGTTGATGCACTGACGGCCGAAGGCTTCATGGCGCAGGGTATCGTGCGCCACGGTGATGTGGCCGAAACGCTTAACGCAATCACGGTTGAAAATGGCGGAACGCAGATCATTGTCGGGCGCGCCTCGGCCGATGGGTTCAAGAAACGCCTGTTCGGCAGCTCGACCCAGAATTTGGTCATGCACGCTGACGTGCCGGTCACCGTCGTGAACTGAGGGGAGCAAGAGGAATGAACACGCTGAAACGTTTTGCTTTGGCCGCATTGGCCACCTTGTTCACCGGCCCTGCTTTTGCGCAAGACGCACCGGGTCTGGACGATCGGATCAACCAGGCGTTTGCCGACTTTACGGGGCCTTTCGTCAGTTTCATCTTTGCGCCGTTTCCCGGCACCGGGTTCCCATGGATCGTCGGCTGGCTCGTGATCGCTGCGACTGTTTTCACGCTTTACTTTGCTTTCGTGCAGCTAAGATTCTTTGGTCACGCGATCAGTCTTGTAAAGGGTGACTATTCCGATCCCAACGATGCGGGTGAGGTCAGCCACTTTCAGGCCTTGGCTACGGCGCTTTCGGGTACGGTCGGCCTAGGCAACATCGCCGGTGTGGCGGTGGCCGTGGGCATCGGTGGGCCTGGTGCGACCTTTTGGATGATCGTCGCGGGCCTTCTGGGTATGGCGTCGAAATTCACCGAATGTACGCTGGGTGTGAAATACCGGAATGAGTACGAAGACGGCACCGTTTCGGGCGGTCCGATGTACTATATGTCCAAGGGCTTTGATGAGCTTGGCCTGCCGGGGGGCAAAATCCTGGCCGTTTTGTTCTCGATCTTCTGTATCCTCGGTGCGCTGGGCGGGGGCAATATGTTCCAGGCCAATCAGGCACACCAACAGATCGCAGGCATCACTGGCGACTATCCGGGCTGGATCACCGGTCTCGTCTTCGCCGGTATCGTGTTTGCAGTGATCGTAGGTGGCCTGAAATCCATCGCACGCGTAACCGAGAAGGTCGTGCCGTTCATGGGTGTCATGTATGTTCTGGCCGCATTGGTCATCATCATCATGCATGCCGATCAAATCGGCTGGGCCTTTGGTCAGATCTTCGCAGGTGCCTTCACGGGGCTGGGCGTCGCTGGCGGCATGGTCGGTGCGCTGATCCAGGGTTTCCGCCGTGCGGCGTTCTCGAACGAAGCGGGCGTGGGTTCTGCGGCGATTGCACACTCGGCGGTGCGGACCAAGGAACCGATCACCGAGGGGTTTGTGTCCCTGCTTGAGCCGTTCATCGATACGGTCGTGATTTGTACCATGACCGCGCTGGTGATCATCATCACCCAGCAGTTGATCGTTGATCCGGCAACCGGCAACTACATGCTAAACGAAGCGGGCAATGCGATTGCGACGGTTGATGGCAACACCGGTGTCAGCCTGACCTCGGCGGCCTTTGCAAGCGCCTTTGGCTGGTTCCCCTATGTGCTGGCCATCGCTGTGGTTCTGTTCGCGTTCTCGACCATGATCAGCTGGTCCTATTATGGCCTCAAGGCCTGGACCTACCTGTTCGGCGAAGGCCACACCAAGGAACTGGTGTTCAAGGTCATCTTCTGCATCTTCGTCGTCATCGGCGCTGCGGCCAACCTTGGCCCGGTCATCGATTTCTCGGATGCGGCGATCTTTGCGATGGCGGTGGTCAATGTCTTTGCGCTCTACTTCCTGATGAAGGTCGTGCGCCAGGAACTGGCCAGCTATGCCGAGCGGCTGAGAACTGGCGAAATCCGTAAGTTCGAACACTAAGACCTTTCACCGGGGCGGCTCAGGTTGCCCCGGTGCCTGACCACCCTGCGAAAAGCGCAGATTCTGGTCAAAACCCCCTTGCCACTATGACGGAACTTGCGTAAACGGCGCTTCTGATCGCGTGACCGGCCGAGATGGCATGCCGAGTCGCGTTTAGTACCGAACCCTGAAAGGAGACGGAAATGCCTAAGATGAAGACCAAGTCGAGCGCCAAGAAGCGCTTTAAGGTGACTGCAACCGGTAAGGTCCTTGCTGGCCAGGCCGGCAAACGGCACGGCATGATCAAGCGGACCAAAAAGTTCATCCGCGACGCCCGTGGCAACACCACCCTGTCCGCCCCCGACGCCAAGATCGTCAAGGGCTACATGCCCTACGACCGCTAAGAGGAGATTAAGAGATGTCCCGCGTTAAAGGTGGAACCGTAACTCACGCCCGTCACAAGAAGGTCATCAAGGCCGCCAAAGGTTACTATGGCCGCCGCAAGAGCACCTTCAAGGTTGCCCGTCAGGCCGTCGACAAGGCCAACCAGTACGCAACCCGCGACCGTAAGAACCGCAAGCGCAACTTCCGCGCGCTGTGGATCCAGCGTATCAACGCTGCTGTGCGTTCGCATGACGAGGCACTGACATATTCCCGCTTCATCAACGGCCTGAACCTGGCCGGTATTGAAGTGGACCGCAAAGTTCTGGCCGACCTGGCCGTGCACGAACCGGAAGCGTTCGGCGCGATCGTCGCCAAAGCTCAGGCCGCTCTGGCTGCCTGATCCTCTTTCGAGAGACAGTGAAAGAAGGGCCGTCCCAATTGGGGCGGCCTTTTACGTATCGGCTGCTCAGCACCCCCTGCGCAGGTTCGTTTTGCTTTTTGGAAACCAACCGCTGACCGGGCTTTGCCGAGATTAAAAGTCAGACAGACTGACGATCACCAAATTAAGCAAAATTAATCCAAGAGCAGTAATCATGCTCACAAACCATCAACACCTAAATTTCACCTATCTGGAGTTGATGCTATGAGAATTACCGCAGCTTTGGGCTTGGTGGCCTTGAACTTAGCTCTTCTAAGCAATCCGGCATCTGCCGCTTGCTATTTCGAAACCGACGCGCTGACCGGTATGGAGACAATCGTCTGTGATACGGGTGGTGAGGTCCCGACCTGGGGAACCTTGGTCGCGGAAGCCTGATCCTCGTTGCCTCATGTTCCCGCGAACGTGCAATCCATGCCCATGTCTGCACGTCCGCTTTTGGGGATTATTGTGCCAGACCAATCCGACAAGTTCGTGGACGCGGGCTTAATTCGGCCGAGGTCTCATGTTCTGTCCCACGATCCTGAACGAATATGAAGCGCCGTTTCGCAACAGCCCGTCATCCTAAAGCAAAATACGAACTCGATGACACGGCGTTCCATCCAGAGTCCAATGCGCATTTGCGGGCCGAAAATCAAACTCGGACTACTGACCCTGGTCTTTCTTCACCAACTGCGCCGCAAACGACACGCCCGTTCCCGGTCCGGCATAGGTGACCATGATCACGTCATCCAGATAGACTCCATTGAATATCCCGGCCGAAACGTCGTCTCCCGATATCCCGGCCTCGGCCAGAACAAAGCGGGTGGGCTCGTCCAGGGAAAAGGTGCCCATCGCCTCTTCGACGATCCAGTCGGTATCCCCGATCCGACGCCAGCGATTTGTGGCGGTGATTAGGTTGCCGTCCAGCTTGGTGATCTCCAGCTCCATCTCGGTCTTCAGCAGACCTTTCGCGTGGTTCGGGTTCGATTTGGCAAAGCCAACCAAATAGGTGCCGTGCCAGGTGCCGACGATCTGGGGAAAGCCGCTGCCGTCATCGGCGCTGGATGGGGTGGCAAACGCCAGAAGAATAAGCGCTGCGAAGCTTCGAAAGAGATTGAGTACCATTGGTCACGTCTCCTGAAAGGGCTGAAATGCCTACAGGTTACGCGAGTCTGCGGAATTGACAAACCCTCGGGAGTAAAGACAAAAAACCCGGCGCGGTGGGCGCGCCGGGTAAAGTTCATCTGCCGGAAGTGCGTGAGTGGTGGCAGATGTATTCAGTTAGGTTCAGCCGAACACGCGGCCCAGAGCGCCATCGACCGCGTCGGTGATCTGGTCGATGTCGTCTGCGGTTGCGATCAGTGCCGGCGAGAAGCACAGCGTGTTGTTGCGGCTGGGGATCGAGCGGTTGGTGGCCCCGATGATGACGCCTTGCGCCATACAATCCGCCACAACGGCCTGGACCTTTTTCTCGTCCATCGGTTCCTTGGTGGCGCGATCTGCGACCAGCTCGGCGCCCAGGAACAGACCCTTGCCGCGCACGTCGCCGATTACCTTGTGCTTTTCCATCAGCGCCTGCAGGTTGTCCTTCATGCGGAAGCCCATGTCGGTGCAGTTTTGCAGCAGGTTCTCGTCCTCGATGATGCGCATGTTTTCGATCGCGGCCGCCGGACCAGCGGTACAGCCGCCAAAGGTCGAGATGTCGCGGAAATAGTTCATCGGATCCGAGGCATCGTCCTTGAACATGTCAAAGACTTCTTCGGTGGTGACCATTACGGCAATTGCCGCGTAACCCGAGGCAACACCTTTGGCCATGGTCACGAAGTCCGGCTGGATGCCGTATTGCTGATAACCGAACCATTTGCCGGTACGGCCCACGCCGCAGACAACTTCGTCGATGTGCAGCAGAACGTCGTACTTTTTGCAGATTTCCTGCACACGTTCCCAATAACCCTCGGGGGCTTCGATCACGCCGCCACCCGCGGTCACAGGCTCAAGGCACAGCGCGCCAACGGTTTCAGGACCTTCGCGCAGGATAACCTCTTCGATGGCATCGGCTGAGGCTTTGCCGAAAGCTTCGCCGGACAGGTCTTCCATGTCCAGTTCGTGCTTGCGGTATTCCATACAGTGCGGAACGCGGATGAAGTCAGGTGCAAATGGACCGTACTGGGCCGTACGCTCGTCTTGACCGCCTGCCGACATGGTCGCCAGGGTCGAGCCGTGGTAGTCGCGGTCGCGATACAGGATCTTGGTTTTCTTGCCGCCATAGCGCTTGTGCGCGATCTGGCGAACCATCTTGAACACCTTCTCGTTCGCTTCCGAACCAGAGTTGGTGTAGTAGACGCGGCTCATGCCCGGCATTTTGTCGATCAGCTTTTCAGCAAAGATCGAACCGGGAATCGAGCCAGCCGTATTCGCGAAATAGCACAGCTTCATCAGCTGGTCATACACGGCCTTGCAGATCGATTCGCGGCCATAGCCTACGTTGACGGTCCATACGCCGCCGGACACAGCGTCCAGATGCTCTTTGCCATTCTGGTCCCAGACACGCATGCCTTTGCCTTCGACAATGATACGCGGATCATTGGTTTCAAAGGGTTTATGCTGCAGCAGGTGGTGCCAGATATGGGCGCGGTCGGCTTCGACCACGTGGGAAAGATCGTTTTCGTTGAACGTGCCGTCCATGACATGTCCTTTCAGAATGGCTGGTGCGCGGGTTGCCAAAATCGGACTATCCCGGCCTTGTGTTTTCGATGGCTCAGATCACCGCGAAAGCTGTTTCGGAGATAGGGCCAGATTGCATCATCCCGTAATTCCAGTCCATGGCCGCGCCGTATTTTTACGGATTTGTCAGATGAACAAGTTTGTGCTCAATTCGCCCGAAGTGAAGAGGGAGGATCAGCAAATGAAAAACGCCAATATCTATGAGCGTCATTTGGACAAAAGCCGCGCGAATTACACGCCGCTGTCACCGCTGAGTTTTATCGAGCGGACAGCGCTGATCTACCCAGACTATCCGTCGGTGGTCTACGGCGTGCGCCGCTATACCTGGGCCGAAACCTATTCACGCTGTCGGCAATTGGCCGGAGCTTTGTCCGCGCGCGGCCTTGGGGTAGGGGATACGGTATCAATCATCGCCGCCAATATCCCCGAGATGTACGAGGCACATTTTGGCGTTCCAATGGCGGGTGCTGTGCTGAACGCCATCAACACGCGGCTGGATGCTCCGATCATTGCCTTCATCCTGAACCATGCTGAGTCAAAGGCTTTGCTGGTCGATCCTGAATTCTCGGGCGTCGTGAAAGAGGCGCTGAAACAGGTCGATCACGACATTCTGGTCATTGATATCGAAGACCCCAGCTTTAAGGGTGGCGAAAAGCTGGGCAGCCTGACCTATGACGCCTTGCTGGCGGAAGGTGACCCTGAATTTGACTGGTCCCTGCCCAATGATGAGTGGGACGCGATTACGCTGAACTATACCTCGGGAACTACCGGTAATCCGAAAGGCGTTGTGTATCATCACAGAGGCGCCGCGTTGAACGCACAGTCGGACCTGCTGGATTGGAACATGCCCAAGCACTCGGTCTATCTGTGGACCCTGCCGATGTTCCATTGCAACGGGTGGTGCTTTCCGTGGGCAATGGCGGCGAATGCCGGAGTGTCGGTCTGTTTGCGCGCCGTGCGGGACGAGCCGATCTATGCAGCATTCCGGGATGAGAAGGTCACCCATTTCTGTGGCGCGCCGATCGTCCTGAACATGCTGGCCAACGCGCCCGATCACCTCAAGGATTTTGACCATGAGATCAAGGTGATGACTGCTGGGGCCCCGCCGCCTGCCGCTGTGATTGAGAGCATGGAAAACATGGGCATAGAGGTTACCCATGTTTACGGCCTGACTGAGACCTACGGCCCCTCTGTCGTGTGCGCATGGAAAGACGAGTGGAACGACAAGGCAGCCGAAGAGCGCGCGGCGCTCAAGGTGCGTCAGGGCGTGCGATACACGGCATTGTCCGGATTGATGGTGGCCGATCCGGATACGCTGGAACCAGTGCCCGCCGATGGCGAGACGATGGGCGAGATTTTCATGCAGGGCAATGTCGTCATGAAAGGCTACCTGAAGAATGCCGAGGCTACGGACAAAGCGTTTCGAGGCGGCTGGTTTGCCTCGGGTGACCTGGGTGTGATGCATCCGGACGGCTATATCGCGTTGAAAGACCGATCCAAGGACATCATCATTTCGGGTGGCGAGAACATCTCATCGGTCGAGGTCGAGGATATCCTCTATAAACACCCCGCCGTCATGGAGGCTGCTGTGGTGGCGCGCCCCGATGACAAATGGGGCGAAACACCCTGTGCCTTCATCGAACTGAAGCCGGATGCCCAAGCGACCGAAGCCGAGGTCATCGGGTTCTGCCGTGATAACATGGCCCATTTCAAGGCACCGAAAACCGTGGTGTTCGGGCCTTTGCCAAAGACCTCGACCGGTAAGATCCAGAAGTTCAAACTGCGGGATCAGGCGCGGGCGTTGGATTAAACCTTGTCGAAAATTGACAGATCAAGTTCCAAGAGTTCGCCCATCCAGACCGCCCGGTCTCGGTGATCCGCCAGATGGTCGCCGGTTTCCGGGTGGGTGAAGATGGTCAGGCCTTGTCGGTTCAGCATCAGCCATGGGATCACCTGATCAAAAGCGTCAGGCGCAAAGCCCAGCTGACAGCTCCACCTTGGGTGAGGGCCGACATTCTTCGCATGCATCCGCCCCATTTGTACTGGAAACAGACGGGCAGCTTCTTCGCAGACCTGTCGGGCCGTGTCCTGTGTGTCGGCGTCGAAATAGACATGGGCATGATAGCCGGTGATTTCAGGCATTTGGACCTCCTGCATCGCATTCAACGAAGGTAAGCGCAGCTGGGCCGTGTGACCACTCGCGCCCGCACACATCCTGTGCGCGCGGGGTCATACGGGTGCGTTGGCGTCAGGGTGGGCCTCGGCAAAGCTAGGGTGGGCGGCACAGGCAGCCTCGACGCTCAGGATACGGGGCAAACCTGACAGATCCACATCCCACCGACGCGCGTTGTAGAGTTGCGGAACAAGGCACAGGTCGGCCAAACCGGGTTTGGCACCTGTACAATAAGGCGCTTGGTCGAAGCTTGCCAAAAGTGTCTCAAATGCCAGCAGACCCGGACGTATGAAATGGCGCATCCACTCACCCGGCATATCATCGGCATTGTCGCTGAGAGCGGCTGCATATTGGGCGACTGACAGATTGCAGACCGGATGCACATCGACCGCGATGGACTGAGCAAGGGCCAGAGACTTTGCGCGCTCTGCCGGTTCTGTTGGCAACAGCCCAAGACCCCGGGTTTGGTCAAGGTAGTCGATGATTGCCAAAGACTGTGTCAGCCGCAGCCCATCGATTTCCAGGACTGGAACCAAACCTTGCGGATTTCGGACCAAATGGCTGGCCGACTTCTGTTCGCCCTCTTTCAGGTCAACCGGGACGGCACTGTAACTGATCCCGGCAAAGTTCAGCGCAATCCGCACACGGTAGCTGGCTGAAGACAACCTGTAATCATAAAGCACCACGCCGCTCATCCCGGCCTCCTCAAGGTGTCAGGTTTTCTTCAATGCCGCAGCTTTCAGCGCGTCTGACAATACGGCCGTATCTCCGATGTGGTTGGCCAGTATCAGCAATAGCCGCGCGTTCAGGGCATCGCTGTCATGCCGGTTCAGCCCGTCATGAGCAGCCACCAAGTCGGCATAAAAACCGTCGGCATTGTCCAGATTGGGGGTGAGGATCAGATCGGTCATATCGCTTACTCCTTACCGGTGGCCCGACGGATTGCTTGCCGGAATGCGTTCTCTTCAAATGTATCGCGGCGGGCAGCTACGTGTTGATCGGGGCGGATCAGATACACTGCGCTGGGCGCATCCCCCAGATACCTGCGCTTGAGCTCTAAGGTCAGGTCGTCCTTGACGGACAGGGCCAACCGCCTGGCCGTAATTCCGCCTTCCTCAAGACTGTCGGGCGCATCCGCATCAATTGTCAGCAACGTGAACTGACCCGCGAGTTTTGGCAGCAGAAACTCGTCACCCAGTGGCGCATCGGGACAGGCCGAACCTGGCCGCGTCACCTCAGGTCCGTTCAGTGCATCGGCTGAACTGAGGGGCGAACCAGAATAAGCGCAGGGCGTGCTAAGACGACCGGAATTCACCAGCGGGCGGGCGAACTCGTAATGTTCGCTCAGGTCCAGAACGGCGTCCCGCAACAAGCGCGACATATCGGATTTCGGCGTAATGAACTCGGTCGAGAGTGTGGACATACGGATGTTTTCATCCGCGGCTTCGACCCTCTCGCGGCTATAGCTGTCCAGAAACAGCTCGGGCGCTTTGCCGTCGATGACCAGTTTCAGCTTCCAGCACAGATTGTCTGCATCCTGCAGACCGGAATTGGCCCCGCGCGCACCAAATGGACTGACCTGATGCGCACTGTCGCCTGCAAACAGCACACGGCCATGCCGGAACCTATCCATGCGGCGGCACTGGAACGTGTAGATCGAGACCCATTCGAGTTCAAAGTCGACATCGTCGCCCAACATCGCCCTAAGCCGTGGGATCACGTTTTCTGGCTTTCTTTCCTGCTCTGGATCGATGTCTTTGCCCAGTTGCAGATCAATTCGCCAGACATTGTCCGGTTGTTTGTGCAGCAGGGCAGACTGGCCGCGATTGAAGGGCGGGTCGAACCAAAACCAGCGCTCGGTCGGGTAATCGGCCTGCATCACCACGTCGGCGATCAGAAAGTTATCCTCGAACACGCGCCCGTCGAAATCCAGACCCAGCATCCGGCGGGTCGGTGAATAAGCCCCGTCGCAAGCGATCAGCCAATCGGCTTCGACGTTGTATGGCCCTTCTGGCGTTTCGACCTCAAGCGTGACGTGATCGTCATGGGTGCCGATCGCCTCGACCTTGTTCTGCCCACGGATTTCGATGGGTGCGCCGTCGGCCTGCAGTTCCCGCACCCGTTCGACAAGGGCCTTTTCCATGTAGTACTGCTGGAGATTGATAAAGGCCGGGTTTCCGTAGCCCTTGTCTGGTTGAAGGTGGAATTCATAAACTTGGCGGTTGTCGAAATAGACTTTACCCGCGTCCCACAGCACTCCTTTTTCAACCAGTTTGTTTCCTGCGCCCAACCGGTCAGCGATTTCGAGTGAGCGTTGCGAGAAACAGATCGCACGACTGCCAAAGCTGACCTTGTCATTGTCGTCCAGCACCACGGTTTCGACCCCTTGCTGGGCCAGATCAATCGCGGCCGCCAGCCCGACAGGCCCGGCCCCGACCACAATAACCCTGTGACGCACCGAGGTCGCCGAGTCCTGATCAGGGCTGCGTTCGTAGGGATAAAGTGGAACTTCGAAGATCTTGTTCATGGGTTCTCCCCCAATACTCTGGCGCCCATGGCGCAAGGTCTGGGCCTTCGACCAGTCGTGCCAAAGGCTATGGGTTCATGATTCCACCTAATCCGCTGGCAAAAAACGATCTGGATCAAGTTGGCCTGACTTCCTCGCCCCCGATGGGTCCAACACGTTTCCAGGGTGCCTCGTGCTGCTGCCAGCGCCGAGACATCCATGCCAAGCCCCGAGGGACTTAAGCTTTGGCGATCTGGGTCAGTCTTTGATGCTGTAGTCGATCTGCAAGATGCCGCCGGGTTGTCGTGTAATGTCCGTCAGTTCCAGATAGTGCTGCCGCCCCGGTGCAAAGCAGGGCAATCCGCGTCCCAAAAGCGTAGGCATAACGAACACACGCAGGGTGTCGAACATGCCCGCATCCAGTGCCGCGCGTTGCGTTTCGCCCCCGCCCATTACCCAGACGCGCCGGTGCCCCGCGTCTTCGATGGCACGGCGCAGCGTATTGATGTCACCCGCAGCGGCTACATGCTCGCCCGAGTAACCCGTTTTCCGCGTCAGCACGTAACCAGTGCGGCTCTCGTAAGGCCAGCCCCAGCCAAGCACTTGCTCGTAGGTGGTTCTGCCCATGATCAGGGCGTCGATCTCACTGATAAACTCACCATAGCCGCCATCGCCCCCGTCGGAGGCGAGGCTATCGTTAAAGGTGTTGAGCCAATCGACGCTGCCCGCCTCATCGGCAATGAACCCGTCCAGGCTCATTGCGATGTAGCCAACATATGTTGCGCGCTGGCTCATTTTCTTCACCGCTTGAACGGGTCTTCGAGTGCGGCCAGAACGGTGCCTGTACAATCACCAAAGCCGATCGTGTACCCATCGCCGCGGGCGCGGCCCTTCAGGGTCAGAGTGTCGCCGTTCTCGATAAAGTTGCGGGTCTCGCCGGTATCTAGTGTCAGCGGTTCCTTCCCACCCCAGCTGAGCTCCAGCAGCGAGCCGCGCTCGGGTTTGGTTGGGCCCGAGATGGTGCCCGATCCCAGCAGATCGCCGGTATTCATCGGGCATCCCGACGTCGCGTGATGGGCCAGCTGTTGCGCCGCGGAATAGTACATCTCTTTGTAGTTGGTCCGAGCGATAGTCGTGGCGTCCTTGCCGTCCGGGGCCATCGTGACTTCCAGATCGATGTCATACAGCATCGGTCCGCAATCCTTGAGGTGATCCAGCAGCTCGAATTCACGTGCGGGAGTGTCACAGCGGAATGGCTCCAGCGCAGCCTTGGTCACGATCCACGGGCTGATCGAGGTGGCGGTGGCCTTGGCCTGAAACGGTCCCAGAGGCTGGTATTCCCAGGCTTGAATGTCGCGTGCGGACCAGTCGTTCAGCAACACATAACCGAAGATGTGGTCATCCGCCTCTTGCACGGTGATCGGACCATCCGACGGTGTGCCGACGATCGCGCCCATTTCCAGCTCGATGTCGAAACGACGGCTGGGCAGAAAGGCGGGAAGGTCCTGATCGGGAGATTTGAGCTGGCCCCACGGGCGGCGAATATCCGTGCCCGAGACGACAACGGACGAAGCGCGGCCGTTGTAGCCAATGGGGATGTGCAGCCAGTTCGGGGGCAGGGCGTTTTCCGGCCCACGGAACATGGTGCCCACGTTCTGGGCGTGATGTCGGCCAGCGTAGAAATCGGTGTATTCGCTGACAGCGAATGGCATGTGCATTTCGGCATCGCTCTGCGCGACCAGCAGTGGCTCGACCTGAGCCTGCTCCTCTGATCCTTCGGCCAGCAGAGCGGTCAGCCGGTTGCGTAGGGCGGCCCAAACGGCAGGGCCTTCTTCCATCAGCGGGTTCCAGAAGGGCAGGTCGAACAGCGGCTCATCCGCCAGCGCGATCAGGCCCTCGGCTTCGGCTGCGGTGACGTCCAGGATCATGTCGCCGATCGCGACACCGCATCGTGGGTCTTCGCCTTCGGTCGAAAAGACTCCGTAAGGAAGGTTGTTTAGGGGAAACGGGTGGTCGGCATCGTTGGCCGAGGCCACCCAGGATTTCATCAGAGACATCTGTGATCCTTATACTTTTGAGTTATTGGGCATCCCGCAGGGACTTCAGCCCCAGCAGGATTGCGGCCAGAATCATGAACCCACCGCCGGCGCGGTCTAGCCACAGCCGGGCAGAGCCTTTCAGCCGCGTGGCCAGCCAACTGGCGCTGCCGCCATAGGCTGTCAGGAACAACCCGTCGAGCGTCAGGTAGGTGACCGAGAGGACAGCGAATTGCGGCCAGAACGGCAGCGCGCCATCAATGAACAGCGGGAACAGGGCGGCGAAGAACACCACCGCCTTTGGGTTGGCGGCAGAGGTGATGAAACCCTGCATCCAAAGCGACTTGCGACTGGCGAGTGGGGCTGTGTGCGCCTCTTTCCGGTCGGCTTTGATGATCATCTTCACCCCAAGATATACCAGATAGGCTACGCCCAGCCATTTGATCACGGCCAGCGCGGTGCCCGAGGTGGCAATGATTGCGGCCAGTCCTAGGCCTGCGGCCAGCATCTGCAACAGATTGGCCGTGAGGTCCCCGGCAGCTGTGAAAATCCCCCGGCCTAGGCCATTGGTCGCGGAATTGGACAGCATCAGCAACTGGCTGGGCCCCGGCGTACTCATCAGCAGCAGGACCGTGGCCACATAGGTTAACCAGATATCAAAGCTCATCTAGTCCTCACTTTTTACCCGGAGTTCCGTCGAACTTTTTCTCAAGAGACGTCCAGCAGTCAATGTAATCGTCCTGCAAAGGCGCTTCGTTGGCTGCAAACGCGGTCAGATGCTGCGGGAACCGGGTTTCGAACATGAAGGACATGGTGTTGTCCAGCTTGTCCGGCCCGAGGTTCGCGTTCGAGGCCTTGTCGAACGCCTCGCGATCGGGGCCATGAGGCAGCATCATGTTGTGCAGGCTCATCCCGCCGGGAACAAAGCCCTGCGGTTTCGCATCATACTGGCCGTAGATGTTGCCCATCAGCTCGGACATGATGTTCTTGTGATACCACGGCGGTCGGAAGGTATCCTCGGCCACCATCCAGCGTTCGCGGAACAGGACAAAGTCGATATTGGCGGCGCCGGGTTGGCCTGAGGGGGCCGTCAGTACGGTAAAGATCGACGGGTCCGGGTGGTCGAACAGGATCGCGCCGACCGGGCAGTAGGTGCGCAGGTCGTATTTGTAGGGCGCGTAGTTGCCGTGCCACGCCACCACGTCCAGCGGGCTTTGGTCGATCTTCGTCGTGTGGAACTGCCCGCACCACTTGACGGTAACGGTCGACGGCACCTCACGGTCCTCGAACGCTGCCACCGGCGCCTTGAAGTCGCGTGGGTTGGCCATGCAATTTGCCCCGATCGGGCCGCGGCCCGGCAGTTCAAATTTCTGACCGTAGTTTTCGCAGACGAAACCGCGGGCGGGACCTTCAAGAACTTCGACCCGGTAGACCAGACCCCGCGGGAGGATCGCGATCTCTTTCGGTTCAACATCGATGATGCCCAACTCGGTCGCAAACCGCAGGCGGCCTTCCTGTGGCACCACCAGCATCTCGGAGTCGGCCGAGAAGAAATAGTCATCCACCATCGACTCGGTAACCAGATAGATGTGGCTTGCCATTCCCACCTGTGTGTTCACGTCGCCCGCCGTTGTCATTGTGCGCATACCGGTCAACCAGGTCAGCCCCTTATCAGAATGAGGCACAGCGTCCCAGCGGTACTGGCCCAAACTGATTACGTCGGGATCTACGCACGGGGCGGATCTCCAATAGGGAAGGTCGATTTTTTCGTAGCGGTGCGAGTGCTTAACCGAAGGGCGAATGCGATAGCACCAAGTGCGTTCGGGCGGGTTGGCAGTAAAGGCTGTGCCGCTCAGCTGTTCACCATACAGGCCATAGTTGCAGCGCTGTGGGCTGTTCATGCCCTGAGGCAACGCGCCGGGCAGGGCCTCGGTCTCAAAATCATTTCCAAATCCGGGCATATAGCCCGCGTGCGTGCCGACAGGCGTGCTGGCCTGGGTCAATTTATGCGGATCGGTCTGACGATTCATTCCGTATTCCTCCGTTTGCTGCTTGTCGGATAATAGTTGATTTTGTAACTAACAAGGATGACACAAGACGTTTCCGACAAAAAAGATGAGTTTGATCCGCAAGATTTTCTGCCCTACTTGCTGAACCGGGCCGCCGAAGAAAGCTCGTTGGAGTTTCAGCAGGTCTACAAGGATCGGTATGGGATGCTGCGGACCGAGTGGCGGGTGCTGTTCCACTTGGGCAACTACGGCGAGATGACCGCAAAAGAGATTGGTCTGCGCGCCCGGATCCACAAAACCAAGATAAGCCGTTCGGTCTCAAAACTGGAAGAGCGCAGATTTCTGGTTCGTTCGCGCGACGACGCAGACCGCCGGGTCGAGCGGCTGGCATTGACATCAGCCGGTCAGGCGGCATATCGCGATCTACGCAAGGTCGCACAGGCTTATGACGCAAAGCTTGCGGGCTTGTTTTCTGAAGAGGAAACGGACCTGTTGCGCAAAATGCTTCGGCGGCTGGCGCATATGGATTAGGCACTGGTAATTCTCTGCCCGCGTTCCCAGATGAACAGCAGAACAAAAACGGGACACCATATGACGACCTCGGACAACGTGGCGAAAAAATCAAGCGACCTTATCAACTGGCTGGTCGCGCGCGGGCTTGAAGGATTACAAAAAGAAGAACTGCTGGACGGGTATTGCAACCGGCTGGTGGATTTGGGCGTTCCGCTCATGCGGTTTCACGCGGCGCAATCGACGCTGCATCCGGTGTATGGCGGAACTGGCTATAGCTGGTATCAAGGCAAGGGCGGAGAGCATCAGAAGTTCGAGTATTCCGAAGTACCCAGCGACCACTGGCGCGCGAGCCCCTTGTATGCTGTCCTGAATGAAGGGCTCAGCGTTGTGCACGAACGGTTGGTCGATCAGAACGAACCCAGCAAGTATCCCCTGCTGAATGAACTGCGGGAACACGGTGCGACCGAGTATTATGCGACCGGTGTTTCGTTCAACAGCCCGACCCATATCGGCGTTGCCTCAACGGACAAAGTGGTGAACGGAGTGCTGTTGTCCTGGGCGTCAAATGCGCCCAAAGGGTTTCACGAAGACGACCTGGCATTGATCAACGCGGCGATGCCCCATCTTGGGCTGGCGCTCAAGGCGGCCTCGGACGCGCGTGTCTCGAAAGACCTGATGCGGGTCTATCTGGGCCGCGATGCCGGGCGCAGGGTTCTGTCCGGTGAAATCCGGCGCGGTTCTTTGCAGCAGATTGATGCAGTGATTCTGAATTTTGACCTTGAGGACTTCACCAGCCTTTCCGAGGAATTGCCGGGCAATGCGCTAATCGACATGCTGAACGATTACCTGGCCGTGGCGGTTCATTCTGTTCACCAAAACGATGGCAACATTCTCAAGTTCATGGGGGACGGGTTGATCGCCATGTTTGATGTGGGAGAGATCGACGCTGATGCGCGTGCGGCGTTGGCCGCAGTTGCCGACCTGCAAGAAGGTATGGCCAAGCTGAATGCCAAACGCGAGGCCGAAGGCCTGCCAGTGTCAAATTTCACATTGGCGTTGCATGCGGGAGAGATTTTGTATGGCAATATCGGGTCTGAAAGCCGCTTGGATTTTACGGTTATTGGACCGACGGTGAACCAGACTGCTCGGATAGCCGGAATGCATAGGTCGCTGGGGCAGCGTATCCTGATCTCGGATGATGTGGCTAAGGCTGCACAGCCTTGCGCGTCTGCCGATCTGATCTCGGTCGGGCGCTATATGCTGCGCGGAGTAGCTGAGCCAAAAGAGCTGTTCACGGTGTACCAACCGGCTGAGTGACAGTTATCCGGGGCTGATGCCTCAGAAGTCGATTTCGACGCCCGGTAGGTTCAGCTCTTTCATCATGTCGCGCAGCTCTTGCCGGGCGGCGATGTTCGAGATGTTGAGCTGTTTGACCCCGATGTCCTTGAGGTCCAGCAGGGTCAGTCCGCGCGGGAACAGTTCGCGAAAGATAACACGTTCGGAAAAGCCCGAAGCGATGCGGAACCCGATCCGCTGCGAAAGCATTTCGATCGCGCGCTGCATCTTTTCCTTGTTGACCATGCGCTGAGTACCGACGCGGTTGCGGACCACGACCCAGTCGATGGGTTTTAACCCGGCCTGCGCGCGCAACTGCCGCGCGTTCCAGACCATTTCGGAATAGACCGACGGCCCCAGGATTTTTTCACCCTTCGAGTCGATGCGCGCCAACAGGTCAAAATCGATGAAGCTGTCGTTCAGTGGCGTGACCAGCGTATCGGCCAGCGAATGCGCCACCTGGCTGAGGCGGGTGTGCGAGCCGGGACAGTCGATCAGGATAAAGTCGCTGTCACTTTCCAGTTCGGACACGGCGGCGGACAGGCGGTGGTCATAAATGTTCTCGCCCGGCTTCAGCTTGGTCGCGTCAATCTCGGGCAGATCATGGTGGCGCGGGCTGGGCAGCGTAAGGTCCGAGTTCTTCAGAAAGTTCATACGGTTTTCGAAGTACCGACCAAGGCTGCGCTGCCGCAGGTCCAGGTCCAGCGTGCTGACTTTGTGACCCAAACGCGCCAGTGCCGTGGCTACATGCATCGACACGGTCGATTTGCCTGCGCCGCCCTTCTCGTTCCCCACCACGATGATATGTGCCATGCCTGTATTCCCGTGTCCCGCCGTGCTTAACCACACGTTGTTACGCACCACTATATGTTGTAGAGGCCGGGAAGGGAAGAACCCCAAGCGCCATGACAGGGCAATATCAGGCTCTAATCCGGAAAACTCAATCGGGTGCGTTGGTTAGGCCCAGTGCTTGCCAAAGCTGCCGGCCTGTTTCACTGTCCAAATCAGGGTTTTGCTACAGGGGAACCGGTTGGACCATTTGTTTCTGAACGTTTTTAACGTGGTTCTGCCGGTGCTGATTTGTGCCGGGATCGGCTATGCCCTGGCCGTTATCAAAGCGCCGTTTGACAACAAGGTTATAGGGGGCATTGTCTCACGGGTCGGGTACCCCACGCTTATCATCTCGCATCTTTCCACGACCAAAATTGCGGTAAGTACCTTTATGGACGTTATGGCGGCGGCGGCATTGGCCATTACGGGGTTCGGCGTATTGGGTTTTGTTGTGCTGAAGGCAATGCGCCTGCCTATTCGTGCTTTTCTGACACCGCTGATGCACGGGAATGTCGGTAATATCGGCTTGCCGATCACGTTGCTTGCGCTGGGCGACGCGGGCATGGCCTACACGATGGGTTTTGTCGTTGTTGTGCTGATTAGCATCTTTACAGTGGGTATGTGGATTCCTGCGGGTGAGTTCTCGCCCCGGAAACTGGCCATGTCCCCGATCATTTATGCAGTGGTCATCTCGCTGATCTTGATGGCGACGGGGTATAGCTTGCCGCAGCCAGTGGCTAAATCCTTCGACATCCTGGGCGGTTTGTCGATCCCGCTGATGCTGCTGACGCTGGGCCATACGCTGGCGACTTTGCAGATCAAAAGCCTTGGTCGGGCGGTGCTGCTGACAGTTCTTCATCTGGTCATGGCAGTTACCATCGCCAGTGCGCTGGTGTGGTCGTTCGGGTTCACTGGGGCGGAACGTGGCGCGGTGATCCTGTGTTGCCTGATGCCGTCTTCGGTGGCGACGTATTTGTTCATCGACCAGCATGTGCCTGAATACGGACCGGATGTTGCGGGCTTTATCCTTGTATCGACTTTGGCCACGATCCTCGTCCTGCCGATTGCGTTGTCCTATTGGATCTGAGCCGCACCCTATGCGCAGCGAAAAAAATCGCTAAACTGCTGAATAATTGCATTAAAGATCAACAGTTTTAGGGTGGTGTTATGACCGAAAAGCCGTCTGCTGATCCGGTTCACCAGGGCGGTGCCCGCGTTGTATTGGCGATGACGGCCATCTGCATGATGGTTGTCGGCTTCAACACCACCGCCGTGGCGACCATTCTGCCCAATCTGAAATCCGAGTTCGATTTGACCCCATCCGGCCTGCAATGGGTGATGGCGTCTTATACGGTGGCCAGCGCTTCGTTGGTGACCATCGTCAGCCGTCTGGGTGACATCACCGGCAAGATGGGTGTCTTTTTCTTCGGCATGATCGTCTTTGCCATCGGCTCTACTTCGGTCCTGTTTGCGCAAGACGGCGCAATGTTGTTGTTCGGTCGCGGTGCGCAGGGAGCAGGGGCTGCTGCCCTGTTCGGGACGTCGCTATCTTTGCTGACCGCCGCCACGCCCGAGGAACAACGCGCAAGCGTCACAGGGGCATGGGGCGCAATCGTCGGGCTTGCCATCGGGGTTGGACCCATCGTCGGAGGGGCCTTTGCGCATTACATCAGCTGGCGGGCCGTCTTTGCGACGGACCTTGTTCTACTCGTCGCTGCTTTCGTTATCGGTCTGACCGTTAGCAAACGGGGCTATGTGCCGGACACGCGCCTGGCCGGTGCAAAGTTTGACTATCCGGGGGCCTTTGCCGTGTTGTTTTTTCTGGGGCCGTTATCCTTTGCCCTTAGCAATGGTGAAAGCAGCGGATGGGCGACGCCTCTGACCCTGGTGCCGCTGGCCGTTGCTGCGCTGGCAACGATCATCCTTGTCATCGTCTCCCGGCGCAGCGACGATCCATTGATCGAGCTGCGCTACTTCAAGCACCCGCGCTATTTCATGGCGGCCGCTGGCATGTTCTTCACCGGCTTCACGCTGTTTTGCTTCTTTGTCTATTTCAATACTTTCGTCCAATCACCGGATGCCTTTGGGTATTCGCCAATCGGCGCAGGGCTCGCGATCATGCCGCTTAGCCTCAGCATGTTCGTCGTGTCGGTCACTGCGCCACGTTTCCTGGCACCCTACAGCTTTCAGTGGCCCATCGCGATTGGGCTGGGGGCAATGGCCTGTGGGTTCCTGTTGCTGATGACAACAACGAATACGACGCAATATGCCGAAATCTGGTGGAAACTGGTGATCGTCGGCATCGGGTTGGGGATCTGCTTCTCGCTGCTGCCCCGTCTGGGCCTGCGCCTGCTGCCGGAAGAGCATGTAGGGCAGGGGTCCGGTGTGATCAACGCTTGTCTCTATTTCGGCGCTACCTTGGGTGCCGTGGTGGGTGGTCTGGCCGAGGCGATCACCACTCGCCGAGGGCTGTCCGAGGTCATCGCGGCTCTGCCCGCAGGTTCAACCCAGCGTGAGGATTTGGCCCACGCGCTGACCCACGGAACGCCCAGCCAGATTCAGCAATTGATCGCGGCTATGGACCCTGAGACCAGCATGACACTGGCCAAGGCTCTGCGTGACGTGCAGGACAATGCCTTTGATAGTGCAATGTTGATGGCCGCTATTGCGGCACTTGCTGGTATGGGACTGGCTTTCATGTTGCTGCGAGGGCCAGTGCCACCTGTCCACAGCGCGGTTGATCTGACACGCGGGCCGCAAAGCTGAAGGCCGTTAGCCTCCCAGGTACACCTTGTCTTTGGGGCGATAGAAGACCTTTTGATCGTGAAGCTTGCCCAAAAGATCGTGAATTCGCCGCAGTGTGTCCTCGCGTTCGGCCTTGCCGGCATCGCCTTCTTGCAGCGCGGCTTGCGACAGGGTTGCAACCGAACCACGCAGCGCTGTTTCGATCAGGTCCATATCCTCAACCGACAGTTCGATCATGTCATTGTACTGGGGCATGTTCCGGGGCCTCCGACGGCTGAGTTGGACAATCACCGCTCAGTTTAGCATCTTTCGCCGTCCCTCGAAATCATCCCTGACGCCGGGTGAAATTTTGCTGGCTCGCTATTGGTGTCGACGGTCCAAAAACGAAAAAGGCCGCCCCAAGGGACGGCCTTTTGCAATTCAACCCGGTCAGGCTTAGAAGCCCAGACCTTCGTATTTCTTCTTGAACTTCGACACGCGGCCGCCGGCGTCCATCAGGCGCGACGAACCACCGGTCCACGCGGGGTGCGAGGAGGGGTCGATTTCCAGAGCCAGTTGGTCGCCCTCGGCGCCCCAGGTGGATTTCATCTGAACCACGGTGCCATCGGTCATTTTGACGTTGATGACGTGATAATCGGGATGGATGTCTTTTTTCATCTTTCCGCTCCTTACGCCTCGGCGCCAGCCTTGGGCTTGTAGTTGGTAACCTCTGCGATACGCGCGGATTTACCACGGCGCGAGCGCAGGTAGTACAGTTTGGCGCGACGGACGCGGCCACGGCGGACAACGGTGATGCTGTCGATGTTGGTCGAATGCAGCGGGAACACACGCTCCACACCTTCGCCAAACGAAATCTTGCGGACGGTGAACGAACCGGCGATGCCGCTGCCACCTTTGCGCGCGATGCAGACGCCTTCGTAGTTCTGCACACGGGTACGCGACCCTTCGGTCACTTTAAAGCCGACACGGATGGTGTCACCGGCTTTGAAATCGGGGATGTCTTTCCCCAGGGCGGCAATCTGTTCCGCCTCAAGCTGTGCGATCAGGTCCATCGCAGTTACTCCTATCTGCTCGTGGTTGGTCCACGAAGTTAAGCACGGGCTGAGAGCTCTTGGTCTTCACCGGGTCCTGCGTACAGCCCGCCAGAGGTCAGATCGAATGTTCCTTATGTCTGGTCTGCGCTGCCGCGCCGGGGCCGAAGAAAGCCGGGCGTCACGACATATTTCAAACCAATACACCGGAGTCGCATGTCGCGGCACCGGATTGCGCTGCTTTACGGGCTTTGTGCGCAGGGATCAAGCCTGAATCGCCATAAAATTCGGGGTTTCGCCGGTGGGATTTCGCCACCCAAAGACAACACCGTTGCCTTGTGGCGCGGATCAGGCATTCTGAAGGGAATTACAAGAGCAGAAATTTAGAACAGGACCTTACCATGCGTACAGCTTTGATGCTGGCTGTTATGGCCTTTGCGACCCTGTCTTGCGGTCGAAGCAGCCCTCCACCACAGCAGGTTGAGGCGAAGGCATTTCTCAGCACTACCTCGCCCTCAGTTATCTTCCCCAAGTTCGGCGATGCGGACCCGCATCCGTGGGAGGGGCGGCATCCCGGTCACTACCCGGTGCATGGGCTGGACGTTTCACGCTGGCAGGGGCCGATCGACTGGCGCAGGGCCAAGGCGTCTGGGGTCAGCTTCGTGTTTATCAAAGCGACCGAAGGCGGGGATGTCGCCGACCCGATGTTCGATGACCACCGCACCGGCGCGCAGACAGCGGGAGTGCCCTGGGGTGCTTATCACTACTACTATTTCTGTCGCCCAGCACATGAACAGGCCAAATGGTTCATCGAGAACGTGCCGAAAGGCGCGGACCTGCCGCACGTGCTTGACATGGAGTGGACGCCGCATTCCAAGACATGCACCATACGACCAGATGGCGCGACGGTTCGCGCCGAGGCTCAGCGTTTCCTGAACATTCTTGAGCGTCATTATGGCCGCCGTCCAATAGTCTACACGACCGTGGATTTCTACGGTGACACGGATATCGGCCGCCTACCCAAGACAGAGTTCTGGCTGCGCTCGGTCGCCGGGCACCCGCGCAATGTCTACCCGAAGGCCGTTTGGCGATTCTGGCAATACACGGGCACCGGCCTGGTACCGGGCGTTCAGGGCAAAGTGGACATCAACACGTTCAACGGCCCGCCCGAGATTTGGGCACGTTGGAAGGCGGGGGGTTAGTCGCTGTCGGTTTTTTTCCGGTAGCTGTCCCAAAGGTCCGGACGCCGTTCACGGGTGATCTGCTCGGACATTTGATGTCGCCATTCGGCTATACGGCCATGGTGGCCGGACATCAGGATATCTGGGATCGGACGCCCTTTCCATTCCGCCGGTCGAGTGTATTGCGGGTGTTCCAACAGGCCAGACGAAAAGCTCTCTTCTTCCGCCGAGGCCTGATTGCCCAGGACGCCGGGGATCAACCTTACGGTCGCGTCGATCAGGGCCTGCGCCGCGATTTCGCCGCCGGTCATCACGAAGTCGCCCAAGCTGACTTCCTGAACGCCATAATGCTCCAGCACACGCTCATCGACACCTTCGAAGCGGCCGCAGAGCAGCGTCATCCCATCGCAGCGCGCGAGGTTCTGCATCATGCGTTGGTCCATCCGTCGACCGCGCGGGCTTAGGTAGATCAGCGGCCAATTACCCTGAATGCCGGCCATTGTGTGTTCGATGGCTTCGCCCAACACATCGGCGCGCAGCACCATGCCTGCGCCGCCGCCTGCAGGCGTATCGTCGACATTGCGATGCTTGCCCACGCCGAACTGGCGCAAGTCCACGGTTTCCAACTGCCACAACCCCTCTTGCAGGGCTTTCCCGGTCAGGCTTTCGCCTAGAACCCCGGGAAAGGCCGAGGGAAACAGGGTGATGATCTTGGCCTTCCAGACCCCGTGCAAATCTGGGGTCGGGGTCAGTAATTCGCGCGGCTTGAGCGTGGGCCGAATTGCTTTGCGTCCGTGAGATTTACCTGGCTTGTCTGTCATGTCGTGCCGACCATTGCGTTTTTTGCCTGTTCAATAATGTCGGCCTTTTGCCGGGTCAGAGCGGCTTCGTCCAGTCGGGATCGGTTTAGATTCAGCAACTCGGCCAGCACATCTTCTGGCAGGCGCGTGTTGATCTTAGTGGGCGGCACCAACTGTCTGGCCTTTTCCTGGGGCAAGTTCAGGAAGTCGGCAAAGGGCGTACCAGAGCCAAAGCGGCGCAACTGCATCTCTTCCAGCCAGTCTTCGGTGACACTGACCGAGGGCAGCTTTTTTCGGATGTCTTCAACGGTGTCCTCAAGCGAAGGTAGGTGATCCATGTTCGCGCGGAACGCCTCAAAATCCTGGACCTCGCGCGTTCTTTCAAGGTCATGCGCCCAAAGGCTTCGCAGCCAGGAACCGCGCTGGCGCAGGGACAGGTAGATCGTGATGTCGACCTCCTGACCTGCGAACCGGTCCCGAATGGCATCAACGACACAGGCGGCCAGATCCGGTGCTGCTGCATAGCCTTGGTCGATGTTTCGGCTGGGGCGCAGGCCACTGAAATTCTCTTCGCTCAGGATCAGACCGCGCCGTGTGCCAAAATTTCGTGTGGCCAGATAATCCCGCAGTTGCGTGCTGAAATCGGACAACGTGCCAAGCGTGCCGTAGATGGAGTGCCGTGTAGCGGCATTCGACAAGCCAAGCTTGCGCGTCTTGTAGGGCAACATCAGGGCAAAGTGCGGCCAGATCAGCTCGCGGTTTTCATATAGAAACGACTGTGCCGCTGTGGTCCCGGTCTTGTGAAATCCCAAATGCAGCAGAACGCGCCGCATCAGATAAGCCCTTCGGGCGGGTCCGCGATAATGCGGCCTTTGTCCAGGTCGACCGTAGGGACAGCCTCCAGCGTAAAAGGCAGTAATACGGTGGCTTTCAAGCCCGGCCCATGCAGTTCCAGCAGGTCCGCGGCGCCGTGGTTCTGGACCGACTTAACCCGGCCCAGCAATGCACCGCCTGTGTCATAAACCTCAAGCCCGATCAGATCGGTGTGGTAGAATTCATCGTCCGGCAAAGACGGCAGCTGGTCACGCCGGGCAAACAGGCGCAGGCCCTTCAGCTCGTCGGCCTGTTCCTTGGTCTCAACACCGCCCAGACGGGCGGCAAAACCGTTCTTGATCGCCTTGGTAAGAACCAGCGGATAGCGTTCCTTGCCGTGCTCATCAGTCAGCGGCGAATAGGCTTCGATGTCTTCGGGGGTGGCGCAATAGCTTTTCAACCGCACTTCCCCACGCACGCCGTATGACCCGGCAAGGGTGCCCACGCAGATCAGATCAGTCATTTGGCCCTTCCGTCGTCACACATAGCCCATCTTGCCAGTCGCCGCGCGCGGCGCACGCCTCGCGCTGGTTCGAGCGTTCAAAAAACACTCCGACAATAAATGCGATCAGCAAAAGGATGGGAAGTCGTATCAGTCCAAACATCTGGTTTTATCGTGTTTCCAGATGCAAACGCGCGTTGCGCTTTTCCCAGCCTGCGCGCTCAAGCTCGGGTCGTTCCGACATCTCTTCGGGCCAGCCCACGCAGTAGTAACCGACTAGAGACCAATCGTCCGGTACATCCAAGTCGCGTTTCATCTGTTCGGGATCCAGGATCGAAACCCAACCCAGGCCAAGCCCTTCGGCCCTCAGGGCCAGCCAGAACAAGGTGATCGCGGCGACGACCGAATAGCGACGCATTTCAGGCATCGTGCCCGCACCCAGGCCAAGGCCTTTGTTTGTGCTCTCGTCCGAGAACACAGCCAGTTGGACGGGCGCTTCCTGCATGCCGGACAGTTTCAGGCGGCTGTATTTCAGCGCCTTGTCGCCGGAATAGCCTGCCAGGGCCTGTTCATTGGCGTTTTGGAAATTCTTCAGCGCCGCAGCGCGTGCCGCTTCGCTTTCAACGCGAACAACGCGCCAGGGTTCGCTGAGCCCCACAGAGGGGGCCAGTCGAAACGTGTCGAGGCAGCGCATCAGCACCGCCTCGTCCACTGGGTCTGTTCGGAACCGGCGCACATCGCGCCGGAGCCGCATCAGCAGTTCGAACTGCGTGCGAAAATCGTCGGTGAAAGTCTGATCCTGCACGCGACCGCCTGCTTATTCTTCTGCCGCAGCTTCTTCAGCCGGTGCAGCTGCAGCTTCGGCCGCTTCAGCAGCTTTTGCAGCTTTCTCTTCAGCGCGTTCCTGAGCTTTCTTGCCCGGGGTACCCTTGTTGGGGTTGTTGCGCTCGGCTTTTTCGCGGGTGCCTGCTGCTTCCAGCATGCGTGCAATACGGTCGGTGGGCTGGGCGCCCTGGTCCAGCCAATACTGAACGCGCTCCATGTTCATTTTCACGCGCTCTTCGCTGTCTTTCGGCAGCAGCGGATTGTAGGTGCCCAGTTTCTCGATGAAACGGCCGTCGCGCGGCATGCGGCTGTCAGCAGCCACGATGCGGTAGAAGGGACGCTTTTTCGAGCCGCCGCGGGCGAGACGAATTTTCATTGCCATGGTGGTATCTCCTTTGAATGGCGTATCCGGTAGTTCACCGGTTTAGTTCTGGTGTTTCTTGTGGTGTCGGATGACTTCCTGAATGATGAAATTCAGGAAAGCCTTGGCGAAATCGGGGTCCAGATCGGCCTTTTCCGCCAGGTCTTCAAGCCGTGCGATCTGCGCTGCCTCGCGCGAGGGATCGGACGGGGGAAGGTCGTGTTCGGCCTTGAGCTTGCCAACGGCCTGTGTGTGCTTGAACCGTTCGCCCAGGGTATAGACGAGGATCGCGTCCAGCCGGTCGATGCTTTCACGATGCTCTTTCAGCAACGTCGCAGCCCGTGTGACGGGGTTGTTCATTGGCCGGTCCTTTCGGTGGTCAAAGCAGGATCAGTGAGTTCAAGTTTCGGATGCCGCCAGACCTGACAGCTTGTGCCCACGGCTTCGCCTTCGCGCTCATAGGTTGCACCAAGCCGTTCGGCCAGCGCACGCGAGCGGTCGTTGTTGTGGGCGATGTATGAAATCGGGGCATTGATACCCTGATGCTGGGCGGCATACGCGCGGGCCGTGGTTGCCGCTTCGAAGGCGATGCTTTTGCCTTCAAACCCTTCGAACACAACCCATCCCAATTCGGGTTCGTCCCAGCCCGGCGCGTTAATGATCCCCGTCCAGCCTGCGAAAGCTCCGCTGGCCTTTTCGACGATGTGCCACCCGCCATAGCCCATGATCGCCCAATGACCGAACCGGCCCAGCAGAGACCGCCAGGCTTCGAGCGGAGTTTTTGGGCCGCCGACCATTTGGCTGCGCTCGGACGCAAAGAAAGCCGTCATCGCAGGCAGGTCGTCTTCATGCGGAGCGCGCAGGATCAGGTTTTCGGTTTCAACGGTAGGAATGGTGTACGAGGTCATGCGTATGCCTCCATCCCGCCGTCGCCGTCGGATGAGAAGTGGCGATAGACCAGAGTAACGCCATCCTCTTCTGCAATTTCGCGTTCAACAAAAGCGCCAAGCCGTTCCGCCAACCGAGCAGAGCGTTCGTTGCCTTTGACAACAAAGCTGGCGAGCGTATCCCAGCCGAGTTGGTCGAACGCAAAATCCCGCGCGGCAGAAGCGGCTTCAAACGCGTATCCCTGTCCCTCACCGGCTTCGGTGAAAATGAAGCCGAGCTCTGGCTCGGGGTCTTCGGGCTCGAACCCGAGCACTACAAATCCCAGCAACTGTGCATTGTCTTTGGCGCAGACCGACCACATGCCATGGCCGCGCAGCGACCAGATGGCGACCATCTGCGCGAAGTCATACCACGCATCCTCGCGCGTCATGATCGTCAGATACCGAGCGCGCGGGCTGGCAACGATCTGGGCGTAGATGTCGAAATCCGACAATTGCGGCGCGCGCAGAACAAGACGCTCGGTTTCCAGCGTCGGGACGGCACTTGCCACCCGAGCGGCCAGTTCGGCCCCCTGAGCATTCGGCGCAGCTTCGAACCGGAAGGTCATTGCAGAACCTCCGGTTTGGCGCATGCGCGCTGGGATATGCAGGGGGCGAAAGCCACGTTACTTCTTCTTGCCAAACCCGCTGAGGCCCGGAGGCAAAGCCATGCCGCCGCCCATACCGGGCATGCCGGGCATCTTGCCGCCCATCGCCTTTGCCGCCTGTTCCAGCGCCTTGGGGTCCATGCCTGCAGCCATTTCCTCGGGCGAGGGGCCGCCTTTGCCGAACATGCCCTTCATGGCCTGTTTCAGCATCTTGCCTTTGCCCATCTTGCCCATCTTTTTCATCATGTCCGACATCTGCCGGTGCATCTTGAGCAGCTTGTTGAGGTCGCTGACCTCCATCCCCGAACCAGCGGCAATCCGTTTCTTGCGGCTGGCTTGCAGCAACTGCGGGTTGGCGCGTTCGCGTTTGGTCATCGACTGGATCATGGCGATCTGCTGGCGCAGGATCTTGTCGTCCAGACCGGCCTGATCCATCTGCTTGGCCATCTTGCCCATGCCCGGCATCATGCCCATCATGCCCTGCATGCCGCCCATCTGGATCATCTGTTCCAGCTGCATCTTCAGGTCGTTCATGTTGAACTGACCTTTGACCATGCGCTTCATCATGCGCTCGGTCTGTTCCATCTCCATCGTTTCCTGGGCTTTTTCGACCAGAGCAACGATGTCGCCCATGCCCAGAATACGACCGGCGATCCGGTCCGGCTCGAAGGTTTCGAGCGCGTCCATCTTCTCGCCCAGACCGACAAAGCGGATCGGCTTGCCGGTGACCGCGCGCATCGACAGCGCCGCACCACCGCGCCCGTCACCGTCCATCCGGGTTAGAACCACGCCCGAGATGCCGACCTTGGCGTCAAACTCCTCGGCGACCTCAACGGCGACCTGACCAGTCAGGCCGTCGACCACCAGCAGGGTTTCACGCGGATCGACTGCGTTGCGAACCTGCTCGACTTCGTCCATCAGGACTTCGTCGATATGCAGACGGCCCGCAGTGTCGAGCATGTAGACGTCGTAGCCACCCAGCGTCGCCTGCTGTTTAGCGCGCTTGGCAATATCGACGGGTTTCTGGCCGGGAACGATCGGTAGCGTATCGACGCCGACCTGAGTGCCCAGCACCGCCAGCTGATCCATCGCTGCCGGACGATAGACGTCCAGCGAGGCCATCAGGACCTTTTTGCCCTCTTTCTCTTTCAGACGTTTGGCGAGCTTACCGGTTGTCGTCGTTTTACCCGAGCCCTGCAGACCAACCATCAGGATCGGGGCGGGTGGGTTGTCGATCTTTAGCGCACCGGGATCTTCCTCGCCGCGTAACACATCGACCAGTGCATCATGTACGATTTTGACGACCTGCTGACCGGGCGTGACCGATTTGGTCACGGCCTGACCGGTGGCCTGATCCTGCACCTTCTTAACGAATTCGCGGGCAACCGGCAGCGAGACGTCAGCCTCAAGCAGCGCAACCCGAACCTCACGCAGGGCGGTCTTGACGTCTTCTTCGGACAGAGCACCCTGTTTCGTCAGCCGATCAAAGACGCCAGAGAGGCGTTCGGATAGATTTTCAAACATGCCTTCGGCCTCCTTAGCCGGTTATCTGGTGGCACTTCCTAGGTAGGAAACACCGGTTAAATACACAATTGCCCCCACGGGCGAAACTCGCTGGTGGGGGGCGATCCCTGAACGACTCAAGGGACCGGAAGATCAGACGCTTCCGGATGTTTGCGGCGATTTAGGCCGATTGGCTGGCAGAGTCAACCTTGCGCGCGGGTAGCCAGTCATTGACGGCATCCACCAGCCGCTGCGCGCCATGTCCGCTGACATAAGCTTCGACAATCGGGTGGCGACCCGCACTCATGCCTTTTTCCAGGATCAGAACGGGGCGATGCATCTTGGACGTGGTCCTGTCGCGGCGCGAGGTGGTGGTTTCAACCTCGGCATGGGACAGGTTCGACAGCTCATGTTCCACCGTGCCATATCCAAAGACCGATTGGCGACGGATCACAATGCTATTGCTGTTGCGGTCCAGAATAACCTGAACGCGGCGCACAAAGACACAGAATGCGCCGATCCCCATCCCGCCACCGAACAGGGCAAAGAAGATGCCGAACAAAATGCCCTCGCCACCTTCGCTGGCCATGAACAGGCCGACGCCGACAAAGACGAGGATGAAGAAGACCAGCGAGATGCCGATGAACCACGGTGCGTTGGACAGGATCAATTGGTCGGGTGTATTGCGCGTCACTTTCATGGCGGCACGCTAACACTGAATTCTGGCACTGTCGTGGCTTGAATTCACCGCCATGTTGCGCGATGAGCGCGCCAAACAGGAGGTTCCCATGGACGCATCATCCGCTTTTCAGGACACGCTGCCGCTCAGCTCTGACGCGCTGTTGGCGCAGCTGGACGATTGGGGGCTGTCCTATCGGCTGCATACTCACATTCCATTGCGTACGGTGGAGGAGTCAAAGGCGGTTGAGGATCAGTTCATGGTGCCGGGCGAAAACGCCCTGCGGCTGAAGAATCTATACCTGCGCGACAAGAAAAAGCGAAACTATCTTGTGACGCTGGAACAAAACCGCGAGATCGACCTCAAGGCGTTAGGGGCCGAGCTGGGCGTGGGCAATCTGTCCTTCGGGTCCGCAGACCGGCTGTTGCAGAACCTGGGCATTCGTCCCGGTGCGGTCAGCCCTTTGGCGATGATCAACGGCGTGCAGAACAACGTGCGGTTCTTCATGGACGCCTCTGCTCAGACGGCGGACGTCGTCTATATGCACCCGCTGGTCAACGACCGAACCGTCGCTGTTGCGCGCGACGACCTGATGGCCTTCTTTGACCGGATCGGGTGCGAGGTCACCTGGCTTCCGTGATCAGTCCACCAACGCCTCTTTCAGTGCGGCTGAAACATGGGCGGCGGAGGGGTTGACGAACAGGTGGCCGTCCGCTTCGAACACGGGGTCGTCCAGATGAACGGGGAAGGCCAGCGGCAGTTCGGTGCAGGCCAACAGAATTGCTGTCCCGGGGCTGGCGTGCTTGTCACAAAAAGCCAGCAGCCTTTTTCGCGCATTGTCTGAGGCTCCACCATAGAAATCGCTATCGATCATGGCCTGCATTTCGGTGATTTCAGCTTCAGGAAGGCGGTCATTTGCGGCAATTCCGTCGGTGGCCAAGCGGTCAGCGTAGTTGCTGGCTTGCATAGTCACGGTCGTTCCCAAAACCAGCGCTGTCGAGGCACCGGTGGATGCGGTCGCCTCAGCAGTGGCATCGAAAATACTGAGAATGGGCATGGTGACGCCCTGCCGGATTGCGTGCAGGCGCGCGTGCGGAGTGTTGGAGGCGATGATGCCAAAGTCGCAACCGGCGTTTTCCAGTGTCAACAGCGCCTCGCGGAAGACCGCGTCAAACCCGGCCCAACTCGCCTCGTCCCCGGCGTTGCCACGCAAAGCCCGGGTCTTGGCCTGCGTCACGGATTCGATTGTCATGGGTGGGATCGGCAAAGGAGATCCATGACCTCGCTCGGCGAAGTGTCGGCTGGCTCCTTCGGCAATGGCCCGGTAGTAGTCCACGGTCGAGGCCCAGCCAACGCCGCCCAGAATACCGATTTTCTTCATAGTACACGCCCAGTCTGCCAAGTTCGGTTCGGGTGCAGACTGGACGCTTCAAAAGGTAAAGGCCAGAGCCGGATCAGGCGGCCAGTTCCAATACCGCCTTTTGCGCGTTGGCCAGCGCGGCCTCTGCATCCAGCGCCATTCGGTCAGCAGCCACGACGTCAACATTGTGGATGCCGATGAAACCCAACACATGCTTGGCATAGTAGGTGGCAAAGTCGATTTCGGACCCGACTTCGGTGCCACCTGATGCGATGGCGAGGATTGCGCGTTTGCCTTCCAGCAAACCCTTGGGGCCGTTTTCCGAATAAGCAAAGGTCAGACCGGCTCGGGCAACGAGGTCAATCCAGGCTTTGAAGGCGGCAGGCACCGAAAAGTTGTAGATCGGCAGCCCAATCACCAGCGTATCCGCCTTTTGCAGTTCGCCTACTAGCTCATCGGACAGGGCCAGCAGGTCGCGCTGGACCTCATCCCGCTGATCTGCAGGGGTGAAGTTGGCGTTGATCCAGTCTTCGGTCAGCAGCGGCAGGGGGCTCGCCAGATCGCGGCGGATGATGCGCTCTGCGCCCAAATGCCCGACAATCTGGTTGGACAGGTCACGAGTGGCCGATCCGGTGCGGCGGGCCGAAGCGTCGATATGCAGAATGGTTTTGGTCATGTCAGCGGTTCCTATTTTTGCAGGGATTCTGTTTCTGGAACCAATATGAGTGTTGTGTCTGCGAACGAAACGCAGATATACCAACAGGTATTGTTGGATTTTGCACAATGGGTTTGGGTGATGGACAATTGGGACGAAGTCAAAACGGCCTATCAGGTGGCCCGGATGGGCACTGTCAGCGGTGCGGCCGAGATTCTTGGTGTGCATCATGCCACCGTGATCCGCCATATCGACGCGATTGAAGCGCGGCTGGGTGTCAAGCTGTTCCAACGCCATGCGCGCGGGTACACCCCAACCGACGCTGGCGAAGACTTGTTGCGTGTTGCTCAGGCTACCGAGGATCAGTTCAATCAGTTGGTCGGCCGCATGAAAGGGCGCGGCGATGATGTCTCGGGCGAGTTGGTGGTGACTTCGCTGGCGTCGCTGGCGCCTCTGGTCGTGCCTGCCTTGTCCGAATTCCAGACGATGCATCCCGGCCTGATCGTGCGCTACCTGACCGGCGACCGCCTGTTCCGCCTTGAATATGGCGAGGCGCATGTGGCCATTCGCGCCGGTGCCGCACCGGATCAGCCCGACAATGTTGTGCAGCCATTTATCCCTCAGGAAGTCGGGTTGTTCGCCAGCAAGTCCTACATCGCGCGCCGCGGCAAGCCGTCAAACCTGGAAGAATTCCCCAATCATCTGTTCGTCAGCACGGACGATGAAAACAGCCGGGCCCCGTTCGCCAAGTGGCTGCGCGAAACTGTACCGGCTGAGGCTATCGCCTTTCGCTGCACCAACAACTTCTGCATGCGAGAAGCGGTGTTGGCCGGGGCCGGGATCGGCTTTATGGCCCGGTGGGAAGCGTCGCGCGACCCCGAACTGGTCGAAGTTATGGAGCCACTGCCCGAATGGTCCGGCAAGCTGTGGCTGGTAACCCATGTGGACCTTCACCGAACGACAAAGGTTCAGGCCTTCCTTTCCTTCCTCAAGGAACAGTCCAAGGGCTGGCTTTCGTGACACCGCAGGCGCGTGGCCATCTGGCCATGATCACATTCTCGATTTTGGTGGCGGGCAGTTTCTCGCTCGGGTCCATCGTAGCCAACCAGATCGCGCCTTTGGCGATAACCGCCGGTCGGTTTCTGATCGCCGCGGTTATCATCGGTGTCGCGGCGCTGGCGACCATTGGCCTGCCACGCAGCGCGGTACAGGCCCCTTGGCGGTATGGCGTCTTAGGTGGATTGTTCGCCACCTATTTTGTCCTGATGTTCTACGGCCTGAAGACCGCTGATCCGGTTAGCACTTCTGCGGTGTTCACGCTTACGCCGGTCATGTCCGCCATTGCTGGCTGGGTTCTGTTGCGGCAAGTCACCACTCCGCGTATGGCGCTGGCCCTGACGGTGGGGGCGACTGGAGCCATGTGGGTAATCTTTCGGGCCGATTGGCAGGCCTTTCATGCCTTTCAGATTGGGATCGGAGAGATCATCTTTTTCTGGGGCTGCATGGCCCACGCGATCTACACCCCAATGGTGCGCAAGCTGAACAGGGGCGAACCAGCCGTCGTATTCACTTTCGGCACGCTGGTTGCGGGCTGTGTGATCCTGACGATTGTCGGTTGGTCAGACATTCGTGCCACCGATTGGGCGAACCTTCCGCTGATCGTCTGGGTCAGCCTGCTGTACTTGTCGTTCTTTGCCACGGCGGCCAGCTTTGTTCTGGTGCAGTTCGCAGCGCTGCGCCTGCCGTCTGCCAAGGTCATGGCATACACTTACATCATCCCGACTTGGGTGATCTTGTGGGAAATCGCACTGGGACGGCCTGCGCCGACAAGCCTTGTGCTGGTGGGCGTGCTTTTGACCGTGACTGCACTGGTCCTGCTGCTCAAAAGCGAAGACCGGCCCGTTGTTGGCGCTGCGCATCAATCCGAATGATGCTTGCTATTTCGCTATAAACCTTCACCCTGCCGATCAGAACAACCAGGAGGATAGAATGAGGTCAGCCATTTTCGGTGTCGCCGCTGCGACCTTGTCAGCCTGCGCTCAGGGCGCGTCTGAAACGCCGCTTCAGGCCTCATGCGAAGCGTTGGTTTCGGCCGAGACGGGCGTCCAGGCGGCGGATGTCAAAGCCACTTCGACCGAGTCTGTTCCGACCGGGACCATCACGACGGTCGAGGTTGCAGGCGCTCAAGCCCCATGGCTGTGCCTGGCAGATGCCACCGGCGTGGTGATCGGCGTCGAGTACAGTCAGGAAGGGTAATCCTTAAGGTCGAATTTGTGAGGCAGATCAAGGTGCCTGCTCCTGAATACGCTAGAATCGCGGTCAGGAGAAGGAGGAAACCATGTTCAGTCACATCATGATTCCGGTGGATATTCACCTGCCACCGGAAATTCGAAAAGCGTTGGATGTCGCGGCCCAGATGGCGAAATGGCAAAAGGCCAAGATCACCCTCGTCAGCGTGACCGGGACACAGCCCGGCGACGTTACGCAGTCGGATGCAGCGATCAGCGCCGAGTTGCAAACCATCGTGGATCAATTGGCAGAACAGAGTGGGGCCGAAGTTGAAGCCCGCAATATCCACTCGGTTGACGTGGCAGCTGAGGTGGATGGAGATCTGACCCGTGCGGCCGAAGAGGTTGGGGCTGACCTGATCGTCGTCGGAACGCATGCCCCGCGGATCACGGATCACATCTTTTCCAGCCATGCCGGTTATCTGGCCAAACACGCCAAGGTTTCGGTGTTCGTGGTCAGATAGGCTCAGGCGTCGTCCGCTGTCGGAAGTTCGGTTTCCAGGAACCGTTCGAAGGCGTCCAGATTGACCGGCTCGAACTGACCGAACCCTTGCATCCACACCGACGCCGCCCGCAGCGCGTCGGGTTCCAGTTTGCACCATTTCACCCGTCCGCGCTTTTCTTGCGAGATCAGCCCGGCCTTGGTCAGGATGACCAGATGTTTTGAGATAGCGGCCAGCGACATCTCGAACGGTTCGGCTACGTCGGTGACGGCCATATCATCCTCAAGCAACATTGCAAGGATCGTGCGGCGGGTGGGGTCGGCGAGGGCTGCGAACACGGTGTCGAGATCGTTGGACATGCTCTCGCTCAATCATAGCGTCCGGGTTTGGTCAACCATTTGGTTGAATATGCGGATTCAGCGGTTTTGGCGGCTGATGCTATAAGCGAGCCGCAATCATGAGTCCCTATGACTCCATTAAGCCATTAAAAAACAATAATTTAACCTGCGTCAATTCGGGCGCTCAACGGCGTTGACTCTGAACGCCTTCACCCTTAGCACCCTACCCAAGACTGTACGAGGGAAACGCCCGTGACCGATGATGACCAAAAGCAGCGTATGGCGCAGCTGGAGGCCAAGATCGAGGCGGCAAAAAAGGCCAAAAAGCCTGAGACCCGCGCAGACAGTGACATATCCGGGGGCGAACTTGCCTGGAGGATGGTCATCGAAATGGTATCCGGTCTGGGGATCGGATTTGGCATCGGATACGGGCTGGACAGCCTGCTCGGGACGATCCCGATCTTTCTGGTGCTGTTCACATTGCTGGGCCTTGTCGCGGGCGTGAAGGTTATGCTCCGCAGCGCGAAAGAGGTTCAAGAGAAACAAGCGGCGGCGACGGCTGCCGAGAAGGACGAGAGGGACTGAACGTGGCAACTGAGACCACCGCAGCAGAAGGCAGCAGCCTGGTTTTCCACCCGATGGATCAGTTCATCGTTAAACCGTTGTTCGGTGACGGTGCAGTCGGCATGTTCACGATCACAAACGTGACCCTGTGGCTTTTCCTGGCCATCGTCGCTGTCTTTGGTCTGCTGGTGCTGAGCACGTCCAAGCGCGCCATTGTCCCGACCCGTATGCAGTCAGTTGCTGAACTGACCTACGGCTTTATCTACAAGATGCTGGAAGACATCTGCGGCAAGGAAGGCGTCAAGTACTTCCCCTATGTCATGACCCTGTTCATGTTTATTGTCTGCGCGAACTTCCTGGGCATGATCCCCATGTCTTTCACCACCACATCGCATTTCGCGGTAACCATTCCGCTGGCGCTGGCTGTGTTCCTGACCGTGACGGTTCTGGGCTTTGTCAAGAACGGCGCTGGTTTCCTGAGCCTGTTCTGGGTCTCGAGCGCCCCGCTGGCGCTGCGCCCGATCCTGGCGATCATCGAGCTGATCTCGTATTTCGTGCGTCCGGTCAGCCACTCCATTCGTCTTGCCGGTAACGTCATGGCAGGCCACGCAGTTATCAAAGTTTTCGCAGGCTTTGCCGCGATCGCCGCGATCTCGCCCGTGTCCGTTCTGGCGATCACCGCAATGTACGGCCTTGAGGTCCTTGTGTCCTTCATTCAGGCCTACGTCTTCACCATTCTGACCTGTGTTTACCTGAAGGACGCTCTGCATCCGCATCACTGATCAGGGCGCTGCCCTGAGCACAGGAACGATAACCCAACATCGAAACTTCCAATTCGTAAGGAGATACATCATGGAAGGCGATCTCGCACACATCGGCGCAGGCCTGGCAGCAATCGGTTCCGGCGCAGCCGCAATCGGGGTGGGCAACGTTGCAGGCAACTTCCTGGCCGGCGCCCTGCGCAACCCTTCGGCGGCTGCTTCGCAGACCGCAACCCTGTTCATCGGTATCGCGTTCGCAGAAGCCCTGGGGATCTTCGCATTCCTGGTCTCGCTGCTGCTGATGTTCGCCGTATAATCTGCGGAACCTGATCCTTACGCGCAGGTGGGTCCAAGCCATAGCGGCCCACCTGTTGTAAAGACAAGTTTCCGACGGAGGATATCATGGCGACTGAACCCATTACAGAAGAAGTAGCCGGCTCGTGCGTCGACTCCTATGGCTCTGCCATCGGGATGCCGCAGCTCTGCTTCGATTGGTTCCCCAACCAGATTTTCTGGCTGGTCATCACGCTGGTCGTCATCTTTCTGGTCCTGTCTCGCGTGGCTCTGCCCCGTATCGCGGCAATCCTGGCTGAACGTCAGGGGACCATTACAAATGACCTGGCTGCGGCCGAAGATCTGAAGGCCAAGGCGGTCGAGGCCGAAGAGGCCTATAACAAGGCGCTGGCCGATGCCCGTGCCGAAGCGCAGCGTATCGCTGCCGAAGCACGTGCAGAAATCCAGGCTGGTCTGGATGACGCGATTGCCAAGGCGGATGCAGAAATCGCTGCAAAGGCGGCTGAATCGGAAAAGGCAATTGCCGATATCCGTGCCGGTGCGCTGGAAAGCATTCAAGTGGTTGCCAAGGATACGGCAGCTGAACTGGTCACCGCACTGGGCGGCGAGGCAGATGCCAAAGCCATCGACGGTGCCGTTGACGCGCAGATGAAAGGATAAGTGACATGCGGAACACTCTTGCCCTTATCCTGACCTTCGGCGCAGCCAGCCCGGCATTTGCGGCCAAAGGTCCGTTCTTCTCGCTGGCCAACACCGACTTTGTGGTCTTCCTGGGCTTCATCGTTTTCATCGCGGTCCTGTTCTATTTCAAGGTTCCGGGCATGATCGGTGGCGCGCTGGACAACCGTGCCGAAGGCATCAAGTCCGAGCTGGACGAAGCCCGCGCTTTGCATGAAGAAGCGCGCAGCCTGCTGGCCTCGTACGAGCGCAAACAGCGCGAAGTGCAGACCCAGGCAGATGCGATTGTAGCAGCTGCCAAGGACGATGCTGCGCTGGCGGCGGAACAGGCAAAGGCTGATCTGGAGAAATCCATCGCCCGCCGTCTGGCAGCCGCGCAGGACCAGATCGCTTCGGCCGAGGCGTCAGCGGTCAAGGAAGTCCGTGACCAGGCCATTACCGTGGCAGTTTCAGCTGCCAACGCGGTTCTGGCCAAGCAGATGACTGCGACACAGGCCAACAAGCTGATCGACGCGGCCATCGCCGACGTTGGTGACAAGCTTCACTAATCTTTGGTGACCCGGCGGCAACCTGCCGGGTCCGACCCACTCCCTTTCCTCACAGTCTTAGACCACTCGCTTGGCTGTTGCGACGCGCGGCTTTTCGGCTACGCTTGCACTACTAATGGTGCCGGGCTCAAGGTTCGGGCCAGTTTGCCGACACAAGATTTCCAATGTCTGACCTACCTGCAATCTCTGTTGTTATTCCGAACTACAATTGCAGTGCGTTCATCGAACGCACGATCAAGTCGGTGCTGGATCAGAACTATCCCAAGCTGGATCTGATCCTGGCCGACGGCGGGAGCACCGATGGGTCGCTTGAAATTGCTGAACGCTATCGCGATGCGTTTTCCCATATCATTTCCGAGCCGGATACGGGGCAGGCCAATGCCTTGAACAAGGGATTTGCCAAGGCAACGGGCGAGGTGATGGGATGGATCAACTCTGATGACATGCTCATGCCCGGCGGTTTGTCCCTAGTGGGATCGTTGTTTGCCCTGAATACGGATGTTGATTGGGTGACGGGGCGCATGACCTGTCTGGATGAGGACGACAACATCGTCACGAACATTCGCCCAAAACCGATATCCCGCGCGCGTCTTTTGGCGGGGGACTATCAATGGGTTCAACAGGAATCGACCTATTGGCGGCGCAGCTTGTGGGACAAGGCCGGGGGGCATCTGGATGAATCCCTGAGCCTGGCCGTGGATGGCGAGCTCTGGCTGCGATTTTCCCGGCACGCTGACTTGACCTCGGTCAGGGCTCAGATCGGCGCATTTCGGTTTCGCAAGGGGCAACGGTCAGAGTCGATGCAGGCCTATCACGCCGAGATGCTATCGGCGATTGCGCGCGAGCATCAGTTGGAACACTCCACAGACGATGTAATCCAGGCGATCCTGGCGACGCCGGTAGCCGTGCGGACACGCTCGGAGGCCGAGGGCCGCTTTCCCGGACTGGTTGGTAAAGACCCCAAACCGATCAACCGCCTGCAATTGATGAAGCACGCGGTGTTGCGACGTCTTTATGGCCTTTGAGTACGCGGGATTTCCGGGGCAATTGGCGTTAAACACTGAAACACCGCAACAAGCTTTCAACTCTGAACTGGCATTCAGTTGTAGCTGGTTTCGTGATCCAGACGCTGCTGAGCAATAGCTTCGTTGCGCTGCGCCTTCTGGTGGTCTTCCATACACTGTTGCACATAGCTCAGATGCTTGTGCACGGCCTCGCGGGCGCCTTCGGAATCCCGGGCCTGAAGGGCCGTGTTGATGGCGCGGTGCTGGTCCAAGATGGCCTCGCGCGTAGTTCGTTGCTGAAACATCATCTGCCGATTGTAAAACACGCCCTGACGAAGCAGATCGTACATCGACCGCATCATATGCAGCATGACCACGTTATGGCTGGCCTCGATGATCGCCATGTGGAACTGAGCGTCCAACTGTGCCTCATCCTCGGCGGCATTGCGGGCGTGGGCAGCTTCCATCTTGTCGAATATTGTCTGAACGACTTTCAGATCGCTCGCTGAGCCCAGACGTGCAGCCCGCTCGGCCGCCAGCCCTTCAAGGTCGCGCCGGAACGAGAGGTAGTCGAACACCGCCTCCTCATGGCTGCTGAACAGCCGGATCAGAGCGGGGGAAAAAGCGGATCCCAGAACCTCGGCCACATAGATGCCTGATCCCGCTTTGGCCGTCAGCAATCCCTGATCCTGCAATTCCGCGATGGCTTCGCGCAGAGACGGGCGGGACACGCCAAGACGTTCAGCCAGTTCACGCTCGGCTGGCAGCCGTTCGCCGGGTCGCAAAATGCCGCGCAGGATCAACAACTCGATCTGGCGGACCACGGCAATCGACAGCTTTTCGGTCTGAACTTTTTGAAAGGGCATGCAGGGCGTCATTTTTGTAAATTGGTCAAATCATATGACCACGGATCGCTGGGTGGTTCAAGCACACCGGTCACATGAGTGAAACAATAGGTCAGCATTATTGACTTTAATAAATGCCGCAATACGCTGACGTCACATCAATGCGGAGGAGGCGCATGTCTACGCACGAATTGTTCGCCACGCGGGCGTCCCGGATGAAAGCGTCCGAGATACGCGAGTTGCTTAAACTGCTGGATCAACCCGGCATTATCTCATTCGCCGGGGGAATCCCTGATCCCGCGCTTTTTCCCGCCGAAGGGTTCGCGACAGCGTTTCAAGCTGCTTTAAGCCCTCAAATGCAGGCACAAGCGTTGCAGTATTCTGTCAGCGAGGGGTATGTGCCGCTGCGCGAGTGGTTGGTGGACCATATGCGCGAGATCGGGGTGGAGTGTGGAGTTGACAATATCCTGATCACATCGGGCTCACAGCAGGCTCTGGACTATCTGGGCAAGCTCTACCTGTCCCCTGGCGATACCGCGCTAGTTGGTTGGCCGACCTATCTGGGCGCGCTGGCTGCATTCAACGCCTATGAGCCGCGTTTTGATCAGCTGAGTATCAATGGCAACCGCGGCACTGCGGAATACGTGAAAGCCGCGGGCGAGGGGGCGGTCAAATTCGCCTATCTCTCACCCGATTTCGCGAATCCGACGGGTGAAACTGTGGACCTTCGTGGCCGAGAGGCTCTGCTGGACTTGGCGGACGAGTTGAATTGCGCCGTAATCGAAGACGGGGCCTATCAGGCCTTGCGCTATGATGGCGCGGCTATCCCGCCGGTTCTGGCACTGGAACTGGCGCGCAAAGGCTCGATTGAGGCGTGTCGGACGATCTATTGCGGCAGCTTCTCAAAGACCCTGTCGCCGGGACTGCGGGTTGGTTGGGTTGTAGCGGCAAAGCCGGTGATTTCCCAATTGGTGTTGATGAAACAGGCAGCTGATTTGCATTCCGCGACCATCAATCAGATGGCCATCGATCAGGTCGCACGAGCCTGTTTCGACACCCACATACCAATGTTGCGCCGTGTCTACGGTGCGCGCCGGGATGCGATGTTGCAGGCTTTGCAGGATCATATGCCCGATGGAGTTCAATGGACAAATCCCGAAGGGGGCATGTTCATCTGGTTGACCCTGCCGGTTGGAACAAATGGGGCGGATCTGTTGGCCCGGGCTTTGGAGACGGTCAAGGTGGCCTTTGTTCCGGGCGGTGCCTTTTTCCCCGATGGCAGCGGGACCAACACGATCCGGCTGAGCTTCTCGAACTCGGATGAAGACACGATCCGCGAAGGCATCCGCCGTTTGGGCGAGGTGCTGCGCGCCTGAGAGATGGAAAGGTTTTGTTAACCTCGCTGGTGCAAAGCTGTGGGCATGATCCGGTATCTGTCCCTCCTTGTGCTGGCCGCATGTTCGGCCGGCACGCCCCATTTTCGGGACGCCCCCGCAACCCGGGTGGCGGTGAATGGCAGCGTATTTGACGTGCGGTTGCGGGGCGAATTGGCCGAGGCTGTACGGATCAACGCCCAATATGCCCCACGCCTTGGTCCCATCCGGGACCGAGCGGCCTTGGCCATGGCACAGGTGTCGGGCTGCCCCATACTGGACGTCCTTGGCGATGCGGCGGTGACCGTTGGCGTTCTGGGGTGCGATAGAGATGCGGGTGAGCGATTGTTACTGACCTCAATCTCTACCCCGAACTACGAATGCATTGATTTCGGCACGTTCGAGGGTGTTGGAGACGGGATCGGTTATCAGGTTTTTGAATGCACGCCGTACTGAAATACGCGCATTTCCGCGTATTTTGGCAAGATATTGTGGATAACTCGTCGTGAAATCCCATATCCTGCGTTCCTCCGTTGACTCGACCCCAACAGCTTGCGCAGACTTCCAGATATAGGAATCACGGGACCAATTGCCTTTGCGCTTCAGCAAACTCAAACTGACCGGCTTCAAAAGCTTTGTTGATCCAACCGATCTGATCATCGCGGATGGGTTGACCGGTGTGGTGGGTCCGAATGGCTGCGGCAAGTCCAATCTTCTGGAAGCTTTGCGTTGGGTGATGGGCGAGAACCGCCCCAAATCCATGCGCGGCGGTGCGATGGAGGATGTGATCTTTGCGGGGGCCGCAACCCGCCCGGCACGCAACTTTGCCGAGGTTGTCCTGACCATGGACAATTCCGAACGTCTTGCGCCTTCGGGGTTCAATGACTCGGACCAGTTGGAGATTGTGCGCCGTATCACGCGCGATGTTGGCAGTGCCTACAAGACCAATGGCAAGGATGTGCGCGCGCGCGATGTTCAGATGCTGTTTGCGGATGCCTCGACCGGGGCGCATTCGCCCGCGCTGGTCGGGCAGAACCGCATTGCCGAGTTGATCAACGCCAAGCCCCGCGCCCGTCGTCGAATTCTGGAAGAGGCGGCTGGGATTTCGGGTCTGTATCAGCGCCGTCATGAAGCAGAGCTGAAACTGAAAGGCACCGAGTCCAACCTGACCCGCGTGGATGACGTATTGGAACAGTTGGGCGGGCAGCTTGCCCAGCTTGCTCGTCAAGCCCGTCAGGCGGCGCGTTATCGCGAGATCGGAGAGCAGCTGCGCCAGGCCGAAGGTATGCTGCTATACCGTCGCTGGAAAGAAGCGGATATGGCGCGCCAGCATGCCGAGGACGTTCTGCGTGAGCGGATCACCGAAGCCTCGCGGGCCGAGGCCGAAGCGCGCGCAGCGAGTGCCAAGCGGGCCGAGATCGAGGCAACTCTGCCACCGCTGCGCGAGGAAGAGGCCATCGCAGCCGCCGTTCTGCAGCGCCAGCAGGTCCAGCGCGATCAGCTGACGGATCAGGAAACCCGCGCGCGCCAGACTATTGAAACGCTCACCAACCGCATCCAGCAGCTAGGCAATGATATTGAACGGGAAACCGGCCTGAACCGGGATGCCGGCCAGATGATCGAACGTCTGGAATGGGAAGCGCGCGAATTGGCCAAAGCGGCCGATGGGTATGACGACAAGGTGGCAGAAGCCGCCGAGATCGCCCGCGAGGCTGCGGCGGTGTTGCAGGAGCGTGAAGACCACCTCTCGCAGGAAACCGAGGACATGGCGCGCCTGGTGGCGCGGCACCAGTCGGCGCAGCGCTTGGTGGAAGACAGTCGCAAGACGCTGGCCCGCTCCGAGGGCGAAGAGGAAAAAGCCCGCGCCGCCGTGAATGAGGCCCGCGATGCGCTAACCCGCGCCAGCGAGGCATTCGAGGCCGCGCAAGAAGGTGAGGAAGAGGCCCGCGAGGCCGCTGAAGCTGCAGAAGAAGCATTGGCCGCCGCGGATGAGCTGCGCAGTGAAACTCAGGCCCGCGAAGCTGAGGCGCGCGCTCAACGGTCCGAGGCCGAGGGTGAGCTGGGTGCGATCCGTGCTGAGACTTCGGCGTTGGCCAAGTTGGTGGAACGGGATACTGCCGAAGGTGGGCAGGTCATGGACTTGCTGCGTGTCGATCCTGGCTATGAAAAGGCTTTGGGCGCTGCGCTGGCCGATGATCTGCGCGCACCGCTGGTCGAAGGCGATGGCCCGTCCGGTTGGGTGCAGGTGGCCGGTTATGATGCGGACCAGCCGCTGCCCGATGGGGTTGAACCTTTGGCGTTGCATGTGTCCGGTCCGGATCGCCTGAGCCGTCGGATCGCTCAGATCGGTTTGGTCGATGCGGATCAGGGCGCGCGTTTGCAGGCGTCGTTGAAGCCGGGGCAACGGTTGGTATCGCGGTCGGGTGACCTTTGGCGCTGGGACGGATTCCGGGCCTGGGCCGAGGATGCGCCAAGTGCTGCTGCGCTACGGTTGGAACAGCTCAATAAGCTGGAGGCTCTGAAGCAGGAATTGACGCGTACCGAGGCGCAGGCCGATGGGGCTCGGGCTGCGCATGAGGCGCTGTCGCAACAGCTGACTGACGTCACCGAAGCGGACCGTCGCGCCCGTGAGGCCCGCCGTGCCGCCGATCAGCGCATGGCGGAAACGGCGCGCCAACTCAGCCGGGCCGAAGCCGATCGCAATCTGGCGCAGGGCAAGCTGGAGACACTGACTCTGGCTGTTGACAGGCATAAGGAAGATGCGATGTCCGCCCGCGCCCAGTTGCGCGAGGCCGAAGGCGCGCTGACCAGCCTTGGTGACCTCGACAGTGCCCGTGCGCAGGTCGAGGACATCAAGCAGACGGTCGAAGCTGCACGGATCACGATGCTGACTCATCGTTCAACCCATGACGAGCTGCGCCGCGAAGGCGAGGCGCGGACCCGGCGGACGCAAGAGGTCACCAAGGACCTGAGCGGCTGGCGGCACCGGTTGGAAACGGCAGAAAAGCGGATTTCAGAACTGGCCGAACGCAAGGAAAGCTCGGAAGAAGAACTGACCGAGGCCATGGCCGCCCCGGGTGAAATCGCCGAAGCCCGCGAAGAGCTGAACGAACTGATCGAAACCGCCGAGGCGCGGCGCGCCGAGGCCGCCGACAAGCTGGCCGAGGCCGAGACCCAGCAGCGCGAGGTTGTGCTGGCGGAACGCGAAGCGGAACGTCTGGCCTCGGAAGCCCGTGAAACCCGTGCGGCGGCTGAGGCGCGCTGTGACGCGGCCAAGGAAAGCGTGGTCGCTGCGGCCGAACGGATTGCCGAGGATCAGCAATTGACCCCGAACCAGTTACTGAACCAGCTGGACACCAACCCGGACCAGATGCCAGCTGCCGATGCGCTGGAGGCCGAGGTTAATCGCCATAAGCGACAGCGCGATGCGATGGGTGCGGTGAACTTGCGTGCTGAGGAGGACAGCAAAGAAGTTCAGGAAGAGTTCGACACGTTGAACAGTGAAAAGGCCGATCTGGAAGAAGCCATCAAAGCTCTGCGCAGCGGTATCGCCAGCCTGAACCGAGAGGGGCGGGAACGACTGCTGACCGCGTTTGAGCAGGTGAATTCGAACTTTGCCATGCTGTTCAAGCACCTGTTTGGTGGTGGCGAGGCAAATCTGGTCATGGTCGAAAGCGACGACCCGCTGGATGCTGGGCTTGAGATCATGTGTCAGCCGCCGGGCAAGAAACTCTCGACCCTCAGCTTGCTGTCGGGTGGCGAACAAACCCTGACCGCGACGGCGCTGATCTTTGGCGTGTTCCTCGCCAACCCGGCACCGATCTGTGTGCTTGACGAGGTCGACGCGCCGCTGGACGACGCCAACGTCACCCGCTTCTGCGACCTATTGGACGAGATGTGCCGCCAGACGGATACGCGGTTCCTGATCATCACCCACCACGCGGTGACCATGGCGCGGATGGACCGTCTGTTCGGTGTGACAATGCAGGAACAAGGCGTCAGCCAGTTGGTCTCGGTCGATCTGAAGAAGGCCGAGCAAATGGTCGCCTGACCGCTCACTGCAACGTTATGCCTCAAACGCAGCGCTGCGGGGTAAGGTGGCCTCATGACCCGTTTTTTGATCTTTGCCTTGCTTGCGGCCAGCCCTGTTTCAGCGGCCGAATGGCCCACAAAACCCGGAGATACCCGGCTAACCCCCGACGAGCTAGACGCGTTGGCGGGCCGAACTTTGACATTCTACGATGATGGGCAGGCCAAGTTCTCAGCCGGAGGGGCCTATTCCTATACTTATGCCAGCGGAGACGCGGCCTTTGGGACGTATTCCATTGCCGAGGATGGCAGCGTCTGCATCGCCTATCGCAACGGGTTCAGCCGGTGTGATCTGTATGTCCGCAGCGGCGAGCGTTTGATCCTGATTGACGAAAAGGGCGACCGGTACCCCGTTAGGCCGGACTAATTTAAGCCCTTCGGTGGTATTCGGTTCGCCTGTTTCAGAGCCGGTTTTGCGGTCATGCAATCCCGCGTTGCTCTTTGCATACAGTCATTTACGCTGTTCGGCATGATTGCTGCAGGTGAGGTGCTGGTATGCTGGGCTTGGACGTCTTGGTCAATTCAGCCAACATTTTCTATCTTTTGTCCTATTCCGCAAAAGATATCTTCTGGCTGAGGGTGCTGTCGGTGATCGGCGCCTGCCTGTTGCTGCCCTACTACTACCTGCAGGATTCTCCCTTATGGGCCCCGATCGGTTGGAACCTGTTCTTTTCTGGGATCAACGCCTATTGGATCGTCCGCATCATGTTGGAGCGCCGTCCCGTACCATTCACCGACGAAGAGAGGCGTCTTTACGAAATCGCGCTTCGAAATTTCAGCGAGCAGGACGCCTTTGCTCTGCTCAGAATGGGCGTCCATGAGACCGTTCCGGCTGGAACCGATTTGCTGGTTCAGGGCACAGCGGTCGATCGGCTTACACTGATTGTGGACGGTGAGGTCCGCGTCGATGCGAACGGTGAACAAGTGGACACGCTAGGAGAAGGTCGTTTTTTAGGCGGCACCGCCTTTCTGAGCGATCACACGACCTTCAAAGCGCCCGTTTCTGTGACTACGCTGAAACCCACACGTGTGGTGTATTGGCCATTTCCGGCTTTGGAAGCCGGATTTCAGGGCAACACGAACCTGCAGATTTCAATTGAGGCCAGCCTGGGATTGGAAATCTCACGGTTTTTGGCGTCGGCCAGAACGCAATTGCACCGACCGGCACCCTAGAGACGTACCGCAATGCGCAACCTGTTCGGACTACAGACGGTTCAGCAAGTCCACGGTCGGCCACGCATCCGCAGGAAGGCCCAGCCGCGCCTGTTCCGCTTGCACGGCTGCCCGCGTACCTGCGCCCAAAATGCCGTCGATCTTGCCGACATCATGCCCACGCGCTTGCAGCTTGGTTTGCAACTGTTTCATCTGCGCGGCATTCAACCCTTGTGGTGGATTGCCTGCGTCATAGATCTGCGCGCCCTCAAGCCGTGTGCCGAAATAGGCGGCGGTCAGGACGTAAACAAAGCTCTGGTTCCATTCGAAATAGACGTCGAAATTGGGATAAGCCAGAAATGCTGGGCCTTTGTGGCCCTGCGGCAGGATCAGAGAGGCAGGCAGGTTGGTCAGCGACCCGTTGCGGGCCTGGACACCCATGGCCTGCCATTCGGACACCGGGCGCGGTTTGCCGGGGCCAGACAGGGACCAGTCCATCTGGGCCGGTACGATCACCTCTTGCAGCCAAGGCTCACCCGGCCGCCATCCCAGATGCGACAGCATCTTGCCCCCGGACATCAGCGCATCCGGTGCCGAGGTTTTCAGCGAGACCTTGCCGTCCCCATCTCCGTCCACACCGTTTTCCAGAATGTCGCGAGGCAGCATTTGCACCATGCCAATCTCTCCGGCCCAGGCACCGGTCGTGCGTGCGGGGTCGAAGTTGCCTTGGCTATAGAGTTCGATGGCGGCGAAGATCTGCGGTCGGAACAATTCAGGGCGGCGGCAGTCATAGGCCAGCGTGACCAGCGCATTGCGGGTGTTGAAATCGCCCTGAACCGCGCCGTAATCGGTCTCGAACGCCCAGAAGGCCAGAAGCACACCGCGTGAGACGCCATATTCCCGCTCGATCCGGTCGAACACGGCATCGTATTTGCGCGACATGGACTTGCCGCGATCAATACGGTTTTGCGAGATCAGGCGGCGCGAGAAATCAATAAAGGGCTTCTGGAACACGCCCTGCGCCCGGTCGGCGCGCAGAACGGCTCCGTCCTGTTGAACGCCTTGGAAAAAACCATCAACCGTGGACTGGTCGAACCCCTTCTGCGCGGCCTCTGACTTCAGGCCATTCACGAAGGAAGTGAAGCCGCCGCCGCATTGGGCCAAAGCGGGTGAGGCGAAAAGGGTGGCAGCAAGGATGCCCGAGAGAAAACGCATTCGTACGGTCCGTCAGAAAATGAAACTTGCCCCAACCCACACTGACACGAGCCCCAGCGCAAGCCCCCAAACCCGCCAGAGCATGTCACATGCGCGGAAAACCTCCGGCGCACCGATATCGCGGGGTGCGTCGCCATTGACCCAGGCCAGATCGCGCAGCTTACCGTCATAGCTGCGCGGCCCGGCCAAGGCGACGTTAAGCGCGCGCGCCATGGCGGCCTCGGGCCAACCTGCATTGGGAGAGATATGGCGGCGGGCATCCGCGACCATCTCGGGCCAGCGCGCCCATTGGCCGGACAGGGCCACGATCATTATGCAGGTCAGGCGGGCAGGGATCAGGTTCAGAACATCGTCCAGACGCGCCGCCGCCCAGCCAAAGTCACGGTGTTTTTCGGTGCGATAGCCGATCATGCTGTCGGCCGTGTTGATCGCCTTATAGATCAGAATTCCAGGCAAGCCACCGATCAGGAACCAAAAGGCCGGTGCGATCACCCCGTCGCTGAGGTTTTCGGCGGCACTTTCGATAGCGGACCGCGCAACCTGGGCCTCGGTCATGTCCCGCGTGTCGCGCGATACGATCATAGCAACCTTGGCACGGCCTTCGGACAGAGAGGCGCGCAGCCCGTCGCCTACGGCGCGGACATGGGAGACCAGCGATTTCTGTGCCAGTAGAATTGCGGCAAGGATGATTTCAACCACTGGCCCCAACAGCGCCAAGGCGCGGCCCAGGAACCACGCGCCAATGACAAGCAACAACACAACGGCGATCCCCTTTAGCCGCTTCCCTGTGCCCTGGTTCAGGCGTTTGTCCAGCCAGCCGATGACATTTCCGGTCATCACCGCCGGGTGGCGGATGCGGGACCACAGCCAGTCGGGCTCTCCCAGTGCCGCGTCCAGACACATGGCGCATACCAGCAGGAAAGCCGTGCTCACAACGCGGCCTCCAATCGTCCCCAAGCGTCAGCGGGGGGCAGGCCCAGCCGCAAGTAGGTGCGGGAGTAGGGGAAAACGCGGCTCCAGATATGGGCGCGGGCCAGTTTGGCTTGCCAGGCGGCTGCGTCGTCAACGTCAAAGAGGCGGAACAGCGTGGTGCCTCCGATCAGTGTTGCGCCGCTGCCAGTGACCATCTGGTCCAGCCGGTTGGTCGTATCAGCCAGATGCTGGCGGGTTGAGATGGCCCATTCAGTATCCCGCAGAGCCCGTTCGCCGATCCGCAGGGCCGGGCCAGAGACAGCCCATGGACCGGTCAGGTCATTCAGCTTTGCAATCAGGTCCGGCTGACCGATTGCAAACCCCAACCGCAACCCGGCCAGTCCCCAGAACTTTCCGAAACTCTTGAGCACGATCACGCCGGGATTTTCGGCCAGATGGATCAGAGACTTCTCAGGACAGATGTCACAGAAGCTTTCATCAATCACGGTCAGTGAGGCATCGGCGTCCGCTGCGCTCCAGATTCGTCCATCGGGGTTGTTTGGGTGGACGATAACACGCGCCTCGGCAGGACCTGCTGACTCAACAGTCCAGCCTTGTGCAGCAAATGCTGCGGCATGTTCGTTATAGGTCGGAGTTGTGATCCGAACCCTACCCCTCGGGGCGAGCGCTGGCATGCGAGCGATGAGCGCCGACGCGCCGGGCGCAGGAAGGATTGCGGCCCCGTCGGGCACCGACCAGAACTGGCGCGCGGCAGCCGACAAACGCTCAAACGCGCCGTGATCGGGTAGCGCCGTCCAATCCGATTGGGTCAGGTTCGAAACCGGATAGGGGTGCGGGTTGATGCCCGTGGACAGGTCCAGCCAGTCCTCGCGCGCGCCTCCGAACTGCGCCATGGCGCCATCCAGCCCGCCGCCATGGTCACGGGCGGCGCGGGGGTTCAGTGTTTCGTCTGGGCTTGCCATCGGGGTTCTCGCCGGAATCGTCAGTTTGAGCCCGCTTCAAGCGGATTTTCGCCGTTTAGACAAGCAAATCCGCGTGATTGGACCCGTTGGGTGACGCCATTAACACTTTGTTAAGGAATAAGCGTGATCACAAACAACGGGGGTCGGCACCACATACTCTACCAAGTGCCGAGGTTGTTGCAAATGAAAGTACTGATTGTTGAGAGTAACCCCGACCTTGGTCGGGTCTGGAAAAGACATCTGGAACGGCAAGGCGCCGAAGTGACGCTTGTTGCCGGTCAAGAGGCTGCGATCCTTGCGCTTTATGGCACGGATTTCGATATCATCGTGTTGGATCTGGTTCTGGAAACCGGCAGCGCCTTGGCTGTGGCTGATTTCGCCAGCTATCGACGGCCCGAGGCGCGGGTGATTTTTGTCACCAACACCACATTCTTTTCGGACGGGTCGATCTTTGCCCACAGCCCGAATGCATGCGCCTATGTCCAAAGCGGAACGCCGCCAGAGGATCTGGCGGCGATGGTCGAACACTACGCGGCGGGCCGCTGACCGCGCCCGTGCGGCTCCATATAGTCCAGGACCGGGTTCGTGGGGATGATCCGGTGCGGATTGATGCTGTCATGGCTAAAGTGATAGTGACGCACGATGTGGTGCATGTTCACCGTCTGAGCGACGCCTGGCCATTGATATAGCTCGCGGGTATAGGCCCACAGGTTCGGATAATCGACCAGACGCCGCCGGTTGCATTTGAAATGCAGGTGATAAACCGGGTCGAACCGGATCAGCGTGGTAAACAGCCTCCAGTCGGCTTCGGTCACGCGATCGCCCATCAGGTAGCGGTTGTGGGCCAGTCGATCTTCCAGCCAGTCCAGTGTTTCGAACAGGGGTTCAACCGCGGCATCGTAAGCCTGTTGAGTCGTCGCAAAGCCCGATTTGTAGACGCCGTTGTTTACGTTGGAATAGATCCGCGCGTTCACCTCTTCGATGTCATCACGCATCGCCTCGGGCCAGTAATCGTCCGTGTTGCCAGTGATCCCGTCAAAGGCCGAGTTGAACATGCGGATGATTTCAGAGCTTTCGTTCGACACGATCGTCTGCTGGGCTTTATCCCACAGGATCGGCACCGTGACACGGCCCGAGTAGTTTGGGTCGGCTTTGGTGTAAATCTGATGCGCAAAGCCCAGACCATAGAGGGTGTCACCGGTTGCGCCGTGATCGTCCGTTTCAAACGTCCAACCGTGATCCAACATATCGGGGTGCACGACAGAGACCGAGATGTGATCGCTCAGGTCTTTGAGTTCGCGAAAGATCAGGGTGCGGTGCGCCCAAGGGCAGGCAAGACTGACATAGAGGTGATAGCGCCCGGATTCGGCGTTGAACCCGCCCTTGCCCGAAGGCCCCGCGCTGCCATCGGCTGTCAGCCAGTTGCGAAACTGCGCGGCGCTTCGTTTAAACGCCCCACCGGTGGATTTGGTATCGTACCAGGTGTCGTGCCATTTACCGTCGACCAAAAGGCCCATGCTCAGTCCTCCGAAAAGCGGTTTGGCTAAACATAGTTCGGAGGATTTGCTGATCCTATGTCGGACGGCGCGCAGCATGCCTGCGTTCATGCACATCTCGGCTGAGATTTCTGTGCAACAGATTGAAATCAGGGCAACCTCTGCGTCCGGGTTCACTGGATTTTTACGATTTGGCCTTCACAATAATAGCCTCTGCCGAGGGGAACATTTTATGAGTACCTATGTATCAAAGGAAATTTCAGCCGAATTGGATGCGGCGCGAATCGCTGGTTTGAAAAAAACCAGCCGCCTTCGTGTCGAAATTGGCGACAATACCTATAAGATTTTAAGACTGTGGAGAGACGGCTTTACGGTCGAGGCCGAAACCACGCCGCAATTGCGCGGGCTTGTCGATATCTACGATGGCGCAAATCACCTGTACCAGTGCCTGATCATTGCGGATCAGGATGAGGCGGGCGAAATGCGCTATGAGTTCAAGCGCAGTACAGCTTCGGCTGACAGGGCACCGCTTGATTTCTATCGTGCCCCGGACGCGCCGATTGCGCTGTTGGGGCACGAAGAATAGGGCTCAACCGGCTTCCGGCAGTTATTGCAAATCGGCAAACGCGCGTTTCAGCCGCGCGCATGCCTCTTCGACGCGCCCGCGTTGCGTCGCCAGATTGAACCGCTCGAAGGTCTCTCCACCTGCTCCGAAACCGGGGCCGGACGAGGTTGCGATTTTGGCATCCGCGCGCAGACGGCGGATGAATTCGTCGTGGTTCATTCCGGTACCCGAGAAATCGACCCAAGCAAGATAGGTCGCCTGCAGCGGCATGGACCACAGACCAGGGATGTCGGCGATGGCCGCGTCAAAGACTGCGCGATTGCCAGCAAGATGCGCAATCTGTTCGTCCACCCAGGCAGCGCCTTCAGGCGAATAGGCCGCGGTGATCATCGCAACCCCAAGCGCGCCGGGATCATAATCCAGTGTCTGGATGCGGTGCCGCATGGCCGCGCGCAGCTTTGGATCGGGAATGATCATATTCCCCGTGCGCTGCCCTGCAATGTTGAAGGTCTTTGAAGCCGCCGTCAGCGTGACTGTCCAGGGCCGGGCATCAGGCGCTGCTACATCCATCGGTACGAAGGTGTTTCCGGGATAGACCAGATCGTGATGAATCTCGTCCGACACAAGGATCAGTCCGTTGCGTTCTGCAAAGGCCGCGACGGTGCGCAGTTCGTCCGGCGTCCAGACCCGGCCTGAAGGGTTCTGAGGCGAGCACCACAGCAACATCTTTTCCGACCCATCCAGCCGCGACTGCGCGTCTTCCAGATCAAGAACGTAGGTGTCGTTCTGCCGGACCAACGGGCATTCAACAACGCGGCGGCCGGATTTGTTCACCTTGTGTGCAAACTCATGGTAGACGGGTGTGAAAATCACCACACCGTCGTCGGGTTCCGTCCAGACGTCCAAGCACAGGGCGATTGCATTGCCCAAGCCTTGCGAGGTCAGAACCCAATCTGTGTCAATGTCCCAGTTGTGGCGGTTTCTCATCCACCACTGGACCGAGCCCAGGTAATCCGGGTGCATCCAGGAATAGCCGAACACACCGTGATCGGCGGCTTTGCGCACGGCGTCGATGACGCAAGGCGCGGTTGGATAGTCAGAATCTGCCGTCCACATGGCCAGCCCGTCTTTTGGCGAAACGCCGTAGAGTTGCTCCATCTTGTCCCATTTTGAACTATTGGTTCCCCGGCGGTCGATCAGGTCGTTGAAAGTCATGTCTGCTCCATCTGTCGGATCGAAAGCTAGCCACTATTGCGGCAGGCGCAAGGGGGGCGTTGCGGCGCGGGACGGGATGCCCTAAATCAACCCCATGAAACGCAATATCCTGATCCATCCCGATCCCCGCCTGAAAAAGGTCTGCGCGCCTGTGGCCGACATCAGTGACGAGCTGCGCAAGCTGGCCGATGACATGCTGGAGACGATGTATGACGCGCCGGGTATAGGCCTGGCCGCGCCGCAAATCGGTGTGCTGGACCGGCTGATCGTGATGGATTGCGTCAAGGAAGAGGGCGAGGCGCCTCGTCCGCTGATCATGTTCAACCCCGAGATTGTCGCCTCGTCCGATGAGACGAATGTCTACGAGGAAGGCTGTCTTTCGATCCCCGAGCAATTCGCCGAGGTGACGCGCCCGAAAGTGGTCGACGTGACTTGGATCGACCGGGATGGGAATTTGCAGCAAGAGACATTTGACGGCCTCTGGGCGACCTGCGTTCAGCATGAGATTGACCACCTGAACGGCAAGCTGTTCATCGATTATCTCAAGCCTCTGAAACGCCAGATGATCACGCGCAAGATGCAGAAACTGAAACGCGAACAGGCCCGCGCATGACCGTCCGCACTTGCCTGCCGTGGCCCGACAAGCGTCTGCGGACCAAGGCCGAGGATGTTGCCGAGATCACCGATGAAATCCGCTCCATCTGGGACGATATGATCGACACGATGGAGGCGATGCCTGGCGTTGGCCTTGCTGCGACGCAGATCGGTGTGATGCTGCGCCTTGCCGTCGTCGATGGTTCGACCGAGCGGGGCAGGGCCGTGCGGCTGGCGAACCCGGAGATCCTGCACAGCTCGATCGAACTGCGCGAGCATGACGAGGCCAGCCCGAACCTACCCGGTGTTTCGGCCAAGGTGAAACGTCCGCGCGCGGTGACGGTCAAGTTCCTGAACGAACAGGGTATGGTGGACCGCCGCGATTTTGTTGGAATCGAGGCCACCAGCGTGCAGCACCAGATCGATCACCTGAACGGGCGCATGTATTTCGACCGGCTGAGTAAGGTCAAACGGGATATGCTGCTGCGAAAAGCCAAGAAACAGGGGTAGAGATGCGCGTCATTTTCATGGGAACGCCCGACTTCTCGGTTCCGGTTCTGAATGCATTGGTCGAGGCGGGGCATGAGATCGCTGCTGTCTATTGCCAGCCCCCGCGTCCGGCGGGGCGGGGCAAAAAGGACCGTCCCACACCTGTCCATGCCCGTGCCGAGGCGCTGGGCTTGACCGTGCGCCATCCGGTGTCGCTGAAATCGACCGAAGAGCAGGACGCCTTTGCCGCTCTGAACGCGGATGTGGCTGTTGTCGTCGCCTATGGTCTGATCCTGCCGCAACCCATTCTGGATGCGCCTGCGCAGGGCTGCCTGAATATCCACGCCAGTTTGTTGCCGCGCTGGCGCGGGGCCGCGCCGATCCATCGCGCGATCATGTCCGGTGACGCGCAGACCGGCATCTGCATCATGCAGATGGAGGCCGGGCTGGACACTGGGCCAGTTCTGCTCCGCGAAGCGACGGATATCGGCATCGAAGAGACCACCGACCAGTTGCACGACCGCCTCTCGGTGATGGGTGCGGGCCTGATTGTTGAGGCTCTGCGCGAATTGCCCAACCTGACGCCGGAGCCGCAGCCCGAGATCGGCGTCACCTACGCCGCCAAGATCGACAAGGCCGAGGCTCGGATCGATTGGTCCCGCCCCGCGGTCGAGGTCGACCGGCAAATCCGGGGCCTGTCCCCGTTCCCCGGTGCATGGACCGAGTTTGACGGCGCGCGCATCAAGCTGCTTGCCTCGCGGATTGCCGAGGGGCAGGGCGTGCCCGGTCAGGTGCTGGATGACGCCCTGACTGTTGCTTGTGGCGAAGGCGCGGTGGACTTGCTGCGCTTGCAACGGGCAGGGAAAGGCGCGCAGGATAAAGAATCCTTTTTGCGGGGCTGGCCCATTCCGGCCGGCAGCCGACTGACAGCGGAGTAGCCGATGTTCATGGTGCTTATGGGCACAGTCGTCATTGCCGGGATCGTCGGCTACCTGTCCGAGAAAACGGGCTTCACACATAACCGGTACCTGCCGTCGATCATTATCTGCGTCGGCGGTGCCTTTTTGTTTTACTTTGTGCGTATCATGTTCGGCATCAGTTTTGGCCCTCCCGGTCTGGACGCCGTGCTGTCATCCATCGGCGCGCTGATTATCGTGCCGACCCATTGGAGGAAGTGATATGCCGGTCATCGCGCTGATCATCATCGGAGCCGCTGCCGGGTTTCTGGCCACCCGTCTGATACGGATCGAGGCGAATATCCCGACCACCATGTTGATTGGTATCATCGGCGCACTGGTCGGTGGGTTCCTTCTGCGCGCTTTGATCACCGTCGCCGGATGGTTGTCTGGTTTTGTCGGGGCTGTGCTTGGCGCGTTGCTGGTGATTTGGATCTGGCAGACTTACTTTCGGCGGTGACGACCGGCGGTTTTGGCCGTCCATTGCGTCAGTTGCGCGGTGGTCGCGCCTTGTAGACCGGAAGCCGCCAGCCAAACACCAGGGACCCCGCCCGCAGCGCCCAGCAGATCAGCGCGCAGGCCGCGAGTGTGGTCAACTCGTCAAAGCCCAGTCTTTTTGCAAGAACGGCGACCACGGCCCCGGAAAAAGCGCAGGACACGTACAACTCGCCTTGCTTCAGGACCAGCGGCACCTCGTTGCAGACCACGTCGCGCATCAGCCCGCCCAGGCATCCGGTCGTAACCCCCATCAGCACAACGATGACGCCGGACTGGTTTAAGGACAGGGCTGCTCCTGCACCGGCCGCTGCGGCGATGGCCAGCGCGAAACTGTCCAACCAGACCAGCCAGTTGTATCGGCTTTCGACCCGATGAGCGGTGAAGAACACCAACACCGCCGCAGCCGTCGCGATCAGGATGTAATCCGGTTGTCCAACCCAGAACACTGGATGCCGATCCAGCAGAAGGTCTCGGATTGTGCCGCCCCCGACCGCCGTAAGGCAAGCCATAAAAGCAAAGCCCACCAGATCCAGTTGGGCGCGGCTGGCCACAAGGGCGCCTGTCAGGGCAAACACAAAGACCGAGGCATAGTCGAGCAGCGCAAGACCGCTCACGCTTGTGCCTTTTTGGGTTTGAACGGGGCCATGCCAGCCCGGGCCAGCTCATCCGCCTTTTCGTTCTCTGGGTGGCCCGCGTGGCCTTTGACCCATTCCCAAGTCACATCGTGACGCATCTGCGCCTCATCCAGGCGCTGCCACAGATCGACATTTTTGACGGGTTTCTTGTTCGAAGTCTTCCAGCCGTTCTTCTTCCAGCCAAAAATCCACCCCGTCACGCCGTTTTTCACATAGGCGCTATCGGTAACCACAGTGATCCTCGAGGCCCGTTCCAGTGTTTCCAGCGCGCTGATCGCGGCCAGCAATTCCATACGGTTGTTAGTGGTTTCGGCCTCGCCGCCGTTCAATTCACGCTCTTTCAGGACCGTGTCGCCGTCCATCGCGCGCAGTAGTACACCCCAGCCTCCGGGGCCGGGATTGCCGGAGCAAGCACCATCGGTATAGGCAAACAGATCAGGCATGGGCGAGCACCAGAATAAAACCGTCATACGACCCGGCCAGACCTGTGCCCATGCCGGTTGTGATCTGGTCAATGGTAAACCCGGCCTGCGCCAGCGCGTCTTCGATCTCGGTTTGCGAGAAATAGGTATAATAGCGGTCGATCTCGTCGCGGTGTTCACCGGTGCCCAGCTTTAGCCCAAGAAAGAAGATGCCGCCGGGTTTCAAAGCTCGCTGAATGGCTGCCAAGTGGCGCGGGAATTCCGCACGCGGTGCATGCAACAGCGAAAAGCTCGCATAGATACCATCATAGACGGCGTCCTCGGTCACGTCATCGAACGTACCCAAATGCGCATCCACGCCGTTTTCACGGGCGTGGTCTACGAAGGCGGGTGTCGCATCCAGCGCCCGAACCCGGAGACCCTGACGTTGAAAAAACGCGCTGTCCGCACCGGGGCCTGACCCTAGGTCCAGCACAAAGCCTTCGGGTGCGACCGCCTCGGCAAAGGCCATGCGCGCCTCGATCTGTTCAGCGGGCAGAGGGACGCTCAGGTATTCGGCGACACGGGTGGTATAGGCGTCGATGGTCTTGCGGTCAGTCACAGGTACACTCCTACAGCAAGACATATCAGGACGACGCTCGTCAGCAAAATCCGCAGCCGCAGCCACCAAGTCGGGGTCAGCCGCCAATAAGCGAAAATCGCATCCAGAATGAGCAAGCCGGCGAAGCCGTACATCAGGTTAATACCGGCCTCGACCGGGCCACCGCCTGTCATGAAGAACGCCCAAAGCGCCGGAAGGACAGACAACAGATAGCATGTCGCGGCCTTGCTGCCCGAGGTCTTGGTGGCAAAACCCCACAGAACACCGGACATAAAGCTAAGGATCACCGAGCCGTAGAACAATTGAACGTAAGGCCCGACAAATCGCGATCCCAGCGCTTGGCGGCCCCAATCTTGCAGGTCGCCGTTCAGATAGGTCAGTGCGCCCCAGATGAACGGGATCAGCCCGGCCAGCCCCAAAACCAGCGGGGCGTTTGGGATGCCTCTCATGCGGGCTGCCTCAAAACGCGGGGCACTTTGAACTCGACGTTTTCAACGGCGGTCTCCACCAGTTCGACAGTGACCTCATAGTGATCCTTGAACGCGTCGATGACCTCGTTCACCAGCACCTCGGGCGCGGATGCCCCTGCGGTGATGGCGATGGATGCGATTCCTTCCAGCGCTCGCCAGTCGATATCAGAGGCACGTTGCACCAGTTGCGCATAGTTGCACCCGGCACGCGAGGCGACCTCGACCAAACGTTTGGAGTTCGATGAGTTCGGTGCGCCGACGACCAGCAGAGCATCCGCCTTCGGAGCCACGGCCTTGACGGCCTCTTGCCGGTTGGTGGTGGCGTAGCAGATGTCTTCCTTGTGCGGGCCAACGATCGCGGGGAACCGGGCCTCAAGCGCGGCGATAATGTCTTTGGTGTCGTCCACCGACAGTGTCGTCTGCGTAACAAACGCCAATTTGTCTGGGTCGCGTACCTGAACCGTGGCCACGTCCTCGACCGTTTCGACCAGCAATACTTCGCCCTCGGGCAGCTGACCCATGGTGCCGACGGTTTCCGGGTGGCCTTTGTGACCGATCATGATCATCTGCAGACCTGCATCCGCATGGCGCTGCGCCTCGACATGGACCTTTGAAACCAGCGGACAGGTGGCGTCGACATAGATCATCTCACGCTGAGCCGCGTCTGCCGGAACGGATTTTGGCACGCCGTGGGCCGAAAAGATCACTGGTCGATCATCGGGGCATTCATCCAGCTCTTCTACAAAGATCGCCCCTTTAGAACGCAACCCATCGACCACGAACTTGTTGTGCACAATCTCATGGCGCACATAGACGGGTGCCCCCCATTTCTGCAGGGCCATTTCCACGATCTTGATGGCGCGATCAACGCCGGCGCAGAACCCGCGGGGTGCGGCAAGAAAAAGGGTAAGCGGTGGCTTGGTCATGTCTCGGTCTCCATAACGCACAGGTAAGTCTTTTCCTGGCCTTGGTCCAGACAGCACATCGTCATTGAACTGACATGAATCGATGTTAGCCAACAGGTGTTTCAGCACCTGTACTTAGTTAAAGAAACGCGGCCAGGTTGAAAAACCTGACCGCGTCTATTTCTTCCCCCCGGGTTTGTGAGTGGCCCGGTCTTATTGTCCGCCTGCGGCAACGCTGCGCGGTTCCATAGGCATTTCACGCGGAGGCCGCCCGATCACGTCGCGCAGGTCTTCCAGTTCGATAAAGTTGTCTGCTTGACGGCGTAGCTCGTCCGAGATCATCGGGGGCTGGCTGCGGATGGTCGAAACGACCGACACGCGCACGCCTTGGCGCTGTAGGCTTGCGATCAGCGGGCGGAAATCCCCATCGCCCGAAAAAAGCACGATATGATCGACGCGTGGTGCCAGTTCCATGGCGTCCACGGTCAGTTCGATATCCATGTTTCCTTTGACTTTCCGACGCCCCATGCTGTCGGTGTATTCCTTAGCCGGTTTCGTTACCATGGTGAAGCCGTTGTAGTGCAGCCAGTCAACCAGTGGACGGATCGGCGAATACTCGTCATTCTCCAGAAGCGCTGTGTAGTAGAAAGCCCGAAGCATTTTGCCGCGACGCATGAATTCCTGGCGCAGCAATTTGTAGTCTATGTCAAACCCCAGTGCTTTTGCGGCTGCATAAAGATTCGAGCCGTCGATGAACAGCGCTAGCCGTTCGTCTTTGTAGAACATAAATAGGTCCTTCCGGTACAATACAGAGCGCCGTGGTGTTACGTGAGTGGATATTGGAAATAGGCGGCGCGCTGGTATCCCTATAATTAGGCTATTTCGGCCGTATCGCAAGTATGCAATTCGCCGAATATAGCGAGTAGAAGGCACAAATTCATGTCAAACGCGGTTATCGCGCTCGGGGCCAATCTCAAATTGAGAGGTAATGAGCCCAAGGTGACACTTCGTGACGCACTTGACGCGATTTCGCGTCATGGCGTGGTGATTCGGGCTGTTAGTCGGTTCTACGGGACCCCTTGTTTTCCTGCCGGGGCAGGCCCGGATTATGTGAATGCAGCGGCCCTGATCGAAACGGATAAGTCGTCAGCGGATCTGCTGGCGGTGCTGCACGAGGTCGAGCACGAGTTTGGTCGCGAAAGGGTTCAGCGCTGGGGCATGCGAACACTGGATCTGGACCTTGTTTGTTATGATGATCAGATCTTGCCTGATGACGCCGAATTCGACCGTTGGTTGACCCTATCGCCGGAAGAGCAGAGGCAGAGTGCGCCCGAGCAGTTGATCCTGCCTCATCCACGATTGCAAGATCGTGCTTTTGTGCTGGTGCCAATGGCAGATGTTGCTCCGGATTGGCGGCATCCGGTGCTTGGTCGCACGGTCCGCGAAATGCTTGCCGACCTGCCTGTCGAGGATATTGCGGCGGTCACGGCCGCGTGAAGGGTGCATTTGCAGCATTTCTTGCTTGTCAAGGCAGGGATTCGCGCTTAGATAAACCTCTTCCTGACATGGATTCAGTAACGGAGAGCGCCCAATGGCCCGCGTGACGGTTGAAGATTGCGTAGACAAGGTTCCAAACCGGTTCGAACTGGTGATGCTTGCCGCCCATCGTGCGCGCGAGATTTCCGCTGGTGCGGCAATCACTGTTGACCGTGACAACGACAAGAACCCCGTCGTGTCGCTGCGCGAGATTGCCGACGAAACTCAAAGCGCGGATGAGCTGCGCGAGCGCCTGATCGAGGCCAACCAGACTCAGATCGAGGTGGACGAGCCGGAAGAAGATCAGATGGCTCTGCTGATGGGCGCGGAATCGGACAAGCCTGCAGACGACGACATGTCCGAAGAGAAGCTGCTGCGCGCTCTGATGGAGGCTCAAGGCCAGGGGTAAGCCCCAAAGATGAAGGTGCGGACCGGATGATTTCTGCAGACGATCTGATTGCGCTGGTCCGCAACTACAACCCCAAGACAAATGCTGACCGCATCGCCCGGGCCTATGAGTTCGGCAAACAGATGCATGAGGGTCAGTACCGCCATTCCGGCGAGCCCTATTTCACGCATCCTGTTGCCGTTGCCGCCATCCTGACCGAACAGCGTCTGGATGATGCGACCATCATAACGGCCCTGCTGCACGACACCATCGAAGACACCAAGGCCAATTATGGCAAAGTCTCCGAGCTGTTCGGCGAAGAAGTCGCCAAGCTGGTCGACGGGGTGACCAAGCTGACCAACCTTCAGCTTTCCAGCCGCGAAACAAAACAGGCCGAGAACTTCCGCAAGCTGTTCATGGCCATGTCCAAGGACCTGCGGGTCATCCTGGTCAAGCTTGCAGACCGTTTGCACAATATGCGCACGATTAAGGCGATGCGCCCCGAAAAGCAGATCGTCAAAGCGCGTGAGACGATGGATATCTACGCGCCGCTTGCGGGCCGCATGGGTATGCAGTGGATGCGTGAAGAGCTGGAGGACCTCGCCTTCCGCGTTCTCAATCCCGAAGGCCGCCAGTCGATCATTCGTCGCTTTATCACTCTGCAACGCGAAACCGGCGATGTGATCCATCGCATCACCGGCGACATGCGGCACGAGTTGGAAAAAGCCGGAATCGAGGCCGAGGTTTTTGGCCGCGCCAAGAAACCCTATTCGATCTGGCGCAAGATGCAGGAAAAGGATCAGGGCTTTTCGCGCCTGTCCGATATCTACGGGTTCCGCATCATCACCCAGACCGAGGAAGACTGCTATCGCACTCTTGGTGCGATCCACCAGCGCTGGCGCGCGGTGCCGGGGCGGTTCAAGGATTACATCAGTCAGCCCAAGTCGAACGGTTATCGCTCGATCCATACCACGGTGTCGGGCCGTGACGGCAAACGGGTCGAGGTACAGATTCGAACCCGCCAGATGCATGATGTGGCTGAAACCGGCGTTGCAGCGCACTGGTCGTATCGAGACGGTGTGCGTTCGGAAAACCCATTCGCCGTCGATCCGGCCAAGTGGATTGCCAATCTGACCGAACAGTTCGACAGCGAAGAGGATCACGAAGACTTCCTCGAAGCCGTCAAACTTGAGATGTATTCGGACCAGGTGTTCTGCTTCACGCCCAAGGGGGACGTGGTCAAACTACCGCGCGGGGCGACGCCAATAGATTTTGCTTATGCGATCCACACTCGCATCGGCCATGCCTGCGTGGGGGCCAAGGTGGACGGCATCCGCGTGCCGCTCTGGACCCGGATCAAGAACGGGCAGTCGGTGGATATCATCACCGCTGACGGCCAAACGCCACAGGTCACCTGGCTTGAGATCGCGGTTACCGGTAAGGCGCGGACCGCGATTCGACGCGCGCTGCGCGAGGTGGACCGTGAACGCTTTATCAAGCTGGGCAAGGAACTGGCGCGCTCGGGCTTTGAACACGTTGGCCGCAAAGCCACCGACAAGGCGCTGGACACGGCGGCGAAACACCTGCGTCTGAAGGATCGCCACGAATTGCTTGCGCGACTGGGAAGTGCTGAACTGACCGCCCATGATGTGGTCAGCGCGGTCTACCCCGAACTGACACAGGATGAAGGCGATGCCATTTCACCGCGCCGCGCGGTGATCGGTCTGGAGCCGGGGCAGAAATTCGACCGCGCGCCCTGCTGTCAGCCTTTGCCGGGCGAACGCATTGTCGGCATCACCTATCGCGGCAAAGGCGTTGTGGTGCATGCCATCGACTGTGACCGTTTGTCGGAATTCGAAAGCGAACCCGATCGCTGGGTCGACCTGCACTGGCATTCCGGCACCCACCCGGCTGTCTATGGTGCCACTTTGGACGTTACCATTGGAAATGACGCTGGGGTACTGGGGCGCATTTGCACATTGATCGGCGAGAAAAAGGCCAATATCTCGAACCTGGAGTTTGTGGACCGCAAACCGGATTTTTACCGCCTTCTGGTCAGTGTCGAATTGCGCGACCTGGAACAGCTGCATTCGCTGATGCTGATGCTTGAGGCGGAAAGCGACGTTGCCGCGGTGGAACGCTACAGAGACAGGACCAAAACCGCAGTTGCGGCTGGCTGAGAAAGGGTGATCAGGAGTGGTATTCAAGCGCCGAGACCGACGCTCGCCCGTCCAGATCGCGTCTGAATTCGTCTATCCCAAAGGGGGATGGACGCGGGCCTTTCACTACGTGAAGCACCGTGTCCGCAGGTTGCCGGATTCGCCCGAGCGTATCGCACGGGGCGTAGGTGCGGGCGTATTCACTGCTTTTACGCCGTTCTATGGTCTGCACTTTGTTGTGGCAGCCCTAATCGGCCGATTGATCAACGGCAACATTCTGGCCTCTCTAAGCGGTACGTTCTTTGGGAACCCGCTGACATATGTCCCCATCGGGGTGATCTGCTTGCAAACCGGGCATTTCATTCTTGGCGGTAATTTCGAGAAAGAAGAAACTAAAGGGTTGATGAAGAATTTCGTCGACGCCCTTGGGGATCTCAAGAACAACTTTCTGGCGTTGTTTACCGACCGGGTCGCTGATTGGCGCGGCCTTGCCGTTTTCTATGATGAGGTGTTTTTCCCATACCTCGTCGGTGGCATCCTGCCGGGCCTGCTGGCGGGCGCGATCTGCTATTATCTCAGCTTGCCGCTGATCCGAACCTATCAGCAGCGCCGCCGTGATAAGATCAAGGCAAAGTTTGACGAAATCAAACGCTTGGCAGAAACAAAGCCTGCCGTTCCACAGCCGAATGCCCTAGGTTCGGACCTAGGGTTCAAGAAGGATTCGAGCGATGTCTGACAACCACCTGCGTCTTGGCGTAAATATTGACCACGTAGCCACTGTGCGCAATGCCCGCGGCGGGGCCTATCCCGACCCGTTGCGCGCCGCAAAACTGGCCGAAGAGGCCGGAGCCGATGGCATCACCGCACATCTGCGAGAGGATCGCCGCCATATCTCGGACGCCGATATCGACGGTCTGATGGAGGTTCTGTCCGTTCCGTTGAATTTTGAAATGGCGGCCACCGAAGAAATGCAGAAAATCGCTCTGCGCCACAAACCGCACGCTGTCTGTATCGTCCCCGAAAAGCGCGAAGAACGCACGACCGAAGGTGGGCTGGAAGTCGCTCGCGAAGAAAACAAGCTGGCCCATTTCATCGCGCCCTTGCGCGATGTGGGGTGCCGGGTGTCGATCTTCATCGCCGCTGACCAGCGCCAGATCGAAGCTGCCCACCGCATCGGTGCCGAGGTGATCGAGCTGCACACAGGTGCCTATTGCGATGCAATGGCCGAGGGAAACACCGAGGTTGCTGAGCGTGAGTTGGACGCCCTCCGCCAGATGTCCAGCTTCGCCCATTCGCTGGGTCTTGAGGTCCATGCGGGCCACGGCCTGACCTATGATACTGTTCAGCCCATAGCCGCGTTCCCCGAAGTACGTGAGCTGAACATCGGCCACTTCCTGATCGGCGAGGCCATCTTCCGCGGTCTCACCCCAGCCATTGCCGAGATGCGTCGCCTGATGGACGAGGCGCGGGGATGATAACTCCGGGATTTATTGCGATCTGGTTTGCCTGGCTGATGGCAGGGGGCTCTCCTGGGCCCGCGACGATGGGGATTGCCGGCACCGCAATGAACGAAGGCCGTCGGGCTGGCTTGGTGTTTGCCTTGGGCATTTGTGCAGGCTCAGCCGCTTGGGGTATCGCCGCCGCATTGGGCCTGTCGGCGATCATGCTGGCCAATGTTTGGGTGTTCGAGGTGATCCGTTACATAGGGGTGGCCTATTTGAGCTGGCTTGCGCTCAAGGCGCTGCGCCGGGCAATGACATCGGATGAGGTGGCTTTGGGCAAACCGGTTACAGGTTCGCTGCGCGCGATTTTTACCAAAGGCGCGGCCATTCACCTGACCAACCCCAAGGCGATCCTGAGTTGGGGCTCGATCTATGCCATCGTCGCACCGAGCAACGCCAGTCTGGCGATGCTGCTGAGCTATTTCGCGATGCTGTACGCGGGATCGTTGCTGATCTTTATCGGATATGCCTTCCTCTTTTCCTCGGACCGAATGGTAAACGTATATCGCCGCGCACGCCGATGGTTTGACTTCGCCTTTGCCGGATTCTTCGGGGTGGCAAGCTGCAAAATTTTGACGGTTCGGTTGCAATGATCCTCGGCATCGGCACAGACCTCGCGAATATCGAACGTATTCAGGGCACGCTCGACCGGTTCGGCGACCGGTTTCGCAACCGCGTGTTCACCGAAACCGAGCAGCTCAAAGCCGAACGTCGTCATGACGTGGCCGGAACCTATGCCAAGCGCTGGGCCGCGAAAGAGGCGTGTTCCAAGGCTTTGGGCACCGGATTGCGGATGGGGATCGCCTGGAAGGATATGGCGGTGACCAATCTGCGCACCGGTCAGCCCGTGATGCATGTCACCGGATGGGCTGCGGAACGTTTGCGTGAGATGACGCCCGAAGGGCACGAGGCGATTATCCACGTCACCCTGACCGATGATCACCCCTGGGCGCAGGCATTCGTGGTGATCGAGGCGCGCCCGCTTCACGAAGCGCCCGCTCAGCCTTGACTTGCCCTGAACCGACCCGCATGTAGCACCCCAACAACCTAACGACCGGAGAGCAGCATGGCCGAGGAAGCCAAAACAGGTAACGCCGTTTGGGAGACGATCAAAACAGTCGTCTATGCTCTGCTGATCGCGGGCGTTTTCCGCACCATCCTGTTTCAACCGTTCTGGATTCCGTCAGGGTCGATGAAGCCAACCTTGCTGATCGGGGACTTCCTGTTCGTGAACAAGATGTCTTACGGCTATTCCTACGCGTCCTGCCCCAGTCTTATCATTCCCAGCGTCGGACTGAACGTGGATGCGCAAGATATCTGCGGTTGGATGCAAAGCGGCGAAAACACGCGTATCTGGGGCGGTGAGCCTGAGCGCGGCGATGTCATCGTGTTCCGCCACCCTGTCACCGGACGCGACTATATCAAACGCCTGATTGGCCTGCCCGGCGACCGTATTCAGGTGCGCGACGGGCAGATCATTTTGAACGGCACCCCAGTGCCACAACAACCCGATGGGGTGTTTACCGAGGTTGCCGAACCGCAGGGCTCGCAAGGTCTTCGTCCGCGCTGCGAAAACGGACCTGTTGGTTTTGGCGGCGTCTGTGAAAAATCCCGGATGATTGAAACCCTGCCGAACGGAGTGTCCTACGAAGTGCTCAACATCGGCAATCAGGGTGCCGATAACACTGGCATCTATACGGTTCCCGAGGGGCACTATTTCTTCATGGGTGACAACCGCGACAACTCCAGTGACAGCCGCCTTCCGCAGTCTGCGGGCGGGGTTGGCTATGTGCCATACGAAGACCTGATCGGACGTGCGGATCGCATCCTGTTTTCATCGGCTGGCCGTTCGATGCTGTTCTTCTGGACATGGCGTGGTGACCGTTTCTTCAAGGCGGTCAATTGAAGCTCTCGGCTGAAATAAAGGCGTTCCAGCAGCGGCTTGGCTATGAATTCAAATCGCCGGAACTGCTGGTGCGTGCGCTGACGCACGGGTCGGTATCCTCGGCAACACGTCCCGACAACCAGAGGCTCGAGTTTCTGGGCGACCGCGTTCTGGGGTTGGTTATGGCGACAGCGCTTTTAGAGGCCGACAAGAAGGCCTCGGAAGGACAGTTGGCACCACGTTTCAACGCCCTGGTACGAAAAGAGGCCTGCGCCGATGTCGCGCGGCAGATTGATCTGGGTGCCGTCCTAAAACTGGGCCGGTCCGAGATGCTGTCGGGCGGTCGCCGCAAACAGGCCTTGTTGGGCGACGCGATGGAGGCAGTGATCGCAGCAATTTACCGCGATGCTGGTTTCGAGGACGCGCGAGACGTGATCCTGCGCCTGTGGGGAGATCGTATCCACAACGTTGAAGCGGATGCACGTGACGCCAAAACTTCGCTTCAGGAATGGGCGCAAGCGCGGGGGCAAAAGCCGCCCGCGTACATAGAGGTGAAACGCAGTGGCCCAGACCACGCGCCTGTCTTCACCATAGCCGCCCGGTTGCAAGACGGGACCGAGGCTCAGGCGACCGCGGGCTCCAAACGACAGGCCGAACAGGCCGCCGCCAAGGCCCTCTTGGACTCTCTGCCAAAATAGCGATCTTCGTGGTCTGGGCACCGGGTCCGATCTTCATCTGGCCAAAAATACCTCGGGGGTGAGGGGGCTGGCCCCCTCTTGGTTGGATTGGCGCAACCAATTCGATTTTTAAACGACGCGAATGAACCCGGTCAGCCCGGTTTTCTGGTGTTCGATCACATGGCAGTGAAAGGCCCAATCGCCTGGGTTGTCGGCGACCAGCGCGATCTCGACCACCTCGTCTTTTAACAACAGCATCGTGTCGGTCATCAACGAAGGCAGCTTTCGCAAGTTCGACCGCAGCGGCACAAATGCGAGCCCGTGCAGATGGATCGGGTGCAGGTTGGGCGACTCGTTGCGCAGTCGCAGTACATAGCTTTTCCCCAGCTCTAGCGTTGCCAAGGGACCAACCCCTTCTGCCGCGTCGCCGGGCCAGGGGGTTCGATTGATCGACCAAAAGTTATAGCCCAACGATCCGCAGAAGCCGTTGTTTGGCTCACCGCCTTCTGGGGTCCAGCCAAAGACGAACTCGTGCAACTCGGCATTGTCGAGATCGGGTCTTGCCACCGGATTCAAGGGGAGCGGGCGTAAGTCTTGCAGGTCGCGTCCTGCTGATGACCCGATCGCGCGCAGGCCCGCCATGGCTTTTGGCGGTTGGCCGGGTAGCTTTGCCATCAGGGTGACGCTTTGCCCTTCACTGCCCGGCATGACGACCGCAAAATCCAACCGTTGGCCGGGGCCGACCAAAAGCGGCTCATCTACGCTGGGCAAGGGGACTTCAATCTCAACCGGATGTCCGTCCCACGCGATGATCCGCGCTGCGCCGCCGTCCAGATGCAGTTTGTAGATCCGCGTCGTGTCCGTGTTCACCACACGTAACCGAACCAGACTACCGGCCGCGTGGTCATAGACCGGGCTTTGAAGCCAATTGGCCGTGTGGACATTGCCAAAAGTTCCTGCCCGCGCTGCGCCACGTTGGGTGTATGCGGGCAGGAAGGCACCGCCCTCGTCCAGCCGGAAATCACGCAGGTTGATGACCTGTTCGCTGTCAAATCCGACGTCCTTAGGTTCGGTGATCACCATGACGCCGGTCAGACCGTGAGCCATCTGTTCCATGGTCATGCAGTGCGGGTGGTACCAGTAAGTGCCTGCATCCGGCGGAGTGAATTCATAGGTGAACAGCTCGCCTTGGCCTATCGGCATCTGAGTCAGGTAAGGCACACCATCCATTTTGTTGGCGATCCGCATCCCGTGCCAGTGCATCGCGGTATAGTCGGGCAAGGTATTGCGCACCGGCAACCGCATCACTTCACCCTGTTTGCCATACAAAACCGGCGGCGGCGCGTCCGGCGAAAGGCTGACCATCCCGGTCGTTACCTGATCGCGCAGGGCGAAGCTTGCCGGTTGGATCGTCAATTCCTGCGCACTCTGGGCAAATCCAAATCCTCCCAGACCCAACGCACCGGCTGCGGCCCCGCTGGTCAAAAGAAACTCGCGACGTTTCATCTTCTGCCTCGTATTCCGAAAGGGCGTCTGGCTGGGTTTGGCGTGGCTATGGCAGGGGTGCCACCGTTTTTGCATGGCCGCAATGCGACAAATCCCTCTGGCCCGCGGGGGCTTTCTGCTATAGGGGTGCGCACTTGCAAACAGGATCGCCAGAGACATGACCACACGCGCCGGATTTATCGCCCTGATCGGAGAGCCCAACGCGGGCAAATCCACCCTGCTGAACCGCATGGTGGGGGCCAAGGTTTCGATCGTGACGCACAAGGTGCAGACCACCCGTGCGCGTATTCGCGGTGTGGCGATGGAAGGTGATGCGCAACTGGTGTTTGTCGATACCCCTGGCCTGTTCAAACCACGCCGTCGTCTGGACCGTGCCATGGTCGCGGCTGCATGGGGCGGTGCTGCGGATGCGGATGTGGTTGTACTGATGGTTGAAGCGCACCGTGGCATCACCGAAGGCGTCGAGCGCATTCTGGAAGGTCTGGAAGAGATCGGGCAGGGCCGCACCATCGCGCTGGCGATCAACAAGATCGACAAGGTGCCGTCCGAGAAGCTGCTGGCTCTGACCAGCGACCTGAACGCGCGCTATCCTTTTGCCGAGACCTTCATGATCTCGGCCGAGAAAGGCCACGGGGTAGACGATCTGCGCAAATGGCTCGCCTCGGAACTGCCCGAAGGCCCCTGGCTCTACCCCGAGGATCAGATCGCCGATCTGCCCCTACGCATGATCGCCGCCGAGATGACACGGGAAAAACTGACCCTGCGTCTGCATCAGGAGCTGCCCTATCAACTGACCGTAGAAACCGAGAACTGGGAAGAACGCAAGGACGGGTCGGCCAAGATTGATCAGGTCATCTATGTCATGCGTGACGGCCACAAGGGCATCGTTTTGGGCAAGCGTGGCGAGACGATCAAAGCCGTCAGCCAGGCCGCGCGGGCGGAATTGGAAGAATTCCTCGACCGCAAAATTCACCTGTTCCTGCAGGTCAAAGTCCGACCGAATTGGTTGGAGGAATCTGAGCGGTACTCGGAAATGGGTCTGGATTTCAAAGACGGCAACGCATGACGCGTCTGACCGCCGAATTCTGGGTTCACGCCTATCTGGCGCGGTTGCGGTTTCAGGAAATCCCCGCGTTTGTCGTGGCCCACGGTGACAACACGGCGGGTGCGGTTCTGGTCAAGCTCAACACTTTGGATGGTCAAGCCGTCGCGTTTCAGCGCAGTTTTGACCTGATGAGCGGTGAGCGTAAGTGGGTTGAACTCTCATCCGGCACCGAGGGTGACGTGGATGAGGCGATCGCCCGTCAACGTGGGTTCGATCCTGACCTTTGGGTGATCGAGGTCGAAGACCGGCAAGGTCGGCATCTTCTGGGCGAAGACGGGTTGGAGTAACCCTGCAACGTTGAACGGACTAATCAGGCAGACTAAAATTGTTCACACTGTCAGTTCAACGCCGTTTTTCCTAAGAACTTCAGCAAGTTTTGCACCGTCCTGAACCGGTCCGGGCACCTCATGGTCCAGTGCGGTAAACATCTCAACGGCTTGCGAACCGCGGCCGCTGATTTCAAGCAGATGCGCTCCGCCGGGGCCAAATTTGAAACTGTGCACCGTGCCCGCCGGAAAATGGACCAAGGTGCCTTCGGTCGCGATCCGCTGCTCTCCGTCCATAACGAAATCGACCTCACCTTTGACGACAAAGAAAGTCTCGTCCCACGGGTGCGAATGGGGCGGCGGACCGTTGCCTTCGTGGCCGTAGTTGAGCGTGACGGCGTAATCTCCGATTTGCTCAAGCCGCGCCAGAACGGTGATCCGGTCGCCCAGGACATTCAGAGGCTCAGGATAGTTGGAGGGAGAGGTGAAAAAGGACTTCTTCATGCGAAACTCCAAATGGTGCAGGGCGCTCGTCAAGCAGTTTAGCACACTGCGGGGACGGTTCCGGTTTCGGCTTGGCTGACACATATCGAAATTCAATTACCTACCCGCGTTTGATCGCATCAGGCGGCATGCTATCTCAGAAGGTGAGCGTCTCCTATCGAGTTGAAAACCATGAAAAGCTTTGCATCTGCGTGTAGTTTGGCGGCCCTTGTTCTGAGCCTGAGTGCTGTGCCCTCAGTCGCGCAAGAGCGGTCGGGTTGGGTCTATCAGATCGATGGGCTGGCGGCCTATCAGGGGAATACGGACCTGAGCGGCGGCGGAGAGTTCTCGGCCAATCGTGCGTTTCTGCGTGCGACAGCGCTAAACAATTTGGGTGGCGGAACCTCAGTCGGGTTGTCCGCCAGCGTCGGCAGGTTCGACTATGATTTCAGTCAGGCGGATAACCAGCCGTGGCGGGATATTCGTGATATTCGCGTTTCGGTGCCTGTGCGGTTTCGCGTGGGCAACACGGCCAGTGTGTTCGTGTCGCCTCAGGTCCGGTGGGATTACCAAAGCGGTGCCAGCGCCTCGGATGGTAGAACCTACGGCGTGTTTGCCGGCATCGCGTGGCAAGTCAGCGAGAGCCTGACCATCGGTCCGGCCTTTGGGGCGTTCTCGCAGCTTGAAGACGACAGCACTGATTTCTTCCCGGCGCTGCTGGTCGATTGGGATATCAATGATCGGTGGAACCTGAACACAGGCTCGGGAGTTGGGGCCACGCAGGGCCCGGGGCTGACGCTGAGCTATGCGCTGAGCGAAACCATGACACTTGGCCTGTCGGCCCGGTCTGAACGCATTCGGTTCCGGCTGGATGGCGATGGGCTGGCCCCGAACGGCGTTGGTGAGGACAAGAGCGTCCCTGTTGTCCTGTCCTTCGGCTATAATCCCAACCCCGGTGTTTCGCTGAACGTGTTTGCAGGGGCCGAGTTCGACGGTCGCCTGACGCTTGACGATGCGAACGGGGCCGAACTGAGCCGTCAGAGCTATGAAACTGCGCCCCTGGTCGGTGTGGCGTTCCGGGCCCGGTTCTAGGTCATCACACCACTTGCGAATATGGTCGCCTTACGGTCTGTTACGGGCACGTAGCGGCCCGCAGAGTTAAAGGAGCCTGATTTGGACTGGCGCGATCACGGCATCCTTCTGACCACCCGACGACATGGTGAAACTGCAGCGATCATCGAAGTGTTCACCGAAGAACACGGACGACATGCGGGTGTCGTGCGCGGTGGCACCAGTCGCAAGATTGCGCCAATCCTACAACCCGGCGCGCAGTTGGACGTTCTATGGCGCGCGCGTCTTGAGGAACATCTGGGCACGTTTCAGGTCGAGCCTTTGCGTTCGCGCGCAGCGGCGGCCTTTTCGGGACGGCTGGCTTTGGCAGGGCTGAACGCGACCGTGGCACTTTTGTCTTTTTGCCTGCCCGAGCGAGAGCCGCATCCGGCGATTTACCGGCAAACAGAACAGTTGATGGATTTGTTGGGGCAAGACGAGATCTGGCCGTTGGCCTATCTGCGATGGGAACTGGCGCTGCTGGAAGAGTTGGGGTTTGGTCTGGACCTGTCGGCCTGCGCGGTGACCGGGGCGACCGGAGGGTTGATTTATGTCTCGCCCAAAACCGGCCGCGCCGTCAGCGCTGAGGGGGCCGGAGAATGGGCGGACAAGCTGCTGCCGCTGCCACCCTGTCTGCGCGGCGAGGGGACTGCACCGGATGCCGAAATCGCCGCCGGACTTAAAACCACCGGATACTTTCTGGAACACCACCTCGCGCCGTCTTTGGGACACAACCCCGTGCCCGAGGCGCGGGCGCGGTTTGTGGATCAGTTTACTCGGCGGCTTTGAACACCATCTCGTGGCCGTCATCATTACGCAGGACCAGCACGTCGCCCGAGACTTCGGACTGCGTCATTGCGATAAGGGCGGCGAAGAAAAAACCCTCGGCCTCAAGCCCCGCGCAGGCCGCTCGGGTGGCGGTCAGGTCTATGATCTCGAACCACGGGTAAGGCGCGTTCAATGTGCCGCTGTAGCTGTTGCAGGGGGCGTTGCCTGCGATCTTGCCCTCTTCGGGGAAGCGTAGCGTCGCGCTGGCCTCGAACGGCTGGCCGTCAACCTCTTGCAGTGCCCAGGTTCGATCGCCTGCGCCATATGCAGCGACGGTCTCGTCCTTGTCGCATTGAAACAAAGTCATCAGGGGCAGGGCGAGGATCAGGCGCATCATGGGGTGTCACCTTTCTAGGTCAAAAGGGGTTTTCGCCGCTCATAAGTTCGGCGCGGACGTCTAGCCGAGGCCGCCAGTTGTACCTGGTATCTTCGCGGACAGGCGCCCAAAACAACGCCCCGCTATTGCGCCACGGATCCAGGATGATGCCATCATACATGGAATCTCCCTTTGCGCTGATCAGGGCCGAATGATGGATGATCCGAAACGCGGTCGGGGGCGAGGTGGCCCAGTGCAGGTCCAGCGTGCGGAAGTTTTCCTGCTGCAGGCGCTGGGTCATCGCCTGCGCCCAGTCGTTGCACAGGCCTTTCTCGCGAAAGCCGTTAATGACCTTGGCGTTGTGGATGATGGCTGGGTCAGTGACGTTCCAGTCCTGTTTCAGCTGCTTGGAATACGCATACGCGATAGAGGCGGCCCTTTGCGCCTCGGCAGGGTCGACCTGCGGTCCAAGATCGGTGATCGCTTCGGCAAGTGCGTCAACTTCGGTTTTCCCAACAAAGGGCTGAGAGGGCGCGCAACCGCCCAGGATAAGAGCCGCAAGTGTGGCCCAAAGCGCAAAAACCAGTCGGGTCATTCTGTGCAGCGTCCCTTGTACCTCGTTCGTCTAGCAACCTGCCCTAAAAGGGTTCGGACTAAAAGCAAAGGGGAAGTTCTTTTGTCTGCGGATCATAGGGGGAATGTCGCCGCAAAAAGAAAAAGACCCGACGCGAAGGCCGGGTCTAGTTGGGGAAACGGGATGCCTAATTCTGGTTAGCCCAGCAAACGCCGTGCAATAACCTGTGCCTGAATTTCGGCAGCCCCCTCAAAAATGTTCAGAATGCGCGCGTCACACAGAACGCGGCTGATCTTGTATTCCAGCGCAAAGCCATTGCCGCCGTGGATTTGCAGACCGTTATCCGCCGCCGCCCAGGCCACTCGGGCACCCAGCAGTTTCGCCATGCCGGCTTCAAGGTCGCAGCGCTGGCCGTGGTCCTTTTCCCAAGCCGAGAAATAGGTCAGCTGACGCGCGATCATGATTTCGACCGCCATCATCGCCAGTTTGCCGGACACACGAGGGAAGTTGATCAGCGATTTGCCGAATTGCTTGCGGTCCTGCGCGTATTGCATCGCGATATCCAGCGCGCTTTGTGCCACACCGATGGCGCGGGCGGCGGTTTGGATACGGGCGGACTCAAAGGTTTCCATCAGCTGTTTAAAGCCTTTGCCCTCTTCGCCGCCAAGCAGGTTTTCCCCTTTGACTTTGAAGCCGTCAAAGCCCAGCTCGTATTCTTTCATGCCGCGATAGCCCAGAACCTCGATCTCACCGCCGGTCATTCCGGGGGTTGGGAAGGGGGCCTCGTCCGTGCCGGGCGTTTTTTCGGCCAGGAACATGGACAAGCCACGGTGATCGGTGGTGTCTGGGTTGGTGCGGGCCAGCAGGGTCATCACGTGGGTCCGCGCCGCGTGGGTGATCCAGGTTTTGTTGCCGGTGATCTCATAATCGCCGTCTGTGTTTTTGACCGCGCGGGTGCGCAGGCTGCCAAGGTCCGATCCGGTGTTTGGCTCGGTGAAGACAGCGGTTGGCAGAATTTCGGCGCTGGCCAGTTTCGGCAGCCAGTTGGCTTTTTGTTCGTCGGTGCCGCCTGCGATGATCAGCTCGGCCGCGATCTCGGACCGCGTGCCCAGCGAACCAACGCCGATATAACCGCGCGAGAGTTCCTCGGAGACGACGCACATCGAAGCTTTGGACAGGCCGAATCCACCGAATTCCTCGGGGATGGTCAGGCCAAAGACACCCATCTCGGCCAGTTCCTCGATGACTTCCATCGGGATCAGCTCATCCTTGAGGTGCCATTCATGCGCATAAGGCTCGACCTTTTCGACTGCATAGCGGCGGAACTGGTCGCGGATCATCTCAAGTTCTGCATCCAGAGCCGACGCGCCGAACATGGTGGCACCGGCCTGATCTTCCATCAGCGCGACCAGACGGCTGCGCGCGGCTTGCGAATTGGCCTGGGCCATCAGCGTCTGAATTTCTGAAGCCTGGAAGCCAGACAGGGCGTCCCAACCCAGTCCCATATCCTGCAGGCGGACGACCTCGCCCTGGTTCATCGGGATACCACCTGCAACCTGGTGCAGGTACTCGCCAAATGCGATCTGGTGCAGCAACTGTTCGATTTCGCCGAACTTGCCATCAGCGTCCAGGGCTTCGGCCCAGCGCTGCATCTGTTGCAGCGATTGAGCATAGGTCGCCAACCATGCCAGACCATGAGCAGCGGTTTGATTGGCTTCAATCAATGCGCCCGAGACGCGGCCATCTGCGGTGACCATACCGCGAACCGACTCACGCGCGCGCTCGAACACTTCGGTGACGGCGGGAACCGCCACACTGGTCAGTTTCAGAAGATCGGGCAAAATCGCGGGTGTCGTCATCTGGGTCATATCCTGTCCGTCATGAGCCATGAATCGTGTCCTTTTCTGGTATCGTCTGGTCATATCATGCTGCACGTGCAGCGCAACAAAAATACGTATTACGTTGCGAAAAAGTTCAATTATTTCTCGAACGTTTTTGCGGTGCAGCGCGCGTCAGGAATGCTATCAGGGGTGCATGACATTGTTTTCCTTATTGACTCCGCAGGACCTGCTGCTGGCTTTTGGTGTGGCGTTTCTGGCCGGTTGCATCAAAGGCATGGTCGGGTTTGCCATGCCCATGGTGTTGGTTTCTGGATTAAGTGTCTTTTTACCGCCCGAACTTGCCATCGCAGGCCTTATCCTTCCGACACTGGTAACTAATGTTCTCCAGGCGTTTGGACAGGGTGTGCAGGCGGCTGTGTCGTCGATGCGGCAATTCCGCGTGTTTCTGATCGTCGGGCTGGTGTTTCTGATGGCAGGAGCCCAGCTTGTCACTTTGGTGCCGCCATCAACCTTTTTGCTGATGATCGGTGCACCAGTTACGTTCTTTGCCTTGATCCAAGTGCTGGGTGTAAAGCTTGTTCTTTCAAAACCGTCGGTGCGGATCGAAGCACTGATCGGCTCAATCGCAGGCTTTATCGGTGGGATGTCCGGGATATGGGGGCCGCCGACTGTAGCTTACCTGACGGCGTTGAATACGCCCAAGGCTGTGCAGATGCGGGTTCAGGGTGTCATCTACGGGCTGGGTGCTGTTGCCCTGACGCTGGCGCATCTTGGCTCGGGTATCCTGCGGGCAGAGACGGCTCCGTTTTCGGCGATTCTGGTCGTTCCTGCGGTGGTTGGAATGTGGCTTGGGCTGCAATTGCAGACGCGAATCGATCAGGCGTTGTTTCGTAAGGTGACGTTGGTTGTTCTGTTGGTCGCCGGTTTGAACCTGCTGCGCCGCGGGTTGGTGGGTTAAGCCCTGCGGTCCATAAAGCGAAACGCGAAGTATAAACCCAACATCAGGAAGAACAGCCCCGAGATGTCGCCGATCAGAAAGGCGATATACTCGACCCTGGCGCTGCCAAACGCCCAATTTGTCAGGGCGGACACCAGGAAAGAGGTGATGACGCCGACACCCATGACGCATAGCCAGCAGGGTTTGCGATCCGGCCTAGGGAACAGATCCCACCCAATCCACTTGAGGATGTAGAACACGGCCGGAACAGTGGTGACAGCGATGGCCATTGCCAAAAGGCGGCTTGGCAGGAACACGTCCGCCCCGCCAAGAACGGCGAACACCGCAAAGACGCCCGGCAGCAGCGCGAAAATCGCGCGCCAACCCAAAAGCCACGCGGCAAGTACACGCACGCCATGCGGCAAAAACAGCAGGCTGGCCCGGCTTGGGTATTCCGGAAAAAACATGTTTTGCAGCGGCATCAGCACCTCAAACGTGAGGTACGACGCAACTACATAAGCCAGCGAGGCAAAGAATGTGTCAGAAGCCCATCTGCGCACGGTGTTCAGCCATCGACGCGCAGGTTGGAGACATCATCTGGGTGCATGTACGATATACCGCCCCCGGTTGGAACTGCCGCTCTGGGACAGATAGCCTTTTTGCACCAGCGATTTCAGCGCGCGGAAAAAGGTCGGACGCGAAACGCTTTTGACCAGAGTGTGTTCGATCAGACCAAAAGTCCGCACTTCCTGATCCTGTTTGGAAAGTTCTTCGGCGGCGTAATAAATGTCACGCTCAACCGGAGAGAGTTGCTCGAGCCCAAGGGTCTGCTCCATACTTTGCATCAATTTGCGAAGTTCGGTCAGTTTCGAGATTTCTGTCATTTCTTTACCTGTAGTTTTCCGTGCCATCCTTCACTCAATGCAAAGGTGAGATCTGCATTCGTTTTCAGTGGTGATTTGCAAGTCTCATATTGACACCCATCCCCGATGGATTACACTAGATATCTGATTAGGTTGCTCAAATCGCGAATGTGAGTGCGCGCTCATTGAGTATCCCCAAGGTCTTTACTTTCCGCCCGGTGCGCAAGCGCCGGGCATTTTCGTCATAATGACACCGTTGAGTACTCTAAACTGGCGAAACGGGCAATAAATTTGTATGTGCATTGCGCACATTACAACTATTGGGAGACTTCGATTCTCCGAGTCGCCTCAAAAGAAAAGGGGGCGAAGCCGCCCCCTGATTTCTTTAACCGATTGCGACGGCTTTGATGTCGTCGTCAATGAAGGGCAGATACTGTTCAAAGTTTTCGGCAAACATCTGCACCAGTTTCTCGGCCTGCTTGTCAAAGGCCGCCTGATCATCCCAGGTGCGGCGCGGGTCCAGCAGAACTTCGGCCACACCAGGAACCGAGACCGGGACGTCGAATCCGAAGTTGGCATCCTTGCGGAACTCGGCGTCGCGCAGTGATCCTTCCAGCGCGGCTGTTAGCAGGGCGCGGGTCGCACGGATCGGCATGCGGCTGCCAACGCCATAGGCACCGCCGGTCCAGCCGGTGTTCACCAGCCAGCAGGTTGCGCCGTGCTGGGCGATCTTGTCGCGCAGCAGGTTGCCGTACTCTTCCGGGCGACGTGGCATGAACGGCGCGCCAAAGCAGGTCGAGAACGTGGGCTGAGGCTCGGTAATGCCACGCTCAGTTCCTGCAACCTTCGAGGTGAAGCCCGACAGGAAGTGATACATAGCCTGTGCCGGAGTCAGCCGCGCGATCGGAGGCAGAACACCAAACGCATCGCAGGTCAGCATGATGATGTTTTTCGGATGACCGCCCAAAGCACTGCTTGACGCGTTCGAGATGTACTCGAGCGGGTAGGCGCAGCGCATGTTTGCGGTCAGCGAGTCGTCTTCGAAATCCAGCTCTTTGGTCTCCGGATCGAAGACCATGTTCTCGATCACGGTGCCAAATTTGCTGGTGGTCGCGTAGATTTCCGGCTCAGCTTCGGCGTTCAGGTTGATGGTCTTGGCGTAACAACCGCCTTCAAAGTTAAAGGTTCCGCGGTCCGACCAGCCATGCTCGTCATCCCCGATCAGGGTACGCGACGGATCAGCCGACAAAGTGGTCTTGCCGGTGCCGGACAGGCCAAAGAAGACGGCAGTGTCGACCGGGTTGCCCACAGCGTGGTTGGCCGAGCAGTGCATCGGCATCACGCCTTTTTCTGGCAGCATATAGTTCAGCAGGGTAAAGACCGACTTCTTGTTCTCACCCGCATACTCGGTGCCGCCGATCAGGATCAGCTTGCGGTCGAAGTTCAGCGCGATCACGGTTTCACTGTTGCAGCCATGCTTGGCCGGATCGGCCTGGAAGCTGGGGCAGTTGATGACGGTAAAGTCCGCGACGAACTCTTCCAGATCCTCACGATCCGGACGGCGCAGCAGGTGGCGGATGAACAGGTTGTGCCAGGCCAGTTCGGTGACCATGCGCACGTTGATCGAATAGGCGGGATCGGCACCGCCGACCAGGTCCTGCACGAAATAGTCGCGGCCCTTCATATGGGCCAGCATGTCTTCGTAAAGCGCGTCGAAACCTTCGGGGGTCATCGCAGCGTTGTTTTCCCACCAGATAGTGTCAACGACGCTGTCGGTCTTGACGACGTGTTTGTCCTTGGGCGAACGACCGGTGAATTTACCGGTGGTGACCAGAAAGGCGCCGCCATTGCCAAGGGTGCCTTCGCCACGCTTCAGCGCCTCTTCGATCAGCGCCGGTTCCATGAAGTTATAATAGACATTGCCCAGACCCTCGATGCCCTGATCTTCGAGGCGGAATTGCGGGTTAACCCGTCCAGATGTCATGTTTGTCTTCTCCTGTGGCGGCGCGTCGGCGGTTGGGCCGGGGGGCGCTCTTGGGGCAGTATGCCGGGAAAAACCGGCGGATGGGCGGGTCTTATCATGGTCGTTTGGGGCATGAACAGGACGGTTTGGCGCAGTTAGCGCAACCAAGTCAAAGTTTAGCGCCACCAGTAATTTCCTGTCGGAAAACAAGGCGCTTTTACGCGCATGTTAACGGCTTTTTTGCCGCATCTGTGTGACAACAATCGCACGATTCGCAGATACGGATTGATTCGGGGCCATAAAAACGACAAAGATGCCTTACTAATAAGCGAAATATTGCGTGAGTGAGCAGGAATAGGGGTTAACCCGATGTCAAAGATTGCACTGGTGGACGACGACAGAAATATTCTGACGTCCGTTTCCATGACACTCGAAGCCGAAGGGTTCGAGGTTGAGACGTATAACGATGGACAGGCAGCGCTGGACGCTTTCAACAAGAAACTGCCGGACATGGCTGTTCTGGACATAAAGATGCCGCGTATGGACGGGATGGACCTGTTGCAGCGGCTGCGGCAGAAAACCCAGATGCCGGTGATTTTCCTCACCTCCAAAGATGATGAGATTGACGAGGTTCTCGGCCTGCGTATGGGCGCAGATGACTATGTCAAAAAGCCGTTTTCGCAACGTCTTTTGGTAGAACGCATTCGAGCGCTGCTGCGCCGGCAGGAGGCAACCACGGGTGACGCGACCACGGCCAGCACCGGCGACGCCAAGGTCATGGAGCGCGGCGATCTGCGGATGGACCCGCTGCGTCACGCGGTCAGCTGGAAAGGGTCAGACGTCTCCCTGACCGTGACCGAGTTCCTTTTGCTTCAGGCATTGGCCCAGCGACCGGGCTTTGTCAAAAGCCGGGATCAACTGATGGACGTGGCCTATGATGATCAGGTCTATGTGGACGACCGCACCATCGACAGCCACATCAAACGCTTGCGTAAGAAGATGCGCGCCGCAGACCCCGAGTTTTCGGCGATCGAAACCCTGTACGGCATTGGGTACAGGTACAACGAAGAATAAGCGTGGCCATTAATCAGGGGTAACCGGGTCTCGTGCGCGATACGGAACAAGCCAGCGAATTGCGGGACGGTGATGTCGTTCTGGGGGATGACTGGGTCATCCCGCAAGATCCCGAGTCTGCCGAGCTTCGGGCATCCCGTCGACGTCGCAACCTGTTTTCTATGCGCGGCTCGCCATTGGCGCGCAAGATCATCACATTTAACCTGATTGCTCTGGTCATCCTGGTGACTGGCCTGCTGTATCTTGACGACTCACGGGATGAACAGCTGCGGCAGACCGCGCGCAACCTGGTTGGTGACGCGCAATTGGTCAGCAACGTGTTCGAGGCTCAGCTGCGCCAGACGTCATCTGGTTTGGCACAGGATTCCAGCGCGCTGGACGTGAAAGACACACTGGCCGGGCTCAGCCTGCCCGAAGGCGGCGAAGTCTTTGTGTATGATGCGCGGGGTACGCTGATTGGATGGGCGCGGGGCGCAGCGTCGCAATCACCAGCTTTGTTGTCCTCCGAGGCAGAGCTTCAGACGGGCAGCACTGTAATCAGCGACGCGCTTAATGCGGTCTGGACCGGCTTGTCACGCGTGTTTGCCAGCGGCGAACCCAACGAAGCACCAACGTTGGCGCAAAGGGTTCAGGCCATCGTGCCAAATGCGCTACAAGGCCAAGTGCAAGTACAGGCAGTCAAAGATGATTTTGGTGAAACGGTAATTGTAGCCGCGGCGCCCATTCTGCTGGACAGCGCTGCAGTGGGTGCGGTGGCTATGGCCGGTCCGTCGGGGGAAATCGACGCTTTGGCCCGTCGCGAGCAAGAGCGTATTTTGCAAATGTTTGTCGTCGCGCTGCTGGTTTCAATCGGGTTGAGCCTGGTTCTGGCCTCGACAATCGCCAACCCGCTTGCCGATCTGGCCGCGGCGGCTGAGTTGGGCAAGGACCGAGGTGCAGGTGTGAATCCTGGCCGTATCCGCATCCCGGACCTGACCGCGCGCCCGGATGAGATTGGCCTGCTCAGTCGCGCACTGCGGGGCATGGTGACGGCGCTTTACAATCGGATCGATGCGAATGAACAGTTCGCTGCCGATGTCGCCCATGAGATCAAGAACCCGTTGGCAAGTCTTCAATCTGCCGTTGGAACCTTGCGAATGGTCACGCGTGAAGATCAGCGCGAGAAACTGATGGGCGTGATCGAACACGACGTGCGCCGCCTGGACCGTCTGGTCAGCGACATTTCGAACGCGTCCCGATTGGATGCCGAGTTGGTCAAGGAAGAAGAGCAACCGTTTGACCTGCTCAAACTTGTTGGCAATATCAGCCAGTATTTGGGCGAAGATGCGCGTGCCAAAGGGATCGACTATATCACTGATCTGCCCGACGGTCCCATTATCATCAACGGGCTTGAGGCACGTCTGGCTCAGGTCTTTGTCAACCTAATCACCAACGCGATTTCGTTCTGTGAGGAAAATGATGCGATCCGCGTTTGGGTGCGCCGACGCGAAAACCGCGTTCTGGTTGTCGTAGAAGACACCGGTCCAGGTATCCCCGAACAGGCGCTGACCAAAGTGTTCAAACGCTTCTATTCACAGCGACCGGCTGAGCATTTCGGCAATAACTCGGGCCTCGGGTTGGCGATCTCAAAGCAGATTGTCGAGGCTCACGGTGGCGTAATCTGGGCCGAAAACATCCGCCCGACCGAGGCGGACATCACCTCGGACCCGTTGGGCGCGCGTTTTGTTGTCGGGTTGCCCGTTTAATCTATGCCCGGCCCGTCCGTCTATGATCTGGCTGAACAGGACAGCGCCATCATTCACGCGAGTTGTGTGGCGGTTGCGGGGAAGGCCTTGTTGATTGTGGGTGCCTCCGGTTCTGGCAAGTCCGGTCTGGCGCTGCAGATGATGGCGTTTGGGGCGGAACTGGTTGCGGATGACCGGGTCGAGCTGCGTGCGACCGCTGATCAGGTCTTGGTCGAGGCGGCCCCGAACATTCGCGGAGTGATCGAAGCGCGGGGCCTGGGTATCTTGCGGGCCTCTGCTGTCGGACCTGTGCCACTGACCTATGTTGTGGATCTGGATGAACAAGAATCGGAAAGAGCCCCTGAACCAATTGCGATCCGTACCCTGAGGCAAACTGTTCCCTTGTTTCGGGGCCTTGACGTTCCCAATTTGGCCGCAGCACTGATGCAATTGATGAAAATGGGGCGCGTGGACCCGGAATGGCCCAGCACATGAAGCAACAACGACGTATTGTTCTGGTCACCGGGCCCTCGGGGGCCGGACGGACGACAGCCATTCATGTGCTTGAGGATCTGGGATTTGAAGCGATAGACAACCTGCCTATGGGTCTGCTGACACGCCTGTTGGACGGCCCGGACAGCGACCAGCCCATGGCGCTGGGGATTGACGCGCGAAACCGTGATTTCTCGACCATTGGGTTCATTGAACTGGCCGCGTGCCTACGGGGTATGGACCAGGCGGATCTGACGATACTTTACCTCGATTGTAGCGACGACATTCTGCTGCGCCGTTTCTCGGAAACCCGTAGACGTCACCCGGTTGCAGTTGATGCGAGCCCGGAAACCGGCGTTCGGCAAGAAAAAGAGCTACTGGCTCCGATCCGCGAAATCGCCGACACGCTGATCGACTCCAGTTCTCTGAACGTCCATCAGCTGCGAGAAGAAGTCGAGCGTTGGTTCGCACCAAAAAGCGGGCGGCATCTGGCCGTCTCGATTGAGTCATTCTCATATAAACGCGGATTGCCACGCGGTTTGGATATGGTTTTCGATTGCCGATTTCTGGCCAACCCCTATTGGCGGCCAGAGTTGCGGGCCGAAGACGGTCGAAACCCGGATGTGGCGCGCTATGTACAGTCAGACGCAAACTACGCACCGTTCTTTGACCGCGTTGTCGATCTGTTGAAACTGTTGCTGCCGGCCTACCGCGCCGAAGGCAAAGCGCATCTCTCGGTTGCGTTCGGGTGCACCGGAGGGCAACACAGGTCGGTTGCAATGGCAGAGGCGGTTGCAAAGGCCCTTGCAGAGGAGGGGCAGCAAGTGGCAATTAGGCACCGCGAAATGGAACGTCGATCGTTGAATGTGAGGCCGGATTGATCGGGATCGTACTCGTAGCACATGGCGGGCTGGCCCAGGAATACTTGGCAGCCATGCAGCATGTGGTCGGAAAACAACCTGGGCTGGTCGCAATCTCGATCGAGGCGGATCACGATCGCGAAGCAAAACAGGCAGAGATCTGCGCTGCTGCAGATAACGTCGATGCCGGGGATGGTGTGGTCGTTGTAACGGACCTGTTTGGTGGCAGCCCTTCGAATCTAAGCCTCAAGGCCTGCACACCGCAGGATCGCCGTATTCTTTACGGTGCAAATCTGCCTATGCTCATTAAACTGGCCAAAAGTCGCCACCTGCCGATCGGGGATGCGGTGCGGCGCGCGATGGAGGCTGGACGAAAGTACATTAACGCGCAGAATGTGACGTTGGACTAAGACCGGATTGATTAAGAATGACCAACCGAAGCTTGAAAATAATCAATGAAAAGGGCTTGCACGCCCGCGCCTCGGCCAAGCTGGTTGAGGTGGTCGAAGGCTTTGATGCGCAGGCAGAGGTGTCCAAAGACGGACTTTCTGCATCAGGGGACAGTATCATGGGTCTTTTGATGTTGGCAGCCTCGCGCGGAACGACTATTGACGTCGAGACGTCCGGACCGGATGCTGAGGCGTTGGCTGATGCATTGGAAACCCTGGTGAACGACAAGTTCGGGGAAGGGTTCTGATCCGCTCAGTCGCGACATGAAGAACGGGAAGACCAGGAATTGGCGGAAACGACGCACGAGACCAAGACAGGCCCGGTTGTGGATGGGACAGACGACCAGGGTGAGATCTACGATCGTAGAACCCTGACCTATGCGAACTCGTTCGACGACGCTTGGACCTCCACAGCTATTCGGGCCATTGAATGGTGCACAGGCAAACTGACCATTCTGCGCATGGTCAACAAGTTCGAGAAGAAGAACGAATACTACCGTGGCCAGCGGTTCTGGGGTGGCGCGCTTGAGGTGATGGGGATCAACCTCACCACACCACAGGAACAAATCGCGCGTATTCCAAAGAAAGGGCCTGTTGTCGTCGTTGCAAACCATCCACATGGGATGGTCGATGGCATGATCCTTGCCGAACTGATCGGACAGGTGCGTAGTGACTACAGGATCCTGACGCGCTCGGTCCTGACGGGACTGGATGAGGCCGCGACCTCATTCATGATTCCGGTGCCATTCCCGCATGATCCGGAGGCGCAGACCAAAATGCTGGAAATGCGCGGCAAGGCGATGGATCACCTAAAAGACGGCGGTGTTGTTGCACTGTTCCCCTCGGGCGTGGTGATGTCCTCAGACGACTGGTTCGGCCCCGCGCAAGAGCGTGAATGGAATGTGTTCACCGCCAAAATGATCCGCCGGTCCGGCGCTCAGGTGGTGCCAATTTTCTTCCCCGGAAGAAACTCGCGTGCCTATCAGATCGCAAACAAGCTGTCGCCGATCCTACGGCAAGGCCTGCTGCTGCATGAAATCGTTCGCTCCTGTAACAAGCCGCAGTCGCCGGTTATTGGCAAGCCGATCTCGGACGAAGACATGCAACTGCTGGAGCGTGACCCGCGCGGCTTTATGGCCTGGCTCAGAAAACACACAATGGCGCTGGGCGAAACGCTCAAACGCTGATCCGCACTTCATCTGGCTAAAAATACCTCGGGGGTGAGCCCGGATGAAATCCGGGCGAGGGGGCTGGCCCCCTTCTAACGCGTTGGAACTGGTGTTTCGCCCCGGTAGTCATAGAATCCGCGCTCTGTCTTGCGCCCCAGCCACCCGGCCTCAACATATTTCGTCAACAGCGGGCAAGGTCGGTACTTGGTGTCCGCCAGACCGTCATGCAGCACGTTCATGATCGCCAGACATGTGTCCAGCCCGATAAAATCCGCCAGCTCCAACGGCCCCATCGGATGGTTCGCGCCCAGGCGCATCGACTGATCAATCGATTGAACGCTCCCCACGCCTTCATACAGCGTATAGACGGCTTCGTTGATCATGGGCATGAGGATGCGATTCACGATAAAGGCAGGGAAATCCTCGGCGCTGGCCGCCGTTTTGCCTAGCCGATCAACAACTGCCTTGCAGGATTTGAACGTCTCTTCATCGGTTGCGATGCCGCGGATCAATTCGACCAGCTGCATCACCGGCACCGGGTTCATAAAGTGGAACCCCATAAAGCGCTCTGGCCTGTCCGTCCGGCTGGCCAGCCGGGTGATCGATATTGAGGAGGTGTTGGATGTCAGAATTGTGTGCGGCAGCAGATGGGGCTGCAGATCCTCAAAGATTGCCTGTTTGATCGCTTCACGTTCTGTTGCGGCTTCGATCACCAGGTCGGTCTGACCAAGCTGGGGCAACTCCAACGTCGTTTTGATCCGGCTCAGCGCTGCCTGCACCTCGTCGTCCGAGATTTTGCCGCGTGACGCCTGCCGCGCCAGATTGCCTTCAATCGTCGCCAAGGCTTTGCTGAGTGCGTCTTCCGAAACGTCGTTCAGAAGAACGTCATATTCTGCCAATGCCAGAACATGGGCAATCCCATTGCCCATCTGACCTGCGCCAATCACTCCGACCGATTTTACATCCATGTTCAGGTGCCTTTGTGTCCCGCGATACGGCGACAGTATCGACAGATCGGGGCGGGCGGCAAGGGGATCAGACCGCTCGAATTTGCTTCAAATGCGCACATTAGGAATTTCTCAAGATTTGCGGCTGCAAAATGGCAACCGGGTGAAAATTGGGTGAGTGTTATGAGCTATCATCAATCGGGCTCGGGGGAACCCGGGCATGAAGTATGTCAATATGACGGGTCGCGGCTGTGGTTTCGGGGCACACGACGCGTATTGGATCAGCCCTATATGGCTTGCGCCGGCGGGGACGAGACATTTGGGCGTTTCGTGGAGCGCCCCTTTGCGACCCTTTTGGAGGAGCGCACCGACAGGCGGGTTCTGAACCTTGGCTGTCTGTTCAGCGGGGTAGATGCCTTGTGTTTGGACAGCGGGCTGTTCGATCTGCTCAAACGATCCGAGCTATGCGTCTTGCAGGTGCCCGGATTGCTGGGACAATCCAATCATTTCTATCGCGTGCATCCCAGACGCAATGATCGCTTTCTTGAGCCAACAGCGGATCTGACCCGTCTCTACCCCGAAATCGACTTTACCGAAGTGCATTTTGTTCGCCACCTCATGACTTGTCTTCAGCGGTTTCCGGATGCGCGAATCGAGGTCGTTCTGGATGAACTCCGCCGCAATTGGGTCCGCCAGGTCGGCGCCCTTCTTCAACGACTGGACGTACCGGTGATCCTGCTAAGGCTTCAGGTGCTGCGCGATCCCGGTGGTGCGGATCATCTTGAACCTGATGTGACGGGCGCGATGATCGAAGAGGTCCTCCCGTTCTCTTCCCAATGCGTTGACGTCACAACACAGGTTTGTGGCCAGTCGGATGAGATTGAGGACATGCTGTTTGGCACACTGCAGCAGCCGATGGCCGAACATATGATCGGTCCTGCGGCGCATCGGGCTATTGCCGCTGCTTTGGTTGGTCCGATACAGAACCTGAACTGAAAAGGCCCGCCAATTGGCGGGCCCTTTCGTTTTCCTCAATGGAAACTGTAAGGTTAGCCGAGTTTTTCGGTCAGCTCAGGTACGGCTGCAAACAGGTCGGCGACCAGTCCGAAGTCTGCGACCTGGAAGATCGGAGCTTCTTCGTCCTTGTTGATCGCAACGATGACTTTCGAGTCCTTCATACCAGCCAAGTGCTGGATCGCGCCCGAGATGCCCACTGCGATGTACAGGTCAGGTGCAACAACCTTACCGGTCTGACCAACCTGCCAGTCGTTCGGGGCATAGCCGGAGTCAACAGCAGCGCGCGACGCGCCAACAGCGGCGCCCAGCTTGTCGGCCAGGGTTTCGATCAGTTTGAAGTCTTCTTCCGAGCCGACGCCACGGCCGCCCGAAACAACAACGCCAGCCGAGGTCAGTTCCGGACGATCGCTTTCGGCAACCTTGTCCTCGACCCACGAAGACAGACCCGGGTTGTCACCAACAGAGATGGTCTCGACCGCGGCCGAGCCGCCTTCGCCCGCTGCGTCGAAAGACGCGGTGCGGAAGGTCACGACTTTCTTGGCGTCGTTCGATTTCACGGTCTGGATCGCGTTGCCCGCATAGATCGGACGCTCGAAGGTCGAACCGTCGACCACGCCGGAGGCATCCGAGATCACCATGGCGTCCAGCAGAGCTGCAACGCGGGGCATTACGTTCTTGGCGTCGGTGGTCGCCGGGGCAACGATGTGCTCGTAGCCATCCGCCAGACCTACGATCAGGGCAGCGGTCGATTCCGCCAGGCGGTGACCAAGCGAGTCGTCTTCGGCAACCAGAACCTTGGAGACACCGTCGATCTTGGCAGCGGCCTCACCGGCAGCAGCGGCAGACCCGCCCGCGGCCAGAACAGTCACGTCACCCAGTGCCTTCGCGGCGGTGACAGCCTTGGCGGTGGCGTCCAGCGCCAGTTCGCCGTTGTTGACTTCTGCGAGAAGAAGAACAGCCATTACACAGCCCCCGCTTCTTTGAGTTTCTCGACCAGCTCGTCAACCGAGCCAACGACGATACCAGCGGCACGTGCCGGCGGCTCTTCGGTCTTGACGATTTCCAGACGCGGCGTGACGTCGACGCCGTAATCGGCGGCGGTTTTCTCATCCAGCGGCTTTTTCTTCGCCTTCATGATGTTCGGCAGCGACGCATAGCGCGGCTCGTTCAGGCGCAGGTCAACGGTCACGATGGTCGGCATCTTGACGCTGATGGTCTGCAGACCGCCATCCACCTCACGGGTGATCTTGGCGCTGTCGCCTTCGATGTCGACTTCGGACGCAAAGGTGCCCTGCGACCAGCCCAACAGGGCCGACAGCATTTGACCGGTGGCGTTCATGTCGTTGTCGATTGCCTGCTTACCGGCCAGAACCAGACCGGGCTGCTCTTCCTCGACCACTTTGGCTAGGATCTTGGCAACGGCCAGAGGCTCGATATCGGTGTGCACGTCATCGGCTGCAACAACCAGAATGGCGCGGTCTGCACCCATGGCCAGCGCGGTACGCAGGGTTTCCTGCGCCTGCTTCACGCCGATCGAAACCGCAACGACTTCATCAGCCTTGCCCGCTTCTTTCAGACGAATCGCCTCTTCGACGGCAATCTCGTCGAACGGGTTCATCGACATTTTGACATTGGCGAGATCGACACCGCTACCGTCCGCTTTCACGCGGACCTTCACATTATAGTCAATCACGCGTTTGACAGGCACGAGTACCTTCATTTTGCGCTTGCTCCTCACAAATAACGGTAAGCCGCGTTGCGACTCCACCAATGCTCTCGGACGACTGAATAGCGTCTCAATTCACGCTGCAACAGGGCAAAATCGTCACGTCATGAACTTGAGACGTCGCGTTTCGTATATTTTGACGCAACGGCGCGAAACTTAATTGCTTTGGCAATGCTCAGCGGTTGGCGCCGGGAACCCACAAAACGTCCGCTGTGCCGTTATCGTTGGCGCAGCGCGCAGCGACAAAAAACCAGTCGCTCAGACGGTTGAGATACTTCACCGCGACCTCGTTCACGGGTTCCATATTGGTCAGCTCAACAGCCAGGCGTTCGGCCCGACGCGACACGGTGCGGCAGACATGAAGATGGGCAGCCAAGCGCGATCCACCGGGCAGGATAAAACTGCGCAGAGGTTCCAGCGTCTCGTTCATCACGTCGATTTCGGCTTCCAACCGGTCGATCTGTGCTGCAACGATCCGCAGCGGAGGATAGTCGGCCTCGGCGTCCTTTTCCATGTCCGGGCGGCAGAAATCTGCGCCCAGATCGAAGAGATCGTTCTGAATACGAGCCAGAGCCGCATCAACCTCGCCCTCGGCCTCGGTTCGGGCCACGCCGACAAAAGCGTTCAACTCGTCAACCGTCCCATAGGCCGTCACCCGGCCCGAATATTTGGCGACCCGCTCGCCATTGCCCAAAGCAGTTTTCCCGTCATCGCCGGTGCGCGTGTAGATCTTGTTGAGTACGACCATTTATTGAACTCCTTGTCCGCGCAGCCAGACGTAGAGCACGATCAGCACCACGGCAATGAACTGGAACAGAATTCGCAGTTGCATCATCTTGTTGCTTTTCAGCGCGGCACTTTTACCGGCTTTGCCGAAGTTCGAAATGCCAATCACCAGCACGACGACAACTGCCGCCATGGCCAACAACAAAACGACCATCAAAAGGTCCATGGGTACACCGTCCGCTTCTCTTGTTTCCTGAGGGTACCATCTAGACCCCCACTTGTGAAAAGCGAACGGGTAATTTCGCCTCAGACGTCGGACAAGATACGGTCGATGGTCCGGGTCGGCAAAAGGCGGCGCAGGTAGCCGGCGATATAGGTCGGCGTGGTCACGTAGTAGCGCGGGCGCGGACGTTTGGACTCGACCGCATGGGCCAGCTTGTCAGTCACTGCGGATGCGGGCAGCTCAAAGCGGTCCGGGCCGGAGGATTCGTACAGTCTTTTCAACAGTGAAGCCTCGTATCTGTCGCGCAGGGCCGAGGTTTCCCAGTTGATGAACCGTTCGAAGAAGGGGATCGAGTTTTCGCGGATTTTCGAGGTAATCGGGCCGGGTTCGATCAGGATGGCCTTGATATCGGTTCCAGCCAGCTCAAGGCGCAGCGTGTCGGTCAAACCTTCGATGGCATATTTGGTCGCAACGTAGGCACCGCGCCAGGGAAAGGCGACAAACCCCAAAACAGACGAGTTCTGAACGATTCGTCCGTGCCCTTGTGCCCGCATGACCGGAATCACCTGCCGGGTCAGTTCGTGCCAGCCAAAGAAATTGGCTTCGAATATCGCGCGCAGGCCATCTGTCGGCAGGTCTTCGACCGCACCCGGCAGGCCGTGCGCCCCATTATTGAACAGCGCGTCCAGAGTGCCGCCCGTGGCCTCAAGCACTTCGGCCAAGCCCGAGGTGATACTGTCGGTGTCGGTATAGTCGATACGCGGGCTTTCAAAACCCTGGGCCCTTAGACGATCGCAATCGCGCTGCTGTCGGCATGACGCAAAAACACGCCAGCCGCGTGCACGCATACCGTGTGCTGCATCAAGGCCTATGCCGGACGAGCACCCGGTGATAAGAATGGTTTTCTGCATGATCTTCCTGACCGTTAACCCACGCCAAAGCTATTGCGCGGATACGGTCAGGACAATGATGGCACCACGTCAGTTTTCGATTTTTCGAACCAGCGAGGCGGAAATCCAGCCGACCTGTTGCGCCGGCAACACGCGCAGGCGCAACCAGCCGGTGCCGGATTCGCTCAGCACCTCGACCTGCTGTCCGATGGTCGCCCTGCCGATGATCGGATAGATCGTGCCCGGCCCATCGCGCATGTTGACCCGTGTACCGGTTATCTCGCGGATATCCCGCGCCGGCTCGGGAGTCGCTTCGACCTCCACCGGCTCTTCAGTGACCTGACGCAAACCTGCTACGCCGTCTTCCAGCGAAGCCAGTGTGATGGTGGCGCTCTGGTCATCAAAGACCGTCACCCCGGACAAGCTGGGAAGGCTGGCTGTTTCGGCCACGATCTGAACAACCTCTTCGGTCTTGATGGATGTTTGGACACGCTCTGACGGAGTGCGCACAGCGACATTGGTCACCAGCTCTTCGACGCGCGCCGGGGCAACAGGCGCAGGTTTCGGTACCGAGGCAACGCGCTCTGGTTGTTCGGTTCGCAGGCCACGCGGTTCAAAATTCGGCCCGCCGCTCATCACGTAAAAGCACCAGCCCAGTGCAGCGAAAGTCAAAACAATAAGGCGCGTCATGGCGCATCCCCCGGCAATCATAAGGTACAAGAAAAAGGCAGCAGTCTAATGAAGACAGCCTAGCATAATTTGGGGTCCGAGTCGAAAAACGGGGGAAATCCGTGACTTGCCTCCCCCTGTTGCAAAAAGCGCGACTTGTCCCCATCAAAATACCTGCTGATTGCTTTACCAGCGCGCTCTTGCGGCGTATCACATCATATATGAACGATACGATCGACGACCCCAACATGGAGGCCCCCGAAGGTGGGGGCGAGGTAGCTGAACCGCTGCGCCGCGCGATTGGCGAACGCTATCTGACCTACGCTTTGTCCACCATCATGCATCGGGCTTTGCCGGATGCGCGCGACGGGTTGAAGCCGGTTCACCGGCGAATCCTTTATGCGATGCGCGAACTGCGACTCAGTGCGACGGGTGGGTTCCGGAAGTCCGCGAAAATCTCGGGCGACGTGATGGGTAACTATCACCCGCACGGCGACGCCGCGATTTACGACGCGATGGCGCGTCTGGCGCAGGACTTCAACGTCCGCTATCCGCTGGTCGACGGGCAGGGGAACTTCGGCAATATCGACGGCGATAACCCGGCGGCCTCTCGATACACCGAGGCGCGGATGACCATCGTGGCCGAGGCGCTGCTTGAGGGTCTGAACGAAGACGCCGTCGATTTTCGCGACAACTACGATGGCACGCTGACCGAGCCGGTTGTACTGCCCGCGCAGTTCCCGAACCTGTTGGCCAACGGTGCCAGTGGGATCGCGGTGGGTATGGCGACGAATATCCCTCCGCATAACATTTCAGAGCTATGCGACGCCTGTTTGCATCTGATCAAAACGCCGGATGCGCGGGACGACACTCTGTTGAACTATGTGCCCGGTCCGGATTTCCCGACTGGTGGTGTCATCGTCGAGCCGCCCGAGAACATCGCGCAGGCCTACCGCACCGGGCGCGGGTCCTTCCGTCTGCGCTGTAAGTTCGAGGTCGAGGATTTGGGCCGCGGTCAGTGGCAGATCGTTGTCACCGAGATCCCGTATCAGGTTCAGAAATCCAAACTGATCGAAAAGATCGCGGAACTGATCCAGACCAAGAAAATCCCGATCCTTGCCGATGTGCGCGATGAATCCGCAGACGACATCCGCCTGATCCTCGAGCCGCGCTCCAAGAACGTGGACCCCGAGGTGCTCATGGGCATGCTCTATCGCAACTCGGACCTCGAGGTGCGGTTCAGCCTGAACATGAACGTGCTGATCGACGGTGTGACTCCGAAAGTCTGCTCGATGAAGGAAGTGCTGCGCGCCTTCCTTGACCACCGGCAAGAGGTGTTGATCCGCCGCTCGCGTCACCGTTTGGGCAAGATCGACCATCGTTTGGAAGTGTTGGAAGGCTTTATTGTCGCCTTCCTCAACCTCGACCGCGTGATCGACATCATCCGTTACGACGACGATCCCAAAGCCGCGTTGATGCGTGAGGACTGGGGGATTGATCACGTTCGCGCCACCGACGAATCCGACTATGTCTCGCCGAAACCGGGTGAGGGCGAACTGTCTGAGGTTCAGGTTGACGCCATTCTGAACATGCGGTTGCGCAGCCTGCGCCGTCTGGAAGAGATGGAACTGGTGCGCGAGCGAGATGAGCTGATGCTGGAACGCGCCAACCTCGAAGACCTTCTGGCCGATCCTGCTCTGCAATGGGCCAAGATCGCGGAGCAGCTGAAAGAGACCAAGAAGACCTTCGGCAAAGACTACGAAGGCGGCGCGCGTCGCACGCAGTTCGCCGAGGCCGGACAGGTCGAAGAAGTTCCGCTTGAGGCGATGATCGACAAGGAACCGATTACGGTCGTCTGCTCTCAGATGGGCTGGATTCGCGCCATGACCGGTCATATCGACCTGAAGCGAGAGTTGAAGTTCAAGGATGGCGACGGTCCACGGTTTATCTTCCATGCAGAAACTACCGACCGCCTGTTGGTGTTTGCCTCGAACGGCCGGTTCTATACGGTCAGCGCCGCCAACCTTCCCGGCGGCCGGGGCATGGGTGAACCGCTGCGCTTGATGGTCGATCTTCCGAACGAGGCGCAGATCATTGATATTCTGATCCATAAGCCCGGGCGCAAGCTGTTGGTGGCTTCGGATGCGGGCAACGGGTTCATGGTTCCCGAAGATGACGTGCTGGCGCAGACCCGAAACGGGAAACAGGTGCTGAACGTCAAGGGTGATGAGACGGCAATGATCTGTAAGCCTGTGGAAGGCGATCACGTGGCTGTCGTGTCCCAAAACGGCAAATTCCTGGTCTTTCCGACGGAAGAACTGCCAGAGATGGGGCGCGGCAAGGGCGTGCGTTTGCAGAAATACAATATGGCGCGGGGCCGTCAGGGCACGCTTGAACTGGATGGCGGCCTCTCCGACATCACGACCTTCAACTGGGAAGATGGTCTCAAATGGTCCATGGGCGGCGACAAGACGCGACACGAAGCGGATATGTCCCAATGGCTGGCCAAGCGGGCCAGTGTGGGCAAAAAGCCGCCCTACGGCTTCCCACGAGACTATAAGTTTTCGTGATCAGGCGGCCACAGCAGTGAAATTCCGCCGATACGGCTTGGCACAAGCCGTATCGGTGCGCTAGATCAAAGAAAACAGGCCTATCGAGACGAGAAAATGCTACGAGCTTTGACCCTGATAACCGGACTAGCCCTTATGGGCGCGTGTACACAGACGCAGGTTTATGAAGCCCCTGAGTCGCTGGGCGAGTTCAAGCTGCGCGTTAACTACGCCTTCGCGGAAAAGGCCCGGCAAGGTCCGGTGTCGCGGGATGCGACGCCCAAAGAGTGGGAAGATGCGATTCAGAACGCCGTGAACATTCGTCTCGGTCGATATGAGGGCGCGCAGGAGTATGATATTGGGATCAGCCTGGAAGGTTACATGCTCGCGCCTCCCGGCGTGCCTGTGATCTACAATCCAAAGAGTACGGCTATCGTCCTGGTAAATGTCTACGACGTCCGCAAGAAAGAGTTTCTGGCCAAGGGCAAGCAGTTTCAGGTTCTGGAAGATACCACTGGTGAAAGTGCTTTAGCTGGCTCGGGTCACACCCGCACCAGAGAAGAGCAAATGGACGGTCTTGCACTGAAAGTTGCCGACCGTGTCGAAGAGTGGTTGGCCGAAGAACACAAGGACAATGGCTGGTTCGACAAGCGACCAGACCTGATCCAGCCGCTGGAATCCGTCGAAGTCACGCAAAATCCGGCGTCTTAAACCGAATTTAACGCAGGATGTGCTTGATTTTCCCCTTTGAACCAAATATCTCGCGCGCGCAGATGTAACCACGGGACCAAGGGTCCCCCAAATCGTAAAAGGGCGCCTGAGGAATGGCAAAGGAAAAGTTTGAGCGTACAAAACCGCACGTCAACATCGGCACGATTGGCCACGTTGACCATGGTAAAACGACGCTGACCGCAG
>NZ_JBQFUP010000009.1:0-132432 GCF_056539265.1 Ruegeria sp. BC3
CGTCGGCGCCGGCGTTGTGTCGAAAATCATCGAGTAATTCGCACCCGCGAATACCGACAGAAAGGGCGCCCAAATGGGCGCCCTTTTTTGTTTTGCCTCACTCGGACCATAGTGAGACGAGGGCTGGTTAGACATTCATACCGTCGAAAACTCCCCAGAAGGGCATTATATGGACCGTTTTGTGGTCTATGTGGCGCCATAGCAGCGGTGGGTTTTACGAGTTGTAGAATGTCCAAAGAAGTGCTCATAAAGGTCTCTGTCGATCCACTTTGACGCAAGCGTTCAGGGAGTTCTTTAGATGGACGAAATCGTACAATGAATGTCCAGACGTTTGAAACGCCGCGGCTATGAGGTTCTGCCGAACAAAGAGACAGGCGAATACATCCGCAGTCTCGGTTTTGACGTTCAAATCGTCATAGAGGTTGGGGTCGCCGGTGGAACCGCGCATCTTTATGAGGCATTCCCCGACGCCAAGTTCGAATTGATCGAGCCTATTGTTGAATACGAAACCAAACTTCGAAAAAACTGGTCGGACAAAATCGACTTTGACTTTCATGCCTGCGGTGTTGGGGCGGAAAGCGGGCAGACAACGCTGCGTATTCCACCTGTTGGCACCCGGTCGATGGGCACACGCGCGACCATGCTGGAATTCGAAGAATCTGCAACGGCACAGATGTCAAAAATCGAAGAGCGACAGGTGCCGGTAAAGACTCTTGACGAGGTTGCGTCGACTTATGAAGGGCCATTCGGCCTGAAAATTGACACAGATGGTTTCGAGATCGAAGTCATCCGAGGCGCATCGGAGTTGTTGAAAAACTGCGCCTTCGTCTTGGCCGAGGTTTCAACGCGCCGCCGTTACCAGGGCGGCTACAAGTTCAGCGATTTCGTCTCGATTATGGCCGGTCATGGGTTTGAGTTGCACGAGTTCATCAGCCCCCCGTCACCGCAAGCAACCGACTGCGACGCGATTTTTGCGCCTTTCGACAGCTCTTTGTTCGACTACCGGGATTTGAAGCTTTCGCGCATGACAAAGAAGGGGTGAAAACCATAGGTCGCCGCGTTGTGCCGAAAATCGTCGCGTAATTCGGTTCTGCCGACCGATGGGTAAAATGGCTCTGCCGGACAAGTTAGAGCCCACACCATCGAATTAAGAAAGAACATCCCATATCAGACGGTCTGTTTTGTCTTCGACACGATCGTAGATTTGCTGAGTGGAGCAGGCCTTCAAGCAGCCACGGCGGCCCCCAGTGGAACGCCCTCTATCGTGACTCTGTGCATCAATCGACGAAAGCCGTGGTAGTCGTTGATAGCTTTGTGCCAGGTTGCCCGGTTGTCCCATATGGCAATGTCTCCGGCGCTCCAGCGTACACGGCATTGAAATTCAGGTTGTTTGCAATGCTCATATATCATGGCCAGAATCGCCAGTGACTCATCTGGATTTAAGCCTTGGATATGGGTGGTAAAAACTGGATTTACATATAATCCCCGGCGGCCACTGATCGGATGTGTGATGACCATGGGATGTGTTGCATCCTGCGTCGCAGCGTCAGCATTTCCGAGCCGCCCGCTTGTTGCTGCTTCGGAGTCGCGAATAGAGGATCCGAATACATGGCGAGACGAGTGGACGGCTGACAGGCCATCAACGAACTTGCGCATAGAAGGTGAAAGAGCTTCGTATGCCGCCGCCATGGAAACAAATAAGGTGTCTCCGCCGAACGGAGGGACTTCCAGTGCGCGCAAGATCGAACCCATCGCGGGAACTTCGTCATATGAGTGATCCATGTGCCACCCTTCGCCGACGGCTTCCGTTTGATCTTTTTCTTTGAGCACGGTGGCAATCTCGGGATAGCCCACAACGGGTTTAAAGAACCGGTTTACGTTAATCTGGCCAAAGCGCCGCGCAAAAGCCAAGTGATCGCCCGGCGTGCATTGCTGATCTCGTATGACGACAACGGAGTGCTCTGCAAAGGCGTCGAAGATTTGCTGAAAATCGTCGGGGTCAGTTACACGCGCGCCTACAATCTCGGCGCCGATAGTTCCAGTCAACGGGATAACTTTCACCTTTTCCTCCTCCCAGTATTGGCCACCAAGTTTCGGCTACTTCACTTGAGCTTACCTCATAAGGCTTGCTACACGACAAGGTGCCGTCGGGTTCGTGATGTAATTGAGCTTAGCATGCGGTGTACCAGCTGCATTCAATTTTACTCTTGCCAAAATACTCGAGCGCCTTTAGTACGCGCGAGTTCTCAATAAGAACGTCAAGGCGGGGTGATTCCCGCCTTTTGGGTTCGAAGAGGGTTGGCGATGCGCGTCTGTCCTCCTCTCAACCTCAACGCCTAAAAAAGGCTGTTAATATGCAAAGCCAAAACATCCGTATTCGGCTGAAGGCATTTGACTATCGCGTTCTGGATGCCAGCACGCAAGAGATCGTCAACACTGCCAAGCGGACCGGCGCGAACGTGCGCGGCCCGATCCCGCTGCCGAACAAGATTGAGAAGTTCACGGTTCTCCGTGGCCCTCACGTTGACAAGAAATCCCGCGACCAGTTCGAGATCCGTACGCACAAGCGTCTGCTCGACATCGTTGATCCGACCCCCCAGACCGTTGACGCGCTGATGAAGCTCGACCTCGCTGCTGGTGTGGACGTCGAGATCAAGCTGCAGTCGTAAGATCGGAGGGTATAGATTATGCGCTCTGGTATTATCGCAAAAAAAGTTGGCATGACCCGCCTGTTCATGGAAGACGGCAAGCAGATCCCTGTGACCGTTCTTCACCTGGACAACCTGCAGGTTGTTGCACAGCGTACCGCTGACAAAGACGGCTACACCGCCGTTCAGCTGGGCGCCGGTGCTGCCAAGGCAAAACGCACCTCGAAAGCCATGCGCGGTCACTACGCCGCTGCAAAGGTTGAGCCCAAGCGTAAGCTGGCCGAGTTCCGCGTCTCCGAAGATGGCCTGATCGATGTGGGCGCCGAGATTTCGGCAGAACACTTCCTGGAAGGTCAGAAAGTTGACGTTTCGGGTACCTCGATCGGTAAAGGCTTTGCCGGTGCGATGAAGCGCCACAACTTCGGTGGTCTGCGCGCCTCGCACGGTGTTTCGATCAGCCACCGTTCGCACGGTTCGACCGGTCAGTGTCAGGACCCGGGCAAGGTGTTCAAAGGCAAGAAGATGGCCGGTCACATGGGTGCAGCCCGTGTAACCACCCAGAACCTGGAAGTCGTCAAAACCGACGCCGACCGGAACCTGGTCTTCATCAAAGGCGCCGTTCCCGGACCGAAATCGGGCTGGGTCACCGTCAAGGACGCCGTCAAGAAGAAAGCACCGGAAGGCCTGCCTTTCCCGGCTGCTGTGAAATCGGCTGCAACCGAAGCACCTGCGGAAGAAGCTCCCGCGGAAGGTGGTGAAGCATGAAACTTGATGTAATCAAACTGGACGGCGGTAAAGCCGGCGACATCGAGCTGAACGCCGATCTGTTCGGTCTCGAGCCGCGTGCGGACATCCTGCACCGTGTGGTCCGTTGGCAGCGCAACAACGCGCAGGCTGGCACCCACAAGGTCAAGACCCGCTCGGAAACCAGCTACTCGACCAAGAAGATCTACCGCCAGAAGGGCACCGGTGGCGCACGCCATGGTGACCGCAACGCGCCGATCTTCCGCAAGGGTGGTATCTACAAGGGCCCGACCCCTCGTTCGCACGGCCACGACCTGCCGAAAAAGTTCCGCAAGCTTGGCCTGCGCCACGCTCTGTCGGCAAAAGCCAAAGCAGGTGAACTGGTTGTGATCGAGAACGCCGAAGCCGAAGGCAAGACCGCCGCTCTGGCCAAACAGGTTGCAAACCTGGGCTGGAAACGCGCTCTGGTCATCGACGGCGCGACCGTGAACGAAGGTTTCCTGAAGGCGTCGCGCAACATCGAAGGTCTGGATATCCTGCCGTCGATGGGTGCAAACGTTTATGACATCCTCAAGCGTGACACCCTGGTGCTCACCAAAGCGGCTGTCGAAGCACTGGAGGCTCGTCTGAAATGAGCGCGAAGGCAGAACACTACGACGTGATCCGCAAGCCGATCATCACTGAAAAGTCGACCATGGCGTCCGAAAACGGCGCGGTTGTCTTTGAAGTGGCGATCGACAGCAACAAGCCGCAGATCAAAGAGGCCGTCGAGGCACTGTTTGGTGTGAAGGTCAAAGCGGTGAACACCACCGTGACCAAAGGCAAGGTCAAGCGGTTCCGCGGCCAGCTGGGCCGTCGGAAAGACGTCAAAAAAGCATATGTGACCCTGGAAGAGGGTAACACCATCGACGTGTCCACCGGTCTCTGATCGAACCCGTCTTTGGAAAGAGATAGAGATAAAGGCCCCCGCGAAAGCGGGGGTTTTTTATTTTGGGAGCTGTCTTTTACGCAATCTATTGTTGTGGAGGTGATATTCAGTGAATACAGAAGTTGATGAATTTGAGCTGATTTAGAAGCGCGATTGCGTATTCGGTAAGTCGCGTTCTGGTACGGCTCAACGCGAGAAAACCGAAGAAACTTAAGGAACCGAGCTTGATCTCCAAAGTAATAATCGAGAATTTCCTGAGAATAGACCAAGAGATTCATCTTCAACTATCGCCGCTCACAGTTTTGGTTGGGGAAAATGGTGCCGGAAAGTCGTCCGTTCTTAAGGCGCTACATTGGGGGATTCGTTGCGCGACATTGGCCGATGCCTCAAACAAAGTGACGCTTGAGCAAATGGACTATGTGCCAAGTAAAGAATTTCTTGAACTGGGACACAAATTGAAGCTGCAGAATTCTGCAGCGGGTCGGCGAACAGCGATTACCCTTGTGGATGACGACTTCCAGAAAACACTAATTTCTATTGGTGCCGCAAGAAATGATGCGGGTGTGAAAGTAGAAATGGAAGGTCCGCTCAGAGAGGTGCTGACAAGTGACAGTACTCCATCTACGGCATTTATCCCGGGGCTTTCAGGGTTAGCCGAAGAGGAAACTATTTTGGCTACCCCAGTGCTTCACCGCAGGGCGTCATCCGGGGAGGGAGGATCTGCTTTGCGCCAAGTTCTGTTGCAGCTTTCTGCTGGAGCTGAAGGAACTGGCACTGACTACATCGAGCTAGAAGAATTGTCCCAGTGGGTTGGAAAAGTGCTGCCCGGTGTCAGGTTTTGGATCAAATTCGATAGGTTACGTGATCGTAATATCGACGTCAGATTTCTCACGCCTGATATGAAAGTCGCTGGCCAAAGTGACCGCGTTGCTTGGAAATCCATTGATATGGCGGGGACTGGGTTTTTACAGGTAGTGCAGATTTTTGCGTATCTTTTGTACTTTAAACCTAAGTTGTTGTTGGTAGACGAACCAGATGCGCATTTACATCCAACGCGTCAGCAGTCCCTAATTCGCGCGTTGTCGGAAGCAACAAGCGTGTTTCCGGAAACGCAAATCATTGTCTCGACCCACTCCCCCAGCCTTGTGCGAGCGCTGCCGCAAGATACCAGAATACACTGGATTTCCGACGGTGAGGCGAAAGCCGAAGGCGACATAGTAAAGGAGAAGATGGGTTGGAGTGCGCTCGACAAGGAGCTAATAATTTTCTCAGAGGATGGTAACTCAAAGTATCTAGAGAGCATCCTGTCGGTTCGCCCCGACATTCAAAACCGATGCCTAGTCTGGCCGACCTTTGGAAAAGATGCTCTGCCAAACGGGCAGAAGGCCAAAAGCATTTCAAAGCGTATGAGTGTGAAGGTTCTCGTACATAGGGACAGAGACTTCATGAGCGACGCAGACGTCGAAGCTTGGGCGCAAAAGAAGGGATATGGTGATTGTGGTATTCGCCATTGGGTGCCGAATGGCTCTGATATCGAAAGCCTGTTCGTTTCTCCGGAGCACATAGCCCGAGCATTAGATGTTGATTTGAACATAGCGACCGAAATTCATGAAAATGCTCTCGCTCGCTTCAATGAAGCTACAACCATGACTGAGTTCTCCTCTGCCTATCAGGCTGCGGTTTCCAAACTTCCTGATATCGACGGTAGAAACCCGATCGCCCGTTGGGCTTTACTTGGAGGTTTCTGCAGGGAAACTATCAAAGGAAAGGACTTCCTCGCAGCTGTTAAAGCTGCTTGCGTTGAAGTTTTGCCTGCTCATGGACTCGGAAGAATGGTGGGGCGACGTGTCCAAATTAGTGAATCGAATTCGGACCACCCGATCGCGCAGGATTTATTGTACACCTTAGAGGAACTTTTGGAAGACTGACACATCTCCCTATAGACACCCACCCCCAACACTGCTAAATGCACCCAATCTTGCGGCCTCGGATTCGTTCCGGGGCCTCTGATATTTGTAACCGGGGACCTTCGGGGCCCTATACCCTTGGCACCTACGGGGGCCTATCACATAGCGGGGAAACTCCCTGCACTTGCTAAACGGAAGACAGAAAGCATGGCACTCAAGTCGTACAAGCCGACGACGCCGGGCCAGCGCGGGCTGGTGCTGATCGACCGTTCGGAGCTTTGGAAAGGACGTCCGGTCAAGTCTCTCACAGAGGGTTTGACCAAATCGGGCGGCCGGAACAACACCGGACGGATCACTTCACGCCGCCGCGGCGGTGGCGCAAAGCGTCTCTACCGGATCGTTGACTTCAAACGGAACAAATTTGATGTCGCGGCAACCGTCGAGCGGATCGAATATGACCCGAACCGGACCGCATTCATCGCACTGGTAAAATACGAAGACGGCGAGCAGGCATATATCCTGGCTCCGCAGCGTCTGGCTGTTGGTGACAAGGTCATCGCGTCGGCGAAAGCTGACATCAAGCCGGGCAACGCAATGCCGTTCTCGGGCATGCCCATTGGTACCATCGTCCACAACATCGAGATGAAGCCTGGCAAAGGCGGTCAGATCGCACGTGCGGCTGGTACTTACGCTCAGTTCGTTGGTCGCGATGGCGGCTACGCTCAGATCCGTCTGAGCTCGGGCGAGCTGCGCATGGTCCGTCAGGAATGCATGGCCACCGTTGGTGCCGTGTCCAACCCCGACAACTCGAACCAGAACCTCGGTAAAGCCGGTCGTATGCGCCACAAAGGCGTTCGTCCGTCGGTTCGTGGTGTTGCAATGAACCCAATCGATCACCCGCACGGTGGTGGTGAAGGTCGTACCTCGGGTGGCCGTACACCGGTTACACCGTGGGGTAAGGACACCAAGGGTAAGCGTACCCGCAACAAGAACAAAGCGTCCCAGAAGCTGATCATCCGCTCGCGGCACGCCAAGAAGAAGGGACGTTAATCTATGTCTCGCTCTGTTTGGAAGGGTCCTTTCGTCGATGCTTACGTGCTGAAAAAAGCCGAAGCAGCGCGCGAGTCGGGCCGCAACGAAGTCATCAAAATCTGGTCGCGTCGTTCCACCATTCTGCCCCAGTTCGTGGGTCTGACCTTTGGTGTGTACAACGGCCAGAAGCACATTCCCGTCAACGTCTCGGAAGACATGATCGGTCAGAAGTTCGGTGAATACTCGCCGACCCGTACCTATTATGGCCACGCCGCAGACAAAAAAGCGAAGCGGAAGTAAGTCATGGGCAAGGAAAAGAACCCCCGCCGCGTGGCTGAAAACGAAGCAATGGCGAAAACCCGCATGCTTCGCACCAGCCCGCAGAAACTGAACCTGGTTGCGCAAATGATCCGCGGCAAGAAAGTTGAGAAGGCTCTGACCGACCTGACTTTCTCGAACAAGCGTGTCGCGCAGGATGTCAAGAAGTGCCTGCAGTCCGCAATCGCGAATGCCGAAAACAACCACAACCTGGACGTTGACGAGCTGATCGTCGCCGAAGCATGGGTTGGTAAAAACCTGGTCATGAAGCGCGGTCGTCCGCGTGCCCGTGGCCGTTTCGGCAAGATCATGAAGCCGTTCTCGGAGATCACCATCAAGGTGCGTCAAGTTGAGGAGCAAGCCTAATGGGTCATAAAGTAAATCCGATCGGCATGCGCCTGCAGGTCAACCGCACCTGGGATAGCCGCTGGTACGCCGACACCAAGGACTACGGTGATCTTCTGCTGGAAGACCTCAAGATCCGTGAGTTCATCAACAAAGAGTGCAAGCAGGCCGGTGTTGCACGTGTGATCATCGAACGTCCGCACAAGAAGTGCCGCGTTACGATCCACACTGCACGTCCTGGTGTCATCATCGGCAAGAAAGGTGCAGACATCGAAGTTCTGCGCAAAAAGCTTGCTCGTATGACCGACAGCGAACTGCACCTGAACATCGTCGAAGTGCGCAAGCCCGAGCTTGACGCGCAGCTGGTTGCCGAGTCCATCGCTCAGCAGCTGGAACGTCGTGTTTCGTTCCGTCGCGCCATGAAGCGCTCGGTTCAGAACGCCATGCGCATGGGCGCCCTGGGTATCCGGGTGAACGTCGCTGGTCGTCTGGGCGGCGCAGAAATCGCACGGACCGAGTGGTATCGCGAAGGCCGCGTGCCTCTGCACACCCTGCGTGCCGACATCGATTACGCACATGCCGAAGCGATGACTCCTTACGGGATCATCGGGATCAAGGTCTGGATCTTCAAAGGTGAGATCATGGAGCACGATCCGCAGGCACGTGACCGTAAAGCACAGGAACTCCAGGACGGCCCTGCACCTCGTGGTGCTGGTGGCGGTCGTCGCTAAGGAGGGAAAGATATGCTTCAACCAAAGCGTACTAAATTCCGCAAGATGCACAAAGGCCGGATCAAGGGTCTCGCCAAGGGCGGCTCTGATCTGAACTTTGGCACCTACGGCCTAAAAGCTCTTGAGCCTGAGCGTGTAACCGCACGCCAGATCGAAGCTGCACGTCGTGCCATGACGCGTCACATGAAGCGTCAGGGTCGTGTCTGGATCCGCATCTTCCCTGACACTCCGGTCACTGCAAAGCCGATCGAAGTTCGTATGGGTAAAGGTAAAGGTTCGGTCGACCGCTGGGCATGCAAAGTCAAGCCTGGCCGCGTGATGTTCGAGATCGACGGCGTCAATGACGACATCGCCCGCGAGGCCCTGCGCCTGGCCGCGATGAAGCTGCCGATCAAGACCCGCGTCGTGGTTCGCGAAGACTGGTAAGCGATCCGGGGAAACCCGTTCGTTTTGAATTGACCCCGCCGGGAAACTGGCGGGGTTTTTCGTTTGTCGGGCGCAGGCCACAGAGACTTGACTGGCAATCGAAACGCAGACATGGCTATCAGCGAACCTAGCATTCTTGTCTCGGGACGGCCGGTCATGTCACGCATTCTTCGCCTGTTTGCATTTTCCTCTATGATGGCTTGCGCGGCATTCATGGTCGCGCCGACCGCGCGCGCTGCGTCGCCCGAAGTGAACCTGGGTCACTTCAACGGCCTCGCGATGAACGGCTACGACGTCATGACATATTGGCGTGGTGGCAACCCGCAAAAAGGCGACCCAGAGATTGCGGTCGAGTACAACGGGGCCACCTGGATTTTTCAGAGCGATGAAAACCGGCAAGCTTTCCTGTCCGATCCTGCGAAGTTCGCGCCACAATTTGGCGGATATTGCGCCTACGCGGCCAGCCAGAACGCGCTTGCGGATGTCGACCCGATCGCTTGGCGTATCTGGGACGACAAGCTTTACCTGAACTACAGCATCGAGGTGCGCCGGATTTGGGCCAACAAAATCGACGAGAATATCGAAAAAGCGAACGGCTACTGGCCGGACCTGTTGCAGCAATAGGTCGCGATCCCGGGCGGTCATAGCCCTCGCCTGCGGGAACTGACTGGGCTATGACGGGGCCATGGCACAGATTGAATCGCTCTTCGTTACCCGTCTCTATCGCGCAGCTTTGTCCGAGTTTGATCCCAAGATCGACGCGGGTGAGTTGGAAAGCTCTTGCCTTGTCATCGCCGAGGATGATGAGGCTGGGCAGGAATGGTGTGAAGAGAACGGCTATCCCGGCTATACCAGCTATGCCTCGCTGACCGATCTGCCGTGGCGGTTCCCGATCTTCGCCGATCTGGTCAAAGCGCTGGACAGCCATGTGGCCGCCTTTGCCAAGGATCTGGAGTTCGATCTGGGCGAGGGCGAGCTGAAGCTGGAAGACCTGTGGATCAACATCCTGCCCGAGGGCGGCATGCATTCGAGCCACCTGCACCCGCACAGCGTGATCTCGGGCACGACCTATGTGGCGATGCCCGAGGGGGCGAGTGCGCTGAAGCTGGAAGACCCACGCTCAGGCCGCATGATGGCTGCGCCGACGCGGATCAAGGGTGGTCGCCGGGATTTGCAGCCGTTCATCTATATGAAACCGCAGGTGGGCGACGTTCTGCTATGGGAAAGCTGGCTGCGCCACGAGGTGCCGATGAACATGGCCGAAGAAGAGCGGATCAGTGTCAGCTTTAACTACAAGTGGGAGTAACAGCTGCCTTGTGGAGGCTGTGAATGCTGGCGCTCCTGTATTTTGCGGCGGCTTCCTCATACTGTTTCTTGCGACGCTCTTTCGTTCTGGCGGGAACATAAGAAATAGTCTTCGGGCAATTCTGTGGCGTTCTAATTTGCACTTGCTGCCGAGATATGAGGGTGCAATCTGGGCCGCGATATTTGTTGCTACATTTTACGTCTCTTGGACTGCGTTAAAGGCTTGTTCGGGTTAGTGGAGAGCCGTGTTCAGACCGGCTTCCAAACTTTCCCTTGCCACCTACCCCCCAAACCCTTATACGGCGGCATCCTGCGATCTCCCGGCGTTGTCGGGCGATTCGTATGTCTATCATTCATCCACCAGGTCCAAGGTGACCCTATCAGGGGGCCTTCTGGTGTTTTGAGCAAAGGAAAAAGGCGATGAACGCCCAAGAACTGCGTGACAAGACCCCGGACCAGCTCCGCGAGGAACTGGCCAACCTGAAGAAAGAAAGCTTTAACCTGCGCTTTCAACAGGCAACCGGTCAGCTGGAAAACACTGCTGGTATCAAAGCGGCCCGCCGCAATGCTGCCCGTGTCAAAACCATTCTGAACGAAAAGGCCGCTGCTGCGGCATCCGAGGAGTAATCAGATGCCCAAGCGTATCCTGCAAGGCACCGTGACCAGCGACGCCAACGAACAGACCGTAACCGTTCAGGTAGAGCGCCGCTTTACACATCCGGTTCTGAAGAAAACCATCCGTAAGTCCAAGAAATACCGGGCTCACGATGAAAAGAACGCCTTCAAGGTCGGCGACACCGTACGCATCATCGAATGCGCGCCGAAATCGAAGACGAAACGTTGGGAAGTTCTGGAAGCGTAAGTTTCCGGGATTTTCCCATTTGTCGAAACCCTGGGGGATCTAACGAGACCAGCCCCCACAGGTCGGGAGAAACCACATGATCCAGATGCAGACCAATCTGGATGTCGCTGACAACTCCGGCGCTCGCCGAGTTCAGTGCATCAAGGTTCTGGGTGGTTCCAAGCGTAAATACGCCTCCGTCGGCGACATCATTGTCGTCTCGGTGAAGGAAGCCATCCCGCGCGGCCGCGTAAAGAAAGGTGACGTCCGTAAGGCCGTCGTCGTACGCACCGCCAAGGAAGTCCGTCGCGAAGACGGCACCGCGATCCGTTTTGATCGCAACGCCGCCGTCATCCTTAACAACAACAACGAGCCCGTAGGTACCCGTATCTTTGGCCCCGTTGTTCGCGAACTGCGCGGCAAGAACTTCATGAAAATCATCTCGCTGGCTCCGGAGGTGCTGTAATCATGGCTGCTAAACTCCGCAAAGGCGACAAGGTCGTCGTGCTGGCCGGCAAGGACAAGGGCAAAGAGGGAACCATTTCCTCGGTTGACCCCAAAGCCGGTAAAGCTGTTGTCGATGGCATCAACATCGCCATCCGCCACACCCGCCAGACCCAGAACTCGCAAGGTGGTCGTCTGCCTCAGGCGAACCCGATCGAGCTGTCGAACCTGGCACTGCTGGACAAAAACGGTAAAGCAACTCGCGTCGGCTTCCGCATGGAAGGTGACAAGAAGGTCCGCTTCGCCAAGACCACAGGGGACGTGATCGATGCTTGATAACGCAACCTACACCCCGCGTCTGAAAGCTCAGTACGTTGAAACCATCCGTGCCGCTCTGAAAGAAGAGTTCGGCTATAAGAACGACATGCAGCTGCCCAAGCTGGAAAAGATCGTTCTGAACATCGGTTGTGGTGCTGAGGCCGTCAAAGACTCGAAGAAAGCGAAAGCTGCTGTCGAAGATCTGACTGCGATTGCTGGTCAACAGGCCGTTGCAACCAAGGCGAAGAAGTCGATCGCGGGTTTCCGCGTCCGTGAAGACATGCCGCTGGGCGCGAAAGTGACCCTGCGCGGTGACCGGATGTACGAATTCCTGGATCGTCTGATCACCATCGCGCTGCCGCGCGTTCGTGACTTCCGCGGTGTTAAGCCTTCTTTCGATGGCCAGGGCAACTTTGCCATGGGCATGAAAGAGCACATCGTGTTCCCGGAAATCGACTTCGACAAGGTCGACGAGGTCTGGGGCCTGGATATCGTAATTGCCACCACAGCGAAAACCGACGCTGAAGCGAAGAGCCTGTTGAAAGCATTCAACATGCCGTTCAACGCGTAAGCGCCGGGAGGATTGAGACATGGCTAAAAAAGCAATGATCGAACGCGAGAAGAAGCGCGAACGCCTGGTGGCCAAATATGCCGCAAAGCGTGCCGAGCTGAAAGAAATCGCGAATGACGAGAGCCGCCCGATGGAAGAGCGTTTCAAAGCGCGTCTGAAACTGGCGAAACTGCCGCGCAACAGCTCGGCTACCCGTCTGCACAACCGTTGTCAGCTGACCGGTCGTCCCCACGCTTACTACCGTAAGCTGAAGGTCAGCCGTATCGCGCTGCGCGAGCTGGGTTCTGCTGGTCAGATCCCCGGCATGGTGAAATCGAGCTGGTAAGGGAGACATAGATATGAATGATCCTATCGGCGATATGCTCACCCGTATCCGCAACGCGCAAATGCGCGGCAAGTCCACCGTTTCCACTCCGGCTTCCAAGCTGCGTGGTTGGGTTCTGGACGTGCTGGCGGACGAAGGTTACATCCGTGGCTATGAAAAGACGACCGGTGAAAACGGTCATCCGGCCATCGAAATCAGCCTGAAATACTACGAAGGCACCCCTGTCATTCGCGAACTGAAGCGGGTCTCGAAGCCCGGTCGCCGCGTGTACATGGGCGTCAATGACATCCCGCAGGTCCGTCAGGGTCTGGGTGTGTCGATTGTCAGCACTCCGAAAGGTGTGATGTCGGACGCAAACGCTCGCTCCAACAATGTTGGCGGCGAAGTGCTCTGCACCGTCTTCTAAGGAGGTCTGCAATGTCTCGTATTGGTAAAAAACCGGTCGAGCTGCCCAGCGGCGTTACCGCCTCTGTGTCCGGCCAGACCATCGAAGTGAAAGGTCCGAAAGGCACCCGCAGCTTCACCGCAACCGATGACGTAACGCTGTCGGTCGAAGACAACGTGGTCAAGATCGACCCCCGTGGCATGTCCAAGCGTGCCCGCCAGCAGTGGGGCATGAGCCGCACCATGGTTGCCAACCTGGTAACCGGTGTGACCCAAGGCTTCAAAAAAGAGCTGGAGATCCAGGGTGTTGGTTACCGGGCTCAGATGCAGGGCAACACCCTGAAGCTGAACCTGGGCTACAGCCACGATGTTGATTTCACTGCCCCGGAAGGTGTCACCATCACCGCGCCGAAGCAGACTGAGATCGTTGTGGAAGGTATCGACCAGCAGCTGGTGGGCGAAACCGCGGCCAAAATCCGCGAGTGGCGCCGTCCCGAGCCGTACAAAGGCAAGGGCATCCGCTATAAGGGCGAGTTCATCTTCCGCAAGGAAGGCAAGAAGAAGTAAGGACGCAAACAATGGCAAACAGCAAAAGAACCCTGTTTCTGAAGCGCCGCCTGCGCGTTCGGAACAAACTTCGCAAAGTCAACGCCGGCCGTGTACGCCTGTCGGTTCACCGTTCGAACAAGAACATCAGCGTTCAGCTGATCGACGACGTTCGTGGCGTGACCCTGGCTTCTGCCTCGACCCTGGAAAAAGACTTGGGTGTTGTTGGCAAGAACAACGTCGAAGCGGCCACCAAAGTGGGCGCAGCTATCGCCGAGCGTGCCAAGAAGGCAGGCGTCGAAGAGGCCTATTTCGATCGTGGTGGCTTCCTGTTCCACGGCAAGGTGAAGGCAGTTGCCGACGCCGCGCGTGAAGGTGGTCTGAAGATCTAAGACTTGCGGGCGGGTTTCGGTCCGCCCCGATGATCCGGGAGCCCTGACGTCAGTCGGGGCTCACTTGGATTGAACTAAACGGCGCCGTAAGCGCCACATGAGAAAAGGGATGCCAAATGGCAGAACGTGAAAACCGTCGGGGCCGTGGCCGCGACCGTGAAGAAGCACCGGAATTTGCAGACCGCCTGGTCGCAATCAACCGCGTGTCGAAAACCGTAAAAGGTGGTAAGCGCTTTGGCTTCGCCGCTCTGGTGGTTGTCGGCGATCAGAAAGGCCGCGTCGGCTTTGGCAAAGGTAAAGCGAAAGAAGTACCTGAAGCCATCCGTAAGGCGACTGAGCAAGCCAAGCGTCAGATGATCCGCGTGCAACTGCGCGAAGGTCGGACCCTGCACCACGACATCGAGGGTCGTCACGGCGCTGGTAAAGTGGTTATGCGCACTGCACCTGAAGGTACTGGTATCATCGCCGGTGGTCCGATGCGTGCTGTGTTCGAAATGCTGGGCGTTAAGGACGTTGTGTCTAAGTCGCTGGGCTCGCAGAACCCGTACAACATGATCCGCGCCACCATCAACGGCCTGCAAAAAGAGCAGAGCCCGCGTTCGGTTGCCGCACGTCGTGGTAAAAAAGTTGCCGACATCCTGCCCAAGCGGGACGAAGCACCGGCTGCTGAAGCCGAAGCGTAAGGAGAGCGACCCATGGCAAAAACCATCGTCGTCAAGCAGATCGGTTCTCCGATCCGCCGCCCCGCCGAACAGCGCGCAACCCTGATCGGCCTGGGCCTAAACAAGATGCACAAAACCCGTGAACTGGAGGACACTCCTTCGGTCCGCGGCATGATCCGCAAGATCCCGCATCTGGTAGAGATCGTCGAAGAGCGCGGCTAATCGCGACCCCTTCGAAGACTTAGAAAAGGCCTCCGTTTCGGGGGCCTTTTTGCTTTTTGGGATAGATCGGAGTACCTTTGGGTCCGTTTTTTTATGGATGTTTATCATGAAGACTTTGATTTCTGCGCTTTGCGGCGTGTTTGTCGGTTTCACAGCTCAGGCCGCGTGCCCTGCTAAGGCTCCTAAATTGTCCAAGAGCTTCTTTTCGGACGGGGACCAGAAGGTGAATGCGGCATAGCTTCAGAAAAATCTTGCTGGTCGCAAAGTTGTGTACCCCGGAAACGAAGTTGAAACCTACACTGCGGATGGATCGTATTCCTACAAGGCCAATGGACAAACCTGGAGCGCTGGGTCCTACAAGTTTTATGACAATGGAATGCGGTGCATCGGCTATGCCAAGCCTCGGTTTGATCTCTATGTTGTGAACGATGGAAAACTGGTTCTGGTGAACGAGGGTAAAGGCCGTTACGTCGGCCAAATCAGAAACTAGGCCATCAGACCTTTTTGTGTTTCGCACAAGCCCTTGCAATTTTCGCATAGCGGCTAGACCAAATCTTCCGTTGTTAGCGATAGCGGTCCTGCCTATCTCACGCCTGTCCAACCAAGGAACAAACAAGTGGCATCGGGGAATACGCCCCGACATTCGAAAGGAACTGAGACATGGCACACACTGCAACACAGACATTTGGCGGCTTCAACCTGAGCGCCCGTATCGCAAACCTGGTCGCAAGCTTCAAAGAAGCTCAAGCCCTGCGCGCGCAGTACAATCAGACTTACTCGGAACTGCAGGGTCTGACAGATCGCGAACTGGATGACATCGGTGTACGTCGGTGCGACATCAAAGACATCGCTCGGGAACACGTGTACTGCTCGTAATCGAAACGAGAGTACTTTGATCCGGAGGCGCCGCAAGGCGTCTCTTTTGTTTTCAAGGGTTCGCATGCCACAGGGCGCGGGAAAAAACGTGCGTTTCGGTTGCGGGCTCTTCCAAAATCCGTCAAATCCTTCGATGGCGACCTATAGAGTTATTGTCCGAAGTGAGGGATGACTATTTTGGCTGAATATCAGATCGGAATGCTTTGGGTTGAAGGCCCGCTCAGTTTTCTTGAGCAACTTTGCATTAAGTCATACCTTGATGTCGGCCAAAGCGTACGTCTTTACACCTATGACAATGTGACAAACATTCCTGAAGGCGTTGAACATCGGGATGCGCGCGAGGTTTTACCTGACGTCGAGTTCATTACTCACGGCAAGACCGGCAGTCCCGCACCGCATTCGGATAAGTTTCGATACCGGATGCTGGCGCAAGAGAGCGATCTGATCTGGGCGGATACAGATGCCTATTGCATCAAGCCATTCACAACGGAGAACGGGCACTATTACGGTTATCTTCAAGGCGAGGTGGCAATTGGTGTGCTTGGTCTGCCGCAAGATAGCGAAACTTTGGGGAAACTGATTGAAGTTACCAACGACCCGTATTTTATCCCACCCTGGCTGCCTCCGCGCCATCGCAAGCCGCTAGAGCAGGCGCTGCTTGACGGCAACCCTGTAAACGTGCCCGAAGTGTTTTGGGGCGTCTGGGGCCCAAAAGCATTTGCCTGGGCTCTGCACCAGACCGGCGAGATCAGGTATACACTGCCCGAGCACGTGTTTTACCCCTTCAGCTACTCGCGCAGACGCGCGTTGGCCCGACCTGGTGTTGCTGCTAGCCGATTTCTGAAAGACGATACAGTTTCGATCCATTTCTACGGGCGGCGAATGCGCTCTATCCTACTGAACAAATATGGCGGTCAGCCCGACCCAGACAGTCTGATTGGTCGGTTGATTGCCAAACATGGAATAGATCCTCTCGCTGCACCGATACGCCCCCGCGAGACCTCGGAGACTGCTCGGGCAGAAGGTGCGTGACGCCAAGCCCCGACCGGGCTTGCCAAGCTATCTCAACAGTTCTATACGCCTCCGGTGGCTTTGCGGCCACGAGAATCAAAACCAAGAAATGCCGTGTTTGGCCCATCACGCTTCGGGGGTCACATCCGGCTTAGGAGAAGCGAAATGAAACTGAACGAACTGCGCGACAATCCTGGCGCCAACCCGAAACGCACCCGCGTTGGTCGTGGCCCAGGTTCCGGCAAAGGTAAAATGGGTGGCCGCGGTATCAAAGGCCAGAAATCCCGTTCGGGTGTGGCCATCAATGGCTACGAAGGCGGCCAGATGCCACTGTACCAGCGCCTGCCCAAGCGCGGCTTTAATAAGCCGAACCGCAAGGAATTCGCCGTTATCAATCTGGGCCTGATCCAGAAATTCGTCGACGCTGGCAAACTGGACGCCAAAGCTGCGATCACCGAAGATGTACTGGTTGCATCCGGTCTGGTTCGCCGCAAGCTGGACGGTGTTCGCGTTCTAGCCAAAGGCGAAATCAGCGCAAAAGTGAACCTGGAAGTCACCGGTGCCTCGAAATCTGCTGTTGAAGCAGTCGAGAAAGCGGGCGGCTCACTTAAGGTCACAAAAGCTGCTGCGGCAGAGTAAGCGCTTGTGAGCGGGCCAAGACCCGCTTACATAGACCTCAGAGTTTTCCAAGACGCCGCCCGAGCCGGAAAACGGTTCCGGGCGGTGTTTTCATAAGAGAGACCGATTTATGGTATCAGCAGCAGAACAAATGGCAGCCAACACAAGCTGGTCTGCCCTTGGGAAAGCCACCGATCTGCGCAACCGCATCCTGTTCACGCTTGCATTGCTGATCGTCTATCGTCTGGGCACCTTCATTCCGGTTCCGGGCATCGACGGCCAAGCACTGCGCGAGTTCATGGAGCAAGCGGGGCAGGGCATCGGCGGTATGGTTTCGATGTTCACCGGCGGGGCGCTGGGGCGGATGGGTATCTTTGCCCTCGGCATCATGCCTTACATTTCGGCCTCGATCATCGTGCAGCTGTTGACATCCATGGTTCCCGCGCTCGAACAGCTCAAGAAAGAGGGCGAGCAGGGACGCAAGAAAATCAACCAATATACCCGTTTCGGCACCGTGGCACTGGCCACTGTTCAGGCCTATGGTCTGGCCGTCTCGCTGGAATCGGGCGATCTGGCGACCGATCCGGGCATGTTCTTCCGCATGTCCACCATGATCACCCTGGTCGGCGGCACAATGTTCCTGATGTGGCTGGGTGAGCAGATTACCGCGCGCGGCATCGGCAACGGTATCTCGCTGATCATCTTCGTGGGCATCATCGCCGAAGTTCCCGCTGCGTTGGCGCAGTTCTTTGCATCGGGCCGCTCGGGCGCTATCAGCCCAGCAGTGATCATCGGTGTGATTATCATGGTCATCGCGGTTATCACCTTTGTGGTGTTTATGGAGCGTGCTCTGCGCAAAATCCACATCCAGTACCCGCGCCGTCAGGCCGGTATGAAGGTATACGAAGGCGGCTCAAGCCACCTGCCGGTCAAAGTAAACCCGGCGGGGGTTATCCCGGCGATCTTTGCAAGCTCGCTGCTGTTGCTGCCGGTGACGATCTCGACCTTCTCGTCGGGCGCGACCAATGGGCCGATCATGTCGTGGCTGCTGGCCAACTTTGGCCCCGGACAGCCTCTGTACCTGCTGTTCTTCGCCTCGATGATCGTGTTCTTCGCCTATTTCTACACGTTCAACGTATCGTTCAAACCAGACGACGTTGCGGACAATCTGAAAAAGCAGAACGGCTTTGTGCCCGGCATTCGCCCAGGCAAAAAGACCGCCGAGTACCTCGAATACGTGGTCAACCGCGTTCTGGTTCTTGGCTCCGTTTATCTGACAGCGGTCTGCTTGCTGCCTGAAATTCTGCGGAACCAGTTCGCCATTCCGTTCTATTTCGGCGGTACATCGGTTCTGATTATCGTCTCTGTGACCATGGACACGATCCAGCAAGTCCAGAGCCATTTGCTGGCGCATCAATATGAAGGGCTTATCGAAAAGTCCCAGTTGCGCGGAAAAAGCAAGAAACGCGGCAGGAAGGGACCCGCTCGTCGATGAACATCATTTTGTTAGGCCCGCCGGGTGCGGGTAAGGGAACGCAAGCGCGTCACTTGGTTGAAACGCGCGGCATGGTTCAGCTGAGTACCGGCGATATGCTGCGCGAAGCCAAGGACAGCGGTACCGAGATGGGCAATCGCGTTGCCGAAGTGATGGCAAAGGGCGAATTGGTCACCGACGAAATCGTCATCGGTCTGATCCGCGAGAAACTGGAAGCAGGCGCCGCAGGCGGTTTCATCTTTGACGGTTTCCCGCGCACTCTGGCGCAGGCAGACGCTCTGGGTGAGCTGTTGGTCAGCACCGGCGAAAGCCTTGATGCCGTGATCGAGATGGAAGTCGACGACGCCGCGCTTGTACAGCGCATCACTGCAAGGTCGACTTGTGGCGGGTGTGGTGAGGTCTACAACGATATCACCAAACCGATCCCGGCCGATGGCAAATGTACCAACTGCGGCAAGGAAAACGACTTCAAGCGCCGGGCGGATGACAATGAGGAAAGCCTCAAGACCCGCCTGATGGAATACTACAAGAAAACCTCTCCGCTGATCGGCTATTACTATGCCAAGGGTCAACTCACCAAGATCAACGGCTTGGGTGAAATCGAAGAGGTTCAGGGCGCGATTGCCGACGTACTGAACGGCTGACGTTTTGCCTGAAATGATATGGGCTTGACGTCCGGCTAAAAAGCCCATATCGACCCCCATCCCCTTAGGGAATCAAGACCGCAGGCGGGATTCGTCCCAACTGCCCCGACCACCTCGAATAATGCTGAACCCTCTGGCGGCACTGCCACGGTTAGGCGTTGTGAAAAAAGGTTCTGGAGCTACGGAACCGCAACGAAAAGGAAAGTGACACGTGGCACGTATTGCCGGCGTAAACATCCCGACTGCAAAGCGGGTACCTATCGCCCTCACATATATCACCGGTATCGGTAACACCTCGGCCAAAGCGATCTGTGAAGCCGTTGGCATTGAAGCGACCCGTCGCGTCAACGAACTGTCCGACGCCGAAGTACTGAAGATCCGCGAATACATCGACGAAAACTTCACCGTTGAAGGTGACCTGCGTCGTGAAGTTCAGATGAATGTCAAGCGCCTGATGGACCTGGGCTGCTATCGCGGTCTGCGTCACCGCCGCAACCTGCCGGTTCGCGGTCAGCGTACCCACACCAATGCTCGTACCCGCAAAGGCCCCGCAAAGGCCATCGCTGGTAAGAAGAAATAAGGGAGGGTCTGACTGATGGCACGTGATAAGACTCGCGTTAAGCGCAAAGAGCGTAAGAACATCGCATCGGGCGTTGCCCATGTGAACTCGACCTTCAACAACACCAAGATCCTGATCTCGGACGTACAGGGCAATGCCATTTCGTGGTCGTCTGCCGGTACCATGGGCTTCAAGGGATCGCGGAAATCGACTCCCTACGCCGCTCAGATGGCTGCAGAAGATGCCGGCAAAAAGGCGCAGGAACATGGCGTCAAGACGCTGGAAGTCGAAGTTCAGGGCCCCGGTTCGGGTCGTGAATCGGCTCTGCGCGCGCTGGCTGCAGTGGGCTTCAACATCACGTCGATCCGCGACGTGACTCCGATCGCTCACAACGGCTGCCGCCCGCCGAAGCGTCGCCGCGTCTAAGCGATTTTGAATTGAGCTGGGGCTGTGTTTTTGCACGGCCCCAGCACGTCATTTTGAACCTCGGGCGTCTGCACCTTGTTGGTCATGGGGCGCGGACAGGAATGGAGGGATTACATGATCCATAAGAATTGGGCAGAATTGATCAAGCCGACCCAGCTGGAAGGCAAGCCGGGCAACGATCCCGCGCGTCAGGCAACTCTGGTTGCTGAACCGCTGGAGCGTGGCTTTGGTCTGACCCTGGGCAACGCGCTGCGCCGCGTTCTGATGAGCTCGCTGCAAGGCGCGGCCATCACCAGCGTTCAGATCGACAACGTATTGCACGAATTCTCGAGCGTCGCAGGCGTTCGTGAAGACGTCACCGACATCATCCTGAACCTCAAGCAGGTTGCCCTGCGCATGGAAGTTGAAGGCCCCAAGCGCCTGTCGATCAATGCCAAAGGCCCTGCAGTCGTCACCGCAGGCGACATCAGCGAAAGTGCTGGCATCGAGGTTCTGAACCGCGACCACGTCATCTGCCACCTGGACGATGGCGCTGACCTGTTCATGGAACTGACCGTCAACACCGGCAAAGGCTACGTCTCGGCTGAGAAGAACAAGCCGGAAGACGCGCCCATCGGCCTGATCCCGATCGACGCGATCTATTCGCCGGTCAAAAAGGTTGCCTATGACGTTCAGCCGACCCGTGAAGGCCAGGTTCTGGATTATGACAAGCTGACCCTGAAGATCGAAACCGATGGTTCGATCACTCCGGAAGACGCGCTGGCCTTTGCCGCGCGTATCCTGCAGGACCAGCTGTCGATCTTCGTCAACTTCGACGAGCCGGAAGCCGCTGGCCGCCAGGACGAAGACGATGGTCTGGAGTTCAACCCGCTGCTGCTGAAGAAAGTGGACGAGCTGGAACTGTCGGTCCGTTCGGCAAACTGCCTGAAGAACGACAACATCGTTTACATCGGCGACCTGATCCAGAAGACCGAGGCCGAGATGCTGCGCACCCCGAACTTCGGCCGCAAGTCGCTGAACGAGATCAAAGAAGTGCTGTCCGGCATGGGTCTGCACCTCGGCATGGATGTCGAGGACTGGCCGCCTGACAACATCGAAGATCTGGCGAAGAAATTCGAAGACGCGTTCTAAACGCGTCTTCCCAAATGCCCGGGCGTCCGGGGATCAAATGGGCACTTCCGCCCCAAGGAGAGCCGGTGACACGCATCGCCGGCCAGACAAAGCAAAACGCGAAAGAAGGAACTAGAAAATGCGTCACGCACGTGGTTACCGCCGCCTGAACCGTACTCATGAGCACCGCAAGGCGCTGTTTGCGAATATGGCTGGCTCGCTCATCGAGCATGAGCAAATCAAAACGACTTTGCCTAAGGCAAAAGAACTGCGCCCGATCATCGAAAAGCTGGTCACTCTGGGCAAGCGCGGCGACCTGCACGCCCGTCGTCAGGCCGCAGCACAGCTGAAAGAAGACAAAGACGTCGCAAAGCTGTTTGAAGTTCTGGGCCCCCGCTACGCCGAGCGTCCGGGCGGTTATGTCCGTATCCTGAAAGCTGGCTTCCGCTATGGCGATATGGCTCCGATGGCGATCATCGAATTCGTTGATCGTGACGTCGACGCCAAAGGCGCGGCTGACAAAGCCCGCGTTGCCGCCGAAGAGGCAGCAGACGAAGAATAAGAAAGCCCGGCTTTCTGATCTAAACCCCTGCGTCTCGGGCGCGGGGGTTTTTTTGTGCCCGCGCATGTCGCAATCAGCGTATTTTCGGGAATTTCTGTGGAAGAAACCCCAACGCAAACACATCACGTTGTATGGTGCATGTGGAGGGCGAAAAATGACAATCCTTGCAGAAATTCCCAACGAACTGACGGGCCCATCTGTCTGGACCGGGCAAGACATGCGGGAACGGAAGGATGACTGGATCGTCGACCTGACCCCCGAAGACATCGCAGACCTTGAGCAGGCAGCACGTCACTACCTGAGCCTTAGGCAGGATATTGGTGAGATCACCAAGGTCGATTTTCCACTGAAACGGTTCGACCAGCATCTGGCCGAGTTGCGCGACAAGCTGATAAACGGAATCGGGTTCGAGGTAATCCGCGGCTTGCCAGTGCAAGGGTACACACAAGAAATGGCGGCCACGATCTTCTGCGGGGTCGGTGCGCATCTGGGCACGGCCCGGTCGCAAAACGCCCAAGGTCACATTCTTGGCCACGTTCGGGATATCGGCGCCGACGCCAACGACCCGAACACACGCATTTACCAGACCCATGAGCGTCAGACATTCCACACCGACAGTGCCGACATCGTCGGCCTTTTGTGCCTGCGTGAGGCCAAAGAAGGGGGCGACTCACTGCTGGTCAGCGCCGAAACGATCTATAATCGTATGCGGTCCGAGTGTCCGGAGTTGCTGGAACTGCTGTTCGATCCCATCGCAACCGACAGGCGTGGGGAAATCCCTGAGGGGATGGAGCCATTCATGACGATCCCGCCGTTCAGTTGGCATGATGGCAAACTGACGGTGTTTTACCAGCGGCAGTACATCGACAGTGCGCAGCGGTTCTCTGACGCCATGCGGTTGACGCCCGCGCATGTCGAAGCCCTGGACCGTTTCGATGCTTTGGCCAATGATCCGGATTTGTACCTGACCATGCGGTTGCAGCCCGGCGATATGCAGTTCGTCTATAATCACGCGCAATTGCACGATCGCACCGGGTTCGTGGACTGGCCGAATCCTGCTCAGCGGCGTCATCTGCTGCGGCTGTGGCTGTCGCCCGAAGGGGACCGTGAATTGCCCGAAGTTTTCAAGCAGCGTTATGGCACGATCGAGGTCGGCCAACGTGGCGGCATCATCACGCAAGGAACCCGCCTGCACGCCCCGTTAGATTGACCGGATGCTTGCATTACGGCCCACGTAGACGCATATCCGGTGTGCGATTATTCGACGGATGGATCATGCGGAAAGTTCTTTGCTCTTTGCTGCTGGCAACGCTGGCCGTATCGGCGCAAGCCGAAACCAAAGTGCCGACATCACAGGCCGAGATTAGCCTGGGATTTGCCCCGGTGGTGAAACAGGCGGCCCCTGCGGTGGTCAATATCTATGCCAAGATCGTACGGCAGGGCCGTTCCAATCCGTTTTTCTCGGATCCGTTTTTTGAGGATTTCTTTGGCCGAGGCTTTTCCGAACCGCGCCAACGGGTGCAGAACTCGCTGGGATCGGGCGTCATTCTAACGGCGGATGGCTATGTGGTTTCCAACTATCACGTGGTCGGTACGGCGACGGAAATCCGGGTTGTGACCACGGATCGCCGCGAGTTTTCTGCTCAAGTCGTATTGGGCGACAAAGAAAGCGATGTCGCGATTTTGCGTTTGGAAGAGGCGCAGGACCTTCCCCATTTGAGCTTTAGAGACTCGGATCAGGTTCAGGTGGGGGAGTTGGCCCTTGCCATCGGTAACCCGTTTGGGGTGGGCCAGACTGTGTCGTCCGGCATTATCTCCGGCCTGGCACGGACTGGCACGGCGACAGGGAATGCACGGGGTTATTTCATTCAGACCGATGCCGCGATCAATCCGGGCAACTCAGGCGGTGCGCTGATCGACGTGAATGGTGATCTGATCGGGATCAACACCTCGATCCTGACGCGCTCGGGTGGGTCCAACGGCATCGGGTTTGCAATTCCGGCGAATCTGGTGGCTGAGTTCCTGCGTCAGGCCAAGGCCGGGAACGACAGTTTTGTAAGTCCCTGGGCCGGTGTCGCTGGTCAGCACATGAGCGCCGACATCGCGGAATCGCTCGGGCTGGCCATCCCCATGGGCGTTGTGATTTCCGACATACATGACCTGAGCCCATTGGCTGAGGCCGGTTTGCGCGTGGGCGATGTTGTGACCCATGTGGATGGGGACGAAGTGAACTCGCCCGCCGAGATGAAGTTCCGCATGTCAGTGGCGGGGGTCGGTGGCACGTCGCTCCTGACCCGGTTGCGGGGCGAAGATCGAGCCGAGGTTGAGGTGGCTTTGATCAAAGCCCCGGAAACGCCTTCGGCGGATGAGACCGTGCTGGACGACGGCACCGTGATGCCCGGGCTTAAGGTCTCTCGGATCAATCCGGCGATCATCACGCAGATGGGTTTGTTGCTTTCGCAAACCGGCGTGGTTGTGGTGGATGCAAGCCGTTACGGAGGACGTTCCGGGCTGCGGGCCGGTGACGTGGTGCAGAGTATCAACGGCACCGCGATGAGCCATCCCAGCGACGTCGTGGACGCGCTGACAGATCCCGGTCGACGGGTGAATCTGGATGTGTTGCGGGGTGGGCAGCTCATATCCCTGCGGTTCCGGCTGTAACCTCGTGAGCGACCTGTTCGATACCCAAGCGGCCGAGCCCGCGTCAAACCCGCATCGCCCGCTGGCCGACAGGTTGCGGCCGCAGTCGCTGGCCGAGGTGATCGGACAAGAACAGGTTCTGGGCCCGGACGCGCCGTTGGGGGTTATGCTGGCCTCGGGCAGTTTGTCGAGCTTGATTTTCTGGGGGCCTCCGGGTGTCGGAAAGACGACGATCGCGCGGCTGCTGGCGCAAGAAACCGATCTGCACTTCGTCCAGATCAGCGCGATTTTCACAGGCGTCCCTGATCTGAAAAAGGTTTTTGAGGCCGCAAAAATCCGTCGGCAGAACGGGCAGGGCACGCTGTTGTTCGTGGATGAGATCCACCGTTTCAACAAAGCCCAGCAGGACGGGTTCCTGCCGCATATGGAGGACGGGACGATCCTGCTGGTCGGGGCCACGACCGAGAACCCGTCGTTTGAGCTGAACGCTGCTGTGCTCAGCCGAGCGCAGGTTCTGGTACTGGAACGGCTCAGCCTGGCCGATCTCGAACGCCTGACCCAACGCGCCGAGAAGGAACTGGACCGCGCGCTGCCGTTGACGGGGCCTGCGCGCGAGGCATTGCAGGAAATGGCCGATGGAGATGGCCGGGCACTTTTGAACCTGATCGAACAGGTTGCGGCGTGGAAGATTGATGTGCCGCTGGATCCCAATGCGCTTTCGACCCGACTGATGCGCCGGGCGGCGAAGTACGACAAGTCCGGGGACGAGCATTACAACCTGATCTCGGCCCTGCATAAATCGGTACGAGGATCGGACCCGGACGCGGCGCTTTATTGGTTCGCGCGGATGCTGACGGGCGGCGAAGACCCGCGCTATCTGGCGCGTCGGATCACGCGGATGGCGGTCGAAGACATTGGTCTGGCCGATCCGCAGGCGCAGGCGATTTGCCTGCAGTCATGGCAGACCTACGAACGGCTTGGCAGCCCAGAAGGCGAGCTGGCGTTGGCGCAGGCGCTGGTTTACCTGGCCTTGGCACCGAAATCGAACGGGGCATATGTGGGCTATAAGGCGGCAATGCGTTTGGCCAAACAGTCAGGCAGCGAGCCGCCGCCCAAGCATATCCTGAACGCACCGACCTCATTGATGAAGGATCAGGGTTATGGTGCGGGCTATGCCTATGACCACGACGCCGAGGATGGGTTTTCCGGCCAGAACTACTTCCCCGATGGCATGGAGCGCCCAGAGCTGTATCAGCCGGTCGAACGCGGTTTTGAACGTGAGTTGAAAAAGCGGTTGGACTACTTCGCCAAGCTGCGCGCGCAGCGGAACGGCTAACACGCCGCAACGTCACAGGCGACAGAACGAAAAAAGCGGGTTTCCCTCGGGTCATGGGAGTCGAGGGAGGAAGCTCATGACCGTATCAATCGACAAGACGGATGGCGTCTGGACCATCATTCACGACAGGCCAGAGGCGCGGAACGCCGTGGACAGCGACCACGCCAAGGCGCTGACAGACGCCTTTCTGGAATTTGAACACGGCCCGGCCAAGGCTGCCGTGTTCTGGGGAAAAGGTGGCAATTTCTGCGCCGGGTGGGATCTGAAAATGGCTTCGACCTTGTCTGACCCGGAACTGGGCGAACCCTACTACGAAAAACACGCATTTCCCATTGGCTCGGCCCCTTCCACGCTTGGCCCGATGGGGCCATCGCGGTTGGAACTGTCCAAACCGGTCATCGGGGCGATTGAGGGTGCGGCAGTGGCAGGAGGGATGGAGCTCGCTTTGTGGTGCGATATCCGGGTGATGGCCGAGACGGCCTATCAGGGTGTCTATTGCCGCCGCTGGGGTGTTACCCTGATGGATGGCGGCACCGTGCGCCTTCCACGTCTGGTCGGGCAAGGCAAAGCGCTGGAGATCGCGTTGACCGGTCGCAAAGTCGAAGCCGAGGAATGCTATCGTATCGGGCTGGCCGAAAAGGTCGTTCCCAATGGAGAAGCGCGAGCCGCGGCCGAGGCCATGGCGCACGAGATCGCCCGTTTTCCCCAAGCCGCTGTGCGCGCCGACCGTCGTTCGATCATCGAAACGCGCGGAATGCCGGTGCGCGACGCGTTGAAGGTTGAATGGGCCAACGGGCTTGAAGCCATCCGTCGCGAAGGTACGGCGGGTGCTGGCCGGTTTCGGGATGGTGCAGGGCGGCACGGGGACTTCTCGAACATCTGATCGGCTTGACTCTTTGCCCTTGGCACGCCACAGACGCGCATGTTTTCTAAGGCACTTACAGACAGGTTTATCGCGCGGACGATCCGCGCGACGCAAAGGGTATCGGCATGAGCGGCGTACAGATGATCACCGTAGCAGAAGGTGACGGCGACCAACGATTGGACCGTTGGTTGCGCCGCCTGTTCCCGCATGTCAGCCAGGGCCGGATCGAAAAGATGTGCCGCAAGGGTGAACTGCGCGTCGAAGGCGGGCGGGTCAAAGCTTCGACCCGGCTTGAGGTCGGGCAGGTCGTGCGCGTGCCACCTTTGCCCGACGTCGACCACAAACCGGCCGAGGTCAAGCGGCGTGTATCGGATGCTGACGCCAAGATGATCCAGTCCTGCGTGATCTATCGCGACGATCATGTGCTGGCGCTGAACAAGCCTCACGGCCTGCCCGTGCAGGGCGGCAGCGGCCAGACCCGCCACGTAGACAGCCTGTCCGAGGCGCTGCGGTTTGGCTATGATGAGAACCCCCGCCTTGTGCACCGCTTGGACAAGGATACATCGGGCGTTCTGCTGCTGGCACGTACGCGCGAGGCCGCAAAAGGCCTGACAGCAGCGTTTCGTCACCGCGACACGCGCAAGATATACTGGGCCTTGGTGGCAGGCGTGCCGACCCCGTATCTGGGCGAGATCAAGACCGGGCTCGTCAAGGCTGCGGGCCATGGCAAGCATGGCGAAGGCGAGAAGATGGTCGCCGTTCACCTGAACGAAATCAACGACAACCCCGGCGCGAAACGGGCCCATACGCTGTATGCGACGCTGTATCGAGTGGCGGGACGGGCCGCCTGGGTGGCGATGGAGCCGATCACGGGTCGGACGCACCAACTGCGCGCGCATATGGCAGCGATTGGACATCCGATCATCGGCGATGGCAAATATGGCGGCTCGGGGCAGGAAAACCTTGGCGATGGCTGGGGTGCACAGTTGGGCGGGATTATCAGCAAGAAACTGCACCTGCACGCGCGGCAGGCGACGTTCCAACACCCGGAAACACGCAAGACCATCACCGTCACAGCACCGTTGCCCGACCATATGAAACACAGCTGGGATACGTTTGGCTGGACCGAAGACCTGGCTGCCGAAGACCCGTTCGAGGAACTGCAATGAGCGCACCCTTGCGTTTGGTGCTGTTCGATGTGGACGGCACCCTGGTCGACAGCCAGGGCAGTATCGTTGCTGCGATGACCGCCAGTTTTCAGGCACTGTCCTTGCCTGTGCCTGACCGGCAGACGATCCTGTCCATTGTGGGCTTGTCGCTGCCAAACGCCATGGCGCAGCTGGCGTCCGACCAATCCAACAGCGTGCAGCACAGTTTGGTTGACGGTTACAAACAGGCCTATCATGCCAACCGGTTGAAGATGGGCGCGGCAAGCTCGCCGCTTTATCCCGGCGCACGCGACGTGATCGAAGCGTTACACGCCGTGCCCGAAATTCTGCTGGGCGTGGCGACCGGGAAATCGCAACGCGGGCTGGACGCGCTGATCGAGGCCCATGCGCTGGAACGTTACTTCGTGACTCGGCAAGTCGCAGATCACCACCCCTCGAAACCGCACCCGTCGATGATTGACACGGCCCGATCCGAGACCGGAGTTGAAGCTTCGGACACGGTCATGATCGGGGATACCCGGTTTGATATGGATATGGCGCAGGCGGCCGAGGTGGCGGGCATCGGCGTGGCCTGGGGCTATCACGATCGATCCGCATTGAACGGAGCGGCCTGCATTATTGAAACCTTTGACCAACTGCCGCGCGCATTGGATCACATCTGGACCTGAAAACATGAGCGACTGGAAGCCTAAGCGATTTTGGACTGCAAGCGCGGTCGTCCAAGCGGATGACGGATATACGGTCGAATTGGATGGTCGTCGGGTGAAAACACCAGCCAAAGCTGGGCTGATCTTGCCAACACTGGCCATGGCACAAGAGGTTGCGGCCGAGTGGGACGCGCAGGAAAAAGAGGTCGACCCGACCCGGATGCCTTTCACCCGATCGGCAAATGCCGCCATCGATAAGGTCCGCCACCAGCACGCCGAGGTTGCAGACATGCTGGCCGATTACGGTGACTCGGACTTGTTGTGCTATCGGGCGACTCACCCGCAGGAATTGCAGCAACGCCAGGCTGAAAGCTGGGATCCGGCGCTGGATTGGGCCGCTGACACGCTGGCCGCTCGGCTGGTACCTGTGGCGGGCGTACTGCATCAGCCTCAATCAGCGGCATCACTTGCCACGCTGCGGGGCCGCGTACACGATTTCAATGACTTCCAGTTGGCGGCCTTTCATGATCTGGTCAGCCTGTCCGGCTCGTTGATCTTAGGGTTTGCCGCGGCGATGGACTGGCGCAGCGCTGACCAGATTTGGGAGATCTCACGGCTTGATGAGCTGTGGCAAATCGAACAATGGGGCCATGATGACGAGGCTCACGCCGCCTCGGAAACAAAAAGAGCGGCCTTTTTGCACGCTAAACGGTTCTTTGAAATCTCTATCTGAGCCTATTCTGTGTTAATTTTTGACACAGACACGGTGATCTCTGAATTGACTCATCGTTTTCCCTGATCCGACCCTTGACGTTTGTTTATGAATGCGACCAAACTCGTGCGCACTAAAGGGGAGACGCCTTTGGGTAAACCTTTCTGGTGCCAGAGGCGCCGGACAGAGCCGCCCCGAAACGGGGCGGAAAATCAGGAAGAGGTAAAAATGAAAAAATCCGTAATTTTGGGCGCGGCAACGATTGCCGGTCTGGCTGCAGGCGCTGCTGCTGCGGGGACGATTGACGACGTCAAAGCGCGCGGCAAACTGAACTGCGGTGTGACCACTGGTCTGGTCGGCTTCGCGGCACCCGATGCAAATGGCGAGTGGCAAGGCTTTGACGTTTCGCTGTGCCGCGCTGTTGCTGCAGCCGTTCTGGGCGATGCGAACGCAGTTGAGTTCGTTCCCACCACCGGTAAAACCCGCTTCACCGCGCTGGCATCCGGCGAGATCGACATGCTGGCCCGTAACACCACCTGGACCTTCAGCCGCGACGTCGACCTGAAATTCGAATTCGTCGGTGTTAACTACTATGACGGTCAAGGCTTCATGGTTCCGAAGGCACTGGGCGTGAGCTCGGCCAAGGAACTGGACGGCGCAACCGTTTGTATCCAGACCGGCACCACCACCGAGCTGAACCTGGCCGATTTCTTCCGTGCCAACAACATCAGCTACGAACCGGTTCCGATCGAAACCAACGCCGAAGCGCAGCAGCAGTACCTGGCTGGCGCTTGTGACGTTTACACCACCGACGCTTCGGGCCTGGCCGCAACCCGCGCCACGTTCGAAAACCCCGGTGATCACGTCCTGCTGCCCGAAATCATCTCGAAAGAGCCGCTGGGCCCGCTGGTCCGTCATGGCGACCACGAGTGGGGTGACGTTGTTCGCTGGACTTTGAACGCACTGGTTTCGGCTGAAGAGCTGGGCGTGACCTCGGCAAACATCGACGAGCTGAGCGCTGGTACCGACAACCCGGAAATCAACCGCCTGCTGGGTACCGAAGGCACCCTGGGCGAGATGCTGGGACTGGACGCCGACTGGGCTGCAAAAGCGATCAAGTCTGGCGGTAACTATGGTGAAGTCTTCGCCAAGAACATCGGTGAAGAAACACCGATCGGTCTGGCACGTGGCCTGAACGCCCAGTGGACCGAAGGTGGTCTGCTGTACTCGCCGCCGTTCCGCTAAAACATAGACGGATGAGGGCGCAAGGAAACTTGCGCCCTCTTCTATAATAAACTGCTGCGGGCAGATGCAGAGCGGGGAAAACCTCGCCGAAAATAAGTAGCCCGCAAGCTACGGGGATCCCAAAATATGTCGACTATGACTGACCCACCGAAAGCTGATTTTCGGTTGTCGATGCTCATAAACGATACCCGCTATCGCTCACTTACATTTCAGGTGATCGCGGCCATCGTTATTGCGCTTTGTATTTGGTATCTGGGCAACAACCTGATCCAGAACCTTCGGGCCGCCGGCCTGAATATTTCTTACTCATTCCTTGGCGATTCAGCCGGGTATGACATCAACCAGCGTCTTATCGAATATGACAGCCAGTCCTCACACGGGCGTGCGGCTGTTGTCGGTATACTCAACACGCTTCTTGTTGCCTTTCTGGCTTGTATCACCGCCACCGTGTTCGGGGTGATCGCAGGTGTTCTGAGGCTTTCGAACAACTGGCTCGTGTCGAAACTGATGGCGGTGTATGTCGAGATCTTCCGGAATATTCCGGTCCTGATTTGGATCATCATCATCTTCACGATCATGACCGCTGTGCTGCCGGGGCCGCGTGCGTTCCGGGGGGACAACCCGACATCGAGCATGCTGTTTGACGCCTTTGCATTCACAAACCGCGGTGTCTATATTCCGCGCCCCGAGTTTGCGCATGGCCTGTTCAGTGCGACCTTGCTTAACTGGCTTGTCGTGATCGCTGGCTTTGTCGCCTCTTGGTTTGTCGCTCGTGAAATCGAAAAGCGGGCAGCGCGTAAGCAGGAAGAAACCGGCATTCGCCCCAAAACGATGCTGCCTAAACTGGCTGTTTGGCTTGGTCCGTTTGTTGTGTTGATGCTGCTGATGGGCCTGACATGGGATATCCCGGAACTGAAGGGCTTTAACTTTAGCGGAGGCATCAAAGTCGGCGGTCCGCTGATTGCGCTTTGGTTTGCCTTGTCCATCTACACAGGCGCGTTCATCGCGGAAAACGTTCGTGCGGGTATCCAAGCGATCTCGAAAGGCCAGACCGAGGCTGCTGCGGCGCTGGGTCTGCGTCCGGGGCGGATCATGAACCTGGTGGTTTTGCCGCAAGCGCTGCGGGTCATCATCCCGCCGTTGATCTCGCAATATCTGAACATCACCAAGAACTCGTCACTGGCGATTGCTGTGGGGTATGCGGACATCACCGCGACTTTGGGTGGTATCACGTTGAACCAGACCGGTCGCGCGATCGAGTGTGTTCTGTTGCTGATGCTGTTCTACCTGACGGCATCGCTGCTGATCTCGATGGCGATGAACATCTATAACGCATCCGTCAAGTTGAAGGAGCGCTGAGCCATGGCCGATCAAACAACCAATCCGATCGCATTCGTGGCCGAGGGGACAATCCCACCAGCGCCACCTCCGGCAAACCAAACCGGCGCGGTGAAGTGGCTGCGTGAGAACCTGTTCTCGGGCGTCACGAACACCATCCTGACAGTTCTGTCGCTGGTCCTGATCTATCTGCTTCTGCGCAATACGTTGCCGTGGATTGTGAACGGGGTTTGGCACGCCGACTCTCTGGCGCAGTGCCGAGAGATTCTGGACGGAAAAACTGGCGCGTGTTTTGCGGTTCTGACCGAGCGCTGGCACCAGTTGATCTACGGGTTCAAATACCCTGATGATGCCTACTGGCGCCCAAATCTGGCCTTCGTCCTGATGCTGGTGGCAATAGCACCGGTGCTGTTCTTCGATTTGCCGCGCAAACTGCTGATCTTCACAGCGCTTTACCCGTTCGTCGCGTTCTGGCTGATCTGGGGGGGCACCATTCTTGCGCCTCTGGTGGCGCTGGTTGGCTTTGTCGCTGCGGGTGCCGTATTCCAGAAGCTTGGCAGAAACAGCTTTGCGGCCGGGTTCTTTGGCGCAATCGTTGTCGCGTTGATCGTCTGGAACGTTGGTGCAGCGTTGATCCCCGAAGGGGCATCAGACAATGCGCTGCTGAAAGCCGTTCCCAGCCGGGATCTTGGTGGCTTCATGCTCAACCTCATGCTGGGTGTTACCTGTGTGTCGTTGTCCGTGCCTCTGGGTATCGCCCTGGCTTTGGGTCGTCAGTCCAACATGCCGCTGATCAAGTGGGTCTGCGTTATCTTCATCGAATTCATCCGCGGCGTGCCTTTGATCACGCTGCTGTTCGTGGCTTCGGTGATGCTGGCGTACTTCTTCCCGCCTGACAGCACGGTCGACCTATTCCTGCGCGTCGTGATCATGATCACCATGTTCTCAGCCGCCTATATCGCCGAGGTGATCCGCGGCGGTCTGGCAGCGCTTCCGCGCGGGCAGTACGAGGCAGCAGACAGCTTGGGTCTGGATTACCCGCAGGCGATGCGCCTGATCATCCTGCCGCAGGCTCTGAAGATCTCGATCCCCGGGATCGTGAACGTGGCCGTGGGCCTGTTCAAGGACACCACACTGGTTTCGGTCATCTCGATGTTCGATCTGGTGGGCATGATCCGGGGTCCAATTCTGGCGTCAACCGAATGGAACGGCGTCTATTGGGAGCTTCTGGGCTTTGCCGCGCTTCTGTTCTTTGTCGTCTGCTACGGCATTTCTCAATATTCACAGTGGCTCGAGCGTCGCCTTGCCACCGATCACCGTTAAGGAGTTCAACGCATGTCTGAACTTGCAATTGACCGCGAAATCGACCGCTCCAAGATGCAGGTGAGCGACGAGGTCGCCATCGAAATCAATGGAATGAACAAGTGGTACGGGTCCTTCCACGTGCTGCGCGACATCAATCTGACCGTCAATCAGGGCGAGCGGATTGTTATCGCGGGCCCGTCGGGCTCGGGCAAATCCACTCTGATCCGCTGCCTGAATGCGCTGGAAGAACATCAGCAGGGCAAGATCGTTGTGGATGGGATCGAATTGTCGAATGACCTCAAAAACATCGACAAGATCCGCTCTGAAGTTGGCATGGTGTTCCAGCACTTCAACCTGTTCCCGCACCTGACCATTCTGGAAAACTGTACGCTGGCCCCGATCTGGGTGCGCAAGACGCCCAAGAAAGAGGCCGAAGAGCGTGCGATGCACTTCCTGGAGAAGGTCAAAATCCCTGAACAGGCCGACAAGTATCCCGGTCAGCTTTCAGGTGGTCAGCAGCAGCGTGTGGCGATTGCCCGCTCGCTCTGCATGATGCCGCGGATCATGTTGTTCGATGAACCGACATCGGCACTGGACCCCGAGATGATCAAAGAGGTGCTCGACACCATGATCGAACTGGCCGAGGAAGGTATGACCATGCTGTGCGTCACGCACGAGATGGGCTTTGCCCGTCAGGTCGCCAACCGAGTGATCTTTATGGATGCCGGTCAGATCGTGGAACAGAACGAACCGGAAGAGTTCTTCAACAACCCCAAAAGTGACCGGACCAAGCTGTTCCTCAGCCAAATTCTGGGTCACTGAACCGGTTCACGACCCTAAGAAAAGGCGGGGCTTTGTCCCCGCCTTTTTCATTCCAGCAGTTCGCGCGGAATGACAAACCCTTCGACCTCGCCACTGTGCCAGCGAATTTCTGACCAATCGCTCATATCAAATCGGATCACCGTCGTCGCGCAGGTGGGGTAGTCGTAGAACCTTGCGTGGTCCGGCGGATGTTTGACAATCCGCTCAGCAAATGCCGAGATGCCGGGATTGTGGCCCAGCATCAGGACGGTATGCCCGGTCGCACCGGAAAGCTCGATCAGCATGTCTGCGGGCTCAGCATGATAAAGCGCGCGGTGAAAGCACAGTTTGTTGGCCTGCAAACCCATCCTGTCCCAGGTTTCCCGCGTTCTGGTCGCAGTCGAGCTGAGCACTTCGTCCGGCAGCCATTCGTTTTCGCGCAGCCATGCCCCAATTGCCGGGGCAGACTTACGACCGCGCTTGTTCAGCGGGCGATCATGATCCGCCAGGGCAAGGCTGTCCCAACTGGATTTGGCATGGCGGGTCAGGATCAGTCTGCGGCTCATGACGGGTGAAACGCTCTCATGTGGTGTGCGGATTGCTCGGGGTCTCGTCCGGCACCCGCGCTAAGCGGGCAGGATAGCCGCGCAAGGCATCCGCCCGTCATGCAGGTTTGGCCTTGGACGGTGGATAGGTGGTCATGGCAGGCTGCGACGTCATAAAAGCTTTGGCTGTTCAACGCGCTCACCGGGCAGGTTTGGGTGCAAGGTGCTGCGCAGGTGGTGCAAGGTGATACACCCTTCGGCGCGGGGATCGGAAATTCATGCTCGAAGTGCAGAGCGCCCCGGAATGAGATCATCATGCCGACCTCATCATGCACCAAGGCACCAACGGGGCTGCTAAAGGTGCGCCCTGATTTCAACGCCCAGTCAATAAACGGCGCATAGGGTGGACCACCAAACGGAAAATGCGCCTGGGCAGAAAAGTCCTGCGCCAATTGACCGACCACGCGTAGTGACCAGCGATCAACCGGGTCATCGCCTTGCCATTCGTCTGAAGCCTTGAGAGTAGGCCAAAAATCGGCCCCTGCGCCCAGCAGGATAAGCGTGCCGCCGTCCAGTTGCTTTGCATCGGCAACACGCGGATGAAGCGCGCCCATGACGATCAAACCGGCCGCGTTTGCAGCCTGTTCAACCTGTTCATAGGTATACGTAGCAGCGTCAGAGGAGAGTTTGGCGCGGTCTGGCATGTCTCCTCCTCTTGAGGCTTAGTCCGGGCGGATCAGTGATCCGGCGCCGTGTTCTGTGTATAGCTCAAGGAGGACCGCATTGGGGGCTCGTCCGTCCAGAATGACGACCGCCCGAACGCCACTGTGCAGCGCATCCAGCGCGGTTTCGGTCTTGGGGATCATACCGCCTGCAATCGTGCCATCCAGCGTCATCTCGCGGATCTGACCGGCTTTCAGTTCGGTTACAACGTCCCCTGCCGCATTCTTGACGCCAGAGACATCTGTCAGCAGCAGCAGGCGATCGGCTTTCAGCGCAGATGCAATGGCGCCGGCGGCTGTATCACCATTGACGTTGAACGTCTCGCCATTCCGTCCCGCGCCCAGCGGGGCGATCACCGGAATTACATCATGCGCAAAAAGGTTATGCAGGATTTTCGGGTTCATTTCCGCCGGGCTGCCAACAAAGCCCAGAGATTCATCGGTCTGATCGCACAGCATCAACTGCGCGTCTTTGCCCGACAGGCCAACCGCCATTCCGCCCTGATCGTTGATCGCCTGAACGATGCGTTTGTTCACAAGGCCAGACAGAACCATCTCGACCACTTCTACAGTGGCTTTGTCGGTGACACGCTTGCCGTTTACGAACTCGGACTCGATGTCCAGCTTGTCCAGCATCGCGTTGATCATCGGACCGCCGCCATGCACGATCACCGGGTTCACCCCGACCTGACGCATGAGGACGACGTCGCGCGCAAAGCTCTCCATCGCTTCGTCACTGCCCATGGCGTGACCGCCGAGTTTGATGACGACAATCGCACCGTCATAGCGTTGCAGATAGGGCAATGCGCTGTTCAGCGTTGCGGCGGTGGCGATCCAGTCCCGGTTCATGTCTCGTGTCTTCATGGCTGCTGTCCCTCTGGGACCCCGTGTTAGGAGGTTTGCGCAGCTCTGCCAAGACCGGATCGTAGATTGGGCCGCCCGGATAACCCGAAGCGGCCCGCTCAGGTCAGCTCATGGTGCGTTTCATTGCCGGAACGTTGCTGATCAACAGCAAATCCAGTGCCAACACAACCAGCAGCGTCAATCCGACCAACGGGAAGGCCATGGCGATAAAGAGGCCGATCAGTACGGCACCTTTCCACAACGGCATCTCTGACGGCATTGGTGGTGCTGCCAACCGAGCAGCGCGCTGAGGCCGGCGCTTGACCCACAACACCACACCCGAGATGCAGACAAAGATCACCGACAGGCAGAACACCAGGTTCAGGATAAAGTTCCACGTCCCCATCAGGCCCATGTGAAACGGGATACCGATGGCCATGGATTTACCCATAAGCGAGTAGTCCTCGTATCGGACATCCGCCAGAATCTTGCCGGTGAACTGGTCAACGTGAACGGTCCGGTCGTTCACCGGATCGGTCGAGTCGCTGCTCATGCTGTCGCGGTTCAGGGTCCAGACGCCGGTTTCGCTGCTGGGATAGGCGACCCGGACACGTCCCGTCATGTCCAGCGCGGTGCCAAGCGCCACGAGGGCGTCAATGTCCACGGGTGTGCCTTGTGGTACACCGTCGATCCCAGCATCCGAGCCTGAAGCGGGCATTGGGGTTTGTTCCAGCGCCCAGGGGACGTCGTTCTGGTGGCCGTGGTTCATGCTGGCGTGGGTCTCGTCGGATAAGGGAACGTTATCCCATTTCTCGGCCGGGAAACTACTCCAGGGCTGCACGATCATGCCGCCCCAGACGCCGGCCCAGGACAGACCTGAGATCAGGAAGACAACCAGCAAACCGGACATCCAAAACCCGACCACCGCGTGCAGGGACTTCCAAAAGGCGCGATCCCGCGCGCGCAGATTAGGGACGAACGCGGCGATTGCGTTGCCGCGCGGCCACCACAGGTAGAGGCCAGTGAAGACCAGCAACAGGCTCAACCCGGCGGCGATCTCAAGAATGCGGTCGCCGGTTGTGCCGATCAGAAGGGTCGAGTGAATGTTGTCCGCCAGATCATACCAACCTGCGCGCCGGTCCCAGATTTGCAGGACGTCCCCGGCATAGGGGTCGACGGCCACAAGGCGCTGACCTTCTTCTGTCTTGATACGGAACACGGTGGCCAGATCGGCCGCTTTGGGGCCAATCCACTCGACGACTGTACCGGGTACGGCGTTCAAGGCTATCTCGGCTTGTTGTGAGACGGGTAGGGCGGTGCCCTGAACCTCGACCGCGATCATTTCGCCGTCGCGACCATCGAATTGAGTGATGAACATCATCATCAGCCCAGTAACCGCCAGAATGATCAGGAAAGGGATGACAAAGATCCCCGCGTAGAAATGCCACCGCCAAGCGGCGAAATAGAATTTTTGCGCAGCAGTCTTCTGCGCCGGGGTGTCCCCCAGGGTTTGGCTGTCCAATGCCATTTTAGTCTCCGGATTCGAAAATTGCCCCGCGCAGCGCCTGCGCAGGTTCACAAGGAAGGAAGTGAATCAGGAGAAGAGGGGCGGAGCCCTGGCATCGTAGCGGGTGTAAAACCCGGCGCTGCGGTGGGTAAAGTCGCGATGGTTCCAGCGGGGCTGGATCGACGCCGCGAACGACACAACCGCACCGACCGACGGCAGGACAGTATCAGAGCTTAGACCCGCGAAAGGGCACAGGATGCGCTGATCCGTGTCGTCATGTACGGGTTCGTCCGCGTTCAGATCGACCCATTGTTCGACCGTACCTTCGCCGGTGCAGATCACCAGCAGAACTTTCCCGTCGCTGCCCATCGCGGGCATCCAGCCTTGCGGGATTGCGCTGGTCAGCACCAGTGCAAACACCGTCAGCACTGGGAAAATGCGGGTTAGGAAACTCATTCCAGATGCGCGATGATCGAACGAAGCGTCGGAATGCCGTCACCTTTCTCGGACGAGGTCAGGACGATCTCGGGGAAGGCGGCAGGGTGTTTAGACAGCGCACCGCGCACCTGATCCAGCACTTTCTGACGTTCATTGGCCTTCACCTTGTCGGCTTTGGTCATCACGCACTGAAACGTCACGGCGCTGGTGTCCAACAGCTTCATGATCTCGGCATCGACCGGTTTTACCCCATGGCGCGAGTCAATCAGAACAAAGGCCCGGCGCAAGGTCTGACGGCCGCTGAGATATTGTTTCAGCAAACGCTGCCACTTTTCCACGACCTTCACCGGGGCGTTGGCGTATCCATATCCGGGCAGGTCCACCAGATACAGCTCAGGACCTTGCGTGAAAAAGTTGATTTCTTGCGTGCGTCCGGGCGTGTTCGAAGCGCGTGCCAGACCTTTGGTACCAGTCAGCGCGTTGATCAGACTGGACTTGCCCACGTTTGAACGTCCGGCAAAGCACACCTCAAGCCGGTCAGGTGCTGGCAGGCCGTTCATGGCGACCACGCCTTTGACAAACTCAGACGGTCCCGCGAACAGTTTGCGACCACGTTCCAGCGCGAATTCGTCCGGATCTTCGGCCAGTGGGAAAGGCAGAGTGTTCATATCAGATGCACCTTGTCGCCGACCGAGATTTCGCCACCTCGAATGACCTCGGCATAGACACCGAAATCCTGATGGCCCCATGTTTCCAGCGCGCCCAGAGTGTCGGCATCGCGTTGGCCCGTGTCAGGGTTGGCGGTTGTTGCCAGACAGCGGGTGATCCGTTCGCGCACTTGGAATACGACCGCGCCAATCTGAACCTCGCGACCGATCCAGTCGAGCTCTTCCCACAGCGGCAAGCCATCAAACCAGATATTGCCGCGCCAGCGATTGATCGACAGATCGGTATCCAGCTTTTGCCCAACAGCGCGGTTCGATGCCATGTTGCAAAGGCTGATCGACGGAAAATCACTGTCGGTCATTCCACGACCCGGAGCCCGTATGATCCGCGCCGAGGCGGCACGGTCAGCGGGCATCAACGGTTTGACCCAGTCCAGAAAGGCCTGAACCTCGTGATCCGGATCAAAGGTCAATTCGGGACGATCCGGGTGAGACAGGGTCAGGCTTTTTTCGTTGGTGTGTGCCTCAATCGCCATCAACTGTGGTGCCTTGGCACCGCGGCTGAAATTGGCGCACGGTACCCAATCCGACCCGTCCGCCTTGGACGCCTCATGCGCAACCGCCCAAACACGATCCCCGGGCATGGTCTGCCCGGGGGTCATGGTTACGGATTGCACAGCTTCGCGACCGTGGCTTTTGATCGGATGCCGCCAGAGGCTGGTCACTTCACCGGTCATTTGTCATCCGTTTTCGGCGTTCGCTTGAAGCCGGATTTGATGTTGCCAAACACATCAGGTTTGTAACCCTGGCTGCGCATGATCAGATACTGTTGCGTGAAGGTGATCGTGTTGTTCGCGATCCAGTAGACCACCAACCCGCTGGCAAAGCTGCCCAGCATGAACATGAACACCCACGGCATCCAGGCAAAGATCATTGCCTGCGTCGGATCGGTTGGTGCCGGGTTCAGCTTTTGCTGCAGCCACATCGAGATACCCAGCAGCAGTGGCAGGATGCCGATGAAGATCAGCGCCATGAAGGTGTCCGGCTGCGGACCGCCCCAGGGCAGCAGACCAAACAAGTTCATGATCGAGGTCGGATCCGGCGCGCTGAGGTCCTGGAACGGGCCAAACCACGGGGCTTGACGCAGTTCAATGGTGACAAAGATCACTTTATACAGCGAGAAGAAGATCGGGATCTGCAGAAGGATCGGCAAACAGCCTGCGGCCGGGTTTACCTTTTCCTTTTTGTACAGCTCCATCATGCCCTGCTGCATCTTCTGGCGGTCGTCGCCAGCGGCCTCTTTCAGGGCTTCCATCTGCGGCTGCAGTTCTTTCATCTTCGCCATCGAGACGTAGGATTTGAACGCCAGTGGGAACAGGATCGCTTTGATGATCAGCGTCAGGCCGATGATCGACCAGCCCATGTTGCCAATCAGGACGTTGATGTTGTGCAGCAGCCAGAAGATCGGCTTGGTCAGGAAATAGAACCAACCCCAGTCGATGCTGTCGATGAATTTCTGAACGCCCTCGTTCTGATACTCGCGGATGGTTTCCCATTCCTTGGCACCGGCAAACAGTCGCGTAGTGACCTCTTCTGTCGCGCCCGGGGCAACGGCCACAGTCGGCAGGACGGTCTCTGTCTGATAGATTTTGCGGCGCGCGTCGTATTTTGCAGCGGCTTTGAAGGCGGCCCCTTCTTCCGGGATCAGGGTGGTCATCCAGTAGTGATCGGTAAAGCCAACCCAGCCACCTTCTTTGACCTGAAAGACTTCGGCCTGCGCGCGTTCGTTCGGATCAATGTCAAAGTCGCGCACGTCGCCATAGTCGATTTCGTCCAGGACGCCGTCGGCCATGACCATAACGCCTTCATGCAGGATGAAGAAGTTCTTCAGGCCGGGCAGGTCGCCGTCTTCGCCAATGCCGTGGCGGGCCAGGATACCGTAGGGGGCCATGCCAACTTCGGCCTGGGTGTTGTTCTGGACGGACTGGGTGACGGTGAACATGTAGTCGTGATCAACCGCAATGGTACGGCGGAAAGTCAGGCCGTTGCCGTTGTCCCATTTCAGGGTCACGGGCGTATCCACGCCGAGGGTCTCGCCGCTTTCGACAGTCCAAAGGGTGTTCGGGCCGGGCACATCAGCCCCGGCGACGCCTGCGCCCGGTGCCCATCCGTACAAGGCATAGTAGGCGGATTCAGAACCCACCGGCGAAAGCAGCTCAACAATGGGCGCACCCTCGTCGATCGAAACTTTGTAGTCCTTCAGGAATAGCTCATCAATGCGACCGCCGGACAAGGACAGGCTGCCTTTCAGGCGCGGCGTTTCGATGTCGATCCGGGGGGCCTGCGCGTCAGGCTCAACTTCTGTCCCCTCAGCAGTAGCTTCGCCAACTGCGTTGGTCCCCGCCGCGCTCGGCGTTTGAATCTCGGTGCCGTCCGTTGCACTGATCTCAGTCGCTTCCGGCGGAGTGGTCTGCTCGGGAGGAGGAAAGAGCACGAACCAAACCAGGATCACCAGAAAGCTGAGCGCGGTTGCGAGGATGAGATTCTTATTCTGATCGTCCATCTGGGACAGCCACCTTGAGCAGTGAAAGACACCCGCTGGGTTCAACAGAGTGCAGGGCCAAAGGTCAAGCGGAATCGCCCTTTATTTTACCTCGGATCAGCGTTCTATGGCGTTAATTCGCGTCTATGGCCCTGCTTTGCGCCCGATTTTCGGCATTCCGTTCAGCTTGTTCTGATGTGCTGCCATCCAATCCAGCGTTTTTTCGAACGGCATGGGTTTTCCAATCCCAAAGCCCTGGACGTGATCACAACCCAGTTGCGCCATCAGAGCATGTTCGCCGGGGGTCTCCACCCCTTCGGCCAATGTCTCGACACTCAGCCGCTCTGCCATGGTCAGGATCGCGCTCACCAGTTGTTGCTGGCCGGCGTCACGGTCTGCCTTGGCCACAAATGAACGGTCGATCTTGATGCGCGACACATCAAAGCGCTTGATTGAGGCAATGGATGCGTGGCCGGTCCCAAAATCGTCCAGGTCGATGCAGCAGCCCAGTTGGGACATGCTTGTCACATTGCGGGTAATCACGTCATCGGGGCGGCGGGAAAACACGGTTTCAAGGATTTCGACAGCCAGCCGGTCGGGGGTCAGGTCATTTTGGTCCAGCTCCCATTTCAGCCGGTCAATTAGCGCTGGATCGCGCAGTTCGTCCGACGAGAAGTTTACGCCAATCCGAGGCACCATAACTCCCGCTCGGTCCCAATCGCGCATCGCGGCAAATGCGTGGTGGCGCATCACCTGGCCCAGGCGTTCCATCAGGTCGGCCTGTTCGGCAAAGGGCAGGAAAACCTGCGGCCCTACCACGCCCTTTTGGGGGTGTTCCCACCGGGCCAGAGCCTCAAACCCCGTGATCTGCCCCGTGTCGGTTGAGATCTGCGGCTGAAACCATGGGCGGATTTCGCCGCTGTCCAAAGCCGCAAGAAACTCACTGCGCAGATTGGCGCGGACACGCGCCCGGCGTTGTGTTTCTGCCGTGTAGGCGCGGATAGTAGCGGGACCGTTCCGCTGCGCTTCGCACAAGGCCGCACTTGCGGCTTCAACCCAGTCGGCAAAGGTGTGATCTGAAAGAGTGGATTGCAGGCAGAAACCGATCGAACAGGATACATAAACACTGGTTCCGTTCAGGACGATCGGTTCGTCAACGGCGGTCTGAATACGCCCCGACATCTGGATGCAGGCCTCAAGATCCAGAGTGTTTGACGAAGGCAGGCCAATGACGATCCTGCCCTGATCGAGACCCGCGGCAATATCCTGCGAGCGGATGACTGACAGAATCCGGCTGCGGAACTGGTCAGCCATCAGCTGGCCGGCGGCATTCCCGTGCAGATCCAAAAATTCGGGAAACCCGTCCAGTTCGACGATCATGCACGCGGCCTCATGATCTGAACGCGGGTTTTTCAGCAACGCGCCCATCTCATGTGCGAAGGTTTCTATGGGGGCAAGCCCTCCATCGCCTTTGGCACGTTTGCCCGTCCGATTTGCCGTCGACGCGGCCATTGCAAACACAACCGGCAGCGCAAGCGCGACGACGATCAAAGCACGCCCGCCGCCCGTCCAGTAGGCGGCCAGACTGATCGCCGGTGCAAAGGCCAAAGCGGGCGGCCCGCTTAGCGCCGTGGCCAGAGAATCAATAGCTTTGTTGACTGAGATATGTTTCCACATCGGGTGTTCGGGCCTCTACCTTGCGTACAAAACGCTCTGGTCGACCCTAGGAAACCATTCTGAGTCACTCGTTAACGCAACTGAGGAATTTCTTCCGAATTGAGGTCTTTTTCACCCGAACTGAGCATAAGATTCTGAAAATCAAACAGTTTCGGGTCCAAAAGATGCGAGGGGCGTGCGTTTGTCAGCGCTCGGAACATCACTTGGCGACGACCGGGGCTGTTCTTTTCCCACTGGTCGAGAATCTGTTTCACCTGTTGGCGCTGCAACCCGTCTTGGCTGCCACAAAGATCGCATGGGATGATCGGATAGTTCATCGCGTTGGCGAATTTCTCGCAATCGGCTTCGGCCACATGGGCAAGAGGGCGAAAGACGAACAGGTCACCTTCTTCGTTGACCAGCTTGGGCGGCATGGTGGCCAGACGGCCGCCATGGAAGAGGTTCATGAAGAAGGTCTCAAGAATATCGTCGCGATGATGACCCAGCACGACGGCGCTGCACCCTTCCTCGCGCGCGATGCGATACAGGTTGCCGCGACGCAGGCGGGAACAGAGCGCGCAATAGGTGCGGCCTTGCGGAACCTTGTCCATCACAACGGAATACGTGTCCTGATACTCGATCCGATGCGGCACACCCATGCGTTCCAGAAACTCGGGTAGGACGGTCGCCGGAAATCCGGGTTGTCCCTGATCCAGGTTGCAGGCCAGCAGGTCGACGGGCAGAAGGCCGCGCCATTTCAGCTCGTACAGTACGGCCAACAGGGTATAGCTGTCCTTGCCGCCCGACAGGCAGACCAACCAGCGAGGCGGTTTGCCGTCCTTGTCATGCGCGGACGGGTCCACCATCCCGTATTGCTCGATGGCTTCACGGGTTTGGCGCACGATGCGCTTGCGCAGCTTCTTGAACTCGGTCGTCGAAGGCGCGCCAGCAAAGAGCGGGTGGATATCGTCAGCTTCGTCAAACATGCGCTGCCCCTACAGCAGTTGACGCAACCGGGCAAGTATTCGGGTCAACCGAGGCGCGCGACCAAGGCATCCGTGTCCAAACCGGACACCGACCCGTGGATGCGCCCGCTATTGCCCATAAGCCGGGCCGCAATATAGCCGTCCGCCACCGCGCCGGGGGCATGGCGCAGCAATTGGCTGGCCGTCAGCAGCAGCGCCGTGTTCTCGACGAACCAGCGTGCCTCGGCTTCTGCGGGCAGTCCGGGCCAACGTTTGCGGTGGGCCTTGAGTGCTTCGTCAAAGCGCCGGTCGGCCCCGGTTGCCTTGTCGAGTTCAACCTGCAACGCCTCGGCCGCCAGTGGGTCGCGGCCGATGGTGCGCAGAATATCCAGACAAATCACGTTGCCTGACCCTTCCCAAATGCTGTTGAGCGGCGCTTCGCGGTAGAGGAGGGGCATCTGCGTGTCTTCGACGTAGCCCATGCCGCCCAGCACCTCCATCGCTTCGACGACCACAGTGGGGCAGCGTTTGTTGTTTAGGAATTTCGCCAGAGCGACGCTGATGCGGGCAAAGGCTTTGTCCTCGTCCGTCTGACCGTCAAAGGCCTGAGCAACCCGCATTCCAAGGGTCAGTGCGCCTTCCCAGTCCAACACAAGGTCGGCCAAAACCGACCGCATCAGGGGTTGATCGATCAAACGGCGCTGAAAGGCGCTGCGGTGCAAGACCCAGTGGTGGGCTTCGACAAGGGCCGCGCGCATCAGACCTGCAGGCGCGACAGCTGTGTCGAGGCGCGTATGATGCACCATCTCGATGATCGTGCGAACGCCAGCGCCTTCGTCCCCGAGTTGATAGGCAAGGGTGTCATGATACTCGATTTCAGACGAGGCATTGGCCTTGTTCCCCAGCTTGTCTTTCAGGCGCATCAGGTGGATCGCATTGCGTTCGCCTTCCAGCCAGCGGGGTACTAGGAAACAGGTCAGACCGCCGGGCGCTTGCGCCAAGGTCAGGAAGCCGTCGCACATCGGAGCTGAACAGAACCATTTGTGACCGCGCAACCGCCAATGATCGCCATCCCGCGTGGCGATGGTGGTGTTGGCGCGCACGTCTGAGCCACCCTGTTTTTCGGTCATCGCCATGCCCAGCGTGGCGCCGGCTTTTTGTTCGATCGGTTTTGTCGAGGGGTCATAGCTGCGCGCCATCAGCTTAGGTCGCCAGATTGCAGCTAGATCCTTGTTGGCCTCAAGCGCAGGGATCGCGGCATAGGTCATGGTCAGCGGGCAGCAATGGCCGGGTTCGATCTGACCTGCCATATACATCATTGCGGCATGGGTGGCGTGGCCGCCAGGTTGCCCATCCCAGGCCAACGAAGCGTAACCCGCGGATTGGCTGACTCCCATGATCTTGTGATACGACGGGTGAAAGCGCACCTCATCCAAACGTCTGCCGCCCTGATCAAACAGTCGCAGTTCCGGCGGGTGGCGATTTGCCTCGCGCCCCAATTCTCGGGTTTCGGAGCGGCCCAACACATCGCCATAGGATGCCAGCGGGTCGGTGCGCGCACCAGAAAATCGCGCCGCGTTCTGTAGCACGAGATCTGACGACCAGACATTCGTATCACCGCGTGAGGGCGGTTGGTTCACCACGTCGTGGGTAGGCAGCGTGTGGCGGGCTTGGGATGTCATTTTGACCTCATGCTCAGCTGAGCCAAGTGTTCAGCCGAGCGTTGAAACGGTCAAGTCTGACGGCGGGTCACGAACAGCAGCCGCTGTCGTCCTTTCGATCGGGTACCGGATCGTATCCATCGCCGCCCCAGGGGTGGCAGCGTCCAATCCGGCGAGCTGCCAACCAGCTGCCTTTTACGACGCCATGTTTTTCCAGCGCCTCCAGAGCATAGGCCGAGCAAGTAGGCTGATACCGGCAGTTGAAGCCGACCCACGGGCTGAATACTAATCGATAAACCCGGATGGGCAGGGCGACGATATGGGAAAGAAAAGTCATTTCCGGTCGCTGTGGATCTTGCGCAGCGCATAACGCAGGTCATCCAGCAAGGCTGCGTACGGGCGGTTCGCAGTCGTATCCGCCCGGCCGATCAGAACATAGTCCCATCCCGCGCGGCCATGGGTCGGCAGAACGGCGCGCGCGGCCTCACGCAGCCGACGCTTGGCGCGGTTGCGGGCAACTGCATTTCCGACTTTCTTGGAACAGGTGAACCCGACTCGGATGCCTTCGGCCTCGCCCTCGACCCGTTTGCGGCCCTGCACCATCATCGACGACGTGCCCTGCCTGCGCGCACGGGCGGCTTTCAAGAAATCGGACCGTTTCTTCAGAACGGTTAAGGGTTCAGGCGCGCAAACGGACGCCGCCGGGGGCTTGACCCTCGGCTGGTTGCTACCATCCTCAGGGGCCTCCGGCGGCGTCATGTTCATAACCTGATCGGTGAGCGGTTTACGCGCTCAGCGACTTGCGGCCGCGTGCGCGGCGTGCGTTCAGGATCTTGCGGCCGGCCTTAGTGGCCATGCGCGCGCGGAAACCGTGGCGGCGTTTGCGAACCAGGTTCGAAGGCTGATAGGTGCGTTTCATCGCTCCGTCTCCAATCTATAGCGGTCGGGTGCGGCGCGGATTCGCCTAGCCCTAGTGTTCGAAGCCCGTCCTCTACTGGGTAGCGGGGGGTAAGTCAAACCCCTAGGTGGGGGTTTTCGCGCCTTTTGCAACAATTCTGTAACCGCAACGGGCAAAAGGTTTCAAAACACCGGTTTTCACAGCCCTATCCCTCACATTCCCTGCCGTAAAGATCAACGCCCCGTGAGGCCCCTGTTGCGCGGCGCGCTGGCAGCGCATGTTGGAGGCAAGATGAAACGCACGAAATCGGACAGCGTCATGAGCGATACAACTCAGGCCCCGCGAAGCGGGCTTGCGCGACATATACCTTTATTGGTGATTCTCGCCGTGGCGGCGGTGGGTTTCTTTACGCTGGGCGACTACCTGACATTCGAGACCCTGCGCGACAACCGCGAGGCCCTGCTGGCATGGCGTGACACGCATTATTGGTCGATGGCCGGGGTGTTCATCGCGGTCTATATCGTGATCGTCGCCTTCTCGTTACCCGGCGCGGCAGTCGCATCGATGACCGGGGGGTTCCTGTTCGGCCTTTTCGCAGGCACCGTTTTCAATGTCTTTGCGGCCACAATCGGAGCCTCTGCGATCTTCCTTGCTGCACGCTGGGGGTTGGGCGAATCTCTGACCGCGCGACTGGAATCGTCTGAAGGGACGATCAAAAAGCTCAAGGACGGTCTGCGCGAAAATGAGATCTCGGTCCTGTTCCTACTGCGTCTTGTGCCGGTGGTGCCATTCTTTGTTGCCAATCTGGTCCCTGCGCTGGTGGGGGTGAAGTTCCGCAATTTCCTTATCACCACTGCGCTGGGCATTATTCCGGGCGGAATCGTCTACACCTGGATCGGTGTTGGCTTGGGCGGTGTGTTTGATCGGGGCGAAACGCCCGACGTCTCGTTGCTATGGGAACCGTTTGTCATTGGCCCGATCATCGGCTTGTGTGTGCTAGCTACGCTGCCAATCGTCATCAAATCGTTGCGTGGCCGAAAGGACGGCTGAAATCATGCAAGAGCTGAAAACCGATATCCTGGTGATCGGGGCCGGGTCAGGCGGCCTGTCGGTCGCGGCAGGTGCAAGCCAGATGGGCGCAGACGTCATTCTGCTGGAAGGCCACAAGATGGGCGGAGATTGCCTGAACTTTGGCTGTGTCCCCTCCAAGGCGCTGATCGCCAGCGGTAAAGCCGCCTATGGGCAGGCGCATGCATCAGCGCTGGGCGTTGCCGATGTCGTACCGCAGGTGGACTATGCCGCTGCCAAGGACCATGTGCATGACGTGATTGCGCAGATTGAACCGATGGACAGTCAGGAACGGTTCGAAGGCTTTGGCGTCAAGGTGATCCGCGAATTCGGCAGCTTTGTCTCTCCGAGCCAAGTGCAGGCGGGCGATCACCTGATCACTGCGCGCCGGGTTGTGATTGCAACCGGCTCGTCTCCTTTGGTGCCACCGATCCCCGGTCTGGATCAGGTGCCGTTCTATACCAACGAAACCATCTTCGACCTGCGCGACAAGCCTGAACATCTGCTGATCATAGGCGGCGGCCCTATCGGCATGGAAATGGCGCAGGCCCATATCCGGCTAGGCTGCAAAGTCACGGTGATCGAAGGGATGACAGCGCTGGGCAAGGACGACCCAGAGGCCGCCGAGATCGTGCTGGATACGCTCCGCGCAGAAGGTGTGGAGATCCACGAAGACGCAATGGTGGCGCAGATTCGGGACAACAATGGCACTGTTGAGGTCGTGACCGAGAAGGGCGAGATTTACACAGGCTCGCATCTGTTGCTGGCAGCCGGACGAAAGGCCAATACCGACCGGTTGAACCTGCAGGCTGCCGGGATTGAACCGACCCGCACCGGGATCAAGGTTGACGAGGCGCTGCGCACCACGAACCGCAGGGTCTATGCAATCGGCGACGTGGCCGGTGGCCTGCAGTTCACGCATGTCGCTGGCTATCACGCCGGGGTCATCATCCGTTCGGCGCTGTTCGGGCTGCCGTCCAAGGCCAAAACCGCGCATATCCCCTGGGCAACCTATACGGACCCGGAATTGGCTCAGGTTGGCCTGACCGAAGCGCAGGCCCGCGCCCAACATGGCGACAGGGTCGAAATCGCGCGGTTTGATTACCACCACAACGACCGTGCCATTTCCGAGCGTAAGACGAAAGGCTTCATTAAGGTCATGGTCGTAAAAGGCCGACCTGTTGGGGCCACAATCGTGGGTCATCAGGCGGGGGAACTGATCAACTTGTGGTCGCTGGCATTGGCCAATAACCTGAAGATGGGGCAGATTGCTGCGATGGTTTCGCCCTATCCGACGATCGGAGAGCTTAACAAAAGGGTGGCGGGTGCCTATTTCTCGCCAAGGCTGTTTGAGAATCAGACGGTTAAACGAGTGGTCAGGTTCGTCCAGCGCTGGATCCCCTGACCGGGAAAGGAGCGCCAATTGAACTCGCTGTCGGGCCGTTTTCTGATCCTGACAACGGTCTTCGTGATGTTGGCCGAGATATTGATCTTTGTGCCTTCAATCGCGCGATTCCGTGAGGATTTCCTGCTGAACCGGCTTGAGCGTGCTCAGATCGCCTCGCTGGCTTTGCTGGCCGATGACATGCTGGCCGACGAGCTTGAGGCCGAGCTACTGGCCAATGCAGGCGTCTACAATGTTGTGCTGCGCCGGGACGAGGTGCGGCAGCTGATGCTGTCCTCGCCCATTCCGGAGCAGATCACCAAGACATATGATCTGCGCGATGCCGGTCCTTTGGTCCTGATCCGCGATGCGCTCGCACGTCTGTTCACCCCGGAAAACGAAGTGATCCGCGTGATCGGCGAGCCGGTAAAAGGCGCAGGGCTGTTGATCGAGGTGACAATCGACAGCATGCCATTGCGCATGGCGATGACAGACTACGGTCTTCGCATCCTGGGCTTGTCCTTCGTGATTTCCATCATCACCGCGTTCTTTCTGTTCCTCGCTGTCCGGGTCGTTCTGGTCAAGCCGATCAAAAGCGTGGTCGGTTACATGCAGCGCTATGCCGGGGCGCCCGAAGACGCGCGGGGGATCATCTCACCCAATTCCAAGGTGACCGAACTCCGCGAGGCGGAAGAAGCGCTACAGCAGTTGCAGACGGAACTGACCCAGGCCCTGAAACAGCGTGAACGTCTGGCGCAGCTGGGCGGTGCGGTGGCAAAGGTCAGCCATGATCTGCGAAACATTCTGACCTCTGCGCAATTGTTCACTGACCGTATCGAAACCAGCGATGATCCATTGGTGCGGCGGATGGCGCCCAAACTTGTGAACTCGATAACCCGCGCCGTGTCCTTGTGCGAAAGCACGCTGGCATTCGGGCGCGCGGAAGAACCCGCGCCGACCCTGACCATGGTGCCCCTGCGCGACATCGCCGAAGACGTTGTGGCCAGTGAACAGCTAGCGGTCGCGGATGCCTGCGTTGAGATCGTGAATGAGGTGCCAAATGACCTCGTAGCCCGTGCGGACCCTGAGCAGATATTCCGCGTGATGATGAACCTTGTCCGCAACGCACGTCAGGCACTCATCGCGTCGGGTAAACCCGGTAAGGTCACTATCGCGGGCTGTGAGCATGATACCAGCTGGTGCATCGAGATCCGCGACAATGGCCCAGGTTTGCCGCCCAAAGCGCGTGAAAACCTGTTTACCCCGTTTCAGGGCGGTGTACGCAAAGGCGGTTCCGGGTTGGGGCTTGCGATCTCACAAGAACTGGTGCGCGGGCACGGCGGAGACCTCGTGCTTGCGGAAACCGGACCCGAGGGCACAACCTTCGAAATCAGGCTTCCCCGGGGCGACGGGACTTTTTGAAATTTTTTTGAAGAATCGACTTGCACGTCCCGAACACCGGGTCTACATACCGCCTCACCAACGCGGACCGATAGCTCAGCTGGATAGAGTACTTGACTACGAATCAAGGGGTCGGGGGTTCGAATCCTCCTCGGTCCGCCATTGGTGTCCTGTTGAACGTCACACGAACCTTACCCAACCGTCATAGTTGGACCAGAAACTAGGTGAGCGTGCGACATCAGAAGGCGCCCCCAACGTTGGATACCAGTTGAATTTGACCATTGCGTCATCAACTAACAAACCGCCCCCATTTTATGCTCCCGCAGGCAGATTGATTTGTTCTTACTTCCCTTTCGGAAAATCAGAGCTGATTTGTAGGGCAGACAGCGAAGCTGCCTGTTCCTGCTAATCTGCCACGTGGCGAACGCGGGAGGGGGCGAGGCAACGCTATTCGAAAGGGGTGGTGCGGCCACCAGGCATTGCCGAGGACACGGCTCTGTCTAAAAGTGAGTCTCCCCATCTGAACTGGTGCACCGCTATGTTTAGGTAACGGAGGACCAAGAATGGCAATCAGCCGACCGAAGCCGGAAGAGATTGTCTCGAAGTTACGGCAGGTTGCACGCGCTTCGGCTTTTGGCAGATATCCTCGCTGCCTTCCAAGATGTTCACCCTATGCCCAAAACCGGATCTTAATTTAAGCTGACCCAAGCCGCATTCCTTGAAGAGCTTTGCACGCATGCGGCCACAAATTTAACACCATTGAGCCCGTCATGAACCGTTGGATAAACAACGGACGCGTCAGGTGAAATCCCATTTCGGAAAGCTTGGATCGCCTCAGCGGCCTCTCCATAGATATTGGCGAAACCTTCAAGATATCCCTCTGGATGGCCCGGAGGGACTCTACTCAACCGATTGGCAGCATCGCCAACTCCAGCTCCATTTCGGGTGATCAGCCGCTTGGGTTCATTGTATGGCGCGAACCAAAGGTAATTGGGATCTTCCTGAGACCATTCCAACCCACCTTTCTCACCATAGACGCGCAAACGAAGTGCGTTTTCATTGCCGGGGGCCACCTGAGACGACCACAGCATGCCGCGCGCTCCACCTTCGAATCGAAGCAAAACGTGCGCGTTGTCATCGACTTTTCGCCCCGGCACAAAGGCCTGCAAATCCGCCGCCAAGCATTCCGCTGTCAGCCCGGTTACAAAACAAACAAGGTTGTAAGCGTGGGTCCCGATGTCACCGGTTGATCCACCCGCGCCCGAGCGTTCGGGATCGGTTCGCCACTCAGCCTGTTTGAAATCCTGCTGCTCGGTCAGCCAGTCCTGCGGGTACTCAACCTGAACCACGCGGATCTTGCCGATATCGCCGTTGGCAACCATTTCACGCGCCTGCCGAACCATCGGATAACCCGTGTAGTTGTGGGTCAAAATGAATAGGGCATTTGCGCTTTCCGCCGCTTTAACCAGCTTTTTTGCATCGGCAAGGGTCGAGGTGAGTGGCTTGTCACAAATGACATGAATGCCGCGTTTCAGGAACTCACGCGCGGCTGCATAGTGGACGTGATTTGGCGTGACGATTGAGACCGCCTCGATCCCGGATTTCAGCCGGGCTTCGCGTATCGCCATTTGTTTGAAGTCTTCATAGACCCGTTCGAGCCCCAATGCATTGCCGCTTTCAATGGATCTTTCGGGCGTCGAGGACAAAGCACCGGCAACCAATTCGAACTTGTCGTCTAGTCGCGCGGCTATGCGATGAACGCCGCCTATGAATGCGTCGTTTCCGCCGCCAACCATGCCAAGGCGAATGCGGCCAGAGGTTTCTTCATTGCGTCCTGTGACCATCACTCTATCCCCAGCATTTTACGATTGGCTGCTTCGTCTGCGCCACCATCAGCGAAATCATCAAAGGCTTTCTCGGTCACACGGATGATTTGATCGGACACGAACTGAGCGCCTTCACGCGCTCCATCCTCGGGGTGTTTGAGGCAGCATTCCCATTCGACCACAGCCCAGCCATCAAAGTCATTTGCCGCCATTTTTGAAAAGACCGCCCCGAAATCCACCTGGCCATCACCAAGCGACCGGAAGCGCCCGGCACGATCGACCCAGCTTTGATACCCGGAATAAACACCCTGTCGGCCGGTTGGGTTAAACTCGGCATCTTTGACATGAAACATCCGGATCCGATCTTTGTAGATGTCGATATTGTCCAGATAGTCGAGGCATTGCAGCACGTAGTGCGACGGGTCGTACAGCATACAGGCCCGCGGGTGATTGCCTGTTCGTTCGAGGAACATTTCGTAGGTCACCCCATCGTGGAGGTCTTCTCCGGGGTGGATTTCGTAGCAGACATCAACGCCGCAGTCTTCGGCGTGATCAAGAATTGGCACCCAACGGCGAGCGAGTTCATCAAATGCCGTTTCAATCAAGCCAGCAGGGCGCTGCGGCCAAGGATAGACATAGGGCCATGCCAGTGCGCCCGAGAATGTCGCATGTGCCGAAATGCCCAAATTTTTGGAAGCGGATAGCGCTTTTTTGACCTGGTCTACTGCCCATTCTTGCCGGGCTTTCGGGTTTCCTCTGACGCTTTCGGCCGCGAAGCCATCAAACGCGCTGTCATAGGCCGGGTGAACGGCCACAAGCTGGCCCTGAAGGTGTGTCGACAGCTCAGTGACTTCGACACCATTTTCCCTGGCTTTGCCTTTGAAGTCATCGCAATAACCGGTGCTGGACGCGGCCTGTTCAAGGTCAAACAACCGGCCATCCCAACTGGGAACCTGAACGCCTTTGTATCCACAGTCGGCTGCCCATTTAGTCATCGCGTCCCACGAATTGAACGGCGCTTCGTCCCCCGCGAATTGCGCAAGAAACAAAGCTGGCCCTTTGATCGTTTTCATAAAATCTCCTCCCCAAAACCTAAGCCTCTATGGCGGTAAATTTTCTTTCAGATAGATGTCGATACGGATACGTTCCTGAGCTTTGTTGAATGGTACTTTGTCTGAAGTTGCGCGCAGCAGACGGACGGCTGAACGAACAATGTGCCCAGTGTCTTGCGAGATTAAGGCGTCAAATGTACCCAGCGTAAGCGCCTCACGACTGAGCGGTGTAAGCTCATGAGCTATGATCACTAGATCTTTGCTGAGTTTGTTCTCGGAAAGAAATTGAATCAGTCCTGCATTGCCTGCTGCGGAGGAATAAATTCCAACCAGATCCGGGTAGGTTTCAAAGATCTCGGGCATCATCTTGTAAATCAGACCCGGGTCATCCCGGCCCTCGACAGACGCTACGACTTCGAGGTGTGGGAATTCCTCAGCCACAACTAGATCAAAGCCTTGACGACGCTCTAGGTGGTCACGTGCCAAACGGGATCCTGTAAGTACCAAGACCTTGCCGTCGCGATGAACAAATCTTCCCATCAGCTGAGCGGCGGTTCGTCCTGCCGAAACGTTATCGATTCCCACAAAGTGGTCTCGCTCAGAACTCGGCAAGTCAGACACCAACGCAACCACCGGAACGCCTTTGTCCCTGAGCCTTTTGACAGCATCGCGGACAGAAGGCGTTTCGGGTCCGAAAACTGCGACTCCGTCAACATCCAAACTGTCGACGGCATCCAGAATGTTGACGATATCTTGCGGCTCAAACGGAGCCACTTTCTTTATCGCAATACGAGTCCGCTCGATAAATTGGTCACGGGATTGTTCTGCGATCTGACTGCTGATTGCCTCCACAAACTCGTTGTCCGTGTCCGGCAGAACAAAGAGGAAGTTGTAAACTCGGTTTCGTGCAAGGTTGGCCGCGGCCGTGTCGCGCACATACCCCAGCTCATCAATCGCCTTTTGTACCTTCTGTACGGTCACCGCCCGCACGCCGGGGCGTCTGTTCAAGACCCGGTCAACAGTCGCTAGGCTAACACCCGCAACGCGCGCGATGTCATTAACGGTTGGCTTTTTCACCAATTCTAATCTTTGTTTTTGGTCTTCCACGTGTTCTTCAGCCCTCAATCTCCCGCGCTAAGCCTTCAAACAACAAAGCAACAGCCTCAGCGCCGGGATCGTTATGTCCAACAAGGTTTTCTTCGGGAACATAGGCTGCGCGGCCCGCCTTCGCACGACGAATATTTGCAGTGTTGTTCGCGCCTTCGCGGGCAGCCTCGGCTGCATGTGTCAGACCAGATGGTAGTGCGGCAAGTGCTGGTGCCAGGGCGTCAATCATTGTCCTGTCACCGACATTGGCACCCCCAACCTGGCTGACGCGATTCAGACCTTCGACTAGAGATTTCGGTACCGACGCCCCGCTCGCACAGGCATCTCCAGCTGCGTTGAAGAAAATTGCGAGTATCACGCCAGAAGAACCACCCATTGTCTGGCTTAACTCATTTCCTAATGCCGGAAACAGTTGCGTCAGATCAGCAAGCGGCATGCGGTCAAGGCTACCTTGCAATGCTCGTGCGGCAGTCGCCAATGTGCTTCCTGTATCGCCATCCCCAGATTTCGCGTCCAGCTCGTTCAGGTTCTTCTCAGCGTTGATGAGCAGTTCAGACAATCGGGTGATCGTTTCCCTTGTGGCGGGGTTGTTCGAAGGAATTGGATCGATAGGTGTCAACCCGTCGGGTAAAGGCGCTACTTTTATGGGGTCGATGGAATTGACGCCGGGCCAAGCCGCCAGATCAACAGGAGCTGTAAGAGCCGATAAATCGTCCTGATCTACAGGCAGAATAGAAACAGAAAACCCGTGCATATCCAGCGATGTCATCATTGGAGCTGGGCCGATGATATGGTGGGCAATTCCAGTCTCGGACAAGGCGTGCGTGAGGACAGCCATTTCTAGCGGAGTTGTAGAACCTAAGTTGTTGACCAACGCCACACAATTCCCAGAGCCCACCCTTTGCTTCAGCTTCTCCACCACTGTAGACATGGCCGATACAGCATTTGAGAACTCGACTTGCTGTACACCGGGCTCGCCGTGGATGCCTAAGCCTAACTCCGCTTTACCGGGTGCAATCCTGTCTTCTTTCGGAGATCCCGGAACAGTACAGGTGTCCAGGCTCATACCGATGCTGACGACCTTGGCTATGGTGCTTCTTGCTGCTTTGGTAACGGTGTCTAAGTCAGCACCACTTTCAGCAAGCGCTCCGGCGATTTTGTGTACGAACAACGTGCCCGCTACGCCACGTGGTTGCGGAAGATCGGGCAGGGCGATGTCATCATCAACAACGACCATCTCTACTTTGCGGCCTAATGCACGGGCGCGTTCAGCTGCCAGTCCAAAGTTCAACCGATCACCGGTGTAATTTTTGACGATAAGCAGGCACCCAGCCTCACCCGCGACCGCAAGAATGCCTGCCAGAACCGCCTCGACTGACGGGGATGCAAACACTTCCCCGCACACCGCGGCTGTCAGCATGCCGGCGCCAACAAAACCTGCATGGGCGGGTTCGTGACCAGACCCTCCGCCAGAAACCAGGGCGACTTTCGACTTGTCCCAATCTGACCTGTAGACGACCTTGATGTGCGGGTAACCGTCCAACCGGGTGAGTTGCCCTCCGGAAGACGCCAGAAGACCGTCTATCGCCTCTGTCACCAAAGTTTCTTTTGTGTTGAGGAACTGGGCCATGCTTTTGCTCCTTAATTCACGCGCGTGCCGGACGCGTCAAAATACAACGGGTTGTGGGGGCGGATTTTTATAGTTTTTCCAGATGGATAATCCTGATGGACATCAATCAAGGTCACAACCGAGTGACCGTTTAAGTCCAGGTGCAACCGCGTTTGATCCCCCAGATGCTCAGCACGTATGACACGCGCTTCACTGCCTTCACCTTCAATGATGTTTTCCGGGCGTAGGCCAATCTGCGGGCCTTTGTGGTCGCCTTCGAACAACCCCGACGGCAGGATGTTTATCCGCGGCAGACCCAATCGGCTGGCTACGTAAACACTGCCCGGGTTTTCATAAATGTCCCGAGGTGTACCGTACTGAACCAACCGGCCGTTCTCCAAAACGCCGATATGCGTCGCCATTGTCATGGCTTCGACCTGATCATGGGTCACGTAGAGCAAGGTTGACCCCAGATCGGCCTGAATCCTTTTCAACTCGACACGCAAATCCGCACGAAGCTTGGCGTCCAAAGAACTGAGCGGTTCATCCATCAGGAAGATTTGGGGATCACGCACCAGCGCTCGTCCAATTGAAACGCGCTGCATTTCGCCGCCAGACAGTTCGGTGGCTTTGTTGTCCAACTTGTGCGGGATCTGGAGGATGTCCGCGACTTCGTTGACCTTCCTAGTGATCTCATCCTCTGGCGTCTTCAGGATCGGCGACCGCAGAGGAAAAGACAGGTTCTCTTGTACAGTCATATGCGGGTACAGCGAGTATTGCTGGAAGACCATCGCTACATCGCGCTGAGCGGGAGTGTCTATTCCAACGTCACGCCCGGCAATGTGCACAGTTCCTGAGTCCAGTTTCTCGAGCCCGGATATCAATCTCAGCGTAGTTGTTTTTCCCGCGCCAGTCGGACCCAACAACACCACAAAGGCACCGTTGGGGATCGTCATCGAAATACCGTCCACCGCTTTGACGTTGCCAAATGACTTCGAGATATTCTCCAAAACGACTTCAGCCATTGCTCAGTACCTCGTCGTTCAGAGCGGACCTCAACGCGCGTCCGGTGGATTTTTCAAAAAGGGTTACAGCAGGTGAGCGGAACTCCAATCCAACGGTCTCACCGGGACTGATGACCTCGCGTGCATCAATTCGCGCTTTCAGTTCACCGTTCGGGCTTTGCAGTGTAACGATTTGGGTGGTCCCCAGGTATTCTGCTGCCAGGACTCTGGCCCGGTATTCGCTCCCATCCGACAGAAAAACATGCTCGGGGCGAACGCCAAAAACCAAGTCACCTTCCGCCCCTTCCATCAACCTCGGCACGGCTTCGTCATGGCCATTCAGCAGAACCATTTCCGAACCAGGTTCGACCTTTCCCTCAAACGGCAGGAAGTTCATCGAAGGAGACCCGATAAAATCCGCAACGAACATCGTCGCTGGTTTGTCGTAGATTTCCTGAGGTGTGCCAAACTGCTCGATCACAGCGTTGTTCATCACCACGATCTTGTCGCCCATTTGCATGGCTTCCAACTGATCATGTGTGACGTAAACAGTGGTCGCGCCCATGCGATCATGAAGTGCGCGCAGTTCTTCGGCCATGTGCTCGCGAAATTCGGCATCCAGGGCGCCAAGAGGTTCGTCCATCATGAATGCCTTGGGTTCGCGAACAATCGCGCGTCCAAGCGCTACGCGCTGTCTATCGCCGCCCGAAAGCCCACCTACTGGGCTATCGAGGATGTCGTTGATCCCCAGAATTCCCGCGACTTCCTCTACTTTGGCTTTGACAGCAGCGCGGGGCATACCCTGCGATATCAGGGGGTAGCTGATATTCTTGCGCACGTTCATGTGGGGATACAGAGCGAACATCTGGAACACGAAGGCAATGTCTCGCTCCGACGGTGGCCGCTGGCTGATCTCTTCGCCGTCCAGGTAGATTTCACCCGATGTTGGTAGCTCCAATCCTGCGATCATCCGCAGCGTCGTCGTCTTTCCGCAGCCGGATGGCCCCAGCAGCATGAAAAACTCACCGTCCTCAATCGTGAACGAGCTTTCGCGGACAGCCGTGAAATCGCCAAACATCTTTCTTACGTTTTTGACTACGATCTGGGCCATTTCTACTCCGGAAAATGACTGACGATGATGAACATGACGGTTCCGATCAGCGTGACGATGAAGGAATAGGTGAAGGCCCAAAGGACAAAGGGCTGCATCAGCATGAAGACTCCCAGTGCGATAAGGATGGTTGCGACCATCTCCCACGGGCCGCGGCGGAGCCGCATCAATCCGGTTAGAAAATCGCTCATTTGCGCACGGCTCCGAATGTGATCCCACGCAGCAAATGTTTGCGCATCAGGATGGTGAAAATCATGACGGGGATCAGGAAGATCGTGGCACCTGCCGCCACAGCAGGCCAGTCCAGGCCGCCAATACCAATAATGGTCGGGATGAACGGTGGTGCAGTCTGCGCATTCGCGGATGTCAGCAGCACGGCAAACGCGTACTCATTCCAGGCGAAGATCAGGCAAAAGATAGCTGTTGAGGCTATGCCGGTTGCGGCTTGCGGCAGCACCACTTTGTAGAAGGCCTGAAATCTCGTGTAGCCATCTATGAGGGCGGCCTCTTCGTACTCTCTTGGGATTTCGTCGATGAAACCCTTCAGCAACCAAACCGCCAAGGAAATATTCACGCCCGTATACAGCAGGATCATTCCCAAATGTGTGTCGCTGAGCCCAAGGTTTCTGAACATCAAGAAGATTGGGATGGCGACGGCGACCGGGGGCATCATCCTTGTACTGAGGATGAAAAATAGTAGGTCGTCCTTAAGCGGTACTTTAAACCTGCTGAAGGCATAGGCCGCCAGCGTGCCAAGGAAGATACTCAAGAACGTTGAGCCAAATCCGATGATCACCGAATTCATAAAGCGCTCGCCGAACTTGGATGGCCCGACAATCACCATGTCGTATTGGCGCACGATCTCATCGGCCCAGTTCTGCGGTGGGTTTGCTTCCAGAAATTCCTGCGTTTGCCGTGTTCGTGTGGTGAAGAGGTTGACGTAGCCTTCAAGTGTTGGGTCAAAGACCACTTTGGGTGGGTAACTAATCGCATCGGCCGGGGACTTGAAGCCAGTCAGCAAGATCCAAACCAGCGGGATCATCGTGATCAGCGCATAAGTAATTACCAGGAAGCCTGCGATCCACTTGGACCGGTTCGAAGGTTCGGTGACGGAAAAACTGCTCATCTCTGTTTCACCTTGTTCAGGGCTTTGACGTAGATCGACGCGAGGCCGAACACGGTGACGAAAAGGATGATCGCATAGGCTGACGCATAGCCCGTACGCCATTTCTCAAAGGCTTCGCGTTTCAGGTTGATCGAAGTGAGTTCCGTTACAGAACCGGGGCCTCCACCGGTGAGCTGAACAACAAGGTCGAACATCTTGAAGTTCTCTATGCCTCGAAACAGCACGGCCAGCATCAGGAAGGGCAGCACCATCGGGATGGTAATCGTAAAGAACTGTCGCAGCTTGCTGGCCCTGTCGATTTCAGCCGCCTCGTAGATGTAATCGGGAATGCTGCGCAGACCGGCCAGACAGATCAGCATCACGAAGGGGGTCCACATCCAGGTGTCGACAATCACGATCGCCCACGGAGCCAACGTCACGGATCCCAGCATTTCAAAGCTCGACGGGTCCTTGCCGGTAAACCAGGACACGATGTAGTTAAACAGTCCGATTTGAGGTTGATACAGGAACTTCCAGAAGTTCCCGACAACCGCCGGAGACAGCATCATTGGCAGCACGATAATCGTGGTCCAAAGGTCGTTGCCCTTGAATTTCTTGTTGATCAACCACGCCAGAGTAAACCCGATTAGGACCTGGAAAAAGATCGTCCAGAACAGGAAATGCGCCGTCGCCTGCATATTTAGCCAGGTGTCCGAGTCCATCAGGATACGCTCGTAATTCCTGAGACCGACATCTTTGACTTCACGCCCGATCCGGTTCGCTTTGTAGTTGGTAAAGCTCAGTTGGATGGTCCAAATCAACGGAAAGATGTTAATCGCCAGCAATAGAAAAATCGTTGGGGAGATGAATATCCAGGCGATCGCGCGGTCGGATAACCCTCGGATTTTTCGCGCAACTCGCTCGGGCGTTGCCTGCGCAACGCGATCTACGGTCCTGTCAGACATCTCTTTGCCAGTTCTTTTGGTTTCGGACTCACGGGTGAAGGTGGAGCGGGTTTGCACCCGCTCCTGCCTGTGTCCGGACTACAGCTTGCCTTCGTCTTCAAAGACTTCCGTCCAGTCTTCGATCAGAAGATCAAGCGCTTCTTGAGCTGTGCCTTGGTCGGCAACCACGTAGTCGTGGATGCGCTTCTGCATTGCCAACAGCAGTTCCGCATAGGCAGGCTCTTGCCAGAAATCCTGAACTCCAGCCATTGCTTCCAGGAAGTCACCGGCAAACGGTTGGCTGTCTACGAAACCAGGGTCTTCCAGCACCGAGTTATGCGCCGAATAGCCTCCAAGTTCCCACCATTTGGCCTGCACTTCTGGCTGTGCGAACCATTTGATGTACTCAAGTGCGGCGTCCTGTTTGTCAGAGTAGCTGACGACAGAAATACCTTGTCCGCCCAGTGTCGAACCTGCCTGATTTTGTGGTGGGTTCACGAAGAAGTCGATTTTGTCACCGCCGGTATTGGGGTCGGCATAGAGACCTGGGAAGAACGCAAACCAGTTCATCGCCATGGCGACCTGACCGGACTTAAAGGCGTCCAAGCTCTCACCCATGTAAGAGTTGGTATATCCCGGAGGCGTCGCCGTCTTGTAGAACTCTTTGTAGAATTCCAGCGCCTCAACCGCTTCGGGTGAGTTTACGGCGCCTTCCATGTCATAGGAACCTGGGGTGTTTTCGTATTTGAAACCCCAAGGATACAGCGCTCCGGTCACACCCATGGTGATCCCTTCCGAGCCGCGCTCGGTAAAGATTGCTGCGCCATAGACGGTCTTGCCGTCGATCTCACGACCTTGGAAGAACTGCGCGATCTGCAACAACTCTTTCTGAGACTGAGGTTCACGTAGGTCCTGACCAGTCGCCTCTTTGTATGCAGCTTGGATTTCGGGGTTTTCGAACCAGTCCTTGCGATAGAACCAGCCGTTTGCATCGCCCATCGCAGGCAGCGCGTAGTAATTTGGTGTGCCCTTAGGCCAAGTCGAATAAGCATATACCGTGGCCGGAGCGAAATCGTCCATGCTGATGCCTTCAGCATCGAAGAAGTCGTTCAGCTGGACATAGTGGCCGTTTTCGGCGCCACCGCCGATCCATTGGCTGTCACCAATCAGCAGGTCGCAGAGCTTACCCCCAGAGTTCAGCTCGTTCAGCATGCGGTCCGCGAAATTTGGCCAAGGAACAAATTCAAAGTTCATGGTGTGGCCGGATTCTGCTTCGAATTCTTTTGATAGCTCAACGAGCGCATTGGCCGGGTCCCATGCAGCCCAACAGAGCGTCAGATCTTCGGCATTTGCCTTGGTAGAAAGAGTAGTAGCGGCAAGGACTATTGCGCTGGCCGAGGCCAGTTTTGTGTAAGTCATCCATTCCTCCCTTTTTTGCGCCGTCAATCGAGGATGTGCGATTCGCGGCCTACATCCAAGGCTATTTGAGGTACGCACCTCAAGTCCAGATATTTTTGAGGTTCGTACCTCAAGAACCCAAAAGACATCGCCAATTTTGTCTCTTAGTTATTGATTCTTAGAGAAATTGTTCATTGAACTTGATGTGCATGTATTTTCGGCAGCGAGGTATTGAGCGGTCATATCGACTTAAATGGGCGCAGCCGTCATGCGGCCGCCAGGTTCAGCGAGCCCGCTTCTGAAGCGCTAAAATATTATTTGGTCGATACCTTTGAGAATTCGAGATAGCGTCAAACAGCGCGGACAATTCGGGACCGTGCATAACACTTCTTGGTCAGGTGCAGACGTATGAGCAATCTCTCCATCGTCCGATTGAACCGCTACCCTATAAAAGGCTTGAGTTCCGAGCCTATGCGCACTGTGACGCTGCGAGCAGGAGATGGCATTCCGGGCGATCGCCTGTTCGGATTTGCTCGCTACAACTCCGGTTTCGACATGCAGAACCCAATGCCACTGCCGAAAGATCGTTTTGTCGTTTTGTTGAACGAGGCTGCACTGGCAGGCATTCAGACCGAATTTGAAACTGAGTCCCAAGCACTTGAGATCAATGCGAACGGAAAGATACGACGCTTTGATATGCGAGAGTCTGAAGATCGGGAGAAGGCAGCAGAGTTCCTTTCTTCAGAGATCGATTTAAAAGATCCAGAGCCGCCAAAGTTTGTCTCCTCTGCTCCTCATAGGTTTACAGATGTATCTGTCGTAACGTCGCAAATGATGAACGCTATATCCGTTTTAAATCTGGCCTCTGTGAGAAAGTTGGGCGAACAACTGAACGCAGAAATCCACCCGGCGCGCTTCCGAGCGAATATTGAGATAGACGGATTACCTTCGTTTGCTGAGCTGGATGCAGTTGGATCAGTTTTAAGATTTGGCGATGTCGAGTTGAAGATACTCTCACGTACGAAAAGGTGTGCAGCAACTGAAGTGAACCCGAAAACGGCCGAGCGCGACTTGAAAATACCCTACCTTATTCGGAAATTGATGGGCCATATGGATATGGGCGTCTATGTCGAAGTGGTCAATGGTGGCACGCTACTGGTCGGTCAAGCTGGGGAAATACTCGCCTAAATCTTGCCTCCCGCCAAAGTGGCTTTTCTGAGAGGTTTGAGCCATGTTCGGTCAGACGATTAAACTCAACTCTTGCTCTGTCTTTCTTTTGGCTATCCGGGGTATCGAAGGACGTCGCGTTCGTGCTTTCTGATACAGATACGATTGGAGCGCACTCCTTTGACAGAGCCTTGACAAGATCCCTGTTTCAAATAATTTTAATCATTAAAATATTTAGGCGGGTGGTGCTCAATGTATCTGGGCTTAGATTTGGGAACGTCAGGTCTCCGCGGGATTCTGGTAGATGACACAGGACACGTTGTCGGTGATGCCGAAGTCAGCGTATCCACTTCGACGCCCAAGCCTGGCTGGTCTGAGCAGGATCCTTTGGATTGGATCAACGCTTGCGAAGAGGTTGTTGGGAAGCTTCGCATTGGTAACCAGCAAGCATTCTCAAAATTGCGAGGTATTGGCCTAAGCGGACACATGCACGGTGCTACACTGCTGGATCATGATGGCGAAATATTGAGGCCCTGTATTCTTTGGAACGATACTCGGTCAGCCGACGAAGCATCGACACTAGATCAAACACCAGAGATGCGCGCAATATCGGGAAACATCGTATTCCCGGGGTTTACTGCGCCGAAGCTGGAGTGGGTGCGTGCGAATGAGCCGGATGTATTCTCAAAGGTGTGCAAGGTATTGCTGCCGAAAGATTATTTGCGGTTTTGGTTGACTGGCGAATATGTTTCGGACATGTCTGACAGCGCAGGAACATCCTGGCTGGACGTTGACACTCGGCAGTGGTCAGAAAAGGCACTAGCCATAGGTCACATGCGTGTCGAGCAGATGCCGCGCTTGGTTGAGGGCAGTGATCCGGGTGGAGAGTTGAAGGCCCGTTTGAGGCGTGAGTGGGGGCTTTCGAATCCGGTTCTCGTGGCTGGTGGTGCCGGCGACAATGCTGCCGCTGCCTGCGGTATAGGGAGCATCAACGACGGCACTGGGTTTGTCTCTCTTGGTACGTCCGGTGTGTTGCTCGTGGCGCGGGAAGCCTATGCTCCTGATCCGGAAACAGCCGTGCACTGTTTTTGTCACGCGGTTCCTGATCGGTGGATACAAATGGGTGTCATGCTTTCAGCAACGAACAGCATGAACTGGCTTGCTCGCAATCTGGGCGAACCCGTGGAAAGACTCGCTTTAGCTATGCCTGAAAGACTGAACGGACCTGCAGCGATCACCTTCCTGCCATATCTGTCAGGAGAACGTACGCCACATAACAATAGCCATATTCGAGGCGCGTTTTTGGGCGTGGACATCTCGTCGGAGCCCGCTGAGTTGACCCAGTCTGTAATGGAGGGTGTTTCTTTTGGAATGAGAGATTGCCTGGAAGCACTGAAGAGCACCGGAACCCAGCCAAATAGCCTTATGGCAGTCGGGGGAGGTGCACGATCTCGGTTCTGGCTGGAAACCTTAGCTACTGTTTTGCAAGTTCCACTGGAATTGCCAAAAGGCAGCGAATTCGGTGCCGCTTTGGGCGCTGCGCGCCTCGCGATATGTGCTGTCAACGGCGCTGAACCGGCGCAAGTCATGACGCCGCCGGAAATTCAGGAACGCATTGAACCACGAGGCGATCTGATTGACGCCTACGAAAACGAATACCGGAGATATAGGAAATTCTATCAGGCGCTTGCGCCGCTGGCAGTGAGATGAAACCAGAAACGGGTAAAGCCTCCGGGATCGAAACCGCCATTCTTACCGATGGGAATATGCGTGTTTCGGTCCTGAACTATGGAGCTATCACGCAGGGTTGGTGGTACAAGGACGTGCCGCTCATCCTTGGGTTTGACGATCCAACTGCGTATCTCACCGATACGCGTTATCTAGGCGCAATTGTTGGGCGCGTTGCCAACCGTATCAGCGGCGCGACGTTTGAATTGGATGGTGCCAGTTTTGAACTGAACGCCAATGAGGGCAAAAACACCCTGCATGGCGGCGACGATGGGCTGTCTAAACAGTTTTGGGAACTCGAACAGATTGCACAGAACGAGGTTTTGCTGAGCTACGTTTCTCACGACGGAGAGGGAGGCTTTCCGGGGAATATCGGGTTCGAAGTCAGGATCCGCCTACAGGGCTCACGCTTGGTCTATTCAATAACTGCAAAGCCTGACCGGCCGACGCCGATAAGCATTACACAGCACAACTACTACACTTTGGGTGCTGCAGAAGGGGTAGACGAGCATAAGCTGACACTCGCTTCAAATTGGTATCTGGAAATCGACGATCAGGGTATTCCGTCGGGCAGAGTGCTTGCGACCAACGAAAAAGGGTTGGATTTTTCAACGCCCAATACGATTGGAAGTGTGCCTGATGGGATTGATCACTATTTCTGCTTTGATCATGATCGAGGCGCCAAGGCTCCGGTGGCGGAACTCACTTCACCCTCTGGCCTTGCGTTGACAGTCTACTCTGACCAGCCCGGAGCACAGGTTTATTCGGGCTATGGGCTGACAAAACCGCGGGGCGCTTCGCGTGGTGTGTGTATCGAGCCATCGGGTTATCCCAACGCACCGAATATCTCGTCGTTTCACTCAATAATCTATACTCCGGAGAACCCGTATCGGCAGGAACTTATTCTAGAAGTTTCTGAGGAATGACATGAGAGCAGTTTCGCTATTCTTGATAATAGGCTCAACAATCTCAGCGGTGGGTAGTGCGCGTGCCCAATCGCTTGGTCCTTCGCCGGAGTTCCTCGAACCGGACTTTGCAAGTGTCGAATTGGGGCGGTTGCTGTTCTACGATCCAATATTGTCCGGCAACAAGAATATCAGCTGCGCGACCTGCCATCATCCCAAGCTTGGCACGTCAGACGGTGTATCCCTTGGCATAGGGGAAGGAGGAATTGGGCTTGGTCCCGAGCGGACATTGGACCCAGAGAATACCCCGGAACAACGTATTCCTCGAAACTCACCAGGGCTTTGGAACCTAGGAGCCACTGAGTTCACGACGTTTTTCCATGATGGGCGACTAGAGGCAGACCCAACGCAACCTGATGGTATCAGAACCCCGTTGGGTACCCATATGCGGTCTGGTTTCAATTCAGCGCTGGCCGCACAGGCCATGTTCCCGGTTTTGTCGCCAGACGAAATGGCGGGTCACTATTCTGAGAATGACGTGAGCAAAGCGGTTCGCCTCGGATTTCTGACACAGCAAGGCGGTGCGTGGGATCTGATTGCAGAACGTGTTGCGGCCATTCCAGAGTATGAGCAGAGGTTTGAGGACTTAGCGCCGGATGATGAAATTTCGTTCACGGCAATTGCCAATGTAATCGCGGATTTTATCGCATTCGAGTGGCGTGCGGATAACAGCCCGTTTGATCGCGCAATGCGAGGTGAGGCTGAGCTGTCAGAAGAGGCCGAGATTGGTATGGGCCTGTTCTATGGAAAAGCCGGATGCAGCAATTGCCACTCGGGCTGGTTCCAGACCGATCACAAGTTTCATTCGATCGCACTGCCGCAGATCGGCCCGGGAAAGGCGGCGCGATTTGAAAACCATGTCAGGGACGACGGGCGTCTTCGCGTGACCGGTGATCCCGACGACGCGTTTGCTTTCCGCACGCCATCTTTGCGCAACGTGACACTGACAGCTCCGTACGGACACAACGGAGCTTTTACCGAACTTGAGGACATCGTGCGGCATCATCTGGACGCGGTTTCGTCGTTAAAAAACTACTCGATCGAGTTGGCGGCATTGCCGGACATCCCGGGCTCCAAAGATCAAAGGGCAATGTCGGACAATCAGCACGTGGAGGCGATTGCCCAAAGCAACAGCTTGTCGAATGTTAACCTAACGGACCAGGAAATCGACGCTCTTCTCAGATTTCTGGCCAGCCTTGAAGACCCGGCAGAGCGGCTAGGTGTGCCCGACCAGGTTCCAAGCGGGCTACCGGTTGAAAAGTAATCAGCGGTGAAGACGTATGATTTGGTTGGGCTGATATTCCAACCAATCGCCTTTCGATCCATCCGGCCAGATCATACGAACCTGCACCTGGTCCTCACTCCCAAGCCCAAAATGCTGAAACCCAGCGATACCACCAGCGTGACCGCCGCCGATTGTTAGCTCGCGAGTTTGAACACCCAGCGAGGTTTTGACTTCAATAAATCCACCAATTGCTGCGTGATTGGATTGATCCTGAGTGACATCCAGCAATAGCCAGTCGCCACCCTGAGAAGTGTTTTGGCTGATTTCGAGCTCAGAACCTCGGTTGACGACCACCAGATCCAGCTTCCCATCGTTGTTCAGGTCGGCAAGCGCTGCGCCACGAGACTTAGCCATCGAGGCAGCACCGGCATCTGCTGCAGCTTCAACAAACTGACCGTCGGAGTTCTGTAGCAGTAAGTTATTGGGGTCGTTCAGAGCCGCATCGGGCATCTGTTCTACGTTTCCCTTGGCCACGAATATATCGTCCCGGCCGTCGTTGTTGACGTCGCCAAACTGTGCGTGCCACCCGGTGGATGGCCTTCCGTCTCCACCGATATGCGGTCTATGAGCGGTCGTGCCCTTTTCGTATGTTGCATCGCGCCAGGTCGGGCCGTTTGTTGCTGGGTCAAATACCTGAAGTTTCTGATCACCCATCGAGGTCAGATAAACTTCGGGAAAACCGTCTCCTGTAAGGTCCCGAGAGGCGATCCCCATTCCCCAGATCGAAAATGGAAGCCAGTTTTCGTCTTCTGAGTATTGCCGAGGCTCAGGCTCCATTGCCCATAACTGCTCGTGACCGCCGCGAACATAGTAGTGACGGTCGTTACTGACGCGAAGATCAGCGCGGCCAGTTCGGGCCCAGTCCGAAAACAGAATAGAAAGCGAGCAGTAGCTGGGCTCAAGATGCAGTGGCTCGGGATAAAAGTCGCCTTCTGGGCGGTACAAAAGGGTTGGTCCGCAGGATCCAAAAGGACCTTCGGCATCAAACCGATCAACATAGGTGCCAAACGCCAAGGTCGGTAAAGTTTGCCCGCTTTCCCATGTTGCCGAGAAACCTGTGGTCCAGTGATCCTCGGACTGAAACCCGAGTTCAGTGAAAGGGCTGAATTGGCAGTCGGGATGGCCCCGAAGAAGCAGGTCTGGGCCAACACGCAAAATCGCCAGATCCATTACGCCGTCGCTATCAACGTCGAGAGGGTAGGCGCCGGTAACACCGGTCACAGAAATAACTTCAGGCGTCTCAGCCTGAAATGATATCTGTTCCTTCGAGGTATTGATGAATAGTTGAGACCGGTTGGAACCGCCGGCCAAAAAGAGCTCTGGCAGCGAGTCCCTATTGCAATCGAAAACGGCCACACCACCGCCGACAAAATGCTCCCACCCGCCATCATAGACGTGTTTTGGCACATCCACTTTTTTGAATTCAGGAGCATCAGCGCCCGCATTCGTAACTGTGGCCAAAGCCGCAATTAGTGCAAAATCAAGACGCATTCGACGTCAGCTCCTTGACCTTGAGAATCGAGACTTGCTCAATTCCATAGGCTGCTGCCCCTTTGGCCCACATCATGTCGCCCCAGTGATGAACTTTGATCTGGGGCAAAGGTGCATCGACATTCACAACGCCATTCCGAATGCGGGTCTTTACTTCGCTGGAGCACAAATGTTCAAAGCTCATTTGTGTCCCCGAGACGATAATGCACTCTGGGTCATACAAGTTGATCAGGTTGGAAATCCCGAGGCCAAACATCTGACCTGCGCGGGCAAGCACCGATGATGCTCTGTCGTCGCCTGAGTTGGCGCGGTCATGTATGTCGGAAACGGATTTCATGTCGTTGGTATGGCCGGTGACTGTCATCTCGCGGATCAAAGCATAGTCGCCCACATAGGCTTCAAGACAACCGCGTTGACCGCATTGGCACAAAGCCCCGTCAAGTTGAACTTTGGTGTGCCCAAACTCAGCGCCGCAGCCTCGTTCTCCACGGTATAGTTTACCGTCCAATACGATACCAAGGCCAACACCGTGTTCGATCGTAACGACGAGGAAATTCTTTAGGCCCTTGCCTAAGCCAAAAAGCTGTTCGGCCTTGGCGACAAGATTGGCGTCGTTGTCAACAAATGCGGGGCAAGGGAGCGCATTTGAAAGTAAGTGGCTAAAATCAATGTTTCTCTCAGTAATCGAAGAAGACCAGTGGACAAAATTTTTGTTTGCATCGACCAGTCCAGCGACCCCGATAGAAACACCTGCCAAATGAGCGACAGAACGATCGATCTGACTGCAGGTTTCTTCAAGAGCTTCGCGGATCGCCGATACACATTCTTGCGGCGACATTCTGGCTTTATCCAGAGCATATTTATGGGATGCGAGTTCGTTACCTTCAAAGTCGACCAAGATAACTGAGATTACTTGCCGAGCCACCTTGAGGCCGGCCACAAGATGCATCTGACCGTCCAATTGCAGCAATACTCTGGGTCTGCCTCTCTTCCCCGACGTTGACTGTGCTTGGCTTTCAGTCTCTTTGACCAGCCCGGCCGAGATGAGATCAGCCGTGGCGGCGGTGACAGTCGCAGGGCTGGTTTGCAAGGCGGATGCAATATCGATCCGCGAGACGGCCCCCTTGGCTCTGATGTGCTCCAATACCCGCAGGCGGGTTGCATTTCTTTGTTCCAAAGAAACCGGAGAGGCTTTGCTTTTCAGCATCTTGTCCTCGCGAATCTTGCTGTTGGCCCAATCTATTTGAATTTGGGTACCTCTTGTAGAGTAAATATTTTACCGACTGAAATAAATATGGTATTCAGATGTGCGAGAGCCGCGAATCGAAATGCGATGGCTCGGCAAATGGGAGGAAATCATGAAGAGAATTCTCAGCTTTTCGGCTGTGGCCACTTTGTTGGCTTCGACCGCATTCGCAGAGCCAGTGGTCGGCGTAAGCTGGTCGAACTTTCAGGAAGAGCGTTGGAAAACGGATGAGGCGGCAATTAAATCGGCGCTTGAAGCAGGCGGCGCTGAGTACATTTCGGCAGACGCGCAGTCGTCTTCTGCAAAGCAGCTTTCGGACATTGAAAGCCTGATCGCCCAAGGTGTAGACGCACTTATCATTCTGGCCCAGGACGCGCAGGCAATCGGACCAGCTGTTCAGGCTGCGGCGGACGAAGGTATTCCAGTCATTGCCTATGATCGCCTGATTGAGGATGACCGTGCGTTCTATCTGACCTTTGACAATGTGGAAGTCGGCAGAATGCAGGCCCGGGCTGTTTTTGAAGCCATGCCCAAGGGCAACTACGTGATGATCAAGGGCTCTCCTACTGATCCAAACGCAGATTTCCTGCGCGGTGGTCAGCAAGAGATCATCGGAGCAGCCGTAGACAGCGGTGACATCGTAATCGTTGGTGAGGCTTATACGGATGGTTGGTTGCCCGCGAACGCGCAGCGGAACATGGAACAAATCCTGACCGCGAACGAGAACAACGTGGATGCGGTCGTTGCGTCGAATGACGGTACTGCAGGCGGTGTTGTTGCTGCGCTGACCGCTCAGGGCATGGAAGGCATTCCGGTTTCCGGTCAGGACGGCGATCACGCAGCATTGAACCGTGTCGCACTGGGAACGCAGACGGTTTCGGTTTGGAAGGATGCTCGCGAACTTGGAAAGGCCGCTGGCGAAATTGCAGTTGCTTTGAGCGGTGGGACAAGCCCTGCTGATGTCGAAGGTGCAGTGAGCTGGACGTCACCGGGTGGAACCGAGATGAACTCGGTTTTCCTAGCGCCTGTTCCAATCACTAAGGACAACTTGTCCGTGGTTGTTGATGCCGGATGGATCCCGTTGGAGGATTTGTGTCAGGGCGTTGAAAGCGGACCTGCCCCTTGTAACTAAACCACTCAGCCCTGGGCCTTTAAGTATGGGCCTGGGGCAAATGCTGAATATGAAAGATCGGAAATGACCGAAACTTCGTCTCAGCCGATACCTGAAAAAGCGAAGCCCAGCCTGTTCCAACAATTGGAACTGGATATGCGGCTTTTGGGAATGATCGGCGCGTTTGTCATCCTGTGCATTGGATTCAATATCGTTACGGAAGGGCGGTTCTTGACCCCTCGCAACCTGTTCAACCTGTCTATCCAGACGGTCTCGGTCGCAATTATGGCCTGCGGGATGGTGTTCATCATCGTCACGCGGCACATCGACCTGTCAGTTGGGGCACTGCTGGCAACAACCTCAGCCGTTATGGCGATGACGCAGACCGAGCTATTGCCGCAGGTGCTTGGGTTGGGTTTGAACAATCCGGCAACCTGGGCGATTACCATTGTCGTTGGGCTGTTTGTCGGCACGCTGATCGGAGCATTTCATGGCTGGATGGTCGGATACCTGACGATACCAGCCTTCATCGTAACACTTGGCGGCTTTCTGGTTTGGAGAAACGTAGCGTGGTATCTGACTAGCGGCCAGACGATTGGTCCTCTGGATAGTACATTCCTGATGTTTGGTGGGACCAACGGAACATTGGGAACAACGACAAGCTGGCTGTTCGGCTTGTTTGCTACCGCAATCGCGATCTGGGCTTTGTGGAGTGGTCGCCGCGCAAAAGCGTCACATGGTTTCCCGGTAAAACCTGTTTGGGCCGAGGCCACTCTGGCCGGGATAATTGCAATTGCTATCCTTGGGTACGTTTACATCGTAAATAGCTACGCCATTCCGACGCGCCGGCTGCAACGTATGTTCGAAGCGCGCGGCGAGACTATGCCAGAAGGGCTGGTCGTCGGATACGGCATACCTATTTCTGTACTCATCCTAATCATCGTGGCCGTCACACTGACAATTGTGGCGCGAAAAACACGGTTTGGCCGATACATCTTTGCCACCGGCGGCAACCCGGATGCGGCAGAGCTTTCGGGTATCAACACTCGGCTACTGACCGTTAAAATCTTTGCTTTGATGGGTTTCTTGTGCGCCGTTTCCGCGGTGGTCGCATCGGCCCGCTTGGCAAACCACTCGAACGACATTGGTACGCTCGACGAACTTCGGGTCATAGCCGCTGCAGTGATCGGAGGAACCGCATTGTCCGGCGGCATCGGTACCATCTATGGTGCGATCCTTGGTGCATTGATCATGCAGGCGCTGCAATCGGGCATGGCAATGGTTGGCGTGGACGCACCGTTTCAGAACATCGTCGTCGGCAGCGTTCTCGTGTTGGCCGTCTATATCGACATCGTCTACCGCAAGCGATTGGGGGCTAAGTGATGCAAGCTCAAGACACGCAAAAAGCACCTCCCAACTCCGGACGCGGTTCGGGCGCGCCGCCATTGGTCGAGATGCGCGATATTTCGATTTCCTTCGGCGGGATTAAGGCCGTCGACCATGTGTCGGTCGATCTCTACCCGGGTGAAGTCGTTGGCCTGCTTGGCCATAATGGGGCCGGGAAGTCCACTCTGATTAAGGTTCTGTCCGGCGCCTATCAGATGGATCACGGTGAGATCCTGATTGATGGCAAGCCAGTCGAGATTGGCAATCCCCGTGACGCCCGGGCGAATAACATCGAAACGATATATCAGACGCTAGCCTTGGCCGACAATCTGGACGCGACATCGAACCTGTTCCTGGGGCGCGAGATGACGACCCCTTTTGGTTTGGTCAACGACGCAGCCATGGAGGCCGAGTGCCGAAAGATCATGGCTCAGCTCAACCCGAACTTTCAGAAGTTCAATGACCCGGTCTCCGCCTTGTCGGGCGGGCAAAGACAATCAGTGGCGATCGCTCGGGCTGTCTACTTCAACGCACGTATTCTGATCATGGATGAACCGACAGCAGCGCTCGGGCCGCATGAAACTCAGATGGTGGCGGATCTGATCCACCAGCTAAAGGCGCAAGGCATCGGGATATTTCTGATCGATCACGACGTGCATGCCGTCATGGAACTGTGCGACCGCGCCTCGGTCATGAAGAACGGAAAACTGGTTGGGACGGTCGATATCGCAGACGTAACTGATGACGATCTTTTGTCGATGATCATTCTCGGCAAGCAGCCAGCACAAAAAACAGAGTAGGGGGCAGAAATGCCAAGTGGATTTTTTGAAGGGATCGAAAAGATCCGGTTTGAAGGCGTGGATAGCAAGAATCCGTTGGCCTTTCGTCACTACGACCCGGATGAAATCATCATGGGCAAGCGTATGGAGGACCATCTGCGGTTTGCTGTGGCCTGGTGGCATTCATTCGCGTGGGAGGGCGGAGACCCCTTTGGTGGACCTACGTTCGAACGCCCATGGTATCCTCAGGACGATATGGGCCGGGCCCGCCAGAAGGCAGATATTGCATTCGAATTGTTTGAGCTTTTGGGGCAGCCATTCTTTTGCTGGCACGACGCTGATATCCGGCCTGAACAGGGAAATTTTGCCGATAACCTGCGCACATTGGAAGAAATCACCGACTATATCGGTGAAAAGATGCAAGTGTCTGGCACCAAACTGCTTTGGGGTACGGCCAATATGTTCAGTCATCGTCGCTGGATGTCTGGCGCCAGTACCAATCCTGATCCCGACGTTTTTGCGTTCGCTGCAGCGACAGTGAAATCCTGTATGGATGCAACTCACAAACTAGGCGGTGAAAACTATGTTCTGTGGGGTGGTCGTGAGGGCTACGAAACCCTTCTGAACACGGACCTGAAAACTGAATTGGACCACATGGGCCGTTTTCTAAACATGGTCGTAGAGTACAAACACAAGATCGGGTTCAAAGGTACTATTCTTGTGGAGCCAAAACCTCAGGAGCCTTCTAAGCACCAATACGACTATGATGCAGCTACTTGTATCGGATTTCTTAGGAAGTACGGTTTGGAGAAAGAAGTGAAGCTGAATCTCGAGCAGGGCCACGCGATCCTTGCCGGGCATAGCTTTGAACATGATATTGCGGTTGCGGCTTCTGAGGGGATGCTGGGTTCGATTGATATGAATCGCAACGACTACCAATCCGGATGGGATACTGACCAGTTCCCGAACAACACACCGGAAGTTGCCCTAGCTTACTATTACATCCTGAAAGCTGGTGGTTTTACCACCGGCGGCACAAATTTCGACGCCAAAATTCGCCGGCAATCGATTGACGCTGTCGACCTGGTGGCGGCCCATATCGGCGGAATGGACATATGCGCACGTGGTTTGAAAGCAGCGGCTGCTATGATTGAAGATGGAGGTTTGGAGAACGCGCTTTCGCAACGGTATTCCGGTTGGAAGTCTCCAAAAGCGGAGGCCATGTTAGGCAGTAGCCTGGATGAAATTTCCGCGCGCGTTTTAGGTGAAGGAATAAACCCAGAGCCGCAATCTGGACGCCAGGAAATACTAGAGAATTATGTGAACAGATTTGTTTAACTGCCAAACTTGGGTGTTTTCCACTGTTGTCAAAAGTCACGCCAAGCCGCCCTTGGAGCTGAGGACACGAAGAGAGGTTTTGTTCATTACCCGCCTATAAAGACATAACTGTTCCTTGATCTGGTCAAACGTCCGCAATTCTTTTTAGGTCACAGATGCTTGACGTTTGGGTCAGAAATGAATGACGTGATTGACCGATCTAATGAGGTTTTTGCCGTCGATTGAGTCAATTATCAGTGACGTTCCACATGTCCTGTTGAACGTCACACGAACCTGATCCAACCGTCATAGTTGGACCAGAAAACCAGTGAACGTTCGACATCAGAAGGCACCCCAAGTCAAATTTCTTTCCAGAAACGAATTGAGATGCAGAGCTGGAGATGGTTTTCTGGAGCTCGAGTTTGGTCCCATCTTTTTGATAATCAGAAAGTCGTCACTTGCGGCCCAAATCGGTCATTGAGCTTTGCCAACCTATGCTGCGAGGCGCTGAAAGACAAAGGGATATGCGCCTGCATCCCCGGCCGTAAGCAGCGCAAGACGCCTGTCAAATACGACAAACGCCGCTACAAACGGCGAAACCGCACCGAGATCACGTTCGGCAGGCTCAAAGACTGGAGGCGCGTGGCAACCCGCTATGACCGATGCCCAAAGGTCTTCCTATCAGCCATCGAGCTGGCGGCAACTGTTATCTACTGGTTATGAATCCTGACCCTACCATGCGAGCTTCAGCGCTGCTTTCGTTTGACCGAAATAATGCACCCAGAATGTTTTGGATGGCGAGCAGGTACATCCCGGGCCATTGCGTCCACGTTTCCGAGGTGCCGCAACGCTCCGTTGTTCAGCAACACGCCTCGCCCAGCATCATACCGGCGCTGTCCAAATCCGCTGGCAACGCATTCCCAGTCTTCCTTGGCCGCCGCGTTGCGGAATCTCGGTAGGTCGTGCGGGTCATGTCGTCCAGGTGTTGCTGCGACGTGATCGTGTTTCTTCGCATTGCTTTGGTGGGTTAAATGGTGGGTCACTTGTGTTGTGCCAGGTTGCTGGACAGTACCGGTTGTCGGCCTCGGCTTAGGGCGCATGATTGTCACGACGCCTTGTGGTTTCGGATGTCCTGGGACTGCCACGTGAGTTGCCGTAGGTTTTGGTGCCAACTGTGGAACCTGACCAGGAACCGCCGTGGGAACCTGATTGGGGGTTGCGGTTGGGACAAGCGGTGGTGTCGCTGTAGTGCCGCTGGGTTGGGGAACACGGCCGGGTACTGCGACCGGAATCTGGTTTGGTGTTGCAGTCGGGACGAGCGGTGGCACAGCAGTTTGACCCGTGGGCTGAGGTGGGACCAGACCAGGAACTGCGACTGGTATTTGGTTTGGTGTTGCGGTGGGCGCAAGTGGCGGCACCGCTGTTGGGCCGGTAGGTTGAGGCGGAACCTGGCCAGGGATAGCTATCGGAACTTGATTGGGAGTTGCAGTCGGAACTTGCGGCGGCACCGCGGTGGGACCAGTAGCCAATGGCGGAACCTGATTTGGAACAGCTGTCGGAACCCGGTTTGGTGTCGCGTTTGGTGCCAGAGGCGGAGTTAGGGTCGGCGCTACTATCGGCGTGGGAACCTGACCAGGAACCGCTATCGGTGTCGCGATAGGAACCTGACCGGGAATTGCGTTCGGGACCGCGCCCGGCGCAAGGACTGGAACAGCAACGGACGTGGGCGTTTGCTGCGTTCCCTTAGGCGGCAACTGATTTGCCACCGGCTGAGTTGGGCCAGTAACTTGATTACCTGCCCCTTGCCCACCAGCCTGCCCGCACCCTTGGCTCGACTGGTGTGGGTTCCCTACGCCTCGGCACCATCCGTAGTGATTTCCGCGGGCAAAGACCTGAGTAGCGGCCAGTTCTGCAATTAGACAAGTTGCGGTAAGTACAGCAATTCGGTTCAGTTTCATAACATTCTCACCAACTTGTTGTCAGAGCAAGATACGCGCCAGGATCGCCAGAGTCGGTCAAAGGGCCGTCTCTCAAAGGGACACCGACATATCCGGACAGAAATAGATTTTTCTTAAACTCAATGTCCAAACCCAGACCTGTCGACGCCAGTGTAGCATTATCAACTTCGAAACTTGCAGGGTCATTGTTCGAGATGTAACCCACGTCGAAAAAGGCAAAGGGCGTCAAGCGATGAATGCTTTGGGAACTGGGGAAGTAGGAATGAGACACTTCGAAAATCGCGGAAATCCCGGAATCACCATCCACTTCGTCAAACCGATATCCACGCAAAGCATAACGATCACCAAGGAAGTACTCCTCGACCGAGGGTAGCCGGTCTGTTGTGTACTGCCCCCAAATCTCAGTGCGCCAAGCTGTGTTGGGCGACAAGCTCGTAAGCGGGCTTTCGTACCCGATGCCGCCCCGCAGATGCCAGAACGAAGAGTCTCCGTCGTCAAAATTCGCGTCTGTCGTGTCATTGTCATTGTCGCCAAAAGACAAGGTTAGCCCCGCTTCCAGAGCTTGTCCTTTTGGATAGTTTTGCCCGTAAAGATATGTAAGGCCAACGACACTCGCGTCACTGGATAGTGGAACGCCACCACTGACTGAGTCCGCTTTTGAAAGGCGATAGTCCAACAGAAGATACCCATAACGGGCCACATCGCGGATCACGGGGTAACCCATCGCGACTGTGAAGTTCTCGCCGTCAATATCTGTTCTCGCAAAGTCCCCCGAGAGGTCACGTTTTGCGTTTATGTTCCCGTAGAAGATCTCACCGTACAGACCATTGCTGTTCAGCGGCGTGCGATAGGTAAGAGCGCCCCATAAAGAGTGTTCATCGTCTTTGTCCCAATTGTAATTGCCTGATCCCTCAAATCGCAGCAAATCCCCGACGGTCAGCGTTGAATAAAACTCTTGTACGATATAGAAGCTGAGCGCTTCTCCAAGCTCACGCGGAGGGTTGTCGAGTGTCGCGCTGCCGGCTTGTTTTCGCAAAGGCTCTCCCAATACCCTCAGCCGAGCACCAGCTTGATCCGGATAATCAAGTTCGGTCGACACGTCCAAGTCGGGTATGTCCTCGGCCAACATAACCGCCCGCTCAAATCGTTTGAGAGTTATTGGGTATGCGGTGGTGAGGGGGCGAAAGATCTTTTCTAGGGTTTGGAACGTGCGCGTATCTACACCTTCTATTTCGATTGTTTGAATACGTCCCTCATCAACAACTATGCTCTGCCCATCGGGACCAGGCCACGCCTCAGCCAAGAAGTAACCGTCTTCTCGGTAGATCTGAGTGATCGTTGATGCGACATCTACCGCTGTAATGCGCCCTGACCGATCAAAGGCCAACTGACCGGCAAAAGTTAGCAGCTCGTCCGTATCATACACTGTTACGCCGCTGACAGAGTGCTGTGATGCTATGTCCCAGGTTTGTGCAATGCTGTATTTTGGAACCGAAACAATGGCGACAAAAGTGCAAATGATCGCAATTACAACCGAGTTGGTTACGGGCATTTTCTACAACCTTTGCATGATTGAGAATGTTAAAACCCAATCCTATTACGAGGTTTGAATGTCTGAGCTTGCCGATATTCAAATTTGATCACGACTGGTGCTTTCGAGATACACAGCGAACAGGTTACAATGCGCCTTCGTCGCCTAGGAACTCGATACCAGCTGTGGCGCCATCAGAGTAAGCAATACAATTCCAAGGAGCGCGATCCTCACCAACACCGACAGTGACTTGTGTTCCGGCCTCGCTAAACGCGGATGAGAGCACAACGACTTGCGAATTGTTCGTCGTGTTGGCTACATCTCGCAAACACGCCTGCTGAGCGGGTGTGGGTTCGGCGGACGTACTGGATGTACTCGTGTCGTCACAGGCCGCAAGCATTGCGAAACAAGTTGCGCCTGCAATCATCACCATCTTTTTGGTCATTTTCTTCTCCCTCTGGGTCCGTTGAAATTAGTAGGATTGGATGCGTTAAGTTTCAGCACCGCGTTCTCCCAACGCTCGGTTCTTGTAAGACGCCTTCCAACCGCCAGCACTCACTCCAGCGGCCGGATGGGCTCGGCAAAGCGAGCAGCAACGACAACAACGGGGTTAAATTAAGTTGTGTCGAATTCGCATGTTTGAATCCTATTTTTGATAAATCAACATTTTTTCCGAGCGTAAAATTCTTTACGCTCTCGTGCGATAGGCTTCTGCTTTCAAAAAGGTAAGAGGGAGCATCCTTAGGGGCGAGTGAGTTCTCGTGAGCGGCGACGCGTTTGAGACCGCACAGAAAGTAAGAAAGGAGTGAAATATGGGATTTGGCGAAGCAGTAAAAACGTGTTTCTCAAAATACTTCCAGTTCTCCGGTCGGGCTTTACGCTCAGAATACTGGTGGTTCTTCTTGTTCGTAGTTCTCGCGAGCGCTGCTTTAGCTGTACTGGATACGATCATATTCGGGACCAACCCCGAAACAGGGCAGGGATCTCGGGTTCTGTCCTCTGTTTTCCAACTGGCCGTTCTCATACCTATGCTGGCCGCCGGTTGGCGGAGGCTGCATGATACAGGACGACCTGGCTGGTATTTGCTGCTGCCGATGGCGCTCAGCCTTACAACGCTCTTTGTTATGCTGGGTGGGGTGGCGTTCTTTTCGGTATTGGAGCAAGGGACGGATAACCCCGATGCATTACGAGGACCCGCGGCCGTCCTGGGCGTGACCGGAATTGTTGTTGTCGCAATTCTTCAATTGGTTCTGTCCATTCTGATGGTCTGGTGGTTGTCGCGCCCTTCCCAAGAAGGCGCAAACGAATACGGCGAACCTGTGTCCTGATCTGGTTGCCTAGGTAACGGCCGGAATCTCTGCTTAATAACAGCGCGAAACGTAACACAATGGAGAGAAAAATGAGGTTCAAAACGATTTCCATTGGAGTGTTGATGATGGCAATGGCGACCACAGCATCGGCGGAGTGGTCGTTCAACTCCGGGCCTAATCCCAATGCATTTATTCAGACTGGAAACATGACACTGGAACTTCAGTGTGACCGTATCCGCTTTGGTCCAGCTGGATACGAGGACAGCCAGGACATTGTGGAGAAGCAGGGGCTTTCCATTCGTTTTTTGAAGAATGGCACCACCGAAGTTGGGGCATTTCAGATTGGCGCAGAAAACGCTGCCGTGCAGATCGTCGATAATTATCCTGTCGAGGTCAGTTTCAATAGTCAGCAAGACTATGGCTTTGTACTGGACCAGCTTGCGGCCAATGCATCGGTTAACCTGTCGATGATTGACCAAGATGTCAGCTATGGGATCTTTGACTTGAAAGGTTCCAGCGCGGCAATTCGATCCCTTCGTTCTGAGTGCAACTCGGATGCTAGCCAAGAGGCCTCATACGAAGCACCCGAAGGCATCGTCTATTGTGGTGGCGGGGCGATAACACGCGTGATCGAACCCGTAATTTTGGACAACCCGGAGGGAGAGTGGGACGCGCGAGTAACGGTCAACGGCGAGTCGATCAGAGCCATGACGGCCTACAGTTACTTCGGAAACTCTGAGCCACCAGCCGGATTTGTCGTTGCCCTACTTGGGGAAGACAGATCCGAGTTTCTGATTTTTAGCGAAGGCTCGGTAAACTGGCTGGAATACGGGGACTACAGATATGATCAGTGCAATTGATGCCACCTTACAATCGGCTTCCCAAGTAGTGCGTCAATTGCAAGGTCCAGTTTCCAGGATTGTGCTGGTCTCTGGTTTAGTATGGAACTCACCAGCTGTCGCGGCTGATGTTTCGCAACTTCCCATCGGTTTGCGGGAAAAGGTTGATCTGGCGGCACAGGCCTGCGCGGAGTTCAACGACGGTCAGTTTGACTTAGGTTGGGGTGCGGTTGAGAGGGTCGATCTCGACGGAGATCTACGACACGACTGGGTTCTGAATGAGTCTGGTTTTGCGTGTTCGAGCGCCGCATCTCTTTATTGCGGAACTGGCGGGTGCATGTCGCACTTTTGGGTTGGCGAAGAGGTGCGCTCCTTGCTCAATCAAGGCTGGACGGTAGTTGATTTTGGGCGCCAACGCGTTGTGGCGGCAGATGTTCATGGATCCAATTGCGACGGAATAAACCCAACGCCTTGCGTCACCGCCAGTGTTTGGGACGCGGAAGCTAAAACGTGGCGCTCGTCTGCTGGTGATTGGGAGTAAACTGCAATTGGGCACCGTATAGAAGCCTGAGAGCCTGTTTGTTCGATGGGTTCTCTGTAGCATGCAAACTTAAGGGAAAGCCGTGTAAAGTTATGCGCAAAAACCGCGCAGAGTTATGGGCAGAATTTCAAGATTTTCTTCAATGAAATCAATGATGGGAATGTAGCGTTTTCAGCGCACCTACATCCGGTCCCGGAAATTACAAAGTCTTGTTACGGATGTCCGCTTTGGGCTGACTGCGGTCCTTTGGAGAAAAAATGCGGATGGCAGCAATGTCCGCATGGCTGCCGTTCGTAAGATCGGATCGAATGACCGCTCCGAGCCCAAGCGGACGCTCGTCTTAAGAAACCCCTATAGCCGAGCCGTTTTTGGGTCGACTCGCCGTTTCCATCGGCGTCTCACCGAAGAATTGGCGGTAGGCAACTGATGTCCGGCCTAAGTGACTAAAACCGGCCTCGCCGATGAGCTTCGAAACGACACCTTTCTCATAGGTGCTTTCCTGCAGAAGCGACCTTAGTCGATGCAGCTGGACAATCGATTGAAACTTGCTTGGGCCAACACCAAGTTGTTTTTCAAAGGCCAAAAAGAGTGACCGCCTCGATACCCCGAGTTCGCGGCACAGTTCTTGAACCGTTAGTTTCGTGCCTGCCGGGTTTTCTGAAAAATACGCTTCAGCCGCCGCAACGGTCTTCCATTGACTATAGCTCGCCTTGTCGGCGCCCATTTGTGGTTCGGTCCGGTAAAGGAGTTCACCTGCCAAGTTTTCGAGGTTTACAAGGATGTCATTTAACATCCAAGCATCTGTCCCATCCACGGTCGTTTGTTTGTGGCAAAGCCACTTCTCAATGCATCGGGCATAAGCACTCAGAGCGTCGGATCTGGACAGGCGGATGGGTGCTTTAAACGTTGCCCATCCACGCTTCTCGACCTGTAGCCACGGAACTTCCAGCAGGTATATCTGAGTGCCAGCTTCGGCTACGTAGTCATACTCTGTTGGCTTTTGCCCTTGCCAGAACACAAGAAACGGATCCTCATATAGAGTTCCCTGAAATCGAACCGGTTCGCCATTGGGCAAGACTAAACCGAGAAAGACTGTGTCGCCGTGTTGAACTTCTTGGAAACGAATACGCGAAAAATATTCCTCGCAATAAAGGCTAAAACCATTGTGTTGGGCCATGCGCCAATTCAGCTTCGGACCCTGTGGAGAGAGAGCGAGCGCTTCGAGTTGGACGCCAGTGTAATCAGGCAGGTGATCCACTGAACGTATTTTCTTGGACAGTAACATAGCGCCTCAGTTAACCCTTACTGCGACCGGCTCTGGCAGCAGCACATTGAAATTCAATTATTCATAATAGTTTGCACGATTCGGATAGCCAGTCACAAACTCAGGTTACACTATCGATCTCGAACACAGAAAACCTGTCAATGTCCTCGGAGTGCCTCATGAAAAAGCTGACACTTTCCCTTGCTGCGCTATTGGTATCGTCAACTGCTCTGTACGCGCAGGCCGCCGATCTGGTCTTTACCAACGCTTCTGTTCTTACCATGAATGACGATGCGCCGACCGCGCAGGCCGTTGCCGTCACGGGCAACCAGATAACCTATGTTGGCGATGTCGCGGGAGCAGAGTCTCTGATAGGTGACAATACCGAAGTTCTGGACTTGGGCGGGGATACCCTGTTGCCGGGCTTTGTGTCAGGTCACGATCACATCGTTGCATCGGGTTGGACGTCGCGCGGTGTAAGTCTGTTCGGAATAGAAACGCTTGATGAGGCCTTGGCGGCAATCAAGGAGTACGCCGATGCAAACCCTGACGAGGAGTTGATCCTTGGATATGGGTTCAATCAAGTGGCTTATGGTGGTTGGCCTACAAAAGAAGATTTGGATTCGGTGGTTTCTGACCGTCCGGCCTTTATCCTCGACTTCACAATCCACGATGTTTGGATGAACTCCAAAGCCTTTGAAGCGGGTCAGGTCAGCCCCGACGAAGAGGATCAGGTGCCGGGCGTTATGTTCTGGCAGCGTGACTCGGAAGGCAATCAGACCGGAATCGGGATTGAGTTCCAGTGGGCTGCGGCCTTTCGAAATGCAGGCGCATGGGATCCAGCAGGTGAAATTCCTGACATCCAGAAAAATCTCTACGATCAGGCCGTTAAAACCGGAATCACAGCGGTACACGTGCCTCTGATGGCTATGCCGACAGTTACCGATCTGTCTCTTGTGAAAGATGACGAGAAACTCGCGCTGGCCCACCTACATGAACTGGAAAAGAACGGTGAGCTAACGATCCGAACCTTTGTTGCGACGGGGTTCAAGGACCCGACCGCCACTGCTGACGAAATAGTAGAACACACACTTGAGTTACGCGAGCAATACGACAGCGACATGCTGCGCATCTGGGGCATCAAAATCCATCCAGAGGGGAACTGGAGTTCAAAGACGGCCTGGATGCTGGACGATTACGCCGATGGGTCTGCAACGCGCGGTGCGGCTGCCATTGAAGGCCCAATGATAACTTCGGTCTATCTGCATGCTAATCAGAACGGGCTTCCGGTGGGCACTCACGTGGATGGATCACAAACAGTGCGTAATACGGTGGACGCGATCATGACCGCGCGCGGCGCTGGTTATGACGTTCCCAACAATCTATTGCATCACTACTTTTGGGTATCAGATCAAGACCATGAAACAGTCATTGAGAATGACATCATGGTAAATACGACGCCTATTTTCCACGTTGATTGGGAAAACCAAGATGTTAACGCATTGGACTTGTTGGGTCGTGCAAAGGTCGAGGCGATTTTTGCCCGCTATTCCTCGCTGATGGCACTCGGACACAACGTATCGATATCTTCGGACGTGCCATCCTCGCCGATTGATCTGATTGGTCCGCTACTAAATGTTGAGATTGCGATGACTTTGCAGGACCCACTGAATCCGGACAGCAAGCCGTTCCCGTTGTCCCGCAAACCGGCCTCATTGGAAGAATCTTTGAAAGCAGTCACGATCTATCCTGCCGCGCAGCAAGCGATGGAGGACAAAATAGGCTCCATCGAAGTGGGAAAATATGCCGACCTTGTTGTTCTCGATCAGGACATAACTGCCGTCGAACCGCGTGAAATCTCGGACATAAGGGTGTTGGGCACGCTTATGGATGGGCGCTTCACGCATCGGGACGGTATTTGACTTCAGAGGCCGTTTCGGCTGGGGGCACACAATGCCCCTCGCCGCTTCAGGAAGGAAACCAGAATTGAAACGACTGATCTGTTGCAAAGCCGCTTTGATAGCGACATCCCTTTTTGCGCCGGCGTATGCGCACGCGGAGGAAGTCGCATTCATTGCGATATTGAACGTTCCGGCTGGAAACGCACAGGCTTTTGATGCTTTGGCCAGAGACATGGTTGAGGCATCTGCCACCGATGACGGGCTTTTGATTTACGAGTTCGCCCGGGTCGGCGAGACGGTGTACGGCTATGAACGCTATGTGGATGCGGCTGCCCACGCCCGGCACGAAGCGTTGATCGAGCCCTTCATTCCGCAGTTGGTTGAGTTGGCGCAGTTCAAGAAGATTGTCACCCTATCGCAGCTTACAGATGATCATCAGGAATTGTTCCAAAGCACTGGGGCAGAGATTGGCCAACCAATTGCCGCGGCAGCGCAAGGACCATCCAAATGAATGCGCAATGGCAAGGAAGGTTTAGAAAAAGCCTACAGATAATTCTAAGCGGAATCCGGGAGCATATGATGAAATGCCGACTTTGCACTTGTGCTGTCTTCTTCGTTGGGATGCTGAGTTTTCAACCCAATGAAGCTCAAGCTTGTGACGCGGCTTGTCAGGCAGCGCGGAAGGCCGCGAACCCGCTTGCGGACACAAAAGCGCTGATCACCGACAATACAATCGCCTTCAGAACCGGGACGAACGACGACGACAGCTACAACTTTCAGCTACAGCCCGTCTATTCAGTTCCACTGACAGACGCGACATTGGTGCTTCGGGGGATTGTGCCGATTCAGGGTGTCCAGCCGGGCGCCGTATTGCCGCCTGGAATTGTCGATCCTTCGGAAGAAAATGATCTGACTTGGAGCATCGGTGATTCCACGGTTCAGGCATTTTATTCACCTACGCCGGGAGAAAGCGGAATCGCACTGGGCTACGGCCTGCAAGTTTCCTTGCCAACGCACACGAATGACGCCTTGCAAGGTGCAGGTTGGGGGGCTGGTCCTGCCTTTGTCATGTTTGGGCAAACAGGTGATTTGTCTTGGGGTGGTGTCGTTGCCCATATGTGGGGCGAGAACGATTTCAGTGTGACCATCCTTCAACCTATTCTCACCTACGGTTTGGGAGAGGGTTGGTACGTTGGGTACAACAACGTCGTTTCGTACAACTGGAATTCGGCCAGCAATGATGAAGCGTGGGCAATTCCTTTGGGTTTGACCGCTGGCAAAACGTCGATCATCAATGAAGCTAAAGGCACCGCTATGGATGTCAGTGTCGGATACTACACTTTGGAGCGCAAACCTGACGGCGGGCCGGACAGACAACTTAAGCTGGGTCTGTCGTTCTTTTTTTGACTGGCGCTTTGGAAGAATGATTCAAGAGACTGCTTTCAACTACTGGGAACAAAAAACACGAGAGTGAAAGATCCCTTGCATATTGAAACTTGGCCGAAAAATTTGACCCGTCGCAACTTGGAGTGAAAACTGGAGTTCAGAAATGACAAGTAACCTGATTGCTCTGATAATTTCTGCTTTTGCGTTCGCATACATTCAAGCTGCTCAGGCAGAGGTTGTCCAAGTTCCGCAAATATCTGCTGCCCAAACTTCTCCTTCAGGAGCAAAGCGTTTTGACATGTCTGAGCGCATGCTTGATTTGGCCATTGCCGCAAGCTCCACAGCGCTAGATGATCCTATTCGGGAGCATGTTGCGGTTAGCTGGCGTGATTTAAAACCAACCCTAAAGTCTCTGGAAACCCCATTTGAAACGCTGCCAGGTCCGTTGTTGAACGCTATGCGAACGCAAGTTCGTTGGCGAACATCCAGTGCCAGTGAGCGCTCTGATCCTGATCTAATCAAAGAATACAAGGCGGCCAATGGTGTTCTGGCCGCAAATGATGTCGACGTAGAAAAGCTAATGCTAGAACGCCGAAAAATCATTGCGCAAAACAATGCAATCGGGCGCGGTCCAAATCTAGAAAAACTGGGTACAACAATCAGGCTACCCGGGTACATAGTACCACTGACAATCGATGGAGGAGTTGTAACCGAATTCCTGTTTGTTCCGGTTGCAGGTTCTTGCGTTCATACTCCTTCGCCGTCACCCAACCAGATCATTCATATTGATTACCCAAAGGGCGTCGAATTTAAATCGATATTCGATGCATTTTGGATTGAAGGCGAACTGCTAGCTGAACCCAAGGTCAGCGATGTTGCCTTCTACGACGGCGCTGCAAACGTGGAATCTACTTACAAACTAAACGCGAGTCTTGTCGAAGTATTCACCTATTGATCCCGAGAGGTTCATTCTTCGAAAGCTTAGGGCGTTAGATCACTGGTTTGAGGTTGTGAAAGTGTTGACGCCCCGTTGGTCTCGCTGTGACGTTGTGGGTTTGCGAGAACCCTGAATGCAGACGGCTACATAATGACGTATCATTCTAAATAGTTGATTTAAAAACCTTTTGCTTCATTTTCGGAAGCATCGGGAAGTGAGGGAATCCACCGCTTGCTTTAAGCGCGATGCCTAAAATCTACCAAAACAGATGATCTTTAGTACTTTGCAAAGTGACTTGCAGCCATTCGTCAGATATCGTTTTTGGAACATCCCGCATCAAAAACACTGCGAATTATTGGAATAACCAGATGGGTGTCGACAACACTTGGTTAAGGCATTTTGCCCAAATGCTCGCGCAGCGCATGGAAGATGCAAATGAATTTGAGAAAGTCTTAAAAAACTCAGGTTTGACGCGAGCCGACTTGAAAGAGTCCACCAGAGAAATTGACCCATATAAGGAGGGTCAATTTATTCGTTTGGCTTGTGATCAGTTAAGAGACCGCGCCTTCGCCACAATAGCCGGTTTGGCATTTAAAACGCCTCGCGACATAGTCTGGTATATTTCAAAGTATTCACAGAATCTCAAAGAAGCTATTGTAAATGCTTCACTCTACGGTGCTTTGGTTGATGAAAGCATTGAATACAGTCTTGTTGAGTCAGGAAACCACGCTTCGTTGAGGATGCAAGTTCTTGATGGCGAGCTTAGCAGGTATCATCGACGCACCGAGTTTCTGTTGTTCTCGACAGTTTCATTGATGCGAATTGTCACGAATACTCAACTTCACCCTCTGGAAGTTCGGTACAAGCACGCAGTTAAGTCTTCGGCATCCGCAATGAAAAAAGCGGCGGGCTGCACGATTTCCTTTGGTTCCGAAGAAAACGAGATCATTTTATCGCTTGCATCGCTTGATCTCCCAATACCAAGTTATGACCCCGCACTCAGAAACCATCTTACGGACTACGGAAATACCCTTTTGAGAATGCGCGTCGCGAGTTCACCAGGGATACGTAGCAAGGTGGAAGCCCAGATATTGAATGGGCTCCCAGGACGAATTTTAAACGCGCAGGAAGTGGCGTCAAACCTTGGGCTAAGCACGCGTTCGCTCTCGCGACGTCTCAGTGAGGAAGGCCTGAGTTTTCGTGGTATTGTCAAAAACATCAGGTGCGATCTTGCGAAGACGTATCTCAAGGACGGGTTCAGCATCGGAGAAGTTGCATTCTACCTGGATTTTGCCGACCAGCCCGCGTTTTCCACGGCATTCAAGCATTGGACGGGGCTAACGCCGCGTGAATTTCAAAGACAAAATTGAGCGGACGCGATGTCCTGGCTTCGGTTTGGGCTGTTTTACCAAACCTGAGATACGTCGCTGTTTGATTAGTGCGTCTTAGAGGAAATTTGGGTGACTACGCAGTTTGAAATCTGCGGCGCCCTCCACAAGACGAGTTCATTAAGCTCACCATTTTCGATAACCATTGCGACAGCGCTTTTTGGGATTTTGGTTTCAAGGATGATCGGAATTTTGGCTGTCGAACCACGACGTCTAGTTGCATAGTCCAACGCTGCATCAAGGTTTATCGTCCAAGACAAACCAACTTCTTTTCCTAGGCTTTGACCGCGAAAAACCGAGATTTCGTTGGGAAGCCGATGCCACTGTTCCGTCGGAATCCAACATGACTTTCGTTTTTCTGCGTCCATCGCGTGCACGAACATGGTGTGATCAATTTTTTCGAACCCACCCCATAAGCCACGCAATAAAGGCCAGAAATCTGCGCTGGAGATTTCATTTTCTAGTAACATTTCGACAACGGCATCTGCGCGTTGATCAGCTTCATAGTGTCTGTTCAAATGCATGTTGATTACTTCGACGGCACTGATTGCTTCGGTCTGCATGACTGACGCTCCAATTCTATCTCTGTAACTTACGAGGCACCTTGTTTGGCGCGTCATCCAATATTGGTTTGGAGTGTCCATTCACTCATTCGAAATTCAGCCTAAATTTTTCTTTCTTCGGCCAAAACGAAGTGAGATCGAGCCAATACCAGTTGCTTCATGATTTCGATGCAGGAGGACGCTTATTTTTTGGATGGTGGCTTAACGATCTATTGGGTTCAATTGACCTGACAAACATAGGTCGATAAGGCTGCGTCGCAGCTCCATCAACGGTACTCCCATTTTAACGCCGGTCTGCGAGCGTAGGATTTTCGTATTCTGATAGTCTTTTGCGTGACCGTTTTGGTCGCATGGCTGAAACCCAAGAGTTGGCACTCTGGTGTTCGCTTCACGCATAAAGCCAACATCTTAATCGTGTTCGGCAACGCTGGTTGTGCCCTCCCGCAACCAAAATCAACAAAAATCAAAAAACCACAATCGACCAAAATTGATCCCCAAGATCAATCAATTGCTGGCGCGACGCTATCATCCTTCCGTCATTCGGAACGTCAGACGTGAAAACCCAAATCACGGAAACAAATTTACCAAACCAGCCGCCGCAAGGCGGCTTTGTTCACTCTTGGCCAGCCCAATCATTGCCGCTAGGGTACCCTCCAGTTCGATCTGCATCCCATCCCTCCATGTTGGATCGTAACATGTTCGATCAAGTCCCGGATAATCTGCGCCTCGGTAAAACCGAACTTCCGCATTCGTCTGCTTTTTCCGGGTTAGGCAGACTCTACATCTTGGAGAGGGACTTCGCGGGGGGGCAGGTCAAGGCCAAGGGCATTCGGGTCACATCGTCTATGAATTGGCGCTGAGCAAAAACCACTTTTTCCACTCGCCGGTGGTTCGCAATTTGGAGGCGTTCAAGCAATAGGCCGGCCTGATCGTCGCCAACCGCTTGTCGGACGAGATACGCGATGTCAGCGACAGGGTCTTTACCCGCGATCTATTCGGCGCGGACTAAGGCTGAACACCCACGCCCGGTCAAAAGACAACCTGCCGCACAGACAATGCGCGGCAAGGTCCGGTACTGGTAACATCAATTTCCGTCAACTCGAAAGAAACTGTTATTGTCGTGCCAAGTCAGCCAACTCGTCAGCGATGCCTGGCGATTTCGCCCGCAATTTCAAGGCAGAACTTGCGAAGCTACTGATAAACTGTGGAGCGGACAACTTTCACGCCTTGAGTGGTCAACAAATTGACTTAGTCCTGGCACGAAAACCAGCGACGCAGACATACCACTAAAGTTCACAGAACGATGGCGGAAAGGTTTCTCTTATTCGGTCGCTAATTTCCTCTTTAGAAACTTTGTCAAGCCCGCCTCTTCCGACGTAGTCAACGCTCGGTTGATAATGCCATGCGTGTATAGGCGTGCGCCTCCCGGTAACACCCGGTCACCGGCCCCGATAGTCTGCCCGGATGTGATGGTTGACCCGTCTTCATCCATCCAAAACTCGGTGGCATCCGATCCCGGATCAGCCAGGCTAACGATGAGGTCGTCGTCACCTTGATCGCGGGAAAGATACCAGAGGTCGCGCTGCCCAGATTCAGTAATATCGTACTGGTCTACACGCGTTTGATATGCGGTAACGCCACTACCTGTCTCGATCTGAGTTCGTCCAACAGATACCTTTTTTCCAGCTACTACGTCGTTGTTCCAAAGGGCGACTTCTAAAAGGTTGGAGGTAAGAGAGACGGCTTTTCCGGTGATTGAGATGCGCGCGAACCCATTTCCAAGGTCTTCAAAACCGTAGGATACGGACTTCCAAATCGTGCCGTTGCTCGAGTCCTTGGCAATGAAGCTTGCCGGCAGCAGCACCGGGTCAAATTCTAAGATTACCCTGTGTTCGCTACCTTTACCCAAGGCCAGAGACCATTTGGACGACGTACAGTCACTTGTATTCAGCACAACTGATGCAGTGTATGTTTTCCCGTTTTCTGCAGTTACAGCGGCCCTTTTAATGATACGGTCATTGATATTCGTTGAATTGTACAGGACGCTGAACGCCATGCTTCCGTCTGGATCGGATGAAGCGTTGGCTTCTACAGTGATACCTGCCCCACCGACATTTGCAGACCAATCCTCGCTGGCGTCCAGCAAGTTCCTGACACCGCTGGTCGGGTGCCGCGCAAGCTTAGGTCGTTTGTCACCGTTCACTGGTTTGGCAGCATGATGGCCAAATACTTCACGAGCCGACAAGCGGGTAATTGTCACATCCGTTGGCCCCGAAGCTTGCCTGATACTCAGGTTTTTCACAGAAGCTCTGACAAAAACACTGTGTTGACCCAACGTGACAGGCAGCGACAAATCACCCTGTTCAAGACCGATGGACAAACCCCCAAAGCCGTAAGCCGTCACGGTGTATTCAATACGATACCATTTTCCAACAGTTAGGATGTCCGTTTGTCGGATTTCTGTGTGAGAGCCGTCAGGTGAATAAATGCGCGCTTCCCCATCATTGATGGTGACACCACCTATCGTGTTCCAATTGTTTGCTCCGTCGCGGAAGTCTCCGTTCATAACGACATTCTGCCCGCGCGTGAGGCCGCTCGACCTGTCTAACATCAGCCCCACTGGCTGTCCCGGCCCGGTTACCGGCGCAGTTCCCAAGCCATCCTGAAACAACGTGCGCTTATCAGACGGATCAAACAATGGTTGGGGATTAAAACAGTCGATCCCGTGGCAGTTTTTGCGGACTGCAAGCGACAAGGAACCAATACCAAGACCAATCATATTTGTTCACCTTCTAGAATTGCATCCTCGGGTTGAGGCGTTATTCGGTCAATTGGAAGAGGATTGACCGAAAACGGGTATGGCGTTCGGGACATATTCATGGATCTCCATTGCATCGAAATTTCGGGTGCTCCAAGTCGATTGCCACTTCAACCTTGAATCCTCAGAGCTGCACTTTTGGCCGTGGGTTCCAGCTGGGCCTTTTCGTTGCGCAAGATGATTTCGAAAGTTCATTTTGTTTGAGTTAGACTTCCGTACGGTGTGGTAAGAAAGAACTAGCGCAATGCTAGGCGAAGGCGCGCTTCGCGGCTTGGGTCGATATGGGCACATATGTAAAGCGCCAACGCAGCACCGGGCATTGATGACATGGGCTTTTTTGGTTTAGGCATGCCAAGACCCGAGCTGAGCACCACTCAGGAAATGAGTTAAAATTAGCGCGCTTTGTTGACTAAATTGGCGGCGGCCACCCCGATCTCCGAATCTGACCGCTAACACGGTCGCAGGCCTTTATTTATGGTTTTTTGTCATGTATGAGGCCCGCGTTCTAGCGTTCAGAGCAACGTGGACACAGGGAGCCCGGCCATGGCAATGACGCTTTCCAACAGCATATCCGCCTTTGCAGTTCGGGGCGGCGTTGTCGGCTGCAATTTTGTTGCGATGCTGGCGATTGGATCCATGGCGGAACCGCCAACCTATGGCGCGTTCGTTTTTCTCTGGTCCGGAGCACTCCTGATTTCCTCACTGATTTCCTTTGGCGCGCCGCTGTATTTGCTCAAGGAAACGGCGCTTTCGCAGACCTCTGGTGGGTATAGCGCCAATTCTGCTATCAGGTTGATTTTTGTTTACCCCGCACTGCTGACAGCAGCCGCTATCTCTGTATTCCTGCTTTTCGGTCCGCAAATTTTGACGCTTGTTCCGGATCTTCCGGGAACCAACAGCACAGCCCTGATTTTGCTTGGGCTCCTGGGTTTTCTGATCAATCTGAACAGTTGCATGTGCAGCCTGTTTCACGGCCTGAATCTGCTAAACACTTCGATGTTCCTGAAGGATGCAGCGCCGCAGTTTATTGCGCTGGTCAGCACTACGTTCTTCTACCTCGCGGCAGAAGTGAAACTCATTTGGATGCTCGGCAGCACCGTAGCTTTGCTGGCAGCGTTGTGCCTGACCGAGATCCTTTTGTTCCTGCAGCTCAACCGGCGGGCGGGTCTGATCAACCGAAATGGGCGTCACGGTTCGTTCACGCCTTATTACTGGGGGGGGACGGTCACTGGAATTGCCTGGGCACAGATCGACATTCTGGTCGGAGCCTACCTGATGACCGCCGAGCAGCTGGGCCTTTATAACATCGTGCGCCGCATCTGCAATTTCGTGACCTTGCCTCTTTCCATTGCAACCTGGCTGACCGTCGGCAAATTCTCACGCGCTTTTCAGGCCAAGGATGCCACTGCTCTGCAAGAGACGGTGCGTGCCTCGCTGATCCTGTCAAACGGGGCCGGAGCGGTTCTGGCGTTGGTCGTCATTGCATTGATCCTGCCAGTGCAGAATTTCTACAACTTTCCGCCCCACACAAACTTCCTGCCGGTTTGGGGCATTTTGATCGTACAGGCGGTCACCAGTCTGCTGTATGCTCCATCTACAACCATGGCACAGACATCGGGACTGGAAGCCAGCGCCATGTACGCGCGCCTTTGGGGAATTGTCGTTTACCTGCTGTTGGTAGTGATCCTCTCGGTCTGGTTCAGCGGCCCTGTTCTGAATGGAGTGGCTTTGTTGGTCGGAACACTGGCCCTCAACGTTTTTGTCTGGCAGAGAGTAACCACACGTTTCGGCATCGACTCCTCGGCCTTCAGTTTGTTTAGACGGGCATAGAAATGACAGAGTTCCTAGCCAGTTTCATGGCGGTTGTTTTTGCCTGCTTATGTACTTTTTTGCCTTTTTGGTGCGCTAACAGGTACGGCATAATTAGATACTTTTCCCCACTGCACATTTGTGGCGGGCTTGCCTTTCTTGGGATTACTCTCAAAGTGATAACATATCAGCTTTATCCGGACATCGCTTTTTACTTGCGGTACACAACGGATACATTTGCCCTGTTTTGGGGAACGTTTTACGTTACGCTGTTCATTGTTTCCTTGTGTTTCGGCTATTTGCTGTTGTGCACCAAGAGGCGTTTTGTGCCGGTTCTGTTCAAGCCCGGGCACATGCCAGCCTTACGGTACCGCAAGCTGCTAATGCCAACAGCAATTGCGACCACATTGGTAGTCACTCATATGCTTTTTTCCCAGCGCGGGCTCAGCGTTTTTGATCCGCAATCATTTCTGATTGTGAATACCGTAAAGCAATATGGGCTGAATGCTAATAGTGTAGGTTCTACCGGGGCGCTCGTAAAAGTTTTCTACACAATCCCCAGAACACTATTTGTTCTCTGCGTTCTATGGGCAATGTCCACAGGCCGGCGCGATGCAATCTTTGCTGCTGCTGTTACGTTTGTGGCTCTAATTTTTGCTGCGCTAGCGTCAGGTGACAGATTTGATCTAGCGCGGCTACTGTTGTTTACGGGTATTTCTCTGTCTTGTGCAGGGTGGGTTTTCAAATTCCGTTCACTGATAACTAGTATCATTTTAGTGTTCACTATCATTGCAGCTGTAGGCTTAATGAGTTCGCTTCGCAAAGCAAACCAGCAGGACACTGTCGATTTGTCCGTCGCATCAAGTATCGCGAACGTAGTAGAACAAGTTACCGGTTCGACGTACTTCATGGACGTAAATGTCTCGGCGATACTCGTTGAGACAATGGATCCAAAATACACTTTGTACGGTGAAACCTATACTTGGTGGACCTTTGGCTGGATTCCTCGCGTGTTTTGGCCCGACAAACCATCGACTGACGCCGGTACCTACCTAAAGCGTGACGTTCTTGGGCACGGCAGCACCTCGGTTGGAGCTATCAATGTAACGGGGCCAGGAGAAGCATTTATCAACTTTCGTTGGGCAGGCGTTGCGTTTGGTTTTTTACTTGGAGTCATGTTTCGCTCAATAGAACTTCTGCTGTTGTTCCATAGGCATTCTACGCGACACACATTCATCTATTACCCGGTTGTTGCAGTTCCTTTGATCGTCGCCTGCCTTCAATCCAGCTTTAGCGCAGCGCTTGTGTCAGCTGCGCTGGCCGCGGTTTTATGTGGAGGCACCAAAGCTATCTTTTTGTCGGATGGTAGACGTCTCCGTCTCCGCCAAAGACCGCCGTCACACTCTATGGTCAATCTTGAGTCCTAGATCGCAAGAAGCGCGAAGAAACGAAAGCTCGCTTGATGAATATCCTGCACGTCAGCCCTACCTTCTATCCGGCCACCTATTGGGGCGGGCCAATCTATTCGACAAAGGCGATTTGCGATAGCACCCATGGCGCCGGAGCCTCGGTTACTGTGCTGAGTACGGATGCGGCCGGGCCTGGCCGAGGCGACCGGTTGGAGTCTGACGCTGGGAAATCGATGCCCTATCCTGTTTGCTATTCGCGCCGGACCGCGGGTGTCAGCATCTCGCCGATGCTGCTGGCGCGTTTGCCGCGTGCCATTGCCAAGGCCGATCTAGTGCACTTGACCGGCACCTTCAGTTTCCCGACTTTGCCGACCCTGTTGTTGGCCAAGCTAATCGGGCGACCTGTGGTCTGGTCGCCTCGGGGCGCGATACAGGCGACACTCGACTGGAAAGACAGCCCTAAACAGGGGACTAAGCGGCGTTTTCTGGCATTGGCGTCACGGCTTCTGCCGCGCGGCAGTCGCTTGCATGCCACAGCTGCTGTCGAGGCCGAAGCGAATGGGCATTTCTTTCCCGATGTTCCCAGCGTTGTGATTGCCAACAGTGTTCAAGTACCCGAAGATCTTCCGCCCCATCGGGATAGTGAAAAGTTTCGCCTGATCTTTGTCAGTCGGCTACACCCCAAAAAAGGTCTGGATCTTTTGATCGCGGCGATGAGACAGCTTCCTGAAAACGTCACTCTGGATATCTACGGTAGCGGGGATCCTGCATACACTGAAGAGGTAAACTCTATGGCCGCCAGCCTGCCTGGACGTGTCAAGGTGCACGGTCATTTGTCTGACGACCAAAAAGCTGAGGCCTTTGCAAACTCCGATCTGTTTGTCTTACCGAGCCATTCCGAGAATTTTGGAATCGTTGTGGCAGAGGCTTTGGCGCACGGGGTCCCTGCGCTAACGACAACAAACACACCTTGGGCGTTTTTGGACGAAACCGGCTGTGGTCGCTGCATCCCGCTGTCTGTTGAGAACTTGGTCAAGACAATTGCTGAACTCAGGGCTGCCGACTTGCTTGCAATGGGGGGGCGGGGACGCGCATTAGCTGCTGAGCGTTTTTCGGAAGCCGCAATGGGCGAGCGATTTTTAGAACTGTACGGAGAAGTTTTGTCGCTCGCACCTGAAGGGGCGTATGCAAATGGTTGACGTCAGCCTCAACCGAAAAGCCCGCAAGTGGAGCCGAAAAGAGCAGATGGCAAGGGTGCTGTGGGCTCTGGCGCACCCGTTGTTCAGATTGGTACCGCGCCCATTTTGGGGGTGGCGTCGGATGCTGTTGCGCTGTTTCGGTGCAACGGTCGGGCCGCAGGTTCATATCTACCCCAGTGTTCGGATCACAATGCCCTGGAACCTTAGTCTTGGGGCGCAATGCGCGGTGGGAGACAGAGCTATTCTTTACGCCCTCGGAAAGATCGAGATCGCGGAAAGGGCGACAATATCGCAAGGTGCACATCTTTGTGCGGGCAGCCACGATCTGTCTGATCCGAGCCGTCCTTTGACAAAGCCGCCAATTTACATCGGCGAAGATGCTTGGATTTGTGCGGATGCTTTTGTCGGCCCAAACGTCCGAGTCGGGGCCGGTGCAATTGTCGGGGCGCGGGCTGTTGCCATGCGTGACGTCCCTGAACGCCGAGTCGCGGTTGGTAATCCGATCGAGCTCACGGAACGGGAATTACCATGACAAGACGTCCGACTTCACCCAGTCAGCTCACCGTTGTCATCCTGACGTTTAACGAAGAGCGCCATATCGCCCGTGCGATCGGGTCTATTCGCGGCATTGCTGAGCGAATCGTAGTGGTCGACAGCGGGTCAAATGATCGTACGGTAGAAATCGCGCGCGGTTTTGGTGTCGAGGTACTTAGCAATCCCTGGCGCAATCACGCGACCCAGTTCAATTGGGCGTTGGATCAACTGGACGACAAAACTCAATGGGTGCTGCGTCTGGATGCCGATGAAGTTGTCTCGGAAAAGCTCGCGGACCAGATATCAGCGGCGATATCTTCCGCGCCAGAGACGACTGACGGCTTCACAGTAGGCCGGCGCATGTGCTTTCTGGGGCGCCCCATTCGTCATGGCGGCTTGTTTCCAATGGCCATCCTGCGCCTGTTCAGGCATGGCAAGGGTCGATGTGAAGACCGTTGGATGGACGAGCATATCATGGTCGACGGCGACACCGGTATTCTGACTGGCGAATTGCTGGACGACAATCTCAACAGCCTTTCCTGGTGGACGGACAAGCACAACGCATATGCCAGCCGGGAAGTCGTCGACATGCTGAACCATGAGTTCCAGTTCATGCCCATTGAAACCGTCGCGGGATTGGGAAAGGGGCAAGCGGGTTTGAAGCGCTGGCTCAAGGAGAAAGTCTATTCTCGTAGTCCGGGTGGTCTTCGGGCGTTCTTGTATTTCTTGTATCGCTACGTATTGCGCCTGGGGTTTCTGGACGGGCGCGAGGGGTTGGCCTTTCACGTGCTGCAGGGTTTTTGGTATCGGTTTTTGGTTGACGCAAAACTGCAAGAAGTCCGCAGTTACATGGACCGCAATGGAAGCACTGCGCCCCAAGCAATCCGGGCCGTTTTGAAGATCGATGTTTAGATCAGGGTAAGTACAGGAATTTAATATGAAGTTTTCAATCCTTACAGCCGTCTGGAACCGGGCGGAAACGCTTCCTGATGCCTTGCAAAGTCTGGACGCTCAAAGCTACCGAAACTTTGAACACGTGGTTCAAGACGGGGGCTCCAGCGATGGTACGCTGGAACTACTCAAAGGGCGCAACGATCCCCAGATGCGGCTTGTCAGTGAAGCGGATCGGGGAATTTATGACGCTTTGAACCGCGCCACTGCCAGGGCGACAGGAGATGTCATCGGCTTGTTGCATTCCGATGACTTTTTTGCGCATGGAGAGGTGCTTGCTCGCGTGGCAAAGGTCTTTCAGGAAACCGACGCCGATGCAGTTTATGGCGACCTAGATTACGTGTCGGGGCAGGATTCCAGCAAGGTCGTGCGCCATTGGGTTTCGGGACCATTTAGTCTGGGCAAGCTGAAGCGCGGGTGGATGCCGCCGCACCCAAGCCTTTTCATTAAACGCGATGTCATCACCCGTTACGGAGCATATGATGACAGCTTCCAAATATCTGCTGATTACGATAGCATCCTGCGCTACTTTGGCCGGGGCCGCATTTCTGCAGCCTATTTGCCGGAAGTTCTAACCAAGATGCGCCTCGGCGGAGCCAGCAACGGTAGTGTTGTTAGAATAATCAGGAAATCGAAAGAGGACTATCGGGCTGTCCGGCGCAACGGAGTTGGGGGTGCTTCCACTCTAATCATGAAGAATGCTCGGAAATTACCGCAGTTCTTAAAAAATTAGGCGGATAAAAAAGTCAAAAGCTGTCTGTTCGTTGATCGCATTGCAGGACCGGGCAACCTAGGGCCAGGCTTCATAACCAATAGATGACGGTTCCGGCCAAAGCGATGGCTGAGAGTTAGGCCTCGGGACAGCGATCATAGCGTTTCGCTACACGTCGCCAGTCTTTCAGCCTGCCACACATGATCTCGACGCGCTCGCGTCGTTTGTATCAGCGCTTGTCGCATTTGATCGGCGTCTTGCGTTTCATTCTTCCGGGCATGCATGCGCGTACAACTTTGTCTATCATCGCGTCCCTGAACCAGTCTGCGTCATAGCCACGATCCGCGAGCAACCAGACGACTTTTGGCAGGCTGCTGAGCATGGACCTACTGCCCGTGTAGTCTCTTTGACGTGCCCCCCACTGGTCCCTCGTTCGTTTCGAGAGTCTGCGGCTTTGATTTTGGTAGTCATCGGTTTCGGGCTTGGCAAGCGCGCTGGGCGCGGAGCCCTCAAACTGCTCAAGCGTCCGCTGCGATATAGCGAATGACCGCGTCGAGCCTAAAGCGGAGGTTCAAAAGAGCATGATTTATGGCTCTCAGTAGCCGGTGGACGCAGATGCTGGTATTCAGAGAATTAGGTCGTCCTATGAGGTCAACAATGCAGCGATCACTGGCGTTAGTCTCAACCATCCTTCTATCAATTTCCACGACAGCAGCCAGTGCAACGGAAGACATCAGACTTGTTGTGCAAATTACAGTTGATGGACTGCGCGGAGACTTGATCTCTCGCTATCAGGCCGCCTTCGGGGGCTCAGGATTCAATAGGCTGATTGAAAACGGCGCCTGGTATACCGACGCTCATCATCGTCACGCCAACACGGAAACTATTGTTGGTCACGCGACCCTCGCGACAGGAGCCCATCCCTCTGAACATGGAATGATCGGCAATGCCTGGTTCAACAGGGCTGAAGAGCGATTGGGCTATAATATTGAAGATCCGGACTACCCGATGTTGCCAGTTCCTGGCTTCGGCGGAAACGTTGATCAAGTCGATCCGACACAAGCCGCTGCTGCGACTTCGGGCCGTTCTCCCGTCAACTTGTTGGCAACGACGTTCGGAGACGAACTGGTGAAAGCAAATGCGGGCCGATCAAAAGTCTTTTCCGTATCTGGTAAAGACCGCTCAGCGGTTGCAATGGCGGGACATTCTGGAAAGGCTTTTTGGCTGTCGGCGGCTACAGGGGCATTTGAAACAAGTACTTTTTACTATGGCGCGTATCCTGATTGGGTTCTCGGTTGGAACTCTAAACGCCCAGCAGATGCGAAGATCGAAAGTGAATGGTGGCCGGAGTGTTCAGACGCGCCTTACCTGATGGAAAGAAAGGAGCGCTCCTTCGTAACGAACCTTGGCACGTTCGGTCGCATTTTTCCACATTTCTATGGGAAGCCGGACGACGGGCTCTACTACACGCAGGTCTTGTTGTCGCCGCACGGGGACCGGATCACGGCCGACTTCGCAAAAACTGTGGTGAAAGAGGAAGGGCTTGGTGATGACGAGTGGCCAGACTATCTAAGCGTTAGTTTCTCTGGTGTTGACGCCACCAACCATTTTTTCGGGCCATCCAGCTTGGAGAATGAAGAAATGGTGCGTTGTTTGGATCAGACACTGTCAGATTTCTTCGAGTTCATGGATCAAGAGGTCGGGCGTGCGAATGTGCTTTACGTGCTTTCCGCCGACCATGGCATGCCGGAAGCGCCAGAAGAGATGGCCGAAGCTGGGCTTTCGACGTTCCGAAACTCTACTGAAGCATTGATGATGGATGTGAACTCGGTGATCGCCGATGAGTTTGGAGTAGAATCCGCAATACAGTTCTTTTTTCGTCCTTACGTTTATCTGGACAACACCGCGATTGAAGAGTCGGGCACCGACCGGCGCGTAATCGAAAGACGTATCGCCGAAAAACTGATGGCTGCATCTGGCATTGAGCTTGCAATGCCGACCGAACCGCTTGCTGAACAGCGAGGGCATACACTTGAGGAGCAGATCCGGCGAAATTATCACCCAACGCGCTCTGGCGACATTTATGTTGTGCAAACGCCTTATTCATTTCTCTTTGAGGATGGTCCAATCGCCGTAATGCACGGATCACCTTGGCGCTATGACACGCATGTTCCAATCATCTTTGCTGGTCCGGGTATCAAGCCGGCTCGTGTGAGCCGCCCTGTTTCCACGGTGGACGTCGCCGTCACCCTGAGCACTATTTTAGGTATCAGCCAACCTAGCAGTGCTGCGGGTGAAACATTGAGCGAGATTGGTGTAAATGATCTATAGGCGGTCTTGCCATTTGGCCGAGTGACAAACGGTTAGATGTACCTAAACGCCTGGTCGTGAGCATTCTAGCCAGCAAGAAGCACTACGAGGTCCAGCCGGCCAGTCTCAGTTGGCTGATCAGGTTCTCTGCGCCTTTCGGATCACGAGACAGTCGGAACAATGAACTCCTCAATCCTGCTATGAGGCCATGCTTCTATGATTTCCTGAACGTGACTTCGGTGGTTGCGACAGTGATTTCGCTTGGCAGTTGGGACTGACATTTGACTAACGGATCAACAATGGGCTCTAAGTTTTGAATATCGCCATCTTGACTGGGATATCGGAAACTCGAATGTAGTGAGAGACCTTTCGTTCTCAGGTCCAATCATTGGCGCGAAGTTGGCCTTTTGAAGGCGCCTATGAGTTTAGAGGTGCCCTGTCATCAGGAGCGCGACAACAACCTTACACGGCGGCCTCTATGCGTTGCTCCGCCCGGGAAACACAATGGAGCATCGAAATTGCTGATTGTTCTGGCACTATATTTTGGCCTCGCCTGGCTGGTGTTCTCAAAACTCCGCCTGCTGCCATGGAACGCGGTTTCAAAGACCTTCATCTATGGCGGTGGTGTCGTAATCGCACTGGTGGTTATTGGCGCGCTTAACCACACGACACCAAGCGGGGCGGTTTCGGTTCAAGGCGCTGTAATCAGTATAGCGCCAAACGTCGCAGGACCAGTGATAGAAGTCGAAGCGGAGGCAAATGAGCTAGTGTCAAAAGGGGATGTTCTGTTCAGGATAGATGATACGGAATATGCCGCTGAAGTCGCTCGACTTGAAGCATCGCTTGCCGCCGCCCAATCAGAGGCAGATCAACTAAGGAACGACCTTGAGGCAGCTGAGGCGGACATCGCGTCACTTTCCGCACAACTGGAGTTTGGGGTGGCGCGGCGCGATGATATTATCCGTCTCGCCGAACGAGGAGCGTCCACTGAGTTCCAGCTTCAGGAAGCCGTTTCAACCATAGAACAGCTTGAAGCGGGCTTACGCGCTGCAAACGCGCGGAAAGCGGGTCTTGAACGGCGTATCGCCGCCCAGGTGGAAGGGGTCGATGTCGGCGTTGTCGAAGTAGAGAATATGTTGATTCAAGCGCGCTGGGCATTGGAGCAAACTGTCGTGCGCGCACCAGCAGATGGCATGGTTACAGGCCTGACCCTGCGCCCAGGGAATCGAGTGACGACTCTGCAGGGAGCAATAAATTTTGTTGTGCCAGACGATAGAGTTTTAGTCGCGACACTTCCTTTGAGCAGTCTGCAAAACGTTTCTGCTGGCGATGCAATACGTGTGGCCCTGCGTAGCGCACCGGGGCAGGAGTTCGAAACCACGATTGTAGACATACCACCCTCTACTAGCGAAGGGGCGTTGGATGCCAGAAGTGGCCTCCCTTCACTGCGTGAGCTGGTCGGCGCGACGGATTATATCGTTGTGGCAGATGTTCCGGATGACCAAAGCGCACAAGTGACTAAGTTGGGTGCGTCAGGTACGGCCTTGGTCATCACCGAGGAAGCTGGCGCGATTTCGGTGTTGGCAGAAGTTTTGTTCTGGATCACAAAGAAGCTGAATTACCTTTGATTTGTCCGAAACAATTTAGGCGCACCTATTTCAAGACCAATCAATTCGTACAGTCGCGTTGCGCTTCACCGACTGAATTGTCCGTGAAGCAGTCTTTTGTATTCGTTCTACCGAACGGCCATCGCTCAACCAGAGATCGCGTCACACAACACCGGCACAGCGATGTTCGTATCTTGCCAAAACGCTGACAATCACTCGCTGGTTGAGATGAAACTTGCCATTCTTAAGGCTTGGTGAAGGGCATCAGCGCGCGACTCGATTTGACTGCCTAGCAATTCAACGCGTCATGACTTGGTGGCAATCTTCCCATTGTTTTCCCGCTGCTTTCTAATCTCAGCGCGGACCAATCCTGTGGGTGAGGATCACATACCATCGGACGTTTCCTGTGCTTGGGATAATGCCCTTCGCGGTCGCCGAAGCTGTTGAGAAATGTCCCTTATTGCAAGACATCTCCACAAAACTCCAATTTGGGGAGGTTGGATGGGCTCAATGAAAGATTGCAATCGACAACACTCCCGCAAATTTTGAGTTGACTGACGCTAGATGAGTCTGGCAAGCGCTTTCGTATGTTTGGTTCCGGGTTCGTCCGGATAAAAGGGAATGCGGTGCGGGTCTAGTCAGACGACAACCCAATGCCGCAACTGCCCCCGCAACTGTGAGCGGCGAGCAAGGCTGATATGCCACTGGGATCTTTTCCCGGGAAGGCCAGTCCGATGCTTTGACCCGCAAGTCAGGAGACCTGCCAGACATGCGCCCCCGGAAGGGGTGCGTCACCGATGCCGGGGTGTGCGTCGGGCCGGTACCTGCAAAAGGGTACGAGGTCCCGTTTGCCCCGTTGTCAAACACAACAATGTGCCGGGGTTGGCACAACGGGACAAGGATAAGACCTAATGAAAAAGCTGCTCTGCACGGCTGCCGCTGCGCTGGCAATTCCTGCCATGGCGCAGGCGCATTTCCTTCTGGAGTACACCACCAACACCATGATCAAGAAACCGGGCGATGTGCCGGTCAAGCTGATCTTCTGGCACCCGTTCGAAAACGGCCACGTCATGGATCTGGAAAAGCCGCAAGAGTTCTATGTAATTCACAACGGTGAAAAAACCGATCTGCTGGACACGCTGGAGCCTGTTCGCTTCACCGGAGGCGAAAACGAGGGTGCGGCGTTCAAGGGCTCGGTTCCTGTGAAGCGTTCCGGCGACTACGTGCTGGTTACCGTTCCTCAGCCTTACTATGAGGAATCCGAGGACATCTATATCCAGCAACTGACCAAAGCGTTCCTGAACCGCAACGAACTGCCGACCGATTGGATGAACCCGGTTGGCCTTCCGACCGAGATCATTCCGCTGAACAAACCGACCAACGTCATTGCAGGTTCGACCTTCACCGGTCGCGTTTTGGCCGATGGTCAGCCGGTTGCAGGAGCCGAGATAGAGATCGAATACATGGCAGCTGAACCGGACATGGACAGTTCAGCCTCGTCGACTCCGTCCGTTTCGCCGATGCCCGGCGGTGCTGTGGTCGCAATTTCGGACGATAACGGTTACTTCTCGTTCGGCGTACCAAAAGCCGGTTACTGGGGCTTTGCCGCACTCGGCGCGGGCCCGGCAACCGAGCATGAGGGCAAAGAACTCAGCCAGGATGCGGTCATCTGGATCCGCGCTTGGGACATGGAATAAGAAATGCACATCGTCGACGGTGCCTTGTCCAACCCGGTCGTTATTGGCGGTGCCATTGCAGCCGCGGGCGGGATTGCAGTGGGGCTCAGGTCGCTGGACCTTGATCGTATCCCGACCGCGGGGGTGCTGTCGGCCGCTTTTTTCGTGGCCTCACTAATCCACGTCCCCATTGGTCCGTCTTCGGTGCATTTGATCCTGAATGGCATGGCCGGGCTTCTGCTCGGCTGGGCCGCCTTCCCGGCGCTGTTCGTCGGGCTTTTGCTTCAAGCCGTCTTCTTCGGCTTTGGCGGGTTAACGGTGTTGGGGATCAACACCCTCAACATCGCGCTGCCTGCAGTTGTGGCCGGAATGCTTTTTGGCCACCTGATCGCGCGCGGCACACCTCTGCATGGTGCGATTTGGGGCGGCATCGGCGGAGCTTTTGCCATTGCCGCCACGACCGGAATGGTCGCCTTCTCACTGGCTTTATCCGGAGAAGAATTTCTGCCCGCCGCCAAGCTCGTATTCTTCGCGCATATCCCCGTCATGGTAATCGAAGCAGTATTGACCGGTTTTGCCGTTTTGCTCGCCCGCAAGGTCAAGCCCGAGCTGTTCATCAAAGGAGTTGCCACATGATACGTGCGGTTCTTTTTCTGGCTTTGTGCTGCGCGCCCTTGCCGGCGCTGGCGCATAAGGTCATCGCAGGTGTCTTTGCCTCGGGTGACTCGATTGAAGGCGAACTTGGTTTCTCGAATGGCGATATGGCCAGCGATACCGAAGTTGTCGTGACAGGCCCTGGTGGAACCGAGTTGGGCCGCGTGATCACGGATTCGGACGGGTTCTTCATCTACACACCAACCTCAGCAGTGACGCATACTTTCTTTGCGGATCTCGGTGCAGGTCACATCGCTGAAATCACCATGCCCGCAGAAGAAGTCGCGGACATCATGGGGGTTGAGGTTGCTGAAACGCCTGCTGCAACCACCTCTGCGAACGCAGTGTCGTTCAACGCCGAACAGCAACAGATGATTGCCAAAGTTGTTCGCGACGAGATGCGCCCCCTGCGCCGCGAGATCGCGGCTTATCGCGAGCAGAACGACCTTCAGACCATCCTCGGCGGGATTGGATATATTTTTGGGCTGTTCGGTCTTGGCTTTTACCTGGCCGCGCGCCGGAAGCTGGCCGCCTGATGGCGCACGCGCTGGGACCCCGCGAAAAGACTCTGTCCGAGGCAGGAGTCCAGCGTGAAGGCCTGATCAGCCCACTTGATCCGCGTGTACGGATCGTGATGGCAGTGATTTTTGGCATCGCGACAGTTTCGCTTTGGTCCATTCCTGCGCTCTGCGCTGCGCTGGCGGTGTCGCTCTCTCTTCTGGCGATGTCACGCTTACCCTGGAGGAAAACGCTGAAACGTATGGCGATGATGGATGGGTTCATCATTTTCATGCTTTTGCTGCTTCCGTTTTCCACGCCCGGAGACCCGATGTTTTCCGTTTGGGGCTTTCCAGCCAGCTGGCAGGGCCTGTGGAAAGCGATCGAGATCGCACTCACCGCCAACGCGGTGATCCTGTCCCTGATGGTTCTGGTCGGCACGATGGAACCTGTCACGCTTGGCCATGCCCTGCACCGCCTGCGTTGCCCCGACAAACTGGTGCATCTGTTGATGTTCACCATCCGCTACATTGAAGTTTTACGCGAAGAATACCTGCGTCTGCGCGGGGCGATGAAGGTGCGCGGCTTTCGCCCGACGACGAATTGGCACACCTATCGCAGTTTTGGCTATTTGGTGGGCATGATGCTGGTCCGCGCAATCGAACGGTCAGAGCGCATCCTCGGAGCGATGAAATGTCGAGGCTTCTCTGGGCGCATGTTGTTGCTTCAGGATTACAAGCTGAGCCACAAGGACATTGTTTTTGCTGTCGGTCTTGGTGCCCTTTGCCTGGTCTTGCTCATATGGGATTTCGCATGACTTTGATCTCGCTTGAAGACATCTGCTTTGCGTATCCCGGCCAAGCCCCTGTTCTGAACGGGGCCAACCTGCATCTAAGCACAGGACAGCGCCTGTCGCTGACAGGAGCGAATGGTTCGGGTAAGTCGACGCTGTTGCGTATCACGCTGGGGTTGCAACGCCCATCCTCAGGGACTGTAACCATCTTTGGGCAGGAACGCACAGTTGAGGCTGATTTTCACGACGTACGACGCCGGGTCGGCCTTGTGTTTCAGGACCCCGACGATCAGCTTTTCTGCCCCACTGTTGCCGAAGACATCGCCTTTGGCCCTCTGAACCTGGGTAAAACACGGGACGAGGCACTTAGCATCGTTGACAGTGTGTTGGGCGATCTGGACCTGATGCATTTGAAAGACCGCATCACGCACAAGCTCTCGGGCGGGGAAAAGCGGTTGGTCACGCTTGCCACGGTTTTGGCGATGGAGCCGGAAGTCCTGCTGTTGGACGAACCGACCAACGCGCTGGACACCAAGAACGAAGCGCGTTTGCTGGAGATCTTGCAGTCGCTTCCGCAAGCAATCTTGCTGGTAAGTCACTCGCCCGCGTTCCGCACGGCGCTGGCACCGGATGAACTGGATTTGCGCGACGGGCGTCTGATGCCAGCGTAGTGGGCTTAACGCTGTCCCCTCAACCCAGATAGGCAATTGTCTTGCGGCCCCCAGATAAGTGAACCGCTTGTGGCTTTGGGGGCAGGGGGTTCGAACGTGATCCTCGTGCGCGGTACAGATGACCAGAATAGGGCGGTCCATAACACATGTCGCCATCGCGGCTCGATCATTTGCGATGCGCCGAAATCGGTCTGCCCGTATCACCAATGGACCGATGAGCTTGACGGCTCATTGCTGTGGGCTCGCGACTTGGGGCCGGACTTGGACCCCAACAGCATGGTTTGACGACAGCGCATTGCCGCGAACTTGCTGGATTGGTATGCATCTGCCTTGCCGATGACGCCCCCGACTTCGACGCCTTTGCCAACATAGCGCGCCCGCATCTTGAGTCTCATGACCTGGGGAATGCCATAGTCGCCTTTGAAAGCACAATCATGGAGAACGGTAACCGGAAGCTGGTCTGGGAAAACACCCGCGAGTCCTATAATTGTGGCGCCAACCATCCTGCTTTGTGCGGGACCTTCCCGGATAATCCGGGCGTCACTCCGACCTGACCGACAGAGACCGAGGTCACAACCAAATGGCTAGTCAACAAAGACGCATTTGAATGCGTTGACTACGACACTAAACATCTGACCACAGTTTAGGTCGCCAGGAATGACGAAGATCGCCGGGTGGTCGAGGACAACCAGCAAGGCATCGGCAAAGCTGCCTGCCAACTGCATCGAAACTCTATGGGGCACTTGTGCCAATGGCGGTGAAATGAAGTCTGAAACGGACAATCCTTCGCGTATCGAAAAAGCCATTATTACTGATGGTGATATGCGCCTTTCGGTCCTGAATTACGTAGCCATTACAAAGCGTTGGTGGCTGCGAGATGTGCCTCTCATTCTTGGATTTGATAACACCGCTGCCTATCTCTCGGATCCGCGGTATCTGGGCGCAATCGTTGGGCGTGTTGCGAACCGAGTTGATGGGGCAAGGTTTGACTTGGAGGGGCGGAGTTTTGAGCTGAGCGCCAACGAAGGCAAGAACACTCTGCACGGCGGCGAGGAAGGATTGTCAAAGCAATTCTGGGACCTCGAACAGGTTTCCATAAATGAAGTCTTGCTGCGCTACGTATCCCGAGACGGAGAAAGCGGTTTTCCCGGAGAGATCAGGTTCGAGGTCAGAATTTACCTGCAGTTTCCACGCTTGGTGTACTCGATAACTGCACAGCCGGACCGACCAACGCCAATCAGTATTGCCCAACACAATTACTACACCCTGGGTGCGTTGGAAGGCGTAGATCAGCATAAGCTCGGGCTTGCATCAGATCGGTATCTGGAGATTGACGATCGGGGTATTCCGACGGGCAGGGTGCGGGCGACCAAAGAAAGCGAACTCGATTTCACGGCACACAAAACGCTTGGAAGTGCTTCTGAGGGGATCGATCACTATTTTTGCTTCAAACAGGATCGCGACCCCTATGAGCCAGTAGCAGAACTTGTTGCGCCCTCTGGTCTTGCTTTGTCAGTCTGCTCTGACCAGCCCGGGGCGCAGGTGTATTCGGGCTATCGGATGCCGGGACCAATTCGCGCTTCTCGTGGACTATGCATTGAACCATCAGGCTATCCCAACGCGCCCAATATTTCATCCTTCCCCTCGATTATCTGTACACCTGACAAGCCGTATCGGCAGGAACTGGTCCTGAAGGTGTCAGAGCGTCGCAATCTGGGCTAATCGATGTTTCCAGCCATGGGGCGCTGGGGTCTCGTCCGCTTGCAACCTCTTCAAGCGTCGCAAATCAATCGATCAAGCATTTCAAACTTCCGTTCGATGAACTCAAGAAGCCGGTGTGTTGAAGCTGACATGTGACGCCCACTTAGCGTGACGCAGCCCAAATGACGGTCAGGATCGCCTATTTTGATCGGTAGTGCGGTTAGTGTCTTCTGCCGTTGCATCATGAAGACCACTGAAAAAGGCAGAACGGTCAAAGAATCCGAGCCCGTCAACACGTTCACAACCGCACTGAGCGACCCGCCGGTGAAACTGATTTTTAGGTCGCGAACCCCGATGCCGTCCAGTGTATTGCGCAAGTCGCGGAAAAGCGGGCTGTTCGCGGGCGGCGCAATCCAGGAATAGTCGGTGATATCTTCAAGCTTTACCGTTTTCTTTCGTGCCAGTGGGTGTCCGGCCCGGCAAGCAATGACATTTCGACCAGGTAAGATTTGGCGAAACTCGAATTCGTCGGCAACGTCTGCGGGGCGAATGGGCAGAATTGCGACATCCAAAGCTTCACCTGAAGTCTTGGACAAAAGTTCGGTTGGGTATCCATAGGACTGATCGATCCGGATGTTCGGGTGCTCGGCCTGGAACTCGGCAATTACGCTCGAAATGACTCCGTCCATAAAGATCGGTGTCCCGGCAACCCGGATCGCACCCGCAAGACCCTGGCGGTATTCATCAACCAAGCGACTGGCCTGCCGACTGGCATCCAGAATCTTCTGACCTTCCTGCGCAAGGGCAAGACCCAGTTCGGTCGGTTGCAAAGGTCGGCGGGTTGGCTGGAACAGAGGTTCGCCCACCCGATCTTCGAGCAGAGAGACACTTCTGGAAACACTCGGCTGGGATTTTCCAAGTAAAACAGCGCCTTCCGTCAGGCCGCCGGCTTCGACAATCGCGGCAAGAATCTCCAGATGTCTCGGATCCAATTTCATAACGCAAAGTTATATTGGTTGCAGAAAATTCGATCAAGAACGCATTCCTGCCCTGCTAGCGTTTCCTTCAATCCGCATACTCATGCATTCGAGGAACGCGCCCCATGGCCCCCAGCATCACAAGCATCAACGGTCAAAAAGTCCGGTTTGGTCAGGGCTTGCGGAATGACATCTGCGCTGAGTTGTCCGGGCTGGGGTCGGCAAAAGCCCTGGTGCTGTCGACACCTCAGCAAGTCGATATGGCGATGGAACTGGCGACCACGATCGGGGATCGCGCAGCAGGCGTCTATACACGGGCAACAATGCACACGCCGGTCGATGTGACCGAAGAGGCTGTAGAACACGCTCAGTCAGTTCAGGCGGACAGCATCGTATCCATCGGCGGCGGTTCAACGATTGGTCTGGGCAAAGCGATTGCCCTACGCACCGGGCTGCCGCAAATCGCTGTTCCGACCACTTACGCCGGCAGCGAAGCCACCCCGATACTCGGGCAGACGGAAGACGGGATAAAAACCACCCTCACAGATCCGAAGGTTTTGCCACGGGTTATTTTATATGACCCTGAACTCGTTGCGTCCTTGCCGCCAGCGATGACCGTTACAAGCGCTTTGAACGCAATGGCTCATGCGGCCGAGGCACTGTACGCAAAGGATCGCACAGAACAGACCACGGAACTTGCGATCGATGGGCTGAAGGCTTTCGCTATCGGCTTGCCAAAAGTTATAGAACAGCCGGGCGACCTGACCGCGCGCGCTGAAACACAGCAAGGTGCGTGGGCATGCGGCACGGTGCTTGGCCTGGTCGGAATGGCGCTGCATCACAAGCTTTGTCATACGCTGGGCGGCTCTTTCGATCTGCCGCATGCCGAAACCCATGCAATCGTTCTGCCCCATGCCATCTCTTACAACGCACAGGACGTGCCCGAGTTGCTTGCACCGATCTCAAAGGTTTTGGGTGGTACCAGCCCCGGGCAGGCGCTTTGGGATTTTGCTAAGAAAATGGGCGCACCGACAGCATTGAAAGATCTGGGGCTTGCTGAGGCCGACCTGGATCGCGCCACCGAAATCGCACTGAAAAACCCGTATTGGAATCCGCGGCCAGTCACTGCCGACGGGTTGCGGGCGATGTTGCAAAACGCCTGGGCGGGCAACGCCCCGAGCGATTGAGTTCACCGTGTCAAGGGAGGGACACATGATCACACGACGTAAACTGCTGCAATCCAGCGCTGCCACCGGCCTTGGATTGGCTGCCGGTGCCCTTGCCGCACCTGCCATCGCACAGGGCGCGAAGATCAAGCTGGGCTATGTCAGCCCGCAATCAGGGCCGCTGGCTGCATTTTCCGAAGCAGACAAATACATTCTGGACAACTTCGCCGCGTCCGAAGCTGGCGCGAATTTTGAGGTCATCGTTAAGGACAGCCAGTCGAACCCGAACCGGGCGGCAGACGTGGCGGGCGAGCTGATCGTGGATGATGAGATCGACCTGATGTTGGTGGCCTCGACCCCCGAAACCACGAACCCGGTTGCCTCGACCTGTGAGGCCGAGGAGGTGCCTTGCATTTCAACCGTTGCGCCGTGGCAGCCATGGTTCATCGGCCAGCAGGGCAATCCCGGCGACCCAGCAAGTTGGGAGCCGTTCTACTACGCCTTTCATTTCTTCTGGGGCCTCGAGGATGTGATCTCGGTCTTCACCGCGATGTGGGGTCAGTTGGACACCAACAAACAGGTTGGCGGCTTGTTCCCGAATGATGGCGACGGCAACGCGTGGGGCGATCCGAATGTCGGCTTCCCTCCGGTCTTGTCCGAATTGGGGTATACCCTGACGGATCCGGGAAGGTATCAGAACCTGACGGATGATTTCTCGGCCCAGATCAATGCGTTCCGTCAGGCGAATGTCGAAATTGTAACCGGCGTTCCAATTCCGCCTGATTTCACTACCTTCTGGAGCCAGGCCAAACAGCAGGGTTTTACGCCTAAAGCGGCGAGCATCGGTAAAGCGATCCTGTTCCCGCAAGCGGTCGAAGCTTTGGGCAATGCGGGCAACAACCTGAGTTCCGAGGTCTGGTGGTCTCCGACGCACCCATTCTCGTCATCGCTGACCGGCGCAAGTTCGGCCGAATTGGCGCAAGGATACACGGCAGCCACCAGCCGTCAGTGGACTCAACCCATCGGCTTCGTGCACGCATTGTTCGAAATGGCCGCTAATGTCATGGGCCGGGTCGATGACGCGGGTGACGGAGATGCCGTGGCCGAAGCAATTGCCGCTACGCAGTTGGATTCGATCGTGGGTCGGATCGCCTTTGACGGTGCGGGTTTGCCGCCATTCGCCGCGCAGAACGTTGCAAAAACGCCTTTGGTCGGTGGTCAGTGGCGACTGCTCGACAACGGCAGCTATGACCTTGTGATCGTCGACAACTCCTCAGCGCCCGAAATCCCAACTGCGGGCGTGATGGAAGAAATCACCTGATCGCAATGAAACCAACGCCCCGGACACAAGTTCGGGGCAGGGACCTTGGTATGACAATTCTATCGCTCAAAAATGTCTCCAAAAGCTTCGGTGCTTTGACCGTCACCGACGACGTCAGCTTTGATGTCGAACAGGGGCAGGCGCTTGGGATCATTGGCCCAAACGGAGCCGGGAAGTCGACGCTGTTCAATCTGATTACTGGTAATCTGACCTCGGACGCGGGTTCGATCCATTTTGATGGGAACGACGTCACTCGTGTTCCGCCAATGCAGCGGTGTTTGTCGGGGATTGGTCGGTCTTTCCAGATCCCGCAACCGTTTGATCATTTGACTGTTTTCGAGAACCTGCTGGTGGCGGCGACGCATGGGCAAGGCAAATCCGAACGCGAGGTCGAGCGGGATTGTGCCCGAATTCTGGAGCAAACGGAAATGGCTGAGGTGGCCAACGACCCGGCCGGTGGTTTGCGGTTGCTTCAGCGCAAGCGGCTGGAGCTTGCCCGAGCGATGGCAACCAACCCAAAGCTGCTGCTGCTGGACGAAATCGCCGGAGGTCTGACCGACGCAGAATGTACGGCCCTGATCGAAACGATCAAAGGGCTGCACGGCAGCGGTGTCACGATCATCTGGATCGAGCACGTTCTGCATGCCCTGACATCCGTGGTCGAGCGATTGCTGGTTCTGGATTTCGGCAAGGTGATCGGTCTCGGTGATCCGGACGAGATTATGAACAGCCGGGAAGTCAAAGAAATCTATCTGGGGATCGAAGTCTGATGAGTTTGCTAGAGACCCAAGGGCTGACGGCCCATTACGGAGATTTTCAGGCCTTGTTCGGCGTGGACATCCGATTGGAGGAAGGCGAAACGGTCGCCATTATCGGCGCAAACGGGGCCGGAAAGTCGACCCTGATGCGCTCAATCTCAGGCGTTTTGACCAACGGCTCGGATCAAGTGCGCTTTGATGGCAAACCCATCGGCGATCTTGCGGCAGACGAGATCATGTCGCGCGGCGTCGCCATGGTGCCCGAAGGGCGCCGGTTGTTCCCATCATTGAGCGTCGAAGAAAACCTGCTGATCGGGACCTATGGGCGGAAAGCTCAGGGGCATTGGTCGCTGCAAACCATCTACGACCTGTTCCCCATCTTGCAGGAGCGCCGGAACCATCCAGGAACCGCACTCTCGGGCGGACAGCAGCAGATGGTGGCCATTGGCCGCGCCCTTATGAGCAACCCTCGTATTTTGCTTTGTGACGAAATCAGTCTGGGGTTGGCGCCTGTGGTCATCAAGGACATCTACGCCGCCGTGCCCCGCATTCAGGAGGCAGGGGCCAGCCTGATTGTGGTCGAACAAGACATCGGCCAGGCCATGAAAGTCGCAGACCGCGTCTATTGCATGATGGAGGGTCGCGTCACGCTGGAGGGCACTGCAGACACGCTCAGCCGCGAGGCTATTCACGACGCTTACTTCGGAGGAGCCGTGGCATGATTTGGATCGATACCATCATACAGGGCGTTTTGCTGGGCGGGCTCTATGCGCTTTTCGCGGCCGGGCTGAGCCTTGTGTTCGGGATTATGCGCTTGGTCAATCTGGCTCATGGGGACCTGATCGTCTTTGCCGCGTATTTGATCCTTCTGTTGGTCTCATTGTTGGGGCTATCGCCATTTCTTGCGGCAATCATTGCGGCACCAATCATGTTTGGCGTGGGCTGGGCTTTGCAGCGGCACGTTTTGAACCGGGTGTTGGGGCCTGATATCCTGCCGCCGCTTCTGGTAACCTTCGGCTTGTCGGTTGTTCTGCAGAACGCTCTGCTCGAAGGGTTCTCGGCCGATAGCCAACGTCTACCGGCAGGCGAGATTGCCACGGCTTCGGTGCAGATGGGCGGGCTGAACCTGGGTGTTTTGCCGCTGCTTACATTTGCCTCGGCGATCCTTGTCATCGTGGGCCTGAACCAGCTTTTCTATCGCACGGAATTGGGTCGGGCTTTTCGCGCAACCTCGGATGATGCGGTGACAGCGGGCCTTATGGGCATTCGACCCGAGCGTATCTTTGCCACCGCGACGGCCATCGCGATGCTGGTTGTGACTTTGGCTGCGCTTTATCTGGGAATGCGCGCGAACTTTGACCCAAATATCGGCCCCGCGCGCCTGATCTACGCATTTGAGGCGGTCATTATCGGCGGTCTGGGCAGCCTTTGGGGTACGCTGGCAGGCGGCATTATCATCGGAGTCGCTCAGACCGTTGGGGCCGCGATCAATCCTGAATGGCAGATTCTGGCCGGACACCTGGCCTTTCTTGTCGTGCTTCTGATCAAACCCAGAGGCCTGTTTCCAAGGGCGGTGGACTAATGGCTGATACTTCGATGTACCGAGTTCAGACACAGACCCGCGCGTCTTATAGCGCCGGAGCTTTCTGTGTTGCCCTGATCATCCTGTTCGTGCTGCTGCCGACATTTGCCAGCCGAGGGCTAATACAGGATCTGTTCTTCATCTTCACGATGCTGGTTCTGGCGCAGTTCTGGAACTTGCTGGCGGGATATGGCGGGCTCGTTTCCGTCGGCCAGCAGGCCTTTGTCGGAATGGGGGCCTACGCCATGTTCGGCGGTGTCATCCTGTGGGGCATGGACCCGGTTCCCGCAATTCTGCTGGGTGGGATCGCGGCCTTGATCGTCGCCGTTCCCACAGCCTTCTTTGCCTTTCGCTTGCAAGGGGCCTATTTCGCCATTGGCACATGGGTCATCGCCGAAGTGATGCGTCTGCTGGTTGCTCAGTGGAAGGTGCTAGGCGGCGGCACCGGAACGTCGTTGCCGCGCACCGCAACGCGCGAAATGTGGGCGACCGAGTGGATACAGACCGCCTTTGATGTCCGAGGTGCCGCTGCGCGGGATATTCTGACCTATTGGCTCGCCTTGGCGCTGGTGATCACAACGATTGCAGGCATCTACTGGCTGCTCAGAACCAAGCGCGGGCTGGCGCTGGCTGCGGTCCGCGACAATGTCGAAGCGGCGAAATCCGTCGGCGTTGATGCGGTGCGGATGAAGTGGCTGGTCTACCTTGTCTCAGCCGCCGGGACAGGCCTGACCGGCGCATTGATCTATGTGCAAAAGCTAAGGATCTCGCCTGATGCGGCCTTCTCGGTCACCGACTGGACAGCCTATGTGATCTTTATCGTCGTGATCGGAGGCATCGGCACCATCGAAGGCCCGATACTGGGCGTGCTGATCTTCTTCATCCTGCAGAGCCTGCTGGCTGACTATGGCTCCTGGTACCTTATGGTGCTTGGGCTGATCGGGATTGCGGTCATGCTTTTTGCGCCACGCGGTCTGTGGGGGCTGATCTCGGAGAAAACGGGGCTGCAGATATTCCCTGTGCGCCGTCGCCTTGTGCTGACGCACTCAAAAGGCGGCTCCAACTCAATTCAATCTGACAAACAGAGGGAGGCGTAACATGGCCACCATCACAACAGATGTCCTGATCATCGGAACCGGACCGGCTGGGTCTGCAACCGCGGCTTTGCTGTCCAGCTACGGTGTCGAGAACATGGTCATCAACCGCTATCGCTGGCTGGCGAATACGCCGCGCGCGCATATCACCAACCAGCGCACGATGGAGGTGTTGCGCGATCTTGGTCAAGAGGTCGAGGCCGAAGCCTATATGCACGCCGCGCATCAGGATCTGATGGGCGAAAACGTGTTCTGCGAAAGCCTCGCCGGTGAGGAAATCGGACGCATGAAAAGCTGGGGCAATCACCCTTTGTCCAAGGCCGAACACCTGCTGTCCAGCCCGACCATGATGAATGATCTGCCCCAGACGTTCATGGAACCGATCCTGTTCGGAACGGCCTGCCGCCGAGGCACGCAGGCCCGGATGAGCACAGAGTATTTGCGTCACGAACAAGACGCGGACGGTGTGACTACGACATGCCTGGATCGGTTGTCGGGTGAGGAAATCACGATCCGGTCGAAATACCTTGTCGGCGCGGATGGGGGCAATTCGTTGGTCGCCGAACATGCCGGGCTGCCGTTCGAAGGTCAGATGGGCGTTGGTGGGTCCATGAACATCCTGTTCCGCGCGGATCTCAGCAAATACGTCGCACATCGCCCCTCGGTCTTGTATTGGGTGATGCAGCCTGGGGCGAATGTGGGCGGCATCGGCATGGGTCTGGTCCGCATGGTTCGTCCGTGGAACGAATGGCTGATTGTCTGGGGCTACGACATCAACCAACCAGCCCCCGAAGTTGATGAGACCATGGCCACGCAGGTCGCGCGTCAGCTTGTCGGCGACCCCGAGCTTGAGATCGAACTGATCAGCGCCAACACCTGGACCGTCAACAACATGTACGCGACGCATATGCAAAAGGACCGCGTCTTTATCATGGGTGACGCGGCCCACCGCCATCCGCCCTCTAACGGGTTGGGGTCAAACACGTCGATTCAAGACAGCTTCAATCTCGCATGGAAATTGGCGGCCGTGCTGAAAGGCCATGCCGGAGAGCGGCTATTGGACAGCTACAGCGAAGAACGCGCGCCAGTTGCAAAACAGATTGTAACGCGGGCCAATCAGTCGATCGGTGAGTTCGGACCGATCTTTGAAGCGCTGGGCATGGCCGAAGGTGTCGACCCGCAAGTCATGCAAAGCAACCTCGAGGCCCGCACCGGGTCAACACCCGAAGCCGCCGCTCAACGAAAGGCTATTCGTGAGGCGATAGCGTTCAAAAAGTATGAGTTTGACGCCCATGGTGTCGAAATGAACCAGCGCTACGACTCCTGCGCGATTGAAACCGATGGTCAACCTAACCCAGGCTTCGATCTGGACGCCGAGCTGCATTATCAGCCGACAACATGGCCCGGCGCACGCATTCCTCATGTGTGGGTCTTTGATCATGACACAGGCAACAAGCACTCGACGCTGGATCTTTGCGGCCGTGGAGAGTTCACAGTGCTCACTGGCATCGGGGGCGAAGCGTGGGTGGCCGCTGCTAAGACCGTGTCGAAGGAGCTCGGGATGCCTATTCGCTGCCATGTCATTGGCCCTCGTCAAACCTATGTCGATCATGCCGGTGATTGGGCCCGCGCGTCCGAGGTCTCGGACACAGGCTGTCTCGTTGTGCGCCCAGATCAGCATGTCGCTTGGCGTTCAGCTGACATGGTTGAGGATGCCGAGGCTGAACTGCGCCGGGCTTTGACCAAAATCCTTTCGCGATAAGCAAATCCGGATCACATTTGTACAGGTTAGGAGGTCACAATGGACTCGCATGAGATGGGATACTTCACCGAGGAAAACTCGGCCGAGGTCGTTGCTGCGCGGAACAAGAATGCTGAAAGCGAACGGCTGAAAGAGGTGATGGAGGTCATCACCCGCAAGCTGCATGAAGCCGTGAAGGAAATTGAGCCAACGCAAGAGGAGTGGTTCGAGGCGATCATGTTCCTGACCAAGGTCGGCCAAATGTGCGATGACTGGCGGCAGGAGTATATTCTGCTGTCTGACGTATTGGGCGTATCGATGTTGGTGGATGCCGTGAATTCTCGTCGCCCAACCGGTGCCTCAGAGAACACCGTGCTTGGTCCCTTCCATGTAGGAGGCGCTCCGGAATACGAGATGGGGCATAACATCTGCCTCGACCAGAAAGGTGAGGATATGGTCGTGCGTGGCCGTGTCAGGGATGTGGATGGAAACCCGCTGGAAGGCGTCAAGATTGATGTCTGGCAGGCCAATGATGACGGGTTTTACGACGTGCAGCAGAAAGGCATTCAGCCCGATTTCAACCTGCGCGGTGTCTTTACGACCGGAGCGGACGGCACGTATTGGTTCCGGGCCGTTCGCCCCAAGAATTACTCGATTCCAGATGACGGTCCGGTCGCCGATCTGCTGCACCGCCTCGGTCGGCACACCTATCGACCGGCACATCTGCATTACATTGTTTCGAAAGAAGGGTTTGATGATCTGACCACCCATATCTTTGACCCCGATGACGAATACATCAATTCGGACGCTGTATTTGGCGTCAAAGAAAGCCTGATCGCAGAATTCAACCGCGTCGATGACCCGGTGCGGTCACAAGAAGTTGGTTTTGACGGTCCCTATTGGGATGTCGAGTTCGATTTCGTTCTGGCCCCGAAAGAGGCGTGACATGACAGAGCCCTGTATCATCTGTGTTGCGATCACCGGATCGTTGCCAACCAAAGCCAACAATCCCGCAGTGCCCATTTCGGTCGATGAGCAAATCGAAAGCACGCAGGCCGCGTTTGAGGCAGGGGCCACGATCTGTCACGCCCATGTGCGCAATGATGATGAAACACCGTCCAGCGACCCCGATAAGTTTGCGCGATTGAAAGAGGGGCTCGAGAAACACTGCCCCGGAATGATCATCCAGTTTTCGACAGGCGGTCGTTCCGGTGCGGGTAAAACACGCGGTGGCATGCTTCCGTTGCGGCCCGACATGGCCTCGTTATCTGTTGGATCGAACAACTTCCCGACACGTGTTTATGAAAACCCGCCAGATCTGGTCGACTGGCTGGCCGCAGAGATGGTGACCTACGGGGTCAAGCCAGAGATTGAAGCCTTTGACCTAAGCCACATCCTGAAGGCCGCCGAGATGCACAAGAAGGGGCAGCTCAAAGACACGCCTTATGTGCAGTTTGTCATGGGTGTGAAGAACGCGATGCCAGCGGATCAGGAGGTCTTTGACTTCTATGTGAAAACAGTAAACCGGCTGTTTCCGGGTGCGCCGTGGTGCGCAGCGGGGATTGGGGCGCAACAAGAGGTTCTGAACCATTGGGCGATTTCCGCAGGCGGTCATGCGCGAACCGGTCTGGAAGATAACGTTAGGCTGGATCGGCATACGTTGGCGCCCTCAAACGCGGGGCTCGTCAGGCGAACCGTTGAAATCTGCGCTCGGTATGACCGCAGGGTCGCGACAGTTGAGCAAGCGCGGGCCATACTCGGGTTGAAAGCTGCGGCTTGAACGCGGTGCCGCAATCCGCTTGATAGACTTTTCCGGGTCAAACACCCTATGGAGGTTTTGCGGCCTAAAGGTCCCGTAGCCCATAAGGCACTCACGTCCAAACACGCACAGTGTCAAAACTGCGCCATTTTTGTCGGGATTGGCGCAGTTTTGGTGACGCCTGCGCCCCTAGTTTCGGTCTCAACAGGGAGAATTGTTCCCGTGATTAGAGAGATCGACATGAATACGCGCCCATTGGAGCACATCCGGGTTCTCGACTTTGGACAATATTTGGCTGGGCCACTCGTTGGCATGATGTTGGCCGATATGGGGGCAGAGGTGATCCGCATCGATCCGCCTGGTGGTCCGCGGCTGAAAGAACCGGCGACCGACATGCTATCGCGTGGGAAAACTGCGGCGACGCTGGACCTCAAAACGCGTGAAGGCCTTGCCACTGCACAGGATCTGATCGCCCGATCAGACGTGGTGATCGAGAATTTTCGCCCCGGAGTTATGGAGCGGCTGGGGCTTGGACCGCAGGACCTGCGGGCGATCAACCCGCGTATCGTTTCGCTTTCGCTACCGGGTTTTGCATCCACGGACCCGGCGCTGGCCGACCTTCCCGCTTGGGAGGCGATCATTGCCGCGCGCACGGGTCAATTCACCGACATGGGATTGAACCGCCGTCTGATGGGGATAAACCCGTCGTTCACACCTTTGACATTGGCTTCGGCTTACGGATCGGCATTTGGGGCCATGGCGGTTCAATTCGCGTTGCTTGCCCGCGACGACAATGGCGGCGAGCATATCGAGGTGCCGCTGGCGGCAGCGTTGCTGGAGGGGCTCGTCTACAATTGCGAGCAGATCGAGGACTATCCTGATCGTTACAAATCCCCGCGAGAGGTAGAACTGGATAGGCGCTCGGCCGAAGGGTTGCCGATGGACCTGAGCTTTGCCGAATTGGAAGAGTTCCTCGACCCGTTCTACCGCACCTATACCTGTGCCGACGGGCGTGGGTTCTACGTCGTCGCTGGCAGTGTGAGGACCCACCCGCGCCGTGTGCTCGAGACGTTGGGGTTAGAAGAGTTGGCAGACGACCTGCCCGATTTCGACGCGTATCTGGACAAGGCTGAATGGCCGGACGAATGGTCGCTGCGGAACTATCCCGTGGGCGACAAGGACCGCGAGCGCGTATCCTCGGCAATGAAGGCGGCGTTTCTAACGCGCCCTTCGGACGAGTGGGAGGCGCTGTTTGGTGCGGCCAAAGCACCGGCCACCGCGCAGCGGTTTAGTCAGGAATGGTTGACCGATCCACATGCCTTGGCCTCGGGGCTGGTCGTTGAGGTGGATGATTCGCGCTATGGAAAGATGCGGCAGATGGGCAATGTTGCATGGCTTACAGGCGACGCAGGCGCATTGGACAAGCGACCGGGCCCAAGTCCGGACAGTGCGCCGATTGCCGACATTCTGGCGGAACCAAAACGATCCGGCGTCGTCGGCACAAGGAACAATGGCTGGCTTGATGGGCTAAAGGTTCTGGATCTGACCAACGTGATCGCAGGGCCAACCATTGGCTCGACCCTTGCCCGGTTCGGAGCCAAGGTGACGTCCGTCCAGCCCGTCGATCCCTCGGTTGATCCCTGGAACACCGTGGTGTTCGGCCTGCACGCCCACCGTGGGAAGGATAGCATTCTGTTGAACCTGCGCAGTGAGGATGGGCAGGACGCATTGCACCGTCTGATTGCCGACAGCGATGTCATCACAATGAATGGAACAGACGAGCAGCGGGATGCGCTGGGACTGGACGAGGAGCGATTGGCCGCGATCAACCCACGTCTGATACTGGTGCAGCTGGACGCCTTTGGCGGCCCGGGGCGTGGCCCGAAGTCAGACCACTTGGGCTATGACGATCTTGCGCAAGCGGCGACCGGGGTCATGCTCCGATTTGGGGGCGGTATGCAAACGCCGGAAGAACACGCTCATTTTGGAACCATAGACGTTCTGACCGGGTACTGCGCCTGTGTCGCGCTGGGGGCTGCGCTGCTGCAGCTGGAACGAACCGGCAAAGGCGGTATCGCCCGCGCGGCTTTGGCCGCTGCAGGTAACCTGATCCAGGCACAGCTGATGTACGATTTTGACGGGCGCGAGCCCTTTGACGAGCCCGCGGGCAGAGAGGCGCTGGGCTGGGGTCCATTCTATCACTGTTACCGGGCTGCAGACGGCTGGATGTTCTTTGCTGCGCCAACAGAAAAGCAGGGCGCTTTACGCGCGGTTGCCGAGCTTACGGATTTAGCTGATCTGCCCGAAGGAAGTTTGACCGGATCGCTGGCCGAACGCTTTGCTGCCCGCCCTGCCGCCTATTGGGCTAATGTCTTTGCCGGTTCTTCGTCCACGGTCATACCGCTGGGCTCTTTGCACGACACGCGCGACGCAGCATTGCAACTTGAAAGCTCAGGCGAGGTTGATTTGAACCAAGGCACGTTCAGCGCCATCCGCCATGATCTGCATCCGATGGGCCGTTGGTGCGATCTGGTTGCCCCCAACGCGGTGCGCCCATCCAACGCAATGATCACCGTCCCAAGGCCGATGCCAAAATATGGTGCGGATACCTGCCGGATTCTTCTGGAATTGGGCTTCTCCGAGGAACGTATTGCGACCATGATCGAAACCGGTGCGACCAGCGAAAGCTGGTCGGAAAAATACCTGCCGGAATAGGTGAAAATGACGTCTTCAGAAGGACTATCGCCCGCCACGACGCCCCGCACCCGCGCCAAGGCGCGGCATATCCTGGACAACTACTACATCGGGCCAACTCGGGACGACGCCGTGCTGGAGATCTGGGGCTACACGCCCCGCATGTCCTATGCGCCGGGTGAAACCGTGGCGCTACATGTTTCGACCACTGCCGAGAAATGGGACTTTGAAGTTGGGCGGGACGGGTTGGTCTATGAACCGCTATTGCGGCAGGAAGGTTTGACCGGGTGCCATCAGGAGACGCCTGATGATTGCTCAGTCAAAGGGTGCGATTGGCAGTTCAGCCATCAGTTTACTATCCCAGCTGACTGGCGTCCCGGCGGATACTTGATCACGTTATCCGCTGAACGGGATGGCGACCGTGTCGAAGAGCATCACCTGATCCTCGTCCGTAGCGACATCAATACCCCAGCGCCGCGTATGGTGTTGATTTGCGCGACGGGTACCTGGCTCGCCTACAACTGCTGGGGTGGTTCGAACCATTACGAGGGGATCACCGGACCGGAGAGGAACGCGTTCTCGCCAGTGGTCTCGACCCAACGCCCTTGGAGCCGCGGCTTTTGCAAACTTCCAGCCGGTGCACCGCGTGCCGTGCCCGAGATGCCTCATACCCCCGGAAACATGGTGCGTTATCCGTATATGGAGTGGGCCTATGCCTATGGCTATTCCAAGAAATACGCGTCCGCGGGCTGGGCCAGCTACGAACGGCATTTCGCCCGCTGGCTCGAGGCGGAGGGGTTCGAATATGATATCGCCACGCAGCATGATCTTGAGGCCCAGCCGGATCTTCTGGATCGCTACAATTGCGCGGTCTTCGTCGGGCATGACGAATACTGGTCTGCCAACATGCGCCGATCGGTGGACCGTTTCACCGAGAACGGCGGCAGAGTGGCGCGGTTTGCGGGGAACTTCCTATGGCAAACGCGCATCGAGGATGAGGGGCGCACTCAGGTCTGCTACAAATACAAGGCCGATCGGGACCCGTTAGTGGGAACGGATCAAGAGCATCTGGTCACCGCCGCATGGGAAGTCCCCCCGGTCAATTGGCCCGGAGCCCGAACCTTTGGGGCGAATGGCCTCAAGGGCGTATACGCAGGGCTTGGACGCTGCGTGGGGCAGGGCAGCGGCGGTTTCACTGTGTACCGTCCGGATCACTGGGCACTGGCGGGAACCCAACTGGGATATGGCGACCAACTGGGGGCCGGCGCACGCATATTCGGTTACGAGGTCGACGGGGTGGATTACCAGATGGAGGATGGCCTGCCCTTTGCCACGGGAAAAGATGGTGCTGATCCGAACATGGTGATCCTGGCGATGGGGCTGGCGACCAACATCGAACCTGACCACGGAATTTGGGGTGAGACCATATACATCGGTGACGAGGACGCGCGGTTCAAAGCGAAGGCGCAATTCGGAGCCGATACGCCAGAGAATCTGGATCGCAGCAAGCGCGGAAACGGTGTCATCCTGCATTGGCAACGCGGCAAGGGAGAAGTCTTCACGGCCGGGACATGTGAATGGGTCATGGGACTGATTTGCAAGGATCAACAGGTAGAGCAGATCACCCGCAATGTGCTGAACAGGTTTTGTACAGCGGATTGACCGGTCAAACAGGGACGTGGCGGTCCAATTTCCGTCTCAGCAACCTGCAGCTTCGATGTATTGCCGCTGTGCCTTTTGGATCAGTGGGCAAGTTCGCGTTTTCTCTCAGGCCAGAACTCGTCTACGATGACATAGGCGATGATCACGAAGACAGCAGCGCTGGCGACCTGCAATACACGCGTGATGCTTTTGACGTCCGCTTCGTCCGAAAAAGGTGCAATCGAACCACCATAAACAATCAGAACCGTTGTCAGCGCGGATCCGGCTGCTGCGGCCAGCGGAATCTTGGATTTGCCAAGTGCTCCGAGTGCGAAGCAGACGAACAGACTCAGCAATATAGGTGTCAGGATAACCGGCGCGATAACGTTGATCTCGTAACAGACAATCGACACCGCTGCCCCCAAAAGGTTTGCCGTCAACATGGCTTTTGCGACCGCTCGACCCATTGACGGCATGGCCGCCAGTTGTTGGCTCAGAAGGGCGACAAAGAACAGAACCAACAAGGCCGACGCGCCGGAAACAAAAAACGCTATGGCAAATGGAACCGTCACAAGGGACATTCTGACGATCCGCCGAAATGGGTCAAAGTCCGGTGCCGCATCGGCTTTCTTTTCGGCCGCTGTCTGAGGTTCAGCTGGTATCAACACAAACATCAGTGTCGATACAAAACCTGCAAAGAGCAGGTTCAACGGTATCCAGAACACGAGCACCAGAGCCAGATCCTGCGATTGCAAAACAAGGTTGGGGATCATCAAAGCCCCCATCAGGGCTATGACGCCGGGCAGAACTCCGGCCCCGGAAACGGACCACGTGAAGGAAAGGATGATCCCAATCGCCACCAAGATCAGAAAGACCACCGGGTAGGGCGCGAAGACTGACGACACCAGAAAAGCGATGAACATCAATCCTATCGAGAAAACAAACAGCTTCGCGAATGCCGCCAATGGCAGTGCGGCGGGGGCTTGCAGGAACAGCGCGGTAAAGACTGCCCCTACAACGGCCAGCGGCCACCCTAGAAACAAGCCCAAAGCGAACACGCCGGTGACACCCAGCGCGAGCCGAGCAACGGATTTTTGGTCCTCAGTAGGCATAAGACAGGATTGAGACCAAACGGATATAGGTCCGACCGACGACATTCAGCAGGGAGTTGTCGCTCAGGTACATGATCACATCGGCCTGCCCGTTGAGTTGAAAGCGCAGATCGTCTTCGGCATTTCCGGCCTCATATCCCGGCAGGACGATCCGAACCGGGAACCGCTCGGGTTCGCGTAAGAAACCCTTGGTGCTTGGTGGGCTCGCTAATTGACCGGGTTCATCGCCACCGCTCAGGGACACGGCCGCGCTGAAGCTCTCGATCACGCCCGGAACAATCTGACCCGGATGCATGTCCAGCACGACGTCAACTGGGGACCCCACCCCAGCACGGCCGAGGTTGTTTTCGGTAAAATACGCCTCAATCCAAACATCTGTCGCATCCAGAAACGTCAGCAGATCCTGACCAGATCGCGCATACGTTCCGGGTGCAATGAGCAGATTGGAAATAACACCTGTCGCCGGAGCACGCAGTTCCGTCCATTCAAGGTTTAGCTCGGCATCCGCCAAGGCAGCCAGTGCACGCTGGATTTTTGGGTTTTCAACCCCGTCGTCGCCCAACCGTTGCTTTGCTTTTTCCAGATCCGCTTTGGCGTTCTCATAATTCGCCTCAGACTCTGCCAGTTGTCCTCGGGCATCATCAGCCTTCGAGACGGCGATCAGTCCTTTCTTTTCCAGCGTGAAAACACGTTCGGTCTGAATGCGCATCGTATCCAGATCGCTCTGAGCCCTCGCAAGCTTGGCTTGTGCGGCCCTCACCTCAGCCGAGGACGCGCCCACCTCTTGCGTGGCTGCTTCAAGATCAGCTTCCGCCTTGTCGCGTTCAATTTCGTAAGGCCGCGAGTCGATCCGAACCAGAACATCACCGGCCGAGACGACCTGACCGTTTTCGACAAGAACCTCGGTCACTGTTCCGGTGACTTGCGGAACGATCTGGGTCGCGATGGCTTTCACGCGGGCGTTCCCGGTAAACGGCGTTTTTCGGTCAGCAACAAGGTACCAGATCAGGAAGACAAGTATGACGGCCAGAGTGGTCCAAATGGTCTTTCTCATTCCGCCGCTCCTTCAGCAGCGCTCTCGGCCTCTGCGGGTGCGTCGATCCAGACCTTGAACAGTTCATAAAACACCGCGAACAGAACCGGACCCATGAAGATGCCGATCAGTCCGTACGCCATCATACCGCCGAGAACACCGATCAGAATGACCAGCATCGGGGTCTCAAGACCTTTGGAGATGAACACAGGCCTCAAGAAACTGTCCATAATCGCGACGGGAATAGCCAGTATCGTGAAGATCAACGCTGTACCGCCGGACATGGTGCTCCAGGCGTAGATGATGACCGGCAAAAGAACCAGGCCGGGCCCGATCTGAATGATCGAGAGGATCAGGCAGATGAATGCCAGTGTGGCGGCCGAGCCTATCCCGAACAGCGCCAACAAAACCCAAACGACGACCGCCTGAATCGCAGCCACGCCGATCACACCCTTTGTCACATTGCGGATCGTTGCGCCGGCCAGTGTCACGAATTCGCCGCCACGGGGTGCAAATACCCGGTTGGCAAAGCGCTGAAGACCTTGCACCAGAGTTGGCCCGGGGCTGAAAAGGGCGCCCATGATCAAAACGGACAGAGCCAGTGCCAAGAGCCCAAGCCCGATGCTCAGAACTCTTCCGAACAGGGATTTGGTGACCTCAAGAATCTGAGCGCCGTACTTGGCAAGCGCACCATCGAGGTTTCGTTCGAACAAGCCCCAGACTTCGGCGATCTTGTTTCCGACCAGCGGCAGTTCATTGAGACCCTCGGGGGCCGGTGGGATTTTTAACTCGCCCTTGTCCGCTTGTTCCGCAAAATCAGATCCAAGCTCGGCAGCTCCGGATACCGCCGTTGCGACCGGCCCCAAAGTCAGAACAAGGCCCAGCAGAACCAGGATCGTGGTGGCGAGTTTCTTGCGCCCTCCCAATTTGGACTGCAGCCAGTCGAAGGCAGGGTAGAGGGCAACGCACAGGATCGTCGCCCAAATGACCACACTTGCCAGCGGTGCAACCATTACCAGCGCGCTGTAGAGGAATAATCCGAGAAACAGCAGTCTTATCGCGAGATCTACAATCTTCGCGTCCTGGGTCTTTTCCATACCATCCCTCCAGTGTTTGTTTTCTGAATGTTACACTCAAAAAACACGATATGTATATTATTTATATTTTAGAGGGCGCTAGCACCCTGAACTCACGCGTTGTGCCGGGCCGCGGCTCTGAACTGCGCAGCCGATGGAGGGTCTAAGTGTGAACGCGTTTTGGCTTTATTTTTCGGCTTTTTCGTCGTCCTGGGACAGGATCGTGTCCGCAACTGTGGTCGCTGCGGTCACGAAAATGCCGAGGCCAACGATGATATACACCATCGTAAAAATTTTCCCCGCTGCCGTTTCAGGAGAAAAGTCGCCAAATCCCACCGTCGATATAGTCACGACCGAGAAATAAATGGAATCGAGCCAACTCCACCCTTCGACGTAGTGGTAGAAAATCGACGCCCATAAGATCATGCCGGTCGTAAAGGCCAGAAGGCCTTTGACCCGACCATCTTTGAAAGCGACCCCTATCCCTCGGGTTATTCTTGTTAGTGAGTTCATAGCACCATTCTTCCGATTGATGCATCGACACATAGCATTTGGTGAATTATTCGGGAAGTATACGATTTTCTGGACTATTTAAGGCCAGCCAACTTGCGGTGGATTAAAAACCCGAGACCTGGATGCCTTCCCACAGAATGGCCGAATAAGAGCGGAGTTCGGTTAGGCGCGGTTTTAGTTCAACGCTCAGCAACCGGTCCGGTTCTTGCTTTAACAGTTGGTCCTTCGATACTTCAGGTAAATAGCTATTCCAGCGACACCCACAAAACACGCGCGTCTTCTTCGCTGGTCGAAAGGCAGCCGTGCCCCATGCCACTGTCGTAATACAACGAGTCACCAGCCTTCATTGGCAAAGGTCGATAGTGCTCCGAGACGAAGATCAGTTCTCCGCTGATCACGTACATGAATTCCTCACCAGTGTGCCGGATCCAGTTTTCAAATTCGGATACGTCGCGCGCTTTGATCGTTGCGATATAGGGCAGCATCCGTTTGCTGGTGAGTTCAGGGCACAGCAACTCGTGCAGATAGGTGGGTGTATCGCGCATTTCGCCAGAACCTTTGGGCGTGAAATCGCGACGTCCTGATATGCCGGTTTGACCCGACTGCAGGAACAATTGCGGGGTGCTCATGTCCAGTGCTTGCGTCAGTCTTCGGACAATATCGAAGCTGGGGCGCGTCTGGTTGTTTTCGATCTTTGAAAGCGTCGAGCGACCGATTCCCGCGGCCCGTCCAGCTTCTTCCAAAGTCCACCCTTTTGCCCGGCGCGCGTCCCTGATCGAGCGCCCCAAAGCTGCGCCTTCGTCTTGATCTTCCGGTCCGATGGCGTCGTTCAGGTTGTCATCGGTCATAGAAATCTCCCTGATTTTCCGCAGGTTACCTATTTCCCCGCACTTAAACAACTTCACAAATTCGAGATACCCGTTGCCTTAAGGGACAGAATTCCACTATAGGAAACAAAATTTCGTACTTGGGATTCGAGTATGAGGGAGGAAATCGTGTTTACAAAGTCACTCAAGGATGCAGATCCCGTCATCGCCGCGTCGGTTGCACGTGAGGGCAAACGCCAGGCCGAACAGATCGAGCTTATCGCGTCCGAGAACATCGTTTCGCAGGCAGTGATCGATGCGCAGGGTTCCGTACTCACCAACAAGTATGCCGAAGGTTACCCCGGTCGTCGTTATTATGGCGGTTGCGAGTATGTGGATGAGGTTGAGGTTGAGGCAATCGAGCGCCTCAAGAAACTGTTCGGCTGCGAATTCGCGAATGTTCAGCCACACTCTGGCGCTCAGGCGAACGGAGCCGTCAAATTGGCGCTGCTCAGCCCCGGCGATACGATCCTTGGCATGTCTCTGGATGCCGGTGGTCACCTGACCCATGGTGCCAAGCCAGCCCAGTCCGGGAAATGGTTCCACCCGGTTCAGTATGGCCTGACCGAAGCGGGGCTGATTGACTATGATCAGGTCGAGGCGTTGGCCAAGTCCGAAAAGCCCAAGCTCATCATCGCGGGCGCATCAGCCTATTCACAAAAGATCGACTTTGCACGGTTCCGCAAAATCGCCGACGAGGTTGGCGCTTGGCTGCTGGCCGATATGGCCCATATCGCAGGACTGGTTGCGACCGGGCTGCACCCTTCGCCAATCGGTCATGCGCATGTGGTCACCTCGACCACTCACAAAACCCTGCGCGGGCCGCGCGGTGGGATCATTCTGACAAATGACGAGGCGTTGGCGAAAAAGATCAACTCGGCCGTTTTCCCGGGTTTGCAGGGTGGCCCCTTAATGCACGTGATCGCTGGCAAGGCTGTTGCCTTCGGCGAGGCGCTCAAGCCTGAGTTCAAGGAATACATGCAGCGCGTTGTGGACAGCGCATCGGCTCTGGCGAACGTCATGATGGCGCGTGGCTGTGACATCGTCTCGGGTGGTACTGAAAACCACCTGATGCTAGTCGATCTGAGGCCCTTGGGGGTCACCGGTAAGGACGCCGAAGCCGCGCTGGAGCGTGCCGGGTTTACCTGCAACAAGAACAGCGTGCCGGGTGATCCGGAAAAGCCGACAGTCACCAGCGGGATCCGTCTTGGAACCGCCGCGGGTTGCAGCCGCGGGTTTGGACCGGAAGAGTTCAAGCAAATCGGCCACCTGATCGGCGACGTACTGGACGCCTTGGCGAACTCTCCCGAGGGGGACGCGACCGTCGAAGCCGAAACCCGCGAGAAAGTGCGCGCCCTGTGCGCCAACCATCCGATCTACTGAAAGAACAGCCAATGAGCATCTACGACCTCATCGTCATCGGGGGCGGCCCCGGCGGATATGTTGCTGCAATCCGTGCCGCCCAACTGGGCATGAAAGTGGCCTGCGTGGAAGGACGCGGTGCTCTTGGCGGAACCTGTCTGAATGTGGGGTGTATACCCTCCAAAGCGCTGCTGACCTCCTCGGCCAAATATGCCGAACTTGCACACCTCTCCTCCCATGGCATTGCGGTCGAGGGGGCCAGCGTTGATCTGGGCGCGATGATGGGTCGTAAAGACAAGATCGTCGGCGATCTGACCAAAGGCATCGGATTTCTGTTCAAAAAGAATGGTGTTGAGCTGATTGAAGGCTGGGCCAGCATTCCAGCGGATGGTCAGGTCAAGGTTGGCGACGATATTTTTGAAGCCAAGAATATCCTGATTGCGACCGGTTCAGAGCCGACACCGCTGAACGGGATCGAGATTGACGAAGCAGATGTGCTGAGCTCGACGGGCGCACTGGCGATGGACACCGTCCCGGATCATCTGGTCGTTGTTGGGGCCGGTGTCATTGGATTGGAACTGGGACAGGTCTGGGCTCGCTTGGGTGCGAAGGTCACTGTCGTGGAATACCTCGACCGCGTTCTGCCCGGGATCGATGGCGAGATTGCGAAACTGGCGCAGCGTGCGCTCAGCAAGCGCGGGTTGAAGTTCCAGCTGGCGCGCGCGCTGAAGTCCATCGAAAAGACCGGCGCCGGACTGACGCTCACATTGGATCGGGTCGGTAAAGACAAGGAAGAGGTGATCGAGGCCGACAAGGTTCTGATCGCCGTCGGACGCCGACCTGTAACGCGCGGGCTGGGGCTGGAAGAACTGGGGATAGCTCTGGACCCGCGCGGCTTTGTCCAGGTGGATGGCAGCTTCCGCACTTCGGTTCCCGGCATCTATGCGATCGGCGACTGCGTCCCCGGTCCGATGCTGGCCCACAAGGCCGAAGAGGACGGCGTCGCTTGCGTTGAAATGCTTGCAGGGCAGGGCGGTCACGTTGATTACAACACTGTTCCGGGTGTTGTTTACACCGACCCCGAAGTCGCCTCGGTCGGTCTGACGGAAGAGGCCCTGAAAGAGGCAGGTACCGAATACACAGTCGGCAAATTTGCCTTCATGGCGAACTCGCGCGCGCGGTCGACTGGCGAAACAGATGGTGCAGTCAAGGTTTTGGCCGATCCCGATGGGAAGATCCTGGGTGCGCATATCTGCGGAGCCCATGGCGGCGATCTGATCGCCGAGCTTGTTCTGGCCATGACGAAAAACACCACTGTCGCCGAGGTTGCCGCAACCTGTCATGCGCACCCGGCCATGGGTGAGGCGGTCAAGGAAGCCTGCCTCGACGCCATGGGCCGTGCGATCCACGCCTGAGTGAGGACAGCCAGATGACCATCCAGCTTCGCCCGCGTCACCCTGAGAAGGCCAAGAAGGCCGACAGTGTCATCCCGCGAAAGCCCAAGTGGATTCGCAAGAAAAAAATCGACGGCCCTGAGTATTACGAAACCCGCCGCCTGATGCGCGACCACAATCTGGCGACGGTGTGCGAAGAGGCGGCATGCCCCAATATCGGCGAATGCTGGTCCAAGCGTCACGCCACGATGATGATCATGGGCGAGGTCTGCACCCGCGGCTGTTCCTTCTGCAACGTTGCCACTGGCCGCCCCGATGCTCTGGATGCGTTCGAGCCGGGCCGCGTCGCGGCGGCGGTCAAAAAGCTGGACTTGCGCCATGTGGTGATCACGTCGGTCGACCGCGATGATCTGGCGGATGGCGGAGCCGAGCACATCGCTCAGACCATCCGCGCTGTGCGTCATCAGAACCCTGGTACAACGGTCGAAGTCCTGACCCCTGACTTTCTGGGCAAAGGCTCTGCCCCAGATATCGTATTTGAAGCGGCGCCGGATGTTTTCAACCACAATCTGGAAACTGTGCCGCATCTTTACCCCACGGTACGCCCCGGCGCGCGGTACTATACTTCGCTGCGGCTGCTGGACGACGCAAAACGCGCCAACCCTGAGATTTTCACCAAATCCGGTCTGATGGTGGGCCTGGGCGAAAGCCTGAATGACGTACGGCAGGTCATGGATGACCTGCGTGCGGCGCAGGTCGATTTTCTGACCGTTGGTCAGTATCTGCAGCCGACCCCGAAACATCACCCAATCGACCGGTTCTGGACACCGGAGGAGTTTGCCCAACTGGAACAGATCGCGCGTTCCAAGGGCTTCTTGCACGTGTCGGCGACCCCGCTGACCCGTTCGTCGTTCCATGCGGACGAAGATTTTGCCGCCCTCAAGCAAGCCCGCCAACGGGCCATCGCCACCGGGGCATAACCAAACGCAAATGGGAGGGAATCCATGGAAGCGTTAAATTCAATCGTAGGGGCCATCAATGGCGTCGTGTGGGGGCCGGTTATGCTGGTTCTCATCCTTGGCGTCGGCTTCTTCCTGCAGGTGGGGCTGAAATTCATGCCGATCCTGCGTATCGGCAAGGGTTTCAGCTTGCTGTTCCAAGGCCGCGAGGGTCAGGGCGAAGGGCAGATCAGCCCGTTCAACGCGCTGATGACCTCGCTGTCGGCGACCATCGGTACGGGTAACATCGCCGGTGTGGCCACTGCTGTCTTCCTGGGCGGTCCGGGTGCATTGTTCTGGATGTGGATGACCGCCCTGGTGGGCATGGCCACCAAATATGCCGAAGCTGTCTGCGCAGTGAAATACCGCGAGAAGGACGAGCTGGGCAACTATGTCGGCGGCCCGATGTACTACATCAAGAACGGCCTCGGCGCTAAATGGGCCTGGCTGGGCGTAGCGTTCGCTCTGTTCGGCGCAATCGCGGCCTTTGGCATCGGCAACGGCGTACAGGCCAACGGTGTGGCGCAGGTTCTGGAATCGAACTTTGGCGTGAACACTTCGGTCACTGGCGTTGTTCTGATGATCCTGACCGCAGCCGTTATCCTTGGCGGCATCACTCGCATCGGTGCCGTTGCCGGTAAACTGGTTCCGGCCATGGCGATCGCCTACATCGTCGCTGGTCTTCTGGTTCTGATCATCAACATCGGCAACATCGGTCACGCTCTGTCGCTGGTCTTCACATACGCCTTCACCCCGTCGGCAGCCGAAGGCGGTTTTGCAGGCGCGGCAGTCTGGGCTGCGATCCGTTTTGGTGTGGCGCGTGGCGTCTTCTCGAACGAAGCCGGTCTGGGTTCTGCTCCGATCGCGCATGCCGCAGCTGAGACCAAAGGCCCGGTCAACCAGGGTCTGATCGCGATGCTGGGTACGTTCATCGACACCATCATCGTGTGCTCGATCACCGGTCTGGCGATCATCTCGACAGGTGCATGGACATCTGGTGAGTCGGGTGCGGCCTTGACCTCACTGGCGTTTGCATCGTCGCTCCCGGGTGGCGGTGCTTTGATCGCAATCGCACTGTCGATCTTTGCCTTCACAACCATCCTCGGCTGGTCGTTCTACGGCGAGAAATGCGTCGAGTTCCTGTTGGGCGTGAAATCCCTGATGCCGTACCGCATCCTGTGGATCGTGGCGATCTACTTCGGCGCAACTGCGGATCTGGGCTTCATCTGGCTGCTGGCAGACACGCTGAATGCCATGATGGCTATCCCGAACCTGATCGCCTTGGCCCTGCTGAGCCCGATCGTCTTCAAACTGACGAAAGAGTTCTTTGCCTCGAACGGTCAGTCCGAAGAGCCAGGTGGCAAGCCTGCCGAGTAATCCGGTCTTGAGAAAAACGGGGGGCCGATCCGGCCCTCCGGCTTTGAAACAAATTCCATTTCTCGAGGAGAGACGAGATGGCCACGAAAATCCTGCTGCCGATTGACCACACCGACGACCGTTCGTGGAAGAACGCCCTGCCGCTCGCATTGGAACAGGCCAAGTTCTATGGCGCTGAACTGCATGTGGTTGCCGTCATCCCCGAGATCATCCAGCTGCCGAACCTTCCTGCCAACTATGGCGCAGGCGCCAAAGAGCATGTGCGGGGCGCGGTTCAGGCTATTCTGGATCATGGCAATGCCTCCGACGTGGCAATCCACGTTGAAGAGGGCAGCGTCTACCGCGAAATTCTGAAGCTGGCCTACAAGGACGGCTTTGACCTGATCGTCATGGCGTCGACCAAAGGCGATTTCCCGAACTATGAGATTGGCCCGAACCTCGCGCGTGTTGTGCGTAATGCACATTGCACCGTCATGGTCGTTCGTGACCAGTCCCGCTGATTGAAAGGTTAACAATATGACCGCATTAAAGCGCACGCCACTTCATTCTTTGCATGTTGAGTTGGGAGGTAAGTTGGTTGATTTTGCTGGATGGGAGATGCCTGTTCAGTATCCGTTGGGGATCATGGGAGAGC
>NZ_JBQFUP010000010.1:0-110342 GCF_056539265.1 Ruegeria sp. BC3
CAGAATGTCTTCGTCCGAGTATCGCTTCCGAGCCATCCCTTGTTCCCCCCTCTCGACCAAAGTAGTGGCCCAATTTTACGGGGCAAAGACAAGTTAAACGCGGTCTCAACGGCGAAAGTGTTGGAGAAGAGGTGGCGTCCTGGAGGCGAAACTTCAACACTCTCTGCTTTGTTCACTGAGACAGAAAGCGGTCATTTGTGCATTCTTGGCGAACGACGGCTTTGTCCGCAAAGTAGACATCAGTCCCGATAGGGCAAACGTCTGCATCGTGTCCCAAACCGTAGCTTGTCTGCGGGCGGCGGATGGCCTCACTCTGCAGCTGTGACGTCAGGAATGGTCGCTGAAATTACTTCTGAAGCATCAATCCAGTAGATTGAAGGAGCGAGTTCACTCTGAGTTTGTCGGATATTTAGTTCACCTGTAACCCAAACGGGATCCGCTGTTATGTCGACGCCCTCCGGATACTCTACCGAAATAACTTGATCAGGAAGAGGGGCGGTTGGATGTCGGCAGCCCTGAGACAGTGGAGGTATCAATAGAAATCTTTTTACGTTTTTGAACTCGAACTCAAGAGGGTGAGCGTAGCCAGCAATCCGAACAAGATCTCCCTCCAGTTTAGAATTCCCGGGTACGCACTCAGCAATCTGCATTGACAGCATGCGATCACTCAAATCTCTCGGCAGGCAACCCGGATTTGATAGGTAATCATTCAAGAAATCAAAGCACTCAACAAGGCGCTCTTCCCGAAGATCAGACCACGAAATCTCCTGTGGCTCGGAGTGAGCGGCCAAAGCGGTCAGGACAACTAGGGAGATCGAGCAACCCGAAAGTCTAATTGTCATTCCGACCGTGCGAAACAGTGAGTGGGCTTTTGTAATCCGGTTCGGTCAATCCTTGTTTGCGCATCGCAATACCGGTCAAACACTCCCTGATGGTTCGGTTGGCATTCAATGCGGAAACGTAGGTTGGGTCCATTAACGGAGCGAGCTCAACGATTTCAAACCCAATCACGTTTGACTCGGCGCAGAGGCGACGAATAATTGGGAAAACCTCTCGCGGCATCAGGCCGCCAGGCTCGGGCGTACCCGTTCCAGGTACGAATGCCGGGTCAAAGGTGTCGATGTCGAAAGAAATATAGATATACTCCGGCCCGTCATTTGCCTCGGCGATGACGTCTTCCATAACAGCATCCCAGCCGCGTTGTTCGATCTCCGCCATTGTATGGTAGCGGAACCCATTCAAACGCATCCACTCAAATGCTTTTTCGTCTGGGTAGTATCCGCGCAATGCGACTTGAATAAAGTTTTTGCCCTCGACCAAGTCTTCTTCGATCAACCTGAAAACAGGCATGCCATGGTTGATCAGGTGTCCAAAGCCATACTTGCCGGCATCGTAATGTGCATCGAAATGAACGACGCCCACATTGCCTTTTCCATAAACGTCTGTCATCGCAGCGACGTTTGGGTACATCAATGAATGATCACCACCAACAATAAAAGGTATCACATGGCTGCCGTCAGCGTGTTGCACTGCCGCTGCCTGACCAACAAAAGAACGGACCGCATGGATTGTGCGCTCGGTGCTCATGATGTCGTTCGGGGCGTTTCCGTAGTCAACGACAGTCATTTCCTGCAGCGGATCAACCATGACGTGCATATGCGGCTGCCGCGCCCCACGGCCGAGATACAATGAGGAGTTACGAACTGCATTCGGACCGCGCGACGCCCCGCGTGCGCCGGTCCCCATGTCAGTAAAGGCACCCATGATGGCGACGTCAACTTCAGCAGCGGCTAGATCGCTGGGCGTGAATGCTAACGGCTGGTGCAAGAAAGTTGGGAGTTGCATATAGCCCTGACCAGGGAAACGCTGAGGGTCAACAATTCCGGGTTCTCGTCCTTCACGCTCTCCTTCAAAACTTGGCAAAGGAGTGCGCCATGCATTGTAAGTTGGATCTTCAGTGTCCAAAGGAATAACGGGTTGTTCCCCTTCACGGATCGGAGCTTGAGTACCCTCGAATTCATGACCATAAATTTGAGCGTTTGCGGAACTTGTAAGAACAACCGTCAAAACAACCAGTCCGGAATGGAGCCTATGAAACACCAGAAGTCCCTCCTCAAATTTTTTGCTGTAGCAACACTATTGTCGAAATCGTGGTTTGAAGCAAATTTTGACGCGATGGTGTCTTTACACCCAATAGTAGGACGTTTTGTTGGGCTAAAACTGTTCAAGCGTATCCAGAGGTCTTTTGCTGAACCGAATTTTTCAGCTAAGCAGTTTCTAATACCGCCGGGAGCGAATGACTGCACCAAGCCCAATGCGCGCTAACGTACCGTAGCGTCTGAAAGGCGTCTTCGCAGCAACCTGCGCAGCGTCATGTTACAAAAGATGGCGACTAGAAAAAAACGGCGTTAAGAAAGTGCACATAGTCATACAATAAAAGAGAATTGAGCATTTATCCTCGATTAGCGGAGGAAAATAGTCGTGGTCGAAAAAGTCGATATTCTTGAGCAAGTTGAACGCATCACGACGTCAAAGGACTTTCAGTGCAGTGCGCGGACAAAGTCGCTCCTAAAGCATCTTGTCCAACGAGAGCTCGAGGGTCGAAGTGATGAGTTGTATGGGACTGCATTGGCAATGGATGTGTTTGGAAGGGGCGCTGACTTTGATCCAAACAATGATCCGGTTGTCAGAACTGAAGCCGCCAAACTGCGAAAAGCACTACGTTACTATTATTTGGCGGAAGGGATTAGTGATCCGGTTGCGATATCTATCCCCAAAGGGCAATACCGCCCGCTTTTTGAAGTAAACAGCAAAAATGATGAGCCTAAGGACTCACCACTATCGCGGAGTAAAGATTGGCCTGTTCTTGGGATCGGAACTTTCACCGGTTCGGATACGATACGCGCGAAACGCTTCCGCGAGGGTTTTCCCGAAGAGTTGGCGCTAGAACTGGCGCGTTTCGCTCATATCCGCGTTTTGACCGGGTTCTTTGACCAGAGTGCTAGTGGGCAAAGTGAGAAACCCATAGCTAGTTGCGACTATGTTCTTGACGGCTCAGTCCGGGACGACCAAACCAGCCTTCGCCTAATCGTTCAACTTAGAAGGATCGCTGATGCTTCGGTACTGTGGGCCGACCGGCGCGATATCAATCCAAATGCGACCGATAGTTTCAAAGTCCAGGAAGAGATTGCAAAACAGTGTGCAACAAAGCTGGTCGATGCCTACGGGGTTGTCGCAACAGATACCGCAGGTCGCTTAGCAGGTCGGACGTCTGCTGAGAGTAGCGTCTATCAAGCCCTGCTAGCGTTTCATGCCCATCTTCGCACCTCGAGATCAGGCAGCTTGAAACAAATGATGGATCTAGCGCGTTCAGCAATTCAGAACGATCATTCCAGTGGACTTGCACATGCGCTGGTGGCGTTGGGTTATGTTGAGGAAGTGGCGCTGGGTAAGAAACGCCTGAGAGAAGTTTTAGAGCCAGGACAAATTCACGCTGAAAAGGCCGTGTCTTTGGAGCCTCAAAACCAGGAAGCTCTTTTTGCAGCGGCGATTTATGCGCAGCTGGCCGGGGACAACCAACGATTTAATCGTTTAATAGATGCAGCAATTGAAGCCAATCCCAACAGTGCTCTATTGCTTGCATTGGCGGGTGGATGGTTTGCACTGGTGAGTGATGTCAAGCTGGGTGCGGAGATGGTGCGACGGGCCTTAGAAATCAACCCATTTTTGCCGATCTGGACAAACATCACACTATGTTTGGAAGACGTAGAGAACGGAGACTATTCAACGGCCTCAGAAAAGGTGCGACGGATTGATGCTCGTGAATATGCAGCGGATTGGTTGTTGATTGCTGCCATTCATGATCTGGCTGGCGAGACGGAACTTGCACGCGATGCGCTTTCGAACTTACCCACAAAACAGTTTTCGCTCGACGAGTATCTCGGCGATCTCCCCTATGCATCCAGCGTTGTGGATATGCTTCGGAAGGGTATTGGAAACTTGGGTTCCGTTGAGATGTAAAACCCAAATAGCAACTTCGAACCCGAAGTTTTCGGGAAAGACTGCAACAGCCACGTTATTTTGTGCCAAGATAGTCCGAAAATGAGCGGGAAAATCGATGGTTCCTATCCAACTGAAGAGTGTTACGCGCATCTCTAGTCTAAATCGAGTTGCAACACTGTCGGCCTTGTATCTTTTCTCGCTGTTTCTTGGCATTGCCAATGCGCAGCAACCTGCTCAATCGGATCCATATCAAAACTCAATTTCTGTTGCGAGTGAGGCAAACGTGGACGAAGACGTCCTCTCTCGGCATGTCGTTGCGTTAGGTGCGGAAGATCTGACGAAAATAGCAGACATCTGGCAGCAAAGAGTTCAGGCCAACCTTGCGAGAATTGCCGAAGGCGTAACCCAGTTGGAGATTGTGCCGGATAATCAAGTTCCTCAGATCGTTGATCAAATAAAGGCTGTAAACCGCCAAAACATCGCTGACTCTCAGAACTACTTGGTCGTAGTCAACGCTCTGGAGCGCAAAGGTGGTTCTGAAGAGGAATTGAAAAAGCACCAAGGGTTTATCAAAGGTTTCATAGCGGAGCTTTTGCTTTCATACCAATGGTCGGCGATTTTTCACCTTTCAAAGGACTGGGTTTTGTCAGGCAGGGGTGGGCTAAGAGCGCTAAACGGGGTCGTCCAAGCCTTAATAGTCATGGCCGCTGCTTTCCTTGTCGGAGGGTTTCTCAAAAGAGTGTCCGGCAGATGGTTACGTGGCCGAAATGTTGAAAACGAAATCGCAGCTGTGGTTTTTCCGAACGTTCTGCACTGGAGCATTCTTGTATTAGGTTTGTTTGTCGCCTTGTTGGGGCTTGGCGTGAACCTTGGCGTCACAACAGCAATCATTGGTGGACTTGGGTTCCTATTGGCATTCATGCTGCAGAACTTGTTTCAAAGTGTGATTGGCGGACTTCTGCTACAAGCAACAAACCCTTACTCAAAAGGCGATATTGTATCTATAAATCAAATGATTGGGACCGTCGTCGACATAAACATGATTTCAACAAAGCTCAGAACTTTCGACAACCGTCTGGTGCAGATCCCTAACCAATCTATCTGGCAAGGGGCCATGGAGAACCTTTCCAAGTACCGAGTGAGGCGCGTCGATCTTGTTTTCGGCATCGGATATTCAGACGATATTGAGCGCGCCAAAGCGACGCTTGCCAAGATAGTTGAAGCTGACAAGCGTTGCCTGAGAAGCCCGGAAACGCGTATTTTTGTCGGCGAATTGGGCCCCTCATCTGTGAACGTTTGTTGCAGGCCGTGGGTGCGTACGGATGATTACTGGGATGTGATGTGGGATTTGACGGAGATTGGAAAGACCCGTTTGCAGAATGAAGGCATCTCTATCGCGTTCCCGCAAATGGATGTGCACGTACACGCCAATGATAAGGCTACTTCTGACAGTTAAAGTGCGATGCGTTTAATTCTTGCTGAACGTCGGCGGAAAAAGACCAGCCAATTCCTAAAGTTCGGAAGCCTCCAATAACCCGACGGTTTTTCGGCAGTTTTTTTGACATGAGCAATATCTATTGGATTGGCTGGAAATCGCCCGGCGAAACAAGGCTTCGCTTTGACATGAGCAATATCTATTGGATTGGCTGGAAATCGCCCGGCGAAACAAGGCTTCGCTTTGAGATAGTTTCAGCCGGGCGATAAATTGACTAGCTTTGCTTTCGTTTGGTTATCCAAGGCTTTTGGGGTGAAGTCCCGAGTGTTCTTCCAGCGCTGGCCTGCCTAGGCCTCTGATTACCAAGTGCTCACCCTTAACCTGCGCAACAGCGTCAACTAACAAGGACTTGTCTCGGCCGCCTGCATCGAACAAGTAGTCCGCAACTTCCGGCAATGCACTGTTCCACCTGGGGCACGCCAGTGCGAACTGGGCCAAGAAATTCGCCATGAACTTTAAGAGGCGTTCTGCGCTCGTTTCTCCAGTCTCGCGAGCTGCCCAAAGTAAGGCTTCCCACATCGCGTCTTCAAACGCGACCGATACTTTGTTGGACCCGTGAAAATCGATCCAGACTTGGTTCTCGCGGGCCAGCCTAAGTTCTGAAGCCTTTTGTACAAGGTTATGTGCAGCGGCGGTGGTCGAAGGATATTGATTCCTCAAGACTTCCAGAAGTTCGAATTGAGACATCTTTCGCTCCTGTTTCGGTTTTCACCAAACAGAAGTGGGAAAGAGCGAGTGAAAACAGCAGGTGTCCTACTGTAGCCCCACTGTAGCATACAGTCAGCAACCTCTTGAAAATCGGGACATTTGGAACCGCAATTTGTCCAAGACGTTCTCGATTGTCACGCATCTTGAGAAAGGTTTCCATTTCTCAAAACACGCGAAATGGGGGGGTAAACTCTCAATGTCGCTTTTCTTAACTCCCTCATCAAGATTTCTGCGCTGCTCGGCATTTTTGCTTCCTTACACGTGGTTCATACGATCTGTTGCACGGAGCTAAGCTTCCGAAACGCAAACCAAATTTATTTGACATGCAGATATTATGTTTCATGATCTATGAAACTTGCTGTGTTGGGAGTGTGCATTGTGAAACATACGATGGTAGCAATAAGTTTTTTGGCCACTTTCGCCGCAGCTTCACACGCGCAAACCGGTCGAGAGAACCCAACTGCGGATTATGCTCTAATCAATGGTCAGATCCACACTATGGACGAAGCGGGATCTGTCGCTGAGGCCATAGGCATTGAAGATGGTGAAATCGTGTATGTTGGAAGCGCCGACGGTCTTCCAAATATCATTGGGCTAGGAACGGAAGTTATCGACCTTGGCGGGGCTATGGTGCTGCCAGGGTTCGTGGATGGTCATATACACGCTGCTGCAGGTGGGCTCATCATGTTGGGCGTTGATCTGCAGACAGACGATAAGGATGAACTGTTCGCGCGTATCCGAAACGAGGTTGAGACCAATGACGACGATCTGATCCTTGGCTTTGGGGTTCGATTTAATCCTTGGACGGATGGCAACCCAACAGCTGCGATGCTGGACGAAATTGAATCCGAGCGGCCAATGTTTTTCTGGGCAATTGACGGGCATGCAGCGCGGGTGAACTCGAAGGCTCTTGAACTGGCCGGGGTCAACAAAGACACGCCGGACACCGTTCCGGGTTTTGCATTCTTTGAACGTGACGATGAGGGTAATCCCACAGGCTGGATCGTCGAGGTTCCGGCTCAGTTGCAAGTTCTGTCTGCGCTTCTCGATATTAATCCGGCATTTATTGCCAAAGGCGTAGAAATGTGGATGGGCCGTTTTGCAGCCGCAGGCATCACAGCCGTTCATGATCACGGTATTCAGGGTCTTGGGCAGGACGAAGGCTTCCAGATGTTGCAGGCCTTTGAGCAAGAGGGAAAACTGCCAATTCGCGTAGTTGGGTCTTATTACTGGAATGACGGGACGATTGACCCTTTGCCAGGCACGATGGAGTTGCGCGCGAACTACAACTCCGACCTCGTGCAGGCAAAATACCTAAAGATCAATATCGATGGCGGTGACGACAAGTGGACCGCGCTTATGGTCGACCCATATGTCGACGAACCTGACAGGGTTCCAGAACCCATAATCCCCTATGACGTTGTAGAAGATGCAGTGGTGCGTGCAGACGCAGCGGGGATTGACGTGACTTGCCATTGTTTCGGTGACCTTTCAGTGCGCAAGCTTCTGGATGCCATTGAGACTGCAATAGAGGTCAACCCGCCGCGTGAACGCAGTCACAAGATCACGCACGGTGTGTATGTTCACCCCGATGACTACGCGCGTTTCGGGGAGTTAGGGGTCACATACGACTCTTCAGGCGCTTGGATGAGCTTGGACCCACTGATGCAATCCATCGCGCTGGACCGTGTGGGCGAGGAACGACGGGACAATGCATTCCCAGCAACAAGTGTAATTGACGCGGGCGGATCCTTTTCGTTGGGTTCTGACTGGCCCGTATCTGGCTATGTTTCCGAATATCGGCCGCTTTCTGCCATCGAAGCGGCAGTTCTCCGACAGCTTGACGGACGCAAGGATGTCCCCCCACTCGGCGGTGAAGAAGCTAGACTGACCGTCGATCAAGCGCTCAACGCCCATACGATAAATGCAGCACGTGGCATGGGCATGGGTGACGAGATCGGCAGTTTGGAAGTCGGCAAAAAGGCGGACCTCGTGGTCATTAGTGAAAACCTCTACGAGATTGATCCGAACGAGATTTCTGAGGTCGAAATTCTCTACACGATTATGGATGGCCAAGTGACTTGGGATCATACCAAGCAGTGACTGGTCCCTGGATCTAGGCATCAACTCAAAAATGGAGAACTGCCATGAAGTCCCTTCAAAGAGTAGTGATTGCAACGGGTTTGATGGTTGCTTTGGCGGGACAGGGAGCTGCGTGCGGCAACCCAATGCAATGGGCCATGCTTTTTGAGCGCCACCCGGAAGCGAAGGTTGCTTTTGCAGCAGATCTGGCGGCACGTACGTCGGGTCTTATTCAAGCGAGACCATACACCGAACAACCCGGAATTTCGTACCATTTCTGGTCCATTAAGTCCGTGAACAAGCTTGCGCTAGAGTTGGCGCCGTCGATTTCTGCCAATTTACAGGGGGGCGAAACACTCACCGTCCTGCTTGCAATCGAAATTGCAGCCATTCGCTTTCACAGTGGTGATCGTGCACCTGAAGTTATCACCGCCGCTGATCTCAAATCGATCTCGGACTACGATGTTACGACAACGGTGAACGTTCTGCATTCAGGATGGCGGCACGACCTTAAATTTGACTCAATGTTGGAGAACGAACTCTTAGTCATTTCAGGACCTCAAGCTGTTGAAACGCTTTCAGCGGTCTTTGGTCAGGTATCGAAGGTTTCGTTCAAGCCTTGAAGCTGCTTTAGTTTGCCCGGTTTCTGAAGACGTTTTCCAAAGCTGTAGAAGCGTCGAGAGCTAAGGGTAACAACGGCAATGTTCTGGCATAACGGACTCTGGCATCTGGTTGCCCTCAAATATCAGTAGAACTAATCTGAAATTCTTGTTCGGGAAGATTCTATTAGTCGATGACCTTCGTTTTTTAGATCGGAAAAACAACATGATAGACTTAAATGGACTTCGGCCATTGATAAGAAGTCGCAACTACGAGATTTATCAGCATCCGATGGTTGAGTGCGCGCTGTTGAAGGTCAGGGTTGATGTACCCGTGCGCAAACACAAGATTCCCCGTTATGCAGAGAGACGCTACGGTAACCTCCGTCAATGGAACCGCGAAGCGAACGAATACTTAGCCGCACTGAGGCGAGGCTGCCCTGAAATTGAACGCCTTGCCAACTTCATGGGATATTCTGCGACGTCGAAAGGACCAGCGCTGGTGGTCGAGAAGATGACCGGTCCAAATGGTGATTTGGCACCGACACTGGAGTCGGAACGGGTCGCTTTGGGCGATGACTTGTCAGAGCGAAAACAGCTACACGGTGAATTCATGGAACTCTTGGGCGACCTCGAACGTGGCAGGATTGTCGTGGGTGACCTGAGTTTTGACAACATTGTACGAGCCCAAGAACGCGATGGAAAACTTGTGGTTATCGATGGCCTAGGTGAAAGGACTCTGTTTCCGCTGACGCTGGTTTCTGAACTAGCATTCCTCAAGTCAATCGAGCGCCGTCGGACGCGTATGGGCCGTGAATTTGGTCTGGGCTGATGGACCCGAACCCTTTCTGCAACAATCAACCCGCGTCGAATTGACTTCGTTTCATAAGCCGCCAGATGATTAGGCGTCTTCCCATGACGTCGATCACCTTGATTGTTGCCCCTGGTGTTGTCAGTAGAAGTTGGGTTGTGGCGAGTAGAGTGCTTTCGTTGCACCTGTTAATGAATAAACGATCGCCATTTAAGTGCTAAAGACAAATCCAGAGGTTCGCTTCCTGAACAGCAGCGTTCAGGGAAGTGGGTGCACTAAAAAAATATGAGATTGGGACGGTGGCTCGATAACCGGGTTCAGACCTCACAATTCCCGTTCTGACGACAAGAACGCGCGATGCACCGGTGCAAGCGGATGCTCAGGTTGCAAGATTCTCCACCGTTTACTCCTCCGTCTATAATCTCTTCAATCAAGAAAGGCCGCTACCCACCCGAGATACACTCAAGCTTATATGATCGGCCCCGAATGCCGATTGTTGCGAACTTGGCGCGGTCTAAAGGACGCTTTGATTGACCTATCTGATACTGGTTCTAATGTATCTGATCGCCCCTAATTCGAACATAAACTCAGCCTCGCGGTACAACGCAGCGGTGAGAGACACGACGTGAGTGCAGCGAGTTTAGCCTAAAGACTATGACGATTTTGTAATTTGCTAACAAATTCATCGCCGCAATGGTGTCTTGATCGCTTTTGGACATTGTGCATTATTTGTATAGCACAGAAGACTAGTGAATGTATTTCCGCGCAGCCAGATGCCCTGTATGTTATGAGCGCTGGTTTGACTTTGCAAAAAGGGTTTGTCGTTGAGGATCGTACTTTGGCGGTTTGCCGCGTCTGTGTTTGTTTTCCCGTTGTTGCAGTTCATTCCGGACGTGGCAAATGCGCAGAATGGTGCGACTGGGAACATCGCTAACTATAGCGCCTTCCAAGGGGCATACTTCGGGCTAGAACTTGGTGCCGCATTTTCAGACGGTACGACCGATTACCCGCTGGTATCAGGGGGGACATCCAACGCGCCCTTCGACCCGGGCAATGGTCGAAGTTTTGGAGCTCTGGCAGGTTACAACTGGCAACGCGGCGACATCATCTATGGGGCGGAAGTACGGTACTCGAACCTAACCGATGTTCTGCAAAAAAACCCGCCGGCGCTGGAAACCCGTGAGGTTTTGGAGTTCGCCGACATCAGAGGTCGAGTGGGTTATGCTAAAGGAGACTTTCTCTTCTATGGGGCGTTAGGCTGGTCTTGGGCCAGGTTCCGCGTCCATCCTAGCCTTTTCTTCGAAGGGCGCGAAAGCCAAACGACTTTAGACGGGTTCAACATAGGTTTGGGTATGGAATATAATTTCTCCGAACGTTGGTTCGTTGGAGCGGATTATACTTATCGCGACATCAGCGGTCGTTTTGACGAAGCTTCGCGAGACTCCGACATTGATCTAAGCACAATAACTGCTCGTGTGGCTTATCGGTTTTAAAGAGGACAAAAGACAGGGTTAGCAACTGGACGAAATCACTTGTGACCCTCACCCGACCGATCAATCGAAACAATAGGGGTTAAGGGAAGTTAGATGCCGATATACCCTAATCACCGCGCCGTCTTTGTTCATATCCCCAAGAACGGCGGATCAACAATCACAACGTTATTGAAACGCGATAGTTTCCTAGGCAGGCGGGTAAACCGTGTGGACCCGCGTAGTGCTGGTTGTGAAGTAATCTCCGATTACCTGCAGGCGCTAGAAGACGAGTCCGAGAGTTACTTCAAGTTTAGTTTTGTTAGAAACCCGTGGGATCGTTTTGTTTCAGCATATCATTACATTTGTCAGAGGCGTCCTGAGATCAAGGAAGTGGTTTCCTTAGGTTCTTTTGACAATTTCGTTTCTGAATTCTCACGCGACCCTGATAGATTCTTGGGTATCCGATACTTCAAACCGCAATGGAAATACCTCACTGACCACACCGGTTCGGTGCCCATGGATTTCGTCGGTCGATTTGAACAGTTCGAAGACGACTTGGCGATCGCGTTGAAAGCAATTGGCCTACGACGCAGCGTCATCCGTCACCGTAAACAGACCAAGCGCAAAGATTACCGGGATTACTATAGTAGCAGTAGCCGTGGGGTTATCGCGAGCGTGTATGCCCGTGACATTGACCTTTTTAGTTATGAGTTCGAGAACGGAACGCGCCGTAGAAATTCCAGCCTACTTCGTTTTCTCGACTAGGTTTTTTCTACATTTAAGATGTTTGGTGCCGCCCAAGGCTTAACAGGAGCCAATGGCTGCTGGGTTCGCATTGTGTGAGTTCAGCCAGCCGATGAATTTGCGCCTGCGGCAAACGGCAGGTTCGACGGGCTGCGTCGCAGCACCGATTGCCGACGGTCAAGGGCCGGTTAGGGCCGTTGGAACTTCCGAATCAATACAAGGTTGGAAATAACGCACCGGTTTCAGTAGCAATCAGTGATCGTCAAAACCGAAAGGATTTGAGTTTTTGTAATGAAATCAATGTGCGTTTTCTACGAACGCGATGCGACCGTACTTCCATCAAGACATAGACAAAGAACAAGAAAAAGAAATTGATAAAGAGCGCTCCATCCGCTTGTGTTACGCAAATCAAGGTCGCTGTGTTTTCTGCTCAATGTCGAGAAACGAAGGCGCGGGTTAGCGAACCTTACGATGGTCGGGGCAGATCTAGCGCTGACGCACGAAGGACGCTTAATCAGAAAGCGGCAACCAGATTGTTTTGCCGGTCCTTCTGTCTCGCCCAGCTTCGCGTTCCTTTTGTCCGTCACGGATCCGGGTGTGGGGATTTTCAATCGGGTCTAGGCTGTTCAGATAGGGTGTCAGGCAATGGAAAACTTGCGGATGCTTATGCGACGGTTTCCAGGTGATCTTCGCCCACATCTGCTTTAACATTTTAGCACCTGAACGTTTGTATTAGCTGGGCTTTTCACCTGAATAGCATTGCATGGATTGGGTTGTAGGGACCAGCGATTTCTCTGGGAATTTGGTGTTCACCGAAAAACCTCATCTCCTTATTGTGACCTTTAGCTGTAATGTGCCAGCTGCCTACTTTTTGCTGCAGCCAACGCTCCTTTTGCCCGCAACCCGACCCCTTCGTTGTGCAACTCGATTACTGTAGCGACTCAAGTGATTAATTGGTGGTGGAGAAATTTTAGCGGTTAAAGTGAAGCTCTGATTTTGGATGTTCAATAAAACACCACCTACATTTTTTCAGAATGCGTAGGTTTCGGACGAACGTGAGAATTAAAGAATAGTCCTTTAGCTTGAGGTGTAGAACCCCGAGAATCAGCTTACTTTTCTGTCAGTTAAGGCCTGCCAATTCTGAGGTGGAAGTGTCGCAAGGCTTCGAGAAAACCAATTTCGCATACCACAGTTGGCACTCGCGCCGACTTTTCGGATAGCAAACAACGAAGTTGGGAATAGAATCTTCAAAAGGTGGGCCAAGGGGTGGGCTGTAAATGGAATCAAAAACACAACGCATTGAAAATTAGATGAATTTTTAAGAGATATGGTGCTGCTGGAGAGAATTGAACTCTCGACCTCTCCCTTACCAAGGGAGTGCTCTACCTCTGAGCTACAGCAGCGCTGTGGGCGGGTGATTAGACTCAAACGAAACGGGGCGCAAGGGTGTCTGGACGGTTTTTTTCGCCTCCTGTAGAGAAAGATCATGACGGATAAAAATTCACCCAAAAAACACGGTAAATCCGGGGACGCGCGCGAAGAGCGGCTGAAGGCCGCCTTGAAGGCGAATATGGCGCGTCGCAAGGCGCAGGCCAAGGCACGCGCTGCATCCGGTGACAAGACCGGCAAGGACGAGGGATAAGAGCAGATGGATTCGATTCTGGTGACGGGCAACGGCCCGTTGAACGGGCAGATACCTATTGCGGGGGCCAAGAACGCATGTCTGACCCTGATGCCTGCGACGTTGCTGAGCGAAGAACCGCTGACGCTGACCAATGCGCCGCGGCTGAGCGACATCAAGACTATGACCGCTCTGCTGCAATCGCTCGGGGCCGAAGTGTCGTCGCTGCAGGACGGTCAAGTGCTGGCCATGTCCAGTCACGACCTGACCAGCCACACCGCGGACTATGAGATCGTGCGCAAGATGCGGGCCTCGAATTTGGTTCTGGGGCCTTTGTTGGCTCGGTTCGGAGAGGCCGTTGTGTCATTGCCCGGTGGCTGCGCGATCGGTGCACGGCCAATGGATCTGCATGTCGAAGGGCTTGAGGCGCTGGGCGCTGAGATTGAACTGAAGGATGGTTACCTGCACGCCAAAGCCCCCGGTGGGTTGAAGGGCGCGGTGCATGAGATGCGCTTTGCCTCGGTCGGGGCGACAGAAAACATCGTTATGGCGGCGACGCTCGCCAAGGGCACGACGGTTCTGAAAAATGCCGCGCGCGAGCCAGAGATCGTCGATCTGGTCGAGTGCCTTCGCAAGATGGGCGCACAAATCGCAGGCGAAGGAACCTCGACCATCGAGATTCAGGGCGTCGACCGGTTGCATGGTGCGACCCATCAGGTCGTAACCGACCGGATCGAACTTGGCACCTATATGCTGGCTCCGGCCATTTGTGGCGGTGAGGTTGAGCTGCTGGGCGGGCGGATGTCTCTGGTTGACTCCTTTGCCGCCAAACTGAATGCGGCGGGTGTGAATGTCACCGAAACCAATAACGGTCTGAAAGTCAGCCGAAAAAACGGTCGCGTCAGCGCCGTGGATGTGGTGACTGAGCCGTTCCCCGGTTTCCCGACTGATCTGCAGGCGCAGATGATGGCGCTGATGTGCACGGCCGAGGGCACCTCGGTTCTGGAAGAGCGTATTTTCGAGAATCGCTTCATGCACGCGCCCGAGTTGGTGCGCATGGGCGCGAATATCGAGGTACATGGCGGCACAGCTACGGTGACAGGTGTGGACCAGCTGAAAGGTGCCCCTGTGATGGCGACCGATTTGCGGGCTTCTGTTTCGCTGATCCTCGCAGGGCTGGCCGCCGAAGGCGAGACGACAGTCAGCCGGGTCTATCATCTGGACCGCGGATATGAGCATGTGGTGCGCAAGCTGGAAGGCGTGGGCGCAAAGATTGAACGGATCAAAGGCCAATGACAGACGCGAGTTTCGAAGATGGACGTGAGGCCCCGCTGAACCTGGGGGCCGAAGATGCCGATGACCTTCAGGTCATTTCGACCCTGACGCAGGACGCGGTGTTTCCGATCACCGAGATGACATGGCGCCCGTGGGAGCGCCGTTTTGGCCTGTTGCTGAACCGGTTCCGATGGGAGGACAAAGACGCCGCAACGCGCCGCGACCGCCCGTTCGAGCGGGTGCAATCGGTTCTGGTGTTCGACTCGGTGTTGTCCGTGGCCAGCCAGGGAGTGGACCGCAGAGACAAGGAATTGGTGATGTCCCTGTTGTCGGTCGATTTCGAACCCGGCGAAGACGGCGCGGGCGAGATTACGCTGACCTTGGCGGGCGATGGTGCAATTCGTCTGTCCATCGAGGCACTGGACGCCACCCTAAAAGATGTGACCCGGCCCTATCAGGCTCCATCGGGTCACGCCCCGCACCATCCGGAATAAGCGCGGCATAGCTCAGGCGTTCTCAGCGCCATCAACGGGGCTGAGCATCCGCCGGGCGACCGTGTTCGATGTTTTCGACCTCAGCCGCATTCTGATCAGATCGATTACGAAACTGTGTGTTGCAGATCATGCAGATGATCCAGAGGTCATCGCTCAGTGGACTGCCAACAAGAACCCGGCGACCATCCGCGACTGGATCGACGCAGGGGCGCAGATCTGGCTGGTCGAACAGGCCGGGCAGCCTGCCGCGGTTGGGGCCCTCGGGCGGAACGGAGACATCACGCTGTTGTACATTGATCCCGATCACACAGGCGGCGGCGTGGGGCGGGCACTGTTGGAAAAGCTTGAGCAGGAATTGATCAGAGCGGGGTATGCCGAAGGCCGTCTGGAGGCGACCAAAACAGCGCAGGCGTTTTATGTACGGCATGGCTGGCAGGCGACCGGCGGATGTAGCCAGCGCGCAGAACTGTCCTGTTTGCACATGCGCAAATCGCTGCACCCCCAGCACTGAGGGTTGAGGCCAGCCCATCCGGGCGATATGTCCCGGTCAATCGCTCCGGAGTGCCAGAATATGCCCGTTTTCCTCGACACGACGTCGCCCGAGTTTGAAACCGCTTTCGCCACCTTGCTGTCCGCCAAGCGCGAAGACAGCCCGGATGTGGACGCGGTGGTGGCCCAGATCATCGACGACGTGCGATCGCGTGGCGACGCTGCAGTCATCGAGTTGACCGCCAAGTTCGACCGGTTGGAGCTTACGCCTGAAACACTGGCCTTCAGTGCGGATGAGATCGCGGCGGCGGTCACGCAGGTCTCAGATGAGGATCGGGCAGCGCTGGAATTGGCCGCCGACCGGATTCGTGCCTATCACGAAAAGCAGCTGCCAGAGGATCAACAATGGACCGACGCCACGGGTGCGACACTGGGCTGGCGCTGGTCAGCGGTTTCTGCGGCTGGGCTCTACGTGCCGGGTGGGTTGGCGTCTTACCCGTCGTCGGTCCTGATGAACGCGATCCCGGCCAAGGTGGCAGGCGTCGAGCGTCTGGCCATCGCGGTGCCGACGCCGGACGGGCAGGCGAATCCGCTGGTTCTGCTGGCCGCGCAACTTTCCGGCGTTGATGAAATCTATCGTATCGGCGGTGCGCAGGCGATCGCCGCGTTGGCTTATGGCACCAACAGCATTGCGCCCGTGGACAAAATTACTGGCCCTGGGAATGCCTTTGTGGCTGCAGCCAAACGACGTGTGTTCGGCAAGGTTGGCATCGACATGATCGCTGGTCCGTCCGAAATTCTGGTGATCGCTGACAAGGACAACGACCCCGACTGGATCGCATTGGACCTGCTCAGCCAGGCAGAGCACGATGAAAGTGCGCAGTCGATCCTGATCACAGACGACGCGAGTTTTGGCCAGGCTGTTGCTGAAGCGGTCGACATACGGTTGGAAACCCTGCAGCGCCGGGCCATCGCAGGGGCAAGCTGGCGGGACTTTGGTGCCATCATCACAGTGCGCGATCTGGACGAGGCTGCGGTGTTGTCAAATCGCATTGCTCCAGAGCACTTGGAGCTTTGCGTGGCCGACCCTGTGGCGCTGAGTGCCAAGACCATCCACGCCGGTGCTATCTTTTTGGGTCAGTACACCCCCGAAGCCATTGGCGACTATGTCGGTGGGCCAAACCACGTACTGCCAACGGCGCGTTCGGCGCGGTTCTCTTCGGGTCTGAGCGTGATGGACTTTCTCAAGCGCACAACGATCAGCCAGATGACCCCCGAGGCTTTGAGGGCAATAGGCCCAGCTGCCGAAAAGCTGGCACAGTCCGAGAGCCTTGAGGCGCATGGCCTGTCGGTAACAGCGCGATTGAAACGCCTGAACGGCTAAAAGGTTTATGGCCCGCGGGCCACACCTGAGGTGAACCTGAAAGACTGGTAGGCGATTGTGCTTGAACCCGCCTGCCTTTGACCGTCGCTTTGGCTGCAAGATTTGGTGCGAAGGAACTGAACTTGGAACGTGTGGCAACTCTGTGGATCGGTAAGCGGTTTAGTTTCCTCGAACATCTGTGCTTGAAGTCTTTCGCAGATGTCGATCAGAAACCGATCGTCTACCACTATGGTGAGCTTGAGGATATTCCCGACTACGTCGAGGCCCGCGATGCCCGAGAAATCTTCGATACGTCCGAGATTTACCGCGACCCTGTCACCCGTTCCGTTGCCGTACATGCAGACCTTTTTCGTCTGAAGCTATTGCGCGATACAGACTATATCTGGGTGGACGCTGACGCCTATGCGCTTAAGCCGTTTGCGACGCAGAATGGATACTTGTTCCCTTTGGGGAACAACAGGAGAAAGCGCATGATGAATGGAGTGCTGGCCTTCCCTTCGGAAAGTCCGGCGTTGCAGCGCATGTGCCAGTTTGCCTTCGACAGCGATCTCGTGCCGCCCTGGTGGTCGGACGACCAAAAGCAGACCTACCTGGACCTGTTTGGCAGATCAACCTATTGGAGCCTGCCTTTGTTCAGCCTCGGCCCTCCGATGCTCTATCACTTTGTGTCCAAAAGCGAAGAGGGAGCGAACGCAGTCCCGCGGACCGAACTCTATGCGATCCCGCCAAGATTTCGCGCGTTGTGGAATGACCCTGACATATCCAAACTCGACTTTCTGGAGTGGCAGGACAAGATGTCGGTGCACTTCTACGGATCATGGTTTCGACGCATGTTTTCCGGCGTGACAGCCTTCAGTCAGGGCTCGTTGATCGATCAATTGCTAAAGAACCACAAAATCGACCCTGCGGAGTTTCCGATTTGATCGGTTCCTGCGTTGTTCATTTATTTCTGGTGCGATAAAGCTTTCCCGACCTGAATGGACCAAGCGTAAAAATGACCCGCATTTCGCATATCGAACTGGACGACCGAAACCTGCCCCCGCCGACCCCTGAGATCGAGCAGGAGCGCAAGGTTGCGATCTATGACTTGCTGGAAGAAAACAGCTTTGCGCTGCCCACGCGCGATGATCGCGTTGTACCCGATGGTCCGTACCGGGTGCAGCTGTCAATCCGCGACAAGCGGCTGGTTTTTGACATCGCAACCGAGGCTGAGGAAAAAGCCGCTGAGTTCCATCTGTCGCTGGGGCCGTTCCGGCAGGTCGTCAAAGACTATTTCCAAATTTGCGAAAGCTATTTCGACGCGGTGAAAACCCTGCCGCCCAGTCAGATCGAAACCATCGACATGGCGCGTCGTGGCATTCACAATGAAGGCAGCCGCGTTTTGCAGGAGCGACTTGAAGGTAAGGCCGAGATTGACACCGATACCGCGCGTCGCTTGTTCACGCTAATCTGCGTGCTGCATTTCGGAGGCTGACGCGTGAAGCCTTTGCCGCAGTCGGTCCTGTTTTGTTGCGACCATAACGCGGTTCGGTCTCCTATGGCCGAAGGTCTCATGAAGAAATTCTACGGCACCGGGACTTATGTTCAGTCGGCAGGTGTTCACAACGATCTGGAAATCGACGGCTTTTGTATCGCTGTTTGCCAAGAGGTGGGTGTCGAGCTGTCCCGTCACCGGTCCCGCTCGTTCGACGAAATGCAGGAATGGGGCGACGATCTCAGCTCGTTTGATCTGATCGTTGCCTTGTCACCCGCCAGCCAGCGTCGAGCGTTGGAACTGACCAGAATTTTCCATCTGGATGTCGATTATTGGCCAATAATGGACCCTACTGGGATGGGCGAGACACGAACGGATAAGCTAACCCACTACCGACAGACCCGCGATCAGATCATTCAGCATCTGAGAGACAGCTGGGGCGAACCAACGGAGGGGATATGAGCGAGACCGTCAAAACCTATTTCACTGCCTTCAACGCCGGCGATGTCGACGGCATGCTGGCTTGCCTGTCCGATGACGTGGCCCACCACGTGAACGAAGGCCAGATCCGTATCGGCAAAGACCAATTCGCTGCGTTTTGCGCGCATATGAACCGCTGCTACAACGAACACCTGACCGATATCGTGGTGTTCGAAGCCGAAAACGGTACCCGCGCAGCGGCCGAGTTCATCGTGAACGGAACCTATCTGCAAACCGACGAGGGCCTGCCCGAAGCGCATGGGCAGACCTATCGCCTGCCCGCTGGGTCGTTCTTTGACCTGAAGGACGGCAAGATCACCCGTGTCACGACGTTCTATAACCTCGCGGACTGGACCAAGCAGGTTTCAAATGGCTGAGGTCACCGCCGTCCGCCCCTTGGTCGGAGCGGCTCTGGCAGAGGCCTTGGATGATGTGGCGCGCCTGCGGATCGAGGTGTTTCGGGCTTGGCCGTACCTTTACGATGGCGACCTCGAATACGAACGCAAATACCTGCAGTCTTACCGGGACAGCGACAAAGCCATCGTGGTCGGAGCCTTTGAAGGCGACCGCCTGATCGGAGCTTCGACCGGCGCGCCACTGGTTGATCACGCTGACGATTTTGCAGCCGCGTTTGAAGGGTCCGGTCTGGATTTGTCCGAAATTTTCTACTGCGCCGAATCCGTCCTATTGTCCGACTATCGCGGCCAGGGCGTTGGTCACACTTTCTTTGATCTGCGCGAGGCTCATGCCCGCGAGCTGGGATTTAAGAAAAGCGTGTTTTGCGGAGTGCAGCGCCCAGCCGATCACCCGTTGCGGCCCGAGAACTATCGTCCTCTGGATGCCTTCTGGCGGGCACGGGGTTATGAGCCACTTCCGGGCGTAGTTGCCGAGTTTTCGTGGAAGGATATCGGAGAGCAGGGCGAGAAGCGAAAGCCCCTGCAATTCTGGATACGCGATCTGTGACGCTGAGCTGCTGAGAAACTCTCCGAATTATGGTGCGATCCAGAAGCACGCAGAACTCAGCGGTTTCCCAGCCAATATCATCACCGAGGTCACAACGATTATCGACCCGACGACTGCCAATTGATTGGCGCTGTACAGCGCGCGGTATCCGCGACTATGGTCTGGTGATTTTGACTTAAAGAGGATGCAGCCTGTGAAAGTCGCCACCGCCGCCTACAACCTCGATTGGCTCGACAGTTGGGCGCAGTATGAGGACAAACTGGACCGCTGGGTCTCGGACGCAGCGGGGCAGGGTGCGGACTTGCTGGTGTTTCCCGAATACGGCGCGATGGAGCTGTCGACGCTGGACGGAACTGAGGTTGCTGGTGATCTGGAACGTTCGATCCGTGCCGTCTCTGACCGGATGGAGGACGTGCAGGCCTTGCATGCACGATTGGCGCGGGCCCACCAAGCATACATTCTGGGTGCATCCGCCCCGGTTGTGGACGGCCCCGATCGACCGGTAAATCGCGCCGTTCTGTATGCACCGGATGGTGGGCAGGACCATCAGGACAAACAGATCATGACCCGGTTCGAGCGTGAAGACTGGGACATCGCCGCTGGCGGTCCGCTAAAGCTTTTCGATACAGCGCTTGGCAAAATCGGTGTGTTGATCTGTTACGACAGCGAATTTCCTTTGTTGGGTCGGGCGTTACAGGATGCGGATTTCATCCTTGTCCCGTCCTGCACCGAGGCTCTATCGGGATATTGGCGGGTGCGGATCGGGGCGATGTCCAGAGCGCTGGAAAATCAATGCGTTACCATAATGTCGTCGCTTGTGGGCGACAACGAATGGTCTCAGGCCGTAGACATGAATACAGGAGCAGGCGGCGTGTTTGGCCCGCCGGACAAGGGTTTCCCGGCGACCGGGGTGCTGGCAGAAGGCACTTTGAATCAGCCGGGTTGGACCTATGCTGAGGTTGATCGGGCGGCCATCGCCAACGTGCGCGCGGACGGCCACGTCCTTAACCGAACCCACTGGGACGAGCAGTTACCCCGAGTCGATTCGGTCACATTATCCGCCCTTTAGGTGATTCCGCCCTTGAAATAAGGCCGAAATAGGCTCATTTAAGCGCACATCCCCGCAGATTCTGCGGGTGCAACGTAATGATGGAGACAACATGGCCAAGGAAGATACGCTCGAATTTCCCGGTGTCGTGAAGGAACTCCTGCCTAATGCGACGTTTCGGGTCGAGCTGGAAAACGGCCATGAGATCATCGCACATACGGCAGGCAAGATGCGCAAAAACCGCATCCGTGTTCTGGCCGGCGACAAGGTTCAGGTCGAGATGACCCCCTATGATCTGACCAAGGGTCGGATCAACTACCGCTTCAAGTAACGCCTGCCGAAATGGCGTTTATCTTAGGATCGGGCAGCCCAAGGCGGCTGGACCTGTTGGACCAGCTTGGCGTGCAGCCCGATGCAATTCGCGCGCCTGACATCGATGAAACGCCTTTGAAAGGCGAGTTGCCGGTGCCCTATTGCAGCCGCATTACGCGCGCAAAAGTTCAGGCAGTTCAAGCCGATAGCGATGACGTTACCCTGTGTGCGGACACCACCGTGGCGCTGGGTCGTCGAATTCTGGGCAAACCCGAAGACGCGGGACAAGCCGCAGAATTCCTGCATGCACTGTCCGGTCGGCGGCACCGCGTGATCACCTCGGTCGCTGTGCGGCGCGGGGATCGGGTGCTGCAGCGTGATGTGGTTTCTCAGGTCAAGGTCAAGCGCCTGTCGGATGTTGAGATCAACGCCTATCTGGCGACCGGAGACTGGCAAGGCAAAGCAGGGGCCTATGCTATTCAAGGCCCGGCCGGAGCTTTCATTCCGTGGATTTCCGGCTCGTTCACCGGCATCGTGGGCTTACCTCTGTCTGAAACCGCCGCCCTTTTGCAAGGCATCGGCTATCCCCTGTATCGTGAGGCATCATGAAGGGTCGCACCATCGTTCTGGACCACATCGAAAACCGCGAAGCCGCGGCGCTTATGGTCGACGGTCAATTGGATGATTTCCTGATCGCCGCTGATGCACCTGCGCCGGGTACGATATACCGCGCGCGCGCGGACCGGCCGGTCAAAGGTCAGGGTGGTATGTTCCTGACCACGCCCGACGGACCGGCCTTTCTGCGGCAGGTTAAAGGATTGGCCCCGGGCGCGCTGATGCTGGTTCAGGTGACCGGTTACGCCGAACCCGGAAAAGCGTTGCCGGTGACGGATCGCGTTCTGTTCAAAAGCCGTTATGCAATCATCACGCCCGATGCACCGGGTCTGAATATTTCTCGCTCGATCCGAGATGAGGACGAACGCGACCGCCTGCTTGAAATTGCGCATGAGAGCATGGAAGGCAGCGATTATGGGCTGATTCTACGCTCGTGCTGTGCTGGCGAAGATGCGGGCGAAATCGCCGATGACATCGGTACGATGCTGGCGCACGCAGATCAGGCCCTCAATGACTCCGGAACCGAGCCAGAGATGCTTCTAGAGGGCGACGGCCCCCATGTCCTTGCGTGGCGCGACTGGACCGATCCGGCCGAGGTTGTGACGCAACCGGGCAGTTTTGAATCCCACGGCGTTCTGGACGCATTGGATGTCGTGCGCGGGGTTTCGGAACCGCTATCCGGCGGCGCGCATCTGTACATCCAGCCCACCCGCGCTTTGGTTGCCGTGGACGTCAATACCGGGTCGGATACGTCGCTGGCAGCAGGAACCAAGGCGAACTTCGCCTGCGCCAAAGCTCTGGCGCGTGCCTTACGCGTTCGAGGTTTGGGCGGGCAAATCACCCTGGATCTGGCGCCGATGCCGAAAAAAGACCGCCGAGGGTTCGAATCCGCCCTGCGCGCCGCTTTTAAGGCTGATTCCATTGAAACCACGCTGGCGGGCTGGACACCGCTGGGTCACTACGAACTGCAACGCAAACGCGGTCGTATCCCATTGGCTGAGGTGTTGAAATGAGCTGCCCAATCTGCGGAGAAGAGACGATAACCAAGTTCCGCCCTTTCTGTTCGAAACGCTGCGCGGATATCGACTTGGCCAAGTGGCTGAACGGTTCCTACGCCGTTCCATCGCAGCGCGAAGAGGAGCTGGATGCAGAAGTTTCGGACGTTGAAACAGAGCAATCGCGTCCGCATTGAAAAAATGTAAAAAAGCCTCTGGACACTGCCTGTAGCAAGTCATAGAAGGCCTCCACCCAACGGCAAACGCCGTTCCCGTGCCCGGGTAGCTCAGGGGTAGAGCAGTGGATTGAAAATCCTCGTGTCGGTGGTTCGATTCCGCCCCCGGGCACCAACAAAATCAAAGACTTACGGAAAATTGAGAAAGCCGGAAACGGCGATTGTCTCACTTTTGTCTCTGGGAATTGTAGTCACAACCTCGGCAAGGCGGGGCAAACCTAGGAACCGGCATAGGCCCTCTGTTTCATCCTAACCGGTTTTCTTGCATCCCGCTTTGCGGAAGTTATCACTTGATGGCCATTTTTGAGAGGCAAGGGGAACCCACTCCTGGGGACAGACTTGTTTTGTTTACTGTCAGGGTAGTCTTGCCTGATTGCAGTTGTTGGTTGTTTCTGGAGCCTGCGTGACATCAGCCATGCTACAGCTCCCCCGCCCAAACCTCTCAAAAATGGCAATCTGCCTCTGGTAGTATAGTACCTCTTTGTCTCAACTTTGTCTCGTTATGTAGTCCGTAACCTGGTGATAAGTTAAGCAATTGAAAACGGGGGTACTTTTGGGGGTAGAAACGAGAACCTATTATCCTCGTTACCCCCACACTCTGAGAAAATACCAAATAAAAACAACAGACTCCCTATGAGTTGAAAATCCTCGTGTCGGTGGTTCGATTCCGCCCCCGGCACCACTTTTCAAAAGCAAATACGTTATGTTGCACGTGTCACAACTAGTTGCACGTGTCACAACTAAATGTGTGAACCGCAGTGTTGTCGTTTTTTACCTATTGCCGTTCCAGGCGGGTCGGCGATGTTCAAAAGGCCGAGCGCAAGACACGGCTGTACATTGGCCAGAACTCCAGATAAAGGGCGGTCCTTACCCATGGATGATGCGCTGAGTTCTAGGCTGTATCTCCCGTCTTACGCAAAGAATACCACCGTGAAAAAAACCATCGCAGACGCGCTTGCCCGCAAGGGTTATGACACTTTGACACAAGTCCAACAGGCTGTGGCGCAGCCTGATTTGGAAGGGCGCGATATGTTGGTGTCGGCACAGACCGGCTCGGGTAAAACCATCGGTTTCGGGCTGGCGATTGCGCCGCAGATTCTGAGTGATGGTGACACATTCGGGGCGTCTGGTGCCCCCTTGGCTCTGGTTGTTGCGCCGACGCGGGAACTGGCGTTGCAGGTAAAGCGGGAACTGAGCTGGCTCTATGCGGACGCAGGCGCTTATCTGGCGTCCTGCGTTGGTGGTATGGACATGCGTGACGAGCGTCGAGCACTGGCGCGCGGGGCGCATATAGTTGTCGCGACACCCGGGCGGCTCAGAGACCATATCATGCGCGGATCCATCGATCTGACTGCGATCCGGGCCGTGGTTCTGGACGAGGCCGACGAAATGCTTGACCTCGGGTTTCGCGAAGATCTGGAGTTCATTCTGGACGAAACTCCTGCTGATCGCCAAACCCTGTTGTTCTCTGCCACCGTCCCGCGCGCTATCGCCAATCTGGCGACAAAGTACCAGCAAGACGCGGCGCGGGTCAGTACGGTCAGCGAACAAACGCAGCATGCCGATATTGAATACCGTGCGATGATTGTTGCTCCGCGGGACGGTGAAAATGCAATCATCAACGTATTGCGATACTACGAGGCGCCGAATGCCATCGTCTTTTGCAATACCCGCGCAATGGTGTCTCGTTTGACCACGCGGTTGTCCAACCGGGGGTTCTCGGTTGTGGCGCTGTCGGGCGAGCTGACACAGGGCGAGCGCTCCAATGCACTGCAGTCCATGCGGGATGGGCGGGCACGTGTTTGTGTGGCTACAGACGTTGCTGCTCGCGGGATCGACCTGCCGAACCTGGATCTGGTTGTGCATGCCGAATTGCCGAAGACTCATGAAACACTGTTGCACCGTTCAGGACGTACAGGGCGGGCTGGGCGCAAAGGTGTCAGCGCGCTGGTGGTCGAACCGTCCTCGCGCAAAAAGGCTGAACGTATCCTGAAGTTTGCCAAACTCACTGCGGATTGGGGGACGGCCCCATCGGCGGATGAGGTGAACGCACGCGATCAGGACCGGATGTTTGCCTCAGATGACTGGCAGGTCGAGATCACGGAGAGCGAACGCTCGGCGGTTCAGCATCTGGTCGATACATTCGCGCCGGAACAGATTGCGGCGGCCTATCTGCGCCAATACAAGCTGCGCCATTCGGCGCCGGAAGAATTGGCCTCGGTGACGGCAGAGCGTCCGAAACCGCGTGCGGCTTTTGGACCAAGCGTTTGGTTCTCCTTGTCGGAAGGGCGCAACCAGAACGCATCGCCCCGGCATTTGTTGCCTATGATTTGCAAAGCAGGCGGTTTGACCAAGGATGATATAGGGGCAATCCGAATTGCCGATGATCTTTCTTATGTCGAAATCCGCGCAGACCGTGTTTCCGGTTTTCTGACCGCATTGGGTTCTGAGATGATGATCGAAGGGTCCAAGGAAGTCGTGCAACTGGAGGGCGCGCCCGACATCCCGGCCTTTGAGCGGTCCAAGCCGGGGCGCGGTCCCAAGGGAAAACCACGGCCAAAGACCGGTAGACCCGATTGGAAAGAGACCCCGCCGCGCCGCAAGGACGCTTCGAAACCCGACGGTCGTAAACCTCGCGGGTACACGGAGAGTACAGCAAAGCCGGTAAGAGCCGAGCGTGCCGAGCCCGGTGACGGTAAGTTCCAGGCTAAAGGCGTCAAATCCAAACCGCGCAGCCCGCGCGATGATAAAGCCAAGGACGATAAGCCAAAGTTTGGCGGCAAGGTTGCAAAAGGTCCGCTACCTCCTAAGGGTAAACCAAACAGCAAGAAGAACCGTGCTCGTGCTGCAGCTGCAAAAGCTGGTAAGGGTGGGGATGCGGTGCCAAAACGGCGAAAAAGCTGATTTTGGGCCTGACCTATGGGCCGAGCAGCTAGAAAAACTGTGCGTCGCGGAGCTGCCGATCTGGCTGCTCCGCGTTTGCGTTTTAGGGTTCAACTCCTTTGCTACGGGCACCTGATTGGGTCGGTAAACCGCCCAAAAATCGAGAATTCCTTTGTTCGTGCTGCACAAATCTAAATTTCGAAAAACAAAAACTCACCTATGATAATTCCGAATAAGGGGGTTTGTAGGAGGTAACCCTTGATGGGTGGCGCGTCCGCGTGCTTGAATTTTGGTGTCAGCTGGGCGCGCTGCGCCGTTGACCAAAAAACGGGGGAAGTAACGGCTTTCCGACACTGTTTGTAAGGTGCGCAACTGCCCATGGGCACGGAAGAACGGCACCGCAGACGCCCAACATGGAGACACCAAATGAACAAACTAGCCACGTTACTGGGAGGCGCATCCGCTGTCGTCGCTGGTCCAGCTCTTGCCGCAGACATTGTGATCGGCGTGCCGAACTGGGCCTCGGTGAATGCCACCGCGCATATCCTTGAAGTCGTGATCGAAGAAAACCTGGGCCTGGATGTAGAGCTTCAGAACGGAACAAACCCAATTGTGTTCGAGGCGATGGATTCCGGTGCAATGCACGTTCACCCGGAAGTGTGGATGCCGAACCAGCAGAACCTGCACGACACGTATGTCAAAGACAACGGCACTGTTGTCATGAACGAAAACCCGGTTCAGGCCGAGCAGGGGATGTGCGTCCCGACCTATATCGCCGAGCAGAATGACATCACATCCATTGATGATCTGAGTGATCCGGACAAGATGGCCATTTTCGACACGGACGGGAATGGAACGCCAGAAGTCTGGATCGGTGCACCCGGATGGGCCTCGACCGTGGTCGAAAAGATCCGGGCCAAGTCCTATGGCTATGACCAGATTTTCGATCTGACTGAATACGAAGAAACCATTGCCTACGCCAACCTTGCGAATGCGACAAAAGCCGGCGAGCCTTGGATCGGGTTCTGCTACAGCCCTCACTACATCTTCGTGACGCAGGACCTGACCGTTTTGGAAGAGCCAGCGCATGATCCGGCCACCTGGACTATCGTGCAGCCCACCGACGACCCGGATTGGCTGAGCAAATCCGAGGCGTCCAGCGCATGGAACGGCGCGACCTTGCACCTGCACTATGCCAAAGAGCTGGAGGAAAATTACCCGGAGGTCGCGGCTCTGTTCCGGAACTACCAGATGCAGGGTGATGACCTGAGCGCGATGGGTAAAGCGCTTGCCGTGGACAATGTCGAAGCGGCTGATTTTGCCAAGCAGTGGGTCGCTGATAACGAAGACACCGTTATCGGCTGGCTGACCAACTAAAGCACACACTCTTAGGGCCGTCGCGAAAGTTCGCGGCGGCCTTTTGCGTTTTTGCCGGGGATAGTCTCCGTAGATGAGGGGCAAATGGACGAACCTGTCGTAAAGCTAGAAAATGTATGGAAAATCTTTGGCGCAAGGGCCGAAGAAGCCATGGCAGCGGTTCGGAGCGAGGGGATTGGAAAACCTGAAGTTCTGGAGAGATATAACTGCGTCGTCGGGGTACAAGGCGCGACTTTCGAAGTGCCGCGAGGCGAGATATTTTGCATCATGGGCCTGTCCGGGTCCGGCAAGTCGACCCTGGTGCGTCACGTCAATCGCCTGATCGAACCGACCGCCGGTAAGATCGAAATCATGGGGCGGGATGTCTCCAAAATTTCTGAGGCCGAGCTGCGCCGCATTCGGGCCATGCAGATCGGGATGGTATTTCAGCATATGGCGCTGATGCCGCACCGTTCGGTCCGCGATAATGTCGCCTACCCGCTGGAAATCCGGAAGGTTTCGAAATCGAAACGCTGGGCGGTTTCGGATCACGCCTTGGGGCTGGTGGACCTGACAGGTTACGAAGATCGCCTGCCCAAAGAATTGTCGGGCGGGATGCAGCAGCGGGTGGGGATTGCCCGTGCCCTTGCCTCGGACCCCGAGATTTTGTTGATGGACGAGCCGTTCTCGGCCCTGGATCCACTGATCCGCCTTCAGCTGCAGGATCAGTTCAAGGCGCTGGTGGCGCAGTTGAAAAAGACCACACTGTTCATCACGCACGATCTGGATGAGGCCATTCGCATTGGCCATCGCATCGCCATCATGAAGGATGGTGTGATCGTACAGATCGGCACGCCCGAGGACATCGTCATGAACCCGGCGGACGATTATGTCCGCGAATTCGTGCAGGGCATCTCAAAGCTGAAACTGGTCAAGGCGCATTCGATCATGGAGCCGCTGGACAGCTACTCTGGCCCGACCGAAGGCGCGCCGCGCGCGGATGAAGGGGCCGATCTGGACCAGTTGATCGACCTTGCCGTCAATACCGACCTGCCGGTCATCATCACCGATTCAGGCAGTGATGTGGGCGTGGTGACAAAACCGCGACTGCTGCGCGGAATCCAAGGGGGCAAAAATGACTGATGCAACCACCGAACTGAAGGTCACCGCCGCCTCGGATATTGAAGTCGATCGCGAGACGCTGGACCGCTCGATCCATGAATTTGCGGGCCCGAACGGCGAGTATTACGTCAACGCGTTCCACAAGATCCACGATGCAACCAGCGGTATTCCCAATACGTTCAATATCTGGGCGGCTGTTCTGGGGCCGTTCTGGTCGGCCTCTCGTGCAATTTGGGGGATGTTCTGGACGTTCCTGATCCTGGAAATCATCGCCTGGGTTCAGATCGGACGCGGTGCCTGGGGGAACCCCGGCGCGGATCTGGCGGAAAGGGCCGAGCGCCAACAGGCCCGCGCCAATGAACTATTGGAGCGCGCGGCCGCGGCCACCGAAAAGGCGGATATCGACCGGTTCAACAAGCTTGCGGCGAATATCCAAAAGGCGGCAGATGCCAGTTTGGAAAAAGCCGCCGCGGCTCAGTCCGAGGCGTTCGGCATCATGGTCACCGGATTGCTGATGCTGCTGGTTTTTAAGCTGGTGCAAGGGTTTTACGCGGATCGTGTGTATGAAAAGCAATACTCTCACTGGCGGATTAACCCGGACAAGACCGAAAGCGGTCGGTCTACGCGCAACACGGTTCTGGGCGCTGTTCTTGTCGCCGCCATCGGGCCATTGATCGTCTACAAGTTCACCGTTAACGCGTCGCTTCCGCTGCTGGATGCATTCCCCGAACAGCAAGTGTCGGCGATGATCCTGGGCGAAGGCAACGGAACGTTGTTCTCGACTTTAGCAAGCTGGATGGAGGCGCAGATCGACGCTGCTGCCGCGGCGGGCGGTGACGTCTTTGACGGTATCGTGGCTGGGGTGCGATCAGTTCTGGACGCGCTGACGGTAGCCCTGATCGGCTCACCATGGCCGGTCGTGATGCTGGTGATCTGCGTGACCGCGTGGCGTGCCGCTGGACCTCGGGTGGCGATCTTTACCGCCGCTTCGTTGGCATACATCGCGCTGCTGGGCTATTGGGACGTCGCGATGGAGACGGTGGCTCTGGTTGGTGCGGCAGTTCTGCTTTGCGTAGTCTTCGGCATCCCCCTGGGTATTTGGTTTGGCAAGTCCAAACGCGCCTACCGCGCGGCCGAACCGGTTCTGGACCTGATGCAGACGCTGCCCGCGTTCGTGTACCTGATCCCGATCATTGCCTTCTTTGGCACCGGTAACCCTCCGGGAATTCTGGCCACCATCATCTTTGGTATGCCGCCGGTGATCCGCCTGACGGCCTTGGGGATGCGCGGAGTGCCCGAAAGCATCAAAGAGGCCGCTGTGGCCTTTGGGGCCTCGAAATGGCAGTTGCTCAAGGATGTTGAAATCCCGCTGGCCCTTCCGTCCATCATGACGGGCGTAAACCAGACCATCCTGATGTGTCTGTCGATGGTGGTCATCATATCGCTGATTGGCGGTGGCGGTCTGGGTAAGGAAATCCTTGAAGCTCTGCAATACGCGGCCAAGGGGCCGGGCCTGCTGGGCGGGTTTGCGATCCTGTTCCTGGCGATGGTCATGGACCGGATCGTCCAGGGTGCCTTCCGGCGAGAAGACGAAAAAATCTGAATTCAAACGCCCCCGGTTCCGATCGGGGGCGTTTTTCTTTGACCGGAGTTGCAAATGGCTGACCGCTATGAACAGTCCATGATGGACAACCTGTATTGGTGGGGTATTCCGACGATGTTCCGCTGTCCAAACGTCGGACCCGAGGAACAGGATATCGCCTTGGTCGGCGTGCCTCATTCCACTGGCAACGGAACGACCGAGCGGGATCAGCATTTGGGGCCACGCGCTTTGCGTCATGTTTCGGCCGTACAGCGTCGGGTGCATTCGGTGTTCGAGATTGACCCGTGGACCAGCGCGCGGATTGCCGATGTTGGTGATGTTCCGTTTCCCAGGGCCAATGACAACGAAGACTGCATTGAGCGCATCACCCAATTCTACAAGGATATAGACGCAGCAGGTGCGCGACCCGTGTCAATCGGTGGCGATCACTCAATCACCGGCGGCATCGTTCAGGCGCTGGGTCGTGGGAAACTGGCAGGCGGTGAGCCGATCAGCTTTCTGCATCTGGATGCCCATACAGACGTGTTCACAAAGGTCGATCACTTTCTGGGCGCCAAGAAGTCGGCGGCGCATTGGGGCGCGTATCTGGCCGACCAGGGACAGGTGGACCCCACGCGATCCATGCAGATCGGCCTGCGTGGCCATCCTCGCAGTTTGGATTGGCTGCAACCGTCCTACGACTATGGCTATAACATCGTCACGATGCGCGAGTTTCGCCAGCGCGGGCTTGAGGATGTCGTGGCCCAGACCAAAGAGGTTCTGGGCGACCGACCGGTCTATATCACCCTTGATCTGGATTGCCTCGACCCGACCGTCGCGCCTGCGGTGTCCAATCTGGAACCCGGCGAGAAAGGGTTCGATATAGACGAGGCGGTTGGTATTTTACGCGCCGCGCGCGGGTTGAATATCGTGGGTGGCGATGTGGTCTGCATGATGCCGACCAAGGACAGCCCCAACAACATCACCGCGTTAACGGCAGCAGCGGTGATGTTCGAGATGATTTCGATGATCGCCGAAAACGTCAGTTAGCGCCGCGCATCAACGGCCTGTGCCAGAACACACAGCAGTTCGAACATCAGCGAAATGCCCAGCCAGGCTGTGCCTCCGTTCGGGTCGAATGGGGGTGACACCTCGACCAGATCGGCGCCGATCAGGTTCACACCGGACATTTGCCGGATCACTTGTTGTGCCTGAAAACTGTTCGGCCCGCCGATCTCGGGCGTTCCGGTGCCGGGCGCATAAGTCGGGTCAACGAAGTCGATGTCATAGGTGCAGTAGGTCGGTTCTGTGCCGACGATGCCACGCACCTCCGCCATCACGTCGTCGATGCCCCGGTCGAACAGCTCTTCGATGCGGATGATGCGGACGCCCTGCGCCTCACCCCATTCGATGTCTTCGGTGTTGTAGGCAGTCCCGCGGATACCAACCTGCACAAAGCGCTTGGGATCGACCAGACCTTCTTCGACAGCGCGCCGGAACGGAGTCCCGTGGGTGAACTTGTGACCGCCAAAATAACCGTCGAACAGGTCCGTGTGGCTGTCGAACTGGATCAGGCCCACCGGGCCATTTGCGACCAACGCACGTAGAACGGGAAGGGTGGTCAGGTGGTCCCCGCCAGCTGTCAGCGGAGCAATGCCTTTGGCCCGCAGCGCCGCATAGAAGTCGGTGACCCGGTTCAGGGTGTCTTCGATATCGACGGGGTTGGGCGCGACATCACCCAAATCTGCGCAATTGACCAGCGAGAACGGTGCGACACCGGTCACCGGGTTCATCGCCCGGATCATCGTGGAAAAGTCGCGCAACTGTCGCGGCCCATGCCGTGCGCCGGGACGATTGGTGGTGCCGCCGTCCCATGGAATGCCAACCAGCCCGACATCTACATCCGAAATGCGGTCGTGTTCCAGATCCAGACTGGGCAAGCGCATGAATGAGGGGATGCCGGCAAACCGCGCAAGCTCCATCGCCGATACAGGTTGAAAAAATGAATCGGCCATGGCCCCATCCTTTGCTGTTATTCGCGGTGAACCTAACGGCTCAGATCAGAATACGGAAACGTTTGCGTATTTCGACATCTTGCTCGGCAGTAAGGTATTGCGGGTGGTGGCTGGTCAGGACCTCTTTGGCGTGGTCGCGGGCGGATGACCACGCGTCCTTTGCCCCATCCTCCTGCCATGTACGCGGCTCTTGCCGGTCGGCGAGTTCGGGGTAGAAGTAGTCTCGCTCCATCGCCGCATAGGTTTGTTCGCTGCCAAGGAAATGCCCGTCCCCAAGAACCGAATGACAGATAGCGTCAAACCCCAGGTTTTCGTCGGTCACCTCTATCCCGCGCAAGGCCCGATAGGTGTGCGAGTGCATTTCATTGTCCAGTACAAACCCTTCGAAGCTGGCCCCCAAAAGAGATGCGGTCATGCCTGAGCTTTCATAGATCAGGTTCCCTCCTGCCAGGGCAGCGGCCAGAGAGGTCATGCCTTTTTCCGCGCCGTACTGCGCGTCGATTGCCTTCGCGTCCGTCATCGAGGCTGCGACGCCCGAAGGCAGGCCCAACCAGTTGGTAATTTGCGCCGAAGCCGCGTTCAGGACGGCGGTTTCTCCGCTGCCACCGGCAAAGGACCCGGTGCGCAGATCCACTATGAAAGGCCAGTTGGAAAACACCATGGGAAAGCCCGGCTTGATGGTATTGACCATCACAAGGCTCGCCAAAGTCTCGGCCAGCGATTGTGCCAGAAACCCGGCCAGCGTTGCAGGGGCGGTGGCACCGGCCTGCGCTGCCGTGATGCAAGACATCGGGATGTTATGCGCGACGCATTCGTAGACAACGTCCACCGCATCTTCGCCGTAACGCAGCGGAGAAATCACCGGACTGATATGGGCTTTCAAAAAAGGACGTTTGGCAAGTTCGCCCGGACCGCCGGCCACAATGTCCAGCATCTCGACAATTGGCCGGACATGTTCAGCCAGAGTGAAAGACGTCGCCACAGGTTTGGTTGTGTTGCGGACCAGCGCGTAAACCGTGTTGACGTCCAGATCGTACACATCCGGCACGTCCGTCGCCACGCAGCATCGAGTGAACCAACTGACGTTGGCCAACGTGTCTTGCAATCGGGTAAAATCATGCAGGTCGGCCAGCGTTGACGGACGGTAGAGTCCAGTGTCAATGTCCAGCGTCTGCACTGCGGCCCCGCCGGTTCCAAAATAAACTCGGTCACCGCCCACCGTGATCGAGCGGCTCTGGTCCCGGCCGTGGAACACAAAACTCTTGGCGGCGGTATTGATCGCGCGCTGTACCATTTCGCGTGGAAACAACAGTCGATCCTGCGGGCCACCTTGCGCCCCTGCCGCCCGAAGATCGGCAGCAAGGCGGTCGGGCACATTGCCCATGCCAAGGTGTTCCAGCAACTGCAGGGCGGTGTCGTAAATTCGTTCGATCTCGGCTTGGGGCAGAGGTTTGTACGTCCCGCCTGTCTGGCCGGGCGGGCACGGATCAATGACAGGTTTTGCGGCACGTTGCGCATGCCGCGCTTTTCGTCCACTGCGTTTAGATCCCTCGGATGTCATCCGGCCCGACCCCATTTTGCGGTTTTCAGCAGCGTAAGCGGCAGGATAACCCGTCAGCAAAGAAGAAATGCTGTTTTCAGAATCCGAAATCGCAGTTTCGATTTTTCAGGACGCGCATCTGCGCGGTTGTCGCATGAACCCGTTCTTCCGCAAGGTTTGGCCAGACCTAACGGAGCAAAGCCAATGAAGTCGCGCACCCGAGTTGTTGTGATCGGTGGGGGGATCGCCGGATGTTCAACTCTGTATCATCTGACGCAGGAAGGTTGGACCGATGTTGTGCTGGTCGAACGGAATGAGCTGACTTCGGGCACAACATGGCATTCCGCGGCGCAAGTGACCAACTTTGGCATGAACCAGACGATGGTGGGCCTGAAGTCGCATTCGATCCGACTGTATAAGGAACTGGCCGACGACCCGGACTATCCGATCAACTATCACCACGGGGACGGCGGGATACGCCTGGCGAATACCGAAGGGCAGATGCAGGGCTACCGCCACTTCGCCTCGATGGCGCGTGGCATGGATGTGCATTTCGAAGTGATTGACGCCGATGAATGCGCGCGGCGACACCCGCTGATTTCAACCGAGAACCTGATCGGCGGGCTGTGGGATCCCTTGGATGGCGACATTGATCCAGCGCAGCTGTGTCAGGCTTTAGCCCGTCGCGCCCGCAAAGCCGGGGCCGAGGTGTATCGCAACACGCCTGTCACGGGGTTGGTGCAACACAGCGATGATACATGGACGGTGCAGACCGAGCAGGGCGATATTGATTGCGACATCGTCGTCAATGCCTGCGGTTACCGGGTCAACGAAGTCGGGGCCATGATGGGGGTGCATCACCCCGTCTCGTCGATGGAGCATCAGTATTTCCTGACCGAAGAGATACAGGCGATCCGCGATGCCGGGCATCGGATGCCTCTGCTGCGCTGTCCGATCAGTGACTATTATTGTCGACAGGAGAAGAATGGCCTGCTCGTCGGTTTTTACGAACAGGATTGCAAGACCTGGGGCATGGACGGGATTGATCCGAACTTTGTGAACGCCTTGTGTCCGGATGACCTAGATCGGGTGACAGATGTGCTGGAAGGCGCGTTTGCGCGGATGCCTGCTCTGATGGAGGTTGGCATTCATACCGTGGTCAACGGACCGATCACATACACGATCGACGGAGCGCCGTTGGTTGGGCCAATCCCGGGCAAGCGCAACGCCTTTTGCATCATCGGACTGCGCGCCGGTCTGGGTGAGGGCGGCGGACACGGTTGGTTGCTGGCCCAACAGATCGTGCATGGCGAGGCGTGCTATGACACCTGGTGCCTCGACCCTCGGCGCTTCACCGGACACGTAAATGTAGAACTGACGGCGCTTAAGGCCATCGAAGACTACCAGAATGAATTCCGGTTCCACTTTCCGCACGAACATCGCCCCGCTGGGCGTCCGGCTAAGACGACACCTCTGACACCTGTTCTAGCGGCTGAGGGCGTGGAGTTCACAGTGGTCAATGGGTGGGAGAGGGTAGATTACATCAAGCCCGCGCCAGATTTCGAGCCAACGCATAGTTTCGATTTTGACGAAACATTCGACGTGGTCGCCGCCGAGGTTCGGAACATCCAAACCGGCGTTGGTCTGGCCGAAGTGAACGGGTTCAACCGGATTGAAATCACCGGCGCAGACAGGCACGCCTTTCTTGACCGGATGTTTTGCGGTGCCGTAACCCGTCGCGATGGGCGCGTCGGGTTGGGTTATCTGTTGAACCAGAACGGGATGGTCAAAGCCGAGGCCACAGTTGCCAATCTGCCATCCAGTGACCGGGGGCCAGCGCGCGTTTGGTATGGTTCTGCCGCGGCCAGTGAGTTTCACGATATGGATTGGCTGCGCCTGCACCTTCAGGACGGTGAAGACGTGCACCTGAGAAGCCTCACGAATGATCAGACTATTCTGGTCCTCGCAGGCCCCAAAGCGCGGGATGTGCTGTCGGCTTGCGCGCGTGGGGATTGGTCGGCGGCTGCATTCCCTTGGCTCAGCTTGCGCGAGTGTTTCGTGGGGATTGCCCCAGCCACAGTCATGAACCTGAGCTTTTCCGGAGAGTTGGCTTATGAAATCCACGTGCCCAACGCCTCGCTATACGCTGCCTACCTCGCGTTGCGTCAGGCGGGTGAGGCGTTCGGGCTGAAATTGTTCGGCGCACGCGCGATCGACTCGATGCGGATGGAGAAGAGCTTTTTGCATTGGAAAGCGGACCTGATCACAGAGTTCGACCCGTTTGAGACCGGATTGGACCGGTTTGTTCGGCTAGAGAAAGGTGATTTCATCGGGCGAGACGCGCTTCTGAAGCGACAATCAGAGGGCCTGAGGAAAAAGCTTGTCGCACTGCAGATCGGCACAACCCGCGGCCCGGCGCATCCCGGCGCATCGCTGATGCAAGGTGATCGGGTTGTGGGCACCGTCACCTCGGGTGAATGGGGCCATCGCACGGGCCTGAATCTGGCGCACGCGTTTGTTGACCCCGCGTTGTCTGAGATCGGTTGTGAGATGGAGTTGGATAGCTGCGGGGAACGCGTCCAGGCGACCGTCATTCCACCGTCCCCCTGCGATCCGGGCTTTGATCGGATGAAGGGTTAAGGGGAATTTCACCATTGCCGTGATGAAGTTTCTCTGCTTCGTTGTTTCGAATAAATCGAAACAATGGTCTATGCCCATGTCCAAATCCCTGAGCCTGAGATGGCTGGAAGTGTTCCAGTTGATTGCCAAGTCCGGGTCGATTCAACAGGTCGCCTCAGAAACCGGGCTGTCGATCAGTACGGTTTCGAACCACCTGCGCAGCCTCGAAAAGGCGCTGGGCATCGAACTGGTCGATCATGGGCGCAGGCCCATGGGGTTGACCCCCGCAGGCGAAGTCTTTTCGCGCTATGTCCGCGATGGTCTGATGGTTCTGAAGCGTGGTGAAGCCGAAATCCGCACTGGCAATTGGCAGCATGCAACCGACCTTCGACTGGCACTGATCAACGATTTCGATAACCAGATCGCGCCCGATCTGGTCCGCTTCATGGCGCAGGCTTTGCCACGCTGCAATTTTCGTCATTTCACGCGCCCCAGCCACGAAATCATTGCCAAGCTGGAAGAGCACAAACTGGATGTGGGGGTCGCCACGCGACCGACCGAGCGCACAGAAGGGTTGATCGAGTATCCCTTGATGCGCGATCCGTTCATAGTCGTTTTGCCCAACAGCTATAACGGCACGACCGAAGACCTATTCGATGAGGATGCTGATCTGCCATTGCTGCGGTATTCACGCGACTACATGATCGGAAAGCAGATTGAGACTCAGCTGACCCGCAGCAAGTTCAGTCTGCCGAACAGGTTCGAGCTGGAGTGCAACCAATCCATCATCGGTTTGGTCGCGCAGGGCAGTGGCTGGGCGATAACGACGGCCGCCTGTTTCCATAGAACACAGCGCTTCCATAACAGTGTCAAAGCCACGCCGTTTCCGGGCAGAAACTTTGTGCGCACCGTATCGTTGTTCACGACCGAGGTTTATCCCGAGGCGACGTCGGAGCTGCTTCAGAAAGTTCTGGTCAAGCTGATCCGGCAGCATTTTACCCGACCGATGTGCGCCAAACACCCCTGGCTGAAAGATGATTTCCGCACGATGGAGGGTGAGGCGGCCTAGGTCAAAGCAGGTTTGCCCAAGGATGGGCGATTGACGATATGCGTCGCCAGTTGCTCTCCTTCGGCAGCAGTTTGGGTCTCGACCATGTCAATCAACTTTTGGGCCGCTTTGCGCCCCATTTCGCGGTGGGGGACATGGACGGTCGTCAGCGCGGGCGAGACAATCCGGGCCAGTTCGATGTCGTCAAATCCGGTGATCGATACATCGCCGGGCACATCCAGCCCCATCTCTTGCGCCTGCCGCAAGGCACCAACGGCGAGAACGTCATTGCCACAGAGGATCGCGGTCGGCGGCCTTTCGCGCTGCATCAGATCACGAAATGCGCTGGCACCGTTTTCAATCTCATACGGGGTTTCAATAAGTGCCAGGGCTTCGGCGCCCAGCCTGTTGACCGCGTCGCGAATACCCTCGACCCTCATTCGGGCACGGTCATTGCCTTCGACGATGCCCGAAATCACGCCGATCCTTTTGTGCCCCAGTTGGATCACGTGGCGCGCAAGCTCAAACATGGCCGCGCGGTTGTCAAATCCGACCGAAGGCACCGGGGCCTCTGGCGCATAGGACCAGGCACTAAGAACCGGGATTTTCCGTTGGTTCAGATAGTCATAGATCTTTGGGTCGCGATCATGACCAATGAGCAACAGCCCATCTGCTCCGCGCGCGATAAGGGTGCGGATTTGTTCCTCTTCAATCTCGGGTTTATAGGCGGAACTTGAAACAAGCAGAGTGTATCCGCGCTGGTGCAGCTCTTCCTGAAAAGCTTGAAGGCCGCGGGCGAAAATCGCGTTCTCCATGGTGGGAATGATCGCGCCGATCGTGAAAGACCGTTTGGCGGCCATCACTCGTGCCGCAAAGTTGGGTGTGTATCCCAGTGCATCAACTGCCGTCTGAACGCGCTGGCGCGTTGCTTCGACCACGCGGTCAGGATTGTTGAGGCAACGCGACACCGTTGCCGTCGAAACACCCGCCATCTTGGCAACGTCATCCAAGGTCGGCGCCGACCGAAGTTTCGCCATTTCCAAACCCGCATTTTGCTTTTGCCTATAAGTCTAAACGTATCCGCTGTCCGATGAAAGCAATTATGTAAGCGCTTGCATTTTGCATGTAAGCGCTTACAAGTGATGCAGGGCCGAATCCAAAAGGAGTCCAAAAGATGTTTCTGGCTGCGTCCATAATCGTGTTTGCCATCTACTTTGCGAACGTGGCGATGGGGGCGTTTGCCAGCAGCGCATTTCTTGGAGACGTGGGAGAAATGTTGGTCCTGTTCGCGGCGTCGATCCTGTTCGTTGTCGCAATTCTGAAAAAGGAGGCTGACCGCGACGCAGAAAGCGACAGCTGAATTTTCGCTTGGGAGGGCACTAAATGAACAACGACAGAAACGAATTGGCGTCGGAAGAGCGTCGCAATTTCCTGAAGCTTAGCGCCAGTGGTGCATTTACGGCTGCTCTGGTCGCCGGGGCAGGGGGCGTATTGTGGTCTTCCGAAGCCGCGGCGCAAACCGCCAAGGAAGAACGCGAGCGCGAGCAAGCCGCTGATCACGTGATGACCGTGGCCACGGCCTATGTGCTGGGCGCATCGCGCAGCTATCCGATCATGCAGCTGGACCTGAAGGAAAACATTCAGAACGCCACCAACGGCAAGGTCTATGTCAAGCTGGCCCCCGGTGGGCAGTTGGGTGCAGGCGGGGCCTTGGTGCAGAAAGTGCAGGGCGGAACCATTCAGGCCGCGCAGCATTCGCTGTCCAACTTCGCGCCATTTGCGTCAACCGTAGACCTGATCAACATGCCGTACCTGTGCGGTTCAAACCAAAAATTCACCAACCTGGTGCACTCGGACACCTGGCAGAACGAGGTGCACCCCAAGGTCGAAGCCGCCGGATTCAAAGCGCTGTTTTATGTGGTGATCGACCCGCGTGTCGTTGCCGTGCGTCAGGGTGGCAATGCCATTATCACGCCCGGAGACATGAGTGGCATTAAATTCCGCGTGCCGGGATCGAAAATGCTGCAGCAATATTATCGTATGGTCGGTGCAAACCCAACGCCTGTTGCTTGGGGTGAGACCCCCTCGGCCATCAAGCAAGGGGTCGCGGATGCGCTGGATCCCTCGGTTGGCGCGCTGTATGTGTTCGGCTTCAAGGACATCCTCAGCCATGTGACCTTTACGCAGGCCGTGCCTGACAGCCAAGTCTATTCCTGCAATCTGGAATGGTTCAATTCGATGCCGCCGGACGTGCAGGAAGGCATCATGTGGGGGTCGGAAATGACCAGCCACCAAAACCTTGCCAAAGTACCGTCAGCCCGTGCCTATGCAATGGCCGAACTGAACAAGGCTGGTGTGGAATTCCATTCGCTCAGCGCGGATCAACTGGCCGAATGGGAAAGCGTTGGCGGATATCAAAACGCCGATTGGGATCCGTTCAAGACAGAACTGGCCGGATCAATGGACGCCTTCGAGAAACTCGTCGAAGCCGCCGGGACGCAGGGCAAATACTACGTCCACGACGCCTGATCCTAATTTCGCGGACGTCATTCGGGCGTCCGCATTCACCCCAATTCAGTCAGGCCAAAAAAGGCCCGAAACAGAAGGCTTGCGCCTGACTGTTCTTTCGCCGAGGGACGTGATGACCTTACTTCAAAACATAGACCGCAACGCCGAACGCTGGCTGTTGCTGGTGTTCTACGTGATGCTGGTCATCACCATGGCCATCGAGGTTCTGCGGCGCGAAATTTTTGCCTATTCCTCGATCTGGGGCGAAGAGATCGTCCGGTATTCCTTTATCTATCTCGCCTGGATCGGGGCGGCGGCAGCGGTCAAGGAACGCGCGCATATCCGCATTGATGTGATCATGCATTACCTCGGACCGCGCCCCAAAGCGCTGCTGTATATCTTTGGCGATCTGGTGATGTTCGTCGTGGCTGTCATCGCGCTCTACTGGTCGTATGAGGCGGTTCACGTCTCAGCCAAGTTCGGATCGGTAACGGACGGACTTCGGGTGTCAAAGGTCTGGTTCCTGATGGCGGTCCCGACCGGTTTTGCACTGATGATCTGGCGTCTGATCCAGTCCCTGATGCGTGACCTGAAATGCCTGCGAGACGGAACACCCGTCTTCGAAGGCGACAAGCTGTTTGACTGAGGGAAACGCTGATGCTTTGGAATTCTCTCAACCAAACCGTTGAACTGGGATGGGATTTTTACGTTCCCGTTATCCTGTTTGTTGCCTTGATCGCGATGGCCGTCCCGGTCTGGGCCGCTATTGGTTCAGCCGCAATTGTTATGCTGGTCATGTCCGGGGATCTGCCGCTAAGCCTGGTCGGCGAGAGCCTGTTTACCGGCATCGACGCCTTTGCCCTGACCGCCGTTCCGTTGTTCATCCTGACTGGCGACGTGCTGGTCCGCACCGGGTTGTCGCGAAAATTCTTGGACGTCGCTGAGGCGCTAACCTGCTTTGCCAAGGGCGGCTTCGGTTCAGCCACTGTTCTGGTCTGCGGCATGTTCGCCGCGATTTCGGGCTCGGACGCGGCTGGTGCTGCCGCTGTGGGGCGCATGACGATCAATCGGTTGGTCGAAAGCGGCTATCCGCGCCCCTATGCCTGCGCACTGGTCGCGGCGGGGGCCTGTACCGGCATCCTGATCCCGCCGTCGATTGCGTACATCATTATTGGCCTTGTGCTGGGTATCTCTGCATCGACCCTGTTCCTTGCGGCGCTGATCCCCGGTCTGGCCATTCTGGTCTCGATCCTGATCACCAACATCATCATGAACCGTCTCTACGCCTACGAGGGCGGTGGCATGATGACCATGGGCGAATGGCTGGCCAATCTGGGCAAGGCTTTGAAGTCCGGCTGGTACGCCTTCATCGTGCCCGGCATCATCTTCTATGGTATTTTCTCGGGCCGTCTGACCCCGACCGAGGCCGGTGCGACGGCCGTCGTTGTAACGATCATCATGGGCTTCATTCTGCGCACACTGACACTGGCAGATTTCCCGTCGATGCTGGTCAGTTCCGCCAAGGTGAACGGTGTTATCCTTCCGATCATCGCGTTTTCGGCACCGCTGGCCGAGGCGCTGGCGATCATGGGGGTGCCTCAGGGCTTCGTCGCCTCAGTCACCGCCATGACGGATGATCCCTACCTGCTGATCCTTTTGATGATTGGCATCCTAATCGCTGCGGGCTGCGTCATGGAAACGACGCCAAACATCGTTATCCTTGCGCCGATCCTGAAGCCGTTAGCGGACAATATCGGCATGAACGAGATCCAGTTCTGTATCATGATGATCACCGCGCTGGGCGTCGGGTTCATCACCCCGCCGCTGGGCCTGAACCTGTTCGTCGTATCTGGTATTACGGGTGAGTCCATTCTGAAGATTGCCGCCCGGGCCGTGCCTTTCGTACTGACGATGCTGATCGTTGTTCTTCTGATCGCCTACGTTCCGGCGGTCTCGACCACCTTGCTACCTGAAATCTACCAATAGGACCTGCTGACCATGCCTCGTGACTATCTGAAAAAGGCGACCCTGACGGCGCAATCCCATGCCTCCGAGGTGCATGATACGGTCAAGACCATCCTGGCCGATATCGAGGCCGGTGGAAATGCCAAGGCGCTGGAGTACGCGGCCAAGTTCGACAAGTTCGAAGGCAATGTCCTGATGACCCAGGACGAAATCGACGCGGCCATTGCAAAGGTGCCAGAAAAGCTCAAGGCCGACATCCGCTTCGCCCACGACAATGTGCGCCGTTTTGCCGAAACGCAGAAAGCCACTGTTTCCGATGTGCAGATGGAGATTGTGCCTGGCTTCATCGCTGGTCAGAAGGCTATCCCGGTCGACGCCGCGGGGTGTTATGTGCCCGGTGGCCGCTATAGCCACATCGCCAGTGCCATCATGACGGTCACCACAGCCAAAGTTGCAGGTTGCCGCCATATCACCGCGTGTTCTCCGCCCCGCCCGGGTGAGGGTGTTGCGCCCGCAATCGTCTACGCGGCACATATCTGTGGAGCGGACAGCATTCTGGCGATGGGGGGCGTTCAGGGTGTGGCTGCCATGACCTATGGGTTGTTCGGTCTGCCGCGCGCGAACATCCTGGTGGGTCCGGGCAACCAGTTCGTTGCCGAAGCCAAGCGAATTCTCTACGGCAAGGTTGGCATCGACATGATTGCGGGCCCGACCGACAGCCTGATCCTGGCGGATGGTTCAGCAGATGCGATGGTAGTGGCCACCGACTTGGTAAGCCAGGCCGAGCATGGCTATAATTCCCCCGTTTGGCTGGTGACAGATGACCGCAATCTGGCGCAGAAAGTCATGGAATTGGTGCCGACACTGATCGACGACCTTCCCGAACTGAACCGCGAAAACGCCGCCGCTGCGTGGCGCGACTATGCCGAGGTCATTGTCTGCTCGGATCGCGAGGAAATGGCAGCCTGCTCTGACGAATACGCGCCCGAGCACCTGACCGTTCAGGCCGAGGATCTGGATTGGTGGCTGGGTCGTCTCACATGCTATGGGTCATTGTTTTTGGGCGAAGAAACCACGGTTTCTTATGGTGACAAGGCGACGGGCACGAACCATGTGCTGCCGACCTCTGGCGCGGCCAGCTATACCGGCGGTTTAAGCGTCCACAAGTACATGAAGATCGTGACCTGGCAGCGCGCCACGCGCGAAGGGTCAAAATCCATCGCCGAGGCAACCGCGCGTATCTCGCGTCTTGAAGGGATGGAGGGGCATGCCCGCGCGGCGGATATTCGATTGGCAAAGTACTTCCCCGACGAACAGTTCGACCTGACTGCCGATGGATGACCTGCGTGCGTTGTTTGATCTGACGGGGCGGGTCGCTTGTGTCACCGGGGCAAGCTCGGGCCTTGGCCGACGGGTTGCACTGGTGCTGGCTGCCGCCGGCGCGCGTGTGGTCGGCGTGGCGCGTCGGGCAGAGGCATTGGCCGAACTGAAGGCTGAAGCTGGCGACAACGTAGAGACTGTTGCCGCCGACGTTGCGGATCGGGCCGGCATTGAAAAGCTGGTTGATCAGATCGCCCAGCCCTTTGGCGCACCGGACATCGTTGTGCATGCTGCGGGTATCAACACACGCGAAGTGGCTGACGATGTGACCGCCCAAGGCTGGGACCAGACGCTGGCGCTGAACCTGAGCGCGCCGTTCTTTCTGAGCCAGGCCATGGTGCCAACGATGAAATCCAAAGGATGGGGTCGGATCGTGAATTTCGCCTCGTTGCAGACAACCCGTGCTTTTCCCGGCGGTATCGCTTACGGGGCCAGCAAGGCCGGGGTGGGCCAGTTGACCAGGGCCATGGCCGAAGCGTGGTCATCACATGGCATCACGGCCAATGCGATTGGGCCGGGTTTCTTCCCGACTGAGCTGACCCAGGCCGTGTTTGATGACCCCGACCGCGCCGCCCGCAATGCCGCGCAAACCTGCACGAACCGAAATGGGCGGATGCAAGACATAGATGGCCCGATCCTGTTCCTGTGCTCACCTGCCTCTGACTATGTCACCGGGCAAGTGCTGATGGTTGATGGAGGATTCACGGCGAAATGAAAGCGGTTGTGTATCAAGGCGTTGAAACTCTGGTCTACGAGGATGTTCCCGATGCCACACCGGGATTCGGTGAGCATCTGATCCGGATCGAGGCCGTCGGAATTTGCGGCTCGGACATGCATGCATATCTGGGTCACGATGCGCGCCGTCCTGCGCCTCTTATACTGGGGCATGAGGCTGCAGGTACAATCGTTGGTGGCCCACGCGACGGGGCACGTGTGACGATCAACCCGCTGGTGAACTGTGGCGTTTGCCCGGCCTGCAAAGCCGGACGGGAAAACCTGTGCCCGGATCGCCAGATTATCTCGATGCCGCCGCGCGAAGGAGCCTTTGCCCAGTTTGTTGCCATGCCAGAATCCAACCTCGTCGAGGTGCCGGATCACGTGAGTTTTGAACAAGCCGCGCTGGCCGAACCACTGGCCGTTAGCTGGCACGCCGTTCGTTTGGGTCTTGAAGCGCTGCACCCTGCGATGGACCGGCAAGCGCTGGTGATCGGTGGCGGTGCGATCGGGGTGGCCGCGGCCTTGGCGCTGAACGCCGCGGATGTTCAGGATGTAGTCATCGTTGAGCCGAACGCGGCAAGGCGGGCCTATCTGCAAAGGTTTGATGCCTTCCGCGCGGTAGAGGCAACCACCGAAAGTTTCGCTTTGGTGATCGACGCGGTGGGATATTCCGCAACCCGTGTCGCCGCCTCGCAATTGGTCGCGCCGGGTGGCGTGATTGCTCATGTTGGCCTTGGCGAAGACACCGGCGGTCTGGATGTGCGCCGTATGACCTTGCAGGAAATCACATTTATCGGCACCTATACGTATACGGCCGAGGATTTTCGCAACACCGCGCAAGCCATTTTCGATGGGCGTTTGGGTGCGCTGGACTGGATCGAACAGCGCGCTTTGTCTGACGCACCAGATGCGTTTCGGGAATTACGGAGCGGCGCGGTTGCCGCCCCCAAGATCATCCTCGCACCCTGGGATTAGACCGGGCAGAAACGGAGGTAATCATGTATAAGAAAATTCTGGTTCCGATGGCATTGGATCATGGAATTTCCCCGCACACGCTGGAAGTTGCGCAGGCCTTGTCGGCCGAAGGTGCCGAAATTGTCGCCCTGCATGTCTATGAGATGCCACAGGGGAGCGTGAGCGCCTATCTCGACAAAGATGTGGTTGCCGAAGGGTTCCGCGACGCGCGCAATCTGCTGCGTGACAAGGTTTCAGCGCTTGAGGGCGTTCAACCCGAAATCGTCAAAGGGCACACAGCCCGGACCATCATCGACTATGCAACAGACAACAGCTTTGACTGTATCGTCATCGGCTCACACAAGCCGGGCATCAGCGACTACTTTCTTGGATCGACTGCCTCGCGCGTCGTCCGTCACGCGCCTTGCGCCGTGCATGTGCACCGCAGGCTATAACCCGTCAATCGCGCCTCGTGCGCCCCATACAGGACTGACATATCGGATATGAACATAGACAAGAAGATCACCGACGATCTGGTGGCCAACGACATCTCGTTCGTCACCACGGTTCCGTGCAAGCAATTGGCCGGGGTCATCGCGGAAATCGACGAGCGCGATGGTATCTATCACATCCCCTCTAACAAAGAGGACGAAGGGATGGGGCTGTGCGCCGGTGCTTGGATGGGTGGAAAACGACCCGCCATCATCATGCAGAACACGGCCATCGGCGTGACCATCAACACGCTTGCAACTCTGATTCAGTACTACCGGATGCCGTTGCCGATGCTGATTTCGTACCGAGGTGAACTGCGCGAGCCGATCGCCTGTCAGGTCGAAATGGCGGTTCACACCAAGGCGCTGCTGGCGCAGCTGAATATCCCGACCTATCACTTCCACAATCAGGAAGATGTCGCGGAACTGGACGCGATCCTGAAATACACCTTCATGTGCAACAAGCCGGTCGCCATCCTGACCGATGCCAATTTCTGGGGAGGCTACGGCGACCAATGATCCGTTCTGAAATCCTGAAAGAAATCGCGCCGATCCTGCGGGAGCAGCTTGTGGTATGTAACATTGGTATTCCCAGCCAGGAATTGCACGCGATCGACGACCAGCCGACCAATTTTTACATGCTGGGCACAATGGGTCTGGCTTCGTCCATAGGTTTGGGGTTGGCTCTGTCGCAGCCTAAGCCGGTGATCGTAATCGATGGGGATGGATCGGTTCTGACCAACCTGGGCACGCTGCCGACAATCGCGAACAATGTGGCTGACAACTACATCCTGCTGATCGTCGACAATGGCTCTTACGGTTCGACCGGGGATCAGCCCACTTATGCGGGACAGAAAACCTCGCTGGCAAAAATGGCCGAGGCGGCTGGCTGCGACCGGGTCATCGAGTGTCAGGCCGAAGACACCGGGCGCGTTCTGCAAGAGGCGCTGGACGCCAAGCAGATGACCATCATCGTCAGTAAATGTGAAAGCGGAAACGCCAAGATGCCTCCGATCACGATGGACCCGGTGGTGATCCGTGATCGGTTCATGAAAGCAGTTCAAGCCGGCTAAGTGCAGGCACCCGAACTCAAACGCCGCCCATTCCAGGGCGGCGTTTTCCTTAAGGCAGTTCGGGCAATCCAGGTTCAGCGGACGGGCAGTCTTGGCAGGAACCGACTGGTCGATACGTCAGAATCGATAAGTCGCCCCAATCACAGGCCCCGATTGCGAGAACTTGAAATCGTTTCCGTTGATTTCATGATCGAATGAGATGTAGCGGTATCCGAGCCGAAGCAGCCATCGTTCGTTGATTGCATAGTCGGCCGTCAGCAACACCTGCCAGGTTTCACTGTCATTGGTGAAGCCGCCATAGTCAAAAAAGCCGGTGCCCGACCACCTGTCGTTAAAGGCCGTGCGAGCTCTGATCCCGATCACCGGATCAGTCCAGTTGGAGTTTACGTTGACAGATCGACCTGGTGCGGTGCCGGGCAGAACGGTGAACCCTGTTTCTGTTTTGAACCAACGGAAACCACCAGCCACGTCGACCAGGGTCGTATCGCTTGAATAGACTCGGTAGCCGAGGTAGCCGCTAAAGAACTGAGTGGTGAGCGCAGTTTCCACCCCTGAGCTGACGCCCCCCGGAGTGTCATTGCTGAACGTCAAATCCGTATAGTTATAGTCCGCCAGAATCGACCAGCGCCCGTTCGTAGCAGAAAAGGTGCCCATAAACGCCAAGTCCAGATTTTCCAGCGCGTCCGAGAAACTGAGCGTACCTTCCACTTTGCCCCGTGCCGTTTGCTGAGAGACGTCTGTTTCGGGCGTAAACAGATAGATGGTCGCCGCATAGGACCAATCGGACAGTTGCGCCCACGAGGCCGTGGCCAATGGCATGTAGGACGCCGCGGCAATTGCGGCAGTTGTAAAAAACCTCTTCAAGACCATTTTGCCCCTCCATTTTTTCCAAAATATCAGTCTTACTGAATTCGTTGTTATTCGGCTGCTTCACCAGCCTGCTGCGCGCGTGGTCCGACGCGGTTAATATCGGTTTCCGGAAAGAACTCGGACCAGACATGCCAGAAAATACCTGCGCGCAGGGTTTCGACGCGCTGCAACTTTCCGCGATCCGACATCCCCCAGAAATCGCAGCGGGTCACGGGCTGCCCGCTGTCGTTGTACCAAACGCCAAGGCTTTCGTATTTTGGGTCCAGGCTGACAACGACGTCCCGCCCGCCGACATTGGCATTCACGATCCAGTTGTTCTCGACCACGAAATCATCGGTCCAGCAGGTGGCGTCCTGTCCGATCGTTATGCCCCAGACATAGGTCTTGTTCGGCAGCCGATCGTCCGAGCGGTCCATGTTGTCCATGACCGGCGCGTCCTCTTGATGCTGACGGGCAATCCCCCAGCCAAAGGTGATCTCGGTCACCATATCCAAGAGCCGCAGCAGAGGGTTGGACGAGGGGACGTTCATATACACCTCACCGTCCGGATATGCCTTTTGAAAGCCTCGAAATGTCATTCGAAATGTTGGCCAAGGCTGCATCTTGGCCTCGGGGCGCAAAGGGCAGGCGGGGCCGTCGGCGTCGGCGTCGCGATCCGCCTCGCGAAACCCGTATATCTGTTGGATCGGCTCTCCGGTTTCGTTGTCCCGCAGGATCAGGTTGTTGCCATGCTGGGCCAGAACCTCAAGGTCCAGACGGTTGCCTTCGATGCGCGGGGCGTAACCTTGTCCCAGGTTCGCCATTGCGCAAAAGGTCATGACGATGTCCTCGCCGCCCAACCCATCGGCGTTCCCGGCCAGATGAGGGCGCATGATTTGCGCATCGGGGTGGGCGCGGGCATGGCCATTGTTTTCGATCACGATTACGGGCGCGGTCGGGCCGATGTATTTTCGGGCTTCGGAGATTGGGAAAAAAGCCGCGTCATTCAGCTGATTTCGCAGCCCCAAGTGAACCCAAACATAAGGAAATCCATAGAGCACCAGCACCAGCAGCGCGCTAACAAACCACAGCCAAAACGGACCACCGCCAAGCAGGAAATGCGCGAGCGTTGCGACCAGAAATCCGCCCAATCCAACCGCGATCAGGCGGTATTCGTGCCGAATGAATCGGATCATGTTCTCGCGCTTAACCTTCAGCAGCATTTGCGAGACATCGCCCAGATCGCGAAAATAGACGAACCCGATACCCAGCGACACAAGCAGCCCCAGTGCGAAAATGATGTTTCCTGCCATTTGGATACCCTAATCGTTCAAATTCGAAAGCCAAACGGGGCGCGATGCCCGATTGGCCGGTTGTTATTGCTGGGGCGAGGCGCGTTTGATCATGAAGGCCTCGACCGCCTGCTGCGTTTCCGGGCGCAAATTTTCGATCCCTTCATAGGGCACGCCGTAAGCGGGCGCTGTGTCAGGGAACTTTTCCTTTCGCGCCATGTGACGCCCCAGAATTCTGGCGAACTCCTGTCCGCCCCACGCGCCAACTTCGGTCGAGACCGAATACTGTTCGCGTGTGTCGCGATAAAGGTCGAAGAACTTCGCCAGAATTGCGCTTTCACCCGGCCCTGGCAGTTTCAGCTTAAGCTGATCCTTCACGATCGCCTCGGGCTTATTGACCGAATAGATGATGACGTGGTCGCGGCGCGATTTGGTCTCATCGGCAAACAGCAGCGCGGCAGACTGATCCACGCCATCCACCAATCGGTCCCTCGGTATAAACGACTCCGCCCCTGCAAAGCGCGAGAGCGTTGTGTAAAGATCTGAGACATGGATAATGCTGTTCAGCAGCCCGTCAGCCTCGATCATGCCGGGCCAGCGGATGAACGCATCCACGCGGACGCCGCCCTCTGTCGTGTCGCCCTTGCCACCCGCGTAGATGAGCGGAGTGAAGCCGGACTGCGGCGCGTATTTGGTGAAATGACCGTTGTCGCCCATGACAACCACGACGGTGTTCTCGGTCAGCCCGAGCTCGTCCAGCCGCGCAAACAGATCGCCGAGCCATTCATCCAACAACTGCATCTTATCCACATAAAGACCGCCATTCACGCTTTCAGGTCCTGACCGGCCAGCGCGCGTGTTATCGAGTGGGATCATCGGCCAATACTGAAGGAAGAAAGGCGTGTCGCCAGCTGCCAGGCGGTCCAGTTCCTCTAGTGTCTTGTCCTGAAAGGCCTGGTTCATCTCATCGTACTTGGCGGCATTCCAGCGCTCGCCCGGCTCCATTCGAATCTCGCGGATCGGCCCACCGGTCTCACCTTCGATCACGGTCATCATCGCGGCCGCATCCGGGCGGAACCAGCTGTCCAGAGTGTACTTGTCATCATAGTCTTTGATCGCGACCGAGACCTGTTCCTTGATCGCATCATCATTGAAGATCGTCAGTTGGCCCTGCTGGTGGATGGCGTGCTGGGCATAATCGAACCCTTGGTTCATCGCCCAGCTTTCAGCGATGTCACCCATGTGCCACTTACCAACATGGCTGGTGGCGTACCCGGCCTGTTTCAGCACTTCGGCAAGCGTGACCTCATCGCTTGGCAGGCCGAACCCGGCTATGTCGACGGTTGTGTCGCCCATGCCCATGCGAACAGGCAGCCGCCCAGTCATCTGCGCCACGCGGGTAGGGGTGCACGAAGGTTCAGTATACATTCGCACCATGCGCATGGCTTGATCGGAAAAGTCGTTGATGTTGGGTGTTTCATACCCGCGCACTGCGTTCAGTTCGGGAATACCCATGTCGCCAAAGCCCATGTCGTCGATCAAGACACTAACGATGTTGGGCGGTTTTCCTGCGTTTCCGTCCCGAAAGGCGGCCAGAGCTTCATCGACAGCGGCGTCGTCCTGCGCCCATTGCTCTGCGTGCTGTGCCTGCAGGATGTAAAACTCTGAATCGTGCTGAATTGGGCTTTCCTGAGCAACAGCCGCCGATACAGCAAGGCCTATCGGTAGAATGGCCAAACATAGAAACTTCATTCCAATCTCCCCCAAGCGCCCCTGATTTTACACTGCTGGGCGTCTTTCACATTGAGATATTACTATGTCTTTAGAAGAATTTCTACGCGCTGTTCAATTTGGTGAGATTGGGCGGGGACAAGACGCACGGGTATGCGTTTCAGTGCTGTTGACTCAATATGTATCCAAGTGTATGCAATTGGACGCAAGATGACAAAAGAACCCTCGATGACCATTCAAGACGCCTCTATACAACCCGGCCCGCAGGGCAATTCCGCGTATCAACGCCTGCTGGACGAGATTCGCGGCGGCAGCCTTCTGCCCGGAGATCGCCTGCGCGAGATTGAGTTGTCAGAACGGTTAGGCGTCAGCCGTACACCGGTGCGCGAGGCGATCCGGCAGTTGGAGGCTGACGGGCTGGTTACCCATGTCCCAAGGCAGGGCGCAACAGTGCGAAGCCTCGACTACGCCGAAGTCATGGAGCTTTACGAGATGCGCGCCGTGCTTGAAGGCACCGCAGCCCGTCTGGCCGCTCGCGCGGCATCGGACGTCGAACTGGACGAATTGGACGTGCTGAATGACCGACTGGCCGAAGCAGGTACAAGTCAGGATGCGGCGGGGCTCAACCGGATTTTCCATGCCACGCTGTTGGATGCGGCCAAGAATAGGTTTCTTGCGAAATCCATGCTGTCCCTGCAAAAGGCGCTGCTGATCCTCGGTCCATCACAATTGCTGGACAGTGATCGCGCCGAAGCTGCCGTTGCTGAACATCGGCGCATCATGGCTGCATTGAAGGCCCGTGACGGCGCAGCGGCCGAGACAGAGATGCGCGCGCATATTCAGGCTGCACAGCGGATGCGTATCCGCGCGTTGCAGGATCGCGACCGTCCAATTGACGAAAATCAATAGGTAGACAGGATATGGCCACCCAAAGGGAAGCTTACGATATTGCTGTGATTGGGGGCGGCAACGCGGCCCTCTGCGCCGCGATGACAGCCGCCGAGGCTGGTGCGCGCGTGTTGATCCTGGAAACGGCTCCGAAACCGTATCGCGGGGGAAACTCTCGCCACACGCGCAACTTTCGTTGCATGCACAAATCGCCGTTGGGCCCGCTCATCGAGGAATACAGTGAAGATGAGTACCTCGCGGACCTGCTGAAGGTTACAGATGGCAAGACGGACGAGCATCTTGCGCGATTGGCAATCCGCACATCGGAAGAATGCTTGCCCTGGATGGAAGAGCATGGCGTTCGCTTCCAGCCATCGCTTTCCGGGACACTGTCTCTGGCGCGGACCAACGCCTTCTTCATGGGGGGCGGGAAATCTCTGGTGAACGCCTATTATCGGACTGCGGCAGCTTTAGGCGTGGATGTTCTTTACGAAGCTGCCGTGACGCATCTTGAGCTGAACGGCGACCAGATCGATTGGGTCGACTACACCTATGAAGGCCAGTCTCATCGCATCACTCCCAAGGCCGTCATCGTTGCTTCGGGCGGGTTTCAGGCCGACACGGATTGGCTCACCCGTGCATGGGGCGAGCCTGCAAAGAACTTCCTGATCCGGGGCACGCCCTATAACCGGGGGGTTGTGCTGGCTGATCTGTTGGATCAAGGCGTCGAGAGCGTCGGCGATCCGACCCAATGCCACGCCGTCGCCATTGACGGGCGCGCGCCGAAGTTCGACGGCGGCATCGTCACCCGTTTGGACTGCGTGCCGTTTTCGATCGTCGTGAATAAGAATGCCGAACGGTTCTATAACGAGGGCGAAGATGTCTGGCCCAAACGCTATGCGATTTGGGGGCGTCTGGTCGCCGCGCAGCCTGATCAGGTGGGCTATGTGATCATCGACGCGAAGTCGCTGAACCTGTTTATGCCCTCGGTGTTCCCTCCGTTGAAGGCGGATACCTTGGAAGACCTGGCTGGAATGATGGATTTGCCTGCGGACAAGTTGAAAGCAACCGTTGCTGAATTCAACGAAGCATGCGGCGACACCAGTGGATTTCATCCAACCGAGTTGGACGGGGTCACCACCTCGGGTCTGACGCCACCCAAGACCAACTGGGCTCGTCCGATCACCGATCCGCCCTTCTACGGCTACTCGCTGCGCACTGGCGTGACTTTCACCTATCTGGGGCTGAAGGTCGACGATACGGCCCAGTGTTCGACCCCCAGCGGCAAGATCAAAAACCTGTGGGCCGCAGGCGAGACGATGGCGGGTTCGATCCTGGGGCAGGGGTATCTGGCCGGCTTCGGCATGACCATCGGAACCGTTTTTGGACGCATCGCAGGACGTGAGGCTGCAGCCTATGCAAACTGATCTTATTCAAGAAGCCCGCCGTCAGGCCGAGATCTGCAACGCCTGCCGGTACTGCGAGGGCTATTGTTCGGTTTTCCCGTCGCTGCACGCGGAACGCGCGTTCTCGGATGGAGACATTACGCAACTGGCTAACCTGTGCCACAACTGCAGGGGGTGTTACTACGCCTGTCAGTACACTTCTCCGCATGAGTTCGATCTAAACCTGCCGAAAGCTCTGGCCGAAGTGCGGCGGGACAGTTGGGAAAGCTTCGCCTGGCCGCAACCTCTGGCGCGGCGGTTTCATACCCACGGCGGGGCCATTGCCTTGGCGCTGGTGATCGGTTTTGCCCTGCTGTTCTGGGCCATCCGCACCATTGGTTCCAGCGGAGGCGAAGGGTTCTATGCCGTTCTGTCCCACAATGCGATGATCGCAATCTTTGCGCCGGCATTCTTGGTGCCACTCTTCAGCTTGGCTATCAGCCTGAGGCGATATTGGGCGGAGGTCGGTGGCAAACCCATCCAAATGTCTGATCTGACTGCTGCGTTCAAACGCGCTGGCAAGATGCAAGACTTGGCCGCAGGCCATGGCGAGGGTTGCAACTTCGAGGACGAAGACCGTTTCAGTCAGGGCCGACGCCACATTCACCACGCCATCATGTACGGGTTCCTGCTGTGCTTTGCGTCGACCTCGGTGGCGACGATTATGCACTACGGGTTCGGGTTGCACGCGCCCTACGGGTTCTGGTCCCTGCCAAAACTCTTCGGGGTTTCCGGAGGCATTCTACTGACAGCGGGTTGCGGAGCCATGGTTCTGCTCAAGCAAAAGTCGGATCGCGAACTTGGCGACCCGTCTGCGTGGGGCGGTGATATCGGCTTCATCCTGTTGCTCGGGTTTGTTGGGCTGAGCGGGCTGGTTCTCTATGCCCTCGGTTCAACGCCTCTGATGCCCGCACTGCTGGCCATCCATCTCGGATCGGTCCTTACGTTTTTCCTCCTTACGCCCTACACAAAAATGGCTCATGGGTTTTATCGCATGGCCGCGCTTGTTCGGGATGCGCAACGGAAACGTGGGGTTTAGGTTCCTTGCGTCTAACCAAGTGGTCGGAACGCGTTATTTGACTGCAGTATCAAAAGCCCGCTTCTAACGGCAGTAAAACACGTCCCGACATGATCTGGATGGCGTTTTCTTCAGTTGACTGCGGTCCGGTTACCCGGCCACAACGTGCTGCCTTTGTACGCCCAGCCCTTCGATGCCCAGCTCCATTTTGTCACCGGGTTTCAGGTAGGTCTGTGGGTTCTGCCCCATGCCGACACCCGGAGGTGTTCCTGTTGAAATCACGTCACCGGGTTGCAGAGACATGAACTGCGACAAGTGTGAGATCACAGTTGCCACACCAAAATGCATCGTTTTGGTCGACCCATCCTGGTACCGGTGTCCGTTCACCTCAAGATACATGGGCAGGTTTTGCGGATCAGGTACCTCGTCTTTTGTCACCAGCCAAGGGCCAATTGGGCCGAATGTGTCCGCCGACTTTCCTTTGACCCATTGGCCCGAGCGATGAAGCTGAAAATCACGTTCTGACAGGTCGTTGATAACGCAGTATCCCGCGACGTGATCCATGGCTTCGGCCTCGGATACGTATTTGGCTTCCTTGCCGATGACCACGCCCAGTTCCACTTCCCAGTCGGTTTTGACCGAGCCGCGCGGGATTTCGACCGTATCGTTGGGGCCGATGATGGCCGAGGTGGCCTTGAAGAAAATCACTGGCTCAGCAGGAAGTTCCATTCCGCTTTCCGCGGCGTGATCGGCATAGTTCAGACCTATACAGATGAATTTGCCGACATTGCCAACGCAAGGGCCGATGCGTGGATCGCCATCTACCACCGGTAGGCTGTCCACATCTGTTGCCCGCAATTTCTTAAGAACGGTGTCGCCAAGCGTGTCGCCCGAGATGTCACCGATAACGCCGGAAAGGTCACGAACTGAGCCGTCCGACGCCAAAATACCGGGTTTTTCAGCGCCTTTAGCGCCATAACGTAGCAGTTTCATTGTAAGGTTCCTTCCTGCTCAGATCGTCCAGCCGCCATCAATGGCAAAAGGCTGACCCGAAGTGTATTTGCTGGCATCGCTGGCCAAATACAAAGCCAGTTCTGCGATTTCTTCCGCTGTACCAATACGACCCATCGGTTGACGTGCAATGAAATCCGTCATTGCTTTTTCATAATTACCAGTGGCGCGTAGCCTGTCATGGAGGCTGGGGCTGTCGACGGTTCCGGGGCAAATCGCATTGCATCGGATGCCTTGAGTTACGAAATCGGCGGCCACGGATTTGGTCAGGCCGATGACCGCTGCCTTTGATGCGCAATATGCAAATCGGTTGGGCACGCCCTTCATGGATGATGCGACCGACGACATGTTGATGATCGACCCACCGCCTGCTTCCAGCATTCCCGGAAGGGTCAGGCGGATCAGCGTGAACATGGCTTTGACGTTGAGATCGAAACTGAAGTCCCAGTCCTTTTCGCTGCACTCAAGGATTGAGCCTCCCGCAACATAGCCCGCACAGTTAAACAGAACGTCCAGGTTCGGCAGGTCGGCCACAGCGGCCGTCACAGCCTCACCGTCTGTTACGTCCAGCTTGAGCGGCTCGATACCCGCGATACCGCCCAATTCTGCAAGCGAAGCATCGTTGATGTCGCTGGCGATCACACGTGCACCTTCGGCTGCAAACAATTCAGCCGTAGCGCGGCCAATGCCCTGCCCCGCAGCCGTGATCAGGGCGGTTTTGCCTGCAAGCCGGTTGGATGGTTCGAATGTCGTCATTGGGTGCCTCACAGTTTCTCGGGCAGAAGGTCGGTTGGGATGTCCTGATAGCAAACCGGCCGCAGAAAACGCCGGATTGACAATGTGCCAACGGAAGTCGCGCCAAAGTTGGTTGAGGCGGGGTAGGGGCCGCCGTGGACCATGCTGTCGCAGACTTCGACGCCGGTTGGGAAGCTGTTGGCCAGCAGACGCCCCGCCTTTCGTTCCAGCAGCGGAAGCAGCGCCTGAGCGTCGGGTTTGTCGCCTGCGTCCAGATGTAGTGTGCAGGTCAGTTGCCCCTCGATGGCGCGAGCTATCTGTTGCATCTGAGCGGTGTCTTTCACGCGCACGATGATGCCTAACGGTCCGAAAACTTCTTCCTGCAGCTTGTGGTCGGCCAGCCAGTCATCGCCGGAAACAGCGAACAGGTAAGGCGCGGCATCGCGTGTCTCGCAACTGGTGCCCATGATCTTGGAAACACCTGTTCCGGCGGCGACGCGCGAAACGCCGTCGCGATACGCAGCCGCAATTCCGTCGGTCAGCATTGTCTGTTCGGCTACGGCGGATAGGCCGGTCTCGGCTGCCGCCTGAAACGCTTCGGCATCGGGTCCGTCAATGATCACGGCAATGCCGGGATTGGTGCAGAACTGACCGGCGCCCATCGTCAGCGAAGCCGCCCAACTTGTGCCGATCTCGGCCCCTCGCGCGGCTGCTGCTTGCGGCAAGATAAACATTGGATTGACTGAGCCCAGCTCGCCAAAGAACGGAATGGGTTCATCCCTTTGTGCGCACAGGTCAAACAGGGCGCGGCCGCCCGCCAGGCTGCCGGTAAAGCCCACCGCCCGGATCAGCGGATGCTGCACCAGGCGCGTGCCGACATCCCGTTTGCCGCCTTGAACCAGAGAAAACACTCCGGGGTGAACCCCGGTCGCCTTAATGGCGGCGTCGATGGCTTTCGCCACGATCTCGCCCGTGCCGGGATGGGCCGAATGGCCTTTGACGACAACCGGGCATCCTGCGGCCAGCGCCGCCGCCGTATCGCCCCCCGCAACCGAGAAGGCCAATGGGAAGTTCGACGCGCCAAACACCGCAACAGGACCCAGCGGGCGCTGGATCATACGCAAGTCAGGGCGAGGCAGGGGTGCTCGATCCGGCATCGCCGGGTCATGGCGTCTGTCCAGATAATCACCCGCTTCGATGTGATCGGCGAAGAGGCGCAGCTGGCCAACCGTACGGCCACGTTCCCCCTGCAAACGCGCCTCGGGCAAGCCGGTTTCCTGAGTGCCAATCTCGGTGATGGCATCCCCGCGCGCGTCAATTTCATCCGCGATCTTGCGTAGAAGCGCGGCGCGTTCGGTACGAGAAGACCACCCGAAAGCGGAAAACGCCGCTTCGGCCGCTTCCACCGCGGTATCGACCAATGCCGCTGTCCCCACAGAAAAGTCATGGCTTGGTCCATGCGCAGGTTCGGATGCAAAAGTCGCATCTGCGCCGACCCATTCGCCGGCGATCAGGTGTTTTCCAGTCAACATATTTGTTCTCTCTTACAGCAGGCCGCGATGGGCGAGGTTTCGCATCAAGTGTGACGCCCCAAACGTCCATTCAGGGCATTCCGTCGACAGGCGCACTGTATTTGTCAGTGCCCCAAGTTGCGCATTGGCGATGGTGACGACGTCGCCAAGTTTGTGCGTGAACCCGCCGCCTGGAGTGTCCCGGTCTTGGGTTGGGGCGAAGAGCGTGCCGAGAAACAGCATAAGCCCGTCCGGATATTGGTGGTGGCGTCCGATTGTCTGCTTCACAAGATCAGCAGGATCGCGGCTGATCTGAGACATCGATGAGTTGCCGTTTAGGACAAACCCATCCGGTCCGGTGACAGTCAGCGTCAGCTCAGCCTGACGTACATCATCCAGAGTGAATCCATCATCGAACAACCGGATCATCGGCCCGATCGCGCAAGAGGCATTGTTGTCCTTGGCTTTGCTCAGCAACAGAGCTGACCGTCCCTCAACATCGCGTAGGTTCACATCATTGCCCAGCGTTGCGCCCTTGATCTCGCCCTTTGAAGTCACGGCCAGAACAACTTCGGGCTCGGGGTTGTTCCAAGTCGAAACGGGGTGTAGCCCGATATCCGCGCCAAACCCGACTGAGGAAAGGACCTGCGCCTTCGAGAACACCTCGGCATCTGGACCAATCCCAACTTCCAGATACTGGCTCCAGAGGCCTTCAGCGATCAGTGCTTCTTTGACCTCTCCCGCCGCGTCCGATCCCGGTACGATATTCGAGAGGCTGTCTCCGATCCGGTCCCCGATGCGCGCGCGGATCGCATCGGCTTTGGCGGGATCACCGGCGGCCTGTTCCTCGATCACACGTTCGACCATGGAGCCGGCGAATGTGACACCACAGGCCTTAACCGCCTGCAGGTCGCACGGCGCGAGCCATTGGTGGTCGGCGTCCGAAGGGCCGATATCTTCCCCTTGGGCGTTGCGCACATAGTCCGCTGCGTCGTCGCGTTCCAGAATGTCCCGGACGGTTGGTGCCGTTTTCGTCGTAATGTCGACAACCTGCCCATTGCGCAGGGTGACCACGCTGGGTCCGACCCCAGCACGCTCGACACGGCCGAGCCACAGCCCGTTTGGTTCCAATGTAGGTATGGTCATTTCAATCCCTGAGGTTATAGGCGCGGGCGGCGTTACCACCCATGATCGCCTGGCGTTCTGCGGTGCTGAGCTGTGTCAGCAGCGTGTCGGTGGTTTCGCACCAACGCTCGTAACTGCTGGCCAAGGTGCAAACCGGCCAATCGCTGCCCCAGATCAGACGCGACGGCCCGAAAGTGTTCAGCAGGTGATCCACGTAGGGGCGCAGGTCTTCGGTAGTCCAGTCTGCTGCGGCTTCCGTCACAAGACCGGACAGCTTGCACCATGCGCTGCTATCTCGGGCCAAGGCAGCCATGTTGTCGGACCAATCGTCCAAGATCCCGTCTTTGATCAATGGTTTTGAACCATGGTCGATGACCACACGCATATCGGGGTGGCGCTGAAGAAGTTGTCTGAGCGGGCCCAAGTGTTGCGGCAAGGTCAACGCATCGAATGTCAGGTCGTGCTGTTGGATCGCTTCGAACGCCGGTAGCAGCGTATCACCAAGCATCCAATGAGGATCGGCGATGTTCTGTATCATCGGGCGGAGACCGACCAATGCTGGGTGCGCGGCTAACGCAGCAATCTGCGCGCCAACATCATCGGCTTCAAAATCAACCCAGCCGACAACACCTTTGATGAACGCATTCTGGTCGGCCAGCGAGAGCATGTATTCGGTCTCAGCCACGGTGGGTGCCGCCTGGACAAGGACGGTGCCGTCGATCCCAACGGCCTTAAGCAGGGGTAATAGATCGTCCGGCGTGAAATCGCGGTAGATTGCGTCCAGATCAGGCGTCAGCCAGCCATAGTCGCGGCGCGCCAAAGCCCAGAAATGCTGATGCGCGTCGATCCTCATTCGATCACACCCTTTTTCAGGATGATGTTGCCGTAAAGCCTGCGCTCGCCTGTCTGAACGATGGCAAAAGCGTTGGCCGCACGCTCGTAGAATGCAAACCGTTCCAAGCCCTGAGCTTTGGCCGGGTTATCGGCGGTCGAGTCGATGATACTTTGAAAGTCCGCGACTGCGTCAGGAACTGCGTCCGGGTCGCCGACAACCTGCATTGTCAACGCCGGATCAGAAACGAATGTGTCCAACGGCATCACCGACAAGACCGCTTGCAACACTTCACTGGCCGAAGACCCATCCGCCCGGATGCAGTCCGGCCTGCTGCTGGAGCCCGGGAAGTTTGCATCTGCGATGACGATTTCATCCCCGTGGCCCATGGCCCTGAGGGTATACAGCAGCTCCGGCGACAGGATCGGGTCGATGTTACGCAGCATCGGCAGCCTCACTTGGCAAAGGCGCGTCCGGTCGGATCAGACCTTCGGATCGTAGGTCCGACCACAGGCCCGGGGGAATGTCACGCTCCATCAATGCCACATTGGATTGGACTTCGGATGCGTTTACAGCCCCGGGTACAACTGTTTTGACGCAAGGATGGCCCAGAACAAATTGCAACGCCGCCGCAATCAGCGGAGTGTTGTGGGCTGCGCACACAGCTTCGATCTTGCGGACCCGGTCCAGAATGTCCTCGGGCGCGTCCGCATAATTATACTTGGCCCCGGGTACAGCTCCGGTGGCGAGGATGCCTGAATTGTACGGTCCTCCGAGGATAATCCCGACATCGCGCTGCTCACAAAGCGGTAGGAAACTGTCGAGCGCTTCCTGCTCCAGCAGCGTATAGCGTCCGGCCAGCAGGAACCCGTCGAAATCCCCCAGCCCAAGAAGCCTTTCGCAGACTTGCCATTCGTTTACGCCCGCGCCGATTGCCGCGATTTCTCCCGCATCGCGCAATTCCGTCAGCGCTTTGTATCCCCCGCCATCAAAAAGCTCTCGCACCTTGGCATCCGACATTTCCTGACTGCCCTGGCTGAAGACACAGACATCATGAACTAGAAGAATGTCTGAATTAGCCACACCGATCCGGTCGCGGCTGGCCTCGTAAGACCGCATGACCCCGTCATAGGTATAGTCGAACACGATCCGTTTTTGCGGCACATCGACGAAGGCTTCAGGTGTCACCTCATGCGGTTCGCAATCCAGCAACAGGCGGCCAATCTTGGTCGAAAGTTGAATGTTCTCGCGCCCGAACCGGCCAATCGCTTTTCCAAACCGATGCTCTGACCGGCCAAGCCCATATTGGGGTGCGGTATCAAAAAACCGGATGCCTGCGTCATAGGCGGCCTGCAGGGCTGCCTGCGCGTCCTCATCCGAGACTTTCCGGTACAGATTGCCCAGCGGTGCCCCACCGAATCCCATTCGGGTCAGAGGAACGGGCCGCGCAGTGCGGTTGTTCAGTAATTCTGTCTGGGAAACGGTCATCCTGCCTCGCTCTTCGACTGTGGAGTAAGGTTGAACAAATGGGGCTGTTGCTGTTCCAGCTGCTCGATACGCGGCATCAGCTGCCCAAGGTGGGTGCGCATGGCGTCCTGCGCAGCCTGTTCATCGCGATTGCTGATTGCTTCGAAAATCGCCCGGTGTTCTGCCAGTGTCTCAGCTATTCGGCCGGGTGTCGGCAGCAGCAACATACGGGCGCGGCTAACCTGGAGCGATACGGTTTGCGCAACGTCCGCGAGGCGTCGGAATCCGGTGAACTCCATCAGTAAGCCGTGGAATTCTTCGTCTGCCTGATAAAAGCCGGGGATGTCCTCATCCTCGATCAGCAGTTCCTGCAGACGCATGTTGCGGCTTAACCGTTTGCGCTGATCGTCGGTCAGATCGCGCGCGACCTTGGCGACGGTTGCAAGCTCAAGCGCCTCGCGCAGGAAAACGCCTTCGCGAATTTCGTCCATCGAGAAATAGGATACGCGGGTGCCGGATTGCGGCACTACGTCCACCAGCCCTTCAGAGGCCAGACGCGCGATCGCGTCGGCAACAGGCGCACGAGATACGCCCAATCGCTCACACACAGGCGCTTTCCGGAGATTCGCTCCGGGAGGGAAATCAAGCGAGAGAATCGCCTGCTTCAAAGAGTGGTGAACCCGTTGAGTCAGCGGCCCTTCGATCGTCGTGATCTCAGGCAGCAGCGCGGCATCAATATCTTGGTGTTTGCTCATGCTCAGCAATTTAGCATTCTAACATGTTAGTTGACAAGTGGTGATTTTGGATTTAGCAACATTGGCCAAGCAAGCGGGGAAGAGATGCAAGCACACGGCGGCATAGATGTTTTGGAAGAGGCGACGCGCGACGTCGTGAAGCTTAATCCGCAGGACAATATCGTCATTGCTTTGCGCGACCTGCAGGCGGGTGAGAAACCAGCGTATGTTCCGTTGCCGTTGGTTGGGCCTGTTTCCCGCGGTCACAAAATTGCGGTGTCACCAATCCAGGCGGGCGAAAACGTTGTTCGCTATGGCCAGATTATCGGACAGGCAAAATCCGATATAGCGCCGGGCGAACATGTCCACGTGCACAACCTTGGTATGGGTGCGCATCAGCAAGACTACGCACATGCCAGCGCGAACGCGCCACTACCCACTCTGACCGAAGAGCGGACATTCGACGGATACCATCGCGCCGACGGTAAGGTGGGCACCCGAAACTATGTCGGCATTCTGACCACCGTGAACTGTTCGGGATCGGTGGCTCGTTTTATCGCTGAGGCGGCAGAAAAATCCGGCCTGCTGGACAGTTTCCCAAATGTGGACGGTGTGGTGCCGATTGTGCACGGGACCGGTTGCGGAATGTCCGGCAAGGATGAGGGCTATGCCACCTTGTTCCGAACGCTGGCCGGGTATGCACAGCATCCGAATTTCGGGGGTATTCTGCTGATTGGGCTTGGGTGTGAGGTCATGCAGGTCGCGGACCTTGTCGGCGGTCGTCCAATCCGCGCTGACGGTGCCCTGCGTTACATGACTATTCAGAACGAGGGGGGAACGCGGCGCACCATCGAACGGGGGCTGGAAGAGCTGCGCGGCATCGCCGAACTGGCCAATCACGCCGAACGCGCCCCTGCTCCGATCAGTGCCATTACGGTCGGCATGCAATGCGGTGGCTCGGATGGGTATTCAGGGATCACTGCGAACCCCGCGCTGGGGTATGCCTCGGATCTGCTGGTGCGCCACGGGGGTACGACGATCCTGTCGGAGACCTCGGAAATCTACGGGGCAGAGCACCTGCTGACGCGGCGGGCCGAAACGGTCGAAGTTGGCAAAAAGCTGATCGAACGCATCCACTGGTGGGAGGACTACACCGCCCGCAACGGCGGTGAGATGGACAACAACCCGAGCCCCGGCAACAAGCGCGGTGGCCTTACGACCATTCTGGAAAAATCGCTGGGGGCCGTCGCCAAAGGAGGTACAGCCCCTCTGCGCGACGTATACAAATTCGGTGAAATGGTCGACAAGCACGGGTTCGTCTTCATGGACAGCCCTGGGTTCGATCCGTGTTCGGTCACCGGACAAGTGGCGTCGGGTTCAAACCTGATCGTATTCACTACCGGGCGCGGCTCGGTTTCGGGGTATCAGCCGACGCCCTGTATCAAGCTGGCCACCAATTCCGAGATGTATGCCCGCATGGCCGACGACATGGACCTGAATTGCGGTGACATCGTGACTGACGGGATCAGCATCGAGGCAAAAGGCGAAGAGCTGTTCGAAATGCTCATCCGCGTTGCGTCGGGCCAAAAAACCAAAAGCGAGGAACTTGGCTTTGGGGGCGTTGAATTCGTCCCCTGGCAAATAGGCGCGGTGATGTGATCCGCGTTGGCCCAAGGGAGAGGGGCACATGGGAGGGAAAATGAATAAATTGGTCGAAATGACGGGGATTGATAAGTTCTTCCCCGGCGTGCACGCGCTGAAATCCGTGCAGTTCGATCTTGAACCGGGCGAAGTTCACGCGCTGATGGGTGAGAACGGGGCCGGGAAAAGCACGCTGATGAAGATCCTGTCAGGCATCTATCAGCGCGATGGTGGAACGCTGAAGATCGAAGGGCGCGAAGTCAGCCCGACAACCCCCCGTGAGGCGCAGGATCTGGGCATCGGGATCATCCATCAGGAACTGAGCCTGATGAACGACCTGACCGTCGCTCAAAACATCTTTATCGGGCGTGAACCGCGTAAAAGCTTTGGGCGTTTGGACGAGGCCGCGCTGAATGCGCAGACCGCCGAAATCTTTGCTTCGATGAATCTCAGCCTTGATCCGAAGGCGTTGGTGGGCAGCTTGACCATTGCGAAACAGCAAATGGTCGAGATCGCCAAGGCTTTGTCGTTCCGATCCAAAGTGCTGATCATGGACGAGCCCACTGCCGCCCTGAATGACGCCGAGATTGCCGAGCTTTTCGTCATCATCCGTCGCCTCAAGGCCGAGGGCGTGGGCATCGTGTACATCAGCCACAAGATGGACGAGCTCAAGCAGATCTCGGATCGCGTGACGGTCATGCGCGATGGGGAATATGTCGGAACGGTAGGGGCCGCCGAAACCCCGATCAGCCAGATCATCGCTATGATGGTGGGCCGCGAGGTCAAAGAAGAACCGCTGGACGTGCCCGATCTGGGTGATGCTGAGATGTCTCTGCAGGTCACCGGGCTGAGCCGGAGCAGCGAAATTCAGGACGTCAGCTTCTCGGTCCAAAAGGGTGAAATTCTGGGCTTTGCCGGTCTGATGGGTGCAGGTCGTACAGAGGTTGCACGGGCTATCTTCGGGGCCGATCCCAAGGATAGCGGCGAAATACGGGTACATGGTCAGGTGGTGTCGATCAAATCACCCACTGACGCCGTCAAAGCGGGGATCGGATACCTTTCCGAGGACCGAAAGCACTTCGGCCTCGCCACTGGAATGAACGTGCGCGACAACATCGCGCTTGCCTCGATGGACCTGTTCACCGGCGCAGGCGGAGTTCTGCATGATGGAGACATCAGCGACACCGCAAAAAGCTACATCCAGCAATTGGGCATTCGAACACCATCGGATGTGCAGGAGGTTCGCCTGCTGTCAGGCGGCAACCAGCAGAAAGTTGTCATCGCCAAATGGCTGCTGCGTGACTGCGATATTCTGATCTTTGACGAACCCACCCGCGGCATCGACGTCGGCGCAAAATCCGAGATTTACAAGCTGCTGGAAGAACTGGCGGGACAGGGCAAGACGATCATCGTGATCTCATCCGAACTGCCCGAAATCATGCGCCTCAGCCATCGCATCGCCGTGATGTGTGAAGGGCGACTGACCGGCATTCTGCCCGGCGGAAAAGACACCACACAAGAAGACATCATGCATCTGGCCACGCAACGTGCGGCGGCGATGCAGGTAACAGGGACAGTCCAATGACCACAGCAACCGACATCGAAAAGAAAAAGCCACTCTCGGGCCTTGCGGACAGTGGCGCGTATCAAAAGCTGTTGGCCTTTGCCAGTTTGATCGTTCTGCTGATCGGCTTTTCCATTGCTTCACCCAACTTCATGCAGACCTCGAACATGATCGCCATTCTGCAAGCCACCTCGGTAAATGGTGTTCTGGCTGTCGCGGCCACGTTGGTCATCATTACCGGCGGGATTGACCTGTCGGTCGGAACACTGATGACATTCTGCGCTGTGATCGCAGGGGTGGTTCTAACGTATCTTGGAATGCCGCTTCTGTTGGGCGTGGCCGCAGCCATTGCAGCAGGCGCATTTTGCGGACTTTGCTCAGGCACTTTCGTCGCGAAAATGAAAATTCCGCCCTTCATCGCCACGCTTGGTATGATGCTGATCCTCAAAGGCCTGTCACTGGTGATTTCGGAGACGCGGCCAATATATTTCAACGACACGCCGGGTTTCGACCTGATTTCGCGCGGGTCACTGATCGGAGAGGTTTTCCCGTCGCTGCCCATCCCGAACGGTGTGCTGATCCTGTTCCTGGTGGCCATCGCGGCATCCTACATTCTGGGGCGCACGGTTCTGGGCCGCTACACCTTCGCGCTTGGCTCCAATGAAGAAGCGGTGCGCCTGTCTGGGGTGAATACCGACATGTGGAAGATGCGCATTTATGCGCTGGCCGGCGCGATCTGCGGAATCGCCGGAATCCTCATCGCCTCACGTCTGAATTCCGCACAACCGGCATTGGGACTGGGTTACGAGCTGGAGGCGATCGCCGCTGTGGTCATCGGAGGGACATCTCTGTCCGGCGGGCGCGGGACGATCCTGGGTACACTTATTGGTGCCTTGATTATGGCCGTGCTGACCAACGGATTGCGTGTGCTGTCCGTCGCGCAGGAATGGCAGACCGTTGTGACCGGAGCAATCATCATCCTGGCCGTCTATGCCGACATGGCGCGGCGCAAAAAGTCAGGTTGAGAAACTCAACAAAAAACGACCAACTGTGGAGGAGAAAAACATGTTTTCACGTCGTTTCATACTGGGTGCGCTGAGTGCAGCCACCCTGGCAGGACCCGCCTCAATGGCGGCAGCCGAAGAAATTTATATCCCGCTGGTATCCAAAGGCTTCCAGCATCAGTTCTGGCAGGCCGTGAAGTCGGGTGCGGAGCAGGCGGCTGACGAGTTCAATGTCACCATCACCTTCGAAGGCCCGGACAATGAGACCATGGTGGACCGTCAGATCGACATGCTGGCTGCCGCTCTGGCCAACAACCCCAAGGCCATTGGTTTTGCCGCTCTGGACAGCCAAGCCGCAATCCCGCTTTTGAAGCAGGCCAACGAAAAAGGCATTCCGATCATCGCTTTCGACAGCGGCGTTGATAGTGACATTCCGCTTTCGACCGCGACTACGGATAACCTGGCAGCAGCCGGGCTTGCCGCTGACAAGATGGCAGAGAAAATTGGTGGCAAAGGCAAAGTCGCAGTTGTTGCGCATGACCAAACCAGCCGCACCGGCATCGACCGCCGCGATGGCTTCGTCAATCGCATGGCTGAGAAGTACCCGGATATCGAAGTTGTCACGGTTCAGTACGGCCAAGGCGACCACCTGAAATCGACCGAAGTCACCAAGGCGATCCTGACGGCGAACCCTGATCTGAATGGCATCTTCGGCACCAACGAAGGTTCGGCCATCGGTGTTGTGAACGGCGTTCAGGAACTGGGCACCGAGGGTCTGGTCATCATTGGCTATGACAGCGGCAAAGCTCAGAAAGACGCAATCAAGAGCGGTCTGATGGCCGGCGCGATCACGCAAAACCCTGTGGGCATCGGCTACGAGACGGTGAAGGCAGCAGTTGCGGCTCTGAACGGGGAAGAGGTTCCAGGTCTGATCGACACAGGCTTCTACTACTACGATGCCTCGAACATTGACGACCCGAAGATCTCGGCCGTTCTGTACGACTAAGTACAACCACTCACACTGTCCGGCCTGCCTTTCGGGCGGGCCGGATAGCTTCATCTGCAGATTGTCAGACGAATTGATACCAAGGCGCGCGGGGCAGTGGCATTCGGGTCGCAACGCTGGCCTGCAGCTGAGCCGCCGCTATTAGCACACCAATGACAAATTCGCGCCGGTTGTCGATCAACGCTAAGGTGAAATGCGGAATCGTCAATGAGGCGTAACGGATTGACCCTTGCCAAGGCGGATAGGTGTCGAAATCTCACTTATGGCATTTCTCGGAGGGTTTAGCCCCAAGAGCCTACAGTCGTTCCATGTTCTGATGAACTGGCTGGGGTGGCGGGTGTAATGCTAAGTCTTTGATATATATCGTTTATATAAGTAAAATGGAGAGGACATGGGGTCAAGTTCGAATTTTTGTATCCCGGTTTGTATCCACAACAGAAATTTGCCTTAGTAACTTGGCCAATGTTGCAAAGAGGATGAGTGTCTGGCGGTTTCTTAGACCAAACAGATAGGCCGATCCTCTTTTAACTCAGGCCGACTTCTGTCCCAAAGCTCCAGGCGACGGACGGGCTGGGACGCCTCCGATTACGTGGCCCATGCGGCGAAAAAGACGAATCCCGCCTTGCCGCCACCACTTAAAACCTCCGTAAAGTGGCCAAGATCTTTCCTGCACGGCGGCAAACATAAAAAAGCCGGAGCAGGTACTCACGCTTCGTTCAACGCCTTTCATTCAGCGATAGCACTGCGTTGTTTTTCAACAGAAGGGCGGAAAGCTGTCATTCGCGGCAAATGCAAAATAGATCGACAATTGTCCTTGAACCGGACATAAGATCACAAATGCAGAGGTCGCCAAAACACGCCACGCAATACTGCTGGCCGTTACCGAGTGTCTGCCAGCGCTTTGGCCTTTTCGTACTGGTCCAGCAAAGGCTGCATCATTTTTGGATCATATATCACCTTTTCCAGCCACCGTCTGAGCGGAAAGGTCTCGCCTTCGGCGATCATAGCCGCGAGGCTTTCCAGAATTTCCGTTTCTTGGTCGACTTTCCCGATCGCAGCATTTCCAGCGGCTTGGTAGACCATCATATGGGGACCGAACGGCCCTTCGAGATCCAGGTTTTCCTGCAGTGTGGCCAGACTCTCTGGATAGTTTCCAGCGTGGAATTGAGAAACGCCCAGAATGTTCCTATAGGGTCGCCGAATACTGAGGGGATCAAGGCTTAGCGCTCGCTGCAACGGTGTTATTGCCAGCTCTGGCTTGCCTGCGTACAGAAGGAACATGCCCAAATAACCATGAGCCAAACTTGAGCTCGGCTCTTGCTCGACTGCGCGTTCACCGAAATCAATTGCGGGTTGCGGATTGCCCATCAAGATTTCGAGAATACCCAAGGTTAAAAGTGCGCGAACATTTGCCTGATCTTTTTCCAATGCGCTTTCAGCATATCGTTTGATCAGACCCCGCGTTTCATCCGTATTTGCAGCAAGTCCAAACCAAGTTCTGTGCGCTTCTGCAAAGGCCAAACCGGCATAACCGTGCGGGGCGTCCGGTTCCAACCGCACTACACGCTGCAACAAGGTGTGTGCGGCGTCAAAACGCGATGGGTCGCTTGGCGGGTGAATGATGTCCAACGCCTGCTGGTACAGGATCCGGGCATCCCGGCGTGTCCATCGTGCATCCTCCATACTCGAAGTCAGTTCGGGGAACAATTCGATAGAAAAGGTTGAACTGATCTCGCGCGAAATCTCAGTCTGAGTTTCGAACCGATCTGTCGTTTTATAGTCGAAACGTTTGGCCCAAATTTCGCCCCGGCTGTCTACGTCAACGAGGCCGATGTTTAGTCGATAGCCATCCGACATGGTCTGCAGGCTGCCCCTCAGAACATGGGTCGCACCCAGATTGCGCCCTTCGTCGATCAGGTCGACGGCTCCGTCGGACAGTTCGGCTGTCGATGCGTACGAGATCACGCGCAAGCCCTGCACCCGCGCCAAATCAGTTGTAATATCCTCGGCGATGCCACGGGCCGCTACGGATGTAACAGCGCTGTTTCCCAATGGATTGAACGGCATCACGGCAACGACAGGTAAATCCCCCCAAAGGTCATTGCCCGTGGTCGCCTGGTCGTTAGAAGGGCTTTCAGTTTCGAAACTTTGGAACAGCATGAAAGCTGTCACGGCCACTAACAACGCCGACAAAAGCAACACGACCCAGTTCGGAGCCCGCCAGCCGCTTCTGCCGCGTCGACCTGTCCGATCTGGCTTATCGGAAGGCGCCGAAGTTACATCCCGAAATTCGAACGACGGCACATAAGACCCTTTGGGAATGGTAACCACCAAGGGATCGTTGCTTCCATCTGTCAGGTAATAGTGTTCCAGCTCGCGCCGCAAGCGCCGCGCTTCAAGGCGTACAACCGGATCTGAGGTCGCGTCGAAATCCTCGGATCGGCCCAGTACGGAAACGCCAATTGAATATCCCTTCAACCGGTCAGCACGCCCAGCCAGTGTTTCATCGACGATGTATTTGAGGAACGCGCGTCGGCGGTCATTCGCACCAAACTGAGAACTCTCAAACATACGGTCGAGCTGTTCGTCTATGGCCGCCTGTTCCAGAGGCGGCTCTGACTTCCGCTCGGATAGCTGACTTTCCATAGCAGTATCTGTCGGCTGTGTTTGTTCCATCCAAACTCACCTAACGATACCCGTGTTATTCGGGCCGCGTCCAGTATTACATTCAAACAAAAGAATTTTTAACGTTCAAAACACGTTCAGAACATGTTCGTTACCCCAGCCCGCAGCCCCCGGATGTTAAGATGGTGTCTCCAGGGAGTGCCTTGGCAGACAAACCCTGGAAACAGATTCTGACTCACGGCCAATGGCCTTTGACGGGAGGGGAGCAAGTGGAAAACTTTCTTGCTGCCGGATGTTCCGAATTGGTGAAACAATCGCCCAACGACGAATTCACAATCGTGTCTTTGTCGCGGAGCGATCCAAAGTTTCAGGCGATTTGCCGTGACTTGGGCGAAGCAGTGACCGCTTTTCACAGTTTTCAAGCCGAGGGAGAAAACGGGCGAGCCCGAGCGGCCGAATACAATCAGATCTGCGAGGATCTGAGGCTTGAACTGATGGAATACGTGAACTCGGCCAAGGTCAAACCCAAGGCACATGGTCACCATTGAAGCGGCGCGACGGTCATTCGAACAGGCAACTTGCCCGACACCGTGACTTGAATTCCAACAAGCAAGGAGACTGGAATGATTAGACGAACCTGCCAGACGCTTTTCTTTGTATGTCCAATGGTGCTCGGCCTTATGTCCACTGCTCAGGCACAAGACGGTGATGACCAGGAGTGTAAGGCATTGTTTGTGCAAAATGCCAGTTCAGTGTCGATGACCGCTGAAACGATAACGATGACAGATGTCAGCCCGATCGTCACATTCTTCTGTGACAGGCCGGTGCGGTATGCGGGCGTGCAAAGCATACAGGGCTTTCTGGACATGGTGTCCGAAGGCGACGACAGCTTTGCCGTGGACCCGCCCAACGCCTTACTGACCATCGTTGCGGATGGTGAACCGCCTGTTGATGTGGTCGTGGAGTTGTCGCAACGGCCACTGAACGATCAGGGAACGATGACTTATCCCGGCGTCAAGGTCATCAAGGGTGACATACCACAAGCCACAGGCCCGGGCACGTTGTTCATCGACCATTTCGGTCGACCAATGTCGCCGGGATCGGTGGCAGGCGTGCATCGCCGGCACGACCGCCGCGAGGTTCGTCACTGCGCCGCCGACAACCCCGATAACCCGAACGATCTTTGCAACTGCGGGCCCGGCCTCGTCTGCAACTGAGATAATAGAAATGATGGAGGAGAATATGTTTTATTGCATTGGTAGAAGATTTCACAAATTGGCATTTGTCTGCACAACCTTGGCAATGTCATTTGGCGTCGCCGCAGGTTATGCCGAAAACTTGCCGACCGGCCGGACCGCCACGCAGATCAGTGACGAAGAGTATCCGGCAAGCTATTTCCCAAATACCGAAATTCTGGGAACCGATGAAATGCGGATCACCGCACTGGGGACTGGAATGCCGAACCAAACCAAGGCTGCAGTATCCATTTCGTTTCTCGTTGAACTTGGCAATGGCGACGTATTCCTGTTCGACATCGGGATGGGCTCGATGGGCAATCTATTTTCCCTTCGGCCAGACTTTTCGAAAATTGACAAAGTTTTCGTCAGCCACCTGCATGTCGATCATGTCGGCGACTTCATGGGGCTACACATCGGCAGTTGGCTGTCGGGTCGGTACACTCCTTTACGGATTTATGGTCCCTCCGGATCGACTCCGGAAATGGGCATCAAGGCCTTCGTTGAAAACAGTAAGGCCGCCTACGCCTGGGATCTGGACGGGCGCACTGGCGCATTGCCGGATGATGGAGCCAAGATTGAAGTCACCGAATTCGACTACATGCAGGAAAATGAAATTGTCTACCAAGAAAACGGTGTGACGATCCGGTCATGGCCTGCGATTCACAGTTTGGATGGATCGGTAAGCTATTCGCTGGAATGGAACGGGCTGAAGTACGTGTTCGGTGGCGATACATATCCAAACAAATGGTACGTGAAATATGCTAAAGGTGCCGATCTCGCTACTCATGAGGCATTCCTGCCGCCTAAAGCACTGGCGCCTTATTTCGGCTGGAGCCTCGGACAAGCCACGTATGTTTCAACGCGCGTTCATACCGAACCGGCAGCTTTTGGGAAAGTCATGGCAGAGGTCAAACCGCGCCACGCCATGGGGTACCACTCCGTATTGTCGCCGGAAAACTATCAGGCAATCTTAGAGGGCATCCGTTCAACTTATGACGGTGAGTTGACACTGGCCCGAGACCTGACAGTCATCAACGTGACCAAAGACAAGATCGTGGTACGAGAAGCATCGGTGGACGAATACGCGCTGCCCCCTTCCGTGTCGCAGGCCTATATCGACGCGCCACGGTCCAAGGAAAAGGAACCGTCCGACAAAGTTTTGGCAGGGAAATGGAAGGGTTACACCCCGCCGAAGATGCCGGATGACAAGTAGCCCGCACTTGGAGGGCGCGTCTCCGCCTGGCGCGCCCGTAAACCCAAGTATTGCAGGTCGATACGTCTCTGTCCGACTGCGTGAGGGAAAGTGCTTCAAGGAAAGAACGTATTTATGACAGCTCTTGCCAAATCGCTTTTATCCAAACCGGCTCGATCAAGCATATTGGCGTCGGTTGCTCCTACCGCTCTGGCATCGAGCCCCGCTGCAGCAGATGACTCTGAGCTGGCCAAGCAATTGTCGAACCCGCTGGCGTCGCTGATCTCAGTGCCGTTCCAGTTCAATTACGACACCGGTTACGGCAGCGAAGATGGCAATCAGACAACTTTGAACATTCAAGCTGTAATACCCTTTCCCCTGACCGATAACCTGAACCTAATCACCCGGACAATCATTCCATACAAATGGCAAAACGGTGTTTTCAACGCGTCCGGGAGCAACCAGGGTTTCGGCGATTCAACGGTAAGCCTTTGGTTCAGCCCTAACAAGTCATCATTCACATGGGGCGTCGGACCCATCTTCTATTTGCCCACATCCAGTAACCGCGAACTGGGCGCAGGCGAGTGGCGCGGAGGAATAACAGGTGTCGTACTGGTTCAGGAAGGGCCATGGACCATCGGCGGGTTGGGCAACCATATCGGGTCTTTCGAAAGCAGCGACATCAATTCTACCTATCTTCAGCCTTTTCTGGCGCACACCACCAAAGACGCTTGGACATACACGGTGAATTCCGAAGCCACCTATGATTGGACCACGGACGAGTGTACCGCGCCTGTGAATTTCATGATCTCAAAGGTGGTCAGGTTTGGGGAACAGCGCGTGCCTCTACAGGCCGGCGGGCGTTACTACCTGGCTTCTCCAGAGTCCGGCCCGGATGGTTGGGGGGGCTCGGCTGTCCGCGACACTTGTGTATCCGTGATGATTACAGGGGGGCGTTGTACCGTTTTTTGACCAATGACGAGACTATCGCAACATATCGGGTGCTTACTGATGGCGCTCGTGGTTTCCATCCTTGCGACCTACGTCAAGGGTGATGTGATCCCGTACAGCGGGGCAGAAGTCGCCAAAAACATCGCTGTGTTCCGAATTGAAGACGAGGGTATTCGTCTGGAGCTGGAAATCTACCCCGAGGATTTGGAGGTTTTCGAACACGCCTTTCAGTTGAAGCTTATAACGGCATCCGTTGCGGCACCGGCCAAGTTTCATCAGTCACTCGGTGAGATTCCGGAAAGCCTTATGGTCGCTCGCGCTGACGGGAAGCCGCTGCCGTTTGACGTGATACGTGCGGAACACCGACAGAGAATTGACCGGGCCTCGCCTTTTGCCGGAAAGACCGATCCCCTCACCGGAAGGCCAATCCCCGGTCCGCCCGAAAATTCGGACGTTATGTATCTTGAGGTGTTTTATAGTTTTGAGGGCGCGCGGCCTGAGTCTCTGATCGTTCACCCTCCGTATGCTGATGGCGGATCGCCCGTAGCATCAATTGGTTTTATGGTATTTGACCGCCACGTCCCAATCACGCGGTTCAGTTTTCTGAACAAAGACATGCATCTGGCGATCAGTTGGCCTGACCCGTGGTTTACGGTATTTGCGAACCCCAATCTCAATCGTCCGTCACAAAGTGGCACAACTTCATTCCTGTATGTGACGCCGCGAGAGCTTCGGCATGAAGTACTCATCCGGGTTCGGGATCTCGCACCGTGGATTAACCAAGAGTTTATGACCGGTAGCAAGCTGGAACCTGCGCGTCAGTCGCGGATTCTAACCGGTGCGTTAGAGGCGTTCAAAATCCGTAATTCGCTGAGCATCTCGGGAAACGTCGTCCACCCTGCCTCTGCTCGTGGAACATTTCTGACGTTAGGAGAACGAGGGTTTCAAGTCGTTGAAGGCAATCCAATGCTCATAGCCGATACAACGTTTGTCGGCGTTATACTGACCTATCCGATCTCGGAGTTGCCGACTACAGCATCAATCAACTGGGAGATGTTTGATGATGCGATTCAGAAAGTCCCAATAACACTGACAGACATTGCCGGCCCGTTCTTCGCCTGGGCATCACCGGACGAACCTGTCGTCACATGGACCAACCATCTGAAACGATACAACAATCCAGAAGTCACGCCGATTCAAGCAGCGGGTATCTTCGTTATACCTTTGTGGATAGTACTGTCTGTTGCCCTGTCTGTAGGCGCAGGCGTGATCGCGTTCCGATCATCCAGGACAATGATGTGGATCGGCGTTGTGGCTCTATCAGCAATATCTCTTTTTGCTGGCATCGCTTTTTCAGGGAAACACGCAATTCCGGTCCTAAACCCGATCTCTGGCCAATCTGAAACACAGATTGTGACGAACGCATTATCCCGTCTTCTGTCCAATACATATGTAGCCGCTCTCGAAGTATCTTCCGAAGAGAGGAAACTGGCGCTTGCGCCGATCGTCATAGGCGCGTCGCTCTCTGATGTGGCTGCTGAGCTGGAAACCAGTTTGACGATCCAGGTGCCCGGGGGCGGGCGTGCGCAAATTGTCGACGTCACGAATGTCGTCATTGTAGACGGCGATATAACCCGCAGAGGAAAGTTCGAAGGCGTTGTACAGTGGCGCGTCGACGCGCAGGCCGGCCATTGGGGTCATGATCACCGCCGGCGCGTGGAGTATCGCGCCCGGGTAGAGTTCCAGCCCGAACGAGGAAACTGGGCCCTGTCCGCCATCACTGTGTTGGAGGCACGTTCGCCAGATGTCTGATCGTTTGCGAAATACCCTGTTGGTTAGTGTAACCGCCTTTCTGATCGTCTCTGCAGTCGCAAGCCAGGCGCATTTTCTTCTGAACCTAAATGTGCGGATCTTCCATGTTGAGCACACAAATGACGGGCTCCGCATCTTTATGCGCGTGCCGATGCCATATCTTGTCGCGGACAAGACCGGCGAACCAATCGAGGGCGGTCTTCCCTCAGTTGCACCATTTACGACCAATGCTTTTGAGGATGGCCGCGTGGTTCACTTTGTCGATCCCGCCGAAATTGCCGTAGACCCGCTTGGGCTCGGCCAAATCGCTGAAACCGGCACAGTCTTAATGGCCAGGGAAACGCATGTTCCTGGTAATGTTGAATATGTTGCGCTTCATCGTGTGGGCGAAGAACCTGGCTTTGCAACGTTGAATGAAGCCAAACACGCTGTATCTCAAGGCTCAACCCTGAAGGACAATCCGCTTGCCTATGTCGGCGACGTGGTTGTTGATACTGTAATAAACTACAATTTCGGGCATGCACCTTCGGCCTACACCTTATCCAGCCTGCTTAATCCCGGTTTGCCAGACCAGGATATGACCGCGAACCTTATCCTGGATTACGGTGTTAGCGATCCATTGGTTTTTCGAACACGGGGACTGATGAAGGATCCGATCGAGGTCTCCAGATCCAGAATGGCGGGGATCGTTACCTTTGTCTGGGAAGGTGTGCGCCACATTCTGGAGGGCATCGACCATGTCCTGTTTGTTGTTTGTCTGGTCATCGGAGCGCACGGATTGCATGCGCTTTTATGGCGGGTCACCGGCTTTACAGTTGGTCACAGCGTTACCTTGTCGCTTGGCTTCTTCGGCTACGTGCCATCGGGCGCATGGTTTGTCCCATTCGTGGAAACGGGTATCGCTTTGTCCATAATCTATGCGGCTTTTCTGGCAGTGTTGGAGGTCGGCTCGGATATCGACTCCAACAGAAAGGTTTTTGTCATTACCGTCCTGATGGGCCTCCTTCACGGTCTTGGCTTCAGTTTCGTTTTGCACGAAATTCTGCAGGTAACGTCTCCGAATATCTGGCAGAGCCTATTGGCTTTCAACGTTGGCGTTGAAGTTGGTCAACTGGCAATTGTGCTGATGACTTGGCCGCTTTTGTCCCTTTTTGCAAGGTTCGGCCCAACCCCGGAGATGTCGCTAAGGGTGTCGATTGCGATCAGTTGCGGAACGATAGCAAGCTGGTGGACTTTTGTGCGCGGAAAAGATTTTCTGGAGATGCTACTAAGCTAAATTTAAGATACTGACGCCAAGCAAGAATCCTGTCTGAAGTTTGTAGAACACGCATTTCCTCACGGTCAGTGTTGCTTGGCACCGGTCAATGCGAATGCAGGCAGGCGTCAAAGCTGCGATCCGCACCAAAAGTGACTATGCGCTTGCCTGAGCAAGTATGTACTTTCAACACCAATGTCCGGTTCAGGAAAGCTGCAGTACAGCGACTTCGGATATCGTGAATGTCTCTTATGCGGCTTTGAGCTGGAAGCAGACTTCACGGTTGCGCTCTGACAATTTGTGTCCTGGTGAAACTTTTCCTGAATCGTTTGATTGATCTTCTTTGATCGGTAGGATGGGTAAACCTTCAAGACTAATCCGGGGTCAAAAATGTACAGATATGTGCTGACAACGTTGGCTTTGTGTTGTGCAAGCTTACTTCATGCTGCTGGTATGGAACGGTGGGGTGAATCCGGGGACTGGACAATCCTGATTGATCCCGAAAAGGGCAACGGCTGTCTTGCTTGGAAACCCTTTGAAAATGAAATGACCGTTGAAATCGGCGCGGCACCCAATCAGGCTGGTGGCTTTTTTGCAGCCTTTAATCCGGCCTGGGTTCAAATCGAGGACGGGGCGACCGGGGTCGTACAGTTCGACTTTGGTGATGCGAAGTTTGAAGGCGAAGCAGTTGGAATCTTCAAGAATGGCGTTCCAGGTGGCTACGCCTTTTTCGACAACCCGGCATTTGTAACCGAGTTTGGAAAACGCCAAAGCGTCACGATTATTGGCGAAAGCGGGGCTGAGGTTGAACTCGATCTCAGCGGATCTGCAAAAGCCATTGAGGCCGTTCTGGCGTGTCAGACCGAACAGCCGGAACCGCTGAAGAACTAGGGCGCATCCAACTACTGCAATTGATTGATGTCCGGCACGCACGGTTGCCTGTCGGCAGGCATAGCATCAGCGCCCTCTGGAGCCTTGCTTCTAGACCCACCCACGTCCAGCTTGAACTTTGGCGACGAAAGCTGACCCGTTACATCAAATGGCCAAGCGCTCCGGGATAGGGGTTTGCCGACGCGACGAGGCTCCGCTCTTAATGCGATGCTATCGTTCAGCCAGTCCACTTGCCCCCTGGCCACCAGTTGAACCGATCCTGTTTCGATGACGATGGAGTTCGAACTGACCCGTCCGGCCTGGATATCAACCGGGGCGACCACGCAAGTGATGTCGGTGTAACCCTGTCGAAACTCCTCTGAAAACAGCCAAGGGAAAACACCCAACCCCGCCAGTTCCAATAGGCTGGTACTGATATAGCCCTGCGACATCGACAAAGACGCGTTGCCGCGCATGGAGTTGATGAAGGCTTTGCCCGAGGCGGTGCTGCCAGAAACGTTGAATTCACCGTTCAAACGCCCATAGGCATCAATACCAATACCTAGTTCATCAAGGATCTCACCGAATTCCCATCCCGAAGTTGATCCCGACAATGAAAGCCAATCGGGCGAGTCAACCAGGTCCATGACCGCCCTCAGGCTGAAGTTTCCGCCGCCATAGGCCATCTGGAGAGGGCCGAGATCCACGGTTCCGTCTTTTGCAGACAGTTGGCTTGAAACAGATGTTACCCCTTGCTGGCCTATAATCTCTTTGAAGTCGATCTGTACTTCGACGTCAGCTTCTCTCAGAACACGTTGTACATCCAAAAGATCGGCAGGTTTCCCTTTCTCCTTTGGCAACACCAGGGGCTGAACGTCTGTCTCCTTCGGCAAAACCAAAGGCTGAACTTCGACTTCAGGTTCTTTTGTGGCCTCGCCTACCAAGCTTTGCAGTTGATCCAGTAGGGCAGTCAGGTTCTTCAGGTCGTTGAGATCGAGTTTTTCGCTTGTGATGTTACCACGGACGACGGGTGCACCTTCGGGAAACTTTGTATCCAATGCTGCAAGAAGATGCGAAGATCCGGCTTCGAACTCGATTGCGGCATCAAAGTCTTCGCCCTGCCTAGAGGTTTCAGCATCGATAGCTAGTGCTCCGATTTCGACAGGTTGCAAGTTGAGCGCGGTCAGAAACTGGGCACCGTCGTCGACATCCAGTTCAACGTCGAAATCGAAACCGGCTAGCCCTTTTAGCTCGTTGACAGATAGTGCGAGATCGAGTGCCCAGAGATCGGTGTCGTAAGCAGTCGCGTTAAACCTATTGAGTGAAACCGGCCCGCCTGCATTGGATATGTTGAAATCGGCTTTGATGCCGCCGAATTGGTCAACATAGTCGTCATCGAGGTTGGGCAAAATCATTTTGGCGGGCCCGTTTAGCTCACCATCGAAAGTTACGTCCTGAAGCTGAAGCAGATCGAGGATTTCACCTTCGGCTCTAAGGATAGGCTCTTCAATTGGACCGGCTTGCAGCGCGATGCCCAGCATGGCGAGCCGGCCGTCTGGCATGCGGCGAATGCTTTCGATTGAGGCTGGGCCGATTACGTCCAGCCCCTGGTCAAATGCATTGGTTTGGAACAGCAACTTCTCGAATTCGAAGGAAGCCAGCGATCCGACCATATGCATTTCAAAGCCAGTGAATTTAAGTTCCTGGATACTTTTCGCTGCTGGTGGAGGCTGTCCTTCGGGATGAAGCCGCGCGTTGAAAAGCAGATCGACGCCCTGAGCGCTGTAGAGGTCATCCATTGAACCTTCAGCTTTGAGTTCTTGCCCATCTTCAAGACTTACAGTTGTTGTAAACGCCTCGATCTTCAGAGCGTCCTGAGACACGAGTTCTGCTTGCAGCTGCCCATTGCCTTCTAAAACGCGTTCCAGCCCTATGACGTCCAGAAAATCACCGAACTCACCTGTGTCCATTTCCAAGACAGCCCGATAGCCACCCCCTTCATCTGCTGAAAAGGGCTCGCCATCGTAGCTTACGGTCATTTCTCCAAAACTGGCGCGTGTCGTAAACGGTGAGGCGTGTGGGTAGTCGCCTTCGATTTCGAACCCCTGACCGTTGACGGAGCCGGAACCAGAGACCTTTGTTCTTTGTCCATTATCTACTTGTTCGAGTGCGAGGGACCGAAGGTCAAACACAAATGAGAAGCCAGAGACCTTGTCGTCAATGTTTAGCCCGATTGACTTGAAACTGACGTTCTTGTCGCTCAGGAAATTCAGGATTCCACTGGTTTCTGTGTCGATCTCATCGGTACCATCACCGCTCGCGACGTCTTTTTGATCATCCGCTGATACTGTTTCCCCTGAAGTTGGCTTGGGTGTTGGAGCGCCTTTTCGCCAGCTTGTGGTGCCGTCTTCGGCCGTCAGAAGATTTGCTTTTAGGCCGTCCAACACGATCCTGATCTTCTCTTCTGCGGAATACTGTTTGCGGGTCGCACGGCGAATGTCCTTTACGACCTTCTCACCGTGGCTCTGCTTGGTTCCGGCTTTCTTTCTCATCTCCACTCCTTGGCGGTTACGATGAGCCAGAAACCCTCTCTTATCAAATAAACCTAAACTGTCCCATTGGCTCTGACGTCAGACACAAGAGTACCTCGCCAGAGCAATGGAACACAGAGTTTCGATAAGTGCAGTCAGGCCAAAGTAGCCGTTTGGTTTCGCCACTCACTGACTACCTTTCGATGAAATGTAACTAAGACCTATAGAAGAGCACTTTTCAATAAGTTGGGGGATGGCCCACTCACAAACCACCCCCCCCCAGCCGCACTGGGCTGCAATTGTCCAGGACGGTTGACTAAAACCCTTCAATTGCGGTTTCTACCTGCCCACAAAACTTATCAATATCGCGCTCAAGCATATCGCTTTCTCGGGTCTCATCTCTGACCGCAGATAGTTCATCCACAACAGCCCGCAAATCTTCTTCTGGAGCTGCCTCCGCCATGCGCACCAAAGCTCGAATAAGGGCGGCCGTTACGAGGCCATTACCCCGGGCTGCGCGTCTCAGTGCCGGCATCGAGTCGTGAAACAGTGCCTCGGCCGTGATGGACGGGTAAACCACCCGCACGTTTCCGTCATCATCCCGATACACTCCCGTGCAGAGCTTGGACGACCACGCACGGGCCAGTGATGCCGATAGACGGTCGATGCAGACTATTGCGGTAAAAGTGTCGTTGACACCCGGTGACAACGCCCGAAGTGCGATTTCAATGAGCAGATGGACAGAAAAGCGAATATCGCCGTTCGGATCACGCGCGGGGATCAACGGAGCTGCCGCTTGCACCAGATCATAAAGGCTTTCGTCACTATCACCATAAACATTGGCTAAAGTGTCCGTTGGAACCATGAAGTCACCTGGCTGCACATCAAAAACGACGACTGCTCCTGCCTCCTTGGCCGCACTCACCAGACCTTCGGTATTGATCGAGTTCACATATCCAGTGCCTGAAGCCAAGACTTGGCGCATGTCTTCCACCTCAGGGACTGCCTCTGAAGATGGGATATCTGCACTGTTTTCGATTGCGGTGTTCACTTGGCGATCCAAGGCTTCAGAAATCCGCGCCGCCTCCTGATCAATGGTTACGCGCGTCGATACTGTATGAACGAAGAGCAGAAGCAAAAGAACTGAGATGATCGAATAGGCTATTCCAATCGCAACGGCCAAATTGACGGATGTGTCATCGCGTATCAGCCACAAGATCATCAAGCTGTACAAAAACGTCGCTCCAAGTGAGCCCACTGCAATCTGATTTACCCTGTCTTCGCCAAAGCGCTGCAAGAGCCTGGGCCCAATAGATCCCGCTGCCAAGGTGTAGACCAGCAAAACAATCGAGTAGACCATAACCAACGCGGACATGGATGCTGCCGAGATTGCGCTTAGTACATCGCTCGCAGTACGATTAGAAACGCTCATCCAATCGGAAGCGGTCCAACCCCAACTCACGAGCGCTTGCTCCGTCCTGAAGACAATCCCAGCCACCAAAAGCCCTGAAAGACTTATGGCAGCAGGGATGGTTAGGAACCCGCGAAAGTACCTCACTAAGTCTTTAGGTGTTTGCATTCCGGTCCCCATTCACGACACAAGCTTTGTTCACGAACCCAGATTTACGCGAACCGATCGGCCGCTTCTTTCAAAGCACTCTGCATATCGCCCCAAGCAGCCTCGTAGCCCTTTTTAACATCTTCCCAGGCTTCATTGCTGGTCGACTTCAACTCTTCCAGTCGGACCTCTGCGTCAGACCTTGCCTTGTAAAGCTTGCTGAGCTGTTCCTCGAACTCGAGTTTGGCATCCGCTTCCGCCACCTTCAGCTTGGCTTCGAGAACATCAATCTGGGCGTTCCAATTATCCAGTTGCAGCTGTGCCTTTTTCTCGTACCCAACACGTGTCATCATTTTTCCTTTCTTCGCAAACCTTGGTTCAAATCGAGGGGAGCCGCCAATCAGGCCGCGACAATTGCCTTGAGCATCCAGACCGCCTCCTCATGCTTCGCCATCCTGGCGTTCATCAGATCCTCCGTAGCCCCATCGCCATAACGGGCTGCGGTCGCGGCAGTCTCACGCAGGTTTCGGGCAATCGCTTCGTGGTCTGCGACCAATTGTTTGATCATCCCCTCTGCATCTTTAACCGTCTCTTCTTCGGTCAGCTTGGCTTGGCTAACCATGTCCGTGAACGAGATCGGTGCCACCTGACCCAACGCACGCACACGCTCGGCCAGTTCATCCGCAGCTTCGAACAGGTCGCGATACTGACGCTCTGTCAGTTCATGGATCGGCAGGAATAGTGGGCCCACGACATTCCAGTGTGTGCCTTGCGTTTTCACCATCAGGACCATGGTTTCGGCCAGTACCTCCGTCACCGCGTTGGCGATCCAGGCGTTCTTGTCGATGCCTGTGTCGTTGGATTCTTCCTGAACTTCAGACTTCAAGACTTGCTGTATCATTTTCACTCCGTTTCGTTGCTTGCGGAGTAAAACCTAAGGGCGATTCATAAAATTTCAAATAAAATCATATACTTAATATAGGTATCCGACGCATCATGGGGCGCTTCATGATCCTGGGTATCCGGCACAACATGCCAAGATTGATGTAGACACGCAGGCCCATTGGCATACATGCTTGGAGTAACTGACGTAAGCTACTGAGGTCATGCCAGTGTCTGATCCAAATCGACCGCCAAAACGCACGGAAAAACTGCAACTGATGCTCGACCTCGAAGAGCTTAAAGCCATAGATGATTGGCGGTTCGAGAACAGACTGCCATCCAGAGCGGCCGCCATTCGGGAACTCATCCGTCGTGGTCTGATTTCCAATGAGTTCGAAGAACCACCAACTGACGCGCCTTCTGGTGAGTTTCGTGTTGTAGACGAGTGACAAGAACATCCATAGAGCATTCGACTGAAGCCCCGAGACGTTTCGCAGTGCCGCGCTCAGCTGGCTGTTAAGCAGAATTCAGTGAATGTCTGCATTATGGACAAAACAGCCATATGCAATCGAAGTGAAAGCAGGCTGTGTACCGCCACCAAATTGGTCAGTCGGCGGACACGCTAATCCAATTCGTTCACGTACACCGCCCCATTGAGCATGACGAAGTCAATCGTGTCGATTGGTTCCCACTCCTCTGGTGCGTCGAACCACTGATCAGTACCGCCAATTACGGTGATGTCCTCGAGCGGGTTTCCATCCACCAGAATAAGATCAGCATAGGCTCCAGCTTCGATCACGCCGAGCTTGCCAGCCTGATATGGGTTCCTTGGCCCAGACATGGCGATCATTTCCCCGGCGGTCGAAGTCAACTGCTTCAACACTTCAAAATTGCTGTCGAATGTCTGCGTCCGCCACCCGATTTCATAGCGTCGCGCTCGTTCTGCATCGGCGAACTTGCCGACGTAGTCAGAGGCAAAGACGACTTTGATGCCGTTCTTGAGAAGGTTGCGACCAAAATCAGCGTACTGTTGGCCGAGTTCTTCCACCAACGGGATTTTATCTTCTGGCATAAGAGGGTTGCGTGCAAGGTCAGGAGATATACCCCACATTTGTGGGACCATGTACCCGCCTTCCGCTGCGATACGCTGCATGGTCTCTTCGGAAATGAATAACCCGTGTTCAAAAGTTTTGACGCCGCAATCAAGAAGTCGGTTTACGGCGCGGTCAGTAAAAGTATGTGCCGCGACGTATGTTCCCCGATCTGCCGCCGCGCCGGTAATTGCGCAGATTTCATCTTCGGTAAATTGCGTCGTGTCGATTGGGTCAAAGCGCGATGAGCCCCCGCCGCCGCCCATGATCTTGATCTGTGTGGCACCGTTACGCAGGTTCAAGCGCGTGGCCTTCAGCGCCTCAGGTACTCCGTCTACGACATTACCAATACCCATGCGTTCAAAATTCGACAGGTCGCCAGCATCGTTAATCGAAAAACCTGCGTCAGCGCGGTCGCGGAAATCACCGTGGCCAGAAGTCTGCGAGATGAAAGCGCCAGATGGATACAAGCGCGGGCCGACTACGCGACCTAAATTGATTGCTCTGGCCAAGCCAAACGCAGGACCGCCCATGTCCCTCACGGTCGAGAACCCATCTCTAACAAAACGTTCAGAAACGATGACCGCGTTGTAGCTGATGTCAGTAATGTCGAGGTCGCGCTCTACTGGCCCGAAGTCATCATTGATCATGACATGAGCATGGCCATCTATCATACCCGGCATGAGAGTGCGGCCACCGCCATCTATAACAACAGCATCCGGCGCATCGATGGTTCCCTCAGAAACCTCACTGATTAGGCTGCTTCGACAAGCACACTTCCTGCTTTCAAGCCATCGTTAACGCCATCGAAGGTATTGATGTTTGTAATAAGCGTTTTCTCAGGCCGCTCTGCGTCGAAAATCATCGCAGGCAATTCGCCGGGCGCATATGCACTGGAAATGTCCGACTGCGCAGCGGCCTCTAGTGCTGTCAGCGAAACGCTGGCGGCAAGAGCGACCAGAAAACCTGATTTTGAAAAGGTCATGATAGTTTTCCCCCCGTCTTTCTTACGAGTAGCATGCGCCTGTTAGACCAAACAAAAAATGATTGGCATGCCAAGCGACGTGCTGCGCAAAAGAGAAACGACCTGACGTGCGCTCCAAAGGGCAAAGTCTCGTGGATGGACGACGGTTTTTTTGATCGCTTTGTGCTCGAACCGGACCTTCGATGCGGCTGGCGCAAATGGCTGCTTTGGGTCGGGCTAATAGCCTTAGATTGGAGGTACGGCACGTACGGTGACCAACTGTCTGGCCGCCACCCTTTCGCGATGTATCATATACAGCCCAGCGCTGATGATGATGGCGATGCCTAACAGGCTAAGCGCGTTCGGGAAGTCGCTGAAGACAAGATAGCCGAACAATGTTGCGACCGGCAGCTCAAAATACTGCAGCGGAGCCAGCGTGACGGAAGGCGCAAAAGACAGCGCATACGTCATCATCATGTGACTCACCGTCGCGAAAAAGCCAGCGCCTAAAAGCCATAACAACGCGATGTCTGTCGGCCAAACGGGATCAAACAAATCAGAGCCGGAATCTTGCGCAAAAAATAGAGCAGGAATGCAAAGCAGGCTGGCGATCAGGCCGGTGTGGAATTGCAGGGTCACAGGGTGCACCCGACGCGACAACCCCCGGGTCAAAAGAATGTAGAAAGCGAAGGCAACTGCCGTGCCAAGCGGAATAATAGCAACCGCGCCGAAAGCTGCGAAACTTGGCTGGATGACGAACAACACCCCCACAAACCCCACAAGCGCTGCGCCAACGCGACGCGGGCCGACGGCTTCTCCAAGATAGAACTTGCCGACCAACAAGACGATGAACGGGGCCACGAACACGATTGCCAGCGCATCGGCAAGGGGCATCACCCGGATCGCGGCGATGAAGCAAAATGTTGCGAAAACCAACAGCAATGATCGGAAAACCAGCACCATCACCTGACCTTTCGCCACGCGCAACGACAGTCCCATTATCCAGATGAAAGGCGCCATCAAGGCGCATTGCACCACAAACCGAGCCGCCGTAATCTGCCCAACCGGCACACTGGTCGACGCGAGTTTCGCAGACACATCCAGCAAAGGAGCGGTTAGGCAAAATCCCAGCATCAGCGCAACGCCGACAAGGGTGCGATCCGGAGATTGAGGTATGGGTTCAGCAGAGGTCATCGTTTCATTTAGAGATGTCGCCAAATGCTTGTCTGTTCTCAATACGACGACAGGCAAAAGTCCCGCAATCCACGAGTTCGGGTTGAATTGGATGTAGCGCTCGTGGCGAATGTCTCCTCTGAAGGGCCGCACAGCCGCATCAGGTGGCCGGGCCAAAGGGCAGCTAAGGGCCGTTCACAAACTTCTCGATTTAGATTTAGAATTTTGAGATTTTCACTGCCAAGTCGACCTGAAGACGTCGAAGCACGCAATCAGCCTGCCGCCTTACATAGCCTCTAACGTGTGGGTGAGGCCGTTTCGGATGTGATCCTCCAACAGTTTCTTGGCCGTGTCGGCGTCTCTGGCCAGTGCCGCATCAAACATGCCCTTGTGCTCCTTGACGGCCTCTTCGCCACGATAGGTCAGCACGAGCATCTGATACCGCAGATATTTGTCGTAGATGATCGAGTGCAGAGACAGAAGGTTCTTGGAATTGCAGGCCGCGATCATCGCCTGGTGAAACTCCCAATCATATCTTTTCCAAGTCTCTTTTTCGGATTCATCTCCTCTGAGAAGCTGCTGTTCCATCAGGTGCAGTTTGTGGTGTGCAGCAACGAGGTTGCCTTCCCAGTCCGTGTCGCCATTCGCAATAGACAACTCCAACGCGTGGCATTCCAACAGGACTCGCAGCTCTGATATCTCGGTCAGGTCTTCTCGTGAAACCGGCGTGACCAGGAACCCCCGTTGCTCGGGAGCTTCGACAAATCCGTCGCTGGCGAGCCTGTTCAGCGTTTCACGAAGTGTCGAAAGGCTTGCCGAGTAGCGTTCCTTCAAAGCGTCCAGCTTTAGTTTGGAGCCGGGCTGCAGTTCCCCGAAGATGATGTCCCGCTTGATGCGCTGATAGGTGCTTGCACCTATCGTAGACGGCTGTTTCGCCATGCGTTTCACCCGATATTATCAGTTTCCTCGTTCAATTAGCATTTTTCAGAGACATCAGCAATCCAAACTGATGTATGGTATAAATAAAAATATCATACATTATTGCGGAATCGCGAAAACCCCAATACGGTCGTGGCCAAGTTGGGCATAGCAGCCTGATCGCAATCATCGGTTTCGGGATTTTCCGGACCCTCCGGAAGGAAGCAAAGTGTCTAAGAACTTTCGCATTGCCATTGTCGGCATTGGCCTTGTTGGACGCCGCCACGCAGACGCTATCCGAGCGTTGCGCCATGTTGATCTTGTCGCGGTGGTCGACCCCAGCGATGAAGGTCGTGCTTACGCCGTTGAGCACGGGGTCGCATGTTACGCGACCCTCGAGGAAATGTTTGCAAATCAGACGCCGGACGGAGCTGTTCTTGCGACCCCGACCACGCTTCATGTCGAACAAGGCCTCAAGTGTGTTCGAAATGGTTGTCCCGTTCTTGTCGAAAAACCGATCGCGGTAGAAGCCACCGCTGCACTTGAGCTTGTTCAAGCAGCGGAGAAGGCCAATGTGCCACTGATGGTCGGACATCATCGTCGACACAATCCTCTGATCCGGTCGGCTAAGGAAGCCATTGCCGATGGGAAGATTGGAGATGTGCGCGCTGTCCATGCGAATTGCTGGTTCTATAAGCCAGACGAGTATTTTGATGCTGCGCCCTGGCGCAAGAAACCCGGTGCAGGGCCCATCTCGGTCAATCTTGTCCACGATGTGGATCTGCTGCGGTACCTGGCCGGAGAAGTCATGACCGTACAGGCTCAGTCGGCTGCATCGCAGCGGGGTTACGACAACGAAGATGTTGCCGGTGCTCTATTGACGTTCGAAAGCGGAGCGATAGGGACCATAAGTGTGTCCGACAGCATCGTCGCCCCGTGGAGCTGGGAGATGACGTCTCAGGAATATCCAATCTATCCTTCAACCACTGAGAGTAGCTACATGATAGGTGGCTCTCATGGGTCGTTGTCCGTTCCCGATCTTCGATTGTGGAGTTACCAGGGTGAGCAAAGGGATTGGTGGACGCCAATCTCATCAACCGCGCTGAAGAAGGGTGCGTCTGACCCCCTGGTCAATCAGCTTAGGCACTTTGTTGAAGTAGCTCGGCACGAAGCAGAACCGATTGTGTCTGGATGGGAAGGTTTCAGAACGCTTCAAGTTATTGAAGCTATTCAGAATTCCTGCAGGACAGGTGAGACGGTCAGGATCAAGAGCTCACAAAAAACACCAATGGCAGATGCAACTGCTGTATAAAATATCAGATATTTTGTAAAAAATCTTGCAAAATGTCCAAAATAGGTCAAAACTCTGAATCGCAAAAAAGAAGCATCATGATGTCTCAGGGAGGAGCAAAGTGATTACCAAACTTACCCGCCGGGCTGCTGTATCAGCCCTGGTCGCAACCGGTGTTCTGTTTAGCGCAACAAGTGGTGCGCTGGCGGAAGACAAAGTGCAACTTCGCCTCGCAACATCAGGATCGGAGACCGATCAGCGCTCGGTCGCCATGGCCGAGGTTTTCGCACCCATGGTCGCTGATTTCGCAAGCTACGAGCCCAGCTATAACGGAACCATCTTCGCCCAAGGTACGGAGTTGGACGCCATCAGCCGGGGTAACCTGGAAATGTCGATCACCTCGGCTCAGGAACTGGCACAGTTCTTCCCCGAGTTTTCGATCTTTACAGCAGGCTATGTCCACCAGGACGCCGCGCATCAGGTGGCTGTTTTTAACGATCCCCTGATGGATGCCTTTAAGCAAAAGGCCGAAGAAGAACTGGGCGTCAAACTGCTGTCGGTCATGTATCTGGGCCGTCGTCAGGTGAACCTGCGCCAACCCAAGGATGAACTGACCGTCAGCACCCCGGCTGATCTGGAGGGTGTGAACCTGCGGATGCCGGGCACAGATGCGTGGCAGTTCCTTGGCAAAGCGCTGGGTGCTGCCCCGACACCAATGGCGTTCTCAGAGGTTTACACAGCTCTGTCGACCGGTGCCGTTGACGGTCAGGACAACCCATTGCCAACCGTTGTTGATGCCAAATTCTACGAAGTGACCAATCAGATCATACTGACATCGCACTTGGTCGACTTGAACTATATCGCTATCGGCAAAGAGGTTTGGGACGGGCTGACACCGGAACAGCAAGCCAAGGTTCAGGAAGCTGCGGATGCAGCGGCTGAATCCGGTCGCCAGAAACAGCTTCAGAAAGAAGAAGACCTTGTCAGCTTCCTGAAAGAGCAGGGGATGGAGATCTACGAACCCGATCTCGCAGCGTTCCGTGATCAGGTACAGTCGATGTATCTGGACAGCGAATTCGCGGGTTCCTGGCCCGAAGGCGTTCTGGATCAGATCAACGCTCTGGGCAACTGAGCCCAGAAAGACAAGGGAGGGAGAACCACAATGAAAGCCTTTATAAAGGGGTTCTCCCGACTGACCGAAGCGATTGCCGGCGGGATGCTGGCGGCAATCTTCTTGATCTTTCTATTGCAAATACTCTTGCGCTACTTCTTTACCCCCGCCGGTTGGACGCTTGAACTGATCGGCATCCTCTGGGTCTGGGTGATCTTCTTCAGTTGCGCTTTCATAGTGCGAGAACGGGATCACGTGAAGTTCGACATCATCTACCTTTCCGTGCCGATGCGCGTGCGGCAGGTCTTTGCGATGCTGGCGGCCGCAGCGATCGTGGTCGGTATGCTCTACAGCTTCCTTCCGACGTGGGACTACATCGATTGGATGAAAATCCGCAAGACATCGACTGTCCGCAATCCGTTTTCCGGCGAGAAGATACCTTTGCGCACAGTATTCTCGATTTACGCGGTATTCATGCTGGTCGTAGCAGCGCGCTACGCGTGGCTATTCTTCGACGTCATGCGCAATGGCCCCCCAAAGACAGAGTTGGAACTGGTTGTTGGGTACAACGTGGTTGACGACCATCCCCGTGTCGACGTCGAAGAGGACGAGGAAGTTAAGAAATGAGTTTTGAACTTCTTTCCTGCCTGCTCGCTCTCTTTCTTCTGGCAGGCATCGGGACACCTATCGGCTATTCCATCCTTTTGGCCTCATTGGTGTATCTGGGCACAGCCGGACTGGACGTAGCACTCGCAGGCGAGAAGATCCTGCAAGGCTTCTACAAAAGCACGATCCTGCTTGCCGTGCCTTTGTTCATCGTCGCCGCCAATATCATGAACGCGGGCTCGATCACGGACCGTCTGCTGAACTTCTGCGTCGCCGCTGTTGGTCGGTTCAAGGGCGGTCTCGGGCACGTCAACGTGGTAGCGTCTCTGATCTTTTCCGGTATGTCCGGCTCGGCTGTCGCGGATGCCGCGGGGATCGGCAAGATTATCATTGAAATGATGACTAAAGATGGCCGCTACAGCCGAGGTTACGCAGCCGCAATCACGGCGGCGTCGGCGACGATTGGCCCGATCATTCCGCCCTCGATCCCGATGGTTTTGTACGCGCTCGTTTCCAAGGCCTCTATCGGGTCGCTGTTCCTGGCCGGTATTCTTCCGGGCCTGATCATGGGCGTCGTCCTCATGGCGATGAACTACTATCTTGCCGGCAAGCGGAACTTTGCATTGGAAGAACCCGTTCCGCTGCGCGAATTGCCGGCTAAAACCGCGAACGCGTTTCCGGCACTGCTGATGCCCGCAATCCTGCTGTACGGCATATATGGCGGCGTCACCACTCCGACCGAAGCCGCCGCAGTTGCTGCATTCTACGCTTTGCTACTGGCAGCGTTATTCTACCGCGCGCTGACCTTCCGTGGCCTTTATCAAGTGTTCGTCGACAGCGCGCGCTCTTCCGCAGCGGTCGGGGTGGTCATTGGTGGCGCGTTTATTCTGAACTTCATCGTTATTCAGGAGCAAATACCGCAGTCGATCTCGGCACTGCTGGAGGGTTCTGATGTAAGCCCGATTGTGTTCCTGATCCTGGTTAACCTGCTGATCCTCGCGCTGGGATGCGTGTTAGACGCAACAACGATCATCCTGGTGATTGTGCCCCTGTTCATTCCAACCTGCGAAGCGCTTGGGATTGATCTGGTGCATTTCGGGGTGCTGGTCGTCGTGAACTCGATGATCGGTCTGATCACGCCGCCCTACGGCATTCTACTCTTTGTGATCAACGCCGTGACGGACATTCCGCTGCGCGAAATCATCTCCGAAATCTGGGCCTTCCTCGCGGTTCTCATCTTCGCCTTGGTGATAATGATGCTGATGCCGGATTTGGTCCTGTGGTTGCCGCGTATGTTTGGATATCAGGGATAATGTGCCTGTCGGTTTCGACAACGTCGATCCCCGGTGATCTGGCTGAAAAGCTGAGTGCTATCGCTGACGCGGGATTCGGGGGTGTCGAATTACACGAACCGGATTTGACCGCTTTTGATGGGCCGCCATCGCAAATTCGGAACATTGCATCAGATCTCGGCCTTAAGATTTGCCTGCTGCAACCCTTCCATAACCTTGAAGGCCAGTCCGGCGGTGGACGAGAGCACGCCTTTGATCGGCTGAAGCGCAAACTCGACCTGATGAGCGAGCTGGGAACGGAATTGCTGCTTATCGGGTCTGCCTTCGAGGTCGATGCCGCCGCGACCGAAGAACAGGTAATCGCAGATCTTGGCGAGGCGGCCGAGATCGCGAAAGAAATGGGGATGCGTCTGGCCTATATGGGCTTGCCGTGGTCGGGTCTTATTCACTCGGATGAACAGGCGTTAGGCGTCGTTGAAGCTGTCGACAGCCCTCATCTGGGGTTGGCCTTGAATTCCTTCTTCTCGCTTGCCGACGGTTCCAAACCAGCCCGCCTTCGGGACATTCCTGGAGAGCGGCTGTTCCATGTGCAACTGTCCGATGCACCCCGACTTGAGATGGACATACGTCGGCTCAAACGGCACTTTGGGCTTCTGCCGGGGCTTGGATCGCTGAACCTTGCAGGCTTCGTACGCGTGTTGTCCCGCGCCGGGTACAAGGGGCCTTGGTCCATTGCGCGCGTCAACGAAGCAGCTCCTCAACCCGGTGGCCGAACACTGGCCCGAGACAGCTACAGGTCGCTGGTGAACCTCTTGGATGAGGTATCACGGACCGAGCCGGGAACCGATTTCGGCACCCCGGACCTGCCGGAACGCGTCTATGCGTCAGGCTTCGAATTCGTCGAATTCACAGCCGACGAAACAAGCGGTGCGCAGCTGGCAGATATGCTGTCAGCAATGTGTTTTCGAATGGAGCGAAAACACGTAAGCAAGTCCGTCGAGCTATGGCGGCAGGGCGCGATAAACATCGTCGTGAATACCGAAAAGGAAGGTTTTGCCCATTCGGCGTTTCTGGGTCACGGCCCGTCCGTTTGTGATATGGGGTTGCGTGTCAAAGATGCGGATCAGACGGTTCAGCGAGCGACCGCGTTGGGCGCGCCGAATTTCTCACAGCCGGTAGGGACCGGGGAACTGGACATCCCGGCCATCCGAGGTGTTGGTGGCAATGTTGTCCATTTCATAGATGAGAAATCCGATCTGCATAGGGTTTGGGACATCGAGTTCGAGCCAGTCGCCAAGACCAAAGCGATCCAGCCCGCCGGTCTGCGCCGCATCGACCATCTGGCACAGACGATGCGTAACGATGAGATGCAAAGCTGGCTGCTCTATTACATTTCGACTTTTGAGATGGCAAAATCCCCGATCGTGAACGTTGCCGACCCGTCGGGTGTTGTGCAAAGCCAAGCCATCGAAAGCCCCGAGGGCGAAGTGCGATTAAACCTGAATGGAGCAGTTGGGCGTCGAACACTGGCGGCTTCATTCCTTGAAGACGGTTTTGGCGCCGGTGTTCAGCACATCGCCTTCCAGTCGGACGACATATTTGAAACCTCGGCCCAATTGCGGAAGTCCGGCTTTCCCAGTCTGTCCATCCCAGAAAACTACTACGCTGATCTGCAAGCGACATTCGGGTTAAGTGAAGACCTGATCGCCCAAATGCGCAGGGATAACATACTCTACGACCAGGCGGCGGGTGCCGAGTATTTTCAGATCTACAGTCGCCCCATCTTTAACGGCTTTTTCTTTGAAATTGTTGAGCGCCGAACTGGTTACGCCGGCTATGGCGCGCGTAACGCTGCGTTTCGATTAGCGGCGCAAACGCGACACCACGTGGCGGAAGGAACAACCTAATATGAAGGCCGCACTGATCGGACAAGGGATTTCTGGCTCCATGACGCCTGAGATGCACGAGGCGGAGGGCCGGGCGCAGGGTATCGATCTGAGCTACGGTAGGATCGACACGGCAAAAGAGCCATTTCGTGGAATGTCGGTCGCTGATTTATTGCATTACTCAGTTGAATTAGGCTGTGCGGCGGTCAACGTGACACACCCCTTCAAAGCATCAGTCATTGATCATCTCGATGAGCTTTCCAAAACCGCTGAGGAGCTTCAAGCTGTAAACGCGGTGGTTTTTTGTGACGACCGAATGGTTGGCCACAACACCGACTACATAGGTTTCCACAGTGCCTTCGGAGATTTTTTGGGATCATCGAAGGCTGAAACGGTTCTCATGTTTGGTGCTGGAGGCGCGGGCAGTGCAGTCTCTTTGGCTTTGCTTGATTCAGGTGTTCGAAACCTGGAGATCATCGATCCTGACTTCCACCGAGCGCAGGCGCTGGTCAGTCGACTAAAGGTCTTGCGCCCTTGTGCAAAGCTTCAGGGTTCCCCCTCGATTTCGTTGGAACGGGTCAAATTTGTGGACGGAGTGGTCAATGCAACACCGCTCGGGATGGATAAGTACCCCGGGTCGGTGATTGATCCATCATTGTTGCGGCCGGATGCTTGGGTGGCAGATATAGTATATTTCCCGCTCGAGACACACCTTCTGAGAAGCGCCCGCACAACTGGGTTAAAAGTGATGAATGGTGCTGGAATGGCAGTTCATCAGGCTGCAGCGTCTTTTGAAATCTTCACCGGCTGCACCGCCTCAATCAGTCGTCTTCAAAGCGTTTTCGATTCACTTCGTCAGCAGCGCATGCGCGAGTTTAGAGGTGCAACGGTATGACAAACGACGAGCAAGCTATCCGCCAATGGTGGCGTACCTCCATCATCGACATGAAGCCCGGTCAGATCGCTTTTCGTGGCAACGCCATAGAGGACCTGATCGGGAGCGTATCTTTCCCGCAGATGATCTGGCTGATGGTGCGGGGTGATCTGCCCAGCGACGCACAGGCGCGTCTGTTCGAGGCTGCTTTGGTCGCAGGCGTGGATCATGGTCCACAGGCTCCCTCAATCGCGGCTGCGCGTATGGCCGCCACCTGCGGGGTAGGTCTCAATAATGCGATGGCAACCGCGGTGAACATGCTGGGCGACGTGCACGGCGGGGCGGGCGAGCAGTGTGCAGAGCTGTACTATGATATCGCGGTCCGTTTGGATGCAGGAGCTTCGCTGAATGACGCTGTTCGGGATGGCTTGGACAGTTGGCGCGAGACCTACGGCAAGATTGTATCGGGCTTTGGTCACAGGTTTCACAAGCCCGTCGATCCACGCGCACCACGATTGATGCAACTTGTTCGAGATGCGGCGGCAGAAGGCACAGTTTCTGGCCGGTTTGCCGATATCGGAGAAGAGGTTCAAGCCGAACTGGGTCGTCAACGCGGCGGTCGGCCAATTGCCATGAATATCGACGGCGCGACAGCTGTGATCTTCTGTGAACTTGGCTTTCTCGCGCCCTTGTCGCGAGGGCTGTTCTGCCTGTCCCGCTCGGTCGGAATACTCGCCCACGCTTGGGAACAGATGAACCAGGGTGGCCGCAACAAAGGGCCGATGCCCCCTAATTACTTACCCCTCTACGAAGACAGGAATGATGACACGTGAGACATCGAAATCCTTCCGGGTCGGCCTTATCGGCTGTGGTCGTATCAGCGATATTTATCTAAAAACACTATCCAAATTCTCAAACGTTGAGGTCGTGGCTTGTGCAAGCCTTGACCCTTCGGAAAGCCGCACCAAGGCAGATCAATACGGTATCGCCAAGGCCTGTGCGCCAGATGGGGTGTTTGACGATCCGACGATTGACTGCGTTCTGAATCTGACAATTCCGGCGGCGCATGCCGGAATCAGCCTGCGTGCGTTGGAGGCGGGCAAGCACGTCTATTCCGAGAAGCCGCTGGTTATGGATCGAACGGATGGTAAGACGATTCTGCACATGGCCTCTGAAAAGGGGCTACTGGTCGGTTGCGCACCCGACACATTTCTGGGCGGTCGTTGGCAAACCGTTCGGCGCTTGATCGATGAGGGTGCCATTGGCAAACCGACAGGGGTTTTTGCCCATGTCGGTACCCACGGGACGGAACGCCACCATCCCAACCCGGATTTCTACTACCAGGCCGGTGGCGGGCCCTTGCTGGACCTTGGGCCATATTACCTGACCGCCATGGTTTGCTGCCTTGGTCCGGTTGACCGGGTCGCCGGAATGGCTCGGCGCACGTTCGACAAAAGGATGATCGAAAACGGCCCTCGCAACGGTGAATGGATGGATGTCGAGGTCGACACGCATTCCCTAAGCCTGCTGCAGTTCTCTTCCGGGGCTATAGGGTCGATGACCATGAGCTTTGACGTCTGGGATAGCGAAACGCCGCGGTTCGAGATCTACGGTGAAAAAGGCACCATCAGCATCCCAGACCCTGACCCGGTACATGGTGCCAACATCTTTCAGGGGGATGTCTGGCTGAAAACGCGGGAGACCTCGCGCTGGTCTCATCAGCCGCGCCCAACCGGTCGCGATGGCTGGCAGGTGGTCGACAACAAACATGGGTTCAATGAGGACAGCCGTGGTCTCGGCCTTTTGGATCTGGCCCTGGCGGCACAAGAAGGACGCCAACCTCGTGCAAGTGGAGCGCTTGCCTACCACGTTTTCGAGGTCATGGACGCAATTGAACGCGCACCGAAATTCGGCGCCTATCAAACGATAGAAAGCCGTTGCGCGGCTCCGGAGCCTTTGCCGGTCGATTTCCTTAACGATGAGAGGAAGGAATTGGTTCATGCCGATTGAGACACTCGACTTTGCTCAGCCATTCTTTCGCGTCCAGCACATAACTGACGAGCGCAGAATTTCTATCGAGGGTCGCGCCATCGTCCTTAACCTTGGGGGGCAAAATCTCTCTGTCGAGGATCAAACCGTTGCACCGCTTTCCTCCGTGATCGTGCAAGACAGCACGCTTAGCGGCGTGGAACGTGCAGTCATTGTCCACGATTTCGACGCCCATGCCGATGACAACGAGTTGTTCGCATGGGTGAAAGATACATGGCCATCTGCTTTTGATGTTCGCCAAGAGGAGCGTTTACGCGGTGTCAGCCACTACATGTCGCCAAAGGTCTTTGTGGGTAACGTTGGGCTGACCATGTACCATTCCGGCTCGGTGCCGCTGAATGTCGGATTGCACAAGGATCATCCGTTCTGCCCGGTACCGGGGTTTCGCGAAGTGCATACACAAATCGTAGGCTTTGGGAAAATGCAGCAATGCCGTGAGCGGGATGTTGAATCCCTTTACCTCGAAGAATTCATGGCCCCCGGCTCGACGCACAAACCGATGTATGACGCCGAAGGCAACTATCCCTGGCATCAGTACGAGACGATTACCCCCAGCATTTTCATGGCGGTGGAAATGCTGCCGGAAGGCGTACGGGTCCCGGAAATGGAGATTCAGAATGGCTGAGAGACTTTTTTCCGAAGACCTGAACTTTGACGGACCTTTCCCCCGATTGTCTCGCCGTTTGCGGCTGGGTGTTGTTGGCGGCGGACGTATCTCTGTCACGCAGGCAACGGCCGCGCGGATGACCGACCGGTGGGAGGTCGTCGCAGGAGCGCTCAGTTCTGACGCCATGCGAAGCAAGGCGCGCGGGGCCGAGTGGTTCCTGCCGGCCGACCGGTGCTATGCGTCCTTCGACGAGATGGCAAAGGCCGAGGCGGCACGCCCGGATGGCGTAGATGCCGTCATGATCACCACCCCGAACCACGTTCATTTCGAAGCGGCCAAAGCCTTTCTGGAGGCGGGCATTGACGTGCTGTGCGATAAGCCCCTGACCAACGAAGTCGCGGAGGCCGAAGGGATTGAGGAGATTACCGCGCGCACGGGACACATCTTTGCTGTCGGCTATGCGATGTCATGTTTTCCAGTAATCCGTCAGGCCAAACAAATCGTGGCGGAAGGCGGCATCGGTAAAATCAACCAAATCCACGTCGAGTTCATGCAAGACTGGATGACGCCCGATGATGTGGCTGATGCGCCCCACGTCAAATGGCGGCTGGACCCAAAGATTTCTGGTCCGACCAGCTGTGTCGGCGATATCGGCACCCATGCCGCGCATCTCGCCAGCTTTGTCTCGGGTCTGCTCTTGACCGACCTGAGGGCCGAGTTCCATGTTTGCGGCGCGCCAAAGCCTTTGGAAGACACGGTGTTCATGTTCACCCGCTACCAAAATGAAATTCCGGGAACCTTGATGGCAACACGCCTTGCCCCCGGAAATCGGGGTGGGTTGCGGTTGCGGATCTTCGGGAGCGAAGGCGGGCTAGAATGGGATTTGGAGAACTCGGAGCAGCTGAAGTTCAATCGGTTCGGTGAGCCGGATCGTATCATCAGCCGAGGTCACGGGCATGGCATCGGCCCCGGCGCAGAACGTCTAATCCGGACCGCGCGCGGCTTCCCAGAAGGGATTATCGAAGCCTGGGCCAACCTCTATACGGAATTTGCTATGGCCGTAGCCGCGCGTCGGGATGGCGTTACCGTTCCGGATGATTGGCTTACTTATCCCAGTGTCGAACAAGGTGCAGATGGCGTCCGGTTTATTGAAGCCTCCGTGCGCTCTCACCAGTCCGGAGGTGACTGGGTTACTCTCTAAGGCTCTGCCAACAAGAATGTAAAACACGCCCGGGCAGTTGCCCGGGCGCTTTCATTTCCTGCTCAGTATTAAAAGTTGATATTTTAAAAAATATCAGATATTTTTTACTACGTGTGATGAATTTGAGATTCGCAGACACGTGGAGCTGTCGTTCATGGTGAAACCCGAAGAGGCTGGCGCAAGCCCCTCTCTCTATTCCTTGGCGCATCTGACGCTGATTGGCTGTACGCCGCCCGAGTTGGTCTATATCGCCGCGCGGGCCGGTTACGATGCCGTCAGCCCTCGGTTTATTCCGATGCATGTGCCCGGTGAATTCACTCAGTCTCCAATCGACAAGGCGCAGGTTCAGGCCACCAAAACGGCTCTCTCAACCACAGGCTTGAAAGTCCTTGATGTCGAGCTTGCGCGCATCACCGAAGATGTCGATCCGCGCGGTTTTGAGCCTTCGTTGGAGGTGGGCGGGGAGCTGGGCGCCAAACGCATGATCATGAGCGCGTGGACAAACACCCGCGATGATCGTGACTTCCTGATCGACGTCTATTCTGAAACCTGCGAACTGGCGGCGCCCTACGGGCTAACAGTGGACTTGGAATTCCCAAGCTTCTCTCGCTTGCGCACTCTGGATGAGGCTCTGGATATTGTCCGCGCCTCTGATCAACCGAATGGCGGTATTCTGGTCGATACGCTTTATCTGCACCTCAGTCGCGTTGATCTCGGAGAGCTTCTGCACGTCCCCTCGGAGTTGTTTCACTTCCTGCATATCTCCGATTGCCTACCCGGGATCGCCGATACGCGAGAGGGCATGATCCAGCTGGCCCGCGATGCGCGGCTCTATCCCGGAGAAGGCTGGATTGACTTCGCCGGCATCATCGAACGGATGCCGCCCGTCGACTATTCTATTGAACTGCCCAACCAAAGCCGCGTTGCCGAGTTGGGATATGAAGAACACGCGCGTCGCTGTCTCAGCCACGCCAAGCGAACTTTCGGCCAGGCGCGGTCACAGCGTCGTATGCCCGATGCAGCAATTCCAAAACACCAAGAGGATCATCATGGGCAAAGAGCTCACTGAAAACGACCGACAAATCGCGGCCGATATGCTGGCGCGCGCCCGCGCTGCCATGGCCGAAATCGAGGATTGGGATCAGGATCGGCTGGACCGCTTGTCTCAGGCCATTGCATGGTACGCAGGCAACGAGAAAACCTTCACCCGTCTGGCCCAGCAAGGCGTGGACGAGAGCGGCATCGGAGATCGCGAAGGACGCCCTGCGAAGCGCTTCAAAATCCATATGGTATTGCGTGATGTCCTGCGCACGCCATCGACCGGTATTGTCGAGGTTGATGAGGAAAAGGGTCTGGTCAAATATGCCAAACCTGCCGGTGTGATCGCATCGCTGATCCCGATGACCAACCCGGCGATGACGCCACCGGTGACCGGCGTTTCCGCCGCGAACGCCCGGAATGCGGTTATCTTCAGTCCGCACCCACGAACCGCCCATACCACCTATGAAATGGTCGAAGTCATGCGTGCAGCTTGTCGTGCTGCCGGTGCCCCCGAGGACTTGTTCCAATCCATTCGCAAACCGTCGATTCCAATGACGCAACATCTGATGGAGATCTGCGACCTGACTCTGGCAACGGGTGGCAAGCCGATGGTCAAAGCGGCGTATAGTTCCGGACGTCCGGCCTATGGCGTCGGCGCGGGGAATTCCTCCATCGTCATCGACGAGACAGCCGATCTGGATATCGCCGCGCGGAATACCCGTATTTCAAAGACCTCCGACTTTGGGTCGGGCTGCTCGGCCGACGGCAACATCATCATCCAGCGCTCAGTTTACGACGATATGGTCAAGGCGCTTCAGGCCGAGGGAGGCTACCTGTGTTCGGATGAAGAGAAGGCCATGCTCGAAGCGGCCATGTGGGATGAAAAGGGAAACCGTACGTTTCCGACCATTGCCTGTCCGCCGCAGCAAACGGCCAAGGTCGCCGGTTTTAGCATCCCCGAAGATCGCAAGTTTCTGATGGTTGAAAATCAGGGGCAAATCGGGCCGCAGCACAAGTTCTCCAAGGAAAAACTGACCACGCTGATGGCGCTTTATCACTTCGAAACGTTCGATGATGCGCTGGAAACGGTCAGCCAGATCTACAACACCGGGGGAAAGGGCCATTCCTGCGGCATCTACAGCCACAATGACGATCACATCGACCGGTTGGCGCGTCTGGCTCCGGTCAGCCGTATGATGGTGCGACAGCCTCAATCCAAGGCCAATGCGGGTGCCTGGACAAATGGCATGCCTATGACCAGCAGCCTGGGCTGCGGCATTTGGGGGGGCAACATCACCAACGACAACGTCACCATGAAACACATGATGAACTACACTTGGGTCAGTCGACCCATCCCCGAGGATCGCCCCTCGGAGCCGGACTTGTTCGGTGAGTTCTACGGACAGGAGGTCGCGTGATGGACGGGGCTAAATTGGAAGGCAAAACCGTTGCTGAGCACATCGTCGATTTCCTTGAGCGTCGTGAGGTCAAACATGTGTTCGGTCTATGCGGTCACACGAATATAGCGGTTCTGGCCGCGCTGGCGGAAAGCCCCATCGATTTCGTCACCGTACGGCACGAACAAATAGCCAGCCACGCGGCGGACGCTTATGCCCGCGTGACGGGCAAGGCCTCGGTGGTGCTGTCCCATCTCTCCCCAGGGCTGACCAATTGCGCCACCGGGGTCGCCAACGCCGCACTGGACTGTATCCCGATGGTCGTGATCGCGGGTGACATTCCCACGCATTACTACGGTAAACATCCGCATCAGGAAGTGAACCTGCATGCAGACGCAGCCCAATGGGAGATTTACCGACCCTTCGTGAAGCGCGCTTGGCGGGTCGACCGTGCAGATTTAATGGCCGAGATTCTTGAAAAGGCGTTCCATCTGGCTGAAAGCGGCCAGCCCGGGCCGGTACTGGTCAATGTTCCCATGGACATCTTTTCAGAGGTGATCCCCTCGGACAGTTTCGACCGTATTCGCGACAACACGCGCGCTCTCAAGAAACCGTCGATTGACGACGAGACAGCGGGCGAGATTGTCGAAGCGTTGGCTAAAGCCGAAAGCCCAGTCGCTTATGTCGGAGGCGGTATTCTTCTGGCACAGGCCAGCGAGGAGTTGCGAGAATTTGTTGAGCATATGGGCCTGCCCGTCGCGCATTCCCTGATGGGTAAAGGCGCGTTGCGAGACGACCATCCGCTTGTACTGGGAATGACCGGGTTTTGGGGCACCGAATTGGTCAACCAGTCCTGCTTGAATGCGGACTACATCTTTGCGGTGGGAACCCGGTTCAAAGAGGCCGATTGTTCCAGCTGGTATCCCGGCTATACGTTCAACATTCCCGGCTCGAAGGTCATCCATATCGACATCGAACCGCAGGAGATCGGTCGGAACTATCCCACTGAGATCGGAGCCGTTGCTGACGCCAAGGCCGCATTGCGCGTCCTCAACCGGGTCGCCCGCGAGATGTATCCGGACGGCTTCAAGCGCCCCACGCTGGAGCAGAAGATCGCTGGCTTCCGGACGGACTTCAAAGCGCGCAACGAGGAAATGGCGACCTCATCGGCCTTTCCGATGATGCCCGAGCGTATTCTGGCGGATACCCGTAAGGCACTGCCTGAGGATGCCATCATCACCACGGACGTTGGCTGGAACAAGAACGGTGTTGGGCAACAGTTCGATATTCTGACACCGGGTTCTATCCTGACGCCGGGCGGGTTCGCGACGATGGGTTTCGGTCCTCCGGGCGCGATCGGCGCAAAACTGGCAACCCCTGACCGTGTGGTGATAAGTCTTGTTGGCGATGGGGGGTTCGGTCAGAATCCGTCGATGCTGGCAACCGCGGTCGAGCTTGATCTGGGCATCATCTGGCTGGTTATGAACAACAACGCCTTCGGCACTATCGCGGGCCTTCAAAAGGCGCATTACGGATTGACCTATGGAACCACGTTCCCCGGATCAGCCGCCGCACCCGCAAACGGACCGGGCTATGCCGACATAGCGCGAGCCTACGGCGCGGAAGGGCACAGACTCAGCGCTGCCGACGAACTGTTGCCCGCATTGGAAGCGGCAATCGCCAGTGGCAAGCCAACCGTGCTGGACGTGCCAATGATCAACAACCCGACACCAACGACCGGTCATTGGAACATCCTGGACATTTATTCGCCGGACAAGGATGTTTCTCACGTCGCGACTTGACGAAACTGGGCGCGTTCAGACGCGCCCGGTTTCTTGGGCCAATGCATAGGCGAATCTTTGGTCAGTGCGTCCACGTGTGTTTTCTCCATCTGCTCGAGGACGGTGAGCAACGCGGCTGCGCGCTTCACGGCGTCGAGCGGGAGGTCGGTTCGCAGCGACAGACAAAGAAACTGGTTTGGGACCTGGTTTGATAGTTTTTTTGGCAGGCGTTTTCGGAAATAGAAAATACGGCCACGGCGCATGAGGTAGGGACCGGCATGGTAACGGGGTTTGCGCAACCGACTGCTGGGTCGATTTTTGGCTGGCTGTGTCACATCGAATTTTCCGGAGGCTCTGTCGCCCCTTATTTTCCTAGCTTTTCTGGAAAAGGTGGCTGGGGTGGTAGCAGCCATGACTGTTTCCAAAGCGTTACAGCTGCTTCCAAATTACTATTAAAATTAACGTTATTTAGGTTGATTTTTCTTCCAACGGGTTCCAACAAGAAGCGGTGAGTTCTACGTTTTTCTGTGGGGCAGATTGTGGGGCAGATTAAGTGACGCGGAAATTGGATAGTAAGAGTTTGACGGCACGAAGCGTCGCTGCGCTACCGCCGGGGCGTTACCCAGACGGGCAAGGGACAGGGCTCATCCTTCGGGTTCTGGACAGCGGTCGCCGAAACTGGATGCAACGCATCACGATACACGGGCGGCGTCGCGATATCGGGCTGGGCGGATATCCTGCAGTTTCGCTGGCAGAAGCCCGTGAAACTGCACTGGCAAACAAGAGGGTTGCCGCTGCCGGTGGCGATCCAATTTCGGAAAAACGGAAAGCAAAGGCCGAGGCCGCGAAGCGACTGACATTTGCCGAGGCTGCACTGCGTACCCGCGATGAACTGGCGCCTTCATGGAAGGGAAAGAAGGAGCCGCAGGCGTTCCTGTCGTCTTTAAAAACCTACGCCTTCCCGTATTTCGGAAGCACCGACGTTGCCGATGTAACCTCTGCCGACATAAGACGTGCTGTTCTAGCTTGCCGTGAAAAGGTGCCGAACCTGAGCGTGAAGGTGCAACACCGCATTCTCAGCGTGTTCAAGTGGTCGGTTGCCGAGGGGTTGCGAGACACCAACCCGGCGACCGGTGATGCGCTTGCACTACCGAAACTGGAACTTAAGCAAAAGAACAACCGTGCGCTTCCCTACAATGAGGTTGCCGATGCCATCGAGACCGTTAAGGCATCCAAAGCCTGGGCGTCCACCAAGCTGGCAATCGAGTTCACGATTCTGACTGCCGCGCGTAGCGGCGAGGTGCGCGGTGCCCGTTGGGAAGAAGTTGACCTTGGGAATGCTGTGTGGATCATTCCGGCAGAGCGAATGAAGATGAACCGCGAACATCGGGTGCCGCTATCGCGCCGTGCTGTCGAAGTTTTGCGGCAAGCGGAAGTTCTGCGCGATGGAACCGGGCTGGTGTTTCCATCCGCCCGAGGCAAGCAGCTTTCCGACATGACCCTTTCCAAGCTGGTGAGGGAACTCGGTATCAACAGCACGGTTCACGGTTTCCGCTCATCTTTCAGGACGTGGGCGCAGGAACGCACCAACGTTCCTGGCGAAGTTGCCGAGGCAGCCCTTGCCCACGTGAAAGCAGACAAGGTTGAGGCCGCGTATGCCCGCTCAGATCTGTTCCAGAAGCGGCGCAAACTGATGGAGCAGTGGTGCGATTATCTCTTTGCCTTGCGCGGCGAGGTTGTCAGGATAGGAGCGCAGTCATGAGCGATGATCATCAGCCGGAGGGCTTGCTAGATATTTTCCTTTCGGACGAGGAGATTGCAGAGAAATACCATGGCAAACCGGACCCCCTACGCGGCATCGGCCTTGGCTTGGGCGCATCTGAAAGGGCGCGAGAGTTGGTGTTGAAGGGTCTCGAATATGAGCAGCTTGAGATAATATCCAAAGTGCTCGAAAACCAGAAGAGGCAGCCGGGTCGGCCGAGCATAAAAGACAAGCGTTTTACAAAACACAGCAAACGAGCGTTTTGTCTCTACGCAATGGCCGAACGCATCAAAAAGGTGCGCGGGATTGCCCCGGACGAGGGATTGGAAATCACGTTGCGCAAGCTCATTGAGGAGACGGAAAAGACATTTCCGACTCATGGCATATTTAAGAAGCCCAAGGATTTCGACAAAATGCGCAAGAGCATCAAACAAGGGTGCAAGGCGTTAGGCATAGAAGATCAGTGGCGGGGTCCACCACTTTCCGACCTGCTGAAATAGGGTCTGGCCGGATAACCAGAAGATGACGGTAGCGACGACGCGGATTGCCGACAGGAACAGCTCACCACCTAGGTCATGGCGGTTTGCGATACGACGGCAATCCTTAAGGCTAGCGAACAAATTCTCGATCGGATGCCGCTTTGCGGTGGAGGTTGGTATTGAATGTCCGAAATGCGCAGATTGCGGACATCTGGGTAAAACCGTCAGATGACCGAATGGAGGCCAAGGGAGACACCCTGCTTCTGTCAAGTTCGCAACTGCGGCATCCCGCAGTAACTCTTGGCCAGCCGCAGGCAGCATTAGAACCGGACGCTCGTTTGGTCCGCAGCGAAGACAGAAGGGGCCGTGTCTGCAACGCGGACGTTTTTGCCGGTCGCTGATGCAGCGAAATCACCTTGATTGCTCAGCCGGATTGCCGGGTCAGAGATCAAAACCGCCAGCATCAAAGCCGCCGTCAAACCCTCCGAAATCGCCGCCACCAAAATCGGGTTCCGGGAGCGGAACCGCAATTGGCGGGCTGGGTTCGATCGGCAAGCCGGGCTCAGGTGGTAAGACATCGGGCGGCAGAACGCCCGGCGGGCGCGGATAGTAACCACCCCAGCGCCACCAGGGGCCACGACCATAGCCGACATGGACGGAAACGCCGGTCCGCACGTTGGGCTGGCCAGTGGTAGGCCCGCAGGCGGTCAGTGCGAAGGTCGCAGCGACAAGAGCCACGGGCAAGGTCAGGCGCAGTATGGGCACCATCATGCCGCACCTCCGATCAGCGACACCCCAACCGCCGCGCCGGTGGGATCGAGCAGCACGGCTGCATCTTCTGCGACGGTCAGCGGGCCTCCGCCCAGTTCCTGAGACCGGGCAATGGCCCGACCGATATCCGAGACACCAACGTAGGGCAGCCATGTCGGTTCCGCTTTGCGTCGGGATATCCGCACCAACCCGCCACGGACGGCGCCACCGCTGGAAAAGACGGTTTGACCATTCTTCTGCGCGGTCTCCCATCCGGCGAGCGCGTGATAAAAAGACCGGGCCCGGCTGGGGTTGTCAGTCAGAAGATCGGCCCAGTACCATGTGTTCTCCCGCAGTGAACCGTTCAGCGGGAACCCGCCCGGCCCGTCATACAGCACCAGCAACGCCCCGCTTGCGTCGCGAATGGTCGAGAACGTCCCGGCAGATGTGGCGAAGGGAGACCTGACCTGCTTGCCACCCCTGCCCAGGGCAACCTTCGTTGCGGCGATGGTATCGACGACGGTCAGCACGGGGACCCATTGCGACGGAAACTCGACATCAGAGCCCGCATCGGCAGAAGCAATCACACCGCCCAGCGCCTCTCCACCTCCGCTGACAGGAATATACCCGTCACTGGCCGGGGATCCGAATTGCCAGCCGAACATGCCGCCATAAAAGGACTTCGCCGCATCAGGGTCGCTGGTGATCAGATCAAACCAAGCAAAACTGCCGGGCACGATACTTTGACGCGTAGCGGCGCATCCGGCGATTAGCAGTGCCGACGCAGCCAGGGAAGTTCCCAGCAACATTCTGCGGTTCATCATCAAATCAAATCCCAACAATTCACTTTGGTCGAACTCGGTGAGTTAATCAGGCCGGCTCCGCCAAATCAACCGTCACTTGACGGTCAGTCGGGGTCCGGTTTCCAAGGAAATCTACCCGAGCGGCACTTCAGCAAACGGCGATTACGGCCGCATGTGAAACATCCGACGGTCGTGCAGTCAATGGCCGGATTGGTTTTGGACCTTTTGCACGATTCGAATGTCCGGTTTTTGGAAATGATGCCGCGCCGCCGCGGACAACACAGTGAATCGGTCGAGCAATCAAGGTGTTTTTCACTTCGGACGCATCAGGCAGCTCCGTCCGCACAGCGGTCATTGATGCATTACGCGGCGAAAGACTGCTTTGAGCCCAGAACGGACTTTCATTTTTTCAATTCCTCAAGAGTTGCTCGCGCAGGAAAGTTGCGAGCGTTCAAAAAACCTGATGTGTTAATCTCATCTTGGGAGAGTTAAAAAATGTTGATCAAAACGCTTGCCACAACAGCCGCAATTCTTGCTATTTCAGCGACTTTTTCGTCAGCCGATGAGCATGGGGACAATCCCTACGCCACACATAATGAACTCGGTCTCATGAAGGGCTTTCCGCCTCCGGCCGACAAGCGTGTCACTCGCAACAATGCGTTGTTTGGTGTGCCATACAATCGATGGTCGTACCAAAACATGCGCCAATTTTATCCCTCGGCGAACATCCCTCCCTCCACAGCTCCACGCAAGCTGAGGGTCTCCCCAGATGGAGGGATTGAAAGACTAAGCATCGCGCATCCAGATGGCGAGAATGTAGGTCTCGATGACTTCCTAGAGCAAACTTACACAGATGCGTTTTTGGTTCTGAGTGGCGACACAATTGTCTTTGAAAGATATCTGAACGGAATGCACGCCGATCAACCGCATCAAATGATGTCGGTAACTAAGTCCTTTGCAGGTCTCTTTGGCTTGATGGCCGTCGATGCAGGGCTTGTTCAAGAAGACGCTCCTTTGAAAGAAATCATTCCGGAACTGGCACCCTCTGGAGCTTTTGGGGAAGCGACCTTTGGACAAGCTTTGGATATGACTAATTCTATGGCATTTACGGAAGAATATGCTGACCCCAATTCCGGTATCCAACAGTATGGACGCGTTCTTGGCCTGCTTCCCTCCAACCCTGGAGAGGACTTGCCTGACAGCATTTATGGGTATTTGCCGACCCTGGACATTGATCCAGAACATGCACATGGAGAAGTGTTTCACTACCAAACCCCCAAAACAGACGTGGTCAACTGGGTCACCAATCGTGTGACAGATCAGTCTTTCTTTGACCAACTCACAGAACTAATGGAGAAGGTCGGCGCTGAAGGTGAGACCTACGTTTTGCTTGATCAAAATGGCACCCTATTTGCTGGCGGTGGACTGAATGCAACACCGCACAACTTGGCACGATTTGCTGCCATGATGCTGAATGATGGAATGGTGAACGGTGAAGTCGTCGTACCTGAGGCCGTAATCGAAGCGTTGGAAACAGGGGGTGATAGAGACGCCTGGACGAACGGTCCCAATGTCAACGAAATGCCCGATGGAGAAGGTAGCTATCGTGCACAGTGGTGGGTGCGTCACAACGAAGGCCGTGAAGCCTTCACAGCGCTCGGTATTCACGGTCAGTGGATTTACATTGATCGGGCTAACAACACGGCCTTCATCAGGCAAGCCTCACAACCTCAGTCGACAGGCGCGTTCTACGATGATTTCACATACGCGGCGATTGACGCAATCAACGATTACTTGGCGGGAGAATGACACCACCAGAGGCGGTGAAATTGGTCAATACATCATGAGCGAACGGGATAGGATCAAATGTTGACGCAACCTGAATTCAGTATGAGGCAGATATTTTTCGCCTCTATCACTGCTGTCATGTGCCTCACGTTTGGCATTCGTGACGCCCAAGCTTGCGACGCCGCGTGTCAGGCTGCGCGCAAGGCAGCCAACCCGCTTGCCGACACCAAAGCCTTGATCACTGATAACACGGTCGCTTTCCGGACAGGAACAAACGACGACGACAGCTATAATTTTCAGTTGCAACCGGTTTATTCGGTGCCGTTGACAGACGCGACGTTGGTTTTGCGGGGCATTATACCCATTCAAGGCGTTCAGCCCGGAGCCGTTTTGCCGCCCGGAATCGTCAACCCCTCGCCGGAGGATGACCTGACTTGGGGTATAGGTGACTCAACCGTGCAAGCTTTCTACTCCCCGACACCGGGGGCCAGCGGGATCGCATTGGGGTATGGTCTTCAGGTTTCCTTGCCGACGCACACAAATGACGCTTTACAGGGTGCTGGTTGGGGCGCCGGCCCTGCCTTTGTCATGTTTGGGCAAACGGGTGACCTATCATGGGGCGGTGTTATCGCTCATATGTGGGGCGAAAACGATTTTAACGTTACGATCCTCCAACCCATTTTGACCTATGGATTGGGGGAAGGCTGGTACTTTGGATACAACAACGTGTTGTCCTACAACTGGAACGCAGCGAGTAACGACGAAGCATGGGCGATACCGCTTGGCTTGACTGTTGGGAAGACTTCAATAATCAACGAATCCAAAGGCACTGCAATGGACGTGAGCGTTGGTTACTACGCCTTGGAACGCAAGCCAAATGGTGGGCCAGATCGGCAGTTCAAGTTGGGATTGTCCTTCTTTTTCTGAACTATCGATAGCATTTGTATAACATGAAGACGAATTGCACCCAGAACGTCGGATGACACTTCGCACGATTGCTGGTGACAAAGTCAGACTAGCCCAGAATTCGGTTCAATTGCTTTGGGACGTCGTTCTAGATTAGCCCACTGAACACGCGAGTTTCCTTTGCCCCATGCAGTTAGCCAAGTTGTTGGCTTCGGCTCCCGTTACCGTTCAAGAGCTTGTTATTGACTCAATAAAGGCTCCAAACACTCGGCTCTTCTTGACGCACTCAAGCCGGACGGGTCATCGCCAAAATCTTCGGCAACTTTTCTGTAAGCTTGTATCATAAACTCTGGGTTTTCGAGGTCCCGTACTATGATACCAACTACCTCTTTCAGATATGGCTGTGAAAGTCTGGTATTGATGCTTATTTCTTCAATCAAAGGCCACTCTGCCTCGATTAGACACGTGGCGGCATCATCTTTTAGGCCCTTTTTCAGCTCTTGAGCTTGGACACCACACACAGTGAAAAGGATCGCGCAAGCGGCTAACGGTATTGGTTTCATTCTTTTATTCCTCACTTCCTCTAGGAGAATTTCACCGTGCTCCAGATAGCTTAGCACCAAAGGCAAACAACTTTCCAAGCTCTTTAAGATGTGGAGTTGCTCCAGGGGATCACCGATCTCATTGAAATTGAATAGACCGCAAATTCGAAGCAACTATGTGGTGCGGCCAGTCAAATTGCTCGCGCCGCGGAGTAAAGTTGGCAGCCTTGTCCACAAACCTCTAGAAGACGAGCTTTTGTTAGTTTTCACCGTTGCTTGAAGCCCTAATTCACGGCGGAAAGTTCGGATTACCGTGAAGAATAGCCGCTCAGCGGGCAAAAAAGCTCTCGGAAAGATAGTCAGATGATCGCTCCTGCCTTTGTTGGTACTTTTGTCGTCAAGCGTGGCGTCCTTGACGCAAACCTTAGCAATGGGCTTCATTGGCAGTATGCGATATCTTTTTGTTGTTCTAATTCTTCTTTTAACCGCGTGCGGAAATTCTTATCGAGATAAATCCGTTCCGATGTCCACGGTTAACAACTTCGATGCAGCTCGGTATTTAGGCCTTTGGTACGAAATTGCTCGCTTTCCAGTCTCGTTTCAACAAGACTGTACTGCCACCACGGCGGAATACGCTTCGCTTGGCTCCAATTCAATCAGTGTTTTGAATACCTGCAGGGAGGGCGCGCCAGACGGCCCAGCGAAGCAGATTGCCGGTGCTGCAGAAGTAGTTGGACCGGGACAACTTAAAGTCAGCTTCGACGGGGTTCCGTTCGTCCGAGGCAACTATTGGATTCTGTGGGTGGACGACGATTACATGACAGCAGTCGTCGGCGTGCCTTCCGGCGGCGCAGGCTGGATACTGGCCCGAACACCAGAAATTTCTCAGACACGTCGTACTGAAGCGGAGGCGATTTTACGGGCAAACGGCTACGACACTTTGCAACTAATCAATGTACTGCAGCCTCCGGCATAACTAGGCTACGGACGCATCAGCTGTCCTTCACTTCATCCAAAAGCCGAGCCAGAATAGCCTGTTTTGAGGAGATCGTTCACCTGCGGTCGGCGAAAGGCTGGGAGTTTTTTGTCTACCTTGTTCGCGTCTCGATGCTCTGACCAGGTTGCAGCGAAAGTGCAGTCTTAGTTCGGTAGAAATCGGCACTAACGAATGACCGGTCTGACCACGTTGGCTACAAAGCAGCGAAAAGTGCGCCGCAACTGCAAACCAGTTCCGCGCCAGCAATAGCCGCAGGTGCGCAAGGCAGCTTCATCTACAGAGCGGTAATTGAGACGGAACGAAACGAACGACCCCTCTGAGCCCATGCCGGAAGCGTCACACCTCTGACACTCACAGATATAGCAATGAACGGTCGGTGGTCCGCCTTCAAAGCCAGGGTAGATGACGGCATCCCAGCTCGGGGCGGAGATACAGCATCGCGCAATTCGGCCGATTGACGGTGAAAAGAAACCGTGTATGCACAAAGTATCTTTCGAACAAAGAAGGGATGTGGCAGATGAACATGCACACTACTGGGAAAGCTCGAACTCAGGCGACAAGATACGTTCTGCTTGGTGCTGCGGCGGGTCTGTGGGGTATGTGTGTATCGCCTGCGGACGCCCAACAATCCGAAGGGTTTTACGTCAGCGGAATGTTGGGGGCGGCCGGCGACTTTTTTAGCGAAAACTCATTCGAAATTCCGGACGTAGGCGTCGTCGGCGATGTCGATGCGGATTATGGACCGATGGGTGTGATTTCGGTTGGGTATGCGTTTCCGAGCGGATGGCGCTTGGAAGGTGGTCTCAGCTATTTCAAGACAGACGTCAGAGCAGTGAGCTTTTCTTTACTTGCCGCAGAGGCAGGAGAGGCCCGGACTACAAGCCTTATGTTCAATGGATACTATGACTTCAACAAGGGCCGGCGTTTTCAGCCGTATGTAGGCTTCGGTCTCGGGGTCATCAGCTCTGAATACTCTCGCGTAAGCGTGACTTTGCCCGGCGGAATGCGCGACCTAGAGGACCGGGCTACAGAAGCTGCCGCGCAGGCCATTCTCGGACTTGGGTACTGGACGGGAGAGCGGGTGTTCTTGTCTGCAGAATACCGGTATGTGAGCTCGTTCGCAGAGGCCGATTATTCGCTTAGCGACGGCTCTACCTATTCTCAAAGAATTGATGGCGGTGGATTCCTGGTCGGGTTGCGATACGCATTCTGAATTAATGAGCAATGCGATTGCTGCAAGCTGGTCGCGTCAGAAATATAATGGTGCGGCCCTTTGGGGTCGCGTGATGTTGCTTCCAACAGTCGACCCAAGCGAAATAGGAGGTTAAGTCCTATGAGTGAACGCCTGTTTAGTCCGCAACTAAATACTGCGTAATTCACCACCAAGCGCAGAAAGCTTACATTCCTCACCCTCAACAGCAACGTCTGTGATGCGGATAGTTTCGCCTTCGTGATCGTCGAAAGCGCATTCGAAAGAGAGGGGAATAAGAAAGCAATAGCGCCGTGGGATCCGCGGATTGCTATTGAAAGTAAGGAGGGAGCCGGCTTCGCCACGTGGTTCAAAGATCAGAACGCTTCAACCCGATGAGCGGTGAGGGTATATGCGGCCTTGACCTTGGCGACTGTCCGTCGTCAGGGATTTTGGGACAGATGGCGCTCTGATCTAAGAGAGGATGTGGCTCATCTGGTTGGTTTGATTATGCGGCGGATTTGC
>NZ_JBQFUP010000011.1:0-67106 GCF_056539265.1 Ruegeria sp. BC3
CAAATCCGCTGCATAATCACAACAACCAGTTGAGCCAGACCCTCTCTTAGTTCAGGCGGCCATCTGTCCCAAAATCCCTGACGACGGACAGACCTCACCACGACGTTGATCGCGAGGTCCATTGCCGAACGCTCGAGTGAACTTGAGCCATACGCGATGCAACTCACAAAACGTTTGGCGACCAGTGTTATTTGGATTGAGATTCAGATCTTGTATCGAAACTGCCCGTTTGATGCTCAGTCCGGTAACATTGAAAAATTTGGCCTTGGCACAATATCTTTGTAGTCCCATGAGGAAGCGGAGAAGAGACCAATGAAACGACGCGAATTTCTATTAGCGGGTACAGCAGCAGTGTTGGCTACTCCTTCCGTCGGACAAGAAGCCCCACTCATCAAAGTCTACAAGACTCCAACCTGCGGCTGTTGTGCCGCGTGGGTAGATCACCTGATTTCCGCAGGATTTCGTACCGATACGCTAGACGTAGGGCAGGAGCAGCTGTGGTCGCTTAAAGAACAAATGAAAATCTCAGATGAGCTTTCCAGTTGCCACACTGCATTTGTTGGGGGCTATTTTGTCGAAGGTCATGTCCCGGCAGAAGACATAAATCGACTTTTGTCCGAACATCCTGAAGGCCTCGGCCTAACAGTTCCAGGCATGCCGATGGGTTCACCCGGCATGGATTTTTCAGACGAACGAGAACCTTATGAAACCTTGCTCGTTGGTCTGGATGGGACGACGAGTGTGTTTGCTCGACACAGCTGAGAGAATGGATGAAGGGCAATCAGATTTTTCAGCTCCATGTCCAACATTAGTTTGCGCTGATTTCAAAAGGATTCAGCTGCAATCGTTGTGTTTTTTCCACATGGCTGGGTCGTGGCCTTCGGGCACATTGGAGCACGGGTCGTTCGCATACCCTCTTAGAATGCTGTACTGTTGGATTTGATCTGCGCTCAACAGTGGTGTTGTTTGCAGGTGCCGGGACAGATGAACCAGTCGCAACTCGGCCCTGGCAGTTTCGGCCGCTTCAACAAGTTTGTTTAGCTCGGCCAATTCAAGCTGGTCACCGGCAAACGCTTCACTTAACGCCGCCTCGGCCTCAATAAACCGCTCGCCTGCGACGACTGCCTGTACGCGCATTTCAGAATGGATCGCCTCAATTTTTTTCACCTGATCCTTCGAAAGTCCAAGTTCATCTTGCAATTCGAGCAAGTGTGCTGGGCCTGGTTTGCCATTCAGCTCCGCAGGTAAGGCAAAACCCCAACCTCCGCCGCGCCGCAGCTCTTCTAAATCGGTCTCAGATAAGCTCTTGATGGTCCTCGATTGCAGACCGGCGTACGGCGTGATTTCAGCGTCGTGAGTGTCACTTTGCGCGATGGCTAATTGAGAGTATTGAATCGTGCAAAGCACTGCTGCGAATAGAAAGTTAGGTATGAACTTGATCATGAATTCTCCTTGTGGGCTTACCAAAAATGCCTTCTTCGACATTGTATTTTAGCCCGGATACTGAACTTCGCACCGTCCCCTTATGGATTTATCGCAGACTTTTAAGACACCATTCATCAACTTTGATTTGCGGATAGCGCCTGATTAATTGAATTTTTTGCGTTCGTACCGTGCTTCCATCATGATGGCTGAAAGATGTGGATTCTCCGGTCCTTTAGTGACTAGATGGGAAACCTGTCTCAAGCTCTACTCAGACAACAAAGCGCCGCCCAGGTCAAAATGCTTCGGGAACATTGCCCGCAGAAAACGAAAAACGATTCTCATCGCTTCGTCGCGGTCAAATGAATCCGGGTGGAGTAGGTAATCGGTCCACATGCCTTCCAGCATTGCGAGTGTGCCGTGTGTAGCGTCCCTAGCAACTTGATTAGGGTGTTCGGCTCCGGCTTCTTTCGCAATTCGAGCGAAAGCGTTGAAAACCAGATTACGAAGCTTGGCGTCGCGGGTATCTGAAAACGCAGCGATTGCTGCTCTATTTCGGGCCTCGCCTCGAAACGCGTACCAAATGGAAACGTTTTTCTCATTGAGAATGGCTTCACTCAAGTCGCCCCGAACAATCATCTCAATATGTTCCTGTCCGGTTTGTCCGGTCGTTTCCAACAGGTCGTAAATGCCATTGTAGTATTGTTCGGATGAGTAGCGCGCGGCCTCGTCAACCAAATTGTCTTTGCCGCCAAAATGAAGGTGTATCATGCCGCGGGACAGCTCGGCACGTTGGATGATTTCGCTGACGGAGGTCTCGGAAATCCCTTTCTCTGCGACCGAGTCGAGTACTGCCTCGATCAGGGAAAGGCGGTTTCGCTCGCGAATTTCTTGTCGTCTTCCAGTCATTGAATCAGGCGGCTCTGTTTGTTTTCAGTCTCTTGCGGTGCCTTCTAGCGGCCAGTGTGAAATTGGTCATCCCCGGTTGCGAAATTATCAGTTGACACAACTAGTCCAAAAATTCCAGATTTAAATGGACGATTGTCCATTTTTTGATCGACATGGTCGCGCCACCAAAAACTAAGTTCAGCAGGGAAGCATGGCCGGAGTACTACGAAGTGAAACGGGCAAGGGTCTGGCACTGAGCGCGCCTGCGACGCTCTACGTCGGTCTGCTTGTCGCCGTGCCGCTTTGCATTCTCGTCGCCTACAGTTTTTGGACCCAGACCTATGTCGAGATCGTCCGGACCTTGACTTGGGCGAACTACCAAGAGGCCTTTACCGACCCATTGGTTCGACATCTAATGATCCGTTCGGTCGCAATTGCAGGTGCGGTGACATTGGCAACGGTTTGTCTGGCCTATCCGATTGCCTACTTCATCGCTTTTCGGACACAGAAGAAGACCCTCTGGTTGTTGCTGATCACTATTCCCTTTTGGAGCAGCTACCTTCTGCGCGTGTTCAGCTGGAAACTAATTCTTGGCTTCAACGGGGTGTTGAACTCGGCCCTGATTTCACTTGGTTTGATACAAGAGCCGCTGACATTCCTGCTCTACAACGAATTCGCTGTTGTCCTTACGCTCGCCCACGCTTGGGCACCGTTTGCTATCCTGCCGATCTATGTGTCGCTGCAAAAGATCGACCGCAGCTTGTTGGAGGCCGCGACCGATCTGGGGTGCAACAAACTGGAAAGATTTGTCCGCGTGACATTGCCCCTGACCGTGCCGGGGATCATTGCGGCCTGTCTGATCATCTTCATCCCAACGGTCGGCGACTACGTCACTCCGGCCTTAGTCGGTGGATCACAAGGCAAAATGGTGGCGAACTTGATCCAGGTGCAGTTTGGCGCTGCCAATAACTGGCCGTTGGGTGCAACCCTGTCTCTTCTTGCCATGCTTTCAGTCGGCTGCGTCGCAATCCTGTTCGTGGTGGTCGTCACCGCTTTGGGCCGGAGGATCAGATGACCCAATCATTTCGTATCTCGTGGTTGCTGGTTTATGCGATTGCCTATCTGGTGTTTCTCTACTTACCGGTTTTGCTATTGCCACTGTTCTCGTTCAACGACGGAACAATCGTAGCCTTCCCACTAAAGGGGTTCACGTTGAAGTGGTACGCGCAGTTGGGGCAGCAGGACACGTTACTACAAGCAATGGTAAATTCGCTGATCGTCGGCAGCGTCACTGCCCTGATGGCAACATCTCTGGGTCTCTTCGCAGCTCGTGCTTACGTTCGGTATCGTTTCACGGGGCGCGAGCTGTCTGAGGGACTGGTCATGCTTCCGCTGGTCATTCCCGGCATCATCGTTGCCAGTTCGATGCTGGTTTTGTTCATCAGCATCGGGCTGAAACCATCGCTGACCACCGTGATCCTTGGGCATGTGTTCGTGGCTCTGCCCTTTTCTGTGTCGATTATGAAATCTGCATTTGACGATTTCGACCAGTCCTTGGAGGAGGCCGCGTTCGACCTTGGTGAAAGCGTCGTGGGTACGTTTCGGCGTGTTACCTTGCCAATCGTCGCGCCGGGTATCATCGCAAGCCTTTTGGTCACGTTTACGGTGTCTTTTGACGAGTTCGTCCTGGCCTTTTTCCTGTCCGGAAACAGCCCGACGCTGCCTGTCTATATCTGGAGCCAGATCCGCTTTCCGGCAAAACTGCCCAACACGCTGGCGCTTGGATCGCTGCTTTTGCTGTCTTCGGTCTTGCTGTTGTTGATTGCCGAATACTTCCGCCGCCGTTCCATCCAATCCTCCGATTGAAGCCAAAGGAAACGATTAAGATGAGCGAACAGAACATCATCGAAATTCAGGGCGTCGAAAAACGCTTTGGTACTTTTGTGGCGGTGTCTGATCTGAACCTAACCTTGAAAGAGGGTGAGTTCTTTTCGCTGCTTGGGCCGTCGGGCTGCGGTAAGACAACAGCCTTGCGCATAATTGCGGGTTTTCAAGATCACGAAGAAGGCGAGATCTGGATCGATGGTCGAACGATGGGGGACGTGCCTGCCAACAAGCGCCCCACTAATATGGTGTTCCAAAGCTATGCGATCTTTCCGCACCTGAATGTCGGTGACAATGTCGGGTTCGGATTGCGCAAGACAAGACTCTCGCGAAACGAAATCAAGGAACGCGTTGCCGAGGCGCTTGAGATGGTTGAATTGGGCGGCCTGCAGGACCGTAAGGCCAACGAGTTGTCGGGAGGTCAGCGGCAACGAGTAGCGCTCGCCCGCGCGCTCGTCATGCGACCCAAGGTTTTACTGCTAGATGAGCCTTTATCTGCGTTGGACAAAAATCTGCGCGAAGCGATGCAATTGGAAATGCGCCGTCTTCAGCAGAAGCTTGGAATAACTTTTGTAATGGTCACGCATGACCAATACGAGGCGATGACCATGTCCGACCGTATAGGCGTCATGTTTGCGGGGCAGCTCAAGCAGGTGGATAAGCCAGAGGTCCTGTATTCCCAACCGTGTAACCGGGAAGTGGCTTCTTTCATCGGTGGAATGAACTTTCTGGATGCCGAAGTGACTGCAGAGAATGCTGAAACGCTTGAAGTCAACGTTAAGGGCTTAGGGAAGATGGAAATCGGGGTGAACCCCAACGTCCAGGTGCATGACAAGGAACTTCTTGTCGGCGTTCGTCCTGAGCAATTGGAAATCAGTGCGGAAAAGCCGGATGGGTACGATGCTCTTGTTCAGGGCGAGGTTTCGGACGTCGCCTTTTATGGAGAGAGTGTCCACTATTATGTGCGCGTCGATGGTCTGAAAGACAGTATCGCCGTCGCAGTGCCAAACTACTTTCACACGGTCGATCACACGCGCGGCGATACCGTCTGGCTTGGCGTTCAAAGCGCCTCGGTGATTGACTTGGGTAAACGTGAATCTTTGGGAGGAGACAAATGAGTAAAACAGCATCACTTATGGCAGCAGTAGTTGCCACCTTTGCCGCCAGCCAAACTCTGGCGAACGCCGCTGATCTGACCGTTTTTGACTGGTCCGGATATGAGGATCAGGGTTTCTACGGCGACTATGTCGAAAAGTACGGCGGTGCGCCTAGCTACACCTATTTTGGCAGCGTGGAAGAAGCGTTCACAAAGCTTCAGTCCGGTTTTGAAGCTGATTTGGCCCATCCCTGCACAGATGCCCTGAGAAAGTGGGTAGCAGCAGACATGATCAAGCCGATTGACACCAGCAAGCTGGAAAACTGGGACAAGCTGATGCCCAAGATCAAAGAGGTCGATGGCATCACCATTGATGGGCAGACCTACATGGTTCCGTTCGAATGGGGCAATACTGGTCTTATCTATCGAACCGATATGATTTCGGCAGATGATGTTTCGCTGCAATTGCTTGCCGATCCTGCATATCAGGGCAAAGTCGCCATTCCGGACGCCGCTTCCAGTGCCTTTGCAATGGCGGCATTGGCAACTGGCGCCTCCAGCTATACCGATATGAGTGACGAGGAATTCCAAAAAGCGGCGGACTACCTGCGCGCGATTCATCCGAACGTGCGCTTTTATTGGTCTGACGCAGGCCAACTGGATCAGGCAATTGCCAGCGGTGAGGTCACGCTGGGTTGGGGATGGAACCAATCGGAACTGAACCTGATCTGGAACGAAACGCCAGCGGTCATGATGCGTGATGTAGACAAAGGTATCGCGACTTGGGTCTGCGGCTATGTGCATCTGAAATCTGCCAAGCAGTCGGATGAGCAAGTCTATGACATGCTGAACGCGCTCAGCTCTGCGGCAAGCGGTAAATACATTATTGAAAGCTGGGGTTACGCCCACGCCAACGAAGACGCTTTTGCACAGGCAGACCCAGAGCTGATCGAAACCTACGGGTTTTCGGATGTGGACAGCTTCTTTGAAGGCAGCCTGTTCTTTGACGCTGTTAACCCCGAGCTGGAGGCCAAGATGTTGAAGGAATTCGAGCGCATCAAAGCTGGCTTCTAAGGGCACTCTTACAACACAGCCGGGAATGGTGGGGATGTAGAAGTCCTTCCATTCCCACGAACCAAATTCCAATTTACTTGGAGGAAGCGCGGCAATGTCAGGCGCTGACGTATATTCTGTTCTCTTCGAACCGGTCAAGATCGGGCCAGTAACGGCTCGAAACCGGTTCTACCAAGTGCCCCACTGCAATGGTTTGGGTCATTTGCGACCTCAGGCCGAAGCTGCCATGCGGGCGATGAAAGCTGAGGGCGGTTGGGCGGTGGTGTCCACTCAGGAGGCCGAGATTCATCCGACTTCGGATTTGTCTCCTTATTCTGAAAACCGAATTTGGGACGATCAGGATATTCCTGCACTGCGTCTGATAACCAACTCAATTCATGAGAAGGGCTCGCTCGCGGCAATCCAATTGGCGCATAACGGGCACCATGCCCAAAACCACCTGACCCGAGCGCCTCTGCTGGCCCCATCAGAACTTGTCTTGCAGACTCCATACCCGAAACAGGCAAGGGCAATGGACAAGGCTGACATTCGAGAATTTCGCAAGTGGCATCGCGCGGCGGCTCGTCGCTCGCGCGAAGCCGGGTTCGACATTGTGTATGTCTATGCGGGGCATCATATGACATTGCCTCATCATTTTCTGCTGCCACAGTTCAATGATCGGACGGATGAATATGGAGGTTCGTTGGAGAACCGGGTGCGACTGACCCGCGAGCTTCTGGAAGAAACCAAGGAAGAGGTCGGAGATGATTGCGCCATTGCCCTTCGGTTTGCGGTTGATGAAATGCTCGGGTCAGAGGGGATGCAAGCGCAGGAAGAAGGCCGTGCAGTAGTCGAATTGCTGGCCGAGCTTCCAGACCTTTGGGATGTTAATGTAGCGGATTGGAGCAACGACTCTGCGACGACCCGGTTCGAGCCCCGCGACGGCTTTCAAACCTCATATATCGAGTTCGTGAAACAGGTGACTTCTAAGCCTGTTGTGGGCGTCGGGCGTCTTACGTCGCCGGACTTGATGGCGTCACTGGTCAGGAAGGGCATCCTCGATTTTATCGGCGCGGCGCGACCATCCATCGCCGATCCGTTTCTGCCCAACAAAATTAGGGAAGATCGCATCGAAGAAATACGTGAGTGTATCGGTTGCAATATCTGTGTTTCATCCGACTCTCTCGGCGTCCCAATACGCTGCACCCAAAACCCGACTATGGGTGAAGAGTGGCGGAGGAAATGGCATCCTGAGATCATTGAGCGTCGGGTAAAAGAGGAAGCCGCGCTTGTTGTCGGCAGCGGACCAGCCGGACTTGAATGCGCCATGCAATTGGCGCGGCGGGGCTACGAGGTAACTCTGGCGGAAGCAAAGCAAGAGTTCGGCGGCCGTGTGATGCAGGAAGCTGCCCTGACCGGGCTATCCGCTTGGAAGCGCGTGACAGATCACAGAATCTACGACCTGCAACAACGCGGGAACGTTCAACTGTTCACCGACAGCCGTTTGTCAGCCAGTGAGGTCATCGAGTTGGGTATACCGAACGTCTTTGTTGCAACCGGCGCAAAATGGCGGCGAGACGGGCGCGGGAAATCTGCATTTCACGGTGCACCAATCGTTTTAGGTTCTCAGATTTTCACTCCGGATGACATAGTGGCCGGAGTCATGCCGCAGGACGGCCCGATTGTGGTCTACGATGATGATCAAGCCTATCTCGGTGGAGTCTTGGCTGATCATTTGGCTCAGGTTGGGCGAGAAGTTGTCTTTGTAACGCCGGCTTCAATAGTTTCGCCGTTTACCGAATTGACGTTGGAGCAGACTAAAGTGCAACGCAGTCTGTTGAAAAAGGGCGTTCGTCTGAACCTGTCCCAGACCTTGGCCGGTGTCGCGCCCGGCCAGGCGACATTGCAGTGCGTCTACACGGGGCGAGAGAACTCCATTGAATGCAGCTCCGTGGTACTGGTGACGCAGCGAATGCGAGAAACCACTCTTTACGACGAGCTTTGCGGTTTGACAGCAAGTCCGCTGAAAACGTTGGAATTAGTCGGAGATGCCGCAAACCCCGGCTTGATCGCGGATGCTGTATATTCGGGTCACATGGCTGCCCGAAATTTCGAACGTAACGCGGACGACATCGACCGTGAATTCTTCCGCCGGGAAGTCATTTCCCTTGAATCTGCATGAGGTGCGCAATGCCAAAAGATGACCTGCAAGTAATGCGCGATTTGATGGACGCGCAACAGGAAGGGTTCGCCCTGCCTCGTCACTTCTATACGTCTCAAGCAGTATACGAGAACGATATCGGCGCGTTCTGGAACCGAAACTGGATCTGGGTCGGCCATGTTAGTCAGGTCGCAGAACCGGGGGATTATTTCCTGTTCGACTATGGGCCCGAGTCCATCATCATCGTTCGGGATCGCGAAGGCGAGGTACGCGCGCATCTGAACGTTTGCCGCCACCGGGGATCGCGGGTTTGCATTGAACGGAAAGGCAAGGCACGCAATTTCATCTGCCCCTATCATGCGTGGACTTTTGATCTGAACGGCAAGCTACGAAACGGACGTTCAATGGGGTCGAATTTCGACCCGGGCCAATACGGATTGTTCCCGGTTCAGGTGAAGATATTCCAAGGTCTGATTTTTGTCTGCGCAGCTGAAGACGCCCCGGCGCTAGATGCTGCGTTGGTGCAGTTGGCCCCACTGTCAAAACCATTCGAATTTGAAAACCTGAAGGTCGCTCATGAAGCCTCATACCCGGTTCCAGCAAATTGGAAACTGGCGTTGGAGAATTACCTGGAATGCTACCACTGCGCGCCGTCTCATCAGGACTATTCGCGCAGCCATTCGTTGAAAGACCCCGCTCAGGTTCTGGAGTTCAGCGGCGCACTTCATCAGCGGATGAAAGAAGCCGGAGTGCCCGTTGAGGAGCTGGACCTGACCGGAGATAACGCGCTCGCCCCGGGTGCAGATGTCTATTGGCGCCGCTACCCGCTGTTTCCCGGCTATTTGACCGGTAGTAAGGATGGCGCTTCGCTGGCGCCGCCTTTGGGTGAACTGAAAGGTCACGATGGCGGTGCCACCGATCTGGGGATCGGGACGCTGAACTACTTCCTTGTTTATGCAGATCACGTGGTTGGCTACCGGTTCGTCCCACGCGCGCTGCAGGAAACGGATATTCAGATCGTCTGGTATGTGCGCGGCGACGCAGAAGAGGGTCGTGACTACGATAAGGACGCGTTGATATGGCTCTGGCATGTCACGTCTCTTGATGATGAGCGGATCATCCGTCACAACCAAGAGGGCGTGAACTCCCACCGCTTCGTGCCGGGACCGCTGTCCGAGATGGAATGGAGTATTCCGGGTTTCTATCGAAATTACTTCAGCATGATCTGACACGCTCAGAATTCGGAGAAATACTATGACAGAATTAACGAAGCGCAGATCAAGACGGCGCGGGGGTGGGCGCGAAGCACGTGCAACCGTGCGAACCAGCAACGTCGCTTCGCAAGCAATCTGGCCGGGCATTTCGGGGGGGCGCTACAAGCCCCTTTCAGATGCTGACATGTCAAATATTCACGAGGCCGCCCTTAGCATTCTGGAGCGTACGGGCGTCGGTGATCCAACGCAGGAAGTTCTTGATCTCGTGCTGCCTAAAGGGGCGACGGTGAGCGAGCATGGTAGACTGTGCTTCCCTCGCGCGTTGATGGAAGATCTTTTGGCTAAGGCGGCCAGTGAGTTCTATGTCCATGCACGCGGATCGCGGGCCGGTAAGGATGACATGCACTGCACCAAAGACAAGGTGTACTATGCGAACTCCGGCACCGCTGTGACAACGTTTAATGCGGAAACTCGCAGTTACCGGCCGTCGACACTCAAAGACATTTACGATTTTACCCGGTTGGTTGACCGGCTCGACAACATCCACATGACCGGTGATACAGTTCTGGCAACGGATGTGCCGCAGGACTACGAGCACGACATGAGCATGCTCTACGCCATTCTGGCGGGTAGCGAAAAACCATCTTGTCTGACGTTCCGCACCCGAGAGCACATTCAGGACGCAATCCATCTTTTCGATCTGGCATCAGGCGGCGAGGGTAAATTCCTCGAGAAACCCTCGGTCATTTTTGGCGGTTGTCCCATAGTATCCCCGCTCCGGTTTGGGCGGGAAAACTTGGAGATCCTGATTGATACAGCGAAGATGGGGCTTGTCTGCGATTTGGCTGTTCCGCCACAAGCTGGGGCGACGTCGCCTGCGCCTCTGGCCGGGACTTTGGCGCAAGCCGTAGCCGAGACCCTATCTTGCGTCGCAATTGCCAATCTGATTAACCCGGGCACCCCCGTCGTCTTTGCAGCTTGGCCGTTTATTACTGATCTGCGAACTGGTTCATTCACGGGTGGCAGTGGTGAGCAGGCGTTGATATCCGCGGCAGCTATCCAAATGGGCAATTACTACAACCTCCCGACCAGCGTCGGTTGCGGCATGACGGATTCCAAGATCCCTGACGCACAATACGGTCTGGAAAAGGCGTTAACTTTCGCATTGGCGGCCCATGCCGGGGCCAACAGGCTCTGCGAATTTGGCGGTATGCTTGGCAGCCTGATGGGTTGCAGCTTTGAGTCCATGGTCATCGACAACGAGGCAGCGGGCATGATCTCACGAACCCTGCGTGGTATCGAGGTGAGCGACGACACACTGTCGGTCGACGTCATCCACGAATGTGCAATTGATCCCGGTCATTTCCTCGGCAACACGCAGACCTTGCAATACATGGAGACTGAGTATGTCTATCCAACCCTGATGGATCGGGAGCTAACCGATACTTGGGAAAAAGCCGGTCGTCAGGATATGTTTGAACGGAGCCGGTCAGTCGTGAACGATATTCTGTCCAATCACTATCCAAACTATTTTGGCAGCAAGGCGGATGCGGAGGTTCGGTCCATGTTCCCGATCAAATTGCCACCAGAGGTGATGCGGGCAGGGTAAACGCAGCGCACTTAAGCGAAGGTATCGCAACCATGAAAATTGCGATGGCGCGCCGAGGTGGTTCCTAAGGTTTAAACGTACCCTGCTGCTTTAGGTCTTCGGTTGCCAGCCGGATACCTTTTTCAAGGATGTCGAACATCTGGCTCAACTCACCTTCCGTAATGATCAGAGGTGGGGAAAACACGCACATGTTGATAATCGGCCGCAGGATCAACCCGTTCTCCTGACAATGATGATCAATCAGGGCGCCGACAGATTTATCTAGGTCCAGTGCATTATCTGCTTTTGCGTCTGCAACACATTCGACGCAGCCAACCAGCCCCATGCCGCGCGTATCACCGACGAGCGGCAAATCTGCCAGCGCCTGGAGGCGCTCTTCGAAGAGCGGCGTGATTGCACGGACATGTTCCAGAACGCCGTCGCGCTCCATGATTTCAATCGTCTTCAGGCCTGCCGCCGCGCTCACTGGATGGCCTGAGTAAGTGAAGCCGTTTGAAAACGTAGCGTTCTGTGCATTATTTCCGCTTACATCTGCAATCAGCCGGTCAGAGATGATACAAGCCCCCATGGGTACGTACCCAGACGTCATGCCTTTGGCGCAGGTTATGATGTCGGGCTTAATCCCAAAGACGTCTTCGGATGCAAACCAATGCCCAAGTCGCCCAAACCCGGTGACGACCTCGTCTGAAATGTAAAGGACATCGTACTTCCGGCAGATTTCAAGACAGCGCTGATGATACCCCCGCGGCGGCACGATGACGCCTCCAGAGCACAGGATCGGTTCTGCGATGAAAGCGGCGACTTTGTCTGCTCCAGTCTGCAGGATCATGTTTTCCAGATCCGCTATTTTTTCGTCCAGAAAATCGTCGACCGTCTGATCGGAGCGACGTGTATACGGATTCACATTCGGTAGGAAACGCGTCAGGTGACTTGCCTGGTCCAGCCAACCTTTGTCGCGCTCTTTTCCGGACACTGACGCCGCCAGATAAGTCGATCCGTGATAAGCTTTCTGTCGCGATATCACGATTTTCTTTTGAGGTTTTCCCAGCAGGTTATTGCGGAACTGTACAAATCGCAGCGCACTATCCACGGCCGTTGAACCACCGGTCGTGAAGAATACATGGTTCAAATCTCCCGGCGTTCTCTTGGCGATTTCATGTGCCAAACGGGCCGGAGTTGAGTTGGCGTTGTTGAAGGGCGAAAAATACGCCATCTCTTTCGCCTGCTGAGCCATAGCATCGGCAATCTCGGTGTTTCCATAGCCCAATTGAACGCACCACATGCCAGCAGGGCCGTCTATCAGGCGCTTTCCGTCCTCTGTGACGACATGAACGCCAAGTCCGCTTTCGGCAAAGGTTCGTTCATTTTGACCAAGGTGTGACATACCTTCCCACGGGTGCAGGAAATGTTCGTTGTCCCATTCTCGTATGGACTGAAAGTCGGAGTTGAAAAGGGTCATGCAGCACCTTAATGTAATATAGATCACAAAATGAACAAGCATTCATTCAATGTCAATCCTTGAACTGTCGTATTGCTAAATGCGAGAAGACAAAGGCGACTAACCCAGCGAAGGAGAAATAAGATTACTCTCGAGCGTGATACCCCAACCAATGCCCGAGATCTGGGTAAATTGCAGAACCGAAAGCTGCTGATCCAATCGGCTGCGGACGCCATTTATAGATACGGAATACGCGGAACAACTTCGGCAAGAATCCAAGAGTTGTCGGGACTATCGCAAGGGATGGTCAACCTACACTTTGGTTCCAAGGAAAAGCTGCTTCTTGCGGTGGCTGAGGAGTTGTCAGTCCGCTACGCGGAGCAGTGGAAGGCCATTGCAGTCCATCCAGAGTTAGACCCGGCAGACAAGCTAATCTCTATCATAAGAGCAGATTTCGACCCTTTGGTCCTTAATGCGCGGGACGTCGCGATCTGGTTTTCCTTTCGGGCTGAAGCGCTCTCAAACCCTCACATATTTCCTTTTATCGACTCGCGAGACAAAGGTTTCCGCGCGGTGATCCTGGAGTTGTTGGAACAAATAAAGCGCGAAGGCGAGTACGAGGATGTAAGCGCCAAACTTGCAACAGACGCGTTGGTTGCTTTGTTGGAAGGGCTTTGGACCGACTACCATTTGCACTCAGATATTTTCAAACCCTCGGAGGCTTTGAAGATCTGCCTGTTTGTGCTGCAGTCGATGTTTCCTAAACACTTTAAGCCGTCAGAGATTGACGAGAGGTGCTGTAGCACTGGTTAGGGTCGCCGTTGCAAACAGGATCAGGACAACGGCCAACAATTCTACCGAAGTTAACCGCCGGAAAATAATTGACACGCCGCGCTTCTCAGCCCTGAGAGCCGGAACAAGCCGCAGCTTGTTCAGCGCCGCTACGTCAAGAAGCATTCTGAAAACCATTTGTTTCATCATATCGAACTTTTTGGCTGTTCAGAACTCAGGCTGCCGACAACCGTTAAAGCTGCCGGCAGTCTTCAATCGTCAACTCGTCATGATTATTGGGCTATGGCGATTATCAGCCAGACTTCGCCATGAAGTCCGCGAACGCTTCCTTATAGTCTGGATGCCATCGGCTAAGAGGTGGGCGATTTTCAATGATGTCTCCAGCGCTCCAAGCGATGCGTTTCTCATCAGTGTCGCGTGAAACGTCATTGTCGGGGCAGAGGATGTAGAAATCCCCGCGGTTCACGCTTTCGACAAAGAAGTCGACAGTCTGCTCAGCGGTCCAGGCAGATGCAGGCTTCTCGGGCGCGGAGATCATGCCGGTATAGACGAATCCAGGGATCAGTAGATGCGCGGTAATCTGATGACCTGGACCCATTCTGAGCTCGTGGGACAGTGCCTCGGTAAAGGCTTTGAGAGCCGCCTTTGAGACATTGTAAGCCGGGTTACCTGGCGGGGTCGTGATGCCTTGTTTGGACCCTGTATTGATAATTGCGCCTGGTCTGCCACGGGCGATCATGTTTGGCGCGAAGATCTGGGTGCCGTGGATCGAACCCCACAGGTTTACACCCAGCATATTGTCCCAAGCCGCAGCGTCCCCAATGGTCGATGATTTGCCTCCGACACCGGCATTGTTCATCAGGATATCTGTCCCTCCGTAGCGGTCTGCCACCATCCGCTCCAACGCCTCTAACTGCGCACGATCACGGACATCTGTCTCAGACGTCATGACATCGGCCGCGCCAACGGCCGACACTATGTTTGCCGCGGCCGCCAGTTTCTCGGTGTCTCGATCAACAACAACAATGCGCATTCCCATTTGCGCGAACTTCACTGCGGCGGCGAGGCCAATGCCGGAAGCACCCCCGGTGATCACCGCCACAGAGTCTGAGGTAAATGCGGGGTGTGTCATCGGCCAAGCTTCTCCTAAGCCTGTCTTGGATCGAAAGGTCCGAAAAATCCAAACCTGCCTGATGGTATTAGGCAGCGTTGGCAACGTTAGTTTTCAGCTTCATCATACCTTCCATATCGTAGGCGGTGAATAGCACCTCGGTTGCCTTTTCCGTTTGCAAGCTTGTCGGAATGACAGGGTCTTCCATACCTCTCTTGTCCACTTCATTTTGGAATTTTTACTACCTAGGTGTGGTATAGGTTGAGTTTTGCCAATTAGAATGCACTTTTGATTGAGTTTGGTGCGTTCCAGTTGATCGAGCTAAGCTAAGTCAATCGAAAATTGAGCGTGTATGGTAAACCGTGCAAACTTATGGGCAAATCGTGTAAACTTATGCGCAATTGCTGTGCAAAATTATGGGCGACGACACCCAGATTTTCTGAATAAAATCAATGATAGGAATGAAGCGTTATGCGCGTCCCTACAGTTGTGTAGGTTTGCGCATAACACTTCGCGCACCCCATAAGTTTACGTAGTTCGCCCATAGTTTTGCGCTGCGCGTTTGTCTGCATTAGCGGCGAATTCAATCAGTTTATGGCTTAGTCGTCGCGGTTATGGCCCTTTGCATTGCTCAATCCCGCAAAGGGCCTCCCTAAGGAACCTTGGATTCTCGCGAAGGTCTGCGATGCGCAGAAAGCTGACTTTGCAAAGTCACAGACTCCACTTCAAGCAGCACTTCAATGCTTGGTGGGCGCCAGATTGGTAATCGTATTAAGAAATTTCATTTAAGTATTACTACATGACATTCTGTTTTATCCACAGTCTGGGCACGCAACACACTGGCTTCCACATGCTTAAGACAGGCGGCTTTTAATTCGAATTTGCTTCACGCGCAGCTTTGGCTCGAAAGTTTGCCAATTTTGACGCGTCAAATCTTGCAGCCCCGGAACCTAATTTTCCAGTGGCGCTTAGACCGTTGACCTCATCCGCGTCGGTGAACTTCCAACCATAGGCTGGGAGATTATCGCCTGCCTCTACATATTGAGCTTCAAATGAATACGTTGCTCTCATTGGAACGAACCCATCCACGAAATTCATCGTCCTCTCTGACGGCGAAATAGAAACTATCCCTGTAAGACGAACTGGCTCGTGAAAGCGTTCTGGATACCAACCTTCCGGCAATCGAACACGAATAAGCTGGTTTGGGCTCGGTGGAGGGGTATGGCTGCACATACCTCGCTCCGGAACCAAGTAAGCGACGTTTGTACCATCAGGATCCGATGGTGCGGGTATCGCATAGCCCGCCAGCTTTATGACTTTTCCGTCAATTTCTGGATTACCAGCCGTGGCGGCTTTCTTTCGTCGCTCCGCAACGACCCATCGTTGTTCAATCAACCAATCAACGTCGATTCCAGCCTTTTGCAGCGGCGTCTCATTTTCCAGAATTTTCGCTTCAAGACTTTTGCGGACATCTTCGGAATGGGCTCCGCCATCCAGTCTGAGCTTTAGTCGGACGACTTCAACAAGACCACTAAGCTGGTCAGGTGTCAGTTCTTTGAATGGATCTGCGTATTCCTGAGATTCTTCATCAATCAGTTCGTTCCAGTCCAACTCAGCGATTTCCGCAGACAACGACGTCGAAATCAAAGAGGCAACACAGACTATTCTCCAAATCTTCATGACTTATCCCTTTCAACCGTATGGCCACTTGGGTGTTGGTCAATGCGTCATCACCTGCCAGCTTAAGACATTAATGGACACTTGGGCTCCAAGCGAAACGCAGCTCAAAGCTCGTTTTTATAGATGACGCCGTCCTTCATAATCAGGTCGAAGTTTTCTTGTGGGTCCCCTACAAGCTCCAAGTTTTCAAGCGGGTTGCCGTCCACAAGAATTAGATCGGCGTATGCGCCATCTCTGATAACGCCGAGTGGACCTTCTTGGTAGGGATGACGGGGGCCACTCATTTCCATTAGGCGGGCATTTTCAGAGGTCGCTATCTTGAGCGCTTGATAAGGCGTCATCCAAGTTCCCAGCCTCACAAGATATTCGCTCTGTTGATACGCCTTTGATGGATCCATGAGTTGATCGGTGCCAAAGGCGAGATTCACGCCAATTTCGACGGCCATTGGGTACAGCGCGTCTACGGCATCGGTCACCTGTTTCCACTTTTTGGCGCTAACTGGGCTGTCCCAAACCATATCGGCCTCAAACATCGCCTGAGGGCTGAGCCAAGCACCTTTTTCCTTCATCAATTCCAGTGTTTCTCTTGATGCAAAGAAGCCGTGCTCAATGCTCATCACGCCATTTTCTATTGAGGTACGGATACCTCTGTCTGTCATCACATGCGCCAAAACATAGGTGTTAAAGTTCGTTGCCTCTTCGACTACCGCACGAATTTCGTCGACCGAATACTCGCTCACATCCAGCGGATCGTATTGGGAAGAGACACCACCACCAGTCGTGATTTTGACCTGAGTAGCACCAAACTTGAGGATTTCTCTGGTTCTCTTTCTGACTTCCGGTACGCCATCAGAAATCATCGCCATCATATTTTTTTCCCAATAACTCAGTTCAGAGTTGGAGTTTCTTGGGTTTTCAAGCAGCGTGTGAAAGTCGGCATGGCCTGACGTTTGGCTCATGAATGGTCCGGAAGGTAAAATGCGGTGACCGGGGTATTCGCCAGCGTCAATTAGTTTCTTGATCGTAAACGGATTTCCGCCAGGGTCTCTAACGGTGGTAAATCCACGCATTAAAGTCTCTTCAGCCCCCTTCATACTGCGAATGGCCACTTCCGACATGTCGCCTTGATTCAACATTAGAACGGATGCAGGGGTGTAGGCATACGTCGTGTGCCAATGGACATCGATCAATCCTGGGATCATCGTGCGACCGCCACCGTCAATCACCACCGTGTTCTCGGCTTCGATTGGGTCGGAAGAAACAGCGGTTATGAGATTATCTTCGATCAAAACGTTAGCATTCTCGATGCGTGCTTCGTTTACCCCGTCAAAAACATGAACATTCGTTATGAGAGTTCTTGTAGAATCCTCTTGAGCGCTCGCCAGCGTTGCCAGCATGCTTGAGATTACCACGCAGAGCGTTGACAATTGATTTTTGCGCATATCTTTCACCCTAGGAATATCAAAGCATTCGATTGTTTAATTTTAACGAAGGTAGCCAACTCTCCGAGGAAAATCGATATGAACTTTTTTAAGGAACTTGGCGAAGGCAAACCGGAGCTTTTTGTGGCAACCGTACGTGAAGCAATGACAGGAGAGGTTTTCGATGGCGACGTGATACAGTTGGGAAAGGGGGCTGACGAAGGCGCAATTCTCACAGCCCGTTTAGGGCTTTCCCGTTTGTCTAGTATCCGCTTCAAGCCCAATGCATTGGTGAGAACCGCACAAAGTGAAAGCTTCGCTAATTTCACTGTACCAATCTGCGCTTCAGAGTTATGGACGGTAAGTGGCGTTCCTTTGGAAGAAAACTCCGTTTTCTTCAATTTCACTGCATCGGAAACCGAGGTAATCGCTCGCAATCGAACTTCGTTATGTGGTCGTGTGCCTTTGCAACGATTTATCGAAGAGGTTCAACTTTTTTCCGGCAGAAACACATCGGATTTTCATGGACCAACGGTTATCGTGAAACTGCCTTATTATTTTCACGCAGCTTTGGTGCGAACACTTAGCTGCATAATGAACCAAGCCGATGGCCAATATACCCAGAGTGATTTGGAGACGCGTCTTGCAAGGACGCTTGCGATATTCTTTGCCTTTTCTGTGAATAGTGGGAATGCACGCAAAGCGACTTGGTCTCAAAAAGTGGGTTTGGTCTCAAAAGCACGAGAGTACTATTCTTCCGCCTTGTCAAAAAAGCCATCAGTGGCGGATCTGTGTCGAGTAACCGCGGTAAGCGCGCCAACATTGATCTCAGCATTTCGCGATGTAACGGGTAAAACACCAGCACGTTTTTTTGCTCTTCAAAGACTGGCCAATGTCCATGATGAACTTGGTCAGGCGTCTCAGCAAAAACCCATGGTGAAGCAAGTGGCGCTCGCTAACGGATTCACCGATCTGGGACGATTTGGGAGCCTGTACAAAAGCATATATGGAATTTTACCATCAGAGCAAATTGAGCGTATTGCACCTATTTGACCGGTTGGCTTTTTAGTCCTGCCGAATACCGATTAATACCAATCTCGGTTCCGATTTAGCAGAGTTCCCTTGACGGATTGCATTGGCACCTCAACGATCTGCCAAACAAAACTATGGATGGGACGGCGGAATGTTTTCATTTTTTTTGAATTTCTACAGGCTCTTAAAAGCGATTGTCCGCTCGTGGAGTAGCCCTAGATTCCGCGGAGCGCTCACCCTTGCAATACTCTTGTTGCTCTCCGGAACTTTGTTTTATGTCAGCGTCGAGGGGTGGTCTTGGGTAGACGCGCTGTACTTCAGTGCAACTACTATTTCTACGGTCGGCCTCAGTGACCTGACGCCCGTAACCGACACAGGAAAACTCTTTACCGTGTTGTATATTTTTGTAGGCGTCGGGGTCTTCATCACGCTGTTTGTACAATTCACACATGCCCTTCTAAGGGACTACGATGAGAAAAAATCGTCAGAGAATTGAAGACTGGAGCAACGGTCTTTCGGTCGTTGCACCCTATTGGGCGCCAGATGTCAAAAGGCTGGTTTGTCCCACATTTGGGGGTTTGCAAAGCCCGACGGTGAAGGTCCGGTTTGGGCTGCCATCAGCCAATCACGAGTACCGCAGAGAATGACTAACTCGTGCCCTGAATACCGGGTGCTCCATTACGCACTAGAACCCGAATTATTCGAAGTCAGCCATAAACGTGACGCAAGGGAGGATGGTCTTTACGGAAGTCAACCTGCGTGATCCTGCATAAGAGTCCTAGCTTAGAACAACGTGTTTGTTGTTTCACTGGAGAGTGCACAGTGACGTGACCGCAGATGCTCAAGTGAGATTCAGGACTGGATCATTGTCAAAGCGGATCGGTCTACACGCTAGTTTCACGCCTTCCGGCCTCATTCGTCTTGTAGCACCGAGCCCGCTTCGGGGCGGAGAAGTACAGACAATACTCGGCGGTGAATACGATCTAGATCGTAATCGGTTAGTTCTAAACCCTCAGTCATCCGCGCTTTGAATGATTGAAAGTCTCCGCGAGTAATCTCGTCACGGTTTTTGTCGTCTCCGGCAAGTTGCTGCGCGAGTTTTTCCTTTCGGAAGTCCAGGAGAAAACGGGAAAATCGAGCGTTCAATTCGGAGTATTGAGGGGACTCCTCGATAGGCGATTTGTTTTTCATCAATTAGGTATCCGATAGCCATGGAACTGCCCGAGCGGTTTTGCTGGGCAAGTACAACATTCTGGTCAGCTTTTGCGTGTGACGCGTATGAGACGATTTGGTTCCATGGCCATAGTCTTGAGATTTTCAGGTTTTGGTCAATAGCGCGAATGTTATCGATGGTCGCCCAACGCAGAACAGTCTCAAAACTCTACAGTAATCTTTTTTATTTTATTTCAAAGCCTTAAGAATCTGTGGGCATTAAAGACCGTTCAACTGGGCGCAAAAATCAACCTTATGGGCTATTTATGCCCACCCAAACAAGCGGGGTGTGGCCGTTCCGTCAGCCGCACTTGGAATGCCCGCAGCTGCGGCAGGTCATACATCCCTCGATCATCACCATGTCAAACTGACCGCAGGACGGGCAGGACTTGCCTCGCGGCGCGTCCATGTTAACCACTTGGGCCTGAGGATCGGATTTCAGCCCCATGCCCTCACCCTCAAGAAAGCCGATATTGATCAAGTGCTGTTCGATCACACCGCCGATGGCGGCCAGGATCGACGGGATATACTTGCCCTGAACCCACGCACCGCCCCTTGGGTCGAACACGGCCTTCAGCTCTTCCACCACGAAAGAAACGTCCCCGCCCCGCCGGAACACAGCCGAGATCATTCGGGTCAGCGCCAGCGTCCAGGCATAGTGCTCCATGTTCTTCGAGTTGATGAACACCTCAAACGGGCGACGTCGCCCACCGATAACGATATCGTTGATCGTCAGATAAATCGCATGCTCGCTGTCGGGCCATTTCAGCTTGTAGGTAGAACCCTCCAGCGACTGCGGGCGGTCCAGCGGTTCGGACATGTAAATTACGTCGCCACCGTCGACCTCATGCGGCGCATTGGCGCTTTCGCCCGGCACTTTGTCGTCGCTTTCCGAAACTGTCAGGACTGAGCCCGTCACATCGTTCGGACGATACGTCGTGCAACCTTTGCAGCCTTGATCCCAAGCCTGCATATAGACGTCCTTGAACGCGTCAAAGCTGATATCTTCGGGGCAGTTGATCGTCTTCGAGATCGAGCTGTCGATCCACTTCTGCGCGGCTGCCTGCATCTTGACGTGATCGGAAGGAGACAGGGTCTGCGCATTCACGAAATAGTCGGGCAGCTCCTTGTCGCCAAACTTGTCGCGCCACATCTGCACGGCATAATCGACGACCTCTTCTTCGGTGCGTGAGCCGTCCTTCTGCAGAACCTTACGCGTATAGGCATAGGCAAAGACAGGTTCGATCCCCGACGACACGTTGCCCGCGTACAGCGAAATCGTCCCCGTAGGTGCGATTGACGTCAGAAGTGCATTGCGAATGCCGTGCTCCCGGATCGCATCGCGCACATCGTCATCCATCTGCAGCATCGTGCCGCTGGCCAGATATTTCTCGGCATCGAACAAGGGGAACGCCCCTTTTTCCTTCGCCAAGTCGACCGACGCCAGGTACGCGGCGCGGGCGATCGCGTGCAACCAGCGCTCTGTCTGACGCGCCGCCTCGTCGGAGCCATATCGCAAGCCCAACATCAGCAGCGCATCCGCCAAGCCGGTAACACCCAACCCGATGCGCCGCTTGGCCTGAGCCTCAGCCGCCTGCTCTGGCAGCGGGAATTTCGACGCATCCACGACGTTGTCCATCATACGAACAGCTGTTGCGACCAATTCCTGCAAAGCCGCCTCGTCCAGATGTGCCGCGCTTTCAAACGGTTCAGCGACAAGACGCGCCAGATTGATCGAGCCCAGCAGGCACGCACCATAAGGCGGCAGCGGCTGCTCACCGCATGGGTTTGTGGCCGCAATAGTTTCAACATAGCTCAGGTTGTTGGCTTGATTGATCCGGTCGATGAAGATCACGCCCGGCTCAGCGTAGTCATAGGTCGCCTGCATGATCTTGTTCCACAGATCACGGGCTTGAACGGTGTGATAGACCTTGTCGCCGAACACCAGTTCCCACGGGCCATCGGCCTTGACGGCCTCCATGAAGGGGTCGGTTACCAGCACCGACATGTTGAACATGCGCAGACGCGCGGGGTCGGATTTGGCGGTAATGAAATGCTCAATATCCGGGTGATCACAGCGCATGGTTGCCATCATCGCCCCGCGTCGCGAACCCGCGGACATGATCGTACGGCACATGGCGTCCCACACATCCATAAAGCTCAGCGGACCGGATGCATCCGCCGCAACGCCTTTCACATCCGCACCGCGCGGTCGGATAGTCGAGAAGTCATAGCCAATGCCGCCGCCTTGCTGCATGGTCAGCGCGGCCTCTTTCAGCATGTCAAAGATACCGCCCATGCTGTCGGGTACGGTGCCCATGACGAAGCAGTTGAACAGGGTCACCTGCCGTGCGGTGCCCGCGCCAGCGGTGATACGCCCAGCAGGGAGGTATTTGAAATCCTCCAGCGCCTCATAGAACTTATCCTCCCAGTGGGCCGGATCCTTCTCTACCCGCGCCAGATCGCGGGCGATGCGCCGCCAACTGTCCTCGACCGTTTGGTCGATGGGCGTACCATCCGCCTGTTTGAAACGGTATTTCATGTCCCAGATCTGCTCGGCGATGGGGGCGGCAAAGCGGCTCATTGGTGATTCCCTGTTCTGAAAGAGGTATCCAGACTATCCCAATTCGCACGCACACCACAACACCTTGATGACGGCCACCATCAGTCTACAATATAAAGATGGTGCGTGGGACGACTCTGTGGGAAAGCTGTGGATAAGTACGTTAATCTCATAAAACTCTCGGTCGGTTCGGAAAGCGTCGACACTCTGATCGCCTGGCAGAACAGCTATCGGCAGCGGTTCGACGATGGTTTGCCGCGTCACGTGACGCGCATGTGGCCCAAACGTGAGGCCGAGATTCTGAATGGCGGATCAATCTATTGGGTCATCAAAGGCGTGATCCAGTGCCGTCAGCGCATCCTACGCCTGGACGAAGTGCGCGGCGAAGACCGTATCCGCCGCTGCGCGATTGTTCTGGACCCAGAGGTTCATCGCACCCAGAACGCCCTGAAGCGTCCGTTCCAGGGCTGGCGCTACCTCAAACCTGAAGATACGCCCGCCGACCTGCCAAAAGGGCGCGAGCAAGACGATGCCCTTCCCGACGACCTGAACCGCGCGCTGGCCGAGATCGGCGTGCTCTAGTCAGCTCAGGCGGTCCAGCAAGTCAGACAGCACCTCTTTGTCTCCGGTTCCGTAAGACGCAACGCGGCTGCGCCACAGCGTGGCTTGCGATTGCAGGATCAGCCCGTCTGACAGAATCTTGAGGTGATTGGCCCGCAGCGTCTCACCGGTCGAGGTGATATCGGCAATCGCTTCGGCGGTTTCGTTCACCACGGTGCCTTCGGTCGCGCCCTGGCTGTCGACCAGCGTGTAATCTGCCACCCCCGCATCCGTCAGAAACTCACGCACCAGACGGTGGTATTTGGTCGCGATCCGCAGCCTGTGCCCATGTGTTTTACGAAACGCTGCAGCCGCCGCATCCAGATCATCCAAAGTCTCTACATCAACCCAACAGGCTGGCGTTGCGATAATCAGATCCGCTTTGCCAAACCCAAGAGCCGAGACTTCTTCGACCTGCTGCTCCCAGCGCGGCAGTTTTTCGTGCACCAAGTCGGTTCCGGTGACACCCAGATGAATGCGTCCGGCGGCCAGTTCGCGCGGGATCTCGCCCGCCGACAGCAGAATCAGCGAGACTCCGTCGATCCCTTCGACCTTGCCCGCATATTCCCGATCCGACCCGCTGCGCGACAGGGTGATGCCGCGCTTTTCGAACCACGAGAAGGTCTTTTCCATCAACCGGCCTTTTGAGGGCACGCCAAGTTTCAGGCTCATTGCGCGGCCTCCTCAATCTCGAGCATCAGGTCCGGGCGCAAAACGCCACCCACGGCAGGGATTTCAGCGCCATCGCCCAACTGACGCGTCAGCGCGTCATAGCGCCCGCCGGTTGCAATCGGAGGCAGGTCGGGGCGGCCTTCGGCATAAAACCCAAAGACGAACCCGTCATAGTACTCCATCGACGTGCGACCGTAAGCGGCTTCGAAATCCAACGTCTCGACATCAACTCCACGCGCCTGCAATGCGGCGATCCGGGCCTCAAGCCGATCCAAAGCAGGCGTGATCTGTGGCAGATCGACCGCTACATCGCGCAGCTGCTCAAGCGCAAAGGGCATGGTTTCCCGCACACCCAACAGCGACTCCAGCCCGGCCAGTTCGTTGTCTGAAATCGGAGGCGTTTCCCGATCTGCGCGCAGGGCTTCGATCCGCCCCTCGATCTCAGCAGCGCGCCGCTTGCCGATCATCGGCGCGTCGAAGCCCATTGGATCGGCAGACTCCAGCAGTTTGGTCCGATGCTCGGGCTCGGGTTTACGACCAGCAAACCGATCCAAGAGAATGCGGAAGCGACGCGGGCGCCACAGGTGCCGCATCAAGGCCGCCTTGCGGCGATCCGTCGTGCGCAGGCCCTGAACGGCTGCGGTCAAAATGCCGATGTCACCGGTTGCCGCGCGCAAGGGCAATCCACGCAGCTGCAAGGCAAACAGCGAGAACACCTCGGCATCGGCACCGGCTGGGTCATTGCGGTCAAAGACCTCGTACCCAACCTGAATATACTCGTTCGAACGATCCGGGTCATGCTCCTGCCGGCGGAATACTTCGCCTGAATAGGTGTATCGCGCGGGCTCAGCCCCCTCGCTCATGTGCATCTGTACAACCGGCATGGTGAAATCCGGGCGCAGCATCTGTTCACCGCGAAGCGCGTCCGAGGTCACATAGGCACGCGCGCGGATATCCTCGCCATAGAGGTCCAGCAGCGTTTCCGCCGGTTGCAAAAGCGGAGGGTCCACGACCTGCGCGCCTGCGGCCTCGAACCGGACGCGCATCATCGCGGCGCGGGCCTGTATCTGGGAACGGTTGGCCATGGCTCAGTCCTGACTGTCCAGAATTTCGCGCACCTTGGCGACTAGATCGCCGCGCGGCACTTCGAACTGGCTGGGGCGTTCTTTCCATTCCTCCAGCGTGGCGCTTTCGGCGATTTTCGCGCCGAGGATCAGGTCTTTGATCTGGACGATGCCATTTGCCTTTTCGTCACCACCCTCGATCACAGCAATCGGAGAATTGCGCTTGTCCGCATATTTCAGTTGGTTGCCGAAGTTCTTGGGGTTGCCCAGATAGACCTCGGCCCGGATACCCGCATTGCGCAGCTCCGCCACCATCGCCTGATAATCGGCCATGCGGTCCCGATCCATGACGGTGACAACCACGGGGCCTGTGGCCTGCGCCGCGATCCGGCCCTTTTCGCGCAAGGCAGCCAGCAGCCGGTCGACGCCGATGGAGACACCGGTCGCAGGCACCTCTTGTCCGGTGAAGCGCTTGACCAGATCGTCATATCGCCCACCGCCCGAGACCGAGCCGAACTGCCGCTTGCGGCCCTTCTCGTCGAAAATCTCGAAGGTCAGTTCTGCCTCATAAACCGGCCCGGTGTAGTAACCCAGGCCACGCACGACCGAAGGGTCGATCTCGATCCGATCCGCCCCATAACCACCCGCATCCAGCAGCGCACCGATCTGCTCCAACTCGGCAATCCCGTCGGCACCGATTTTGCTGTCACCCACAGCCGCGCGCAGGTTGGCCAAAGTTCCAGCGGTGTCAGCAGCCTTAGAGGTCAGGAAGGCGATCACCGGCTCAGCCTGGTCATCGCTCAGGCCAACTCCGTCGATGAAAGCACCCGAGGCATCCAGACGGCCCTTGGTCAGCAATTCGCGCACGCCCTGCTCGCCCACCTTGTCGAACTTGTCGATGGTGCGCAGAACGTTGTCGCGGGCGGCTGCGTCTTCACCCAGACCCATCGCCTCAAGCACGCCGTTCAAAACCTTGCGGTTGTTGACGCGCACCAGATAGTCGCCGCGGGGAATGCCGACGGTTTCCAGAGTGTCCGACAGCATGGCGCAAATCTCGGCATCCGCAGCCATCGAGGCCGTGCCCACCGTATCCGCATCACACTGATAAAACTGGCGATACCGCCCCGGCCCCGGCTTCTCGTTCCGCCAGACCGGCCCCATCGCGTAACGGCGATAAGGCGTCGGAAGGTCGTTGCGGTGCTGGGCATAAACGCGAGCCAGGGGCGCGGTCAGATCATAACGCAGGGCCATCCAGTCGCCCTTGTCGATCTCATCGACCTCCTGCCATGCGAACACGCCTTCGTTCGGGCGGTCCACGTCGGGCAGAAACTTGCCCAGCGCCTCGACGGTTTCCACCGCGCTGCTTTCCAGGGCGTCGAACCCGTATCGATGATAGACGTTCGCAATAGCCCGCAGCATCTCGGTGCGCTGCGTGACTTCCTGGCCGAAATAGTCGCGGAACCCTTTGGGCGTAATTGCCTTGGGGCGGGGCTGTTTCTTGGGCTTGGCCATCGGGGGCGTCCTTCACGGGTCATGTTCCGCGCGCGGTCTATCCCATGGCCCGCATCGGGGCAAGGCGCGGTTTCGCTGGCCTTGGCTTTGCCAGCCCGCTATGACCGTCTCCGAAGGAGATCCCCATGCAGCATCTGGAAGAGCAGATCGCCCACCTAACCCGCACGGTCGAAGAGCTGAATACCGTTGTTACAGGCCAACAAGGCGAGATCGACCGCCTGACCCGCCGCGTCGAGATGCTGTTGCAGCGCGAGGCCGAACGGGCGCAGGAAGGTTCGGGCGGGGTCGTGTTCGGAGACGAACGCCCGCCGCATTATTGAGAAGTCATAGCCCCAGCGTCACTTTGACCGCGTTGTCGACCACTCCGCCCAAAAGGGCATCCTTATCCGCGGCGCACCCCTCGGACAGCGCGGCTATGAAGGTTTCGCGCAGTTGGGCCTTTTCCTCATCGGTGGCCGCATGATCTTCGATGTTGATCTGGCGGTTATAGAGAGACAGGGCCGTCATCTTTCCTACAACAGTCACGACAAATTCTTCGTCCCCATCTGCCTCTTCCGCGATTGAGGCGCAGGTATAGTGCATCAGGGGCAGTACTTCCTGTACCATCTGATCCGCTGCCTCATCGGCCATCACCGCCGCAGGAAGAGACAAGGCTGCCGCGCAAGCGAAGGTTTTGAATGTCTTGATCCGCATCACAATCACTTCCAGTTATGTCCGATGATAGCGCCGGCGACACCGCCGATTGCAGCGCCTTTGCCGTCACCGACCAATGCGCCCACGCCCGCGCCGATCAGCGCGCCTTCGATGGTTTTCTTTTTCTTCTTGTCATCCGCCAGCCCGGCCGAAGCCATCGCTACCGAAGCGACAATGGCCAAAGTAAATGCTCTGAAACCAATACCAGAGTGTGTCATATCGGAACCCTCCTATGACAGTCTTCAAATGGATATGGGATCAGCCTAGCGGCGGGATTTGCCTGTGGCAACAAAACGCTGTGTCAGATTTCCTCGACCGACATGACGCCGTCCAGCGATTTGATCGCCCCTTTGATTTGCGGGTTGATCGGGAAGTCCTGCCCCAGATCCATCTCGACATCGCCGGGCAGACCCGGGTCCAGCAAGCACAGATGGATCGGCCCTTTCGATGCGCTTTTGGCGGCGCCGGCGGCGTCTTCCAGCACTTTGGCGACGGTCGGCAGAACCTGTGGCTGATCGACGAAAATGCGCAGGCCGGTCGCGCCAGCCTCGGCAACGACCGAATCCACCGGACCGACAGAGCGGCCCAGCAGTTTCAACTGATCGGCCTCCATCGTCGCCTCGGCGGTCAGAACCACTTGCGCGCCGGTTTCCAGAAACTCACGGCTTTTCTCCAGCGTTTCCGAGAACAGCGTCACCTCGTACGCACCGGTCGGATCGGACAGCTGAGCAAAGGCAAACCGGTTACCACGCGCGGATTTGCGTTCCTGCCGTCCGGCAACGACACCTGCCATTTTGGCGATCAACGGACCCGAGCGCGCCTTTTCGGTCACCTCGTCCAGCGTAAGCACCTGCTTGCGCTTCAACGCAGGCATGTAGTCGTCCAGCGGGTGGCCAGAAAGGTAGAAACCGATGGCCTTGAACTCTTCGCTCAACCGTTCCGCCGGAAGCCAGTCGGGCGAAGGTGACAAGCGCGGTTCGGGCAGATCGTCGCCGGCCTCGCCAAATAGCGAAACCTGGTTCGAGTTTTTCTGGTCGTGGATGGCCGCAGAATACTGCACCAGTAGGTCCAGGCTTTCGAACACACGGCGGCGGTTTTTGTCGAGCTGATCAAAGGCCCCGGCCCGCGCCATCATCTCAAGCGGACGTTTCCCGACCTTCTTCAAATCAACGCGGCGGGCGAAGTCGAACAAGTTGACGAACGGCTTATTCTCGCGCCCCTCGACCACAAGGTTCATCGCCTCGACGCCCACGTTCTTGAGCGCGCCCAGCGCATAGACCAGATGCCCATCGACCACGTCGAACGTCGCCAAGGATCGGTTCACGCAAGGCGGCACATAGGGCAACTCCAGCCCCTTGCGGACCTCTTCGAAATAAACGGCCAGCTTGTCGGTCAAATGAATATCGCAGTTCATGACACCCGCCATGAACTCAACCGGATGGTTCGCTTTCAACCAGCCCGTTTGATAACTGACCACCGCATAGGCAGCCGCGTGGGATTTGTTGAAGCCGTAGTTCGCAAACTTCTCCAGCAGGTCGAAGACTTCGGATGCCTTCTTCGCATCCACACCATTCTCGCCAGCGCCCTTCTCGAACTTGGGGCGTTCGGCGTCCATCGCCTCTTTGATCTTCTTACCCATCGCGCGGCGCAACAGGTCCGCGCCGCCAAGGCTGTAACCCGCCATGACCTGCGCGATCTGCATCACCTGTTCCTGATAAACGATGATACCTTGGGTTTCCTCAAGGATATGGTCGATCAGCGGATGCACGGATTCGATCTTGCGCAGCCCGTTCTTGACCTCGCAATAGGTCGGGATGTTCTCCATCGGGCCCGGGCGGTAGAGCGCCACGAGGGCCACGATATCCTCGATGCACGTGGGCTTCATCCGCTTGAGCGCATCCATCATGCCCGAGGATTCCACCTGGAACACCGCCACGGTTTTGGCCGCCGAATAGAGCTTATACGTCGCCTCATCATCCAGCGGGATGGCGTTGATCTGGTTTTCCGCTCCCTCGGCTGGCTCGTAAAGCTCGGTGCCGTCCGCCGCGACGTGCAAGGGGCGCCCGGATTTAAAGATGATGTCCATCGCGTTCTGGATGACTGTTAAAGTCTTTAGGCCCAGAAAGTCGAACTTCACCAGCCCGGCCTGTTCTACCCACTTCATGTTGAACTGGGTGGCAGGCATGTCGGACCGTGGGTCCTGATAGAGCGGCACCAACGCGTCCAGCGGACGGTCCCCGATCACCACCCCGGCCGCGTGGGTCGAAGCGTTTCTCAGCAACCCTTCGACCTGCTGGCCGTAGGTGAGCAGCCGGTCAACGACCTCTTCGTTCCGGGCTTCTTCGCGCAGGCGCGGTTCGTCTTTCAGTGCCTTCTCAATCGAAACCGGTTTGACGCCCTCGACCGGGATCATCTTCGACAGACGATCCACCTGCCCATACGGCATCTGCAGCACGCGACCGATGTCGCGCACGGCGGCCTTGGACAGCAGAGCACCAAAGGTGATGATCTGCCCTACCTTGTCGCGCCCGTATTTCTGCTGCACGTAGCGGATCACCTCTTCCCGTCGGTCCATGCAGAAGTCGATATCGAAGTCGGGCATAGAGACCCGCTCGGGGTTCAGGAACCGTTCGAACAGCAGCGAATAGCGCAGCGGGTCAAGGTCGGTGATCGTCAGCGCGTAGGCCACCAGTGAGCCCGCACCCGAGCCCCGCCCCGGCCCAACCGGAATGTCGTGATCCTTGGCCCACTGGATGAAGTCCGCAACGATCAGGAAATAGCCGGGGAAGCCCATGCCCTCGATGATGCCGAGTTCGAAATCCAGCCGTTCCTGATATTCCTCGGGCGTCACCGCATGAGGGATCACGGCCAGACGCTTCTGCAAGCCCTCGTTGGCAATGCGGCGCAGCTCGGCGACTTCGTCATCTGCGAATTTCGGCAGGATCGGATCGCGGCGATAAGCCATGAAAGCGCAGCGTTTGGCGATCTCGACCGTGTTCTCAATCGCCTCTGGCAGGTCGGCGAACAGGGTCGCCATCTCTTGCTGTGACTTGAAATAGTGCTGCGCGGTCAGGCGACGGCGACCTTCCTGCTGGTCCACATAAGCGCCCTCGGAGATGCAGATCAGCGCATCATGGGCCTCATACATATCGGTGGTCGGGAAATAGACGTCATTGGTGGCGACCAAAGGCAGGTTCTTGGCATAGGCCATCTCGACATGGCCGCGCTCGGTCAAACGTTCGGCCTCGGGCTGGCCGCCTTCGCCGGGATGGCGTTGTAGTTCGATGTACAGCCGATCCGGGAACATCGCCGCCAAGCGATCCACCAAGGCCTCGGCCGCTGGGCGCTGGCCTTGCTGCAACAGCATCCCGACCGGACCATCCGGCCCGCCGGACAAGCAGATCAGGCCATCTGAACGCTGTGCCAACTCTTCCAAAGTCACCTGCGGCAACTGCCCGCCCTTGTCCACATAAAGGCACGAGCTGAGCTTCATCAGGTTCTCGTAGCCAACCTCGGACTGGGCCAGTAGCACCAGCGGCGCGGGTGCTTTGGGCTTTTCGCCCGGCTGCGCCTGCACATATGTCAGATCAATCTGACACCCCATGATCGGCTGCACCCCTGCCCCGCTGGCCGTGACCGAGAATTCCAACGCCGAGAACATAGAATTGGTGTCCGTCACCGCGACGGCGGGCATCTCCATCTTCTCACAGAGGCTCGGCAGCTTTTTCAGCCGCACGGCCCCTTCCAAAAGGGAATATTCGGTGTGAACGCGGAGGTGAATGAATCGAGGAGAACTGCTCATAATCGCCACGCTATCTCAGCCGGGCGCGGGGCAAAAGCAGGAACCGCAGCTTCGGGATGCCTAAAAGATAAGCTTTGATTATTCGGCTTTTCCAGAAGGTGCTTCGAAGATCACCAGCAATCAAATGGAAAAAGCTCTGTAGTTTCAAACGCGTGTAGATTACATGCGGATGACGGACACGCGCCGTCAGCGTCCTATGGTGTATCAAATAGGCAGTTTTTCTTGCCAGACAAGCTGCCCTGTTTCTAACATCTGACGGCAAGCACTTCGCCCGCCACTCTTTCTACGTCGCATCGAAGGAGGGCCACAGGGGCGCAACCGGGTAAGGCGACGGGTTTCTCGAATGAATATCACGTTTCTTCTGAACGGAGAGACAGTGGAGCTGTCGGATGTCAATCCGACCGCGACCTTGCTGGATTGGCTGCGTGAGGATCGCGGCCTGACCGGCACAAAAGAAGGCTGCAACGAGGGCGATTGCGGGGCCTGCACCGTCATGGTGACCGACGAGGACGGCCACAAAGCGCTGAACTCCTGCATCCTGTTCCTGCCGCAACTGCATGGCAAAGCCGTACGCACGGTCGAAGGCGCAAGCGGCCCCAACGGCGAGGCGCACCCGGTGCAACAGGCAATGGTCGATCTGCACGGCTCGCAATGTGGCTTCTGCACCCCCGGTTTTGTTATGTCGATGGTCGCAGGGCACGCGAATGGCGCGACGGATCATGACACACAGCTTGCCGGAAACCTGTGCCGCTGCACTGGCTACGCCCCGATCATTCGGGCGGCTGAAGCGGCCGAAGAACAGCCGGTGCCCGTTTGGGTCAAGGACAAGCCGGTTGCAACGCGTGTCACATCGCCGTTGTTGCCCGACTCGTCCGACGAGCTGGCTGAGGTCTACGCCGCTCACCCCGATGCAACTCTGGTCGCTGGAGCGACCGATGTGGGGCTATGGGTCACCAAACAGTTGCGCGATCTCGATCCGGTCATCTTTCTAAACCGCTGTGATGATCTGAAAAAGATCACGCTCACCGAAGAAGAAATCCGCTTTGGTGCCATGGTCGACATGAACCGCATGGGCGAAGCGTTGGCCGATCTCCACCCGTCCTATGCTGAGATGGTCCGCCGCTATGCCAGCGTTCAGGTCCGCCACGCGGCGACTGTAGGCGGCAACATCGCCAATGGCTCACCCATCGGAGACAACCCGCCTGCCCTAATTGCCCTTGGCGCGACCCTTCATCTGCGCAAAGGCGACACGCGTCGTTCCATTCCGTTGGAAGAGTTCTTCATCGACTACGGCAAGCAAGACCGCGCGCCCGGCGAATTCGTCGAGGCGGTCAGCTTTGCGCGTCAGGCTGATCGGTTGAAAGTCTACAAGCTCAGCAAGCGGTTCGATCAGGATATCTCGGCCGTTTGTGGGTGTTTCAATCTTACCGTTACGGACGGCGCTGTCACCGAAGCGCGCATCGCGTTCGGCGGTATGGCTGGCATCCCCAAACGGGCAACCCATGTTGAGGCCGCACTGATCGGCAAACCCTGGACGCGCGAGACGATCGGCGCCGCGCTGCCAGCCTTTGCCGAAGATTACTCACCACTCACTGACATGCGCGCCTCGGCCAACTATCGGTTGGAAACCGCCAAAGCTATGCTCGAGCGATACTTCCTTGAGGATCAGGGCGAAGTGACCAACGTGTTGGAGGTGTCGGCATGAGCGTGACCAAACCTCTTCCCCATGACGCCGCCCCTCTGCATGTCTCTGGCTCGGCGCGCTATGTGGATGACATCCCGACGCCCAAGGGCAGCCTGCATCTGGCCTTTGGTCTAAGCCCCATCGCCAAGGGCGCGATCACCGCAATGGACTTATCGGCTGTGAAAGCCGCCGACGGGGTTGTTATGGTGATGACAGCTGAGGATCTGCCTTTTGCTAACGATGTCTCTCCTTCGATCCATGACGAACCGTTGCTGTCGGACGGAACCGTTCACTATATCGGCCAACCGGTGTTTCTGGTCGTCGCCACAAGTCATCTGGCCGCCCGAAAAGCGGCGCGATTGGGCAAGATCGACTATGCCGAGGAAACACCGATCCTGACGGTCGAAGAGGCGCTTGCCGCCGACAGCCGGTTCGAAGACGGCCCACGCATCTACGCAAAGGGCGATGCGGATGCGGCCATCGCGGGTGCAGCCCATTTCATCGAAGGCACTTTCGAGATCGGCGGGCAAGAGCATTTCTACCTCGAAGGTCAGGCCGCCTTGGCCGTGTCGAATGAGGGTGCGGATATGCTGGTGCATAGCTCAACCCAGCACCCGACCGAGATTCAGCACAAGGTAGCCGATGCTTTGGGCGTCCCGATGCACGCCGTCCGGGTCGAAACCCGCCGTATGGGCGGAGGGTTCGGTGGCAAGGAAAGCCAAGGCAACGCGCTGGCTGTGGCCTGCGCCATAGCTGCGCGCGCGACCGGCAAGGCCTGCAAGATGCGCTATGACCGCGATGATGACATGATCATCACCGGCAAGCGCCACGCGTTCCGCATCGCTTACAAGGCCGGGTTTGATGAGAACGGGCACATTCAGGGCGTATCCTTCCACCACTACGCGATCTGCGGCTGGGCGCAGGATCTGTCCTTGCCCGTTGCGGACCGCGCAATGCTGCATTCGGACAACGCCTATCTGTTGCCCAATGCGCGGATTGAAAGCCACCGGCTCAAGACCAATACCCAATCCGCCACCGCCTATCGCGGGTTTGGCGGTCCACAGGGGATGGTTGGCATCGAGCGCGTCATGGATCACGCCGCGCATGAATTGGGTCTGGACCCGGTCGAGCTGCGCCGCCGGAACTACTACGAACCGGCACATAAAGTCGCTGAGACGCGGCCAGCAGAGAAACCACTGGGTCACCCCGACCCGCACGAAGACCTGACCAGCCGGGGCGCAGTTGAAATGGGCGACGCGCCAGTGCGCCCTCTGCCCGCAGGCGGCAACACTACGCCGTACGGGATGGAGGTCAGCGATTTCGAACTGCACGGGATGACCGAAGCTCTGCTGAAAACCAGTGACTATGTCGCGCGCAAGGCTGCGATCCATAAATGGAACGCTGAAAACAGAGTGATCAAGAAAGGCATCGCCTTCTCTCCGGTCAAGTTCGGGATTTCGTTTACGCTGACCCACCTGAACCAGGCGGGTGCGCTGGTGCACGTGTATCAGGACGGCTCGGTCCACCTAAACCATGGCGGGACCGAGATGGGTCAGGGCCTGTTCCAGAAGGTCGCACAGGTCGCCGCGTCGCGCTTTGGTATTCCGCTGGAGATGGTCAAGATCACCGCCACGGATACCGCAAAGGTGCCCAACACCTCGGCGACAGCCGCATCGTCGGGTAGCGACCTGAACGGGATGGCCGTGAAAGCCGCCTGCGACACGATCCGCGACCGAATGACGGACTATCTGGCCGAACGGCATCAGGCCGATCCTTCGACGGTGTCGTTCTCGGACGGTTACGTCTCAGTCGGCGAAGAGCGTTACACCTTCGCCGAAGCCGCCGCGCTGGCCTATCAGGGCCGCATAAGCCTTTCGGCTACAGGCTTCTACAAAACGCCCAAGATCGAGTGGGACCGGATCAAAGGTCGTGGTCGCCCGTTTTTCTACTTTGCATACGGCGCTTCGGTCACCGAGGTGGCCGTGGACACCCTGACCGGCGAGAACCGCATTCTGCGCACCGATATCCTGCATGACGCTGGCGCTTCGCTGAACCCGGCACTGGATATCGGGCAGGTTGAAGGCGGCTATGTGCAGGGCGCAGGCTGGCTGACAACCGAAGAGCTGGTCTGGGACGGCAAGGGCAACCTGCGCACGCACGCGCCCTCGACCTACAAAATCCCAGCCTGTTCGGACCGGCCAGACGTATTCAACGTCGCGCTTTGGGATGCCGAAAACCGAGAAGAGACGATCTATCGCTCGAAAGCGGTCGGAGAGCCGCCCTTTATGCTGGGCATTTCCGCCTGGCTCGCCCTGTCAAACGCGGTGGCGGCCTGCGGGGGCAGCTATCCGGCATTGGATGCCCCTGCCACGGCCGAACAGGTCTGGCATGGCGTCCAAAGGTTTAAAGGAGGCACCTGATGGGATTTGACCTGGAGGCTTTGAGGGAGGCGGTCAAAACTCACGGACGCGTGGTCCGGGTGGTTGTCGCCGGGATCAAGGGGTCATCCCCCCGCGAGGTCGGCGCCGCAATGCTTGTTTGGGAGGACGGCCAGAGCGGCACGATCGGGGGCGGCACTTTGGAGTACCAGGCGGCTGAAGCCGCGCGGATCCAATCCGCACCGTCCCGCCTGACCCATCACGCGCTTGGTCCTGACATGGGGCAATGCTGCGGCGGCGCGGTATCGTTGTTGAGCGAGGTGTATGACCCGCAATCCGTTGGCGATCTGGACGACACAGTCATCGCGCGCCCGACGGCCACTGGCGATATGCCACTATCAGTCAAACGTCTGATGGCATCGGCCCGGGGTCAGGGGATCGCACCCGATCCGCAGTTGATCGACGGATGGATGGTCGAGCCTGTTCACAAGCCAACTCGCAACTTGTGGATCTGGGGCGCGGGCCACGTTGGCCGTGCGTTGGTCGACGTTCTGGCCCCGCTGCCCGATCTGTCGATCACATGGGTCGATACCGGGCCAGAGCGGTTTCCGCAGGCCGTCCCAAACTGTGTCACCACGGTTCCCGCGGCCAAACCTGCCGAGTTGGTCCGCCATGCACCGCGCGATGCCGAGCATCTTGTGCTTACTTATTCACACAATCTGGACCTGGAACTGTGCAATAGGCTGCTTTCGTATGATTTCCGCTTTGCTGGCTTGATTGGCTCGGCTACGAAATGGGCGCGATTCCGGTCCCGGCTGGCTGCGTTGGGGCACACGCCCGAACGGATCAGCCGGATCACCTGCCCAATCGGGGATCCAGCCCTGGGCAAACACCCGCAGATGATCGCGGTTGGTGTCGCGGCGCAGCTTTTGCGCCCTGCCCGGCAGAATGAAAGAAAGAAGGACCTGAGCGCGTGACCACTCCACTTCTAAGCTTACAAGGGCTGACCAAAGCCTATCCCGGCGTCGTGGCCAACGACCAAGTGTCCTTTGATATCGGTGAGGGCGAAGTTCACGCCCTGCTGGGCGAAAACGGCGCGGGAAAGTCCACGCTGGTCAAGATGATCTATGGGTTGGTGAAACCCGACAACGGCACGATGCTGCTGCGCGGCCAACCCTTTGCCCCACCAGAACCACGCGCGGCCCGAGCCGATGGTATCGCGATGGTGTTTCAGCACTTCTCGCTGTTCGATGCGCTGAACGTGGCCGAGAACATCGCTCTGGGAATGGAAAACCCGCCTCCGATGGGTGATCTGGCGTCGCGTATCCGCGAAGTGTCCGAGACTTATGGCTTGCCTCTGGACCCCTACCGTACCGTGGGTGACCTGTCTGCGGGCGAGCGTCAGCGGGTCGAGATCATCCGCTGCCTGCTGCAGGACCCAAAGCTTTTGATCATGGATGAGCCGACCTCGGTTCTGACCCCTCAGGAAGTCGAGATCCTGTTCCAGACTTTGAACAAATTGCGCTCCGAGGGGACCTCAATCCTCTATATCTCGCACAAGCTGGAAGAGATCCGCACCTTGTGTGACCACGCCACGATCTTGCGCTTGGGCAAGAATGTGGGCGAATGCGTGCCCTCCGAGACCTCGGCAAGGGACATGGCCGAAATGATGGTGGGATCGACCCTGCAAACGCCTGAACGATCCGGGCGCGAGTTTGGCGAGGTTGCGTTGGATGTCAGTGGGCTGTCGGTGCCCTCGCCCTCAGAATTCGGAACGGCGTTGAAGAACGTTCACATGACGGTCCGCAAGGGCGAGGTTCTGGGCGTCGGTGGCGTTGCTGGCAACGGGCAGGACGAACTGCTGGGCGTACTGTCAGGCGAGATCACCACAGCGGCCGATGCGATCAAGTTCAACGGTCAGCCGATCGGCAAACTGGGGCCGACGGCACGTCGTAAGCTGGGTGTTCTGACTGCGCCCGAAGAACGGCTTGGTCACGCGGCTGCGCCGGACATGAGCCTGACCGAAAACGCCCTGCTGACCGGATCGGTTCGCGAAGGGCTTGAAAACAATGGCTTCCTGAAATGGGCCGAGACCAAGAGCTTTGCCGAAAGGATCATCAGCGCCTTTGATGTCCGTACGCCTGGTCCCGAAAACGCAGCACGTTCATTGTCGGGCGGTAATCTGCAGAAGTTCGTGATTGGACGCGAGGTTCTGCAAAACCCCGATGTACTGGTGGTGAACCAACCGACTTGGGGTGTGGACGCGGCCGCTGCGGCGGCGATCCGGCAAGCTATTCTGGATCTGGCCGCCAAGGGAACAGCGGTGATCTGTATCAGCCAGGATCTGGATGAGCTGATGGAAATCTCGGACAGCTTTGCTGCTCTGAACGAGGGCCGGCTGAGCGCCCCGCGCGAAACCACGGGCCTGACCGTAGACGAGATCGGCCTGATGATGGGCGGCGCCCATGGGATGGAGGTCGCCCATGTCTAAGACAAATCAAAAAAGAAGTAAGAACAGGGGGATGAGCGGGTGATTGTATTGGAGAAACGGCCTCAGCCGTCCAAGGCTTGGTCCTATGCCACCCCTGTGGTTGCAGTGCTGGCGACGATGGTATTTGGCGGCATCTTGTTCGCAATATTGGGGAAGAACCCGGTCGAAGCGATCGGCACCATTTTCTGGGAGCCCCTGTTTGGCGAGTTCGCCTTTTACTACCGCCCGCAATTGCTGGTGAAGGGCGCGCCGCTGGTGTTGATTGCCATTGGCCTGTCTTTGGGTTTTCGTGCCGGTATCTGGAACATCGGGGCCGAGGGCCAGTACATCATGGGCGCTATCTTTGGCGCTGCGGCTGGTCTGGCGTTCTATCCGCTGGATGCGTTCTACATTTTCCCGATCATGGTGATCGCAGGCGCGTTTGGCGGCTGGCTATGGGCGATGATCCCGGCCTTTCTGAAGGTGCGCTTTGGTACGAATGAGATCCTCGTCTCGCTGATGCTGGTCTATGTGGCCGAGCAGATGTTGGCCTCGGTTTCGCTGGGTCTGCTGAAGAACCCAGAAGGGTTCGGCTTTCCCGGCTCACGCAACCTACAGTCCTATGAGAGTGCGCATAACGCCGAGCTGATCGCCGGGTCGGGGATGCATTGGGGCGTTGTGACTGCGCTGATTGCTGTGATCTTTGCCTATATCCTGTTGAACCGGCATATGCTGGGCTTCCACATCCGTTTGACGGGCGAGGCCCCTCGGGCTGCCAAGTTCGCTGGTGTGAACCCTGCCCGTCTGATCCTGTTTTGTCTGGGCCTGTCCGGCGCTCTGGCCGGTCTGGCGGGGATGTTCGAGGTCTCGGGTCCTTCGGGCGTGGTCAGCATCGACTTTAACGTAGGCTATGGCTTCACCGCGATCATCGTGGCCTTTCTGGGCCGTCTGCACCCAGTGGGTATCCTGCTGGCCGGTGGCTTGATGGCGCTGACCTATATCGGCGGTGAAATCGCGCAATCGCAGCTTGGTCTGCCTGCCGCGGCCATTCAGGTGTTTCAGGGAATGCTCCTGTTCTTCCTGCTGGCTTTCGATCTTCTGACAAACTACCGCATCCGTGCGGCCCGTAGCGAGGTAGCGTAATATGGACCTTGGTGAGATTAACCCCGTCCTTCTGGTCGCCTCGTTGATGGTGGCCGCAACCCCCCTGCTGTTGGCCGCGATCGGAGAGCTGGTCGTCGAAAAAGCAGGCGTTCTGAACCTCGGCGTCGAGGGCATGATGATCGTCGGCGCGATCAGCGGCTTTGCGATCTCGGTCGAGACTGGATCGCCCTGGCTGGGCTTTATCGCAGCAGCCATAGGCGGCGCAGTGCTGTCCTTGCTGTTTGTGCTGCTGACACAGGTGGCGCTGGCCAACCAAGTCGCCAGTGGCCTTGCGCTGACCCTGTTTGGCCTGGGCTTTAGCGCCCTGCTGGGTCAAAGCTATGTGGGGATCAAACCGCCCAGCATGGGCGACATCCACATCCCGGTGATTAGCGATATTCCGGTTATCGGACCAATCCTGTTCCAGCATGATCCGATCCTTTATGTCGGGATCGCCCTGACGGCGGCCGTCTGGGCAACGCTGAAATACACCCGCGTTGGCCTGATCCTGCGCGCGGTGGGTGAAAACCACGATGCAGCGCACGCACTCGGCTACAAGGTCATCAAAATCCGCATCATGGCAATCCTGTTTGGTGGAGCCTGCGCAGGCCTTGGTGGCGCCTATATCAGCCTGATCCGCGTCCCGCAGTGGACCGAAGGCATGACCGCCGGTGTCGGCTGGATCGCCCTTGCACTGGTGGTGTTTGCCAGTTGGAAGCCATGGCGGGCGCTGTTGGGTGCCTATTTGTTCGGCGGTATCACCGTATTGCAGCTTAATTTGCAGGCAGCGGGCGTTGCTATTCCGGTCGAGTATCTGGCAATGTCGCCCTACATCATCACGATCCTTGTGCTTGTGATCCTTTCGGCCGACAAGAGCAGCGCACCTGCCTCACTGGGCCGGACCTTCCATGCCTCGCACTAGGGGCCAACTGAACCAACTTGGGGAGTAACACATGAAATTCACTACACTTCTGACCAGCGCCGCCATGGCTCTGGGTCTGGCGACCGGAGCCATGGCCGAAGACAAGACCAAAGTCGGTTTCGTCTATGTCGGCCCCGTGGGCGACGGCGGTTGGACCTATGAGCACAACAAGGGCCGTCTGGCTGTCGAAGAGCATTTTGGCGACAAGGTCGAAACCGTGTTCGTTGAATCGGTACCCGAAGGCCCGGACGCGGAACGCGTGATGACGCAGATGGCGCTGGAAGGGGCTGACCTGATCTTCACCACCTCGTTTGGCTACATGGACCCGACCATCAACGTCGCCAAGAAATTCCCGGACGTGAAGTTCGAGCACGCCACCGGTTATAAAACCGCCGACAACGTCTCGGTCTACTCGGCTCGTTTCTACGAAGGTCGCGCTGTTCAGGGCCACATCGCCGGCAACATGACCAAGTCGAACATCATCGGCTACATCGGGTCCTACCCGATCCCCGAAGTGATCCGCGGTATCAACTCGGCGTACATCCACGCCAAGAAGGTGAACCCGGATGTCGAGTTCAAAATCGTTTGGGCTTACACTTGGTTCGACCCGGCGAAAGAGGCGGACGCCGCCACCGTTCTGATCGAACAGGGCGCAGACGTTATCCTGCAGCACACCGACTCGACCGCACCGCAGGCGGCTGCGCAAGAGGCAGGCAACGTTGTCACCTTTGGCCAGGCCTCGGACATGAGCGAATACGCTCCGTTCCCGCGCGTCTCGTCGATCATTGACGACTGGGCCCCCTACTACATCGCCCGCACCCAGGCTGTCATGGACGGCACATGGGAAAGCGCGAACACCTGGGACGGTATCCGTGAAGGCATGGTCGCAATCGGTGAGATCACTGACGCCGTTCCGGCTGATGTCAAAGAAGAAGCCCTGGCTCTAAAAGCAGCCATGGCTGCTGGTGAATACCACCCCTTCACCGGCCCGATCAAAAAGCAAGACGGCAGCGACTGGCTGGCCGACGGCGAAACCGCTGATGACGGCACGCTGGCGGGCATGAACTTCTATGTCGAAGGGCTGGAAGGCGAAATTCCGCAGTAAGGCGCTTTAAATCCTAGGAAATCGAAAAGGCCCGCATCGTTATGCGGGCCTTTTTTGACTGTTTTAAAGCACTCGGAAAGACTCACGGTGTATCACAAATGTGTGTACTCTCGCCTATGGAGTAAGAGGAGAAAGCTTATGGAAACCAGAGGCTCGGCACTTGCGACACAGTATGTTCAGCGTGCAGTTTTCATTAAGTTGACACTGGGAGGCTTGGCTTATGTGTTGGTGGCGGACCACGCACAGGCCCAAAGCGCACAGGCCTGCGTAGAACTCGGGTCTCCGCGGATAGAATACGCTTCTGGATCTGAAAGCACTCGCATTAATCAAACAATCTCAACGACGGAACGCACGTGTCTCCCGATCCCAAACGGGCCGATTACAGGACTTACAATTGGAAACTCCTCAATCACGTCCTCAGGTGAGATTGAGTTGTATGTTCCAGGCCAAAACACCGTTCCAAGCAATGCTTCTGTGTTAACTCTTCTGAATGTTGATGTCGCGGCGGGTAGCGGAGACTTTGTTTCCCGGGAAGCCTTGGCAAAAAACATCAACGGGAAGCTCCGAGTGAACCTGATTGGAACGTCGATTGGTTCCGGCAGATCAATGACGTTCGCTCCGTTCAACGGCGCGAATATCGACCCCACTGAAGTTTACTTCCAGTCAGACCGACCGTTAACCTACGACAACCTGACCGTTATGGGGGCTACCGAAGTGGTTTTCGGGGCGTACTATATCCAGACCCGGATTGCTGAGGCTTCCGATTTCACACTGACGAATAGTTCGATTTCCTCAACCAGCGATATGGCGATAGCCGCTGGCACGACTGTTCGCCTCGATACCACAAGCAGCTTGAACACCGTAAACTTTGAGAATTTTGGCACGCTGGCCGGAACGGGGACCGTGAACGCCTTCAACTTCACGGTTAAGAACGGCGGGGTGCTTTCGCCGGGCTCTTCAATTGGCACACTCAAAAATAGTGGTGGAATTAACTTTGAAACTGGATCAAGCCTCCTAAGTGAAGTCGACCCGACGGCCGGACAGAAAGCTGACTTGGTGTCATCCAGCGGGCCGGTGACGGGAATTGACCGCGCGACCATACAAGTCGAAGCTGCTCGGCCCGGCCTGACTGCGCAAGACTATGCTGCCGGCAACAATTACACGGTTTTTCAAGCCTCAAGGTTTGATGGAGACTCACCGACGCTCGTTGCAGGAGGATCTCTGCCAGCGTTGTCCAATCTGACGATAGCCAACACGCCGACCACAGATGGTCAGATTGATATCGCGTTCACTGCTCAGCCGGTCTCAAGCCTACCCCAGAACCCGGCAGTTACCAATTCGCCAAATGCCAGCAACCTCGCCGGGGCGGTTGCTAACACGACAACGACGTCACCGGGGACAGGGCTCAGTAGTGGCTCAACGGTAGATGTAGCAGTCAATACTCTCACCAATTCCGGCCTGGCTGGATTCAATCGAGTGCACGCGGAACCTTATTCCTCCAACCTGACCATTGGGCTTGAGCAATTAGACCTGATAACCAACACCGTGCTGAGCCACGCAGACTGCCGCAAGTATCAAGCTGTCGGTTTCGGCAATGAGGATCAACCGGTTGCATCAGGCGAGATCGACACGGCCCAGCGCCCCAGCGGCGCAATAGACTGCTCTGATCGGCGCTGGTGGATCGACACGGCCTATGTGAGCGGGGACGTTGATGGAAGCAACGGCCTTGGGACATTCGACTATTCGCTCGGCACCATTTTGGTCGGAGCGGATGTCGCAAGTACCAATAGAGGTGTGGTCGGCGTGTACGCAGGTTTCGGGACATCCTCCATGGATGAGCACGATCAAGTCGATCAGGACTTTTCGACCGACAGCTATCACGTAGGCGTCTATGGGCGTACAACAACCGGAACGTGGGAGTTCTCTGGGCTGATCGGTTACATGTTCGGTGAAACGGACGCCAAACGGACTAACCCTTCCGTTGATGGCTTTACAGGAGGCGAGGCAAAGTCGGATTTGGACCAAGAGGGCATCCATGCCGGTATCCAGGCACGGAAGCTGTTTAACCTGGACAGCGGTGCAAGGGTGTCTACAGTTTTTGGATTGAACTACGGGCGCATTCAACAAGGTTCAGGCACAGAGACCGGCGGTGGTGATTTCAACTACGCGATTGAAAAAGCGAACGCAGAGTCTCTGGTGGCGTCCATTGGGATTGACTACCAACAAGACTTCTTGACTGAAAATGGACTCCTCACCCCAATAGCCTTTGCTCGTTACGAGTACGATTTCTTTGCCAACAAGGACAGTGAGCACGAAATCACAGTTACAAGTCCATTGTTCGGAACATTTACACAAGTCGGACAAAATCGAGGAGCAAATGGCTTCGTTCTCGGGCTTGGGCTTGGCTATCAGATTTCTGATCTGGCCAGACTAACGGCAGGATACGGCTATTCTGTTCGTTCCAATGGCCAAGAACATGGCTTGGGGGCAAATCTTAGCATTCGTTTCTGATTTGGCCGCACAGTTGTTTCCAATTTAGGCATCGCACACGTCGACCATCAGTGTTGAGGCATTCATCAACGAACCCAATGGACGGCCACTTTCTCCGCGGAGCGGTCGTTCATACCAGCGGCAATGATGCGACGCGTTTCGTCAGTATCTGATAAGAGTATCCAGTATCGCTTGCCGCGTTGCGTCATCATTTTGGAAAATCCGGCCGGCGAGAAACTCAGATGGAAACTCCGGCCACGTTTTACGCATTTCGTTGACCAGTCGCTGAGCTTCTTCGGCATGCCCCAACTGATCCTGCGCAACGGCTTGGAACAGGAGAGAAGGAGCACTTACAGGCGCACCGGCAGCGGGCGCTCCTTTAAAGGCGTCTACGACCTTTTCGTAATTCCCGAGCATCAGTTGCGATACACCCCAAATGTTTCGTGCGCCAAAGCGGCCCGATCCTGACCTGAGTCTTTCTGGATTGCTCACCTCAGCCGCAAGTTCTGGGGCGCCCGCCATGATGGCGGTGATGCCGACAAGATCCAGAATGTGACCATCATTCGGCGCAAGCTCGACCGACAGTCTTGCGTATTTCATAGCCTCGACTGGATTGTTTTGGGTGGCCAATACCCAACCATTTGCACCGTTTGCCCACGCATCAGTGGGAGATAGATCAAGCGCTTTTCTCGACATCTTAGAAGCTTGGCTAAAGAGGCCATCTCTTTGTGCCTCATCAGGGGACAGCATGGCCAAAGTCGCCAGGACCTGTGCCGATCCGGCATAACCGCCCGAGAGTGCGGGGTCGAGTTCAGCCGCATGCTGAAACATTCCCAGTGCTATTTGCTGGCGCTTGACGTCAAAAACCGGAAAAAACATGCCTCGGGCCTGATCCGCAAGATTAGCCGCCTGAAGCCGTGTCAAAGATTGCTCGCCAAGCGCAGTTCGCTCAGCCTGTTCGATGGATTGAGTTGTGGGCAAAACCGCCTTGTTATCCCGAGTAAACCAAAAGCCTGTCGCCGCAATCAACACTAGGCAACCCAGCCCAATTGGCAGCAGCTGGACCAGACGTCGATGCCCGCCAAGCAGGTCGCTGTCCTGAGCACTTGAGTTGTCGCATCCTGTCGTCCTACCTTGCGAAAACCGTGGTTTGTATCCGCCGGAATCAACAAAAATGCGAACTCCCTGACCGTCCCATTGATCTTCATAAAACTCATTTAGCAGTCGCCGCAGCCGTCTGGCTTCGACGCGGACAAGGTTTCGACCACCGGTGCCATCAATGCTCCGACCGTAGACTTCGACCGCGATTGCCTTGCCCCGGATCTGGGCACCGCGACCTGCGAGAGTTTCTTCGACCACGTAAGTAAGGAACTGCTGGAGGCGAGGCGAAGCCTGGAACGCGACGCTGGATACAACGCTCTGAAGTGCCTGTCGGACAAGCTCCGGCGATGGCGGCGCAACATCTTGATCTATCGGCAATTCATTAGCTTGGTTCAAAGCAAACTCACCCCCAACTCACGGTGACTCACTTGGCGCATGTCGTCAACCGCACTCATCTTGATGTCAGAATAGATAGTGGGAACCGAGGATTATCCAGTGACTTGGGAACTGAGTGATGAGCTTCCAGAGCTTTCCAATGCGTTTTTAGGGCGTACCGAAACGGATGCGTTGCTCAGCGAGGCAATCGAAGACCTAAAGAAAGTTACTGCGCTGTTGGATGACACATCGATCACAGCCACAGAGCGCGCGGAATGGGCCCACATCAGATCCGAACTCGTGAACGAGCTTCGCCGGATGGTGAAGCGCAACCTTCGTAGCATTTCCAACTAAGGGCACAGCCATGACAAAAGAAGACAACGGCAAAGAACTTAAGAACGAACAGATCCAGAAATCTGACGACATCGAAAACCCTTCCCGGCGACACGTTATGCAGGGGCTGGCAGCAGGTGCGGTCGCGACCGGTGCCGTTAGCTACGGTACAGGAACTGCACAGGCACACCCCGGTGGTGGACCACTGGGCGAAAGCCTAAAGAACCCGTACGGCGGCAGGCCCGCCGGGGGCATCACTCTGCCGGAGTACTTCCGTCCTACCAAATACATGACAGGTTCGAACGCGAACTATTTCCCGCTTTCCGAAGACCTCGGGCCCGACGAAATGCGGATATCGTTCTGTGGCTCGACGCCATTTCCGCCCCGCGAAGATCAGGCTGGGACTTGCATCATGGTCGAATTGGGTAATGGAAAGAGGTTCTTCTTCGACTTCGGCTCGGGCTGCGTCCGCAACATTATCGGGATGCAGGTTCCGGGGCAGTTGATCAACGACATCTTCATCACGCATCTGCATGTCGATCACTATGCAGACATCCCTTACATCTACCCGTTCCGGGCTTGGTCTGGTGGATATACGCCGCTGCGCATTCACGGCCCTTCTGGTCGGACACCAGAGCTTGGTACAGCCGGAATGGTCAAGGGCATGCAGCAGATGCTGAAATGGCATCTTGAGGCCTTCGATGTATTCCCGATCGGGGACGGCTATGAGATCGAGGTCAACGAGTTCGATTTCCGACAAGAAGGCGGCATCGTTTACGACCAAGACGGTGTGACTGTTCGGTCCTGGCCGCGCAGCCATGCCAAGGACGGCGCAGTCGGATATCGGCTGGATTGGAACGGGCTGAGCTTTGTTTGGACCGGCGACGGCCGCCCTGATGAACTGAGTCTTGAATACGGAAATGGCGTCGATGTGTTTGTGACCGAAATGTCCGGACAGGATATCGGTCAGTTGATGACCTACAAATACGGTCTGCCGCAAGAACTGTTCAACTACACGATAGATACGCATCATACATCGCACTATGCGGTCGGTAAGATGATGGCTGAGGCGCGCCCCCGGCTTGCGATGGTAACCCACTATACGCAAGACGAGGACATCGATGCCGAAATGCTGGCGGGAATCCGTGCCCACTATGATGGGCTGTTCGCTTGGGGTTTGGACGTCGCCGTCGTCAACGTCACCAAAGATGCAATCTGGTATCGGAAGGCGACACTTCCCGGAAAATCTGGTTCGGTCGCGCCATTCCGCGAATTGGGCAAGATGGAAGCAGAAGGCAAGATCACGTTGCCGGATGAAATCAAGCCGCCAGCACCGCGGTCATCACGCGCCGAACAGCAGGACCAGAAATACCGCGACATGGAGATTGACCCCAAGGAATACTATCCAGCTGACGTATTCCGGGCTCCCGATCCAGAGTGGCCCAGTGATTTCGTTATCAAGGTCGATGATGTCATCCCGAACCGCAAGAAGAAGGCGGAGTGATGACATGATCGAATTTGGGTCGTCATCTGCAATCCCCGTAACGATCCTTACCGGCTTTCTTGGAGCCGGTAAGACAACGCTTTTGAACCGCATCCTGACCGGCAATCACGGGTTGCGGGTTGCGGTTCTGGTGAATGATTTTGGATCAATAAACGTTGACGCCGACTTGGTCGTCGGTCTCGAAGATAATGTGATGAGTTTGGCAAATGGCTGCGTGTGCTGCTCGATCCGAGATGACCTGATCGAAACGGTAGAGGCCGTTCTCGCCCGGCCTGAGAAACCGGAATACATCGTCCTTGAAGCCAGTGGAGTGTCGGACCCGTCATCAATTGCAATGACATTCACCGATCAAAAGTTTCGGGACATAATCCGCTTGGACAGCCTCATGTGCCTGGTCGATGCGGAACAGCTATTTTCTGCGCCGGAGCAAATGGAACTGAAGCTCCGTCAAATCGCGTTCTCGGATATGGTTATTTTGAACAAGGTCGACCTCGTCGACAGGGCGGCTGTTCAAAGGGTGCACGATTGGCTCGGGTCTCGCTTCCGTCGATATCGTCTGGTCGAAGCCGTCAACGCAGATGTCCCACTGGATATTCTTCTTTCCGTTGGTCGTTTTGCCGCCGAACAGCTCGAAACAGAGATACCCGATCATCACGAACATGGACCGGATTGTGGTTGCCACCACTCTGATCACTCGGACAGCTTCTCAACAACTATGATGAAAGCTGAACGCCCGATAAGCTTGTCTTCTCTTCGGAGTGCAATTCGCAAGCTTCCGGGCGACGTTTATCGCCTCAAGGGCTTTGTTTTTAGCGAGGAGGATCCGGATCATCGCATTCTTGTACAGGTGGTCGGAAAGCGCATGGACATCGCAAGGGATGGCGCATGGGGCCACCGAAAACCCGAAACAAGGCTTGTTGCAATAGGTGCACCTGGGGCACTTTCGGAATACGAGCTTTCCGATGCGTTGTTGGCAACCGCATAACGGCAAGTTCGACCAAACTTGTTTGCGTGTGTTTGTAAAACTCCAACACGTAACAGCTCGAAAGCCCACAGCGCTGAGGGCCAAATGTGGAGAAAACCTAATTGCTGAAGCAGTTTAGGAAGTGGAGCCAAGCGATCAGATTGCTCGCACCTGCCGCTGCGTTTGTCTTGTCGGGAACGGCTGCGGGCGCGCAGGACGTCTCAAGTCGAGAACTTGAAGATACAACCCCGAACCTCGGGTTGCCGAGTTCAGCTGGAGGACAAGATGCCGAGTTGCTGTCTGCTTTCCACGGGCTCGAGGCGTTGCCTCGAGTAGCAAATCTCATTTGCAGAGGTTCCAGGGGCAAAGACGGGATGCCCGTCATCTTTTCGACCGAGGTAGATCTGGAAACCTTGCAGGCCGGTGACTTCAGAGTCGTAACAAAGTCAGGCCAGATCGGCACAATGCATTGCGCGTCGGTGTTGCCTGCTACCGATCCTGGTGAATTGCGCACGGTGCTTCTCATCGGGGATTTTGGGAGTGTTTCCGAGGATCCTCCGGTTGCAGTCGAGGTCATTGGACACCTTCATTCCATCGATGGAACGCTTGATTTTCGAGGTGCCTCAGTCGCCGTGACTGCGCTGGAAGACGGGCCTTCATTGATCCTGGCCGAGGTTGTTGAAGATTGGACTTTGGTCGGAAACTTGGGGCCACGCCGAACCAGAGGAAGCCTTTGTCAAAATGACAACATCGTACAGGCTATTCGAGTAACATGGGCGGGTGGCGTTACGCTGGCGAACGGCAAGGAACCTGGCGATGCGGAACGCGATCTGTACAGGATCATCGTAGAGGCCGAAGATGGATCTCAACGCACGGTTACGCCCGCCGCGCTTGCCGATCTGGGTGACGGGGACAATAACCACATGCTCTGCCTTGATACAAAGGACCGCCCTATCTCGGTTTCCTTTCCAGCTGGCATTTTGACGGATCCGAACGATGATCTGAACCCAGAAACCAGCGTAATTGTCTCAAAACCCAACTAAGAAACAGCTTTACGTTTGTTCGAAGGGACGCTTGGCCGAAAATTCTCGGCCGGGCCACTTCCGGGTGTTGCATCGGTGAATGCGAATGACCGGACTTGTTCGCATATCGGACATTGCAAACTCGGTTCTAAAGGTCCGCTTTGGGCTAACTACAGCCCTTTGAAGCACTGGTTCATCCGGTCAGACACCACGAGATGAACCTTTCGACATCAATGCCCCGTCAAAACCAACGTGTTCACCGGCATCAGGATCAGACGCAGGCGCAGGCCTGCGGCGTGGACCACACCGATTGTGTCGATCACATGCAGCGCGGCTGCGTGCCAGAAGCCAAGGTCTTCATGTTCAAGCCGTTCATGATTGTCGGTATAGACATTTGCCAGGCAGTTGCTGCCCGGTGGGATGTCATCAGCCATGCCTTTGTACAGAGGCTCCATGTAAACAAGGATCGAGCCCGGGTTGGTATTGTTCTGAACGTCGCGCAGTTCATCTGTCGGACGGATTTGGCCCGAGGGGATCACATCCTGTACCTCGACCACCACCATCGGGATGACGGTGAAAGGTTTGGTCATACAGCCCAGCTCTCCGATCATGCCGGGTTTGACGACCTGGGCCGCCATTTGATTGAACGCAGCCTCGAACCTGTTATGGCCCGAACTTGACGGAACCAGAATGCCCGCAGGCCGCAACAGCGGGCTGACGTAGTCACCCACCTGCAGGCCAAACTGCTCAACCCGCCCGGTCACCCCGGCACTGACAACGGTTTTGTCCAGCTCGGTCAGGGCGGCATCCAACTGCGCGTTCGCGCTGGCCAGTTGCGCCGGGATCAGCTCTTCTATCTGTTGTATGACGGCGGCGCGACGAGACTGTGCGGCGGTCAGTTGCGCCTCTCGCTCGGCCACAAGGTTTTCCAGCCGGTCAATCTCGGCCAAACGCACTGCGCTGGACCCCTCGTCGCGCAGGGTCGTATTCCGTTCCAGATCTTCAAGCGACTGGTCCAGTGCGGCGCGCGCGCCGGCAATGCCAGCCTCGGCCTCGGCCAGATCGGTTTCTGCGACCTTCAGCGAGGCTTGAACCTGTGCAATCTGTGCATGCGCGGCTTCGACCTGCGCGGTCTGAGTGAAGTCTTCGATCCTGAAAATCGGCTGACCCGCAACGACCTGCTGGTTGTTGGTCACGTAGACCTCAGAGACACGACCGCCCAGTTGCGGCAGGATTGTCACGGTTCGAAAATACGATGCCGCCGTTTTACTGGCCGGATGGAAGTAGAACAGCGTGGTGATGACGGTCAGCGCAAGAATGGCGCAGGTGGTCAGGCCCCAGCGCAACTCATACCACATGGTGAACAGAGTGATCTCGTGGCCGATCCGTTTGCCCTGAACATAGCGCCGGAACAGGTAATCGGGCAGCACTGTGACCAGTGCGCACATCAGTGTTTCCAGCATGCCTTAGTGCTCCTGCTGCGCGGTGGCTTGCGGTTGAGGCGCAGGCGCTTCGTTGCCTTGTTTACCCAATGACCGGATCGCGTCGGCAATGGCACGCAGCGGGGCTGCTACATCTGGGAACTGGAACCCGGCCACCAGAATGGCGGCAACCCAAAACAGGCCGTTATGGGTAAACAGCGCCAAAAGCGCCAGGATCCCGACAAGCTGAAACTGGGGATGGTTGGATTCATGTGCGATCTTTTCGGGGATCGAATGCAGGGTGAAATACCCGACGCCAATCAGCACGATCACCAGAACTGTGAACACGAACATGAATGTCAGCAAAAAGTCACTGCCGTCTGCCTGCGTGACGTATGAGGGGATATGCCCCGTGGCCATTGGGTGTAACTCTGCCGGTGTCACGTGTGTCTCCGATTCCGATTTGGCCGCACTAAAAGCAGGCCGGGTGCGCAGGATCAAGTTTACATTACGGAAATTACACCTCTTTCCCAACGGTGTACCGCGTGCGATGGTCCATTTGTGAATGACGGCACATCAGAAAACGACTGCTGTTACGGCAACCTCGAGGCGCAGAAAAGAGTGATAGATTTCCTTGTCATAGGCGGTGGCATCGCGGGGTTAAGCGCAGGTGCGCGGTTGTCCGAACATGGCCACGTTGTCGTTCTCGAGGCCGAAGAGGCACTGGGCTACCACACCTCAGGCCGGTCCGCGGCGTTGTTCGAAAAGGGTTATGGCCCGCCTTCCGTCAAGACGCTGAACGCCGCAAGCGAAGCCTATTTGGTTTCGAACGGGTACCTCTCCCCGCGTGGTTTGATGTTGATTGGCAGCAAGGACCAACGCGAGGTGTTTCTGCAGGATCAGAAAGACCTTCGGCTGCAGGAAATTCCGCTTGAGGATGCGGCGGCAAGAGTTCCGATCCTGAACCTGCAGACGGTCGGGTTTGCGGCCGCAAGCACTGCAGCCTTCGACATTGATACGGACCGAATGCTGCAGGATTTTGCCCGTGTGATCCGGGGAAATGGCGGTACGGTTTTAACCCGGCAAAAGGTTACCTCCATTGAAAAATCGGGGCACTGGATCGTACAGGCCGGAGACAGTTATGAAGCCCGCAATCTGGTGAATGCCGCAGGGGCCTGGGTGGATGAGGTTGCGACAATGGCGGGGATAACCCCCATCGGCATCGAGCCACGCCGCCGGTCAATGGCGCGTATTCCTGCGCCTGCCGGGCATGACCTCACGGGATGGCCCCTGATTTTGGGCGCGGGCGAAAGCTGGTATGCAAAACCGGATGCCGGGAAACTTTTGGTTTCGCCCTGCGAAGCGGATCCCAGTTTCCCACACGACGCCTATGCCGATGATATGGTTCTGGCCGAGGGGCTGGCCCGGTACGAAGCGATGGTGACCCAGCCTGTCACGCGGGTCGAAACAAACTGGGCCGGGCTGCGCAGTTTTGCACCGGACGGCACCCTGGTCCTGGGGCCCGATCCCGCCGATCCCAGTTTCATCTGGTCCGCGGCCCAAGGCGGCTATGGGTTCCAAACGGCGCCCGCTGCGTCGCAATTGGTGGCGGACCTTGTGTCCGGGTCTCAATCGGATTTGGACGCGCCTAGTATTGCGGCCCTGAAACCGGAAAGGTTGTGCGCATGACCACTCGTAAGCTTCCTCCGAATGCAAGTGTTGCCTCAGCAACTGAGGGACAGAAACTGGTTGCCCCGGCGGCCAGCCGAAACGCGGATGCGCTTTGCGATCTGTTGGGTCGTGTCGCGCCGCATAGGGGCCGCGCTCTGGAACTGGCCAGTGGTACGGGTCAGCATGTCGCCGCCTTTGCGCAGCGTCTGCCCGGTCTGAACTGGCAACCCAGTGAGATCGACCCGGACCGCCGCGCGTCAATCGATGCTTATGCAGATGGCATCGGGAACATTGCCCCGGCGGCCGAGCTGAACGCCATCCAATCTGGGTGGCACGCGGACCACGGGGCCAAAGACCTGATCGTTTTGATCAATCTTCTGCACCTGATCAGCTGGCCCGAGGTTGAAACTCTGGTCACCGAGGCCGCTTTGTCCCTGAACCCGGGTGGCCGCCTTGTGCTGTACGGGCCGTTCATGCGTGGTGGCGAACTCACCAGCACCGGAGATCAGAGCTTTCACACCGCATTGACGCAACAAGACCCCGAAATCGGCTACAAAAACGATGCCGATATTCTGGATCTGTATGCACGTAGCCAGCTGACCCTGGTCGAAGTGATTGAGATGCCAGCCAACAACCTCGCCTTTGTCGGGGAAAAACCAGCAACCTGATCGAAATCAAAGCCGGTCGATGGCCTACCACATATTCCGAATGCGATATGTGTGAAGGAACCCCAAAAATGACCTGGCAAGACAAACTCTCGGATACGCGTAAGAACCTGCGCAATTTAAACGCGGCCATCCCCGACACCGCCCGTGCCTTTGGGGCACTTGGAAAGTCGGTCAAGGAAGGTGGCACGCTGGACTACAAAACAAAGGAATTGATCGCTTTGGGCATGTCCATCGCAGCCCGTTGCGAACCCTGCATTACGCTTCACACCGAAGCACTGATCAAAGCTGGCGCAAGCCGCGAGGAAGTGTCGGATGTTCTGGCCATGGCCATTCAGATGGGCGGCGGTCCGTCGATGATGTACGCAGCCAAAGCCTTGGAATGTTTTGACGAATTGTCCGCATAACAAGAAAGGCCCCGGAGATGTCCGGGGCCTTTGTTTGATCAACCGTCCTTGCGGATGGTTTCGTTCTTGGGATCGTAGGGGCTGTCGCAGGTGACGACCGCATCCCACAGCTTGTCCTGCATTTTGACCTTCAGCTTGGTGCCTTCGACAGCCAGCTCGGGTTTCACATAGCCCATGCCGATGGATTTCTCGAACGCGACCGAGTAGCCGCCCGAGGTCAGACGACCCACGCGCTCACCTTCCGGCGTGTACAGCGCCTCGCGACCCCACGGATCAGCATCGTCCGGCCCGTCGATCAGCAATGTACAGCATTTCACCCGCACGCCTGTCTCTTCCAGCTTGGCCTTACCGTGGAAATCTTTGGACAGATCGACAAAGCGCGGCAGGTCGGCTTCCAGCGGTGTCGCGTCGCGGCCCAGCTCGGTACCGAAAGCGCGATAGGATTTCTCCTGACGCAGCCAGTTCTGTGCACGCGCACCGACCAGCTTCATACCGTGCTTTTCACCGGCTTTTTCCAGCAGGTCGAACAGGTAATTCTGCATCTCTACGGGGTGGTGCAGTTCCCAGCCCAGTTCACCGGTATAGGCCACACGGATCGCGTTGACCGGGCACATGCCCAACTCGATCTGGCGGGCCGACAGCCATGGGAAGCGCTTGTTGGACAGAGCGGTTTCCGGATCGGCGTCCTTGATGACCTCTTTCAGGACGTCACGCGACTTGGGTCCGGCGATGGCGAAGACGCCCCACTGAGTGGTCACGTCCTGGATCTCGATGTAACCGAACTCCTCCATCTTGTCCTCGGCCGCCTTACGCAGGTAGTCGGCGTCGTACTCGGTCCAGGCACCGGCGGAAACGATGTAGTAGTTGTTCTCGCCATTGCGGACGATGGTGTATTCCGTGCGCGTGGTGCCGTGCGAAGTCAGCGCGTAGGTCAGGTTGATACGACCGACCTTAGGCAACTTGTTGCAGGTGAACCAATCCAGGAACTGGGTCGCACCGGGGCCTTTGACGACATGCTTGGTGAAGGCCGATGCGTCGATCAGGCCAACGCCTTCGCGGATCGCTTTGGCTTCCTCAACGGCATATTGCCACCAGCCACCGCGGCGGAAGCTGCGGCTTTCCTTGTCAAAGCTGTCCGGCGCATCCAGCGGGCCGAAGTAGTTCGGACGTTCCCAGCCGTTGACCCAGCCGAACTGAGCGCCACGGGCTTTCTGCCGGCCATAAGCCGGAACAGTACGCAGTGGACGGCAGGCTTCACGCTCTTCATCCGGGTGGTGCAGGATGTAGACGTGCTCATAGCACTCTTCGTTCTTGCGCGCCGCGAACTCGGTGGTCATCCAGTTGCTGCTGTAGCGCTTGGGGTCCAGCGAAGCCATGTCGATCTCGGCTTCGCCATCGACCATCATCTGAGCCAGATAGTAGCCGGTGCCGCCCGCGGCGGTGATCCCGAACGAGAAGCCCTCGGCCAGCCACATGTTACGCAGACCCGGAGCTGGGCCAACCAGCGGGTTGCCGTCAGGCGTATAGCAGATTGGGCCGTTGAAATCGTCTTTCAGACCGGATTCGGCGCAAGACGGAACGCGTTCGGCCATCGCCATGTACTGGTCCGCGATCCGGTCCAGATCCAACGGGAACAGGTCTGCACGGAAGCTGTCCGGCACGCCGTGTTCAAAACGCGCCGGGGCGCCGTGTTCATAGATACCCAGAATCCAGCCGCCACGTTCTTCGCGCGCATAGGATTCGTTGTCCGCGTCGCGCACAACGGGGTGTTCGGGATTGCCCGCTTCACGCCATTTGACCAGCTCGGGGTCTTTGTCCATGACGATAAAGGTGTGCTCAACCGGGATGGCAGGCATCTTGATGCCCAGCATCTTGGCGGTGCGCTGTGCGTGGTTGCCCGATGCGGTCACGACATGCTCGGCAGTGATCACCACCTGCTCATCGCTCTCGACAAGGTTGCCGCCCTTTTCGACCATCTTGGTGCAGGTGACCTCCCAATGGGTGCCGGTCCAGTGGAAAGCATCGGCCTGCAATTTGCGGACAATGTCTACACCGCGCTGGCGCGCCCCTTTGGCCATCGCCTGTGTCACGTCGGCCGGGTTAATATAGCCGTCTTCGGTGTGGTAGATCGCACCCTTCAGGTCCGAGGTTTCGATCAGCGGCCAGCGCTCCTTGATCTGCTCGGGCGTCAGCCACTCATAAGCGACGTCACATGTCTCGGCTGTCGAGGCGTAGAGCATGTATTCGTCCATACGCTCCTGCGTCTGCGCCATCCGCAGGTTGCCAACCACAGCAAATCCAGCGTTGAGGCCGGTTTCCTCTTCAAGGGTCTTGTAGAAGTCGACCGAGTACTTGTGGATATGCGTTGTCGCGTAGGACATGTTGAACAGGGGCAAAAGACCGGCAGCATGCCAGGTTGACCCCGAGGTCAACTCGTCCCGCTCGATCAGCATCACATCGTCCCAGCCAGCCTTGGCGAGGTGATATGCAATCGAAGTACCGACGGCACCACCGCCGACGACCAGTGCTTTGACTTGGGTTTTCATAACCGGGCGTCTCCCCTTGAATTCAGTTGACACCATATGGCGCATTTCAGGGGATCGGCGCGACATTCATCCGACCAGTGATATAAAAAAAACGACCCGCCCATGGCGCGGATCGTCGTTTTTGGTGTGAATGGTCTTAGTTGCCTCCGACCGAACATCGTTTGCTGCTACCCAAAGAGGCACATGATGAAGCACCCAACCCGCCCTTGGAGACTTTGACTTCGCGTGGCGCTGCGGGTCGCGACGCGGCCGCCTCGGCGCTGGCCGCGACTTGCGACGCTTTGCCGATCAACCCCTTCAGGAAGCCACCGATGCCGCCCGCGCTTACCAATTGGGGGGCCTTTTCGTTCAATGCAGATGTCAGCAGCAGGTTCTGAGTGCGCATGTAGGCCAGTTGCGACAGCTCCTGGTTTTCGAACACCTCACCGTTGGTGATGTCCAGAACGCCTTCGGAATTGAACCCTGAACTGGTCAGCGTATTTGCCAAAACAGAAACGGCATCCAGATTTTTCAACTTTTCCTGCCCCAATTTCAGCTGGGCGGCCTGCATCGTTTCATAAAGGTTGTGCATTTGATCTGCGATGTCCGGCTGCTGGGCCAGCGGGACTTCGATCCCGTTGGCAACCACCAAAGCCGGATGCGGCAAAAGCTGGTTCAAACCAGCATAATCTACCAGTCCGAGCACCTCGCGAATGGTAGCATCGTTGGCGTTGGTGTGCAGGCGGATGACCACCTCTTGGTCAAAGCCGATGCGGCCCGTGAACGCACGAAATTCGGGTTTGTCGCCGCCATCCAGCAGATGTCCCACTGTCTCCATGAAGGCCACACCGTCAATCACGGCAAAGCCTTGTTGGACCTGCATTCCGTTCAGAAACGCATCCTGTGCACTCAGCGCGAGCCCCGCAAGCGTGTTTCTTGCGGCCTTCGGCTTGAGCGCGATGTCCAGCCAGACAAGTTCATCATCTTTTGCGTAAACGGTGCCCGTATCGTCCAGCTTTCGCAGAACACCTTCTTTTCCCGCTCTATTGAGTTGCGCCAGCTCGGCCGGGTCGCTGATCGAGCTAACAAGAGGCGTAGGCCCAAAAGTGGAAAGAACCTTCGACACGGCGGCGTTGTCGGTCTCGGTCAGTGCGTGACGCACCCAATCGGTGGGAGGCTCAGGCAGATAGGATTTGGCCCCTGCATCCCATTTTTCCTGCCGTTCTCTCGCAACATTCTTGATCTCGCGTTCCTTTTGCCCCCGATCGAAACGCGCCGAGACAGTATCAAAATACGCATTCAGCGACAGCGTTTCGTCCGTTTTCTTGTCCTGCTGATAGTAGTCGAGGCCAGCGATAACCAGCCCCACAATCAAGACAAAACCAATGAACCTGAGTGCGTCCATTTTGACCCCGAAATCAATCAATGCATTTTGTGCGAGTGATACCGGTGGAATTGGGCGCAGTTGTGGCTTTGAGACGGAATTCCCGAGAATACAGCGAGACTAGGCATTCGGTAGAATCTTTCCTGGGTTCATGATGTTCTCCGGGTCCAACGCCCTTTTGATAGCCGCCATGTAAGTGACCGCCGACCCAAGTTCCTTGGACAAGTAAGGCCGCTTACCTTGCCCGATTCCGTGTTCGCCTGTGCAGGTCCCTTCCATCGAGATCGCAAGATCGTTCAACCATCCGACAAACGCGTCGGCTTTGGCGACCTCGTCGGCGTTTTCCATGTCGATCAGAAGCAGGCTGTGGAAGTTGCCGTCCCCGACATGACCGACCATCGGCGCCATCAGCCCGAGCTCACGGGCCTTGTCTTGCGTTGCCGTCACGCACTCCGCCAGACGAGAGATCGGGACACAAACATCCGTCGAAATCCCACGCGCACCCGGCCGCAGCTGCAGGCATGCCCAGTACATATCGTGACGCGCTTGCCAAAGCTTGTTGCGTTCTTCGGTTGTTGAGGTCGCGGCGAAATCGCTGCCGCCGAACTCTTCGGCGATCTGTCCAAAGGTTTCGGCCTGCTCGACCGCGCCACTCTCGGACCCATGAAACTCGAGCAGCAGCAGCGGCGTTTCCGGCAGGCTTAGCCCGGAATAGGCGTTGGCGGCTTTGACCGACATCTCGTCCAGCAGCTCGATCCGAGCCACCGGGACGCCATACTGGATCGTCATCATAACCGCCTGACAGGCCGCATCCACCGTGGGAAAGGAACAGCGGGCCGAGGTGATCGCCTCGGGTATACCCTGAAGGCGCAGGGTGAGCTCAGTGATAATGCCCAACGTCCCTTCGGCCCCGATCAGCAAACGGGTCAGGTCATACCCGGCCGAGGATTTCTTGGCCCGCTGTCCGGTTCGGATGATCTGTCCGTCGGGCATCACGGCCTCAAGGCTAAGGATATTGTCCTTCATCGTGCCGTAGCGGACTGCATTTGTGCCAGACGCCCGTGTCGCCGCCATCCCCCCCAATGAGGCATTCGCGCCGGGATCAATCGGGAAAAACAAACCCTGATCGCGCAGATGCGTATTCAGGTCTTCGCGCGTCACGCCCGGTTGTACGACACAGTCCAGATCACCCGGGTTCACGGCCAGTACCTTGTTCATCTGGGACAAGTCGACCGAGATACCGCCTGCAGGAGCGTTCACGTGCCCCTCAAGCGACGTACCTGTGCCGAAGGCAATCACCGGTACTTTATGCGCCGCGCAGGTTTTCACGATTTCGGACACTTCGTCTGTCGAAGTCGGAAAGACCACCGCATCAGGGGATTGGTTTTCGATCCAGGTGGTGGTGTGGCCGTGCTGTTCCCGGATGGCCTGCCCGGTCTGCAGCCGGTCACCGAATTGTTGTTTGAGGATGCCGACAGCCGCCGCAATCCCATCTTCGTTTCGCGGCAAAGCGACGGCCTGCACCATGTTTTTCTCCCTTTTGGACGCTGGCCTATTCGCCCAGCGCAATCCCTTCGCGGCGCGGATCAGCACCGCCAACCAGCACGTCGCCAATTTCAATTGCATGCAGACCAGAGGTCAAATCCCGCGGATTGACCTCGAACCCAAGCCCGATCAGAGTGTCCGAGAAGCCCTCAGCCGCCGTGCCTTGTTCCAGGTCATAGGTCCCAAAACGGTTGACCAGATGCGGCAGCGACAAAGCCTGTTGCACGTCCATGTCCCAATCCGCCCAGGCGATGATCGACTTGGCGACGTAGCCAATGATGCGGCTGCCGCCCGGTGATCCGATGGCCAGAACGGGCGCGCCGTCCTGCATCACGATTGTCGGGCTCATGGACGAGCGTGGACGCTTACCCGGTTCCAGGCGGTTGGCAATCGGCACGCCGTTACTGTGAGTCTTGAACGAAAAGTCCGTCAACTCGTTGTTCAGCAAAAACCCGTTGGTCATCAGCCGCGAGCCAAAGCCGTTTTCGATGGTCGTCGTCATTGACAGCACATTGCCGTACTGGTCCACGATCGAGATATGCGAGGTCGAGGGCAACTCGATCGAGACGTCGTCGGCCCAGTTCGACGCGTGATCGAATTCGGGATTGCCCGGAGCAATCTCGATCAGGGCAGAGTCGCCGCTTAGCAGTGCGCCACGCTCGGACAGGTAAGCCGGGTCCACGAGACCCTGCGTCGGCATTGGGACGAAATCGTGGTCCGCCATATAGCGACCGCGATCCGCAAAGGCCAAACGCGAGGCATCGCCGATCAAGCGCCATGCATTCGCGTCCTCAGGCCCCATTGCAGCAAGATCATAGCCGTCCAGCATGCCCAAAATCTGGCCAACGGTCAGAGCGCCCGATGAAGGCGGGCCCATCCCACACACCTCATAGGCGCGATAGGTGGCGCAGACGGGTTCACGCTCGATCACCTGATACAGCGCCAGATCAATACCCGACAGAACGCCCGGATTACCCGGTGCACTACGAACGGTACTTACGATACCCGCAGCGATCTCACCGCCGTAAAACCCTGCCGACCCTTCGCTGGCCAGAACCCGAAGAGTTTCGGCATATGCCGGGTTCATCAGGCGTTGACCCTGTTCCAACGGTTTGCCGTCTGGCAAGAAGTATGCCGCGGTCTCAGGAAAGCGAGACAAGCGCTCGGCATCTTTCTCAACCAGGCTGGCGAGGCGCGGTGAGACAAGGAATCCCTCATCAGCCAGTTCAATGCCGTCGGCAAACAGACTAGGCCATGGGCTCCGCCCCCAACGCCGATGCGCTTCTTCCATCAGGGCGGGCGTACCCGGAGTGCCAACGGACAAACCGCCAACCACCGCATCGAAGAACTTCAGCGGTTCGCCGTTTTCGTCGTGAAACAGCCTGTGGTTCGCCTCAAGCGGCGCGGTCTCGCGCCCATCCAACGTGGTCAATTTACCCGTAGCGGCATCAAACCAGACCAGAAACGCACCGCCGCCCAGACCAGATGACTGCGGCTCAACCAGCCCAAGCACGACCTGAACGGCGACCATCGCATCTGCGGCCGATCCCCCGGCGCGCAGAACCTTGGCACCTGCTTCAACAGCCAGAGGGTTAGCAGCGGCAACCATCCAGTTTTCGGACGTGACCGGCTGCCCGGCCATTTTGGCTTCCAGTGCGGCGACGACCTCTTCGGTCAGGCCCTGAACCTGCCCTTGTGATGCACCCTCGGGCGCAACGGCGTCTGCTGTTTCTTGTGCAAAGGTTGGTGCGGCCAGAACCATGGCCGACAAAAAGACTCCCGAAATCAGACTTCGTTTCATCGTTTCCTCCTGAAATATTAGCATTCAAGTTGCCTGCGCCTGTGCCAAAGCACGGGCACCGCGCAGTCAGAGCATTGCGGGAACCACCTGATCCGGCGGCCTGTGACCATCTTCGAATGTCTTGATGTTAATAATAACTTTCTCGCCCATCTCGATGCGGCCTTCCAGCGTGGCGGACCCCATGTGGGGCAGCAACACTACATTCGGCAATTGGCGCAATCGTGGGTTCACGTCTGTTCCGTGCTCGTAAACATCCAGCCCTGCTCCGGCGATCTCGCCCGAACGTATCTGGCGTGTCAGCGCATTTTCGTCGATCACCTCACCACGAGAGGTATTCACAACAACGGCAGTCGGCTTCAACAGTTTCAAACGCCTTGCGTTCATCAGATGGAAGGTCGACGGCGTGGATGGGCAATGGATCGAGATCACGTCCATCCGCGCCACCATCTGATCCAGGCTTTCCCAATAGGTCGCCTCTAGCTCTTGTTCCGTTTCCGGGCGCAGTCTGCGACGGTTGTGATAGTGAACCTGCATGCCGAACGCGCTGGCGCGCCGAGCAACGGCTTGCCCGATGCGGCCCATACCCAGAATACCCAGACGGCGCCCGCCGATCCGACCGCCCAGTAGCGCGTTGGGTGCCCATCCAGCCCAATCGCCCTTCTGCATTACGGACAGCCCCTCGGGAATGCGGCGGGTCACGGCCAGAATCAGCGCCATGGTCATATCTGCCGTGTCATCGGTCAGAACGCCTGGCGTGTTGGACACCAGAATGCCCCTCTGACGAGCGGTCGACACATCGATATTGTCGACACCCGCCCCATAGTTGGCAATCAGTCGCAGCTTTTCACCCGCCTGACCCAGCAAACCCCCATCGATCGTGTCGGTCACTGTCGGCACGAGAACATCAGCGGTTTTAACCGCCTCAACCAGTTCCTCGCGGGTCATTGGGGTATCGGTGTCGCGCAACTGCACATCGAACAGCTCGCTCAACCGGGTTTCAACCGCCTCGGGCAACCGTCGCGTAACGACAACACTCAGACGTTCTCTTGGCACCTCTGCCCTCCCACTGCTTTGCAAACCTTCGCACGCCATGGCATCGTGGCGCAGGATAAGGCGGGGCACAAGAACCCCAAGGGCATTGAGTCGACCTTTTTTCGCACCAAGAACAACAGGCACAAGAGCAGACAGTAAGTGAGTGGTTTTCTACCCGTAAATCGCCTTGTTCCGGCGGCATTCACCCTTTTTCTGACCGTGTTCGGTGCTATAGCCGCCAGCGCGCAGGACAGTCGTGGCCCGGTGACGAACCTGCCGCTGCCCCGCTATGTCTCGATGAAGGCAGCCGAGGGGAACGTACGCCGGGGTCCGTCACTGACACATCGAATCGACTGGGTGTTCAAACGCCGGGGCATGCCACTGCAGATCACAGCCGAATACGGAAACTGGCGACGCGTTCAAGATCGCGACGGAGCCGGAGGATGGGTGCACTACGCCCTGCTGTCCGGGGTGCGCACCGTGCTGGTCGAACCCGAGCTGCTGACCGTCCACACCAGCCCTGACCCCAACGCGCCAATCAGCGCCCAATTCGAGTCCGGTGTTGTCGCACGCCTTGGCACTTGCTCGATCGACTGGTGCCAGATTACGGCAGGCGGGTACCGCGGTTGGGCCCAGAAAACCAACCTTTGGGGCGTAGACCCTGCTGAGATCCGCGAATAGACCCGCGGATCAGGATGTGCGCGCGATAAATTCGCAGGTGTGCTCAACCAATTGTGGGCCGACGTCTTCCTGAAGAAAATGCCCAGCATTCGGTAAAACAACATGCGGCTGGCCAGCAGCGCCCGGACACAATTTCTGAAACACCTTATCAACTCCGGCCATGACTTTGTCATCTGCCCCAAAGGCTGTCAGGACAGGAGTTTGCAGCCCTCGGATCACCTCCCACGCCTTGCGGTTGGGCGCCGAGGATGGATCGTCAGGCGAAGATGGAACCAGCATAGGAAACTGTCGCGCCCCAGCCTTGTAGCTTTCGTCCGGGAACGGCGCGTCATAAGCAGCTATCACGTCTTCGGACATCGGTGACACAGTTCCGCCCTTCAGGATACCTCCGGCCGGGAAAACGGGCACCTCCTGGCTGAACTTACGCCAATTTTCGAACGCTTCCCCCATGGGTTGGTCACCCGTTGGCAGCGCCGTATTAGCCACGACAATACGCGCAAAGCGATCCGGCATCTCAGCCCACAAACGCAATCCGATCAACCCACCCCAGTCCTGACAGACCAGAGTGATCCTGCGCAGATCGGTCTTGCGCAACCACTCACCCATCCAGCGCACATGCCGTTCATAAGTGTAATCGCTACGCTCAGTCGGTTTGTCTGAACGCCCGAAGCCGATCAGATCGGGTGCAATCGCTCGGTGCCCACGCGCGACGAATCCCGCGATCACGTGACGGTAGAGGTAGGACCAGCTGGGCTCACCATGCATCATCAGAACTGGGTCAGCGTTCTGCGGCCCCTCATCCACATGATGCACCCGCAGCTGACCGCCCTCTGTGTCGTCAACATGCGTATAGTTCGGAGCAAACGGATAGTCCGAAAGCCCCTGAAATCGATCATCCGGAGTTCTTAGAAACTTCATGGCCTTTTCCCCTGCGATTTCCGTCATGGGTCACTATGGCCGCCTGACACTGACCCAACCCATTCAAAAGAAAAGGTTTCGCGCAGAATTCAAACGGAGCAACCAAGGTCGGCTCGCCCAGAATTGAGGTTTCAAACACCTTGATCCAAGCGTCCATTGGCCCGAAGGATCCGATAGCAAACCCATAAAAACAAGCCACTTAAGCACCACCAAATGCTCCCCTTAGATTTTTTTTCGAACGGTGCTCATTTTTTGTCGGAAAAGCCTTGAACCCGCCGAACAACAATCGTAGACAGCGCCTCACCGTTGGGGTGTAGCCAAGTGGTAAGGCAGCGGTTTTTGGTACCGTGTATCGTAGGTTCGAATCCTACCACCCCAGCCAAAGCTTCTAATTAATTGCGAATTACCCATAAGCGAGCAAATTTCACTCGGTTCGTGCAAATCGATGTCAATAAGTTTGTCTACTCACACTGTGTCGAAGATTTATCACCATCTGTGCATTTCTACTAAAAACGCAGAACACTAGTTTTCCTCAGAAAATTGCTGCTGACTTTTTGTATCGAACCTCGGGTGGTTGATGCAAAGGCCGCGTCTAGGGTTCGCTCCAGATTTGTTGGTTCCGTTCCCAGATCTTCTCGCCAATCAGGCAATCATAGTCTGAGGGTGCGATGTATTGGGCCTTCATAGCCTCTCCTATTGCTGGCGCTGACCCAATTTCCAGAACCAATTTTCGTCGTACGGCCTCCGCAAAGCCTTGCCAGTCAAGCACCGGGATTACGAATGAACCAGGTCCGCCCGTCACACAGTTCTGATAGTAGACATCAAGATCGTCGAGGTGCCACTGACTCCCCATACCTTCACGGGTCATCAGCGGTAACCCATTTATGGTGATCGACTTCGACAATACTGCCTCACGGGCTTGCAAAACCGGGCGACCCTGATTGTTAGGCCCGTCGCCAGATACGTCGATAACTTTACGCAGACCTTCGAATTTGTTCCCTTCGATCATCCTTGCCCCGAAGATCAGGGCCTCAGAGATTGAAGTGCGGCGCAAGGCGGGATCGAAACGCGTGGTCAGAACACCCGCAAACTCATTCAGATCAGCGCGCGTTTCTAACAGCATCCAGTCAACAATAACGTCTTGTGTTCCCGCCCACTCGACGTATGTCAAAGCCACCCGTTGCAAAGGGCCCGACTGAACAGCGGCGAAGACTTCATCCGACATCAAGGCTGCGGCGTAACCCTGCCGCTGAATCTCGAGTTCTCGCTCAGTCATCGACCTTGAAACGTCGACAAGAAGGGCCAGTTCCAGATCGACTTCAATTTTCTCAGACGCGACAGGAGTTGCCAAGAGTGAGGCAATTGCGACAATTGTCAGGAGCAAGTTTCGTAGCATCAGTTAACGGATGGCGCGATGCGCTGTTAAGTCAAGCTTCAAGTGGTTGATAAAGTTTTTGTGGACAAATAGCTCTACAACACGACGGCTTGGTTCAATCGTTGAGGATACGAATGTCACTTCAGCGGATATGCGAGAGGATCACTTACTCGAACCGTTGTTCGCGCTTATTGTGCTCGTCAGATTCCTTTTCTCGATTGCTACGAACCGCCTGCCTCAGCACCTCAAGCTTTTCGGACACAGAAGCCCGGACCACATCTGAAGGATGCGACAGTAGTTCTTCAAAGGCCGTTGCACGGGCCTCCAAAATATCGGCAAGAGAGCCAGACCATCCACTAGGCCAAGCTCCTTCGAAAATCATCTGTAACACAGGTTCTTTATCGCTCGCCACATCAAGAAGGGCTTTTGCGTGTTCACTCACCGCGACTATCTTAGGATGATCGAGTGGGCTATTACCCGCTTCAACTGTCGAAAACGTCCTTATAGCCTTGGATAGCTTCTCGAGTTTTTCCTGTTCTGAGTTGGCCCAATCAATCAACTCACTTACGGGAGCCCGATTTAGTGCGGGCTCGCCACGACCGGATATACGTTCGCGGAATATCATGTGCGCGAGCCTGTCTTCCTTTTCGCTGCCGTCATAAACGCGCTCCAAAAGCAGTCTCGAAAAATTCGATATCAAGGGTGCAATTAGCTCCCCCAACTCAAAACTATACAGTCTGAAGGTTTCAACACCGTCACAGAGTAAGCGTACAATTTCACCAACCTGTTCTTGTGGAGCATCAGCCGTTAAGCAAAACTCTGCTACTGTACCAAGGTTGTGCTGATGACGGTTTCCTATGCTTTCACGATGCATTGCGCAAAAGCGTTCGATGGCATCGCGGCCAACCGCCAGCACGACTTCACTTGGGTAGTAATCGCTGTCTTTGTCCAAATGAAAGCGCATATTCAAGATGTCGAACACAACAAAGACCCCGTCGTCCATCTCCAGAATTGCAGTCAGGAGTTCCGCTAGTTTCTCGTCAGGTATGGGTTCGTGGATACGGCCAACACTGATTTGCGAAAAGCTCCACGGCACTAGGGCCTTTTGCTTAGCAAGCTCGATGAGTTTTTCCGTGCCCCAAGGCGCAATGTCAGCAGCGCTCAGAAGGTAGACAAAATGGTTGATGAGCTTCTCTTCCCCTAGCGTCGATTCCAAAAGGAAACGGAACAATGATGGGTCTTCGTTGTGCACTTGTCTCAAGTAGCCAAACAACAAGGTCGTGCGATGCTTCTCAGCACTCGACGAACGCAGATTTGAAACCAAGAATTCAAAGGTATCCTTCTTATTCTCACTCCCTTCTGCGATGCCCATGCCGAAGTAAACCAGAGCATCAATGTGGTCTTCCCAAAGGCGGTCGCCAAGCTGGTCAATGTAGCTTCGTTCAACCGCTGCCAAGCGGCCTAAGCCAGCAACCTTGTCTCGAATTTGTTCCTCGTTTTCAGAATGCTTGCCTTCCCGAAACTCCATATGGTCCCACGTGTTGGTAAGGGCGTAGGCTTCAATTTCTGAGTAGGGGTCGCTCGGAGCGGTATACGCCTCCAGTTCCGCTAACTTTTCGAGATACTCATCATTGAGACGTTCCTTATCGTAGTATTGCGCACTCTTTATTGCCATCCAAACCGCAGGCCAACTTCCACCGGAACCATACTGTCGTATCAGATTTTCCAAGGACTCGAAGCAGCCAGCCCAAGTCCACAAGCCACGGAAATGGTCCGCCAACAAAGATTTGGAGGTGCCGACTATGTTGTCATCATTTGAAGCGAGACCTTGCTCCAAGATGGCGATGAAACCCTCGTACCACTCGAGCGCTTCTTCCTTGTTTGACGGCCGCCAACCGAACCCTCTTTTTCGCGCACCGAAGTCGAAGGGGCCAATTGAAGTCCAATGGTTTGCGTTGAGAGCCGCATGAAAAAGTTCAACTGAGATTTCTCGCTCACGCTGGTTTGCGGAAAAGAAGAGCCGGCGTACAATTTGCTGTCGCTGTTTCGCCGAAGCAAGAGTGCCTGACAACAACAATGAAAAGAGCTGCTTGATTTGAGAAACAACGCTGTAATGGTTTTCGCCCTGTTTTTCACTCATCGCAAACTTGAGCATGAGCTCCATTGCGCGGTCAAACAGCTCGCTATCATATGCGAGATGCCTGAGTAGATGGACAAAGGTGCTGAACCTCGGGTTGCTTCGGCTGGCGAAGGTCGCATCTCGACACGCAACTTCCAAAGAAGACAGAATTATTTCTGGAAAGACTGGTGCGATGTAGTCCAAGCAGGCCAGCTGTTGTTCATCGCATTTTGCCAAGTCATGAAGGGGCGCTCCGTCCGCAATCCAGCTTTTTGCAAGCTCCTGTGCAGGTTCACAATCGTGCAGATACCCCACGCGGTGGGCGCAAGACTTAAACAATCTGATATTCTCGGGTTTGAATAGCTCTTCGTTGATTTCATCTGGTTCAAGTACGTCCAGTACTCTGCGGGCAAGTTTGTTCGCAAGTGCATGTGGCAGCACAGCTCTCCAGTTGCCGCGCTTTTGCGCAAGTTGCCTGCGTAGCAGTTCGGCTTGCGCCTGCTTCAAATCTCTTTTGTTGGTCGCACCAATACGAGCCAGCGTTGCAAGTTCGTCGTTGTACTCAGTAGCGGAAACATTGAATGAATAGACCAAAGAAAGCAGTTCTGCGCTTTCCAACAAGTCTGTGTTCGCATCATTTCGCTGATTGAAAAGACGCTTGAACAATACTTCGTCCGAGAAGCTGCTCAGCGTTTCTTCGGGCTCGACACGAGCCGCAAGTGCGAGGGCTACCCGCGCATTTCCACCTGCAAATTCAGAAATCTTGTCGGCGTTGACCCGATTGAGGTCGGGGAAACGGCGGCGGACTAGTTTGGATACTGTTTCTTCGCTTGAAGGTTCGATGTGGACTACTTCTGTCTCTTCCGGTTTGTCGTCAGAGATGTCGTATTCAACGGTAATCAGCCGCAGTTTGGTCCCAGAATTTGTAACCTTTTTCTGCAACTGCCGATGAACATCTGGAGGGCAGTTGTCGAGGATAAGGATGGCCGCGACATCATTGGCAATCAATGAGCTGACAAGTCCTGTGGCGGTTGGTTCTAGCTCTTCCCCTAAGTCTGCGTAGTGTCTGACGTCAGAGCCAATGGGACAGTTTAGGTTTATTTGATAAGAGAGGGTTTCTGGCTCATCGTAACCGCCAAGGAGTGGAGATGA
>NZ_JBQFUP010000012.1:0-65952 GCF_056539265.1 Ruegeria sp. BC3
CCCCGTCAACCGCGTCGACAACGCATATGGCGACAGAAACCTAATCTGCACATGCCCACCAATGGACGCATACCAAGAAGCCGCTGAGTAAACCTCGGTGCAAACAAGGCCCCGCCAAGCAATTTGGCGGGGTTAACCAACAGCAGCAGGGAGTTCCTTTTCCGGCGCTGAGCAAACCGGAAGTGTTGAATGAAATGAGACACTACGTCGTACAAAATGATCGCTCAGACAAGGCTGAGACCTTTGCCCCGGTGTCCGAACGTATTCGGCACATTGATGTCATTGTGCGAAACGGTGCCGACAAAGCGTCTGCTGAAATCGTCAAAGAATTCTACCGAGCTTTGAACAGCCTGACAGAAAACGACACTTACATCGTTAACGTGCGTAGTCTGGCCGAGGACAAGGTTGGTGGACCGCTTTATTGGGCGGGGCGAACGGCGATCTTCTGGGGTGATCTTGAGCATAACTGGGGTCTTGAAGGTGAACACAAGGTTTGGACCGCGCAGGTTTTGAACCTGGCACCCCGAACTCTTCTGGTCGGAAGTGCCGTCATGCTGTTGGCACAACCCGGGCGTTCTGATCGCCGGGTCGCGGCAATACACCCATGTTTGGAGCCTGCCGCTTCAGAATTGGGAATAACAAATTGCGGTGCTTCCACACATATGTGCCCGAAAGGCCGTCTGCATAGTGCGAACTCTCGCATCAGCTCATTAAGGTTGCTGGCTGCGCTGGTTGCGTCGGATCACGGTGAGTATCTTGCAGATGAATTGCGCAGATATGTCGGACTGGAAGAGCCGCGGCAAGCGACAGAAAGCCAGATTGCAAATCGGCTGATCCGCAGGGCCAATGGGGATGAACTGGTCACTCTTACCTTGGCGATCATGTCGGAGAACATCGAAGAACCACTGAGCATCTCTGATCTGTCAGAAAAAGTTGGGACGTCGATCCGACAGCTGCAAAGAAGGTTTCAACTCAGGACAGGTGCCAAGCTTTTGGGGTCGTACAAAGAGCTTCGGTTGGAAAGGGTTCTGAGCCTGCTCAAGCACACGGATATGCCCTTGGTGGAGATTGCCGCTGCAACTGGTTTTTCTTCCCGGCCAGCGATGGCGCGCGCCTTTTTTGATCACTACAGATCCAGACCCGAAGAGAGCAGGAAAAGGCGCTATCTTGGCAGCGCGGCCAACTAGAAAACCGGGCCGCGCTGTTGGTACGCGTTCTAGGTAACGCGCGACCGGCACATTCAGATCAGGTGCTCAAACCGCCGTCGGCGCGCCAATTCGCGAACCCACCTCGGTGTTGTTTCACAAAATGCTTTCAATTTTGGCGAGTGTTGCGGAGTTAACAGCGACACCCTGCACGCGCGCTGCAAGGCGTTTGGCACTTCGCCCGTCGCCCGGCAAATGAGAGCCGTCTTGCGCGCGGATCGCCGCAACCAGGCCGGAAACTCCGGTCTCAAACGCGCCTTGCGCCGTCGCGCCGGGGTCTATCGCGATGAAAAACTGCCCCGTTTTTGGCGGACCACCTGCCGTACCCGAGAAGGGTGAGGCGTTGATGCCCAGGGTGGCTCCTGTCAAAGCAGCGGCCAAAAGCTCGACCATCAAAGCAACGCCAACGCCCTTGTAACCGCCCGAAGGGGCCATCGAGCCCTTCAGTCCGACCTCGGGATCAGTGGTTGGGTTGCCGTCGGCATCCAGTGCCCATCCGACCGGGATTGGTTTGCCTTCGCGCGCGTGTTTCATAACCTCACTTTTCGCGATTGTACTGGCACTTTGGTCGATCAGCAGCGCAGGCTCACCGTCCGGTCCGGGCGCGGCGACGGAAAACGGATTGGTGCCCACGACAGGTTTGGACCCGCCGGACGGCGCGATTGAGGCGGGCGCGTTGGTGAAACCAAGACCAACCAGCCCGGCCTGCGCCAGCCGATAGGTGTGATACCCCAAAACGCCACAGTTATAGCTGTTTTTGATAGCCAGAACCGCCACGCCTTGTTCACGCGCGGCAGGGATCAGGGCTTCGAACCCTTTGTCGATAGCCGCATGCGCAAAGCCTGTTGCCGTATCGACGGTCACAACACCCGGTTTGGGACGGGCTAGAACGGGCTTGGCCAATCCATCGACCTTGCCGCATTGGACATGCTCACAGTAGATCGGGATGTAGGCCAGACCATGGCTTGCAACCCCATCTGCTTCAGTCGCCGCCGTGGCTATCGCCAACGGTCTGGCATTCTCCTCCGAGGTGCCGGCCGCCACCAATGCGCGGAAGGACAGGTCTTCGATTTCGGCGAGTGTCAGGGTTCGGGTGTCGGTCACGTGCGTTTCTCTTCAGTCATTGTCGGAAAGCCCGGCACCTGCCCCAAGCAGGCGGGATTCCTCGGTTGCAGGGGCGTATGTGCGGTGGGCGAATTGGTTCAGAACCGCCCAGTCATCCGCGTTCGGATGCGCACGGGTTTTCTGTTCGCGGGGCAAGCTCTGCGTGGCAGTTTTCGAGATGATGACCCTTTGCGCCTTTTCCGGGAAGCTGCCGGGTGACGACAGGTGTGTGCCATCTGTCACGGCGTGCATATCGTCGAATTCGATTTGCAGCGCGCATTTCTGAATGCGGGCTGCGTTCGACACAAAGGGCAGCAGCAGGGCAGGGGCAGCAACCCGCTGCATTTTGATTGCACCGGCGCCCTGAGTTTGGGCGGTGTCAGATAGCAACGGGCCAACCGAAAGAGGGCAGAGGTCGCCCTCTGCATGCCACAAGTCATCCAGATTGTGAGGCCGATGAGAGGCAGGGTCCGCTGCAAATCCAAGAGCCAGAAGCCGCGCCAGCGTCTCTACGCCGTCCAAGCCTTGCGCGCATAACCAACGTGTCGCTTTGCCCGCTTCTTCGGCCTGCCCCCAGGAGTATCCCGCGCCACGTGTGGCGCGTTTGGCGGTGGCCTCGATCTCGTTCAATGACAAATTCATGCCGTAACCTGCGGATAGACCCAAAGATCAGCGTTTTCGCTGGTCAGTTCTTCGGGGTACGGCGCACCGGAATACATGCAGATTCGGACCCAGCGGTCGGAACGTGGATCGAAATGCGTCGCGCCAAAGAACGATAGCTTTGCGCGTAACATGTCGATGGGCAGCACCTTGTCGCTGATCGTGTTGTCACGGATTTCGCCATAAGGTGCGGTTCTGGCCACCTGAGCGCGCCGGATCGTATGTCGGTGCTCCGGATGGCGCAGCAGGAATTCAGCCACCGATTTGGTGCCCTCCCACTCACTTAAAGCCGAATAGGCGGCAGCGGCATCGCGCGCAGGGGCCAAGGGTTGTTCATAATCCTCAATGGGTTCCTCGAACCTTTCCCCCATGCGGGGTTCAAGCTTTTCTTCCGATACGTACCAGGCACGGGCGCAGTTTTCGGGCGCTGCCCAGTCCAGATCGAGGGCCCAGTCGTGCGTATTCCGGATCAACTCGCGCACTTCCCCAATGGGCATTTTCCCATCGATGACAAATGCCTCGGATCGGCTGTCCGCCATGCAACCCGCCAAGCCGTCCGCAAGGTCTTCGTAAGGTTCAAGGATCAACGAGGCCAGATATTCCTGACCTTCTTCGGAGAGCGCTGTTTCTGACCAGTTGATCAGCGCGTCCCAAGGGTAAGCCTCGGCCAGTCCCTTTGTCGCCAGATAGCTGGAAATCGCGTGCAGGTCGGCGTTTAGATCCGCAAGCTTGCTAACCTGTATCGGATGCTCGGATCGCCACCAAGAAATCGAAAGCTGGCTGCGCTGAAAAAGCTCTTGGAACTTGTCGATCTCAGCAGGGCTGGCGATTTCAACGGACCGAACGCGGGCCAGCGCCTCTTCCCGTGCCATCACCCAATTGTTGAACAGAACAGGGTGGTTGACGATGAACGGAGCCATTCCGAGGCCGGTGGAGTTCCCGATCCCCAGCCAGCGCGCGATATCCGGATCCAGCTTGGCGGTGTGATCGCCACCCTTCACGGCGGCCATATGCTGGACAAGGTCCCGCACAAAAGTCCGCGTCAGATAGACTGATAACATCTCGACCTGAAAAGGGGCCTGTGTTTCAGGCCGGTCCGCAACCTTTTCGCGATCAGCGGCCCCGAACTTGCCCGACCCGTAAACGGCCGTTGTACGCATCAGGTAGCCGACCTGATAGATCTGGTTCAAATCAGGTTGCTGCCCTGCTGCCAACGCGTCCACGACATGTTCCCACAGCCGGACCGAGCGGTTGGCGCGGGACAAGGACAGCTCGGTCTCGCTGACGCGGCCAGCCTCTTGCAAGGGTACATTTTTGGACAGTCGCTCTATGTCGGCCTTGGTGGGGATCCCGTCAAAGAGTGCAAAAGTCGCATCCCATGCATCGGCAATCACACGATCCGAGCGTTTTTCCGGGGGCAGGTCATGAGCGAATGCCACCAGTGAGTATGCCCGGTCCGGCCCCTGCGCCGTGTAGACCGCTGTGCCAACACCCGTGTCATCAATATCAAAAACCGGGCGTGAGAAAGACCAGTTCTCGCGCGCCATGCGGCGGGTCAACTGGCGCATGAAACTCAGCCGACACTGATGAAACGATCCAAGCCGCGACAGCCGCATGACATTTGCGGGGTCTCGCCTTTCGATCCGTGTCTGCGTCTGTGCTTCCATTTGGTTACCCTTGCGCGACAAAATTTTCGGCAAAGAACCTGTACCAGTTCCCACCCATGATCCCGGCGACTTCGTCGTCATTCAGGCCGGTTGCACGCAACCCACTTTCGATATTCCCAAAGTCCCGGTTGTCCCGGAACCATGCTGGCATTGGCGGGAAGCCTGGATTGCTGGCTGACCCCTCGCCATAGTCGATCTGTTTGGTCCAGCGCCCGACACGCATCCATTCGACCACGCTGTCAGGCTGATCCTGACACAAGTCCGTACCGATCCCGAGGTGTTCTGCGCCATATTTCTCGGCCGTCCGTGCGATCATTTCGCAAAAGCTGGTCAGCGTGCAGCCCGACTTGTCCTTCAGGTGATGAGGATAGACCGAAAACCCCAACATCCCACCGTTTTCCGTGACCGCCCGGATCACCACATCACGCTTGTTGCGCAGGGCAGGGGCCCAATCGTGCGGGTTCGCATGAGTGATCGCGATCGGGCGTTCGGACAGTTCAGCCGCTTCGATGGTGGATCGGTCCCCCGAATGACTCATATCCACCACAAGCCCGACGCGGTTCATTTCTTTGATGACTTGGCGACCCATGCGGGTGATGCCGGTATCTTCGGCCTCATAACAGCCAGTGGCCAGCAGAGACTGGTTATTGTAGGTCAGCTGCATGAACCGGGCACCCAGTGTGTGCACGATTTCGACCAGTCCGATGTCGTCTTCGATCGGCGATGGATTCTGGAATCCAAAGAATACAGCCGTGCGCCCGGTTTCGCGCGCTTTGTCGATATCGCTGGCCCAGAGACCCTTCATGATCAGGTCCGGGTATTGCTCGAACCATCTGTTCCACTGCTCAAAGTTCAGGACGGTTTCACGAAAATTCTCATGATAGGCGATTGTGACATGGATCGCGTCCACGCCACCTTCACGCAATTGCCGAAAAATCTTTTCGGACCAGTTGGCGTATTGCAGCCCGTCGATCCGCATCACATCGGGTTTCCGGCGCTGATATAGGCAGTTTTCACCGTGGTATAGAACTCGGCCGCGGCCTTGCCCTGTTCACGCGGGCCATACGAGCTGTCGCCGCGCCCACCAAACGGCACATGATAGTCAGTCCCGGCAGTGGGCAGGTTCACGGTCACGACCCCGGTGCGCGCGTTGCGGCGGAAATGCGTGGCACGGGCCAGACTCTGGGTCACGATGCCCGATGTCAGGCCGAAATTGGTGTCGTTAACGGTGGCGAGTGCCTCATCATAGCTGTCGACTTTGATGACCGAGGTCAGCGGTGCGAACATTTCTTCACGATTGATGCGCATCTGGTTCGTGGTGTTCAGGAACACGCCGGGGCTCATGTAATAGCCGTCATGGGGCATGTCCAAACGCTGTCCGCCGCAGGCCAGCTCTGCCCCTTCGGACTTACCCAGATCGACATAGGCCAGGTTTTCCGCAAGTTGCTGCGCGCTGACGACCGGCCCCATCTGGGTGCCCTCTTCCAGCGCGTGGCCCACTTTCATCGCTTGCGCGCCAGCCACCAGTTTTTCAACGAAAGCATCGTGTATGGCAGAATGAACCACCAGCCGCGACGAGGCGGTACATTTTTGGCCGGTGCCGCCGAATGCACCACCCAAGGCCAGCGTTACAGCAAGGTTAAGATCGGCGTCATCCATTACGGCCAACGCGTTTTTCGACCCCATCTCCATCTGCACCTTGGTCAGGTTTTGAATGGCCGCCGCCGCGATGCCCTTGCCAACCGGAACAGAGCCGGTGAACGAGATCGCGTTGACCTTGGGGCTTTCCACCAGCCTTTGCCCGATGGACCGGCCGGACCCCATGACAAGGCTGAAGAGGCCTTTGGGGATATCCTGACGGTTGATGATCTCGGTCAGGGCCACAGCAGAAGCCGGAGTGATGTTGGCGGGTTTCCAAACCACGGCATTGCCATAGCAAAGCGCCGGAGCGATCTTCCAGGACGCGGTCGCTGTCGGAAAGTTCCAGGGGCTGATAACAGCAACAACGCCGACCGCCTCGCGCCGCACATCGACTTCGATGTCTGGGCGTACCGAGTCCGCGTTCTCTCCTATCTGGCGCAGACACTCGGCGGCGTAATAGGTAAAGAACTGCCCGGCGCGATAGACCTCTCCCTTGCCTTCGGCCAGTGGTTTGCCTTCTTCGCGACTAAGCAGAGTGCCAAGTTCTTCCGCGCGCGTCATCAGCTCGTTGCCGATGTTCATTAAGACTGCCTGCTTGCGTTCCAGTCCGTAGGCCGCCCATTCGACCTGGGCTATGCGGGCCTGATCCAGTGTCGCTTCCAGCTGATCTGCGCTGGCCTGTGCGAAATGACCGATCAGGTCGCTCAGGTCTGACGGGTTTCGGTTTTCGATCTCGCTTTCGCCAGCGACCCATTCGCCAGCGATCAGGTTTAGTTTGGTCACAATAGGCCCCACGACAAAGCTAGTTGCGGGCACAATGGACTCTGACTGCAATATCAGTCAAACTCAAACAAATTAACTCAACTTCAGAAAATCTGAAATATGGCAATCAAGATCGAAATGCTGCGCTGCTTTTGTGCCGTCGCGCAAACCGGCAACCTGTCCGAGGCCGCTGACCGCCTTGGTCGAACGCAATCCGCAGTGTCCATGACCCTGAAACACTTCGAAAGTCATCTGGGCAAAAAGCTGTTCGTCGGAGAGCGAAAGAACCACCTGTCCGCTTTGGGCGAGCAAGTGTTCGAGATGTCCCAGAGGCAGGTGCGCCAGTTCGACCAGACCGTGCAGTCCATCGAGGCCACGGCCCATTCCGCCAACGGCCTGATCCGCATCGCATCTGTCCCGTCGGTCGCTGCACTGGTATTCCCGTCAGTTCTTGAGCATATGACCCAGCGGTTTCCCGGCCTCAAGGTCGAGTTGCGGGATACAGACACGCAACAGGTTTTGGACGCTCTTGCCGAAGGAAAAGCGGATCTGGGGATCGTGTCCGGGCTTCACCCAATGAAAGGCGTCCAGACGATCCCCTTGTTCGAAGATCAGTTTGGTCTGGTTTGCGCCGCTGATCATCCCCTCATCACAAGGCCCGAGCCGCCGACCGTAGAGGATGTAATAGCGTCTTCTTTCGTTAGAAATGCCTTGTGCGACCTGATCCAAACCCCAAGTTTTGTTCAGGCGATCGAAGATGCGGATGTCACCATTCACAACACGCACTCGCTGATAACGATGGTCCGCACCGGTAAATGGGTAACGATATTGCCGCAAACCGTCGCGCGTTTCATCCCGCAGAGCACCGCGTTCCGGGCTTTTTCTGACCTGCCCGACAAGCGGCAGGTCTATCTGTGCGTCAAGGAACGTCCTCGTTTCCAGGACCAGATAGACGAGTGCAGCGCGTTCATTCTGAGCAGAAAGCTGGTCTGAACGCGTAGGATACCCCTTTTTGTAAGGCGGTCGATCTAGGTTTTCGTTCCATGTTATGATGCATATAGCCCCCGTGCCGTTCGCTGGAGGAAGCTTTTGCTCCCACTCGAGATACACTTGCAGCGCTTTTGACCTGCCTTAGCTACCTCTTGTCGATATGCCCTTGTTGATGCACACTTATACCAGAGGAGGGATGTCTGCCTCATTCCGGGCTCTGTTGGCAGACGGACCGGCGCTTTGGGAGGAGTGCGTGATGACATCCAAGACTGCAGGCTCCAAACCACCAGACAATCTGACGCCGCAACGGAATACCATTCCCGAGGTCAACAGAGTTTCGGCGGATGACATTACCGCCTCTTTAAAAGCGGGCTTCTCCGACTTTCTCGCCCGCCCGGTCATGAGTGGCTTTTTCGGATTGTTCTATGCGGCTTTTGGCCTGCTGTTTGTGTGGGTGCTGGTCTGGTTGGGCAAGATTTGGATGATCATCCCGGCCGCAGTCGGCTTCCCACTGGTTGCGCCCTTTGCGGCGGCAGGCCTTTATGAAATGTCACGCAGGTTGCAAAACTGTCAGAGTTTCGGCTGGTCAGACATCCTGACTGTCATGGCCGATCAGCGCAAGCGCGAGATGGGCTGGATGGCATTTGTCACCCTGTTCATATTTTGGGTGTGGATTTACCAGGTCCGGCTGTGGCTGGCGATCCTGCTGCAGGATGCGTCTTTTTCAGATTTCGGTGGGTTCATGCACACAGTGTTCTTTACCCCCAAGGGCTGGACTTTCCTTACAATTGGCACCGGCATCGGCGCGTTCCTGTCGTCGGTTCTGTTTTCGGTAACGGTAATCGCAATGCCTATGCTGCTTGATCGAGAAACAGATTTCGTTTCGGCCATGCTCACATCCATTCGCGTGGTCACCGAAAGCCCGGTTGTCATGCTTCTGTGGGGGGCGATCATTTCGGTCACCATGCTATTGTCGATGGTGCCAGCGTTTCTGGGCCTGATCTTTACGCTGCCAATCCTGGGCCACAGCACATGGCACCTTTATCAACGGGCCGTGCCGCCAGTCGAAAGCTGATTGACGTTCAAACAGTGATCCTGTGAGGGTTTGCGGCTTAGGCTCTGATGATTCCGATGGTTGGTACGCGGAAATGTGCCTGGTTTTCCGCCTCAATCCGGCTGATTTGTCACGAAACTGTCAGGTTGAGCCGTTAGCCCTGTGCTCGGGTCGAAAAAAATCGCTCTTTTTCAATCGTTTGAAACGGCCTACGGGAAACCCCCAATTCCTTCGGGCGAAGCGATTCATTAACTTCGAATCATCCAAGGAATTACTGCGGACAATACCACTTTTCCCCGTGAGGGGCTGGCTACTTACCCCCTCGGCCGGCCCCTCAATAACCCCCCGACATGATACCGAGCCGACGCTTAGGTCTGTGTTTCCAGCTGATGCACTGCCGTACGCACCAGTGCGGGTAATTCGTGGGTGTCGCTGTAACTGTGGGTATGAGGGATCTCTGCCAACGGCGTTTTTCGGTACCCTTCGGAGAACAACAGGAATGGTACTTTGGCCCGGTCGGCGGTTTCTGCATCGACTTCGCTGTCGCCCACATACAGGCGCGGGCCTGCGGACGTTACCGCATCGAAACTGGCAAACAGCAGCTTAGGGTCCGGTTTGCGCACCGACAGCGTGTCGCCGCCAAACACAGTGTCGAAATGATGCGCAAGGTCCAGTGCCTCAAGAACGTGACGGGCGGGGCCTTCGGGCTTGTTTGTGCAGATACCAAGAACACAGCCCATTTCGCGCAGTTGCGTCAGCGCCTGTTGAACGCCGGGGTAGGGAACAGTTTTGTCGCTGGAAGCCGCGTTGTAGTGCGCAAGTGTCAGCTGGGACAGTTCGGCGTGGCGTTCCATTGGCAGGTCACAATGTTCTATGACGCGCGCAACCAGATTGGGCAAGCCCTTGCCCACGAACTGTTTGATTGTGTCTTGCGACAATGGTGCGGTGTCGACGTCCTGCAACATCCGGTTGGCCGCTGCGGCGATATCCGGCAGGCTATCGATCAGCGTGCCGTCCAAATCGAACATGATAGTGGCGGTCATCACAGTCCTCGCAAAGTACCTGCGTCGGACCTAACCCGCTTGTTTTCGTTACGCAATCACCTGCGACACCGTGATGTTTTGTATTGGCCTTGACATACCTGACTAAATTAATCAGATTACCTGAAAGACCCCCGCAGCCAACCCAATTCGGGTCAGCCAAACATTTGAAAGCGCGAACGAAACAAGGCCTTTCGCCCGAGAACCCATTGGAGTTGTCCTGATGAATGTGCAGAACCCGAATCCCAGCCAGTCCTACGCGGTGTCCATGCTTCCGGCTCATAAGGCCGAAGATCTGACCAAGGGCGGCAATCTGGCCCATATCGAGTTGGGTGACCAACTGTACACCCTGCGTATCACGCGTGCCGGCAAGCTGATCCTGACGAAATGAGCACACCTTCCTCGCGCGGCGGGGCTGCGGTTGGGCGTTTGTCCGACCTTGGTCCGATTGAAGCTGGTGCCGTGATGTACCTGCGGCTTTGGAGTGAAAGCCCCAAAGCCCGTGCGGATGCGGCCAGCGATTTCGAGATTGCGCTTGGCTTGGATCAGGGGCGTGCCGCCATGATGACGCTGGACCGCCTCTGCGGGCTGTGCGCCCATCACGGTCGCCGCCCTCTGGTGCGTCATGGGCTGGGCTGTTCCTGCCTTGGAGCGGATGAGAACTGTTTTGCGCAGATGATCGCTGCCGCATCCGAAGGTGCCCGCGAAGACGCAATGATGATGGCTTCACTGATCGTTCGGCCGGATTACGCTCCGGCTCTGGCATCTTTGTCCGAGGAGATGGGTATGGTGCTGCGCCGCATGACCGCGTCGGTGCCACTGTCGACGACCGGCCACAAGTCCCCCTCTGCCGTGCTGCACTGAGCAGCGCGCAGGTACAAAACCCCGGCACCCTCGGGCCGGGGTTTTGTCATTTCAGCAGCACCCGCAGCCCGCGTGATGATGATCGTGGTCGCAGACCGGGGCAGGGGCGTAATCGCCAACTTCGGACAGCACTGCGCGTAGCGTCGATAGGATCATGTCGACGTCTTCGGCTTCGATTGTCAGGGGTGGCCGGATTTTCAGGATGTTGTCCTTAGGCCCTTCGCTGCCGATCAGAATCCGATGATCGCGCATGCGGTTCTTGACGTATTTGCAGATTTCGGTGCTTTCCGAGCTATCCGGATTGATCAGTTCGACCCCGACAAAAAGGCCCATACCCCGCACATCGCCAACGCAGGCAAAATCGGATTCGATCTGGCGCAGCCCATCCATCAGACGTGCGCCCATAACCCGGGCATTGTCCTGCAATCCTTCGTCATCGACAATATCCAGAACTTCCTTCCCGATCCGGCAGGACAGGGTCGAGCCGCCGAAGGTCGAAAAGAATTCGATCCCGTTGTCAAAACTTTCTGCAATGGCCTTGGTTGTGACCAGAACACCCAGCGGATGGCCGTTTCCGATGGGTTTGCCCATGACAACGATATCCGGCAGCGCGCCTTGGTGTTCAAATCCGAAATAGTATTCACCCAGACGACCAAGGCCGGTCTGCACCTCATCGGCGATGCAGACGCCGCCTGCTGCCCGGATTTTTTCGTAGACTGCGGGCAGGTACCCCTTTGGCGGAATGATCTGACCGCCGACGGATGGGAAGGTCTCGGCTATGAAACCGGCGAGGCCGTGGCCTTTGGCCTGCAACGCGGCGATTGCGGGGTCCACCAGATCTGCAAACTTGTTCGCGCGTTCCGCATCACCGCGCTTGAATGACCCGCGATAGTCGTCGGCGACCTCGACCAGTTCGACCCAATCGGCCTGACCGATCCCGCCTGGTTTGTTGAATTTGTAGGCCGAGATCGCAACAGCCGCGTTGGTATTCCCGTGATAGCCGTGGTCCGGCGTCACGATCCCCTTGGCCCCTGTATGGGCGCGGGCCAGACGCAAGGCTAACTCATTGGCCTCGGTGCCGGAATTGATGAAGAAACAGACCTCGAACTGGTCTGGCAGCTTGGACAAGACTTTGTCGGCAAAATCCGTCTGCGCCGGGTGCAGATAGCGCGTGTTCGAGTTCATGCGCTTAAGCTGGTCCGCCGCAACGGCCTGAATGCGCGGATGCGCATGGCCCACATGCGGGACGTTGTTATATGCGTCCAGATAGGGCCGTCCCCATTCGTCGAACAGGTGATGCTTCCAGCCACGCACCAGCATGACCGGATCGTCGTAGGTCAGGCTGAGATTCCCACCGAAATGGTCATGCCGCCCCTGCAAGATCGCGTGCTTATCGGTCGGGCGATAGAACACCTTGTCGTCTGGCAGGTTCAGCAAAGCCGCGGGGTTGGGGCAAACAGCGTGCCACAACTCCATCTCATCCGGGTCGCCAACACCGGGCCAGTCGTTCTGCATACCGTCGGTTGTCAGGGCCAGCTGGAAATGCACATGCGGGGCCCAGCCGCCATTTTGCGTGGCGTCGCCCAGCCGTGCGAAGGCCGCGCCCTGCGCCACCGGGTCGCCCGGCTTCAGGCGATCGCAGACCTCGGGGTCGAGATGGCCGTAGAGCGTATAAAACGGATCACCCTCGGGTGTTTCGTGGTGCAGAATCACCACGCCGCCATAGTCCAGATGCGCATCACGGTTTTCGACGGCCTCGACCCGGCCGCTCACGGGGGCATGCAGCACAGTTCCGGCTGGGGCGAATACATCCACGGCCAGATGAACCGTGCGACGGTCCGATGCCTTCCAAGGCCCTTTGCGGAACGCCGGCTCGGCATAGATAAGGCGGGGTTCGTTGTAGTAGCCCAGCCAGAGGCCCTCTCCGAATTCCTCGCCCACGCGCGCGGCTTCATCCAGCGGCATGTGGAACGGGTTCTGCGGCCAGGTCGAGTTTTCGACTGACAGCGATCCCATGGGAACTTCGCTAAGGTCCTGATCGAACATCTCAGCGAACTGACCGCGATGCTCGGACAGGTAGGCGTGGATGCGTTCAGCCCCGTCAGTCACGGGCAACCCACATGCCGCACGCAGCCGAGCGGACATCAGGCTACCATTGACCGCATCGTTCTCAAGAAACCGCCATGCCGGGGCCTGGCTGATGGTCACGTAAGGATCATCAGGGTTCTCGGCTGCCATCAAGGTCGAGTTCACCACGGACACAGCCAGCCGCATGCGCAGCAGGGGCCAGATCAGATCAACCTCGTCAGCCCGCAACCGGTTGGCCGCGTGATAGCCGCGTACCAAAGCGGTCAACGCCTGTTCGGGTTTTGGATGGTCCAGCACGATATACGCCCCGGCAATCGCCAGATCGCAGATGCGCGGGGCGGCACACATATCGCCCAGATCAATCAGACCCGAGATGGTCTTACGCTGCCCAAGCTCGCCCTCGACCAGGATATTGTAGTCATTGGCATCATTGTGGATGGCCTGTTTCGGCAAGCCAGCCAAACGATCTGAGATCGCTTGAAAATCCGCAGAAATTTCTGACAGCAATGCACGCCGCGTCGGGTCGGTAATGGCGTCCAGTTTGTCAGCGACCCAACCCGCCTGGGTCAGATCCCATTTAAAGTCCGGACGGTTCAACCCTTCGTGCGTGAACCGCTCTAGCGCTCGGTCAGTCGCGCCCAGAACCCGGCCAAGTTTCAGGATCAACTCGTCCGACTTCGGTGCAGCCTTGGCATAGCACTGACCGGGCAGACACTCCAACAGCCACACCAGCCGGGGCTGACCGTCCTGATCAGGGATCTCGGGCAGCACAGCGCCGTTGAGATCGGGGTGCACTGCGGGAAAGGGCAGCCCCGGAGCCTCAAGCGCGATATGCTTCAGCGCCTCGACCTGAAGGTCAATCAGTTGGGCTTCGCAGCCAGGTCGCATGACTTTCAGCACATAGTCCTGCCCATTGGTGGCGCGGACCAGAAAGTTCAGGTCATATTCACCGTCCAGTCGGACCAGCTTGGCCTCAAGCCCCCAATGGGCGCGCAGGGCGAGGGCCCAGAAATCTGTCAGCTCAGCCATGGGGCCACCTCTTTAGTCCAGTGCGCGCAGGCGTTTAAACAGCGAGGACGTATCCCAGCGCCCGCCGCCTTGTTTCTGTACGTCTTTGTAGAACTGATCGACCAGAGCGGTAACGGGCAGCGAGGCGCCGTTTTCGTTGGCAGTATCCAGACAGATGCCAAGGTCCTTGCGCATCCAGTCCACCGCGAACCCATAGTCAAAGTGATCGTCCAACATAGTTTCATGTCGGTTCACCATCTGCCAGCTGCCCGCCGCGCCCTGGCTGATCACCTCGACCACCGCACGTCCGTCCAAGCCTGCTTTTTCGGCGAAATGCATCGCTTCGCTGAGGGCCTGGACCAGGCCCGCGATAGCGATCTGGTTGCACATTTTGGTCAACTGACCCGCACCGCTGTCGCCAATGCGGCGGCAGATCTTGGAATAGACCTGCATGATCGGGTCGGCCGCATCGTAGGCGGCCTGATCGCCACCGCACATGATCGAAAGAACACCATTCTCCGCGCCTGCTTGTCCGCCTGAGATCGGAGCATCGACAAAAGCGATGCCTTGCTTTTGGCCAGCGGCATAAAGCTCGTGGGTCACCCTGTCGGACACGGTGGTGTGATCGACAAAGATGGCACCGTCGCCCATGCCGTTGAATGCGCCGTCGTCGCCGGTACAGACCATGCGCAGATCGTCGTCATTGCCAACGCAGGCCATGACGAATTCAGCACCTTGAGCCGCCTCGCGTGGGGTCGCAGCCATCGCGCCGCCGTGTTCGGCGACCCAGGCCTCTGCCTTGCTTGCGGTACGATTGTAGACGGTTACCTCATGACCTGCGGCTTGCAGGTGACCGGCCATGGGATAACCCATAACGCCCAGACCAAGGAAAGCGACTTTTGCCATTTTGTGATCCTCTCTGCTGTCCGGTGCATTGCTGGTATCAGCAGGCCGGAATGTTTAGCAGAGACAAACCAAAGCGGCGGCCAAAGGGCAACCCCGTGTCACGCCTTGCCGCCCAAATCCTGCAGGATTGGACAATCGGGCCGGTCATCCCCGGCACAGGCGTCGATCAGGTGGCTCAGGGTGTCACGCATGGCGTTCAGGTCCGCAATCTTGGCCTCGATCTGAGCCATGTGCGCGCGCGCGACCTTTTTGACATCGGCGCTGGCGCGGGTTTCATCCTCATACAGCGCCATCAGGGTGCGGCAATCTTCGATGGTAAACCCCAGCGCGCGGGCTCGACCCAGAAAGTTCAGCTTGTGGACATCCTGACTGCGAAACCTGCGGTATCCATTGTCATCGCGCAGCGGTTTGACCAGGCCGATATCTTCATAGTAGCGGATCGTCTTGGCTGGCAGGCCGGTCTGGTTTGCAACGTCTCCGATATTCATGAGGTCACCGTTTGGCTGGAGTGGTTGTGCGTGTCCTCGGGCAGGCTGGCCCGAACCCGGCGCAACCGCAGCGCGTTGGAAACGACAAAGACGCTGGACAGAGCCATCGCCCCAGCAGCCAGAGCCGGGGACAGCAGGTGGCCGCCAAACGGGTACAAGACACCTGCAGCGACCGGGATCAACAGGATATTATAGCCGAAGGCCCAGCCCAGGTTCTGCTTGATGTTGCGCATGGTTCGGCGGCTGATCTCGACGGCGTTGGCCGCGCCGCGCAGGTCACCCGACATCAGAACGACGTCAGCGGTTTCAATCGCCACATCGGTACCAGTTCCGATGGCAATGCCAGTGTCCGCCGCCGCCAGAGCCGGGGCGTCGTTGATGCCATCCCCGACAAAGGCCAGCGTCCCGAACTGGTCCCGCAATGCGTTGATCGCGGCCAGCTTGCCATCCGGCAGGACCTCGGCTGTGACATGGTCGATGCCCAGTTTCTCGGCCAAGGCCTGGGCCGTGCGCGCGTTGTCGCCTGTGACCATCGCAAGGGTCAGCCCCATCGCATGCAACCGCTCCAACGCTTGTTCGGTGCCCGGCTTGATCGGGTCTGCCACCGCAAGCATCGCGGCAGCCTGACCGTCAATTGCGACGAACAAAGGCGTGGCCCCTTCAGCCGCGCGCTGTTCAGCCTCGACGTCCAAATCAGTCAGGGAGATACCGTTTTGCTCCATCAGCTTGGGCGAACCGATCAGAACGTTGTGCCCTTCGACCGTGGCCTGAACACCAAGGCCAGTGAGCGACTGGAAGCTCGACACCTCCGGCAGTTTGGATGGACCAGCGCGGGTGATCGCGGTGGCAATGGGGTGCTCTGATCGCGCCTCGACAGCCGCCGCCAGTCGCAGCACCTGATCGCGGTCAAAACCGTTGGCCGTGGTGACGCTCTCTAATACAGGTCGCCCGAGGGTCAGCGTCCCGGTCTTGTCCAATGCAATCACCTTGGACTGTTGTAGCTGCTGCAGAGCATCCCCTTTGCGGAACAGTACACCCAGTTCAGCCGCCCGCCCGGTGCCCACCATGATCGAGGTCGGCGTGGCCAGACCCATGGCACACGGGCACGCGATGATCAGAACCGAGACTCCTGTGACCAGCGCCAGCGGCAGGGCGTGTGCCGGGCCAAAGATTAGCCATGCTGCAATGGTTAGCAGGGCAACCGCGATTACGGCTGGTACAAATCGCGCGGTGATCCGATCGACAAGACCCTGAATAGGCAGCTTCGCACCCTGGGCCTGCTCGACCATTTGAATAACCTGCGCCAGCACCGTGTCTGCGCCAACACGCAACGCGCGCACCCGCAACGCGCCGGTGCCATTGACCGTTCCGCCCACGACCTGATCAGACGGTGCTTTGCCGACCGGAACGGGTTCGCCAGTAATCATGCTCTCATCGACATAGGATGTGCCGTCCAGCACTTCTGCGTCTACTGGAACGCGCTCGCCAGGGCGGATTTGCAAAAAATCGCCCACCACGATGTCCGAGATTGGGCGATCTATGAACGTGCCGTCCTGCTCCACACGCGCCGTCTTGGGTTGCAAGCCGACAAGCTTGCGGATCGCGGCCCCGGTTCGCCCCTTGGCGCGCGCCTCCATCACACGACCTAGCAAAATGAGGACAACGATGACCGAGGCGGCCTCGAAATACACATTGGCGCTGCCGGCGGGCAAAATCTGCGGAGCAAACGTTGCGACGACGGAAAACAGGTAAGCCGCACCGGTCCCCAAGGCGACCAGTGCGTTCATATCCGGCGAACCACGCAGTAGTGATGGAATGCCTTTGGCGTAAAAAACGCGCCCGGGACCAAACAAGATGACCGAGGTCAGGGCGAACTGGATCAAGTGACTGGCTTGCGTGCCAATCGTGGCCTGAACCCAGTGATGGAACGCCGGGATCATATGCCCGCCCATCTCAAGAACGAAAACGGGCAGAGCGAGAACCGCGGCAAAGATCGTCGCCCGCGTCAACGCGGTTGCGTCCTTTGCTTGCGCATGATCCATCTGAGCGCTGGCCACGCGTGCGGGATAACCGGCAGCAGTGGACAGATCAGCCAGCTTTTGCGGATCGGTCGCGCCATCGAAAAATGTGACTTGCGCGGTTTCTGTTGCAAGATTGACCTGGGCATCAACCACTGCTGGATCGGTGCTCAGGGCCTTCTGAATCTTTGCCACGCACGAGGCGCAGTTCATTCCGTCGATCTTCAATGTCGTTTGTGTCGTCGCGGCCGGATAACCGGCGTCATTCAGGGCGTCCGTCAACGCGCGGATTGGCCCCTCATGTGTCACCAGCGCGGTTTCCGTGGCGAAGTTGACGGCGGCATCTGCCACCCCAGGTGCGGCCCGCAATGCAGTTTCCACGCGTCCCACGCAGGACGCGCAGGACATGCCCGAGATTTTCAGTTGTGTTGTGTGTGGCGCAGCCATGCGACTCAATCCAAATGTGGTTCTGGCCCTTACATGGGGGTTCCAGTCACAGGAAGGTCAAGAGCTTTCGCGCATTTTCCGGGCTCGCGCGTCGGTGTCACCTGTTGGCAAAGGTCTGTAGCAGGAGCGAGTTGTAGGTCTCAGGTGGCGGAGGCCTGACGGCCTCGGGCGAGGCGAAGAACCCAAGCATCAATGCCGCAGTGGTCAGTGCAAAGCCTGCCAAAACAATACCGGCCATATTCAGTGTGGAACGTATCATGGGGAAAGCCCTTGTTCGGAATAGGTTGAGTGTTGAAAAGAGGTCAGGATCGATTTGCCAGTTCCTGCTTTAGACGCTCGTTTTCCGCCTGCAGTTGCGCCAGTTTCTGCCCCAACTTGTTCAGGTGCGGGCGAAGTTCGGCTTCGGTGAAACGCGGTGTGATATGCTGGGGACAGTTCCAATCCAGCCCTTCGATCCGGATGATGACCGCCCGTTCGGCCGGGGAGGCGGCGCCTTCGGGATGCAGGCTGGCTGCAGCTGCCTCGCCTTCCGTAAACTCGACCCGGCCCAAGATCTTCAAGCGGCGCTGGTTGGCGTAATCCATCAGGATCAGGGCGATCCGGTCATTCCCATCCAGGTTCCCGCGCGAGATGTATTGTTTGTTGCCCGAGAAATCGGCGTAACCGATTGTCCGAGGCCCCAGAACCCTTAGGAAACCGACCGGACCGCCGCGATACTGCACATAAGGCCACTCGGTTTCCGACACGGTAGACTGATAAAACCCGTCTTGGGCCTCGATAAATGCTTTTTCGGCCGCGCCAATTTCATGGCCCTGCTGTGGGCCACCTTCGATGAACTTGGAATACGTCTTGGCGGACCCCATCCGTTCCTGATGCGCACGGACAGCAGGGGTGAAGGTCAGTTCGGAAAAGGCGCGAGGCATGGTGTGTCCTTTCAAAGTCCCAGATCAGACAGGCCGGGATGGTCATCAGGGCGGGGGCCTTGCGGCCAGAAAAACAGTCGCTCGGTTTCGGCGATGGGAAGGTCGTTCAGTGATGCATGACGCTCGGCCATGCGGCCGTCTTCTGCAAAACGCCAGTTCTCATTCCCGTAGGATCGGAACCATTGACCGCTGTCGTCCCGCCATTCGTAAGCATAGCGCACGGCAATGCGATCTCCGGCATAGGCCCACAGCTCCTTGATCAACCGATACTCCAGCTCTTTGTTCCACTTGCGGGTCAGAAAGGCGTGAATGTCGGCGTGACCACTTAGGAACTCGGCCCTGTTTCGCCATTGGCTGTCGTCGGTATAGGCGGGGGTCACTACATCAGCGTCGCGGCTGTTCCAGGCGTTCTCGGCCATGCGCACTTTTTGCGTGGCAGTTTCCAACGTGAACGGAGGGAGAGGAGGGCGGGTCATGCGTAGGTCTTTCAGGTAAGTGTGGCCGCCATCAAAGCGATAGTCAGCAAAAGGGGGACGTATTGTGCAGGGAAGGGTCTGACGCGGCGTCTCATGGGATCGCTCCAATGTTTACTGATCGGTACATCTTGCCTGGAAGGTGTACTGATCGGTAACCTTTTTCAAGTATCATTTCGAAAATTCCTCGGACAATTAAGTGGCTGAGGAATTTTGATATATAAAACAGTAATTTATGGGATCATGTTGCGGCCGTTCATTCGACGCATTATGTACCGATCAGTACATTAAGGAGCCGAATCATGCGCCCGAACAAACGTGACGAGCTTGTCAGCAAGGCTTTGGAGGTCTTCTACCGGGATGGATTCCACGCGACTGGAATGGATAAACTGGTCGTCGAGACGGGCGTGTCCAAAACGTCGATGTACAAACATTTTCGCACCAAAGAGGATCTGATCCTTGCAGCCCTTCGGCTGCGGGACGAGAACTTTCGTACGTGGTTCATGCGCCGGGTCTCTGAACTTGCCGATACGCCCGCCGATCAGTTGGTCGCCAGTTTCGATGCGCTGGGCGAATGGTTCGAAGAAGACGGCTTTCGTGGATGCATGTTCATCAAAGCGGGTGCTGAGTTTCAGGAAAAGTCTCACCCGATCCACCTTCAGGCGGCCGAGCACAAACGCCTGATCCTCGATTTCTATACGAATCTGGCGCGTCAGGCCGGTGCGCGAAACCCCGAAGCCTTGGGGTGCCAATTGCTATTGCTGAAAGAGGGTGCAATCGTCACGGCCGTTCTGGTCAAAAGCTGTGATCCGGCCAAAGACGCCAAAGCAGCTGCACGCGTCTTGCTGGATTCGGCACTTAGTTGACGCGATGACAACGTGCCAGAGTGGCGCGGTAGGCAAAAAAGACGTTGCGTAGCAATCCTGTGCGCGGGTTGGTTTGAAAGGTCTCCAAAGCTACCCTGATCAAAATCAGACACGGGAGAAACCAACATGTCGCTATTCACGTCGACCGCAAAATGGGTCACCGAAGAGCACCAGATGTTTGCTGAAATGGCCAACCGGTTCATGGACGATGAACTTGTGCCGAACATTGAGCGCTGGAACCAGAATGGCGTGGTCGATCGCGATTTCTGGAACAAAGCCGGAGAAATGGGCCTGATGGCCGGCGCGATCCCTGAGGCGTTTGGCGGCGTGGGCGGCGGCATCGGGTTTGACGCGGTCACGCTGTACGAGCAATCCGCGCGTGGTGATGCGGGCTGGGGCTTCGGCATTCAGTCGATCGTTGTCCATTACCTGACCGCCTATGGCAGCGAGGATCAAAAACAGAAATGGTTGCCGCGTCTGGCGTCCGGCGAAATGGTCGGTGCCTTGGCGATGACTGAACCCGGAACCGGCTCGGACGTGCAGTCTATTCGTACGACGGCGGATAAGGACGGGAACTCATATCGTTTGAATGGGTCCAAGATCTTTATCACCAACGGTCAGACTGCGGATTTGATCCTTGTGGCCGCCAAAACGGACAAGACCCAGGGGTCCAAGGGCGTGTCGCTGATCGCAGTTGAAACCGAGGGGGCCGAGGGGTTCCGGCGGGGCCGCAATCTCAAGAAACTCGGCATGAAGGCCAATGATACGGCCGAGCTGTTCTTTGAAGACGTCAAAGTGCCCATGACCAACCTGATCGGTCCGGAAGAGGGGCAGGGCTTTTATCAGATGATGAAGCAGCTGCCTTGGGAGCGTCTGACGATTGGCATCATGGCGCTGGGCGCAATTGATTTCGCGATTGCCGAGACCGTAAGATACACACAGGAACGCAAGGCCTTTGGCCAACGTGTCATGGATTTCCAGAATACGCGTTTCAAACTGGCCGAGTGCAAGACCAAAGCTGAAGTTCTGCGCAGCTTCGTCAACGACTGTGTTGCGCAGCTTGAAGATGGAACGCTGGATGCCGCGAAGGCCTCGATGGTCAAATACTGGGGGTCCGAGGTGCAGAATGAAATTATGCATGAGTGTCTGCAGCTGTTCGGCGGCTATGGCTTCATGATGGAGTATCCGATCGCCCGCCTTTATGCCGATGCGCGTGTCCAGATGATCTATGGTGGCACCAATGAGATCATGAAGGAGCTTATCGCGCGTTCGTTGGACACGTAACACGGCGTAGGCTCCCGCCCGTCGTCAACGTTTTTGTAAAACGTCTCCTTCCGTTGGGCCGGGCAGTTTCATACGGGTCGGGGAAGAGCCTCAGGCCGTGCTCAATTGGTTCTGCAGCCAAGTCCGAAAGGACTTCAACGGCTCAGAAGCCGGTTTTGATTGCGGCCAGACAAGATAAAACTGCCCCAGACTGACGCGCGGCCCGTCCCAGGCGGGGACCAGCCGCCCGGTTTTTAGGTCTTGCTCGATCAGGTAGCTGGGCAGCAACGCCGCGCCCAGCCCGTGGATTGTGGCCTGAACCATTGTCGAGAACTGATCGAACAGCATACCGCGCATCCCCGAGACATCGCGCCCCTGTTCCGCGAACCATCGCTCCCACGCATCCGGTCTGGTTTCCAGATGCAGCAGAGGGGCCGTCATCAGCCAGTCCAGCCCCTCATCCTGTTGGGGCAGTAAATCTGGCGCGCAGACCGGCAACACCTCTTCTCGCATAATCGGCATGTAGTGCACACCGGGCCAGTCTTTTTGACCAAAGTGGATGGCGGCATCAAAATGTTCGGTATGGAAGTCGAAAGGTTTGAGGCATGTGCTCAGATTCACAGTCACTTCGGGGTGGTGACGGGCAAAGTCCTGCAGTCGTGGGGCCAGCCAATGCATACCAAAGGCGGGCAGGATCGACAGGTTCAATGACCCGCCGGTCGGGTTCGCCTTCAGCTTCAGCGATGCCTGCGCGAGTTGGTTCAAAGCAATGCGAGCCACCTCGACATAGTCTTTCGCAGCGGGCGTCAGGTGCAGTCGCATCTGATTGCGCTGGATCAGCGCGACGCCCAATTGTTCCTCCATGGACTTGAGCTGACGGCTGATTGCGCTTTGGGTCAGCGACAGCTCTTCAGCGGCAGCCGAGGCGCTGCCCAGGCGGTCGACCGCCTCTAACGCCAGCAGAGAGGGGATCGAGGGCAGAAACCGGCGGGGTCCAATCATATGACTAATCCTCATACCTTTTGCATGGAATATCACTGGCATTTGTTCCGCGCCAGCCCGATACAGAGGCACGGGCCACAGCGTGGATTTGGATCAATGGCACAAGCTACCAGCACCAAAGATTTTCAGCGCGCAGAGCGGCTGCAAGGCATCGAGTTGTCCGAGATCGTCCGTATCTCGGAACACGCGGCGCGTCTTCGCGCGCAGGGCACTGATGTGATCGCGCTCAGCACCGGTGAACCAGATTTTCCGACGCCGGATCATGTGGTCGAGGCCGCGAACAGGGCTGCTATCGAAGGTCAGACCCGTTATCCCGCAACGGCAGGAACCCCAGCTTTGCGCGCGGCAATTGCGGCAGAGGTCGGTTTGCAATCGGAAAACATCATCGTGTCGACAGGGGCCAAGCAGGTCTTGTCCGGCGCAATGATGGCTACTCTTAACCCCGGCGACGAGGTAATCGCCGCCGCGCCGTTCTGGACAAGCTATGCGGATATGGTCAGGCTGGCGGGCGGCATTCCGACCATCCTCAGCTGCCCGGCAGAACAGGGTTTCAAGCTAAGCCCGAACCAGTTGGAGGCCGCGATCACCCAGCGTACTCGTTGGCTGTTGTTGAACACGCCGTCCAACCCTACGGGTGCTGTGTATTCCAAAATGGAACTGCAGGCGCTGGGGGACGTGTTGAAAAATCACCCGCAGGTCTGGGTGATTTCAGATGAGATCTATCAGCACCTTTCGTACGTGCCCTTCACGCCATTTGTGCAGGCGGTTCCCGAACTGGCGGATCGCACGCTGACTGTGAATGGTGTGTCCAAGGCCTATTCCATGACGGGCTGGCGTATTGGCTGGGGTATCGGGCCGGTGCCCTTGATCAAAGCGATGATTGCTGTTCAGGGGCAAATCACATCGGGCGCGTGCTCGATTGCTCAGGCCGCGGCGTTGGAGGCGATCACAGGCCCACAGGGCTTGCTGTCCGAGCGGCGCGACGCAATGCGCGCGCGCCGGGATTTGGTTGTGGAGGGGCTAAACCGGGCCGGGCTGGAATGCGCTGTTCCGGAGGGTGCGTTCTATGTCTTTCCCAAAACGCCGAAAAAAATGCCCGTGGACCACGAATTCTGCCGTTATCTGCTGGAAGAAGCAGGTGTAGCTTTGGTGCCCGGGCGGGCCTTTGGAATGCCGGGACATCTGCGGCTTTCTTTTGCCTATGCGACGGAAAGCCTGCAAGAAGGGGTGCGCCGTATCGCGGACGCCACCGCAAAACTGTAATCCTAAGAAAACCGGGAAAACCCAATGGATCGCGCTCAGATCGTTCACGAAAACTTCCTGACCCGGGTCGCCAATCGCGACTTTCCGAATGGTGCGAGTCCCCGCCCGGGGCTGAGTAACACTGATGCGGTATCGCTGTACCGGTCACAAGTCCTCAGCCGGGCTTTGGACCGGACCAGCCGTGCGATGCAGAAGGCGGGGCAGGGGTTCTATACCATCGGCTCTTCAGGGCACGAATGCATGGCCGCGGTTGCCCATGCGTTGCGCCCAACGGACATTGCTTTTCTTCATTACCGGGATGCGGCTTTCCAGATTGCGCGGGCGGAGCAGGTGCCGGGACAGCAGATCGCGTGGGACATGCTGCTGAGCTTTGCTTGCTCGAAAGAGGATCCAACCTCGGGCGGACGTCACAAGGTGCTGGGGTCCAAGGCGCTGACGATCCCGCCGCAGACCTCGACCATTGCCAGCCATCTGCCCAAGGCAGTGGGTGCGGCCTATGCGCTGGGCGCGGCCCGGCGGCATGATCCGGAACACCGCGAGTTGCCCGAAGACGGGATCGCGATGTGTTCATTCGGGGACGCCTCGGCCAACCACTCCACGGCACAGGGTGCAATCAACACGGCCGGGTGGACTAGCGTGCAATCGACACCGCTGCCGCTGTTGTTCGTGTGCGAGGACAACGGCATCGGCATCTCTGTCAAAACCCCGAAAGGCTGGATACAGGCGTCGATGGAGCATCGCCCGGGGATCAAGTATTTCCAGGCCAACGGTCTGGACATCTATGAAACCTTTTCGGTCGCGGAGGAGGCCGCAGAATACGTCCGGAACCGCCGCAAACCGGCCTTCCTGCATCTGAAAGCCGTGCGCCTTTATGGCCACGCCGGTGCGGATGTGCCGACCACCTATATGTCGAAGTCCGAGGTTGAGGCGGACGAGGCCAACGATCCCTTGCTGCACACTGTACGACTACTGGATCAAGCCGGGGCGTTGACGCCGGATCAGGCGCTCAAAATCTATCAGGACACCTGTGATCGCACGGATCGGATCGCCGCCGAGGCCGCCACACGCCCGCATCTGGCCAATGCGTCCGAAGTGATGGCCAGCCTGATCCCGCCGAAACGGGCCTGCAAACCCACCAACGGCCCCAGCGCCGAGGCCCGCGCCAAGGCGTTTGGCAGCGATATGCGCGCGATGGAGGACCCTCAGCCCATGAGCCGCCTGATCAACTGGGCGCTCACCGATCTGATGCTGGAGCATGGTGAGATCGTGTGTATGGGCGAAGACGTCGGTCGCAAGGGCGGCGTCTATGGTGTGACGCAGAAACTGCAGCAGCGCTTTGGTCAGGATCGCGTAATCGACACTTTGCTGGACGAACAATCCATTCTGGGGCTGGCGATTGGAATGGGCCACAATGGTTTCGTTCCAATCCCCGAAATCCAGTTCCTCGCCTATCTGCACAATGCCGAGGATCAGATCCGGGGCGAGGCTGCAACCCTGCCGTTCTTTTCGAACGGGCAGTTCACCAACCCGATGGTTCTGCGGATTGCCGGGCTTGGGTACCAGAAGGGGTTTGGCGGGCATTTCCACAATGACAACTCGCTGGCTGTTCTGCGCGACATTCCCGGCGTGATCATTGCCTGCCCCTCGACCGGTTCGGACGCGGCGCAGATGCTGCGTGAATGCGTGAGATTGGCGCGGGAAGAGCAGCGGGTGGTTGTATTCCTGGAACCGATCGCCCTGTACCCGATGCGCGATTTACACCAGCCGCAGGACGCAGGTTGGATGACCACCTATCCCTCGGCGGATCAGCGGATTGGTCTTGGCGAGGTTGGCGTGCATGGTGACGGCACCGATCTGGCAATCGTCACCTATGGCAACGGTCATTACCTTTCGAAACAGGCCTTGCCCGAGCTGGAAGCCGCCGGGGTAAAGACGCGTATCATCGACATGCGCTGGCTGGCTCCCTTACCGGTCGAAGCGCTGCGCGAGGCGACCAAACCCTGCGCGAATGTCCTGATCGTTGACGAATGTCGACGCACCGGCAGCCAGTCCGAGGCGTTGATGGCGTTATTCGTTGAAGAGACGCCCACCACTCCAATCGCGCGCGTCGTGGCCGAGGATTGTTTCATCGCAACCGGCCCGGCCTATGCGGCTCCGTTGCCATCGAAAGACGGGATTTTTGCGGCTGCGCTGAAACTGACCGGAGGCCGCTCATGACCCGCAAAGCCGTTGTTATCTGCCCGGGGCGGGGAACCTATAACAAGCCCGAGCTTGGCTACCTGCATCGCCATCACGCACAACGCATGGACCTGTTCCAAAGCTTCGACGCCATCCGCGCCGAGGCCGGGCAAGAGGCTGTCACCGTCTTGGATGGGGCCGCGCGGTTTACGGTGTCCAAGTACTCGAAGGGCGACGTTGCCTCACCCCTGATCTACGCGGCGTCCTTGGCAGATGCACAAGCGCTGGCCGAGGATATCGAGGTTGTCGCGGTCACCGGCAACTCGATGGGCTGGTACACTGCTCTGGCCGCGGCTGGTGCGCTGTCCGCTGAAAACGGGTTCCGCGTTGTGAACACGATGGGCACGTTGATGCAGGATCACCTGATCGGTGGCCAGTTGGTGTATCCCTTTGTCGGTGACAATTGGACGAACGATGCTGCCCGCAAGGCTGAACTGCTGGCGGATGTCGCACGTATCAATGCGATCGAGGGTAAAAATCTGGCGCTGTCCATCGATCTGGGCGGTATGTTGGTTTTGGCTGGCAACGAAGAAGGGCTCAAGGCTTTCGAGGCATCGCAGCCCGCCGTGCAGGATCGATTCCCCATGAGGCTGCCGAACCACGCGGCGTTTCATACGTCCTTACAGGCCCCGGTCGCCGCCGAGGGGAGGGCGCGGCTGAGCGCAGAGCTGTTCGGGCAGCCACAACACCCTCTGATCGATGGTCGCGGCAAGATCTGGTGGCCCGGGGCGACGGATACGCAGGCGCTTTGGGACTATACGCTGGGCCATCAGGTGACCGAGTCCTACGACTTCACTCGCGCGATCCAGACCGCTGCGCATGAGTTTGCGCCCGATCTGTTCATCGTAACTGGCCCGGGTGCGACCTTGGGCGGCGCGGTGGCGCAATCCCTTGTTCTGGCGAACTGGCGTGGCATGGGTAACAAGGCTGATTTTCAAGCGAAACAGGATGCGCAACCCTTCCTGATTGCCATGGGGCGCGAGGATCAAAGAGCGCTTGCAACCGGCTGACACTGCCCTGATGATCCGCGCAATTTCAAGGAGCGCGACGTGAGCGACCACAACCAGTCCCTTTGGCTGAACACATGCCGTGAACATGTCGAACCCAGTGTTTCTACCGGCGATATCACTGTTGATCTGGCGGTGATCGGTGGTGGTTACACCGGCTGTTCTGCGGCCCTGACTGCGGCCAAAGCTGGTGCTTCGGTCTGTCTGCTTGAAGCGCATGACATCGGTCACGGTGGCTCGGGCCGCAATGTAGGGCTGGCGAATGCGGGGCTGTGGTTGCCGCCCGTTGATATTCGCGCACATCTCGGCGACACGGTAGGGGATCGGCTGATTGACCTTTTGGCTGCTGCCCCATCGGAGGTGTTCAGCCTGATCGACCAGCATGGGATAGACTGCGAACCCGTGCGCAACGGAACTCTGCACTGTGCGCATTCGGCTGCGGGTCTTCGGGATCTGAAGGCGCGCCATGCGCAACTCAGCGCAGCTGGTGCACCGGTTGAGTTGCTGTCTGCAGAACTGACAGCGCAGCGAACGGGCAGCGCGGCCTTTGGCGGTGCTCTCTTCGACCCGCGCGCCGGGACCATCCAGCCATTGGCATATGTGCGTGGATTGACCCGTGCCGGGATCGAGGTTGGCGCGTCAGTTTCCACGCAAGATCCGGTTCTGTCCATGCAGCAGATGGATGGAACCTGGGAGGTGAAGACTGCTCGGCGCACAGTGCGCGCCAAATGGGTCATTCAGGCGACCAATGCCTATCACCGTGATCTGACCGCATCGGCCCCCGCTTATGTGCCAGTCTATTATTTCCAATATGCCACGGCTCCATTGTCCGATAATCTGCGCGCCAGTGTTTTGCCGGGGGGCGAGGGGTGCTGGGACACAGACCTGATCATGACCTCGTTCCGAATGGATCAAGAGGGGCGGTTTATCATCGGTGCCATGGGTGATCTGGATCAGGCAGGCGGCGGGATTCACAAGAGCTGGATCAAGCGCAAACTGGCACAGCTATATCCGCAACTGGCCGATCAGCCATTGGTCGATGGGTGGCATGGCCGCATCGCCATGACGTCAGACCACATCCCGAAGATTACGCAGATCGGTTCCAATGCTCTGTCCGTTCATGGATTTTCGGGGCGTGGAATCGGGCCAGGCACAGTCTTTGGCCGCCTTGTTGCCCAAAGTCTGTTGCAGGGCGACCCAAGCCTTTTGCCGGTGCCCGCAGTCCCAGAGTATCAGGAAAAGTGGATAGGGCTGCGCCGCGCCTATTTTGAAACCGGCGCGACGCTGACCCATTTTGTCAAAGCGCGGTTCTGAGGTCAGACCGCGCGGGTGATGCCGCCATCGACCCGGATATTCTGCCCGGTTATATAGCCGCCGCCGTCTGACGCCAGCATGGCCACGACCGAGGCGATCTCGTCATAGCTGCGCCCATACCGACCCAGCGGGATACGCGACCGGAATTCCTCTTTCTCGGGCAGGCTGTCGATAAAGCCCGGCAAGACGTTGTTCATGCGAATATTGTCTGCTGCGCATTGGTCCGAGAACAGCTTGGTAAAGGCAGCAAGGCCAGCACGGAATACGCCCGACGTGGGGAACACCGGATCAGGCTCGAACGCGGCGAAGGTCGAGATGTTGATGATCGATCCGCCGCCTTGCGCCTGCATGATCGGAGTCACCAGCCGTGTCGGCCGGACGGCGTTCATGAAGTATACATCCATGCCGGTGTGCCAGTCCTCATCCGTCAACTCCAGGACCGGAGCACGTGGCCCGTGGCCCGCCGAGTTGACCAGCACGTCGACGCGCCCCCAATGGGTCATCGCCGCGTCGACCAGTTTTTGCAGATCGTCCGTTGACTGGTTCGACCCGGTGACACCAACGCCGCCAAGCTCGTGCGCCAGAGCTTCGCCCTTGCCGGACGATGATAGAATGCCAACCTTGAACCCGTCAGCGGCCAGTCTCCGGGCGGAATCCGCGCCCATACCGCTGCCGCCTGCCGTAATCAGCGCTACTTTGGTCATGTGAAGTCTCCATGTTTTGGTGAATACAAGATGGGCTTTGGGCGTTTGATTGACCAATCAGTTCTGCTGGCCGTATGCTGTAGAAAAACTACAGGGTTATGTGATGACGGCTCTTCCCCCGCTGAACGCACTACGAGCGTTCGAAGCCGCGGCACGGCATCTGAATTTCCGGCTGGCGGCCGAGGAATTGAGCGTCACGCAAGGGGCCGTTGCCCAGCAGGTGCGCGGACTTGAGGCGCGGTTGGGTGTGCCGCTTTTTGACCGCTTGCCGCGTGGCCTTGCTCTGACCGAGGCAGGGCGACGGTTTCATTCTCCGTTGCGCAAGGCATTTCGCCTGATTGAAGGTGCCGTTGAAGACCTTTCGGGCGAAAGCCAGATCACCATTTCCGTAACGCCCAGCTTTGCCTCGAAGTGGTTGGTGCCCCGCCTTCCTGACTTTACCCAAAGCCACCCCGAGATTGCCGTCCAGGTCGATGCACGCGAGCGTTTGGCCGATTTTCAAAGCGACGGAGTGGATATCGCCGTGCGGCAAGGGCTGGCCCCGTTCGGGTCGGGGGTGACCGCGGTGCCACTGTTTTCCACTGGGTTCGTCCCAGTCTGCAGCCCTGAAACCGCGGCGCGCATCACTCGGCCTGCTGATTTGGCACAGCACATTCTGCTAAACGACACCCATGGTCTGTGGCCTTTGTTTCTGCAAAGGGCCGGGGTTTCAGGCAAACCTAAGATGATGAGCTTTAGCCAGAGCAGCCTCGCCATCGACGCGGCCGTGTCGGGGCAGGGCGTGGCCCTGGCAAATGAGCCATTGGTTTCCGCCTTGTTGGATGCGGGGCAACTGGTGCGCCCGATCCCGGACGAGCTGGTTGAAGATCTTGGGTTTTACATCGTCACACCCAAGCAACCGCGCCAACCAGTGCTGGTGGCGCTGATGAAAGACTGGTTGTTGTCGCAGGCTTGAGGCCTGCGCAACTTATTTAGCAGTCACTGAAATTCTCATCTCACCTTAGGAATGGAATTGCCGCCCGCAACGCGTTAGGTGACTGTGAGGCAACAGGAGGTGCGCGATGGGGATCCGCTTTTTCTCGGACAAGAACCGGCCGGTCCATATGGGCTCTTATCCGCTGGAGCGCTTGGCGCGGCAAAGCGCCATGCCGGATTTGTCTGGTGTGAGGCCGATGCCAAAGCTCGACTTTCACCGCCCAGATCGGCCCGAAAGCATCGTCAATGCGATGGGTGAGTTTCAGGCAATGATGGACACAATCCGGGATGGGTTTGTAAACCCGGTGCTATCCGAGATTCCGGCCAACCCGGCAGAGCGGGCGAACCACCTAAAGGCTTTTGGCTACTTCAACGACGCGTCGATGATGGGCTGCGGGCCATTGCCGGCTGCGGCGATGCTGTCTGAGCCTCGGCGCAACCCAGATATTGAACGTCTGGCGCACGCGCTGAAGACTCGGCAGACCAAGACGCTGGCGTCCGGCATCGACCTGATCATGGCCGATCTGAAGGAAAGTATGGAGGCCGCGCCCAGGCCCATGACGTCGCATCGCCATGTCATTGTTTTTCTGTACGAATACAACCGCGACCCGACCCCGGATGAGCCAGGAGCGGACTGGATCTTGGATGCGCAGGATCATCGCGCCTGCCTGCTGGCCACCGAGAACGCGGTGGTGATTGCGAATTACATCCGGCTTTTGGGGTTTGATGCCCGTGCGCATACGGCCATGTCATCCGAGGTGGATCTGGGCAAACTTGCAGTGGCGGCGGGGTTGGCCTCGGTCGAAGGGGGCGATGTTGTCGCGCCGTGGCTGGGGAAGCGGTTTGGTTTGGCGGCGGTCACGACCGAAATGGAGATCGCGCATGATCAACCCCTGCAACCCATGGCGCAACAGCCTTGGTTCCGCACGCAGGGTCCTGCGTGGTGGTTGGGTAAAGGTTTTGCCAAGAACGCCCTGAACCGCGATCCCTATGCAAAGCGTCGCTATACGGACGGCGCGCATCCGTTCGAACGGCTCAAGCGCGTCGACGACCCGACCACTTACATCGACGAAGAGAACGTGGCCCGGGTGCCAAAACGCGCGGATATGTTCGCGCGCGCTCAGTTCGGTGACATGGGCAAACCGCTGCAGGACGCGGCCAAAGGGGGGCACTACGTCCGGAAATCCGCGCCAAGCTTCGCGCAACGTCGTTTGCTGGGTGCGTTTGTTCTGTTGCAAGACGGGGCCAGCGCGGACGATCCGCACCAGACGGACGCCGCGCGGAACGCTGCGAACATCAAGGCCGCGTCTTACTTTTTGGGCGTCGATGCCGTGGGCCTCAGCCGCTGCCCGGAATGGGCGTGGTATTCCCACGATGCAACCGGAGAAGAGATCAATCCGCCACATGATCAAGCCATTAGCATGATCATCGACCAGGGCTATGAGACGATGGAGGGCGCAAGTGGAGACGACTGGATCAGCGTCGCTCAGTCCATGCGCGCCTACCTTCGGTTTTCCCTGCTGGGCGGCGTGATCGCGCAGCAGATCCGAAACCTCGGCTACAAGGCGCGAGCGCACACGGTGATGGATGGCGAGGTACTGCAGCCACCCCTTTTGCTGCTTTCGGGACTGGGCGAGGTCAGCCGGATCGGCGAGGTCATCCTGAACCCCTATCTCGGCCCGCGCTTGAAATCTGGTGCGGTTACAACTGACATGCCGATGGCGCACGACAAGCCGATTGATTTCGGCCTGCAAACGTTCTGCGAAAGCTGCAACAAATGCGCGCGCGAATGCCCTTCCGGTGCGATCACTGCCGGGCCTAAGCTGATGTTCAACGGCTATGAAATCTGGAAATCCGACAGCCAGAAATGCGCAACTTATCGGGTCACCACACCGGGCGGCGCGATGTGCGGACGATGCATGAAAACCTGCCCGTGGAACCTCGAAGGTATCTTCAAGGAACGCCCTTTCCGTTGGGCGGCGATGAACATTCCGCAAGCCGCCCCTGCGCTGGCCAAACTGGATGATGCCGTCGGGAATGGCGGACTGAATGACACCAAGAAGTGGTGGTGGGACATTGAGCTGCAGCCGGATGGGGCCTATTACCCCAGCCAGCATCCTTTGAACCGGCGCGATCTGCAAACCGATCTGGATTTGAAGTACGAAGACCAGACGCTGGCCGTTTATCCTGCCTATCTGGCCCCGCACCCATGGCCCTATCCCTTTGCGATGGATCGCGAAGCCGGGATTGCGGCTTATCAGGCGATGGTCACTGCGGACGAATACAAGGCCTGCAAAGCGGCTGGGGATTTGTCTGTCATCCATCGCTACACCATCGCGGGCGACGCTCCTGTTATGCGCGTTGCGTTGACCAAGGTCGACAAAATGACTGCGGATGTAACCAAGTACGAGTTCTCGGCGCTCAATGGCGCGCCGTTGCCGGACTGGACAGCCGGTGCGCATCTGGACGTTCTGGTCGCGCCCGAGTTCCTGCGGCAGTACTCTATGTCTGGCGATCCCTCTGATAACTCGGTCTATCAGATCGGTGTCCTGCGCGAGGATGAAGGGCGCGGCGGGTCAGCTTTGCTGCATCGAATTTTCAACGAGGGGCGCAAAGTCTTCATTTCGAAACCAATCAACCATTTCGAGCTGGACGAGCGTGCGACAAAGACCCTCCTGATGGGCGGCGGCATCGGCATCACGCCGATGATCGCGTTTGCGCATCGGCTGCACAGCTTGGGAAAACCGTTTGCGTTGCACTATTCTGCCAGCACGCGGAACAGCGCCGGGTACCTGGATGATCTGGCGGCAATGCCCTGGGCGGATTGCGTTCACTACCATTTCTCGGACGAGGGCACGCGCGCTGATCTGGATGGGATTTTGGCAGACTACCAAGAGGGATGGCACGTATACACCTGCGGGCCGGATCGCTATATGGACGGGGTCATCCAAGCGGCGGAGCGGCAGGGATTCCCCGAAGAGGCGCGGCATCTTGAGTATTTCTCGGTTCCGGAACAGCCCGAATACGAAAACCATCCCTTCACCCTGAGGCTGGCCAAAACCGGCCGGGACCTGACCGTGCCAGCGGACAAAGACGCAGCGCAGGTTTTGAACGAAGCCGGGATTCACGTGGACGTAAAATGCGCAGATGGCATTTGCGGCGTCTGCAAATGCGCTGTGATTTCGGGTGAGATCGAACATCGTGATTTTGTTCTGTCGAACAAACAACGTGAAGGAGCGATCATCCTATGTCAAAGTCGTGCAGCCGAGCCAGATGGGGTGATCGAAGTCGACCTCTGATCCGAGGTCTGAAAACGACTTCGTGAAACATCAAAATTGGTCGTTCCAGCCATGGACGCCGGGTGACGGCTGCACTAACGTCCACTCCGAACCCCAGTGAACCCTGATCAACAGGTGCGAGGTATTTTCATGGATTATCACAGCCCCGCCAGTTTCGCCGAGGCATCGGCCTTGGCTGCGAACGCAACGGGCATCACACGCTTTCTGGCCGGCGGCACAGATGTTCTGGTGCAGCTGCGCTCGGAACTGGTGACACCCGATACGCTGATCGACATCAAAAAGATTGATGGCGTCAGCGACATCACCCGCAACGCCGACGGCAGCTGGACGCTGGGCGTCGCCGCCACTGGTGCCGAGATGAGCGAGCATCCCGAACTGAGCCGCGACTGGCCCGGAGTGGTTGAGGCAATGGACCTGATCGGCTCGACCCAGGTCCAGGGTCGCGCGACGCTGACTGGCAACCTGTGCAACGGCTCTCCGGCTGCGGATTCGGTTCCAGCAATGGTTGCCGCGGGTGTGACCGTAACGGTGACCGGACCGGAAGGTACTCGCGAAGTTACGGTTGAAGATATCCCGACCGGCCCCGGCAAAACGTCGCTGGGCAAGGGTGAGCTGATCTCGGCCGTCAACATCCCCGCACGTGGCGAGAACGGGGGCGACGCGTATCTGCGCTTTATCCCGCGCACCGAAATGGACATTGCCGTTGTCGGCGTTGGTGTGAACCTGCGTCTGGACGGAGACACCGTCACCGAAGCGCGCGTATCTCTGGGTGCAGTGGCTCCAACCGTTCTGTTGGTCGAAGACTGCGCGAAGGCCATTATCGGCAGTACGTTGGATGAGGCCGCGCTGGACGCGCTGGCCGCTGCGGCATCCGCCGCTTGCAACCCGATCGACGACAAACGCGGCACGATCGCATTCCGTACCGAGGTCGCTGGCGTTCTGGCCAAGCGCGCTGCGAAAATTGCCTATGCCCGTGCCAAGGGAGAAGACGTATGAGCAAACTCCACGTATCCACCACCGTGAATGGTGACGCGGTCGAATATCTTTGCGACCCGCGCGAAACCCTGTTGGATTGTCTGCGCGACAAGCTAAACCTGACCGGCGCGAAAGAGGGCTGCGGCACCGGTGACTGCGGCGCGTGCTCGGTCTCGGTCGACGGTCGTCTGGTCTGCTCTTGCCTGATGCTGGGCGTTGAGGCGGATGGCAAAAGCATCGAAACCGTCGAAGGTATTGCAGACGGTGACGTTCTACACCCGCTGCAGAAGAAGTTCATCGAACATGCCGCCCTTCAATGCGGTATCTGCACCCCGGGCATTCTGGTTGCGGCCAAGTCGCTGCTGGAGAAAAACCCCAACCCGACCGAAGAGGAAACCCGGTATTGGCTGGCAGGCAACCTCTGCCGCTGCACCGGTTATGACAAGATCATTCGTGCCGTGATGGAAACGGCGGAAGAGCTGCGGGAGGCTTCGTAATGGCACTCGACGATCGTAAATCGGAATTCACCTTTGTTGGTACACGCCCGAACCGCCCGGATGGTTTGGACAAGGTCACGGGCCGCGCCAAGTTTGGGGCAGATATGTCGGCCCCCGGTATGCTGCACGGCGCTGTGCTGCGCTCACCCCACGCACACGCGCGGATCGTGAAGATCGACACCTCGAAAGCCGAAGTGCACAAGGACGTCAAAGCCGTCGTCACCCGCGCGGATTTCTCGGATCAGGTCGAGTTCAAGCCGGGTCTGGAGGGCGAGTTCTGGAATGTTCTGGAAAACGTCATGGCTGGCGAAAAGGCTCTGTATGATGGCCACGCGGTTGCAGCAGTTGCAGCGACATCGGCCTTGGCGGCGCGCGATGCGCTAAAGCTGATCGAGGTCGAATACGAAGTGCTGCCGCATGTCACCGATGTGGACAAGGCGATGGCCTCTGACGCTCCGGTTATTCGCGAAGGCGCGGCGGATTACTCCGTGCCCGAGGGTATGCACCCGAACGTCGTCCGCTATCACGAAAGCGGTCACGGTGATGTTGAGGCCGGTTTTGCCGAGGCGGATCTGGTCATCGAAGACAGCTTTGTCACCGAAGCAACCCACCAAGGTTACATCGAACCGCACGCCTGTCTGGGCATGCTGGGCAATGACGGCAAGGGTGAGCTGTGGTGCACCACGCAAGGCCACTGGATTGCGCAGAAAACCTGCGCCGCGCTTTTGGGCATTGAGACCTCGCAACTGCGCGTGACCGCGTCGGAAATCGGTGGCGGTTTCGGTGGTAAGACCACGGTGTTTATCGAACCCGTCGCACTGGCGCTGAGCCGCAAGGCCAACCGTCCGGTCAAGATCGTGATGTCCCGGTCCGAGGTTTTCCGCGCCACCGGCCCGACCGCTTCGGCCTCGATGGACATCAAGATCGGGATGAAGAAGGACGGCACCATCTCGGCAGCCCAAGGCGTGTTCCGCCTGCAGGGCGGAGCCTTCCCCGGTGCGCCGGGCGATATGACCGCCATGTGTGCCTTCGCGCCCTACAACCTGACGAATGTCAAGCAAATCGGCTATGATGTCATGTCGAACCGCCCGAAACAGGCCGCATACCGCGCGCCGGGCGCGCCGATGGGTGCATTCGCCGTTGAATCGGTGATCGACGAGCTTTGCAAGAAGCTGGGCCTCGATCCGGTCGATGTACGCCTGAAAAACGCCGCGCATGAAGGCACCAAGGCCAGCTATGGCCCGCGTTATGAGCGGATTGGCCTGGTCGAAACGCTGGAAGCTGCCAAGGCGCATCCGCATTACACGGCCCCGCTGAAACCGGGGCAGGGGCGCGGCATTTCCTGCGGGTTCTGGTTCAACCACGGAGGTGAAACGTCGGTGTCACTGTCGTTGTCCGAGGATGGCTCGGCCCAGCTGATGGTTGGTACGCCGGATATCGGCGGTTCGCGCGCGTCTATGGCGCTGATGGCGGCCGAGGTGCTGGGCATCCCGTATGAGAACATCCGTGTGACCATCGCCGATACCGCCACGCTTGGGTATAACGACGTCAGCCACGGTTCGCGCGTGACCTATGCCTCCGGTCTTGCGACCATCAAGGCGGCCAAGCACGCGGTCGAAAAACTGTGCGAACGTGCGGCGGCCAAGTGGGGCATCCCGGTGGACGCGGTGAAATGGGAAAACGGCTGCGCAGTGCCTTCGGGCCCCAACGCCGGTGATTTCGACCCCATGCCGCTGGGTGACATCACGGCAGACATGGGGTCGACCGGTGGGCCGATCTCGGGCCATTTCGAAGCGACGCCAGAAGGTGCGGGCGTGTCCTTTGGAACCCATATCGTCGATGCCGAGGTCGATCCCGAAACCGGCAAAACCAGCATCACCCGCTACACGGTCATTCAGGACGCCGGAAAGGCGATCCACCCGACCTATGTAGAAGGTCAGTATCAGGGCGGTGCCGCGCAAGGTATCGGCTGGGCGCTGAACGAGGAATACATCTATGGCGATGATGGTCGCCTGCAGAACTCGATCTTCCTCGACTACCGCATCCCGGTCGCCAGTGACCTGCCGATGATCGACACGGTGATCGTCGAAGTCCCCAACCCAGGCCATCCGTTCGGTGTGCGGGGCGTTGGCGAAACCGGAATCGTGCCGCCGCTGGCCGCAATCGCGAATGCGGTTTCCCACGCGGCGGGTGTGCGGATGCGCCAACTGCCCATGTCGCCGCCGCGCATTCTGGCCGCGCTCAAGGACAATGGTTGAGGTTCACCTCTGGTCTGGCCTCCGGTCTTTGACCGGGGGCCAGCAGGTGGTTGAGGTCGAGGCTGAAACCACAGGCGATCTGCTGCGTGCGCTGGTGCGCGCGCACCCGCAGTTGCAAGGCCCGATAGATGCGGGCGTGTCGATTGCTATTGATGGCCGGGTTATCGCGACCGGCCTAACCGAACCGATCCCGGAAGGCAGCGAGGTCTACCTAATGCAGCGTCTGAGAGGCGGTTAGTTTTTGGGCGACCAAGGCTCGCGTCCGACCATTAGGTCGGCTTCGGCAGTGATGTCGTTCATATGATTTTCAAGGCTTAGGCGCAGGGCCTCGATCTGTTCCTCTGTCGCTTTGCGCGGAACGGTTTCTGTCCACTCCCGACATAGGAAAACGCCTTCGTTCCGCCAGGGGCGCGGCATCAACAGGCGGTCCCAGGTTCCGGCCTCGCGCCCATGCTTGGCCGAGTAGGTGATCCCGAAAATCCGCTTGCCGGACGTTCGCGCCCAGATCAGCGGAACGGTCGATGACACCCGCTCAGGTCCGCGCGGACCATCTGCGGCGATCCCGATCGAGATCCCCTGCTTCATCTTGCCCAGAACCTCTCGCGACAATGCCACGTGCCGCTTGTGGCTGGACATCGCGATCGTATCCATACCGAACAGCTTTTGAACACGACCCACCATGCTGCCAGCGCGAGCTGCGGATGTAATCGAACAGATGGGCGCCTTGTCCAAGGGAAAGAAGTAGGGAGATTGAGCCAGACGCTGGTGCCACAACACCACAATGACCGGCTCGCCACTTTCCGCCAACTGGTCCAATTCCTCGTACCCGATGCGTTGCCAGCGCGTGTTGCGATTGACCCATCGGATGTAGCTGGCAATGCGCCGTGCCGCCCAGTTCAGCAGGGCTTCGCTGTCAGCAATCTTTTTGCGGATACTCACGGATCGGGTCCCTTATTCTGGCCAAACCGTGTCTTATAGAACTCAACGCAGTGCGCAACTTGTTTGTGGGGCGGATTAGTGGGCGGGAATCTGAAAAAGCCTCTTGAGTCCGCCGCGCGGCTGGCATATCTGAGGCGCACCTTAGGGGTATAGCTCAGTTGGTAGAGCGACGGTCTCCAAAACCGTAGGTCGCGGGTTCGAACCCTGCTGCCCCTGCCATTCCTCCCAAGAAACAATGAACCCGGTTGTTGCCGACAGTTCTCAATTGTATGGGCGCACCACAGCTGGCAGTTTCATAGGTTGCAATCGGGCCAAGAGGGGCAGGCGTGCGAGGATTTCTGAAAGAATAGGCGCCTTTGTGAGCTTTGCAGAACGCATGCAGCGTGCTGACCCGAAGGTTAACCCTACATGAACACGGCGTTTTTACTTGATTTATCAACTTTGTGTCAAAATACTGGCAAAAGTTTGGTGGCATGGTGATGTCGAGTGAAAGGTTGTTTTGATGGCGTATGGCGAAGAAGCTGAAATGACAGAAGACCAAAAGAAGTGGGCTGAATGGACGATGGAGCCCAAGAAGCGTAAGCTGAAACTAACCGACTATGCGTCTGTTTTGGTGATCGCTGCGTCCGTTGTTGTTGTGACTGGTGCCCATCACTACCTGACCTTCTAAATGGTTCTGAAATAAAGAATTTTGAGTGACACCCGCCTCTCACGGCGGGTTTTGTATTTGATCAGGTTCACAACCGCATCTTGCGCGAACGCCCATTCGTTCCGCGCCTTGCGGACAAAGGATCAATCCCGGTTTCCTACGTCGTTGGAATGGCATATGGTCCTGCCCACAACGGACAGGCGGAAGAGGGTTCATGTCGCGCTTTGATGGTTATTTCCTGCGGCAACTGCTGATTCTGTTCGGCTTCTTCACCCTTGTTCTGGTGGGTGTCTTCTGGATCACCCGGTCCGTCAGCCTGTTTGATCGAGTGATCAGCGGCGGACAATCCGCGATGGTGTTTCTGGAATTCACCGCTCTGACCCTGCCGACCCTGATCCGGACCGTGATGCCAATGGCCGTGTTCGCCGCGGCTGTGTACGCCACCAACCGCCTGAGCCGCGAAAGCGAGATGACGGTGATGTTGGCCACCGGATCCAGCCCCTGGAGACTGGCGCGCGCCGTGTTCGTGTTCGGCATCCTGACCGGTCTGATGATGGCGGCCATAAGTGTTTTTCTGCGCCCGGCATCGGTCGAGCAATTGGAGCAACGACAGGCCGAAGTTGCCGGAGATGTGACCGCTCAGCTGTTAAACGAGGGCGAATTCTTGCATCCCACGCAGGGCGTAACGGTTTACATCGGAGAGATTGCCCTGGACGGCACACTGTCCGAAGTATTCGTGTCCGACCGCCGCGACGAAACAAACCCTGTCAGTTACTCCAGCAAGACAGCCTATCTGGTCAATAGTGGCACCGGCATTCACCTGGTGATGGTGGACGGTATCGCCCTGCGTCTGAATCAAGAGGGCCGGACTTTGTCCTCGACGCTGTTTCAAGATGCCTCATACGACATTTCCGACCTGACGAATTCGGATACGATCACCCGCCGCAGCCTCGAGGCAATCCCGACCTTTGCGCTTTTGGAAGACCGGGAAGCGATCATGGAGAATGAGTACTACACCGAGGGTGAGTTGATCGACGAACTGCATCAGCGGTTTTCATGGATTGCTATCTGTGTCGCAGTGGCAATGGCCGGATTCTCGACATTGATGCTGGGCAGTTTCTCGCGGTTCGGTCTGTGGCCGCAGATATTCGGGGCTTTCGTTATCCTTGTCCTGCTAGAGGGCGTTCGGGGATTTGTTTCGCCGGTTGTAATCGATGATCCTGACCTATGGTTTTTGCTGTACCTACCAGCAATCATCGGAATTCTGATTTCCTGCCTGTTCCTGCTGATTGCCGGACGTCCTTTGGTCCGTAGCCGCCGTGGGGCGAATGGCACGCTGTCTCAAGCCTGATCTGTGCTGCGCAGATCGCTGAGGCTGGCAGCTACGTCCTCGAACGCGTCGCTGTCCCGTCGGGTCACAAGGTAAAGCGGCAGCATCAGGTCCAGCGCCCCAGTCACAGGTTTCAGCTGGCCTTTCTCCATGTGGTCCCGAATGACATATTCGGGGAAATACCCTGTTCCGCCCCGCCTTAGGACATAGCGCAAACCCATCATGCAATTGCCCAGAAAGACTGTTTGGGCAGACGCTTTACGCGCTGCAGATCGCACGTGGTCCTGATAGACCTCACCCAGCTCCAGGTTAACAAAAATCGGATCATTTCCGACCTCGGGTGTTTCGACCAACAGTAGGCGTTCCGGGGCGAGCTCTTGATGCAGAACACGCGGATCGGACGGTTTCTCATGCGTCAGGGCCGCGTCCAGCACGTGGGTTGCCACTGCTTCGACCATGTTCAGGTCGTGATCGTAGTTCAGGGTCAGCAGCAACTGTCCGTGGCGCTGTTCGTAACGTACCGCAAGATCGACCAGCAACGGATCCCAGACACTCAACTGGGCACCCAGGCGCAAGGCGACGCGGTTTTGCGTCTGCCCCAGCAGATCGCGTGAGGCAAAGGACCAAAGCGACATCATCTGTTCCGCATATGGGCGAAACTGCCGACCGAACTCGGTCAGATTGGTGCCGCCCGCGCCGCGCGTGAACAGCACTTTGCCCGTTTCCTCTTCGATCAGGCGTATGCGGGCGCTGACTGCAGTCTGTGTCACGTTCAGCCGGCGCGCCGCGGCGTGGAATCCGCCGGTTTCGGCAACGCATAGAAATGTCTCAAGAGCTTTGATTTGCATGTCGAAAACAATTTTTGATCGCAATGATAAAATCAATTCATTTTTTTGAGCGGTGGAATTTGGTCTATATTCGACCCAGCAGATCAGCGCGAGGAACGACCATGCTGGACAAAAGCCACAAACCGACCTGGACTAGTTTTGAAGAGGCGACCAAAGCCGATTGGGACGCCGTTATGGAATACGAAGAGGCGTACAATGCAGCCCTGCCAGACCGTATTCTGGACGCTATTCGGTCGCTGGACGAAGACTGGACGCCATACCCTGTGAACCGCTACCAGCACAGCCTGCAAGCCGCGACGCGGGCATATGAGGATGGGGCGGACGAAGAGATCGTCGTTGCCGCCCTGATCCACGATACGGGCGATATTCTGTCCCCCTATAACCATGGTGAGCTGTCAGCGGCGATGATGAAGCCCTATGTCAGCGAAAAAACCTATTGGATTCTAAAACACCACTGTGTGTTTCAGGGGTACTACTACAACCACCATTTGGGTGGGGACCGGAATGCCCGCGACAAATATCGCGACAGCCCTTATTGGGAGGACTGCCGCTATTTCTGCCATGAATACGATCAAAAGGCGTTCGACCCGGACTATCCCACCAAGCCGCTAGAGTTCTTCGAGCCCATGCTGCGCCGCGTCTTGAACAAGGGCGAGGGGCATATGGAGCTGAACGAAACGGCCGAGGGTTAACAGGCGGCCATCAGGCGGTAGACTATCTGTGCGGCGGTGAAGTCCCAAGCGGCATTGCCGTCCGGGGCCAGTTCGACGACGTCGAAGCCGACGCACTTGCGGCCCTTGAGCGCGTGCTCGACCAGCCGTAGCGCCTGATAGTATCCCAGACCACCAGGAACGGGCGTACCTGTCGCAGGCATTTGTGATGGGTCCAGGCCGTCGACGTCAAAGCTGACATAGACCAGCTCGGGGAAATCCTCGGGCAGGTCGACCGAATGGATGTTACCGGTCACCAATTCTTCGGCATCCACGTGGAAGACGTGATTGTTCAGACGACTTTTTGCTTCTTCGGTCGAGAACGCACGGACGCCGAACTGGGCCAGACGGATGCCCTCTTCGGCCAGCAGGTGCATGACCGACGCGTGCGAATGCTTCTCACCCTGATACGCGTTGCGCAGGTCGGCGTGTGCGTCGATCTGAACGATGCCAACGGGCTGGTTCAAAGCGCGAGCAACACCCACCACGGCACCGTAGCTCAGTGAATGCTCTCCACCCAGGGTCACCGGTACCTTACCTGCGCGGACGGCGGCTTCGGTGCGTTGGGCGAGGCGATCCATAACCTCGGGCAGGGGCCCCGCGCAGTCGAGTGGGTCTTCGGTAAAGATGCCTTCGACGCAAGGCTCGGCGTGGCCGGTGATCCGTTCCAGTTCATTGCTGGCTTCAATGATGGCCTCGGGGCCCTTGGCGGTGCCGGAACCATATGAAACCGTACGTTCCAGAGGGACAGGGATTACGCGAAACCGGGCATCCTCGGTGCGCTCGGATGCGGTCAGTTCACTGTCTAGGAAAATGCTCATGAGAGTCTGTCCTTAAAGTCGTCGTAGCCGAACTGTTTGATGATCTTCAGTTCGTCGGTTTCGCTGTTCCACAATGCGATCGTCGGTAAAGGCACGCCGTTGAACGTATTCGTTTTGACCATTGAGTAATGGGCCTGATCAAGGAAGGCAAAGCGCTGGCCGATCTCCAGCGGTTGGTCCCACGTGTAGTCCCCGATCACGTCGCCTGCCAGGCAGGACGGACCGCCAAGTCGATAGGTATGGCCTGCGTCAGCCTCATCCATCAGGGCGGGGCGATAGGGCGCTTCGATCACGTCGGGCATGTGGCAGGTGGCCGAGATATCGGTGATCGCGAGGGTCATGCCATTGGTTGGAAGGTCGAGGATTTCGCCAACCAGAATTCCAGCGTCCAGCGCCACGGCTTCACCGGGTTCAAGATAGACGTCGACGTTGTGCCGTGTACGGATCGTTTTGATAAATTCGACCAGCCCGTCGCGGTCATAGTCATCGCGGGTGATGTGGTGGCCGCCGCCGAAATTCAGCCATTTGAGTTGATCGAGAAACGGTTTCAACTTGGGCTCGACCGCAGCCCATGTACGTTGCAGCGGTTCGAACCCCTGTTCGCAAAGGGTGTGCATGTGCAAGCCGTCAACGCCGGTCAGGGCCTCAGCGGTCAATTGGCTGACTGGCGTGCCAAGGCGAGAACACGGTGCGCAGGGGTCGTATTTTGGGATCTCGCCCTCGGAGTGTTCCGGGTTGATGCGCAGGCCCACCTTAACGCCCGCAGTCTGGGCCTTGGTCAGGAACCGGTCTTTTTGCGTCGGAGAATTAAAGATGATGTGGTCGGACAGGGACAGGATTTCGTCCATATCGGCGTCCTTGTACCCGGCGCAGAAGGTGGCGACCTCTCCGCCGTATTCCTCGCGGCCAAGCCGCGCCTCGAAGATGCCCGATGCGCAAGTGCCGCCAAGGTGCTGGCGGACCAGCGGGGCAAGTGAGAACATCGAGAACGCCTTGAGCGCGCTGAGGACATGCGCGCCTGATCGGTTGCCGACATCAGCCAGGATGCTCAGGTTCCGTTCGACGGCCTTTTCGTCAACGACGAAGCAAGGTGTAGGTACGCGGTTGAGGTCGAAGCTGCGGAAGGCTCCGGCATCTCCGGCTTGGGTGGTCATCATGTCGGACATGTCAGGCGCCTCCGATTGTGGAGAAGCCGGGGGGCGCTGCCCCCCGGACCCCCCGAGGTTTTTTTTAGCCAGATGAAGCTAAAGCGGATCAGAAGTCGACGGGTCCGTCGAGCTCATGCACTTGCCACGGCAGGCCGTGTTCATTGAGCATGTCCATGAAGTTGTCGGGATCGAGCTGTTCCATGTTCCACACTCCCGGCTCGGTCCAGTTGCCTTTGAGCACCTGTGCGGCACCGATCATTGCTGGGACACCAGTGGTGTAACTGACGGCCTGGCTGCCGACTTCGGCGTAGCATTCCTCGTGATCACAGATGTTGTAGATGTAATAGGTCTTCTCGCCGGAGCCGTCCTTGGCCTGACCCGTGGCGATGTCGCCGATGCAGGCCTTGCCCTTGGTTTCCGCGCCAAGATCGCCGGGATCAGGCAGCAGGGTTTTCAGGAACTGGATCGGGATGATTTCTTTGCCGTCGTGCATCACGGGGTCGATGCGGGTCATGCCGACATTTTCCAGCACTTTGGCGTGGGTGATGTAGGCGTCGCCGAAGGTCATCCAGAAACGGGCGCGCTCGATCTCGGGGAAGTGGGTGCTGAGGCTCTCCAGTTCCTCGTGATACATCAGGTACATGTTCTTGGGGCCGATGGCGGGGAAGTCGAATTCGACCTTGTGGGTCATGGCGGGGGAGTGTTTCCACTCGCCGCCTTCCCAGTGGCGGACTTCGGCCAGCACTTCGCGCAGGTTGATTTCCGGGTTGAAGTTGGTGGCGAATTCCTGATCGTTGCTGCCGCCATTGGCGTCCAGCACGTCGATCTGACGGATCGTGTCCAGCTTGTGTTTTTTCAGCCATTTGGCGAACACGCTGGTCACGCCCGGATCGAAGCCTGAGCCGAGGATGGCGGTCAGGCCGGCCTCTTTGAACCGCTCCTGATAGGCCCATTGCCAGTGGTACTCGAACTTAGCCTCGTCCTCTGGCTCATAGTTCGCGGTGTCGAGATAGTGGATGCCGGCTTTAAGGCACGCGTCCATCAACACCAGATCCTGATAGGGCAGGGCGAGGTTCACAAGGATTTCCGCGCCGGTCTCCTTGATCAGCTTGACCGTGTCCTCGACCTTGTAGGCGTCCAGCTCGGCGGTCGCGATATCAACGCCCACGCGTTCTTTCACCGCCTTGGCGATGGCGTCGCATTTCGATTTCGTACGGCTGGCCAGCGTGATCTCGGTAAAGATATCCGAATTCATCGCCATCTTGTGCACTGCGGCGTGGGATACGCCGCCTGCGCCGACAACCAGTGTTTTTCCAGTCAAAGAACCCATGGGGGTAATCTCCTCTCACAGGGGGTTATTCGTAATAGGTGTAGCCGTTGATCGAGTCGCGGTAGGCGCTCATCAGGGTTTTGCGGTCCTTGGCTTTCAGAGTACCGGTCGAGATCGCCTCGTCCACCATTTTGCGGAAGGCGGCGACGCAGTCCTGCGGGTCGAACTCGACATAGGACAGGACCTGGCTGATTGTGTCGCCCTCTTGTTCGTGCAGCAGGTCAAAGCCTCCGTCGGCACGCAGGTCGATCGTGACGACATTGGTGTCACCAAACAGGTTGTGCAGATCGCCCAGAGTTTCCTGATAGGCACCGACAAAGAAAACGCCCATGAAGTACTCATCTTCGTCGGGCAGGGAATGCACTGGCAGGCTAGGCGAGACGCCGTCCGCCAGAATGAACCGGTCGATCTTACCGTCGCTGTCGCAGGTGATATCGCTTAGCACCGCGCGGCGGTCTGGCGTTTCGTTCAGGCCCTGCAGCGGCACGATCGGGTGAAGTTGGTCGATGGCCCAGACGTCCGGCAGGGATTGGAACAGCGAGAAGTTGCAGTGATAGATATCGGCGACCTTTTCAAGCTGATCGTCTACATCCGTTTCCAGATCATCGCTGGCGGCCAGCGATTTGAGGCGCGCCATGAGCGACAGATAGATGCGTTCCGCGCGGGCCATCTGGCGCAGGTCGACATAGCCGCGGCGAAAGAGGGCGCGCAACTCGTTGCGGTAAAAGGTGGCGTCGTTCCAGCACTCCTGCAGGCGATCTTTGCTGAGGTAGCTATGCACCGCAGCCAGGTCGGCGACCATGTGGTGATCGTCCGCTTCCACCTCGGGGCCGTTTGGCGCGTCGTAAAGTGTGCTTTCCAAAACGTTGAAAACCAGCATCGACGACGTCGCCACGACCGCACGCCCGCTTTCGGTGACCAGCGTTGGGTGGTCGATTTCAGCCTCATCCATCGCGTAGGCCACGGTTTCGACCACATTGGCGCAGTATTCCTCGACCGTGTAGTTGATCGAGTTTTCGGCGGCCTTCTTCTCGCCGGTATAATCCACACCCATACCACCGCCGAGGTCCAAATGGCTGAGCGGTACGCCTTCGCGGGTGAGTTCGGTGTAGTAGCGGCACGCCTCGCCCACCGCGCGGCGCACGTCGTTGACGTCCTGCACCTGAGAGCCCAGATGCGAGTGCTGCAGCTTGAGGCAATGCAGTAGGCCAGCCTCTTTCAGCTTGTCCACGGTCGCGACCAGCTGATCCGTGTTCATGCCAAAGGCCGAGCGGTCGCCCGAGCTTTCCTCCCACTTGCCGCTGATCTGGTTGGTCAGTTTGACCCGTACGCCGATCAGAGGTTCGATGCCCAGCTCGTTATAGACCTCGATCACCGTGTCCGCCTCTTTCGGGCTTTCCAGAACTATGACGGTGTTGAACCCGATCTTGCGGCTGAGGATGGCAAGCTGGATAAACTCGGCATCCTTAACGCCATTGCAGACGATTAGCGCTTCGCTGGCAAGACGGTGCGCCAGTGCGACCACTAATTCGGGCTTGGATCCGGCCTCGAGCCCGTAGTTGTACTTCTTGCCAAACTCGACAATCCGGTCCACAACTTGTGCCTGCTGGTTCACCTTGATCGGGAATACGCCGCGATAGCTACCTTTGTAGCCTACGCGTTCAATTGCATCGCGAAAGCTCTCGTTCAGATGCGCGATTTCATGTTCCAGATAAGACGACACGCGCAGCACCATCGGAGCCTTGATGCCCCGGTCGTCCAGATCACTTAGAATGCCGGGCAGGCTGATTGCGTCGGTCTCGGGCACCATGGGGTTGCGCAGACCGATCTCGCCCTGCTCCGTCACCTCGATGAGGCCTTTGCCCCATTTCTCAACCCCGTAGATGGAATGCGGTGCGTCGGGCGTGTGTTTCAATCAAGTCTATCCTTCGCGAGAGGGTGCCAGTTTCGCGCCCGCCAATACGGCAGCAATTCGATTCTTCCAAGTGTAATCTATGTGACGGGAAATGGGGAATTCAGGCTGCAGCGCGAATTGGAATCAGGTGGTTGTCCCATTGGCAATCCGAGCGGGTTGCGATTTTGGCCCCGGTGGCCGTTAGCTGCCCCACAACACCGGTGCCTGTAGTGAACACAAAGCCGTTCGGCCCAGTTCCCAGGCCGCAGACGTCATCCAGCGGGAAGGCCTCGACAAGCTGGCCATCCGATACACGGAATTGATGCAACGCGTTGCCGCGCGGGCAGGTGATGGCAACGGTATCTCCGGTATCAGAGAACGCGATGCTACCGGCATAGCCCTGCAGCGTGCTTTGATCTGCTTCGGGCGCGCTGAGCAGTTTGGGCTCATCACCCCGCTGATGTAGACCCAGCAGTGGTGGGCGTTGCGATGTGTCGCCCTGCCACTGCATGGCGAACCCGACCAGCCCGTCGGCGCGCACGGCCAGGTGACGGATCGAGTTCTTGTGCAAGGCCCGCGGCAGTGCGACCTGCTCTAATACTTCGCCTGACTGATCCAGATAGGTCAGGCGAGGTTGCATGACGGGCAGGTTCAGCTTGGTCCGGCCTGTGTCGGGATGGGTTTCGATCCCGCCATTTGCCACGACCAGCGTCTTGCCATCAGGCATCAGGCGCATATCATGCGGCCCGACCCCGCCAGAGGAGAACTCGGTGATCCGCTTGTAGTCTTCGGTATCCCAGACGCCTATCACGCCTTGACCAGATTCAAAGTCGTTTTCTGTGGTGAACAGCCGTGTTCCATCGGTCGAGAACACGCCGTGACCATAGAAATGGCGGCCTGTCGGGGCCTCTAGTTGCGCGATTTGAGTGCCGCTGGCGCATTCAATGATGATCGCAAAGGTCCCCGGGCGGCGCGCAAACGCCACGGCCTGCGCGCGATGAGGGTGCGCTGCTGCAGCGTGACCCCGCGCGGGCAATGGCAGCGAGAACAGAATGTCGCCGCCCCGATCCAGTCCCGCAAGACGATATGACCCGTCCGGGAACAGCGCAGCGGCCAGGTAATCTGGCGCGCCGATTGCCGACCAACCGCGCATCGGCGTTAGGCTGGCTGCAGCCAGTCCTGCCAGAAAGTGTCGGCGGCTGGTCATCGCTCAGTCCCCGTCCAATGAGTTGAACCCGGCGCTGATGCCCAGTGTCGGACCCAGTTCGGTCGAGGCGATGGCACGAATGTCCTTGATGGACTGCTGCAACGCTTCGATACGGAAGCGTCCTTGCGCTGTAGCTACCGCCTCAAAGGCCGGGTCGTCCAAAGACTGCGCCCGCTCAATGGCGGCGGTAAAAGCATCATCCATATCAGCCGCAATGTCGGGGTGGTCCGCCGACAAACGCGCGGCAAGATCGCGCAGAGCTGTCAGGGACAACTCCACATGGCGCAGCGAACGCTCGGACCGTCGGGCCTCGGCCCGTTTCGGGCGCGGGCGGTCAAAGGTTCCCATTGGGCGGCCAAGACGGGTTTCTGCCGTGAACTCGAGGCCCGTGATCAGGGCCTTGTAAAGCTCCTGCATGGCTTCGTTTTCGGATCGGTACGGGCTGGTTTCACCAGGAGATGTCAGGTTCGCAGCATACCCCTCCCAATCCGCATCGATTGCGCGTGCGTTGAGGTTGATGTCCTCGGCCATCGCCTGGATCAGCGCGCAGCGGTAGTCTTCGCTGCCCAGTTGGAAAAACTGCGGGTCATAGAGCATCAGCTCCAACGCGAAAAATCCCCGCCCTGCCACGGATGTTTCGGCAAAAGCCTCAGTAGATCGGATCGCGGTGTCTTCGGTGGAGATAAGCCCTGTGAGCGCTTTGGGCGTGAAGCCTTTGGTGGCGGGCCAAAACGCCAGTGCAAACGCGCGGTCCTCGGCCTCAGAAGGTCCGAAGCGCAGATGGCTGACATAAATCCAGTCATCAAATGCCGTGTGAAAGGCCGTGCGGAGCGTGGCCGACGTCGGATCGCAATCCGCTTGCGCTGTGGCCGCCAGTGCTTGGGTAGCTTCGGACAGGGCGGCATAGCCGGGCAGGATATGGGCGTTAACCGTATCGACCAGGATGGGCCCGCGGTCTTGGGCAAACGCGCCAAGGGGCCATGTCAGGGATAAGGCAAGTACAATGGCACGCATCAATCAAAGACTTTCCAAGAAACGGATCAGGGCATCACGGTCGGTTTTTGGCATTGCCACAACGGTGTCGCGGGCGGTCTGCGCCTCGCCCCCATGCCAGAGGATCGCCTCAAGCAGATTGCGCGCGCGTCCGTCATGCAGGAACTGGGTGTGCCCCGACACCTGCTCGGTCAAACCGATCCCCCACAGCGGTGGTGTGCGCCACTCGCGCCCGGTGGCGCGCGCTTCGGGGCGGTTATCGGCCAGACCTTCGCCCATGTCATGCAGCAGCAGGTCCGTGTAGGGCCAGATCAGCTGAAAGCTATGCTCGGGCCGGTCTTCCATGCGGTGGGTAACGAAGGACGGCGTATGGCAAGATGCGCAGCCGGTATCGTGGAACACTTGTTTGCCGCGCAAAACCTGCGGGTCGTCGACGTCGCGCCGGGCCGGAACCCCGAGGTTCTGGCTGTAAAATGAAACCAGATCCATTCCGGTCTGGTCGGACTCGAATACCCGGTCGTCCCCATCGCCGTGTGGGGAGTCGACGCATTCGACCTGGGCTGGGGTGCAGTCCCCGTAAGCCGCGGGGTAGAGGGGGTTTGAGATGCCAATATCCCCGGCAAACGCGGCTGCGGATTGTTCCATCACAGTCGGCATCCCAGCCTTGTGACCAAACCGCCCCATCATTGGGGTACCATATTCGATGGCCCATACGATGTTGGGGCGGCCCGAAATCCCGTCTCCGTCTTCATCTTCGGGGTCCGCATTTGCCAGCAGGTCCTGAACCGGGATCGCCTCGAGCAAACCCAATCCAATCATCTGCGGGGCGACGCGCGGGCTGAGCATCGCATCGGGGTGCAGCGGGCCATAACCCAGATCGGCGGCCCGGTAGATCGGACGCCTCAGGGTGACAGTCTCGCCATCGGACAGAGTGATCGGAACATCCTCATAGGTGATGTCCAGCCGGTACTCTGCGGCATGACCGGGCAGGGCAAGGTCTTGCATCTGACCGCCGTAATTCGGATCGGGCTGGGTGGCGATATAGTCCTCGATCTCGGCAAAGTCGGCGCCACCGGGGATCGAGACCCGCAGGAACATGGAAATGGCGTTGTCGTCGGGGCCATTCGGCGTGTGGCCGCGCCCGTCCTTAATGTGGCAGCGCTGGCACGAACGCGCATTGTAGAGCGGGCCCAACCCGTCTGAGGCCAGGGTCGAGGACGGAGAAGACACCCAGATTTTCTTAAACAGGCCGTTGCCCACCTTGAAATCCAGCTCTTGCTCGAAGCTCAGATTGCCTGACGGCTGCGAAAACGCATCGGCGTCTGTGCGCGCGCGAACGGTGGCGGCCCCGGCTGGAAGGTCTTCGAATGGTTGCGGCACGCTGAAATCCGTCGGCGCTGCGGTCACCCGCGCGATCCTGGCCTGTTCGTCTTGGGTTCTGGGAAGGGTGTTGACGTGCAGATCCTGCAGCTCAGCTGACATGGATTGGGTGGCCGCCAGGGCGGCCACCGTTAGCAGGGCGAGCTTACTCGCCTTCGTCCATTTTCGATGCGTTGAGTTGCGCATAATTGGCTTCGCCAATCCTTTCGTACAGGTCGAGCTGCGTTTCGAGGAAATCGATATGGCTTTCCTCATCGCGCAGCAATCCTTCGAACAGCGACATAGAGACATAGTCGCCTGCCTCGCGGCAATAGTCGCGCGCTTCGGCATAAAGAGCGCGGGCGTCCAGCTCTGCCGCCAAGTCACATTCCAGCGTTTCCTTGGGGTTTTGGCCGATCCTCAGCGGGTCGAGTTTCTGAAGGTTGGGGTGGCCTTCCAGAAAGATGATGCGTTCGATCAGCTTGTCCGCGTGCTCCATCTCTTCGATGGACTCTTCGCGGCTTTTTTTGGCCATGTGCCCAAGGCCCCAGTCTTCCTGGAGACGGTAGTGCAACCAGTATTGGCTGACTGCCGTTAATTCATGCCGCAGAGATTTGTTGAGGTATTCTATGACTTTGGGATCGCCCTTCATCTGCATTCTCCTGTGATACTCCGGTGCGCAACGCACGAAGCTGCATGGGGACTTTCAGATTATCGCTTGCGCGCATTGTGTCTAGGAAAAGGGGCATGCATCCGCCGCAATCCGCTGACTTTCCGAGCGCATGATAGATTTTGCCGGGCGTGATCACCGTGTCTGGGTCGGCGGTTCGCATCCAGTCGATAGCTGCGCGGATGTCAGTATCCGAGATGTTCGTGCAGTGGCATACGATCATGGCTGTCAGGCTTTTTCGTCCGGTTAGGGTAAGAGGCGACGCATGTCCGCCGCCTCTGCACTTCGGGGTCTTAGTGGAATACCGCGTTGGGGTTATCGAGGCTGTCCGATCCTTCGAATTCGATCTGATCCAGTTCCAGGGCGGTCACAATCCGTTCGATCGTTTTGGTCTGATCAACCAGGCCGTTCACGCCGCCCATGATCAGATCTTCGCCACCTTCATTGCCGCGCTCCAGCATCTGGTCATAGGCAAACCCAGCTTCCGCAGTCGATTTGATCTGACCCAGAGCCCGCATCGTTTTGGCCAGTTTGGCCTTCATCTCGGCATCCAGTGACGGGTCAGTTGCGATCACGAGGTCGGACAGCGACGCACCGCCAACCGGGGTGCCGTCGATACGAGTGTAATGACCCAGATAGACGTTCTCGATCCCAAGTCCGTCGTAGTAGTGGCTGTTGTGGGTGTTATCCGAGAAGCAGTCATGCTCTTCCTCGGGGTCGTTCAGCATCAGGCCAAGGCGCATACGCTCACCCGCCTGCTCGCCGTAGGACAGCGAACCCATGCCGGTCAGAATCGCGCTGACACCCGCGGTTTCGTTCGCGTTCAGTTCGGCGCGCGCTGCTCCGCCTTGTTTCCACTGGTTCGCCATCCATTCCAGATCGCTGACCAGCAACTCGGTTGCTGCGCTCAGGTACTGGGCGCGACGGTCACAGTTTCCGCCGGTGCAGTCATCGCCCTGAACGAAATCGGTGTAGGGACGGTTACCTGCGCCGGCACCGTGGCCGTTCAGGTCCTGACCCCACAGCAGGAATTCGATGGCATGATAGCCGGTGGCGACATTGGCCTCGATTCCATCTGCCTCGTGCAGGGTTTCGCCCAGCAACTCGGGGGTGATGGTGCTGGCGTCAATGGTCTTGCCGGACAGTTCGAATGACGGGTTGGCGATGACGTTCAGCGCGGCAAACTCGTTCTCATCGGTCGGGCCGTCATAAGAGGCGTCCACATAGTCGATCAGGCCCTCGTCCAGTGGCCAGGCGTTCACTTTGCCTTCCCAATCGTCCACGATCGCGTTGCCAAACCGGTAAACCTCGGTCTGCTGGTAGGGGACGCGGGCCGCAACCCACGCGGCGCGTGCTGCATTCTGGGTCGCGTCCGACGGATCGGCGATCAGGGCGTTCACAGCCGCTTGCAGCGATTTGGCCGCGATCAGACTGTCGTCATATTTGGCCTCGGCGATGTCCGCGTAGGTTTCCAGAACTTCAGCCTTCGAGGGTGGGGCGTCGCCTGCAACTGCGGCGGTCGCGAAACCTAAGGCCAATACGCTGGTGGCTGCAAAAAATTTGGTCATTGGGTGACACTTTCCAGTCAGAAAAATTCCAAACCGCCGCGGTTGCGACGCATTTGCGGCAAAACTGAGTGAAATGGTAAGTTAAGTCAACCTGAGTTTTATTGTCGGAATTAAATGCCGCAGTTTTACTGGGTCTATCCCCGAAATTAGCGAGTCAGCACGCACTCGGCTGCGATTGCACGGCATTTGAATCGGACTAGAATAAAATCTGTGATTCCTTGGTGGATGGTGTTTTGTCCATGAAATGCGCAGCGATTGCTTTGATCCTGACCCCGGCGGTTGCACTGACGCAAGTGCAGGGTGCCTCTCATGAGCACGGGGTGGGGCACTTGGATATCGCATTTTCGGATGAGGCTTTTTCTTTGTCACTCGCGGTGCCCGCCGCTGACATTGTCGGTTTTGAGGGGCCTGCCGAGACCGACAACGACCGTGCGTTGGTCGCCGTTGCGATATCTGACCTTTCAAAACCTCTGGGTCTGTTCGTGCCGTCCGAAGAAGCGGCATGTGTAGCCGTCTCGGCCAATGTCACCTTGTCGGGTGAGGGGCTGGGGCAGGACACGGCCAACACCTCTGCCGAGCAACATAGCGAGTTTCTGGCCGACTACGTGATTCAGTGTCAGGATATGGCCGCATTGGCGAGTATCCGGTTTGGCTATTTCGACCGGTTCGAAAATGCTCAAAAACTGATGGTTCAGGTGTCTCGATCAGGTGAGAACCTTGCGTATGATGTCACGCGCAGCCAGCCTGACCTTGGCCTGTAACTTGGGGTTCGTCCGAGCGCCCCAAATCACACCTTGCTGAGCATCCAGTCGCGAACGCGTTTCGCATTATCGACCAACGGTTTGTAGTCGGACCAGACCAGATAGAACCCATAACCGGTCTCCCAACTCCAATCCTCCAACGCTGTCAGCAACCCGCGTTCCGCCATCGGGGTTGTAAGATGACTCCACCCCAACGCATACCCTTCGCCTGCCAGAGTTGCTTGAAGTACCAGAGCATAATCGTTCAGCCTAAGACCGGAAACGGGCGGTTTTTGCGTGACGCCGAATGCATCGAACCAGTGGACCCAGCCGGGGCGTTCACGCGTCGGCTCTTCAAGGTGGATCAATCGATGCCGCAGCAGGTCTTCGACGTTGGCTGGCCGACCGCGCGTCTCAATCTCCACGGGGCTGGCGACGGGACACAGCACCTCGTTGGCAATCAATGCCGCGTTGCACCCTTCCCACGTTCCTTTGCCACGGCGAATGGCCAGACTGATGTTCTCGGCAACGATGTCGGGCTCGCGGTCGCTGGACTGCAGCCTGAGGTCAATATCCGGAAACGTTTGATGAAACTCCTGCAGCTTTGGCATCATCCAGAAGAAGTTGAACGCAGATGAGGCGTTCAAAGTCACATGGTCGTTTTTTGTGAATTGGCGCACGGCGTTGACCGAGTTTAGAATCTGATCGAATGAGCGCGAAACATCCGAGTACAGCTTGGACCCCGCCGAAGTCAGGACGATTTTCCGGTGCTCGCGATGGAACAGCTGTACGCCAAGCGCAGTCTCCAATTGCTTGATCGCCGCACTGACAGCAGGTTGTTTCACATTCATTTCATCCGCTGCACGTGTAATCGATTGCAGCCGCGCGGCCGCCTCAAAATATACCAGATGCTTTGAGGATGAGACTGTTTTCCAGAGCTGATGCATAAACTGTGTTTATCCAAAACATCACCTTTTTCAACCGTCACGAACGCATTTCAGCAGGCTAATGTTCTGGCCAAATGAATCGAGGAGTCCCCCATGGCCAGACGCGCCCGCGCCTCGCGCGACCGCCAAAGCGCCCCCGCCGGAGCCCCGGCATCGCCGTACATCCAGCGGCGCCTGAGCTATTTCAACCCGTTGAACGAAGAGGATCTGGTGCGCCTCGAAGCGCAGGTTGACTGGATCCTGGAAGACGTGGGTATTGCATTTCGCGACGACCCTGAGGCGCTTGACCTCTGGCGGTGCGAGGGCGCGCGGATCGAAGGCGACATTGTTCGCGCCGACGCAACGTGGATTCGGGGTCTGTGCGCGAAGGCCCCGGAAAAGTTCACTCAACTGGCCCGCAACCCAGAGCGATCGGTCGTGATTGGCGATGGTAACCAAGTGTTCGCGCCGGTTTATGGCGCACCTTTTGTGCGCGACCTTGAAGGTGGGCGGCGCTATGGCGACATGGATGCGTTCCAGAAACTGGTCAAACTGACCTATCTGCACCCCAATCTGCATCACGGCGGTTTCGTCACCTGCGAACCTTGTGACGTGCCGGTCAGCAAGCGGCATCTGGACATGATGTTTGCCCACATGACGCTCAGCGACAAACCCCATCTTGGCGCGATCACCGAGATGAGCCGCGCACAAGACAGCGTCGATATGGCCGAGATCGTGTTTGGCGCGGACGTCATGGACCAGAACTGCGTCATCATGGGCAACGTCAACACCAATTCACCCCTGTTGGTGGATCGTGTGGTGACCGAAGCGGCGCGGGTCTATTCCACCCGAGGACAGGGCATGATCGTGGTGCCCTTCATCCTGTCTGGGGCCATGGGTCCGGTCAGCACAGCCGCCAGTGTCGCGCAGGCCATTGCTGAGGCGATGATGGTCTGCGCCTACGTCCAACTACTGCGCCCGGGCGCGCCCTTTGTGTTGGGTAACTTCCTGTCTTCCATGTCTCTGAAATCCGGCGCGCCGACATTCGGTATGCCCGAGCCTGTGATGTCGAACTACGCAATCGGTCAGTTGGCGCGCCGCGCGGGCCTGCCGTTGCGCTGCGGCGGGTCGCTGACCGCCTCGAAAATCGAAGACGCACAAGCCGCATATGAATCCGCTGACTCCATGCATTCGACGATGTTGGCCGGTGCCAACTTTGTCCTGCATTCTGCGGGATGGCTCGAGGGCGGCCTGTGCACCGGGTTCGAAAAACTGATCATGGATGCGGACCGACTGGGCTCTTACCAAAAGGTTCTGAGTCAGGGACTGGATACCAGCGACGACGCTTTTGCGCGCGATGCCTATTCCGAGGTTGACGCAGGCGGTCACTTCCTCGGCTGCGGCCACACGATGCGAAACTACCAGACTGCGTTCTACGAGCCGAAACTCAGCGACAGCGAGAATGTCGAAAGCTGGGAAGAAGGCGGTTCCAAAGACATGCGTCGCCGCGCCTACGAGCGCTGGAACGCGATGCTGAACGAATATCAGCCCCCAGCAATGGATGAAGCCAAGAAAGAAGAACTGGCAGCCTACGTCGCTCGGCGAAAGGAAGAAATCCCGGATGCCTGGTACTGAACCAGCGATCCCTTCATCTGGCCAAAAATACCTTCGGGGGTGAATTGAGCCGCAGGCTCAAGAGGGGGCAGACAGCCCCCTTTCCCTAAACATCACGCACATGACACAGGACGTTCCCATGCCTGAAATTCAAAAAGACGAAAGCACCGGCGGCAAACAGCTTCCCTCTCATGCCAAGGTCGTCGTGATCGGCGGCGGGGTTGTTGGATGCTCTATCCTGTTCCACCTCGCCAAATTCGGTTGGAAAGACGTGGTCTTGCTGGAACGTGATGAGCTGACCTCCGGCTCCTCCTGGCACGCGGCCGGTCAGATCCATACGATCAGTTCGGACCCCAACATCTCGCGCCTGCAAAGCTATACGATTGATCTGTACAAAGAAATCGAAGAGACCTCGGGCCATTCCGTCGGCCTGCACATCACCGGCGGCTTCTATCTGGCCTCGACCAAGGACTGGTACGACTACCTCAAACGCGAACGGTCCAAGGCGCGCTATATGGGGCTGCATCAGGAGTTCATTACCCCGAAAGAGGTGGCCGAGCGTCACCCACTGATCGACCCGAAACACTATCACGCAGCGCTCTGGGACGATCAGGACGGCGACTTGGATCCCTCGGGCGCGACCTATGCCTTTGCCAAATCGGCCAAGGTGCACGGGGCGCAGTATTTCACCCACTGCGGCGTGACCGGAATGAGCCAGCGCCCCGACGGCAGCTGGGATCTGACCACACCGAAGGGGCAGATCAATGCCGAGTATGTGGTGAACTGCGGGGGCCTCTGGGCGCGTGAGGTTGGGCATATGTCTGGCGTCCACCTGCCGGTGCAACCGATGGAGCATCACTACCTGATCACGGAAAAGATCGACGCGGTCGCCAATCACGGCACGCGTCTGCCTGCCGGGATCGATTATGAGGCAAACATCTATTTCCGTCAGGAGCGTCAAGGCATGCTTCTGGGTACCTACGAGCCAAAAGGCACGCCGTGGAAGGTCGACGGCACGCCATGGGACTTTGGGCATGAGTTGCTGCAGCCTGATCTGGACCGCGTCGCCGACCGGCTAGAGATGTCGTTCGAGCGCATTCCGGCGATCGGCGAGGCCGGGATCAAGGATATCATCAACGGACCGTTTACATTTGGTCCAGACGGCAACCCGATGATCGGTCCGGTTCCGGGCATGAAGAATTACTGGGTCGCCGTGGGTGTCATGGCCGGCTTCTGTCAGGGCGGCGGCGTGGGTCTGACCATGGCGGAGTGGATGATCGACGGCGAACCCTCGATTGATGTCTGGGCCATGGATGTGGCGCGCTTTGGTGAGTTTGCGACCCCGGATTGGGGCACAATCAAATCGACAGAGAATTACGAACGCCGCTTCGTTATGACCTTCCCGAACGAAACCTTGCCAAAGGGGCGGATGCAAAAAACGACTGCGCTGTACGACCGGCTGGTGGCAAAGGGCGCTGTGATGGGGCAGGGGTTCGGCCTTGAGAACGCGCTGTGGTTCGCGGACAGCCCGGAAGACGCGCATGAAACACCCACATTCGAGCGCAACCGCAGCCACGACTACGTGGCGCGCGAGGTCAAAGCCGTGCAAGAAGCTGTCGGCGGTATCGAAATCGCCAACTTCGCCAAGCACGAATTCAAGGGCGCAGGGGCGCGTGACTATCTGAGCAAGACGCTGGCGGGCTATGTCCCGAAACCCGGTCGTCTGACACTGACGCCAATGCTGACCGAAAAGGGTCGGTTGTACGGTGACCTCACCGTCGCGTGCCTGGCGGATGATCACTTCATGCTGTTCGGCTCGGGCGCGATGCAGGATGCGCACCGCCGCTGGTTCGAAAAGGACCTGCCCGAGGATGTGAGCTATGCCAACGTCTCGGATGATTGGCACGGCATCGCGCTGTCCGGTCCGAAGTCGCGCGACTTGCTGGCCCGCATCACCCGCGAGGATGTCAGCGCTGATGCCCTGAAGTTCCGCGATCTTCGCCAGACCTTTGTCGGCGGAGTGCCAGTGATACTGAACCGTATCTCGTTCTCTGGCGAGTTGGGCTTTGAGATCTACTGCCGCCCGCAATACCTGCTGCGTCTGGCCGAAGCGATCGAAGAGGCCGGTGCCGATCTGGGCTATCGTTGGTACGGTGCCCGGGCGTTGATGTCGCTGCGCCTTGAGAAAGGCTGGGGCGTCTGGACCACCGATTTCCGCCCTGATTTCAACGCGGTCGAGTCCGGGATGGATGCCTTCATCAATTGGAAGAAGGGCTTTGTCGGCAAGGACGCGACGCTGGCCATCAAGAAGGAAGGTGTCACCCGCAAGCTGGTAACAATGACAATCGAGGTGGACGGCATCGACGTCTCAAACGATGAAGCGATCCTGAAGGATGGTGAGGCCGTGGGTTACGTGTCCTCGGGTGGCTATGCGCATCGCGTCGGCAAGTCGATGGCGATGGGGTACGTGTCCACAGACAGCGCGATACCGGGTACCAAGCTTCAGGTCGAGATTTTGGGCGATCTGTATGATGCCGAAGTCTTGGGCGCGCCGATTTATGACGCCAACGGTGCAAACATGCGGGCGTAAGTTCCGCGAGCAACGGCTGCCAGCAGCCGCGGATCAATCCATTTCTCGCCCACCTGAGACAGGTGGGCGAGTTGCGTTCAGGGTCGTTTAACCGGCCATCAAAGCCTGCCCGTCTTCGTCGAAGAAGTGCAGCTTGTCGGTGGGAAAATGCAGACCAATCTGAGTGCCGGGCGTCAGGTCTGTATCTCCGTTCAGACGGACTGTGACCTTGTCCTCGCCGCCACAATCCACAATCAGGAAAGTGTCTGCACCCAGATACTCGATCACCTCAATGACGCCATCAGTCTGACCTTCACCCGCGGCGCTTATCTGAATGTGCTCGGGGCGGATGCCAAGTTTTGTGGCCGCCCCGGACCGAGAAAACGGGCCGCTGCGACCATGCTCTAGGCGGAAACTGTCGCCTTCGGTCGTGCAGGGCAGAATGTTCATTTTCGGGCTGCCGATGAACTGCGCCACGAACAGGTTGGCAGGGCGTTCGTACAGCTCGCGCGGTGTACCGACCTGAGCGATCTTACCGTATTCCAAAACCACGATCCGGTCGGCCAATGTCATCGCTTCGACCTGGTCGTGCGTCACGTATATCATCGTGCGCTTGAGGCTTTGGTGCAGTTTGGCGATCTCATACCGCATCTCGACCCGCAGGGCGGCGTCGAGATTTGACAGCGGCTCGTCAAACAGGAACGCCGTGGGGTCGCGGACGATGGATCGACCGATGGCCACCCGCTGCCGCTGACCGCCCGACAGGTCCTTTGGGCGTCGTTCCAGGAACGGTCCCAGCTTGAGAACCTCAGCCGCTCGGTTGACCTGTTCGGCGATGTCCGCCTTTGGGACACCGGCCACCTTCAGTGAGAAGCCCATGTTCTCGGCAACCGTCAGATGCGGGTACAGAGCATAGGACTGGAACACCATCGTCAGGCCACGCTTGGAGGGCGGGTGATCGGTGACATCGCTGTCATTGATCAACAGAGACCCGCGCGAGATATCCTCGAGCCCGCCGATCATGCGCAACAGGGTGGATTTACCGCAACCCGACGGGCCAACGAAGACGATGAACTCACCTTCTTCGATCTTGAGGTCCACGCCCTTGATGACCTGGGCTGAGCCGAACCATTTTTCGACTGATTTTAGTTCGATGCTACCCATCAGGCCCTCCCTGCCCAGTGAAGCCAGACCGCCGCCGTCCAGGTGAAGGCCTTTCCGCCTGCCGGGCTGCCGGTTTTGGGATCGAAATACTCGGCGAAGCCAAATCCCGAGATCAGATCGCCTGTTTTTTGGCGCAACTGATCTGCTTGCTCGGTATGGCCCAAGTCCTGCAGTCCGAACCCGATCATCATGTTCATGAAGGCCCAGGTGGGGCCACGCCAATAGCGGCGCGCGTCGAACTTCGGCATTTCCGGATCATAGCTTGGAACGGGGTAGGGCACGGTTGCCAGCGTGGTTTTCAACCGTTCCAGCATCTTGTCCGACTCGATACCCGCATACCAGCACAGGTAGGACGCGTTCGAAACGCTGTCGGCCATCTCGCCGGTGTGCGCGTCGCGCGCGTCAAAGCTGCCCAGCTCTTCATTCCAAAGGGAGTGCGCACCGGTTTCCAGTTTTTCGATGTCTGCGCTGAGGCCTTCAGCGTCCAAGCCAAGCTGTTCGCTGATCACCAACAAGTCCCGCGCAGCGCGCAGCGTGGTGAAGGTCATCGTTGGATCGGCAACACGGAAGGGGTTCAGCGTCAGCAGTTCCTGTTGATCCCAGCCCGCCTTTCGGCCGATCTGTACCAGCTTGATGTAGCGGTCATAATCGAACTTCGTCGGGCGATCCTCGCTGTTTACGTGGCTTGTGTCCCGGCGTTGGTACTCGCCCACGTCAGACGCATCCATGCGCGCCATAGAGTTGTCCCAGTCAGGCGCGTTGTCGCGGCCTGCTTCCCACGGATGGGTGGTGCAGACGGCCCCAAACTCGTCAAGGCGCCATTTCATGATCCAGCGGTGCCAGGCCAGCAGCTTGGGGAACAGCGCTTTCATCCGGGCGTCTCCAAACGCGGTGTCCTGCTCCCAGATCTTGCGCGTCATCGTGGCCGCGATGGGCGGCTGGATAATGCCGGAGGACGGGATCGGACCATTGCAGCCCCAGACATCCGGGCCGGGGAAATACCCCTCGTCCTGCTGGTGGAACAGGATATGAGGCACCATGCCGTCATCCCATTGGCCGGTGAAAAGCGTCTCGATTTCCGTCCAGGCGCGGTCGAGATCGAACTGGGCAAAGCCAAGCGCAGCAATCGCGCTGTCCCAGTTCCACTGGTATGGGTATAGCCCTTCGGTCGGGATGGTGTAGCCGCCGCGATCATTGGCAATCAGAATGTTGCGCGCTTCGCGGTCGGGGTTCGTATGTTGGTTCATCTGTGTCATCCTTTGACAGACCCCGCTGTGAGGCCTTTGGTCATGAAACGTTCAAGTCCCAGGAACAGCGCCATGATCGGAACGGTGGCGATCACCGCACCGGCCATCAGGTGCTGACGGGGAATTTCTGAGGAGTTCAGCATCGTGACCCCTCGGGTCAGGGTGAATTTCGACGGATCGTCCAGCAGCATGAAGGCCAAAAGGAACTCGTTCCAAGCGATCATGAAGACATAGAGCGAGACCGACGCCAGCGCGGGCAGGCTCAGCGGCAGAGTGATCTTCCAGATCACCGCCAGACGGGACAGTCCGTCCATCAGCCCGGCCTCTTCGACCTCGGTTGGCAGACCGCGGAAGTACCCTTGCAGCATGTACAGCGCGACGGGGATCGTGGTGACCGGGTAGATCATCACGATGCCGAGGATCGAATTGCGCAGGCCCGTTACCGAGAATGCAATGTAGATCGGCAGCGCCAGAACGATCATCGGTACCATGTAGATCAGCAGGATCGAGCGTGAGAATGCCTTTTGCCCCTGAAACCGGAACCGAGCAACGGCATAGGCACCGGGGACGCTGAACAGCAGCGTGATGAACACGGTCAGGACCGAGACATAGAAGGACGTCCAAAGGTAGGTGCCGAAATTGAAATCCCGGAACAGCTCGGTATAGCTGCGGAACAGGGCCGTGCCCTGGCTCAGGTCGACCGAGAAATCCAACGGGTTCTGTAACAGCGCCTGTTGGGATTTCAGGCTGGTCATGACCATCACATAGAAGGGGATGACCACGATCGCCGTGAAAAAGATGTAGCCGAACCCGGTGCAGAACCGGATGACCGCGTCCTCATATTCGTGGCGAGTGAGCTCTCCGAACGGCGTTTCTTTCAGGATCGCGGCCATCGACAGATGCATTACGACGGCAATCGCAATGACCGTGACCAGCACGGCCTGCAAAGACGTGTCAGAGCCGATCAGCACGGGTCCAAATCCGGTCAGGCCGGACAGGCCTAACAGGGCCGAGATGCCCAGCCGCGCAGGCGCACGTTGTTCAGGGAAACGGACGTAGACAAGACCCGCCAATGCACCCCAGGTCAGGCTCAGCAAAACCTGCGGACGGAATGCATCGCCGGTTGAGAAAGACATGGTGATGGCCGCAGTGGTCGCGATCACCACCATCCAGAGCGCGCCCAGAACCGGGCCAGTTATATACCCTTTGCGCATCACAGACCCTCCTCTCGGCTGATGAAGCGGAAGAAGACGAAGCTGAAGGCAATCAGACACATCAGGATCACGACGGCGACGGCCGCACCCGCGCCGATGTTCGAGATTGCAAAGGCCTGTTCATAGACATTCACGGTCAGCGTGCGCGTACCCGCATTGCCGCCGGTCAGCAGGAAGATGTCGTCGAACTTGTTGAACGTCCAGATAAAGCGCAGCAGGAACAGCACCGACAGGATGCCCAAAAGCTGCGGGATGCTCAGCAACCAGAACTTCTGGAACGGTGAGGCCCCGTCCATGTCCGCTGCCTCGTACATGCTGGAGTCGATGGACTGCATCCGCGCCAGAATGAACAGGAACGACAGAGGGAAATAGCGCCAGATTTCGAAGACTGTGACCATGATCAGCGCCAAAGGGCGTTCGCCGAAGAAGTTGATCGGCTCGCTGCTCAGACCCATCTGCACAAGCAATGCGTTAGCCGAGCCCGAAAACGGATCGAACAGCGTGACCCATGTAAACGCCACAGCGATGACGGGGGCCACATAAGGAAACAGGTAGAGGCCGCGAATAAACCCCTGGCCCTTGAAGCTCTTGTTTAGAAGAAGCGCGGCGAACAGGCCCATGACCAGCGCGCCGATCGTGCCGAAGACAGTGTAGAACAGCGTAACCCACAGGACGCCCCAGAACTCATCCCCGTCAAACACACGGGCATAGTTTTCAAGGCTGAATTCAAAGTTGGTCAGAACGCTGGACCCGCTGCCGGTGACACGCGGTTCGGACCCTTCCACAGCATCTTCGAACACGTCAGGGTCGCCGTCGATAGTGACAGGAACCCGTATGCGCTCGCGTTGACCGCCTTCCAGCGTGCCAAAGTCACAGAACAGCTCTTGCCCATCCAGCACACAGGGTTCGATGATCTCACCGGCGGTAACGCCGTCCGGCAAGACATCGGTCAGTGTCACGCCCTCAATGGCGATTTCCTGACTGGAATTGCGCAGGCGGTATTCGATCCGCAGATCGTCGCCAGATCCTCGCAAACTTTCGCGTACAACCGGGGCCGGCGGGCGCAGGTCAGATAGGGTAAAGGGTTTGAAGCTGATCCAGATGATCGCCAGAAGGGGCAGGATCACAACCAGCGACACACTGATAATGGTCGGAGCCAGCAGCGCCCAGGCCAGACGCGCCTCGCGTTTGGCTAACGCCCCGGTTCCGGTCGGTGGGGTGGCCGAAGTCATGGGGTACCTCGAAGGGTTGGGTGCAGCGGCGCGACCGCCGCTGCAGATGCCAGTGAGTGGTGGCGTTACTCGACCTTGGCGAGTTCTTCATTCATCGCCGCAACGGCTGCGGCAGCGTCAATCTCATCATCGATGTACTGACGGACGACGCGGTTGATCGCCTGGCTGTTGATCATCTTCGATGCCAGCGCCAGCTGACCTTCGGCCACGCCCCAGCGCTGAGCAACATCCAGGCCGCCGACGATCTCGTCGATCATCGACTGTTCGTACAGCTCACCCAGCGGTGCCTTGCGGTCGACGCCTACAGGTAGTTCGGACCAGGCCTCAGAGAACGCAGTCGGATTGTCCGCATTGCCGCGACGCACTGGGAATTTGCCCTCTGGCGCAATCGCCAGCGTCTGGGTATAGCCGTCATCCATCGCGAATTTCACGAACTCCATCGCCGCATCGGTGTCCGCGTCGTTTGTGATGCCAAAGTAACGAACGTCACCCCATGCTGCGCCATCGGGGTTCGAAGGGCCGGACAGTTTAGTTACGATGCCGGTTTTGCTGGCCAGATCGCGCGAGGTCGGGTCGTCATTGATGGTTGGCGGAGCACTGTCCCGCAGACCGGCCAGTTCATCCAGAATGAAAGGCGACCAGATGATCATCGCGGCCTTGCCATCGAAATACAGCTCGCGCGATTGCTTCCAGAACAACTCACCCGGAGGCGATGCCTTGGAGATCGCTTTGTAGAAATCCAGAACCTCGGTGGTTTTGGCTTCGTCCAGCGGCTGGAACCCATCTGGGCCAACGGGCGAGACGCCATTGGCCAGGAAAACATGTTCCAGAACCTGGCTCATGAAGTTTTCGTCCACCTTGGTGGCCGAGACAAAGCCATACATTTCTGGCGGGTTGTGCAGAGCTTCCAACGCGGCCTGAATATCGGCAAAGCTGTCGGGTGCTTCCAGACCGGCTTCGTCGAACAAGTCTTTGCGATAGACCACCATCTGGGTCCAGCCGTCGACCGGAACAGAGGCCGTTTCACCGTTGAACGCCGCCATACCCAGCGCGCCCGGTGCAAACGTATCGGCACCCAGTTCTTCGATCACCTCAGAGGCCGCTTCGGTGTCCAAGATACCGGCTTCAGCCCAGGGCAGGGCGTATTGCAGCGGGTGGTAAACCACATCCGGCAGGTCACCAGCCGCGAAAGCAGCGGTGGCACGGGTGCCCAGATCAGTTTCTGTAACCGGGATCACCTCAACCGTGGTGCCGGTTTCGGCCTTGAACTGGTCGGCCATCTCTTGCTGCTTCGCCAGACGTTCGGGCTGTTCCTCGGTTGTCCAGAAGCGGATTGTGTCCGCCTGCGCAGACACGGCAGCCAGCACCAGCGCCAGCGATGTGCCCAGCATCAAACGCGATGCTTTAGGTGTGAGTTTCATAGTCGGTTTCCTCCCCGGTTATGATCGTTGGATTAGGTTGATTTTTCGCGCCAGTGCCTCGGGTGTCAGCCGGGGTGGCCCGTCGGATTCGCGTGCGATAAGCACCGCGTCGCTGAGCTCGCGCAGGGTTGCGGGTTCTTCGCCTCGGGTCTGGCGGATCAGAAGTGTCGCCAGGCGCTCTCCTGCGCGTCTCGAATCCACACTGAATGTTGTCAGTCCCGGATTGACATATTGGCATTCGGGAATGCCGTCATACCCCACGATAGACACATCATGCCCGATCTCCAAACCCAGCTCGGTGCAGACAGGATAACACCCCAGCGCCGCCAAATCGGTGGCACAGACAATCGCCGTTGGTGGACTGGGCAACTGCATCAAGGCCCTGGCTTCGGCAGCACCTTCCTCGCGTGTTCGCGCGCCTTCGCGTACTAGGTCCGGATCCATTGCCAGACCTGCGGCCTGCAACCCCTGCAAGTACCCGTCGCGGCGCAGGCGGCTATAGTTGAACTTGGGATCGCTGCCGATATACGCGATGCGGTGGTGCCCAAGATGGGCCAGGCGGGTTACGGCATTCTCGGTTGCTGTTTCACCCGAAATATCAAACCACGAGATATCGCCCTGCGGGTCCGTTTCGCCGTACCCTGTGCGGCCATAAAGAATGAAGGGAACTTTCAAGTCGCGCAGATAATGGACGCGCGCATCATCGACCTCGGTTCGGGGCAGGATGAACCCATCCGCTTTACGTTCCTCGACCAGCCGCCCCAACACGTCCAGCATGTCCTTTTCGGACTTTGCGGTCGAGATTGTCATTGTCCAGTCAGATGCACTGGCCGCCTCGCAGGCACCTGCAAGAAAGTCCTGAAGGAACGGGTTGTTCCGGTCCGGTTCCCAGCTGTTGATTACCATCGCAATCGCGCGAACCCGGCCGGTTCGGATCGCCTGCGCGTGGCTGAGGGGGCGATACCCCATTTTCCGTGCAGTTGCTTCGACCCGCTTTCTGGTGGTGTCCGAGATGTCCGAGTACCCGTTCAAGGCCCGCGATACGGTGCTTTTTGAAAGCCCAAGAATGTCCGCAAGCTGGTCCAGCTTTACGCGCCCCGAAGCCGGGGTTTGCCGAAGCGATGCTTGTCGCTTTTGCGGTCTTGGATTCGTCATCATGTGATATTTGTTTGCTCCGAAACCGGTTTCGGCAACGAAAAAGTTTAGAAATTTGCAGCAGCCGGCTGCTGGCTTGCACAAATTGTCAGCAAGAGTTGGATCTATTCAGCGTGTCCGTCGTCAGGGATTTTGGGACAGATGGCCGCCTGAACTAAGAGAGGGTCTGGCTCAACTGGTTGTTGTGATTATGCAGCGGATTTGC
>NZ_JBQFUP010000013.1:0-63049 GCF_056539265.1 Ruegeria sp. BC3
TCAGGCCGTCTCTCCGACCCGTCAGCACCGCCTCAGCAGCGCCGGTGAAGGGGGTTCTAAGTATTACAACAAACCTCCGCAACCGAAAAATTCGCTAAATTTGAAAAAAACGGAAAAAACATGAATTTACCAATTAAAACAACAATTTAAATGATACATACATTAGCCGAAACACGCAGAAATCAAGTAAGCAGGACCGAATCTAACGTTTTGCACAAGGTTACCCACAGACTCGCTGCCGAGTCAGGCGGAATCGGCGGAACGGAACCGAGTCAGCAGGCCGGAAACCGGAACCCGCAGTAACAGCAGGCCAATGATCAGTGACAGATAGACGAGCGGTTCAATCTGAAACCCCTTGGCAAGCATGACATAGTGTAAGCCACCCAGAATGGCGGCCGGGAAGACCAGTCGCTGCAAGCTGCGCCAGCGAGGACCCAATTTGCGTACGGACAGATTGTTTGATGTGATCGCCAAAGGGATCATCAGCAGAAACGCCGCCATCCCGACTGTAATATAGGGCCGCTTGACGATGTCCGCCCAAATCTGGCTGGGCACCTGCACATCCAGAATCAGCCACACCAGAAGATGCAAGGCGACATAGGTGAAGGTCAGCACGCCCAGCGCGCGGCGGAACTTGATCAGGTTCAACCCCGTAAAGTTCCGCAATGGTGAGATCGCCAGCACCACAATCAAAAGCTGCAGTGCCAGTTCGCCATATCGATGCTCAAGTGCCTCAATCGGATCAATGCCCAGACCACCGGTCAAACCCTGGTAGAACAGCCAGGGGGCGGGAAGCGCCCCCAGCAAGTAAACCAGCCAGACAGGAATGCGGCGAAGGGTCTGGTTCAGCTTTTGCATGGCGTTAGTAGAACTCTGCCAGGTCCATACCTTCGTAGAGCCCCGCGACCTCTTCTTCGTACCCGTTGAACATAAGAGTAGGGATGCGTTTGGCGAACAAGCCGCCGCCGATCTGCCGTTCTGAGGCCTGAGACCAACGCGGATGATCCACGTTCGGGTTCACATTACTATAAAAGCCATATTCGCGCGGGGCCGACATGTTCCAGCTGGTCGGCGGCTCGACATCGGTCAGTGTAATACGGACAATCGACTTGATCGATTTGAACCCGTATTTCCACGGCACCACCAGACGCAGCGGTGCCCCGTTCTGGTTTGGGATCGGACGGTCATAAATACCCGTCGCCATGATGGTCAACGGGTGCATCGCCTCATCCAGACGCAGACCCTCACGGTACGGCCACTCCAGAATCGGGAACTGAACCCCCGGCATCTCATCGGGGCGATAGGCGGTTTGGAAGGCCACGTACTTCGCGCCCTCTTGTACCCCGGCCATGTTCAGCAAATCGGCCAGTTCGAACCCGTTCCAGGGAATAACCATCGACCAGGCTTCGACGCAGCGAAAGCGGTAGATGCGTTCTTCTACCGTCATCTCGGACATGATGTCCTTGAAGTCGTACTCGCCAGGCTTGTCGACCATACCGTCGATGGTCACACTCCAAGGTTCTGTAACCAGTGTATGCGCGTATTTCGCGGGATCATCCTTGCGCGTGCCGAACTCGTAGAAATTATTGTACGAGGTGATCTCTTCCCAGGTGTTGGGCTCAAGAGCTTCTTGCGCCGCTGCCGGTCTGGCCAGTCCCGCCAATCCGACACCTGCCAGGCCAGCCATCACCTGCCGCCGGTTCAGAAACGCCGCACGTGGCGTGACGTCGGCATGTGTCAGTGTATTGGTCCAGCGATGCGCCATGAAGGTCTCCTTGGTTAGATCAGCCTGTGTTTCAGTTAATCCGCTGATAGCACAGCGCCAAGGCAACATGCGTCACGTTTGGGAGAAGAGACTGTAACGATTCCCAAAGCCCGGCGCCGCAGGGCCATCATTGCGCAGACATGCGGACGCGGAGATGCGGGCAGGTGCGCACTGGAGGCGGCGAAGCAAACGCCTGACCCAACGTCACCTAAATCATTGATTTTGATCAAAGAAGCCACAATGCCCACAAGGCATTCTGCGCGCAAAGGGCTAAAGAAACTGGGCCACTCGGGTCGCGCCCTGCATTTCGGAAACTTTGATCGGAACGGACGACACATGAAACTGAAACTTGTCGCTGGGATCTCTCTGATCCTCATTGTTGCAGCATGCGGCCAGAAACAGACCTACCCTATTTCAGGTTGCGACGCGAACGCGACCTACCCGGTGACCTGCAAAGAGCTTGGTGAAGAAAACAAGCTGACCAAGTCGACCGCTCAGGATTTGAACGCTCTGCCCAGCGGCGCGTGAACTGACTGATTCAGTTCTTTGTAGAGCCCGCCCTTCGGTGGGCTCTTATCTTTTGGAAGTGCTCGGACCGCCCTGCAGAAGGTCACGCCTTGTTGATTGCCGATGATCTGCTGAGGGTCGCTCATCCAGTCCACCAGCCTTTACAAGTGCTTCCCCCCGCTTGCAGTCTGGACCACAGGACCCAACGGCTGGCCCCTGGGTCCATCGCAAACCCGATTGCCGGGCCAGACTGAAGGGAGAAGACGAATGTGTGACATCTGTGTGATGAACGCGGTCAAAGACCGGATGCTGTCAAGAAGAGGGTTCTTCAAAGCTGCTGCAGCCTCGGGCGTTGCTGTTGCTGCAACCGGGGCCAGCGCACCGGTCGCTCTGGCCGCCGGGCACGGCAAGGTCGAAGATATGACCCATACAATCAGCCCAGATTTCCCGACCTATTTCGGTGAGCCGGGATACGCATCAGAGCAGGTGTTCAACTTTGGCGAGCACGGCTTCAACCTGCAGCGCATGACCGTGAATGAACACACGGGCACCCATATCGACGCGCCTTTGCACTTTTCTGCGGATGGCGCATCGGTTGACGAAATCCCGGTCTCAGACCTGGTCGCCCCGCTATGCGTGGTCGACATTGCCGCCCGCGCCGCTGAAGACGCCGATACATTGCTGACACCGGATGACCTCAAGACCTGGACGTCCACCCATGGCGACATCCCGGACGGCGCATGCGTCGCCTTGTACTCCGGCTGGGCCGCCAAGGCTGACAGCGACGCATTTCGCGGGTTTGATGGCGAAGCCCAGCATTACCCTGGATTCCACCCCGAGGCGGCGATGATGTTGATCGAAGAGACCGGCGCACGCTCGATTGCGTCTGATACGCTCTCGTTGGACCACGGCATCTCGACCGACTTCGCAACCCATTACGCGTGGCTTCCGACCGGCCGGTACGGGATCGAAAACATCGCAGGGCTGGAGCGTGTACCTGCAGCAGGGGCTACTCTTGTGATCGGCGCACCAAAACATGCGGGCGGAACTGGCGGGCCTGCTCGTATTTTTGCGATGATCTAGAGACGACCAATCCGAACCACCGGATGCGACGTTGCATGCGGCAGAAATCTGATTCATCTTCCGACCAAAACCTATTCCGGTTCTGGATTGGCCACCCATTATGATTTCGACTGAACAAATGATGGAAGCTACAGCTCTGCCCCCTGTGGCAGAGCTGTCGTTTGATGCGTTTTCAAAAGATGACCTTGTAAACCTAATCATGCAAAGATCCGAGATCATCTATGATCAGCCGCGATCTGGCAGAGTGGTTCGAGCATGGGCCGCAGGTGACCCAGAACCGGCTTTGTCACTGGTACTTGAGCACGGCGATCAATTGGCAAAACGCGCTGCTGCAATCATTTATCTGGAGTATCAGGAAATCCGAGGTGCCATAAACGGTGCAAAACCAAAATCCGTCGCCGACATCGGATGCGGATACGCAATATTCGATCTATTTTTGTGGAAGGACCACAACTGCCGTTTGACGCTCATTGATCTGGAAGAAACTGAAGAACGCCATTTCGGGTATGGTGAAACCGGCGCTGCCTATTCCAGTTTGTCCGTTGCGCGCTCTTTTTTGACACAGAACGGTGTCGATACGGGCAGTATCACATGCCTCAACCCGAAAACGGACGATCTTTCTGCCGTCGGGTCTATTGAGTTAGCGATGAGCTTTATTTCTTGCGGCTTCCATTATCCTGTTCAGACCTACGAAGATTTTTTTCGGAATTCAGTTTCCGACGATGGGACGATCATTCTTGATCTGAGAACTCGAACTGCGCGGGAGGGAATGGAATTCCTGGGAACTATTGGACAAGTGTCCAGTCTGGTCGATGCTGCAAGAGGCGGAGCCAAGCGTGTTCTGGTCAGGAAAGACCACCAAGCGCCGAAACCCTGATCTGTTGCCTAAAACCGTCCGATCCATTGGTACAGGACGGTACGAGTTTGTCGTCTATTCATTATAGACGGAAAAAGACCCACCGTGATGGTGGGTCTTTCCAGGGGCTACTCCCAATTTAGTGCACCACGGCATCATCCGGCCGCGGCCGTTCTGACGTGCCCAACCGGTCGCCGATGATCAGGCCATCGGAACCAGCGGTCACAGGGACGGTCTCACCATCCTTGATCTCACCGGCAAGCAGCGCCTCAGCCAGCGGGTTCTGCAACGCACGCTGGATCACGCGCTTCAGCGGACGCGCACCAAAGACCGGGTCATAACCTTCGTTGGCCAGCCACTCTTTGGCGCCTTCGTCCAAAGCCAGCTCGATCTTGCGGGCGGCCAGACGTTTTTGCAGACGCGCCATCTGGATATCGACGATACCATCCATATCGGCCCGCTTGAGCCGGTCAAAGATGATGGTCTCGTCCAGACGGTTCAGGAATTCCGGCCGGAAATGGGCCCGGACCGCATCCATCACATCCCGCTTCGCCTGAGCGCTGTCCGCACCTTCGGGCAATTGGCTCAGCGACTGAGACCCAAGGTTCGACGTCAGGATGATCAGCGTCTGCTTGAAGTCCACCGTGCGGCCTTGACCATCGGTCAGCACGCCATCGTCCAGAACCTGCAACAGGACGTTAAACACATCCGGGTGCGCTTTTTCGACCTCATCGAACAGCACGACCTGATAAGGCCTGCGCCGCACGGCTTCGGTCAGCACACCGCCTTCGTCATACCCAACATAGCCCGGAGGGGCACCGATCAGACGGGCGACCGCGTGTTTCTCCATGAACTCGGACATGTCGATACGCACCATCGCGTTGTCGTCGTCGAACAGGAAGTTCGCTACGGCCTTGGTCAGCTCGGTCTTACCCACGCCGGTCGGACCGAGGAACAGGAACGAACCCAGCGGGCGACCTTCGTCATTCAGGCCCGCACGCGCACGGCGCACGGCATTGGCGACAGCGGTCACCGCCGCATCCTGACCGATGACGCGGGAATGCAGATCATCTTCCATCCGCAGCAGTTTCTCACGCTCACCTTCCAGCATTTTCGAGGTCGGGATACCCGTCCAGCGCTCAACCACCGAGGCAATCTGTTCCGGACGCACCGTTTCCTCGGCCATCATGGCGTTGCTTTCGGCGTTTTCGGCCTCGGTCAACTGTTTCTCAAGCTCGGGGATGACGCCGTAAGACAGCTCACCCGCCTTGGCGAGATTACCTTCGCGCTTGGCGATCTCCAGATCGGCCCGCGCCTTGTCGAGCTGCTCCTTCAGATCACGCGCGCCAGCCAGCTTGTCGCGTTCGGCCTGCCACTGGGCGGTCATCTCGGCGGACTTCTCCTGCAGGTCGGCCAGATCCTTTTGCAAGGTTTCCAGACGATCCTTCGAGGCCGCATCGTCCTCAAGCTTCAGCGCCTCTTCCTCGATCTGCATCTGTAGGATCTGGCGATCCAGTTGATCCAGTTCTTCAGGTTTGGAATCGACTTCCATCCGCAGACGCGACGCGGCCTCATCGACCAGGTCGATGGCCTTGTCGGGCAGGAAACGGTCTGTGATGTAACGATGCGACAAGGTCGCCGCCGACACCAGCGCCGAGTCCGAGATGCGTACACCGTGGTGCAGCTCGTACTTTTCCTTGATGCCGCGCAGGATGCTGATCGTATCCTCGACCGTCGGCTCGGTGACCATCACAGGCTGGAACCGGCGCGCAAGGGCCGCGTCTTTTTCGACGTATTTGCGGTACTCATCCAGCGTGGTCGCGCCAATACAATGCAGCTCACCCCGCGCAAGCGCAGGCTTGATCAGGTTAGCAGCATCCATCGCGCCGTCGGATTTACCTGCTCCGACCAGCGTGTGCATCTCGTCGATGAACAGAATGATCTCACCGGCAGCTTCGGTCACCTCGGTCAGAACGGCCTTGAGGCGTTCCTCGAACTCACCGCGGTACTTCGCACCGGCGATCAGCGCGCCCATATCAAGCGCGAGCAACTTCTTGTCCTTCAGCGATTCCGGCACGTCTCCGTTCACGATGCGCAGGGCCATGCCCTCGGCAATCGCGGTTTTACCGACGCCGGGTTCGCCGATCAGAACCGGGTTGTTTTTGGTGCGGCGCGACAGAACCTGCATCGAGCGGCGAATTTCCTCATCCCGCCCGATGATCGGGTCAATCTTGCCCTCGGCGGCCGCCTCGGTCAGGTCACGCGCGTATTTTTTGAGCGCATCATAGCCTTCTTCCGCCGACGCACTGTCAGCGGTGCGACCCTTGCGGATATCGTTGATCGCTTCGTTCAGCTTCTGTGCGGATACGGCACCGGCTTCCAAGGCCTCTTTGGCTTTGGATTTCACCATGCACAAAGCCATCAGAACCCGCTCGACCGGTACAAAGCTGTCACCCGCTTTGGTGGCAATCTTTGCGGCCTCGTCCAAAACCTTGGCGGTCTGGCCGTCCATGTAGATCTGGCTTGCGTCACCGCTGACTTTTGGGATCTTCCCCATCGAAGCGTCCAATGCCTCGACCACGCGACCGGGCGCCCCGCCCGCGCGTGTAATCAGGTTGCTTGCCAGCCCCTGATCGTCATCCATCAATGCTTTCAGAATATGTTCGGGCAACAACCGCTGGTGCCCCTCGCGCAGCGCAATCGTCTGCGCCGCCTGCACGAAACCCCGTGCCCGCTCGGTGAACTTGTTCAAGTCCATGTAATTCTCCTTTTCTCAAGCGCCCTGAATGTGATGCGCCCGCTTGGCGGCACGCTTCGGTCTGGGCCTCACATTCAATTTGGGAAATAACTTCGCCCGTTCAAGGGGCTGGCCCTGTGTTTTCGGCCTATCGTCGAGGCACGGTATAGACAGTGTAACCACCAGTCCTGGCGACCTCGCGCGCGGCATACATCGCCACCAGAGACTGCGCCGCATCACTGCCGGTCGGACAGGAGACCAGGTCCGCCGCATCATCCAGAAAATTAACCGTAAATGCGGTTTCTCCTGTCAGCTGACAGTCGTCGTCTGTGGACCGGTATCCGCGAACAAGCCGAAGGTCATCATTCGTCGGCGAAACCACCGTCACATCTGCGGCTTCACTTTCAAGCGGCATGTCCTGACACGCGGACAGAACCAGAATGCCCAAACCAACCCAGTGTTTCATTGTCCCGCCTTTCGCAAATGCTTTGATGAATGGTCGGCACCATATCACAGCCTGTCCCAAGATGTTTGATCTTGATCACCCACCTGTCCCGCATGGACATGTGGCCCTTAACCCGCTAGGACGCGGACGTTTGCCAAAAAGTGGAGCGCGCACCATGTCCGATGATCGCCTGATCGTAGCCCTTGATGTCCCCAACGCCCTGCAGGGGCTGGCCATGGCCGAGCGGCTTGGCGATAGCGTTTCCTTCTACAAGATCGGGTTGGGCATGCTGACCGGTGGCGGTCTGGCGCTGGCCAATGAGCTAAAGCAGGACCACGGCAAACGCATCTTTCTGGACATGAAGCTGTTCGACATCGGCAACACGGTCGAAAACGCGGTACGCGGCCTGGCCCAGTTCGATCTGGATTTTCTGACGGTACACGGAGACCCGCATGTTGTGCGCGCCGCAAAAGAAGGGGCCGCGGGCAAAGACCTCAAGATTTTGGCAGTGACCATTCTGACCTCGCTGAACCGCGACGATCTGGACGCCAGCCTTCTGAAAGAAGGCGATGTGCAGGATCTGGTTGTCGAACGTGCAGCCCGCGCGCTTGAGGCCGGTGCGGACGGCGTCATCGCAAGCCCGCAAGAAGCCGCCCTGATCCGCGCTCTGCCCCAAGCCGAGGGCCGCTTGATCGTCACCCCCGGCGTTCGCCCGGCAGGTGCAGAATTGGGCGACCAGAAACGCGTCGCGACGCCTGCCAATGCGGTTGCGGACGGTGTGGACCATATCGTCGTGGGCCGGCCAATCTACCAAGCCGAGAACCCAAAGGCCGCCGCCGAAGCAATCCTTGCCGAACTGGCATCGCCCCAAGCAAAAACACCGAACAGGGGTTAAACCCCTGCTTTGGGCAGGTTTGATTTTTTGCGAATAGTGCTGGACGAGCGCGCCCGCGCGGGCAGATTTTAGGGTTGCCCGCGATCCAAGCAGTTGACCTTACGTCACTTTTGTCCGATCCGCGCCAAATAGTCCCTGTGCCCGAAAACACACATGAAACATGTGAGTTTTCGTTGTGTGACCTCGATCCTATCTAATTCGTGGAATTTGAGCGATTCTTGGGCCGTGATACTCCCCGCGGACCATCTCTTCCTGAGGTCCGTCACCTCCCCCCGCCAATCGCGGGGGGTCTTCTTCAGAAAGAACTAAACGTCAAAAGATGGTCTGGCCTCGGTCAGGTAATGACGAAGGCGGATCGCAAAGTTGGGCACAGTCAGCGGATTATCCAGATAGGCAATCGGCGACATCAAACTCCACCCCTGCCCCTCGTCACCAAAACGTATCAGACTGGTGTCACTGGGCGGTCTGTGGGCCACGAAAAACCAGTTTTGTTCGTATCGGCGCGACCAAACGAAATCAGCATCGCCCAGACGCAATCCGACCTCTTCAAAGGTTTCCCGGGTGACACATTGCAAAGGCGTCTCGGCCCCTTCGCGACCGCCGCCGGGAAAATCGAAATGGTTCGGAAATGGAATATCCTTCTTGTCGTCTCTCTGGATCACCAGCAATTCCGCCCCAAGAAACAGCGCGACCTTTGCCCCCGTGAACTGCATGAACCGCTTTCTCTTTGTGTCTCGACAAGATAGTTTTAGCCAACACCTCAAAGCGCATAAACTGAGAAAAACGTCTGATGCCCGCTTTATGCCGCGACTGCTATTCAACATTTGAACATGAGGCGCGCTGCCCCTCTTGCGGCAGTCCGCGGATCAAGACGCACGTGGAATTGTTCGACCTGTCCATTGCGCATATGGATTGCGACGCGTTCTACGCCTCGGTCGAAAAGCGGGACAATCCCGAACTGGCAGACAAGCCGGTGATCATCGGGGGCGGCAAGCGGGGTGTGGTCTCGACCGCATGCTATGTGGCACGCATTCGCGGGGTGCGCTCGGCCATGCCAATGTTCAAGGCGCTGCAACTGTGCCCGGACGCCGTGGTCATCAAGCCGCGCATGTCGGTCTATGCCGAGGTCTCACGCGAGATCCGCAAGATGATGGACGAACTGACCCCAGTGATCGAGCCTCTGTCGCTGGACGAGGCTTTTATGGACTTGTCAGGCACGCAACGCCTGCATGGTGCCCCACCTGCGGTCATGTTGGCGCGGTTAGTAAAACGGATGAAGGATGAACTGGGCGTGACCGGCTCCATCGGCCTGTCGCACAACAAGTTTCTGGCCAAGGTCGCCTCGGACCTGGATAAGCCGCGCGGCTTTTCGGTGATCGGAAAGGCCGAAACGGCTGCGTTCCTGCACGACAAGCCCGTGCGCCTGATCTGGGGGATCGGTCCGGCTGCGCAGGAGTCACTGGATCGTGCGGGCATTCGAACCTTTTCGGATCTGCTGCGCTGGGATCAGGAGGCCCTCAGCGCACGCTTTGGCTCGATGGGGTATCGACTGTGGCATCTGGCCCGTGGACAGGACAAGCGGCGCGTGTCTTCGCATGAGCCGATGAAATCCATCAGCAACGAAACCACGTTTTTCGAAGACACGGCCAGCCTGGATATTCTGGACGGCCACCTGTGGCGTATGTCCGAAAAGGTAGCAGACCGGGCCAAGGCCAAAGGATTGGCGGGCCGGGTTGTGACGCTGAAACTGAAGCAAGCAAACCACAAGATCATCACACGGCGCGTATCGCTGAGGGATGCCACACAGATCGCAGATCGCATCTATCGTACCGCGCGCGGGTTGTTCGATCAGGTCGGCGATAAGGGGCCCTATCGCCTGTTGGGGTGCGGAATTTCCGATCTGTGCCCCGAGGATCAGGCGGACATCTCGGGCGATCTGCTGGACCCCGGCGCGGCGCGACGGTCACAGGCCGAACGTGCCACGGACGAAATCCGACGCCGGTTTGGAACGGATGCAATTGTGAAGGGCCGTGCGTTGCGCTGATCCTACTCGGCAGCCAGACGCAACGGGTCACTGCCGATGCGCGAGATGTCCCGGATGACCGCCCGCAACAAATCCTGAAACGCCGTGAAATTGTCGTTAGGCGCGATCCTGACCTCATCCATATAGAGCGAGCGGTCGATCTCAATCTGGATGGCGTGCTGGTTTCGACCAGGCCGCCCATATGTCTGCGTCACGTAGGCACCGGCAAATGGCGCGTTGCGCGCAACCACCAGACCGGCCGAGGCAAAGGCCTCTTCAATACGGTCCACGATCGCAGCCGAAGCGGATGCCCCGAATCTGTCGCCCAAAACGATCTGAGGCCGTTGCGACTTGGCCGTACTGACCATCGAAACCGCCTCGTGCGGCATCGAGTGGCAATCAATCAAAATCGCCTGACCAAAGGTTTCGTGGGATTCGGACAAAAGGGATTTCAACCGCGCATGATACGGCCGCCAGCAGGTATCAATCCGCAACCGGGCCTCATCCATAGTGAGTTTTCCCCGGTAGATCGCGCGCCCATTGGCCACGACCCTGGGAATCACTCCCAACCCGGATGCGACACGCGGGTTATGTCCGTGACGGCGTGCGCCCTGAATCAACGCCGGGTCCAGTTCCTCGGCGCTGCGGTTCAGATCCAGATAGGCCCGCGGCTTGGTCGCGGCTATCAGCGGCGCGCCATAATCAATGGCCGATGCAAACAACTGATCCACAAAAGCGTCTTCTGATGAACGAATCACCTTTTGGTTCAGAACCGTACGGTTCAGCATCGCAGCGGGGTAGTTCCGGCCACTATGCGGAGAGGAAAACACCACGCAAGACGTGCGCTTGGCGGGCATATCCAATACGTAAGCAGCGTTCTTCATGGCGACTCCTTGTTCGCATTGAACATAGACCGGAAAATAGTTCTACCAAACCCCTTGAACCCCTCTGCGACTCCTTTTATAGACCCCGCTACCGGCGCGGGGTTCCGCGCCCCATTTCGTTATGGGGCTGGGCACGCAAAGGTAAAGTGGGCGGTTAGCTCAGCGGTAGAGCACTTCGTTGACATCGAAGGGGTCACAAGTTCGATCCTTGTACCGCCCACCATCGTTTCACTGTTCCGGAACTCCGGGGCACCCGCTAACCCAGGCGCTGGCCACGTCTTTGATGAAGGCGCCGCAGATTGGAGACAGACCCATGAAGGTCAAGAACTCGCTCCGCTCGCTCAAGAACCGGCACCGCGACTGCCGGATTGTGCGTCGCAAAGGCCGCGTCTACGTGATCAACAAGACGCAGCGCAAGTTCAAAGCTCGCCAGGGCTAAGAACTGCACAAACCGAATAGAAAAAGCCGCGCTTTTAAGCGCGGTTTTTTTTGGTCCAAAGCCTCTAGTGCGCGAACATATGATCCGGCTCGTGTTCCGGGTCCGCCACGGGATCAAGGACCAGCAACAGACGCGTTTCACCGGTGCCTTCGATCGGCGGAGAGCGGTGCAAAAGCCCCGATTTCGGAGTTTCCGGCCAAAGTGTTCCACGCAAAACAACTGGAGAACCCGTGGGCACGGTGAACACGCGGGTGGGATCCATGCCGTCGGTCGAGATCCCGTACTGAGTCCCCGTCCCGCGGTATGTGCAGACCAGGCGCGACGTCACCGCATCGATGTGGAACCTGCGGCAGGCGTTTGTCGCCACAACGTCCAAACGCAGCCGCAACCATTTTGATCGCGTCAAATCCGCAAACATCGCGGCCAGCGCGGCCACGTCATCCACAAGCCGGTCACGCTCCAACCCAGCCGGAGTACCGGAAGCCTCGCACGGCTCGACAACGGCGTTGCGCACAGCCTCTGGCCGCAGGATGACCCGCGCCTTGGGCAGTTGTTCGGGACACAAACCGTCAATCCAGGACTGAAAGCTGGCCAAGGGATCGCGACGCCAGATTGCTGCGGCGTAACCTGGGTTGTGAATGACCGACAAGCCTTCGGGCGTGTCGGCAACACCGACGCCAATAGCCGCGTCTTTGACGATCTCACGGACCAGGGTCATGCGGCGGCCTCCGTCCGGCGCCAGACGGGAAAGGGGTCAGGAAGATCGGGCAAGTCTTCGGGACGGCCTGCGACGACCGCGGGCAGCAGCGCCGCATCAAGACGAGCTTTGAGCGCCGGCCAATCAATGCCGCTGCCGATAAACACAATCTCTTGCCGCCGGTCGCCCCAGGGCTCTTGCCAATGGGCTTGGATATGCGCCTGCGCGCTTTCGTGATCCGGTCGGCGTTCTTCCGGGACCGTGGCCCACCATGTGCCCAGCGGTTTGACCGAGGACAGCGCCCCGGCAAGCGAGAATTCGGCCACCCAATCGGGACGCGTCGCGATCCAGAAATGCCCTTTTGCGCGAATGACGCCCGGCAAATCGCCGTTCAGTATCGTCAGGATTTTTTCAGGTACAAAAGGCTGCCGCGCCCGGTAGACATAGCTGGTGACACCGTATTCCTCGGTTTCCGGGACGTGATCGGCAAACCCATAAAGCTCTTTAGCCCACATCGGATGTTCATGCGCCTTTTCGAAATCGAAGAGGCCGGTATCAAGAATCTCTTCCGCCGCAACGTCCGAATGGTTCGTCTCGATAATCCGTGCATCGGCGTTCAGGCTGCGAATGATCTTGCGCGCGGCATCCACACGGTCGGGCCCGGCGTCCGCGACCTTGTTGAGGATCACCACATCCGCGAACTCGATCTGATCGGTCAGCAGATGGACAAGCGTTCGCTCATCCTCTTCACCTAGCGATTCTCCACGGTCTGCTAGGAAATCGTGGCTGGAAAAGTCTGCCAACAGATTCACCGCGTCGACCACGGTCACCATTGTATCCAGACGCGAGATGTCCGACAGGCTTTCGCCCAGCTCGTCACGGAAATCAAAGGTGGCCGCAACGGGCAGAGGCTCTGAGATCCCGGTCGATTCGATCAGCAGATAGTCGAACCGCCCCTCGCCTGCCAGTCGCCGCACTTCGTCCAATAGGTCATCGCGCAGCGTGCAGCAGATGCAGCCGTTGGACATCTCGACCAGCGTTTCGTCCGTCCGCGACAGTTCGGTATCGGCGCGCACCAGATCGGCGTCGATGTTGACCTCGGACATATCATTGACGATCACGGCAACCCGGCGCCCGTCACGATTGTTGAGCACGCGGTTCAGCAGGGTCGTCTTGCCCGCCCCAAGAAAGCCGGACAGGACAGTGACGGGAAGGCGGGTATTAGTCATTGAGCATTACCTATGTGATGTTTGGGACGCTGGGCTTCAGTTATCGTAATGTTATTACATCCCGTCAAGCGGCTATTCCGGCGCCCAGCGCTCTACCTTGATTTGGGAATTGGCCGGAAATTCGGATCAAGGTCAGCCTTGGATTGATCAACTTGCATCGGACGGCGAAACACCAAGTGTTTTCAGCCCTTCCTGATGTTCAGAACCGCAGCGACGTTTTGACCGACAAATTTTGTCGGAATTTCTTGCTTCTCCCCGAGAATCGTTTAATTGACAATTTCAGTCGGATTATGAACCGCCACATCTTTCATTACTGGGAACCACGATGCTGAAATCCTCGACCTGCATTGCCGCTGCTCTGACAGCACTGATCGCCACTTCTGCCGCCGCCGAGGGGGAATTGAACCTCTATTCCTCGCGCCATTACGACACCGACGAAAACCTCTATACCGATTTCGAAAAGGCCACCGGCATCACCATCAACCGCATCGAAGGCAAAGCCGACGAACTGATCGCGCGGATGGAAGCCGAAGGTGCGAACTCGCCCGCCGACATTCTGCTGACCGTCGACACTTCGCGCCTGGAACGTGCAAAGGATGCAGGTATCCTGCAATCGGTGGACAGCGCTGTACTGGAAGAGCGTATTCCCGCGAACCTGCAAGACAGCGACGATCAGTGGTTCGGCTTCTCGCAGCGCGGCCGCATCATCTTCTTCGACAAGGAAAACGTCGCCAACCCACCGGCCACATATGCCGATCTGGCCAAGCCGGAATACAAGGGTCAGATCTGTATCCGTTCGTCCAGCAACACCTATAACCAGACCCTGTTGGCATCGATCATCACCCATGAAGGCCCCGAGGCCGCAAAAGCATGGGCCCAAGGCATCGTCGACAACATGGCCCGCGAACCGCAAGGCGGCGACACTGACCAGCTGCGTGGCATCGTCTCGGGCGAGTGTGACATCGCCGTGTCGAACACCTATTACTTTGCGCGCGCGATCCGCAAAGACGTCAAAGGCGTTTCGGCTGATATCGAGTCGATCGGATGGGTCTTCCCGAACCAGGACGGCTATGGCGCACATATGAACCTGTCGGGTGCAGGTGTTGCAGCAAACGCTCCGAACAAAGAGAACGCCGTACTGTTCCTGGAGTATCTGGCAAGCGACAGCGCGCAACAGTATTTCTCGGCCGGTAACGACGAATTCCCGGCTGTTGCAGGTGTAGAACTGGCCGAGTCGGTCCAAGCTCTGGGCGACTTCAAAGCAGACGAAATCAGCCTGTCCGATGTCGCCAAGAACCTGCCCGAGGCCCAAAAGATCTTCAACGAAGTTGGTTGGAAGTAATTCCCAAAACAATCAGAGCAGTGTTAGGGGCGCGGAGTTTCTGCGCCCTTTTCTTGTTTGGCTCAAAAACGGATACCAAACCCGACGGAAAAGCCTGAAAACGAATCCGCCACGATGCCGTTCAGCATAATGCGCCCCGCCTGAACCGCAGGAAGACCAATCCTTGTCGTATCAACCTCGATCCCGATCCCGGCTGTAGCAAGCCAATCAGTATCAAGCACCATCGCGCTATCACCATGGTACAGCACCACTCCGCCATCCAGAACCAGCTTGGACGGGCGGCCCAGAAGCTTCACGTTATCAAGCGGATAGCGATGGCGCGAAAATAGCGTGGTTTGGTTGGAATTGGCGCGGGCATCGTCCGCCTGCGGTTCGTTGATCGGATAAAACTCCAGAAACGATTGCCGCAACCGGAACTCGGCCTCCCAACGTCCAAACCGCGCCTCGCGAAAAATACTCAGCGATCCGCCGGCACCAAATGCATACAGGTTCCCATCTACAACGCTGGTATCCCCGGCGCGCCCGGGAAACAGCGGAAAATTGGAAAACACCGCGTCGGTGGTGACATGCCCAAGCGACAAGTGGACCGCCGGGCGAATATACCAGTCATTGCCAATCAACTGCTCCCACCCGACGCCTACGGTGGCAGCAAGACTTGACCATGTCACATCTACTTCTGAATCCGACGCGATCTCGGGGAAAATCAAAACCGGGTTGTAGTTCTGATACGCAACAAGACCTTCCAGATAGAGACCGTTGTCCAAGGGTTTGAACCCACCGCGCAACTGTGTGTAGCGCAGGTTAGTTGCGTTGCCCGATGCGCTGAGAAAGGACAGCGATGACAAGGTTTCGTTTGGGGTGGCCGCAACGCTGAGGACTGCCAAGGCTGCTCGAGCGGCAGCTTCTGACGCATCCGGGTCAAGGTCCTGCGCCTGGGACACCGAAGCGAAACCACAAACCAACACCGATGTGTACGCAATAAGTCTTTTCACTTCGTGGATTCGCCTGTCGAAGATGCCCGGCCTCAACACGCACAGTTTTGATGCACGCATTCGCTTTTGAAAAAATGCTAACGCAGTCTAGGTTTCCAAAAAACTAAAACCACAACGCTGGCGCCACGAATCCCAAAGCGGGGTATTTTTGGAACACTCTGGCCTTTGAAGGTTTTCTGCAATGATACCGGAATGTGATTTGGCAAGCGCCGTCAAAGACGGTTCAATCGCATCAGGAGGTCCGTCATGAAATCTCAGGAACGGTTCGAGAAATTCTATTTCGCCAAGGTCGGAATGGGCGAAGCCTGCGGCTGCGCCGAGCGGGTCATTGACGTGTTCGAGTTCAACCGGAAAGGCGGCGTGCCTGAGAAGCATGCGGTGAAAGCGCAAAAGCCTCGGCGGCGGTCGTTTCGGTCCTGGGCCATGAAATACGGATTGATCAGCCGCAGACAGCGGCCTTGAAGCAACGGCAGCTAAGGCGCGGTCAGGTGCTCTCGGAACAGTTTCAGAGGCATCATGGTTCTGTATTCGCGCGGGAAGTACAGGAAGATCCCCGGTGTCGTCCCCAAATGCTTTTCCAATAGCGGGCTGAGCGCGCCTGCGGCGATGTCATCGACGAGATAATCCCGGAAGGTGTACATCAGACCCAAACCCTTTTTGGCCAGATCGACAGAAGCCGGAAGGGTGTTTGTGATCAGATTGCCCTGAACGTCAACCGAATAGGCGCCGTCTTTGCCCTGAAATTCCCACGGCGCGATGCGACCTGCGGATTGGAACCGATAGCGGATGCAACTGTGATCCAACAGATCACGCGGCTGGTCTGGATATCCATGGGTCGCCAAATAGTCTGGGCTGGCCACAACAGCCAATTGTAAGGGCGGCGTTACGCGAACGGCGACCATATCATGTGCAATGCGGTCCCCCAGCCGGAAACCTGCATGTAACTCCTCGCCCAGTATGTCTGACAGCGCATCCGTCAGCGACAGCTCTAGCTCGATCTCGGGATAGGCCGCACAAAAGCTCTGCAACCTTGGGGCCACGAATAGGTGATAGGCGAATTCGGGCATGGCCAGCTTCAAGGTCCCGCGTGCGGCGTGCCCGGTGCTGCGCGCACTCTCGACGGCCTCGGACAGTTGCTCAAAGGCAGGGCCTGCCCCGCGGATCAGCGCGCGCCCGGCCTCGGTCAGGCTGATTGACCGGGTGGTGCGGATGAACAGAGCTGTGCCCAGCTGATCTTCCAGCGCTTTGAGTTGATGGCTGACAGTTGACGGCTTGATGCCCAGCGCCTCGGCTGCAGCGCGCAACGATCCGTGCCGGGCAATGGCTGCAAAGATTTCAAGCGTGGCAAGGGGCAGGCGCACGGTAACTCCTTCTGAACCTATTATTCGATACCATACATGAAAGAAGTGAAAAACCGGGGAATTATCGCAAAACCGTTCAGCGCCTAGATTTGTTCCATCGCAGCACAGACTGATCAAGAGGATGAACGCGCTATGACCCAACCGACCCGCATCTCTCTGCAAAACAGCCCTACACGCAAAGGCGTTGCCGAACGCGCCGTGTCCTTCGATAGCAACGGCAATACCCTCAAAGGTACGTTGTATACGCCCGAAAACTCCTCGGCGGCCTTGCCCGCCGTTATCGTGACCGGGGCCTGGACCACCGTAAAAGAGCAGATGCCCGGCACCTATGCCCGTGAACTGGCAGCCCGCGGCTTTGCCGCTCTGGCCTTTGATTTCACGGGCTGGGGTGAAAGCGAAGGAACTCCACGTTTTGTGGAGGATCCGTCCGTCAAGACGGCGGACATTCGCACAGCCGCAGCCTTTCTGACCTCACTGGACGAGGTCGACAGTAGCCGTATCTCAGGTTTGGGGGTGTGTGCATCCTCCGGTTACATGGCCGCCGCTGTGGCAGACGACGCGAACCTGCAAAAAGTCGCACTGGTGGCCCCATGGCTGCATGATCCCGCGATGGCCGAGGGTATTTATGGCGGTCCCGAGATGGCCGCCAGCCTGATCGCCGCCTCTGAGGCTGACGGCGCTGAGGACACAGTTCTGCTTGGGGCCAGTACCACGGACGAAAACGCCGTTATGTATCAGGCCCCGTATTATACCGAGGAAGATCGCGGCCTGATCCCGGCCTATGACAATAAGTTCTCGGTCGCGTCGTGGAAGCCTTGGCTGACCTATGACGCACAAGCCAGCGCGGACCGGTTGACCAAGCCGATGCTGATGGTTGGTTCACCCTCGATCGCCCTGCCTGCAGGTGCCACCGCCTATGAAGCCCGTACCAAAGCGCCTTTGGAAAAGCTGTGGTTGGGCGAGGACGTAACCCAGTTCGATTTCTACGACCGCAAAGACGCCGTGACCGCAGCCTCGGACGCTGTGGCCGACTTCCTGAACGCCTGAAAGGACCCAAGATGAAAACCCTGACCAAAGCCGCGGCCCTTACCGCCGCAATCATGTCCGGAGATATCGCCATGGCCGCATCCCCAGAAGACAACATCAAAGTCGTACAGGACTTCTTTGCCGCCTATGGCGCAAACGATCTGGACGGCATCGCCTCCGTGATGGACGAAAACGTCAAATGGCACATTCCCGGTCGTCACCCCCTGTCCGGCACCAAGAATGGTCGTGACGAAGTGCTGGCTTTTTTCGCCCAGCTGGGGGCCGCCAATTTCAAGGCCGATCCGATCTATTTCGGTGCGGATGAGACTCACGTGGTCGATATCCACCGCGGCTGGTCCAATGCCGAAGGCAAGCCAAATGTCGATACGACCTGGGCGCTGGTCTACCGGATCGAGGACGGCAAAATCGTCGAGGCCACGAACCTGTCGGCCGATCAAGACGCGGCCAACACGTTCTTCTGGTCGCAATACGATCTGGCCCCGGTGCCCGAGCGTCTGGCCAAGTAACCCACACAACTCACTCTGACCTGACGGAGACTGACCGATGAAATCTTTTCTGACAGGAGTACTTGCGCTTGCGGGGGCCTCCACCGCCGCACTGGCTGAAATCTCTGATGAACAACAGGTTCTGAACGCGATCAACAATGTTGGGTACTACGCGGATCAGGGCGATTGGGACAAGGTGGCCGCGCAATTCCACCCCGACGGCGCGGTGCTGGACTACACCTCATACGCGAATGCCTCGGCGGGTACGTCGGCTGACCTTCCAACCCTGCTGCCCGCCGAGATCGTCGCAGCATGGCAAACGGTTTTACCCGGCTATGACCGCACCCACCACCTGATGGGAACGGAAAGCGTCAGCGTCAACGGCGACACGGCCACCACCACCTCGAACATCTACGCCACGCATATCCTTGAGAATGAAGGCGAGAATACATGGGTCTTTATAGGCGACTACCAGCATGAACTGGCGAAAACCGATGATGGTTGGAAGATCACCTTCATGCGCGCAAATCTGCGGGCGCAGCTGGGCAACGAAAACTTGCCTGCGCTTGCAGCCGAACGCGTGAAAGCCGCCAGCCAGTAAACCGGAGGTTTGATCCCAATGAGTACCGAAACCCAAATCCGCGCCTTTATCGCGGACTGGTTTGCCCGGTTCGACCGCCTGGATCCGATCGAGGCGTTCCTGCCAGACCTGCACCCGGATGTGGACTGGGACATGCCCGATACCGACCCTGCTCTGTCCGGGCATGACCGGGTGCGCGCATGGTACGCCGGTGTGTTGAGCACCTTGCAAAGACCGACCGAACACCATGTCAGCAATATTCAAGTCACGCCCGGCGCGGCACAGTTCGAAGTTCTGTTCCGCGCCAGAACGACCACCGGCGAAACCATCGAAGCACGCGTGCAGGAAAACTGGCGCTTTGACACTCGGCCCGATGGTCGCCCGCTAATCACCACATACTCCGCGAATCTTCTGCAAGAGGCAGCCTCATGAAGACCCTTGTTCTAACAGCGCATCCCAACCTGAAAACATCGCGCATCAACCGGGCGTGGTTCGACGCGCTCTCTGACGCGGCCGATGTCACCACCCGCGATCTGACCGCAATCGGCGGCCCCGAGATGCGCTTTGATATCGAGGCTGAACAGGCCCTGTTGCTGGCCCATGACCGTATCGTGTTCCAGTTTCCGTTCTATTGGTATTCGGCCCCGCCAGTGATGAAAGCCTGGATGGATCAGGTGCTGAGCTATGGCTTTGCCTACGGCCCCGGCGGCGACCGACTGAAAGGGCGTGAGTTCCTGATCCTTGTGTCGACCGGTGGCCCGGAACACAGCTATCACGCAGGAGGCTACAACAACTACTCGATGGCCGAGTTTCTGAAACCGTTCCAGCAAACCGCCAATCTGGCGGGCATGACCTATCTGCGCCCTTTCGTGTCCCACGGTATGGCGCTGGCCACTGAGGACCAGATCGAAGCCTCGGTACCAGACATGCTGGCCCATCTGACCGACCCCGACCTGGACCCCAAGGTCAAACAGGCACGGCTGCTGAAACAGCTTGAGGAAGACCCGACCAAGGCAGCGGCCGTCAGCTGACACCACCCGAACCCGCGTTCAGCGCGGGTTCTTTCGGTGCAAATGATATGTAGAATGAAGCTACGTCCACCAAAGCGAGAACGCCCGTGTCCGAGATAGATGACCTGAACCGCTGGTTGATTTCCGAAGGGCGTTTGCTGGGCGACGAAACCGCGATCGTCAAAGGATACTGCGAGGGTCTGGTGCAGCTGGGCGTTCCGCTGGCACGGGCGCGGATCGCCCAGAATTACTCGAACCCGCTGCTCAGCGCCTGGGGGATCATCTGGACCCCGGACGAAACCCGCCGCTATACGGTGGCAACGACAGTCCTGTCGACAAGCGCCTGGCATGGCAGCCCGTTTGAATACATTGTCACCAATCGCCGCCCGCTGCGCAAACGATTGATCGGGTTGGACTTTACGACCGAGCATTCCGTCTATGCGGAACTGGCCGAAGCAGGCGCTACCGATTTTCTGGCCATCCCGCTGGAACATGGTAACGGCTCGGTTCAGGGCACCAGCTACACCTCGAACGCAGAAGCAGGGTTTTCCGACAGGGATATTCGCTATCTGGAAGACTCGCGCTTTGCACTGGCGGCGGCGCTGGAACCCATCGCGATGCGCCATTCGCAAAAAAGCCTGTTGCAGACCTATCTGGGTCATGGTCCTGCCGAAGAGATCGGTCAGGGGCATATCAAACGTGGCGAGCACAAATCCGTATCCGCCGCCATCCTGTTTGCCGACCTTCGCGGCTTTACCGCCAAGTCCGAGGCCTGGCCCGAGACGCAGTTGCTGGACATGATGGGCGACTATTTCGAAATGGTCGTGACCCCTATTCAGCAGGCCGGGGGCGATGTCCTGAAATTCATGGGCGATGGAATTCTGGCAATTTTCGAAAACGAAGGCAGTGCTGAAATCTCCTGCCGGGCCGCTGTAGCCGCTGCACAGCAATCCCTCTCCAACCTTGAAGACTACAACCATGCGGGCGCCGAAACAGGGCGTGAGCCGATTGAATTTGTGATCGGGATAGATTTTGGTCACGTCACCTTCGGCAATATCGGCAGTCCCGACCGGTTGGATTTCACTGTGGTCGGCCAGGCCGTGAACGTCGCAAGCCGTGTGCAAGGCCTGTGCAAAGAGCTGGGCGAGACCACCCTGATCACCGCGAATGTCGCAGAACATCTGGGGGCAGCGGTCCAATCCGTCGGCCATCATTCCCTGCGCGGTCTGCCACAAGAGATCGAGGTGTTCAGCCCGACAGGGACACCCGCCTAGAACATCATGCAGTCCGCGCCCGGCGGCGGCGGAGGAGTCCCCTCGGGCAAGGTAGGCGTGTAGTCAAAGGTCACGATCTTTGCGCCCCCGTCGAATGCCACGAAAAGTTGGTTCGACCCGGGCCGAATGGCAATTCCTTCAGGGTCTGTGCCGAACTCCAGCAGGCTTTGCTGGGCAAGCAACTGCCCGTCCGCCGTGAACTCATACAAGCTGTTGGTTCCTTCCCAGTCATCGACAATCAGCATGTGACCTGTACGCGGGTCAATCGCGATACCCTGCGCCTCACTCAGGGGTGGGGATAACTGCATCGTATCAATGCGGGTGGTCAGGTTGCCGTCGCCATCGAACCACGACAACCGTTCGGGGTCGTCCTCGACCGTAACGATCTGACCCTTGGCGTTGATGGCGATGCCTTCGGTATCTGCAAACCCGCCTTCCAACGTGAACGGCACCCCCAACGGTGTCCCGTCCTTGGTGACCCGCTGCAGGCTGCCCAACCCGTCGCCCACCAGCAGGTGATCCCCTTCGATAGCGATCGCCTTGATCCGGTACAGGTCGCTGGAGATCCGGCGCAGCTCGTCCCCCTGCAGCGTGACAAGCACGGCCTCTGGCCCTTCATTGGCGATCCATAAGCCGCAGAACGTTGGATCGTAATCCAAGCTAGCTGGCCGGTTCAACTCATAGCGACCGGTTTCCCGCAGCTCTAGGGCGGCGGCCGGGCTGCACAGCACACACATCGCGACCAGACTGGCTTTTACTGGCATTTCTGATACCCCCATGGCCCGATTAAATGGGTCAGGTTCACTTGTGGTCAACTCAGGGCCCGCACAACGGCCGATCCAAGGGGCGAACGTTGGTAACGAAATTCCCCAGTTGTCTGCAGATATGGAACAACGGCTTTCGCGGATTCTATTCGGCATAGCCAGAGTTCGATGTTAGCGTATGCATAATTTCATTCATCTACTTGCAATTGAATGCTCGCTGATTTGGAGGATTTGTCATGCCAGACGTAACTCGCCGCACCTTGCTTCGCCTTTTTTCCGGTGCCTCATCATCGGCTCTGCTTATTCCTTCCAAAGCTGTTTGGGCAGGAACTACAAATCTTCAAGACATAACCGGGGGATCCTTTGCGTTGCCGGAGGCCACCGTTTTCCCCGCCCGCGCGATCATTACGATGGACCCCGATACCCCACGCGCTGAGGCCGTTGCAGTTGTAGGGGATCGGATTGCAGCAGTTGGCAGTCGGGCTGAAATTGATGCGCTTATCGGTGACCAGCCATTTCGCATCGATGAGACCTTTGCCGACAAGGTGATCCTGCCGGGGTTTGTCGAGCAACACGTCCATCCCGTTCTGGCGGCGTTGACGATGACAACCCACGTCATATCCATCGAACCATGGGACGCCGAGGAAGGTTTCTCTGCACAAGTCCGAGACCCCGACGGGTATCGCGAACGTCTGTTGGCGGCCCTTGCAGCACACGACGATGCCAACGAGACGTTCGTGACCTGGGGCTACCACCACTACATGCATGGCGACATGAGCCGCGCGATCCTGGACGAGCTTGCACCCGATTTTCCGGCGATTGTCTGGCATCGCTCGTGCCACGAGTTCTTTTTGAACACCAAAGTCATGGAACTCTACGGAGTTGATGAGGCGTGGTTTTCCACACTCTCACCAAGCGCAGCGGCGCAAGGAAATCTGGAGAACGGGCATTTCTATGAACAAGGCGGAATGGCGCTGCTCGACCTGATCGCCCCGGCGATTGCGACGCCTGAGCGGATGAAGGCCGGGTTGGAATATTCGATCGACTATTACCACAAAAGCGGCGTGACGACGGCCTGCGAACCAGGCGGGTTCTTTTCAAAGGCCCTGCAAGATGCGGTGAATGCGGTGTATTCATCAGACGCGACGCCGTTCAATCACTACTTCATCGGCGATGGCAAATCCTTTGTTTTGCCCAATATGGACGATCCCGCGGCGGTGATTGAAATGGCCGAGTCGGTCTATGATTGGGGCACGGGGCGAACCCGATACCTGCAGAAGCAGATCAAACTGTTTACTGATGGTGCCATCTATAGCCAGCTTATGCAGATGCGAGATGGATATACTGACGGGCATGAAGGCGCGTGGATCATCGACCCGGATGTATTCACCTATGCGTTTCAGACCTTCTGGGATGCCGGATGGCAAATCCATATTCACAACAATGGTGACGCCGGTATGGACGTGCTGCTCGACAACCTCGAGACGGCATTGCGTCGTAACCCGCGTTATGACCATCGCACGGTTCTTGTTCACTTTGGATTCGCGGCCCCGGATCAGATCGAGCGCGCGGCCCGGTTGGGTGCAATGGTCAGCGCCAATCCATACTATGTAACCGCACTTGCGGGACGTTATGGAGACATCGGCATCGGACCCGAGCGCAACGCGCGGATGGTACCGTTGGGCGAAGTCGAAGCTCTTGGCGTCCCGATGTCCTTCCATTCCGATATGCCGATGGCCCCCGCCAAACCTCTGCAGCTGGCATCCTCGGCGCTGAACAGAAGAACGCTGGAGGGTGACGTTGTCGGGCCGGATCAAAGAGTAAGCGTCGATACGGCGCTTAAGGCGATCACCATCGACTCGGCCTATACAATTCAGTTGGAGGATGAGATCGGATCGATCACACCGGGCAAACTGGCCAACTTTACGATCCTTGAAGAAGACCCATACGAAGTGGCCGTGGAACAGTTTGACAAGATTCCAATCTGGGGAACGGTCCTTGAGGGCAGGCTGCAACCCGTCGAGCCGGCCGAAGGCACAACAATCGCGAACCCGGCTGCCGAATTCTGTATCGAGCAAGATGGGCGTTATGAAATTCGCAAAGATGCAAGCGGTGCTACGCAGGGCATCTGCATCTTGAATGACGGCACTGAAATCGACGCGTGGGAATACCTGCGCCGAGAACGCGCCGACCTGTCGCCAACCTCTGCTCCGGGCCGTATCGCACAGTCCTTACAAGAGGGTTTGGACCAACGCGCTCGGATGCGTCTCATGATGTCTCGTGCGTATTCCGATCTGGGACTGTGCACCACGGACGCTGCAATGCGGGACAAGCTTTGCCAGGCGGTTTCGAATGCGCTCGGCTGACATAGCTTCGGTGCCGTATCGCAAGTTCGCTCGGCCCACCAAGGGAATTCTTAAAGGCGAGGTCGCATAGCGCCGGTTGGCCTACATTGGCTTGCACTCTTGAAAACCTGCGTGGCGTTGGGTCAAGCTAAGTGCAAAGGCCAATTGGACGAACTGAACACAGGACCCTGAATGCGGCTGATCCGAAATTTCCTTATTGTGGTGGCGGTTATTGCACTTGCCGTGGTCGGGTTAAGGTGGACGTTTCCACTCCCCCAGCAAAATTTCTCTGCAGAAGTAACAAAACAAGAGGCCGATTGGTCCGGCCCCTTGGGGGCGACAATCAAAAACGCGCTTGAGCGAAACCCCGGACTGGACGGTGTACGACCATTGGGCAATGGGCGCGCAGCTTTTGCGGCGCGTGCCATCCTTGCGAAAGAAGCGACATCCTCAATCGACGCTCAGTACTACATCTGGCAGGACGATGTGACGGGGCTAATGCTTCTTGACGAGTTGAGGGCCGCCGCAGAACGCGGCGTGCGGGTCAGGCTGCTGGTCGACGACAACGGCATCTCTGGAATGGATCAGTTGCTTGCCGAGCTCGATGCCCTGCCGAACGCGCATGTGCGTATTTTCAACCCGTTTACGCTCAGGAGCCCCAAACTCCTGTCCTATGCTTTCGATTTCAGCCGTCTGAACAGGCGCATGCATAACAAGTCGATGACGGTGGATGGCGTGGCGACGGTTGTCGGCGGTCGCAACATCGGTGACATCTACTTCGACTACGGAGCCGGGACGCACTACCTCGACGTGGACGCGATCGCCATCGGCCCGATTGTGGATGAGGTTTCGCAGTCCTTCGACGCATATTGGAACAGCGCGTCATCCTATGATGCTGATCTCTTTTTGGACCCGCCAATCGAACAAAGCCTGAAGGCCAAAGCCGAGGCCGCGCGTCAGTCGGCTTTGGGCGCGGGCTATCAGAAAGCGATCCGTGAAAATGAACTGGCCGACCGAATAGCGGCGCGCGAGCTGAAATTCGATTGGAGCGAGGTCACCCTTTTTGTCGACGACCCGGCAAAGGGTTTGGGTGAAGTTCAACGCGAAGACCTGATCGTCGAACAACTGATCGAGTTCGCCCAAGGTTCAAAAAATTCACTGGACCTGGTCTCGGCTTACTTCATACCCGGCGAGCGTGGCGCAGAAGTTCTTGAAGGGCTCGCCAAGTCCGGAGTGAAGGTTCGTGTCCTGACCAACTCGCTGGATGCCACTGACGTTATGCCGGTTCATGCAGCGTATATGCGGTATCGGGACGGCCTGCTGAACAGCGGTGTCGAGCTGTTGGAGCTTCGCGCCTTGCGACAGGAGCACAGCGAGCGAAGCCTGCCCGAGATGCTGGCGGGGTCGGCGTCGGGCCTTCACGCAAAGGTCTTTGGGTCCGATGGTGAGCGGATATTCATAGGGTCTTACAACCTTGACCCACGTTCCGCGCGGCTCAATACCGAGATGGGCCTTTTGATCGAAAGCCCTGCGATTGCGGCATCCCTTGCTTCTCAACTGAGTAAACCGGAATTTTCCTATCGCGTAGAACTCGACGATGATGGCCAGATGATTTGGTTGCAGGAAGAAGCAGACGGAACCGTCACCGTGCATTCTGTGGATCCTGAAACCAGCGGTTTTCAGCGCGCCCTCACGGCGGTTGTCAGGTGGCTGCCGGTTGAGTGGATGCTTTGACCGGTTTGGCATTGGTCATAAAGGGCAACTGCTGAATGCGATGGCCCAAGTCCGGGATTTGACGCCGCGCACCCAAATCTTGGATGCGCGGCTGGGGCGTTTACTCGCTGCGCACGATTTCCGTGTAAGCGCCATTCAGGTTGAGTGTTACGGTAACCGCCTCATCATCCCTATTGCGCCAGAACCAACCGTGCTCGCCCGCGAAAGGGGCGACCATTTCGCCGGCACCTTCAGTAGCACCGCGGCCCTTTTCATAAGTATGCGACTGCCCGCCGCCATGCGCGTGTAGATCAAAGTTGATGCGACCGCCGTCCGCGATCCACTTAAACTGCGCTTGCGCACCTTCTTCCATCACCAGCTTCACCTCGGTGAATTCATCCGGCTCAAGCGTGAAGGTGATCGTATCCTGCCAAGCCTGCTGAGCATATGCGGTGCCAACGAACAGGCCCAACAGGTCGTTCAACAGGCCTGAAGACTGATCAGCTCCATGAAGCTGTTGGTCTTGCTCTACTTCGTCTGCCAGTTCCTGCTTGATCTCACCCATTTCGGTTAGTCCGAGAACACCGCCAGCTCCGGTCGGGTCGATTCCATATTCCGCAGGCAACACGACGGCGACAAGAATTGCCACTGCGCTAACAGCGGCAATGATCGTGGACCGAAGAAGCTGGGCCGAGCTTGGCAATTCTTCGAGGCTTGGTTTTTTTGCATTAAACATCTGTGGTTATCCTTATGCGGCCACGAAATAGCCGGTGATTTGGTATCCCATCAGCACGAAACCGATGGTCATCATGACAACATTGACGGTGTAGGCCTGCTGGAAGAACTTGGCACTTTTCCTCCAGTACCCCATGACAATGAGGATGGCGGCGAGGGCCAAAAGCTGCCCAATCTCGACGCCGACGTTGAACGCCAGGAGGTTGGGCAAAAGCCCGTCTGGCGCGATCTGGTAGTCCAGAATCTTCGTGGCCAAGCCGGTGCCGTGGAACAGGCCAAAGATGAACGTCGCCGCCTTGGTATTGGGCTGAAAGCCGAACCACCGCTGATAGGCACCAAGATTATCGAGCGCCTTGTAGACGACGGACAGGCCAATAATGGCGTCGACGATGTATGAGCTGATACCCCAGCCAAACCAGACGCCCGCGAGCATCGTTATTGAATGGCCCACGGCAAAAAGACTTACGTAGACCGCAACGTCTTTCGACCGATAAAGGAAAAAGACAACGCCCAGCAGGAACAGGATGTGGTCATAGCCCGTGACCATGTGTTTGGCCCCAAGATACATGAAGGGGATTATGTGCACCCCCCATATTTCCTGAATGTAGCCAGCGTCGCCGGGCGTAACGTCATGCGCCAGGGCTGCGCTGGTGGACATCAGCAGCATGGATAGGATGAAGAACGCAAGACGCGTTGAACAGCGCCTGACGCCCTCGATGAGGGTTTTCATAGGGAAACTCCGCTTTGAATTTGGATTGATCAGTGATGCGCACAAAGTGCGCGGTGCCGATCAAGCGCGCGGAGGTCTCTCTATTCTGAACTGACGGGTGGGGCCGCGGACTGAGCTTAGCATCCGCCAGGCTTCGCCGCTGTGTACGTCGGGCGCAGAACCGGGGCCATTTGAAAGAAACGCCTGGTTGTGGTCGTGATCCGCCACATCGTGGCTATGGCCGTGCATCGCCCAATACAGGTCTTCTTCAAACCCATGCGAATGACCGTGATCCTCAACCATTTCAAGATGGTCCTGAATCGTCTCAAAAACCGCAGGCGCATGAGAAAACGATGGCGTCACGGACCACACAACCATAGACAGGCAGAGCAAAGATAAAACAGCTCTCAACATGTACGCGTACGCCTGTTTCATCACATATATCTGCCCGTTGGTCGCGGCATCTACACCACCGTAGCGGCTCAAATTTCTAATACAGCCGTCTGTAAGCGCGTTTATACGCTACGTTCCTGCTATCGATTTGTCTCGTAAATTTCAAGTGTGCTTGCCCCCAAACTCGGTGTCGGATTACATCCTTCCGAAATCTTCTTTGAGTTCTGCGACTTGTTCTGCATCCAACATCCGGGCTGGCATACCCCGCAGCACCACGAGCAACTTGGCTGTTTCTTCCAACTCTTCAGCTGCACAGACCGCTGAGAAGAGGTCCTTTTCCGAGACGACGGGACCGTGATTTGCCAACAGAACCGCACGATACTTGCCGCCCAGTTCGCGGATCAAATCACCAGACTTCGGGTCGCCCGGCTTGACATATGGAACCAGTTTGACGGTGCCTACGCGCATGACCACGTATGGTGTAAGCGGTGGAATACAGTCATTGGGATCGGTGTCTTCCAGACACGACAGAGCGGTGGCCCAGGTCGAATGCAAATGCACCACAGCGCCAGCTTCTGGCCGCGTCTCATAGAAGGCTTGGTGCAGAAAGACTTCCTTGGTCGGCTTGTCGCCGGAGACGTGGTTGCCATCCAAATCAATCTTGGCAATTCGCTCAGGGTCAACATTGCTCAAAGTCGAGTTGGTGGGCGTCATAAGGATGCCATCATGCAGACGGGCAGAAACATTGCCAGCAGTGCCTACGGAGAAGCCACGCGCAAAAAGCGAGGCGCACAGATCCGACATCTGCCGTCGCAGCGCCAGTTCTTCAGAACTCATCTGCCTGACTCCATCATTCTCAGCGCTTTTGCGAAAAAGTCAGGAGCGCCAAAGTTTCCAGATTTTAGGGCCAGCGCAATGGGTTCAGTTTTTCCTACGCTCAGGACCGGCACGCCCGGGTCGATCTCTGGCCCAATTGACATGGCCGGAGACCCCACTGCCTCAGAGATGACCTTGGCAACAGCTCCCGACGTCTCTCCTCCTGCCACCGCAAGGCGCTTGTACCCAGCATCGACAAGTTCTCGTGCTGTATCTGCAAAGAGATTGTCCAGCTTTTTCGCCACAGCCTCCTGACCGAATTTGTTTTGGATCGCCCGCACATCATCCGGGCCTCCCGATGAATACGCGAGCGGTGCCTGACCCGGATGCGTTTCAAAGAAATCCAGAAGCGTTTGCGTGGTCACATCCCCGGACATGACACCCGGAACATCGATGGCGAAGGTCGGATGGGATTTAGAATGAACATCAATCTGCCCGCGTGTCGCACCGGAACACGACCCGGCAAGGATAGCGGCGGGCCCAGTGACACCTGTAAACACACTGCCACCTCTTTTGGACGAAGCTTTTCTGACGAAGTTTCTGGGTAAACCCAATGCTATCCCCGACCCGCCAGTAACGAGCTTGGCGTCCTTCAGAGCCTCACCCCAGGCCAGCAAATCCTCGTCCGAAATCGCATCGCCGATCACAAAGCGTTCGTCGGCGTTCTGCAAAGCAGCAAAAATCGCCTCCGGCCCTTGCTTTACGGTGTCAACTGACACCAACCCGACCGTTTCTTCGGTCTGATGCTGCAACCATCGCCGGATGTTGGCATCCGTCATCGGAGTGAGAGGGTGGTTTTCCATCCCGGATTCATGCAACAGCTTACCGAGTACAAAGAGATGACCGTAATAGACAGTGCGCCCCGTTGTCGGAAAGGCCGGACAGAAAACCACCTTTTGCGCACCCAGGTCGTTGGCCAGTGCTTCCGCAACGGGGCCGATATTTCCTTCCGTCGTGGAGTCAAAGGTCGAGCAATATTTGAAGATGAACTGCTGGCAACCTTGGTCCGCGAGCCACCGCAAGGCACTCAGACTGTCTGCGACAGCTTCCTCGACAGGTGCAGTGCGGCTCTTGAGCGAGACTACGCCTGCTTCGATCTCCTCGTCGGCTGGGGTTGTTGGAATACCCGGGAACTGTGCCGTTCGTAACCCACCTTCTGGCTGTACACCCTTCGCCAAGGTGTTCGCGATATCACTCGCACCGGTAAAGTCGTCCGCTATGACGCCGATTTTCATAATTTGATGTCCCTGATTGGCCCGGGATCCAGCCTATGGATATGCGGTGCCGCTCCGACGGGAAAAACCTCACGCACAAGTGGATCATGGCCTGGCACGATAAGTCGAGGGTGCGAGGCCAACTTTTCGAGCGTCTCAAAACCATCCATCATGTCTTGCAGGTCGACGACGATGGGAAAGGCTTTGCGAGCCATGAAATTCTCGTAATAATGCGAGGCATCAGAGGCGAGTACCATCCACCCGGCCGCCGTTCTTACGCGCGCGCATTGCAACCCGCGCGAATGCCCACCGATGCAGTGCACCGTGATCCCATCTGCAATCTCGGCTTCTCCGTCGTAGAACACGACTTTGCCCGAATAGAGACGCTTTACGACCTCGCAGACATGTCCAGCCGTGAAAGGCGCACGCAGGTGATCATGGCACATGCAGGGACCTGTAGCGAAGGCCATTTCCGCGGATTGCATATGCAACTTTGCGTTGGGGAACATATGCAGCCCCCCCGCGTGGTCATAATGAAGATGGGTCACTATAACCTCGGTCACCGCTTCCGGCGAAATGCCTAAGGGCCGCAGAGCCTCGCGAGGATCCATCGCAATGGGACGACCACGGGCAGCTGCCTCATCGGAGTCGTAGCCAGTATCGACCAGAATGACTTTGTTGCCGCGTTTGAGCACCCAAACGAAATAATCCATCGCATGAGGCGCGTCGTGATTATCATCGATGATGAAACTATCAGCGCGCGTCCGGGCATTTCGATCCGCGTATTTCACCGCGTGGATTTCCCAATCGTTCATCGGATGACCTCGGAATACTGGTGAACCACCTTGGTGGCGATCATATCAGCCACTGCCGTCTCGAAGGACTGAAAATGCGCACTTTCTAGGTGGGCAGAGAATGCTACGCTGTCATCATAAACCTCATAGAGAAAAACTGTCTCGGGATCGTCGCCGAGGCAAACGTCAAACTGCTGGCATCCGGGTTCTTCACGCAAAGAGGTTGAAGCGTTTTCTACCATCAGCGGCAAGAAAGCGTCTCTCGTACCGGGTTTGAGAGTAAAGGTGACCGTGACAACAAACATCAGACAGAAAGTCCTTTCAGACGTGAGAAAGCGCGCTTTGCGTAGGGCAGTTGGCTGAGGATCAGACCAATGTTGAGCACCAGCAGAGTGGCCGCACCGGGTCGGGAAAAGAAGACCGAAAGATCCCCGTCCGACAAGAACAGCGACCGGCGGAAGGTTTCGTCAAAAAGGCTGCCCAGAATAACCCCGATCACCAACGGCGCGATTGGGTACTTCATTAGGTTCATGAAATAGGCAACAGCACCGACGCCGAGCATCAGGTAGAGATCATTGATGCCCCCACCAACGCTGAAAGACCCAATTGTTGTCAGAACCATCACGACCGGCAAAAAGATGGTCTGCGGGATGGCAAGGATTTTGATAAATACCCGAGCGGTGAAAAGCCCCATAAGAAACATTGTCAGGGATGCTAGAACCAAGATCGCAACCACGCGCAGAATGATCTCGGGATCAATCGTCGGCCCCGGGATCACATTGTTGATCTTGAAAGCCCCCATCAAAGCGGCGGCTGGTGGTGAGCCAGGAATGCCCAACACCAAAAGTGGGATTAGCGCGCCGCCAATACAGGCGTTATTTGCTGTTTCGGAGCACAGCAGACCTTCCAATGACCCTTTTCCAAACTTGTCGCCCTCGGCAGAAACGGTCTTGCCAACACCGTAGCTGACCCAACCGGCGACATCTTCGCCGACGCCAGGAAGCGCTCCTACCCCAGTTCCAATCACTCCTGACCGGCCAATGGTGGGCAGGTAGCGTCGGATGGAACGTAGGTTCGGAAGAATGCGGCCTTTCAGGGCCAGAACTTTCCCGGCCTCAACGTGCCTCAAACCGTCAATGATTTGGGGAATGGCAAAGGCCCCCATCAAAACTGGCACAACCTGAAACCCGCTCATCAGGTAAGACCAACCGAAAGTATAGCGCGGCTCAGACAACAGAGGGTCGAGGCCCACCATGGACATCGCAAGCCCAATCAGACCGGCGATCCATCCCTTAATCACCAGGTCTTCGCTCATCAAAGTGCCAGAAAGCAAAATGCCGAACAGGGCCAGCAATGCTTTCTCCGGGCTTGCGATGTTCTTTGAAACCAAAAGCAGAGCCCACACGAAAATCAAAAGAGTGATGGTCCCGATAACTGTGCCAATGAAGCTGGCCGTCGTGGTCAGCCCTAGTGCTTCGCCCCCTCGACCCGCTTTGGCCAGAGGGAAGCCATCCATGGCCGTCGCCGCGCTGGCTGCCGTGCCCGGAATGTTCAGCAAAATAGACGGGTAAGAGCCGCCGTAGATCGCGCCGACATAGGCCCCGAGCAAAGCGACGAGCGAATAGTCGAGCGGGATTTTGTTGCCGAAGAAGCCCGTCAGGATCGTCACGGCCAGGGTTGCCGTAAGGCCGGGCAATGCGCCGAACGTGATGCCCAGGAACACGGATGCAATCAAATACAGATAGGTCAGCGGGTCCACTGCCAGACCCGCGAGCGCAGAGCCAAATCCAGCCAGTTGCGAAAGGATAAATTCCATCCGGTCAGTCTTTCCATAACGGACGAAGCGTCACGTAGTAGTGGTATTCGATTTGCTTGAAGATCAGCCCGCCGCGCGCGGGCACGTTCTGCCGGAAAACAAACGCCATCGCGCAAACAAGGATCAGCGGGGCCAATATCGCGATTAGTGGCACGAACCGCAGAACGGGTTCAGAGGCCGCTTTGGTCAGCAGAAAAAGCGTCAACGCGACCCAAACGGCCAATGTGAACCAATCATCACTGTGTGCATTCCAGTCCGCCTGCGCAGGAAACACGACGAACGCGTACAATCCGGCGGCGGCGACGGCGATGCAGGCCACCAACGCACGCCGAGCATGGCCGCCGTAGTACCCGTAGGTCAAAGCTGTAATCAGCAAACCAGAGCACAGAATGAAGTCCACTCTGGGAACGAGCCCCACGACATATGCAAAAAGGATCAGGCCTATTGTTGAAGCTCGATAGGCTTCCGACTGGTCCCATCCAATCCCCAAAGCCGTAAGTGCGTTTTGTGCTCCACCTGAACGGATCGAAATAGCCAGCAAGACGAGGGACAAAACAAGTAATCCACCGAAGATGAACAGCGGTACAATTGCAGCCGAGTTGTACCAATCAGATCCACTTACACCTGCGCGGTTTTCACCCCAAAGCGGGATGTCCGACGTCTTCCAAAGGAAAAAGGTGGAAATTGCTATCAGACCAATCGATGCCCAGAAATCGCGCGCCCGCATGATCAGTGTATCGTCAGGTTTGTCCATTGCTTGCCTCTTGTCGGAAAGGGCGCGATCAGGCGCGCCCTTTCAAAAGTGATCGGATTATGGCTTCTCGATACCCAGCGACGCCGGATCGACGGTCGCTGCGCCCAGATCTTGCAAGGTATAGGCAAAGGTAGCTTCGAGGTTCGCAAACAGCTCTTGAGCTTCTTCGCCGTGTTGACCACCGACATCATAATTGTTTGCAGAGGCCCATTCAGCCACGGTGTCGGAGGCAATCGCTTGCTCGAAGGCATCACCAAGCGCGGCCTTTACGTCGTCCCCGGCTGAACTGTGAACTGCAAACCCGATGGCCTGCTTGAGCGGCAAATACTGATCGAGACCGTCATAAATACCAAAGGCAGAAGGCACTGTTGCCCCTGCAATCTGCGCATCTTCGGGCGTCAACATCGCAAGCGGTTTAAGTTGACCGCCTTCGATCAACGGGGCCTGTTCAGCTAGAGAAGTCACAACCAATGCAACTTCACCCGCTATCGCTGCTTCCTGCCCTGGCGCTGAGCCTTTGTATGGAACAAACTTGAATTCTACACCGGACCCTTTTTCGATGGCCAGAAGGTTCAAGTGGTGGATCGAACCTGCGCCGGAAGCCGCAGCCGGAATAGTCCCAGGAGCAGCTTTCGCAGCGTCGACCAGTTCTTCCAGAGTATTGTAAGGGCTGTCTGCCGGAACCGAGATCAGATCAGGTGATCCGCCAACGATGAACGGATACCAAAAATCAAATTTCTTATCCCAACCACCCTGCACGGCAGCGGTGACGTTAGACTCTGACAGACCAACCAATGTGTAGCCATCGTCTGGTTGGTTCATGACGTAGACCATGCCGTTGGAGCCCGCGACCCCACCTGTTTGATTGATCACATTGATCGAAACCGGAAGATGTTTTTCCATCTCGGCCATGATCATTCGGTTGATCGTATCCGTCCCGCCACCGGCCCCCCAGACCACAGCTGTGGTGATATCACGATAGGGATAATCCTGCGCAACAGATGCCCCTGCAATCCCGGTCGACATCACGGCTGCGGCCGCCAACCGCCCTAGCTTTAGTTTCATCTCCAAGTCCTCCCAAACATCTTTGCGTTTATTATTGCATTAATTTGCGTATACATTAAAGAATGCGTTGTCAACGGACTGTAGTGAAGGCTGCTATCGCGCTATGAATGCGAAACGGGAAGGAAGCGGGCTAAGATGAAGAAAAGTTATGATGTGGCAGTGTTCCACGGGGACGGAATCGGCCCTGAAATTATGGCCCCTACGCTTGAAATCCTGCGTCAGCTCTCGCGCGGCAGCCCTTCCTACGAACTGGTGTTTACAGATGCTCCGGCAGGCGCAGGCCACTACGCCAAAACTGGAGAATCGTTTCCGGCTGGATCACTCGAAACCGCACGTAGCGCTGACGCGATTCTGCTGTCGGCAATGGGCTTGCCGGATGTTCGATACCCTGACGGAACCGAGATTTCACCGCAGATTGATCTGCGAAAGCAACTGGGACTTTTCGCTGGTGTACGGCCAGTAAAGGTAAGCAGCGGACAAATTACCCCCTTGGCGCTTCCTCCGGGAAAAGAGATCGACTTTGTCTTGATACGCGAAAGCACCGAAGGGCTGTTCTTCACCCAAGGCGCTGGAGAAGTTACCGAACACGAAGCACGTGAAACTCTGCTGATCACTCGTGAGGTGTCCGAAAAACTGTTCCGTTTCGCCTTTGAACTCGCCCAGAACCGCAAAAGAACCGGGCGCAGTCAGGGTCGAGTTACATGTGTCGACAAAGCCAATGTATTCCGCGCCTTTGCATTCTTCAGATCGATGTTTGATGCAGAGGCCGCCCACCATCCCGATTTGCAGTCAGACCATGCTTACGTTGATGCCACCGCATTGTGGATGGTCCAAAAACCTTGGGAGTTCGACGTCTTAGTGACCGAGAACATGTTCGGAGACATCCTCTCCGACCTTGGTGCAGGTCTTATGGGCGGTCTTGGACTGGCTCCGTCGGCGGATATCGGGTTGAATCACGCTGTATTCCAACCCTGCCATGGTTCCGCTCCAGACATTGCAGGACAGGGTATTGCCAACCCTTTTGCGATGATCCTGTCCGCAGCAATGATGCTTGAATGGTTGGGTTTGACCCATGATCACCCAGGCCTGTCCAACGACGGCGAACGATTGCGTGAAGCCGTAGAAAAAGTGACTGCGGATGGACAGAACCTGACGCGCGACCTCGGTGGCACCGCCGGAACGCAGGCCGCAGCCTCATCAGTATTGGAAGCATTGCGGGCGTGAATACTCAACAAGCCATCAGAGTCGCGTGTGTGGGTGCGGGGTATTTCAGCAAGTTCCACTACGAAAGCTGGTCCCGAATGCCCGGAGCGGTTCCGGTTGCATCCTGCAACCGTGATATCAGCAAGGCGAAAGAAACAGGACTGGCCGCTTACGATGATCTGTCAAAAATGCTGGGGGCGGAAAAACCTGATCTCGTGGACATCATCCTTCCACCTGTGGCGCAGGCCGACGCCATTCGAACCGCGCTGCGTTCGGGCATAAAATGGCTTATCTGCCAAAAACCATTTTGCATGTCATTGGATGAAGCTAAGAAGATCGTCTCCGAGGCTGAAGCAGTGGGCGCAACCATTGTCGTGCATGAGAATTTTCGCTTCCAGCCCTGGTATCGTGCAATCAAGGTGGCGATGACCGAGGGTCGAATTGGAACACCTCTACAAGCGACTTTCCGGCTTCGGCCTGGCGACGGACAAGGACCGCGCGCCTACCTTGACCGACAGCCGTACTTTCAGGACATGCCACGTTTTCTGGTGCATGAAACAGCGGTTCACTGGGTAGACACATTCCGATTTTTGTTCGATGCGCCCAGCGCAGTTTATGCGGACTTGCGCCAAGTTAACCCCGTTATCGCGGGCGAGGATGCGGGTTTCATCCTGTTTGACCACCCCAACGGTTTGAAAGCTTTGTTCGATGGCAACAGATGCCTTGACCACAGTGCCGAAAACCTGCGCCAGACCATGGGCGAGGCTCTCATCGAAGGAACCGAAGGATCGCTGGTTCTTAACGGCGACGGTTCAGTTGACCTCCGCGCTTTTGGAAAACAGGAGCGACAGAAAATTTTACCTCCGAGCGATCATGATGGGTTTGGAGGAGATTGCGTACACGCCTTGCAAAGTCACGTCGTTTCAGGCCTTGTAAAGGGCACGCCGCTGGAAAACACGGCTCGAGACTATTTGAACGTGATCCGAATCGAAGAGAGCATCTATCTCTCGGCTGCGGAGGGACGAAAGATCAACCTGGAGACGCCGTGAAGGGTCAAGACGCAAAAACTCTTTCCAATACGCAACGCGCTGTTAGGGATTTGCGACAGATGATCCTGTCTGGCGAACTTGCAGCCGGAACTGACCATCTGGAATCGGAACTCGCCGAGACCCTTGGCATGTCCCGCACCCCGATACGGGAAGCTGCGCTGATGTTGGAAAGTAAGGGCTTGCTTGAAATGCGGCCCCGAAAGGGCGTGCGAATACTGCCTGTTTCATCAGATGATATGCGTGAAATCTACGACATACTGACGGAACTCGAGAGTCTCGCAGCACAGCGCGCTGCCGAAGCGGGCTATTCCGAAGATGAACTGGCGGTACTTGCTGGATCAATTGCAAAGATGGATCAAGCCATCGAAGCCGAAGACCTTGAAGCCTGGGCCGAAGCCGACGAGTTGTTTCATCAGGAACTCGTTCGGTTGGGCGGCAACAAACGGGTCGAAGCGATTGTTGCCATGATGAGCGACCAAGTGCGCCGCGCACGCGCAACGACGTTGTTCATCAGGCCCCTACCCGTTAAATCCAATGAAGATCACCGGGTTGTTTTTCAAGCGATTAGTGAAGGTCGACCGGGTGTTGCCCGTGAACGTCATCGAGAACACAGGCTGCAAGCGCAGGCTATGCTTTGCGGGATACTAGAGAAGCACCGACTCAACAGCCTCTGATCTTCTCGCATCCAGTCGTTAATCAGCTGAAATAACTGCTTCTTTTCGGCACCAAAGGCGCTCCGAGTACTTGTCCACCGCGGCAATCGGCGGTTGCGTCCGGCGGCTCTGATATTCTTTTTTCAAATCATTCAACCAATCACTGCACCGATTGGGGTTGAAATAGTTCGATTTCGTATTAATTTGGTTCGATATCGTACTATTGGAGACTCAAGATGCCAAATCGAAGACGTTTTCTCAAGATTCTAGGCGGCGGCACAATTCTGGCGGCAACGGGCGCGGGCGCGTTCCTCGCTACACGCACGCCGCATGACGCACTGGCTCCGTGGACGCCAAAACCGTATGACGACCCACGCAAGACTGCTTTGTCCTACGCAATTCTCGCCCCCAATCCTCACAACTTGCAACCTTGGCTGGTCGAATTCGTTGGGCAAGACAAGGTGCGCATCCACCGTGATCCTGATCGCGAGCTTCCGGAAACCGATCCTTACCACCGCCAGCTCTATATTGGTCTCGGTGCATTTGTTGAGACGATGCTACTGGCGGCAGGTGCACAGGGATTTGATACCGAGGTCACGTTACTGCCCGATGGAGATGACGGACCTATCGCAGAAGCAGTGTTTGTTCCCGGCGGAGCGCCCGATCCACTCTCAGATCAAATCCTCAAACGACATTCAAACAAGGAACCTTACACTGAAAAGCGCCTCTCTGCCGATCAAGTTTCCACGCTTGGCAACTATGCAACTTTGATTACCGATGAAGATTTGGTGGCCCGTATTCAAGACCTTACGAAACGCGCTTTCGAAATCGAAATGCGAACGCCGCAGACCCTGAAGGAATCCGTCGACCTGATGCGGATCGGGAAAGCAGAAATCAACGCCAACCCGGACGGGATTGAACTGCGTGATCCCATGCTGGAAACGCTGCGACTTGCCGGCCTGTTGGACAACGAGACCCTGATGAACGTTGACCACCCAGGCACTCAGTCACACATGCGAGGCTACTTCGCCATGCTAGACGCGACGCCGCAATACGCAGTCCTCACGACGGCTACAAACACACGAAGCGATCAACTCGATGCCGGGCGTCAATTGATGCGTTTTTACTTGAAGACAACCGAAATGGGGCTAGGCGTGCATCCCGTCAGTCAAGCCCTACAGGAATATCCCGAGATGGCCGATGAATACGCTCTGGCGCATGAGCTTCTTGCGTCACCGGGCCACACGGTGCAAATGTTGCTGCGTTTGGGGTATGGACCCGAGCCAATTGCCACCCCCCGCTGGCCGCTGGAGACACGAATTCTGAATGAAGCCTGAAGATGAGACCAACGAAGTCTACCGGTTCTTCACCGAGGTCGGGATCATCAATCAGTTGATCTCGACCAAGCTGGAAACGTTTTTACCCGGCCGAATGACTGCCACTCAATTTGGGATACTAGGGCATCTAGTTCGTCGTCCTGAGGGGGAAACTCCGCTGCAACTTTCGAACGCGTTTCAAGTGCCCAAGACTTCGATGACCCACATGCTCGCCAGCCTTGAAAACCATGCTCTGATCACTCTTGAAGCCAACCCCAATGACAAGCGTTCCAAAATTGCCCGTTCGACGCCGCAAGGCACGGAGTTTTTGAGAGTTTGTACGGAACAAATGTCGGAAGCACTTTATCCACTTTTGTCGGAACTCGGGTCCGATCCGTTTCATAATTCGCTGCCGAATCTGACGCTCATACGTGAAGCGCTGGACCAAGAACGGGACTAAGCCGAACCGGCGTCATCCAAAGCACGAGCTCAAACAATCAAAACACCATGCAATCTGCTCCCACTGGCAGCGGCGACGACCCTCGAAGCAAATTGGGCGTTCCGTCTAAGTCGCCAACCGATGACATAGGATTTGCGAAACCAACACGAGCAAACGAAACAACCTAAGGCTTCATAGAACAGGCTTGCAATCGCGTGCCCGGGCGTAGTCACCTAGGACACAGGGTTGGAGGAAGCTTATGGCGCGATGGAAGCTCGTGGTTTGTGTTTGTTGCGCGCTGTCTCTTGCCGCTTGCGCTCCAAAAACCCGCACATATGAAAAGACGGTATCGGCTTCGCTGCCAGCGACTTCAGGCACAGCTCTGAGCAAGGCGGCCAATCGCCTTGGGAATCCCAAAGACGGTCGGTCAGGCGTCAAGTTAATCAGTGATGGCGAAGAAGCGCTCGTCTCACGGCTGTTGTTGGCGGCTGCGGCCGAGCGAACGATAGACGCGCAATACTACCTTCTGCACAACGACCCAACGGGTCACCTCTTTGCAGCCAGTCTATTGCAGGCCGCAGATCGGGGTGTTCGTGTCCGATTGTTGCTGGATGACATGGATACGTCCAGCTATGACGCGATGACAGCCGCATTGGACAATCACGAGAATATTGAAATCAGGCTGTTCAATCCGTTTTGGCGCGATCAGAGCCTTTTGTTCGCGGGTCTGACAGACTTCAAACGCATCAACCGCAGAATGCACAACAAGTCCATGACGGCGGACAACGTGTTCACGATAGTGGGTGGCAGAAACATCGGTGCCGAGTATTTTTTGGCGCGGAAAGAAATGAACTATGCCGATCTGGATGTGCTGGCCGCAGGCCCAGTTGTACGCGAGGTGTCGCAAAGCTTTGACGCATACTGGAACAGCGAATTCGCCGTTCCGGCTCGTGTGGTTGTTGGAGAACCCCAGGAATTTGACCTTGCTGATGCACGAGTCCGGTTGAACGAACTGGTCGAGGAAGCGAAGCAAACGCAGTACGGCGCTGCCCTCAGGAAATCAGCGCAAGAGAACTTCGCGGATGGAGCCCTGTCACTGGATTGGCTGCCTGCGAAGCTTTATGTTGATCTGCCATCAAAAGCCGCGGGTCTTGAGAATTCAGACCCCATTCTTGCGTCTCAGTTGCTTCCGTACTTTGAAAAAGCCAGCAATGAGGTGAACATCGTCTCTGCCTATTTCGTGCCGCGCGACAACGGTGTCAAATGGCTGACCGAATTGGAAAGCCGTGGCGTCGACGTAAAGGTTGTAACCAATTCACTTGCATCTAACGACGTCGCACCCGTTTACGCACACTATGCTAAAAAACGCCGTGCACTTCTACGCGGTGGAGTAGAACTCTATGAACTGCGACCGGACGCCTATCAGGTCCAGCGCCGGGGTATTAACTGGGCTCAGTCCAGGTCAGGGCTGCATTCCAAAGCATTTGCAGTTGATGACCGATACTTGTTCGTAGGGTCGTTCAACTGGGATCCCCGATCTGTCAACATCAACACCGAGATGGGAATTCTGATTGACTCGCCAGCATTGGCTAAACAGACCATGGGTGCCTTGGACGACGCGCTACCCGCATACACATATAACGTGACGCTCGAAAAAGCTGGTCAGCTTAAATGGACGACAAGAGGCGATGATGGCAACGTTATCGCGTATCAATCAGAACCGACAGGATCAGCTTGGGATCACATAGTTTCCGGTTTCCTAAGTATTTTACCAATTGGGTCACAGCTATAGGTTTGTTGACAAATAATCTGATGGCGTGTCGCCCTTCTCGCACACGCGGCTACACCGAATGGGAAACACCCTGACGTATTTCGGACCATCGCCTAGGCACCTTCAGTAAAAACCAATCTCGCTGACATCTACACGGGCGTCGTGATCGCGCCCGTAGGCGACAATCCCGACTGAGGTGATTTCGTTAGCGACGGGAGTAGCGCGCAATATAGCACCTGAAGCCTTAAAGTTTGACAAAGGTAAAGAAACCTCCGTCCATGCGTCAGAAGTTTCGAACTCGGCCTGATAGTATTGCCAGGGCAGCACCGTGCCACGTGTTCTGAGGTGAACGAAGTATTGCTCGCCGTTGCCCCGCACCACTAACCTGACGCCTGACACACCCTCATCTGGTCGAACTGGCAACTTGCGTCGGAACTGGATGAAGCCGCCGTTGTTTTCTGTACTCACGGTTCCGATCAACCGCGCGAATGCGGCATCACCTTCCGAACGAAACTGCACCTGCCCCGAAGAGACCCCTCCCATGACGGTGTCAGCAACATAGTCCCATCGTGCCTCCGGAGACTTGGAGAAGTCTTCAGTTAATTTTCCATCAGCCTGAGCCATTGTGCATCCGACGATAACAAGACCTGAAACAAGCCCAACGAATTTGGCGCGCATATTGTTCCTTCTCAGTTCAGTATCGCAATGGATAGGTTCAGAGCCGTGGCAAAAGCCACCCACGCTAAGTAAGGCAAGAAGGCCAGGGCGGAAACCCGATCCGAGTTCTTGACCCGAGCAATGAAGATGCCGATCACGATCAGCAACGCGACAATGACCACAAGGGCCAACCACGGCATTTGCAGTACGAAAAAGGTTGGGGACCACAAAAAGTTCAGACCCATCTGCGCCCACCAGAGCTTCATTGCAGGCGAGCTTCGGTCTGCTTCGAACTGGCGCCAACCAGTAATGGCGATCAGGACGTAAAGCACAGTCCAAACCGGACCAAAAATCCAATTTGGTGGGTTAAAAGCGGGTTTGGAAAGCTGCGCATACCAATCGCCAGGTGCGGTCAGTGTCCCAATGAGGATGCCACCTCCCATAACGAGGGAAAGAAATGCTATGCGGATCAACCAATTCGACATTGTGGGGAAGCTTTCAGCAGTCCTTGGTCGTGACGTTGACAAGCGCTTCGGAAGTGAAGGTTGCAGTATTGGTCTCATCCGCATCGGCAAATGATACTGTGGCGCCTTCGATCTCGGACCCAGTTACGGTGATTTCGCGTTGCCCGATTGTATCATCTACATCGATGGTGAAGGCGAGTTTGTCACTGATCGCGAGGGAGGTGATCTCAAGTTCAATTGTATTTTGCCCGTCCACGACCAAAGGAAGTTGCCGCAGTACATCAACACCCTCAACAAATTCGAGCGGCTGGTAAACCTCTACGCCCGCGCCATTTTCGGCGACATCGAAAATCAAACGTCCGGCTGATTGCGACAAGTCAATTTTGAGGGTCGAAGCTTCGACTTCGCAAGTTCCAACATTTGTCAGTACAAAGCGATCCTTGGGTGCGCCTTCTATGAAACGAATTTGAACACCGGCTTGAAGCGAAGTGGCAGCGAATAACCCAAAGATCGCCGCAAGGATGATGGTCGGGAGCATTTATGTCTCCTTGCTAATAGGTTCTTGTGAGATACGCTTTGGCGGGTTTCTTGGATCAGACTTATGCCTTTTGACTATCGTGTTTTCTCGCGACGGGTTTCACTCTGTTCACCCTGATAGCCCAAGGCCCGGCGCTTAGGCAGTTCATACGTCGCCTCGAGCTCGACAAGCTTTCATCAGTGTAGGAATCCCTGTTTCGTCCGGTAGTGAAGATATCACCGCAAACAGTCCGAGAAGATGTTGAGAAAACAACCGCTAGCATTGAGTTGAATCCGGAAATCATCGGATGTGAAGCGGTTCAGTTCGGGCCTCTTACAACCTTCGAGTAATTCCCCCGAGTGGAAAGCCGGTTGCTGACCAAGGTCACGATGAAGAACAGACACCAACCGAAGCTGGCATCTCTCAGAAGGTAAATGAGGCACACAATGTGCCTCTCCGAGTGCTTTTTGGATATCCACCTCGGATCATCGGGTGCCCGAAAGACAAATGTGAAGTTCTTTAAGACCAAGAAGTTAAACCTGTGTGAGTAGGAGACTCCATGAGTGCAAGAATAGTCCCTCTACTGGCTACCGCAGACCTCGTGCCAATCGCATTATCGTACGGTCTGGTGCCCGGCAGTTCGATCCCAGTTTTACTGGGATTTCCGGTAGTAGGAACGAACCAGACGCATGTCTTCCGAGCAATTATGGGTCTTTACCTGGCAAATGCGTTGTTTTGGTTGGCGGCAGCTTCGAAACCAGAATTACAACGCCCGGCGCTGTGGGTTCTATTTTATTTATGTCGGGACTTGCTGTTGGGCGTACACTAAGCATTCATATCTATGGAGTTCCGAACGGGATACTTCTCTTTTACCTTGCGGCCGAGGTAGCTTTTGCGATTCTGGCGGCAGTTTCCTTGAAAAAAGTGCGATGAAAAAGGAAGTGGCAAAATGGTGAGGTTTGGCTTTGTATTCTCGATTCTTGCAACTCTATCAGTTTCGACATCCGCTTTTGCACAGCCTTCATCTGTCCAGACCGCGGTGGACGAAAACTTCTTGGAGCTTGAGACTGCCGTTGCCGAAGCGGGAGCTACTCCAATCGCATCGATAGATCACGCGCGCCTGGCCAAGGCCGAAGGCGTCGAAATGCCAGCGGCTCGTGTACTCGTTTTCTCTGATCCAGAGATAAACACGCTCATTCTGAAAGAGAACATACGAGCAGGTCTGGATCTTCCTTTTCGCGTTCTTTCCTTCGATAAGGATGATCGCCCGCAGATCGCCTATACGGACTCCCAATTTCTCAAAGTGCGGCATGGTCTGAATGACACCCAAGCGTTAAATTCATTTGAGAGCAAGCTGCTCGAAGTTCTGAACGGCTTGGATGCAGCACCAGCGCCAACCAGCGGATTGTTTGCCGACTATGGGGTCATCGAACTGCGATCTCAGCTCAGCGTACCAAAGGCAGTGGAACATCTCAGTAAGGCAGTGATGGAGCAGGACGACACGGTCTGGTTTGGGGAAGTCGATTTTGCGGCCGAAGCGTCCCACCTGGGGGTGGAACTGCCGGATGCAGTTCTCCTACTGTTTGGCGGACCAGCACCCGGTGGCGTGGCTATGGCGGGCTTTCCGGCAATTGGTTTGGATGCCTTTTGCCAAAAACTGTTGGTTTACGCGAATGAAGAAGGCGGCTCCGCAGTCATTTTCAATGACATCGCTGCCTTGGCAGAGTTGCACTACGGTTCCTCAGCCGAGCCACATCACGTTTTGAACAAACGGCTTACCACAACATTTCAAACCGCAATTGAATGACCACTGGTTGGAAGTTACAATTTTCCAGAGTTTTTTTCCTCGTATTTCGCTGCCCATTTTGGACTCGATTAGATCGGTATTCGCAATCCGGCAGTCGCCCAACTTGCGGACAAATTTGCCGTGCGTCATGACAGGTGTCTGCTCTTTTGCAGAGCACCAAATCGGTGACGTATATGTGTTGTTCCTCAGGATCGCATCAATCAGAAGATAGAGGCGCTGCTATGCCTCACATTGACCTGTCAAAAACTTGGGCCCTGTGAAGAGTCTCAGAAAATTCGAAAGAGTTGTTTGGTATGGGCTACATTGAACTAACCACATAACGCCGCTTAGTGGAGGAACAAGGGTGCCAACCAAGTTCGATGGAGGATTGCTCTCTTGGAGTACGGCGTTGGCAATATGTACAACAGCCGTACTCGTCGTACTGCTTGGCGGTCAGGTCGTTGCGTTTGGTGGTATCGCGGCAGTCGCGGGGTTTTCAGCTGGTTTTTTGGGGTCTGTCTTTTCTAGTCTTGTTTCTAACGCCAGAACGTTTGCGATGGTGCTGGTGAGTATACTGGTATGCACACTCTTCCCGCTTCAGTGGATCGCCTTTCTGTGTGGTTTTGTCTTGATTAGTTGGGCTGCTTTTGAAGGGTACAAGAACGGTGGTTTTGCAACAGTTCCTGCATTGAACGGATTGCTCTTGTACTTACTGATCCCACCCGATGAGCGTATTGCCGTTCATGTTTTGGTTTTTCTGGCCGCGGCGACAGTCGGTAGTTTGCTCAGCGTTTGGCTTAACTTGGCGGGATCAGCAATACGACCTCCCATGTCTTTCAAGGAAGCAATTTCTGTCTGGCTATTCTTAATTGTCGGCATGAGTTTGACGTCGTTTCTCGCTCACATAATCGGAAACGAAAAATCCTATTGGCTTTCGTTGTTGTTCGTATTCCGCGTCTTGGCTCCACTTCAAAATGTGCCTGATGCTGCATTGCGGTTTGGTGTTGGCGTAGCGCTTGGGTCTTTGGCTGCCCTATGTTTGGAGTTCAGCGGTTTGTCACATCACGTCTTATTGATCCTTGGGTTTGCTTCCGCTGTCATAGGCGTGCACAGAATAGGTGGTAACACGTTATGGACAGCGATGTTCTTTACGATTGCCACTCTGTTGGTTACAGCCCCAAGTATTGGGTTTGCTGTCTTCCGTATAGAAGCTGCGGTGATGATCGTCATCTTAGTCGGAGGGCTGTCTTCCCTGATCAGTTGGTGTTGGGAGCAGATCGAAAGTCGTTCCGAAAACCAAAACCGCAAATCTTCCTCGTTTTGATACCCCCAACGCCATATTCTTCGAATGACCTCCCGGTAAATGCGCCAAATGACCCAGAGATATTGAAGCTTTTCAGAGCGCGCCAGCGCTGACCACCGGGGCGAGTGGAATCTCGCGTCGATCTCGCTGGAGGTGATCCGTTTGACAGGCTCAACAATCCATTGATTATGTGCGCATGACCAAAGCTCAACGACCGCCAAAACCAAAGCCCATTCCTTACGCACCAGAGCCGGACCGCTATGAGCGGATGGTTTATCGGCGATGTGGGCGGTCGGGTGTGAAGCTTCCTATTCTCAGCCTGGGCCTGTGGCATAATTTCGGTGCAGACTCGACGCACGAAAACAAGCGAGCAATGTGTCGGACCGCGTTCGACCATGGGATCACTCACTTTGATCTGGCGAACAACTACGGTCCACCACCTGGTTCAGCCGAAGAGGCACTTGGTGAGATCCTCAAAACGGATTTCGCGGGTTACAGGGATGAGCTGATCATTTCCTCCAAAGCGGGCTACGACATGTGGCCCGGACCCTACGGAGAATGGGGGTCGCGCAAGTACATGATTGCGTCCTGTGACCAATCACTCGCGCGCATGGGTCTTGATTACGTCGACATCTTTTATTCCCACCGCTTTGACCCCGACACCCCGCTCGAAGAGACGATGGGCGCGTTGGATCATATCGTACGGTCGGGCCGCGCGCTCTACGCAGGTATCTCGAGCTACAACTCCCAACGCACGCGCGAGGCTGTGAAGATTCTCAATGAGCTTGGGACACCTTGTCTGATTCACCAGCCTTCTTACAACTTGCTCAACCGATGGGTGGAGCGGGACGGATTGCTCGATACTCTGGACGATCTTGGGGTAGGATCGATTGCATTCACGCCGCTGGCACAAGGCATTCTAACGTCAAAATACCTGCGCGAAATTCCAGATGGCAGCCGTGCTACACAAGGAAAGTCGCTACTTGATGGCATGATCAACGAGCGGTCCTTGGCAAGTGTCCGTGCTCTGAACAACATGGCTGAGGCACGTGGTCAGACTCTGGCGCAAATGGCTCTGGCCTGGGTGCTCAGAGCCGAAAGGGTGACGACCGCACTTATTGGTGCGTCCCGACCCGAACAGATCGTGGATTGCGCAGGCGTTATCAATAATCTCGACTTCAGTGCAGACGAGTTGGAAAAGATCGATGAAATCAGTTCGGAAGAAGATATCAATTTGTGGGCGCGTTCGTCAGAAACGGAATGACCATCCATAGTTAGTCTGCAATACAGCAACCCTTGCGAGCTCGAAATTGAATGCGGGTTCAACTGTTTCAGCACTTCTAAAAAATTATAAATAACGATTGGCCCATTCCGGTCGTTCAAACATACTCCAAGTGCTGCAGTACGACCCCTGAAGCTGCCGTTCGCTGCAAGCGCAGTGTCGTGTTGCGGTCATAGGTCAACGGGGTATCTGAACAGTTAGTCCTCAGTCTAATTCACTTCAGGCAGTCAGCAAATTCAATTCTCCCACTGCGCTCGCAGCCCCAAGCGGAAATCTTTGCAAAACTTTGGAGTTTCGGCTTCGGATCATTGCCCGTCAGAGATTGATGGGAGGTGTCGTCACACTGGTTAGCGTCGCCGTTGCAAGCAGGATCAGGACAACAGCCAACATCTCCATCGCAATCGACCGCCGGAGAGCAATTTCCGCGCCACGCTTCTCAGCTCTGAGAGCCGGAACAAATCTCAACTTGTTCAGCGCCGCGAGGCCAAGAAGTGCAAAAACGATCACGACCTTTACCAAAAGTAGCAATCCATAGGCCGTTCCGAACAAGGCAGCCACCGAGCCCGAAAGCAGCAATGCGAGTGTTGCGCCCGCAACAATCAGGACGGCAACTCCATAAGCAGCGACATTGCCAAAGTGGTGCAGAAGATCGGCCCCACTTGAAGTGAGCGCCGCTCTGCGCAATGGCAGGAGAGCACCGACCCAAATCGCGGCAGCCAGCAGATGAAGAACCAATAAGACTGCGAGAGCCGCCCTAGGCTCTCCGAGCGAGTGCCCCACTTGGGCAAAGGAAACCGCAATGGAAAGGCTACCAGCCAAAGCGATCCACTGCCCAACGCGGGAGAGCAGGATTGCCAATATCGCGAGTTCACCCACCGCTCGCCAAATCGCAGCGGTGCCAAGTGGACTGTCCCAGACAAAGCCAAGCATCATTGGGTCGGTCGCACCCTCAAAACCCATTCCGGATATCCGCGCCGCTCTAATGCCGAAACGTAGAGCAAGCACGGCAATACCGACAATCGCAGCGCCGACCGCGAGGTGCCGCGCAAGGCGTAGAACAGACTCTTCAGCGCGCTTGCCAAAGAGGAGCGTGAACAGGACACCACCCATCGCCAGCAGCGCCGCGCCGTAGCCAAGTGCTTTCGCCAAAATGGCCAAGACGACAACACCGTCAATTGGGGCCAGTCCGGTCACTCAGCGACCGTGAAAGTAAAGCTGCCCTGCATCGGGTGACCGTCGGAAGCCATACCGCGCCAGTCGAAACGATAGCTTCCGGGTGCAAGCTCCTCCAAAGGCATAGCTCGGAACTCCATAGCGGGGTCCATACCTGTCTCGCGCTCAATTTTGACGTCGCCATCGGGTGAGGTCAGTGTGACCGAGATGATGCGCATCGGATCATCGAACCGCATGGAAAGCTCCGGCACGTCCGTGACAGTCGCGCCGTCAGCCGGTGTCGTTGCCTCGGACTTTGAATGCGCAGCCGCAAGCATTGGAGCCGTCGCTACGGCCAAACCGAGAAGAGTTTGTTTGATCATCTGAGTTTTCCTCTATTCGGATTGGGCATTTAGTTCGTCGTGATACTCACGAATGTCATCAGGCCAGGTTGATTTAATAAAGGACAGCACTGCAATGATTTCTTCATCGCTGAGCACTCCTTCATAGACCGGCATACCAGTTGCGGGCGCGTTCTCCATCAGCCCGGCCAGGCCAAATTTGGTCAAGGTGAACAGCGTTTCATCATCGTGGTGCCACGTGTGCCCTGTGGCGTCATGCGGCGGTGCCGGTAGTAAACCATTCTCGCCGCGCATCTGCCAATTTGGCTGTCCTTCAAGGCTCACACCGTGGCAGGCAGCACATTGAACCGCGTAAATATCTTGGCCAATAGCGACCAGTTCGGCGTCATCCGGCATCAATAGACCGACCGCCTTGGAGGGCTGGGCCAGAATGAATGCTACGGTGAAACCGGCGAGCGCAAGCCCACCGGTAACCAAGAGTGTTGCGCGCCCTACCATCAGGTGTCGAACGGCCGCGCCGTGCCAGCGCGGTAGTAAACCGTTCCGGTCCCGGCCTCTCCCCCAAATGCAATGACGTCGTAACGGGCGGACGGATCGTCACCCATACCAGGGGAGCCCATTGGCATGCCGGGAACCGCAAGCCCTGTGATGTCTGGCCGATCCTTCAACACGGCTTCCAGAGCTTCGAACGGCACATGGCCTTCAAAGACATAACCGTCGGCTTCAACGGTGTGACAGGATGCAAGGTTCAGTGGGATACCTCGTGCTGACTTCTGTGCCTCGGGGTCTGTCAGTTCCTCAACGGTGACGGCGTAACCACGAGCGCGAGCCAAGTCGGCCCATGCGTGACAACATCCGCAACCTGGTGAGCTGAACACGTGCATTGGGGTTCCTGCACGGACGGGAAGAACACTCGCAATGAGAGCAGTTGCAGACAGAGTGGTGAAGTGACGACGTGTGATCATGTCTGTCGGTCCTTTGATGTGAAATTTGAACGGATTGCGAGCGAGCGCCCGTTGCCATTCAGGCTTTCGGAGGACCGGTCGGAACACCCAGTGCGACGCCCGAAAGATCGGCTCCAGCGTACGTCACACCAACCACTGAGATGACCAATGGAGCAATCGGCGAAATCCCCGACGTGGCGACAAGATCACCAAAACAGGATGTTGAACCCATACCGCTAGTGGTGTCGCAACAATCCGCAGCAGCTTTCTCGGCATCAGCCAACAGATCGTCGCCCGCCATTTGAGCATGATGACCAGAATGATCCGATCCATGGGTCAAGCCATGCTTCACGGACGCTGCGGATACGCCAGAGAATGCAACAACAAGAAGTATCGACAGGACCAGGCGAAACATACCAAATACCTACTGGGAGTATGCGGTTTTGACAAGTTACGAGGATGGGTCGACGCAATCGATCCTAGTTGCACCCATAATGGGTGCGCCACCTCTCTGGATCATGTCCGTCCGGAACAATTGAACATGGATCATCTGTGTATCCGCGTAAGACTGAATACTGGCTGACTTGCGCTTCAGTCAGCAACGTCAACGTCAGCAGGTGAGCGTTCAGATGGACGAGGCGCAGGGCTGCTCGCGCCGCGCCCGCTTGCATAACCAGTCGTTCAAGAGTTTCTGCCGTTGGAACACCTTGCTGAAAAGCCAAGTCAAGCGCCTGTTCCATTTCGATAAAGTGTTCGCCTGCCTGTATCGCGTCTGCCTGCATCTGCGCGCGGATTAATTCGATTTCGTGGCGCTGCTCTTCAGTCAGACCAATTTGACTGGCAAGTTCGAGAAGATGCGTTGGCCCCGGAACACCGTTAAGCTCCGCAGTTCGGGCGAGGCCCCATCCGCCACCACGCGCAATCTCCTCTAGGTCCTGTTCCATCAGGGATTTGACGAGTCGTGTTCTGCACATCGCTGACCTTTGGGTTCGAGGAAGCTCTTTGAACTTTGTGCTTACGGCTGCCGCTGAAGGAATGTTCACGAGTGTCCGAAGTTCGGATTTAGCCGGTGGTTGGCTGACGAGAACGCAAACGCTCTAAGATTGCGACCTATGTTAAATCTCGAAATCCTGGCTCTCTGCCACAAAACCGGTGCGAAATTCCGACAGTTTCAGGGAAACGAATGTTTCTCCCGGTGATGTCTTGAAGGACAATGCGCGCAGTTTCACTATTAGACTAAGCGTCCTAAAACCAAGTCATGTTCATTGTTTTCACTCCCTGATTGGCTGCGTTCCAAGCCAAAGCAGCTCACCGAAGTAAATCAAAAGCCCGCAAGGTGCCTTGGGAGGCCCCGTGCTGCGTTGGGCACCGCAAAGGACCAAAACCGTAACAACTACGCCAAAAACTGATTGAATTCATCGCTAAGGCAGACAATCGCGCAGCGCAAAACTATGGGCAGACTACGCAAACTTTTGGGGTACGCGAAGTGTTATGCGCAAACCTACAACCGTCTGTAGGTGCGCTCATAACGCTGCATTCCCAACATTGATTTCATTGAAGAAAATCTTGGAAGCTTGCCCATAACTCTGCGCGGTATTTGCGCATAACTTTGCACGATTTGCCCATAAGTTTGCGTGCCACAGAGAACCCATCGAACAAACCAGCTCCTATGGCTTATCTGCAATTCTCAAATGCAGTTTACTCCCAATCGCCAGCAGACGAGCGCCACGTCTTAGCGTCCGCATCCCAAACACTGGCGGTGACGCAAGGCGTTGGGTTTATTCCGTCGCAATTGGATCCATGAATATCAGCAACAACAACGCGTTGACGCCCGAAATCAACTACCGTCCAGCCCTGGTTGAGCAAGGATTGAACCTCCTCTTCAATCAAGAAGTGCGAAATGCATCCGCCAGTTCCGCAGTAAAGAGATGCGGCGCTCGAACACGCAAAACCAGACTCATTCAGAACCCAGTCGTGTTGTAGATCTCCGTCGAGATCGACCCTCTCAACCGCACCCCAATCTAAGTCAAATTGTCCGTCGTTGAACTCCGCGCAGGCTCGTGCCGCCAGATCAACCTTTTCCCGCAAACCGATGGGAAGTTGCGAAACATCAGCCGCAACAGCTGGTGAGGTCCAAACAAGGCCCGAAGCAAGCACAATCCCGGCGACCAAACATTTCATTTGACGCGCTACTTGGAACGCTGGTTGGCAGGAGGTATCAATTGCACTGATCATACCTGTAATCCCCGTATTCCAGCCAGTTTGCCGAGCCTTCGTTAAAAATCAGAAACTCGGACCTGTCTTCCCCAAGCAGGGCGACGACAAATCCGGCCGGTGGCTCAGAGTTTCCGAAGTAACTGTAGGCCGTCATGGCTCTGATCGACTCGCCGTTAACCGTTACTCGCGCGTCCCACTCCCCCTCTGGATTGTCCAAAATTACGGGTTCGATCACGCGCTCTATCGCTCCTCCACCACAATAGACGATGCCTTCAGGCGCTTCGTAGGAGGTCTCTTGGCTAACTTCTGAATCGCACGCAGAACGAAGGGACCGAATTGCTGCGCTGGAACCTTTCAAGTCAAAAATTCCGTAGCTGACATCTTGATCAATCATCGACAGATTAACCGATGCATTGGCCGCAAGCTGGTCCAGAACAAAACCATAGTCCGGCTGACTATTGAAACTGACCTCGACGGGATAGTTGTCGACGATCTGCACGGCAGCGTTTTCTGCGCCAACCTGAAATGCTCCAACTTCGGTGGTGCCGTTCTTCAAGAAACGAATGGAAAGCCCCTGCTTGTCCGCAATGTCCTGGCTGTCCTCGAATCCAGACGGAGCAAAGCGAATACGGTCACACTGAAGTTCCAGCGTCATGTTTCCTGTCTGAATAAACGCATTGGGGTTGGGCCCGGAGCTGAACGACCACTCCGCTGATGCTGTGGTCGCCACTGCCATCAGTAGCATTCCAATGGAAATGGTTTTTAAGCTCATTTTTTCTCTCCATTGAGTTACCGTTCGCACTGTCGTTCAGCAGAAGTTCCAGCCTATTGCCCGGACAGCCAGATCAGGAAACAGGTTCGCCGTATTCGTTTGCGCCTTCTTGGGAAGGTCGTGTCAGCCACCAGATCATCAGAATGGACAGAACCAATTGAAGGATTGAGACAACAACGATACCGGTCACACCCAGGACGGCCGCAGGTCCTCGCAATGCATCGGGATTTTCGGTCCCTTGCTCCAATACTGAAAAGAACGCTACCCCACCCAGCATAACAAAAAGCGTTGTAATGCTGAGCGCCATCGGCAGCAGCAAATACCAGCCAGGTCGTCCTGTATCATGCAGCCTCCGCCAACCGGCGGCCAGCATAGGTATGAGAACGGCCAGTTGGAAAACAGAGGACAGAACCCGAGATCCCTGCCCTGTTTCAGGGTTGGTCCCGAATATGATCGTATCCAGCACAGCTAAACCAGCACTCACGACAACCACAAACAAGAAGAACCACCAATATTCTGAGCGTATAGCCCGGCCGGAGAACTGGAAGTATTTCGAGAAACACGTTTTAACGGCTTCACCAAATCCCATCTTTCAATCCTTTTTAAGTTTCTGTGCGGCCTCAGAACGCCCCGCTGAGCCAAAAGATCACATTCGCCCTTATGGACGCTCCCACTTCCCTTTTTGTTTGAACGCAGAGGCATATCGTACGAGAGCGTAGAGAAATTTACGCGCGGAAAAAATATTGATTTATTAAAAATTAGATTCAAACATGCGAATTCGACACAACTTTATTTTACCTCCGTTGTTGTCGTTGCTGCTCGCTGTGCCGAGCCCTTCCGACTGCTGGAGTGAGTGCTGGCGGTCGGAAGGCACTTTACAATGATTGAGCGCTGGGAGGACGCGATGCTCAGACTTAACGTACTCGCCCTATTTCCAGAATTCGCTCGAGCTTCTGCCAGTGTCGTTATTCAGCTTTCACACGTTGTCGGCGGTCTCGGTAGTCAAAGTAAAATCGCTCTGCCCGCCAAGCCCCCCGCGACAAGTTGTTGGAAAGGGAAATCACAGGGTCGAAGTATGTTCCATAGCCTGCTCTGACGCGAGAACTTCAAACAAGCCCATCCAATTTCACTAATTTCAAGGGAACCAGAGGGAGAAGAAAATGTCTAACAAGATGGTGATGATTGCAGGCGCAACTTGTGTCACACTGCTAGCGGCCTGTGACGACGCGGGTACATCCAGTGCGTCCGCCGAACTCACACCCGCCCAGCAGGCGTGTTTGCGAGATGTGGCCAATACGACAAACAATTCGCAAGTCGTGGTGCTCTCATCCGCCTTTAGCGAGGCGGGAACACAGGTTACTGTAGGCGTTGGCGAGGATCGTGCTCCTTGGAACTGCATTGCTTATAGTGATGGCGCGACAGCTGGTATCGAGTTCCTGGGCGACGAAGGCGCATTGTGACCAGTCTGCTGCGTAGCTGAAAACGGCTGCGCAGCACTGGCTTGATCTGCTGAGGCTCGACTTGGTTTGCAGAACCACCATCATCGTATTCGCGGTCCTGTACCTGTTGGCGTTGGTTGCATTCTTGACGGGCACATTCGGCTGGCTGGGACAGGAACGAGACCCTTTGTCCGGAGTGTTCCTGCTGCCGTTGGGACTACCTTGGATACTTGTAGCGGACTTAGTTTCGGAGTCCGCCAAGCCGTGGTTCGCGGCGATTGCACCGGTGCTCAACATTTTGGCGCTGATTTTCATTTGCAGGTGGGCTCGCAGTTTACACCAGAAATGAAGGCGGAGCTCTGTCTCACCAAAAGGGAGGAAAACATGGGAAAAGTGATCTTGGGTATTGTGATCGGGCTCGTCCTCGGCGTGGTTGGGGCGATGACCTTGGGTGGTGGGGCCGCGGTGGGTGTCGGCGTTGCGACAGGCTTGTCCGCCGGTGTCTGCACCACATTGAAAGGAGCACAAGCCGAGAACCTGATCACCGCCGAGCAAGCGGATCAGATCCTCAATCGCGTAAATTCCGAGATGGCATCTCTGCAAGGAATTGAAACGACAGGCGAGATCGTCGGCAGCGCAAAGGCATGCGATGAATTTCTGTCAAAGTTACGAGAAGCTAAGTGAGGTTCCGCTTTGTACGGAACAAAATTCTAAGGATCAGCCAGCAAGGGACCATCTGATGAAATTCGCTGTACTCAAATTCCTCGCACCGATGTTCGCAATAGCGGGCACGGCTTCATTTGCAATGTCTGAAGCAGACGACGCGTGTATCGATCATTTGCGACAGGTTGGAGGACCAGACGGTCAATCAGGTACGATTGAAAGCTCTCAGTTCTCGGAAGCTGGTACGCTCGTCATGCTACGTGACGCAGGCGGAACGCTTTGGCGCTGCATCGCGTACAAGGATGGAAGCATCGGCGAGATGTCGGTTGTCGAAGCGATGGATGATGGCGGTGGAGCCATGGCAGGTGCTGCCGGTTCTACCGGTAGCCAACGTGTCAAATTCGATGCTGGTTCCACCGGCGCAGAACTCGCTGGTGAACTCGCGCCCGGAGCGTCGCAGCAATACGTTCTGGGTGCCAAAAACGAACAGTTCCTTTACGTTCGCGTTGCGCCGCGAAATGGCTCCTTGGACTACGTTATTCGTAACCCCGATGGATCTGAACTGTTGGGATTGATGTCGGCGGACAGGGAGTATCGAGGGCAGCTTTGGCAATCCGGTAATCATGTTGTGGAGGTTATCAATCGCAGCAACTCTTCCGTCGACTACAACGTAATTTTCGGAATTGAGTAGGCGATCAATCAGAAACCCTGGAACGCACGTCCAAAAAAGCGAGGGAAAAACAGATGACGCCCAAGGTCCTATTGGTGATCGGCACGGCTTGTATTACTGCGCTTGCAGCATGCGACGACAGTGGTGGATCAGTGGATGCAAGTGCACCAACTGTGGGCAGCTCTAGCGATCTTTCATCATTTGAAGGGGCAAGAGCGGGCCAAGCTGAAATGGGCATCCAAAGTCTCGGATTTGAACTCATCCGAAGCGAAGGTCTGACCTCGTACTGGTTTAACAAGGATACTGGTGCATGTGCTCGGATCACGACATCCGAGGGAAGGTACTCAGATGTAGCTATGCTGCCATCAAGTGACTGCTGACAAAATTCCATCAATCCCAAATCTGAAAGAAGGAGCTCTAACTTGCAATTCGACCTGGCACATGCAGCGGTCATCATTGCCGCTCTAGTAATCACAAACCTGGCATTAAAATCGGCTGGCGTGATCAACGAAGATAACAAGCACCAATGGAACTGGAAAGTTGTTCTAGCCTATTTCGTAGTCGTCGTTATCATCAATCTGGTGTGGCCCATCTAAAGTTTCACAGCGGAAAGCTAACTGCCCACTTGATATGGTTGTCGTGAACTAGCCTTTCCGAGAGACTATTAGGTCGCAATAGTTTGAGCATCAAAGGTTTAAGAATAGAAAGGAGTTGGCATGCGGTTTTTGGCGTCCCTCATATTCATTGGTGTTCTCGCAACCGCTGCGAATTCTGACGTGACCAGTCGAAATGGCGGTCCAAGTAACAGTCAAATGCTGTCAAAGGGTGGTGACGGAGGCGTTGATGGTGTCGCTTTCTTTCGTCCAGTCTTAAGCGGAGTGTTGTATCGATCCGGTTTCAAGGGCGGCGACAAGGATCGAACAGGCCTAAGTGAGGGTCAACGCGAAACTCTGTGCGGTGAAGGGTTTTCAACCGGGTTTTATGCCGACTTTGGCAAAAACACTGAATACGGTCGCACCAGTTGTGGAAACGGATCCTTTGACTATCAAAGCGCCAGATCCTCCCGACCCGGTGCTGTCATGGCGTCCATACACGAGGTGATTGAAAACCCTGGAAAGGGCCCTGTTCTGGTGCACTGTATGTGGGGGGTTCATTCCTCAGGTGCATTGTCGGCGATGGCGCTCGTTCAGTTTTGCGGTTGGACAGAAGAAAGGGCCAAGGAATATTGGAATGATGCCCGAAACGGGGCCCCATGTTCAGGCGGGTGCGACCAGTGGATCGACTCAAAATTCTCCAACTTTAGTGTCGACCCCAAGTTGAAAATCTCCACCGAACAACAGGCAGCGATTTGCCCTAAATGATACCGGGAGGACTATCCAAATGAAGTTCAATCTTCTGGGGTCACTTGCTCTCATTGCACCCACTGTCTTGTGGGCGAACGACGATGTTCTTGGTGAAGCCACGACATTTGATAGTCCCAATGGTGTTACGGAACGCTGTATTCGGATCGAAAAAGTTCCAACGGGCGAGTACAGGAACAGCGATCTTGAAGAAGAAACTGCCTATTGCGAGATCGATTTCTATGCCTCCGAGATTGCTATTTGCCCGAAAACCTGGAGCACCAGCCCAGGAATGGCCGTCTACGATATTTCGGAAGGACCTTACGTGGGGAACCGTTCTGAATTCGAGAGAAACGCTTGCAAGGAGGGAAAGGCGGCAAAAGATCTGGCCAAGGACAGGGTGGCTAAATTCAAGTCCACCATGAACCAAAAAGGCACCAGTGGCACGTTTTCCACGTCTTCACTGCTTTACTATCATTTCTCCAGATATTTCGACGCGACTGTCAAAGTTCCAGTAGCCGTTTGGCGTAGCATGGACGCCCAGGCGCATTTCTCCGAGGTCGCCGAGCCTGGCCTTGCGATTTCCGGTGGCTCTCATGGCGGGCGCATGAACCACGAAGGCTGGCGGGTCTTCGCAGCTGCGGATGCCGACCCGAACTCATACCAACCGACAGATGATCTATTCACATCGGATCGCACGCAAATATACGGAGTGCTGCTTGATAGCCCTGGCCATCGATACGGCTCGGAAATCAACGGCACCCGTAAATCCGGTTGGGGGAAAGGTCAGAACCGCGATTTTCAGGAAACGCCCGCTTTCTTGGCTTTGCGTTCTTCAAAACCATTGTCAGAGGCAATCGCAGAGGGCGTCAGAGAAGGACGAAAAGACCGGATGATCAACAAGGATCTCGGTCCCGATGTCAGCGACCAACAGATGGCATTTTGGATGCAAGAACTCACCGAAATTGTTCTCCTCGACTTCATCTTTAGCCAGCAGGACCGTGTGGGAAACATAGACTTCACACCCTATTGGTATTGGGTCGAAGACGGAAAACTGAAGCAGAAGAAAGCCAAGCACCATGAGCCAAACGATGGAGATGTTCCCGCCGACGCGTTATTGATCCGTCGCAGCAATCTAAACGACAACGATGCTGGCGGGCGTGTCGAGTATGCCAACTTCGCGAAATCTACTCAAATGCTGGAGAAAATTCGCCACTTCTCTCCAAGCACGTACCGGCGCTTGGTTACATTGAATAGTGACCTTCAAACCCAAGGCCCGGTCTATGACTGGCTATCGCAAAGCTTTGGGTTGTCAGACAGTCAGATTGCACAAGTTGTCAAAAATACTGCGCTGGCAACGTCCATCCTCCAGAGCAATTGTTCAAATGGCGATTTGATGTTCGACTTGGATCCTGTCGTATTCTTTTTGAGAAACGGCACCGAGGTAGAGGCTGTGGACTGTTATGAACCGTAGGTGTTCTGCTCTTATTGCGGTGTTCATTTGGACCGCTCTGCTCGCCTGCAAAGCGGCGGCGTTGGATGTCATCGTCATATCGGATCTGAATGGAAGCTATGGTTCGGTAAGGTACGATGCCCGCGTCGAAAACGCGATTGAGCGCATAATTGAGATTGATCCAGATCTGGTTATTTCGACCGGAGATATGGTTGCGGGACAGCGCATTCCCAACTTGTCCGACAAACAGGTCAGGGATATGTGGAAGGCGTTTCACGAGGCTGTATCAGATCCTTTAGAGGCTGCCAGCATTCCATTTGCAGTCACGCCAGGAAACCATGATGCCTCTGCGTACCGTGGGTTCGAGCGTGAAAGAAAAATATACGCAGAGGAATGGACGCCGAGAAAACCAGGCGTCGACTTCCTGGTTTCGGATGACTACCCGTTCTTCTACGCATTTGAGATGCAGGGCATTACGTTTGCGTCTCTGGATGCAACGACCCTGGGCCCGCTATCCGGTGATCAGCAGGACCGGCTACAGGAACTGGGTGCAGACGGGGACCCGATTGTCACTTTCAGTCACCTCCCACTTTGGCCCTTCGCGATCCAGCGCGAGCGCGAAATCATCGGTGATCCGACACTTGAAAAAATCTATTTGGAAAGCGGTGTCGTTCTGCATCTGTCAGGCCACCATCATGCCTTCTATCCCGGTTGGAAAGACGGTGTGTCTTATGTCTCTCAAGCTTGTTTGGGAGGTGGTCCGCGGCGGCTTATTGGCGATAGCGCCAGATCACCTCACAGCTTCACTCATGTTACGTTCCAGCCGAACGGAGAGTTTGGGATAGCAGTATATCGAGGACCCGATTTCGAAAGGTCGGTAAACTTCAAGTCGCTTCCGAAAGAGATCAGATCCCCGAATGCGGTGCTGAAACGCTTAGACCTTGTGAAATGACTAGAGGTTGAGTTTCAGCTCAACTTTTTCAGGGACCAGATCGTTTATCATCTCTTCTATCCGGGCTTCTGAAAGCCCTCCCGAGGTGATGAAAAGCAATGAGACGCGAGACTTTCCGGGGACGTGGTGTTTTCTGACCAGCTTCCAGCCAGCGTCTGCGGCCATGGCTTCAATGGCTCCGCTGACTTTCAATGAGTGCTCTTCGTCTGAAGCCTTGAGCGAAATTTCCACGCCCTTGTTTCGCCCACCGAGCCAAATGAAACACCAACATACAACCGCCACCAATGTGGCCATCAAGGGCAAGCCCAGCCCTACCGCCAGCCCAAGCACGGTCACTATAATCATTTCCACCGTGTCGACCGGGTCATCCATATTTGATCGGAACCTCAACAGGGCTCCTATTCCAAAGATCACGAACCCGATCATTGACCCGTGCTGAACCACCAGAAAACCAACCGCCATGCCGATAAGCGCATACAGGAAGAAAAGCCTTGGCATAACTATGTCGCGGACGCTTCTACGGGCTTTACGTCTCACCGGATGATAGACGATCAAGCCAGCCAGAATGATCGTGACGATCACATCGAGAGTAAAGAAATACAGTTCCTGTTTGCCACGAAACTGCGTCCACCGGCGTTCGATAACGATTTCTGACCCCGAAGCCCCGGCCAGCATCGTCGCAGGGTCGACTTGTGACACCGCAGCACCTGGCAACAGCAGCATCAACAACACGGTCACAAGTGTGAGGGTCGTATTCAACTTGTCTTCCTTCCTGCTCAAGCCAAAGGCTTACGCTTAACAAAAGCACATCGTGCCCTATTCAATTCAATCGCAACAGGCGGGATCAGGTAAAGAGATTACAGTGCATTCTTCGGACATCGCATCCGGACTGTGATACGAACGCTGATACAGGGATGTGGTCCAAGCGCGAGAGAATCCAATGACAGAAAACAGAGTGTTTTCGTCAAAAGCTGAAATTTCACGGTGTTTCTGCAAACTTAGACGACTCGCTTTTACGGCCAGCTTGGTTGCGGCAGCCTTCTTGCCTTGGACCGATTTTGCCTACGCCGAAAGTGCTGGTTTGGTTCTGGTCGATAAATTCAAGGTGGCAGACAAATCAGAGGGATTTTCAGAGCCTTCCGGCTTGGCAATGTCTAACGCTGAAGGCTTTTTGTGGTCTGTAAGTGATGCCGAACCTAAACTGCACCTACTCGGAGTCGACGGGGTATTAGGAAACTCTTTCAAGTTGCCAGGATTAGCAGGATCAGATTTGGAGGGTGTTGCGCCTCGAAAGGATGGGTCTGTTTTGGTGCTTCAAGAAACTGACCGATCAATCCTAGTCGTTCACCCAACTGACCCCATTCAACTGACGACAATACCTCTCGCATCTCTTAAAGGTTACCCGACCGCCGCTGCATTACTCGTCGGCAACCCTTTGAACAAAGGACCCGAAGGCATCGCCGTTGACCCGAAATCCGGGCGGGTGTTCGTTGGCATTGAGGGACAACCAAGGTTGTTAATGGTGTTATCGCCAGAGCTAGACGAAATTATTGAGATCATTCCTTTAGCCCGCGATGCAGGTTTTATCTCCGAGCGTGTAGATGATGATGAACTGGATTTGAGTGGCCTGGCATGGTCTCGGTCCTCGCGTTCTCTTTGGATTGTGAGTGACAAAAGCCGTCAGATCTTCGTCTACAATCCAAAATCCAAGTCAGTAAAGTCTATCAGTTTGACGTTCACAGAAGATGGCGAACAAAAGGAAGTTAAACATCCCGAAGGAATCGCTCTCGATGAGACCAAAGGGCTTCTCTACATCCTGACAGACGACGCCAAGAAATCACGGCTTTATGTTTTTAATATCCCCAAATTTTGATCGCTAGAGAATGAAGCTCACATCGCCACAATAGCTGACGCAAGTTGTTGCAGCTAGCTTACCACTCCTCTTCGTTGGTCCACCCTAATCAGAACCGAACACTTAAGTTGGCACCCAGGCCATGTTCTTGGCCATTGGAGCGAACTGAATAGCCATATCCTGCCGTTAGTCTCGCCAGATCAGAAATCTGATAGCCCAGTCCAAGCCCAAGAACGAAACCATTGGCGCCTCGGTTTTGTCCGACTTGCGTGAATGTCCCAAATATCGGGCTCGTGACAGTGATTTCGTGTTCACTGTCCTTGTTGGCAAAAAAATCATACTCGTAACGAGCAAAGGCGATTGGGGTTAGCACACCATTCTCTGTCAAGAAATCCCGCTGGTAGTCAATTCCAATAGAAGCGACCAGCGATTCTGCGTTCGCTTTTTCAATCGAGTAATTAAAATCACCACCGCCCGTCTCTGTGCCTGAACCTTGTTGGATACGCCCGTAGTTCAATCCGAAAACCGTAGAAACCCTTGCATCGCTGTCCAGGTTAAACAGCTTTCGTGCCTGGATACCGGCATGGATGCCCTCTTGGTCCAAATCAGACTTTGCCTCGCCTCCCGTAAAGCCATCAACAGAAGGGTTATTTCGCTTGGCGTCGGTTTCACCGAACATGTAACCGACCAGCCCGGAGAACTCCCAAGTTCCGGTTGTTGTGCGCCCATAGACGCCCACATGATAGCTGTCGGTCGAAAAGTCCTGATCGACTTGATCGTGTTCATCCATGGAGGATGTCCCAAAACCTGCGTACACGCCGACCACACCTCTATCGGTGCTTGCGACATCCGCTCCGACCAAAATCGTGCCCAGCGAATAGTCGAATGTCCCAAGGCCATTGCTTCCATCAACGTCCCCGCTCACATAGGCCGTGTCGATCCACCAGCGCCGATCAGAGCAGTCTATTGCGCCGCTCGGGCTCTGGGCCGAGTCGATGTCGCCTTCTGCAACGGGTTGATCCGCATTGCTGAAGCCAACCGCTTGATACTTGCGGCAGTCAGCATGGCTCAGCACAGTGTTGGTTATCAGGTCAAGTTGCTCAAGCCCAACGGTCAAATTGGAGGAATAGGGTTCTGCGTGCACACGATTAAACCCAGCCAAACCTGAATTGGTAAGCGTGTTAACGGTATTACCCAAGGTTGAGCCATTGGTCAGATTAGTTCCAGGTGACGTGTTTGTGGTGTTGGCCACCGCACCAGCAAGGTTGCTTGCATTGGGAGATCCAACAACTGATGGGTGTTGTGGTAAACTCGAGACGGGGAGGGTCGAAAACGCTATGTCGATTCTACCGTCCGTGGTTGGCGTGTTTGAGATACTCAGACTGGATAGGGCGGGCAGAGATCCTCCGGCAACAAGAGTTGGGGAGTTTCCATCGAAACGCGAGGCTTGAAAAACCGTGTAGTCGTTGCCAGCAGCATAGTCCTGCGCAGTCAGGCCGAGACGAGCGGCTTCGACTTGTATAGTGGCGCGGTTAATCCCTGTAACGCGCCCGCTGGATGACACCAAATCGGCTTTCTGACCGGCCGTCGGATCGACTTCACTTAAGATCCTTGACCCAGTTTCAAATGCGATACCGCCACTATTGTTAAGCGTACCAATTGAAAAGCCCGGCGAAAGCACCCCTCCGTTCTTAACTGTGAAGTTGAATGCGTTCACGTTTCCCGTTCCGGCCAGCGTGCCAAAATTCTCAAAGTTTACGGTGTTCAAACTGCTTGCCGCATCAAGCCGAACAGTCGTGCCTGCCGCAATCGCCATGTCACTGGTTGAAGAAATCGAACTATTCGTCAGTGTGAAATCAGAAGCCTCGGCAACCCGGGTCTGGATATAGTACGCCCCGAAAACCACTTCGGTAGCCCCCATAACGGTCAGGTTGTCGTAGGTTAACGGTCGGTCTGACTGGAAG
>NZ_JBQFUP010000014.1:0-24853 GCF_056539265.1 Ruegeria sp. BC3
CTCATCTCCACTCCTTGGCGGTTACGATGAGCCAGAAACCCTCTCTTATCAAATCTACTTAAACTGTCCCATTGGTGCTGACGTCAGACACCTGCGGTTTGATAGCTGACAAAATGTTCAAACCTAACTCGAGAATGCCTCCAAGCTTGTAAGCCGCGCCAATCGTGCCGAGCCAGACGGCACACCGAAAGATCAACACCCCTGCGCTCCAGTATGTCATTGAAAGTAAAGTCGGTGATCGGTTGCGTCATTTATGGCTCCAATCTTAAGAAAACATCGTCACGTCGAGGTGGTTCGACTTTGTCTAACACAAGAACATTATTGGCAAAAAATCACATGTATCACCTGATCCAGTTCACCACATCATCTTTGATGCGCTAAACCTATCAAACCCAAATTTGAAGCCGCTCGGGAACCAGTAGATGATCATTCGCGTTTTTAAGATCGGGACCAAGAGTGTTCTGGCATTGCTATTTGTTCTCTCACTAACTCTCAACATTGCAACCGTTACAATCAGTGGAGTGTACACTGCGGTCTCTGGAGCAGCGTCCGCTATTGGGCTTTCGACCGTTGCCGCAAGAGAGGCCGGAGAAAAGATGGCGAACAGGAAAGCAGCCAAGAAAGTCGTTCAGCGGACTTCAAAGCGTGTGTCTGGTAGAATGGCACGCGGTGCGGCGAGAAACAGTGCATCAGCTCTTGGTGAAGCGATCCCCTTTGTCGGTGTCGCGGTGATCGCAGGCGGTTTAGCCATGGAAGTCAGTGACGCCTGCGAGACTGCCAAAGACATGAAAGGGTTGGAGGCTGCAATCGATACAGATGGCGATCCAGTAGCAGCTCAAAAGAAAGCAATGGCCGAATTTGACTGCACGGAACTGATCCCTAACGCAGAGGACCTGCCAACCACTCAAGAAATCTGGGCCGGTATGCTTGCCGCGCCGGATAACGCTTGGGAAAAGGCGAGCGCGGTTATCGCTGACCTTCCGGAGTTGGACTTGAGTGGACGCGCGGAACGAATGCTGGATTTTTGGGGGAACAAGTTTGAAGCCGTTTGGTACTACTATTTTCCGGAGCAACCACAACCGGAGCAATAGCGGCCAAGTGCCCACGAAAAATGGATCGAACGAATGAAAGAAATACTTACATTAAGTGCTTTAGCATTGTTGATTGCTGGCCCCGCGTCTTCAGACGAAACTTGGTACGCACCAGAGGACTACGACATCGCTTGGGTCCAAATAACCGATAGTGCAAAGAATGGATGCTGGACCAACATTGGCGAGGTACAGACATACGCGGAAGACCAAATGAGGCTACTTGGGTTCAATGTTGTCGAGGAGCCAATTGTTGGCGATGAAGAAGCAAGTCCCGTTTTAAGTGAAGATGGTATTTTTCTTTGGATAAATGTGGTTGGCGAACGATTGAACAGTGGTCTTTGCGTTGGATACGTGAACACCACATTTTTTGCCACGATGATAAATCCCAAAAGAGAAGACTTCGCAATCGTGAACCCTGTAGGTCTTACCGCCCAACCCTTCTCAATATGGACTGGAAAGAACTTCAATACTTACACGTTGGATTACATAAAACAGACACTTCCGGTCTGGGTGGAGCGAGGTGTCATCGATGACCAATGAGCGATGACAGGATGAGCAAATGCAAGCTTCTCAAACAGAGTGGTTGAACCTATGGCCGCTAGCATTGGTTCTTGTCTACTGGCTCCTTACCTCAGCTAGGTTCAAGGGCTGGTTTGGAGAACTTCAGGTCAAGTCAGCACTGAAGAACAACTTGGATGCTAACGAATACCGCGTATTCAACAACGTCACATTGCCAATACGTTCCGGAACGACGCAGATCGATCATCTGGTCTTGTCTCGTTTTGGGGTTTTCGTAATCGAGACAAAAAATCTGAAGGGTTGGATATTTGGAAGTGCCGACCAAGCTCAGTGGACCCAAGTAATTTACGGTCGAAAATGGCGCATGCAAAATCCGCTTCGCCAAAACCATGCCCACATAAAGGCGGTTCAGGGTTCTCTAAATATCAGTGAATTCAAGATACACGGTATCGTGGCGTTCGTGGGAAGCAGCAGTTTCAAGACTGCCATGCCAGCGAATGTTGTTAGCGGCGTCCGTCCCATAATCGCGTTGATATGCTTCAGAACAATCGAGGTGTTCAGTCGCAGTGAATTGGATGATCTTGCCCAACTGCTGGAAAGCAAGCGCCTCAAGCCAGGTGTAAGTACTCACTTCAAACACACAAAGCACGTAAAGAAAAAGCTGACAGTGATGGAAAACGCCTGCCCGCGTTGTCGCAGTCGTATGGTGGAGAGGCAAAACCGCCGAACCGGCGAGCAGTTTTTGGGTTGCACGCGTTACCCAAAGTGCAAGGGCACACGTCAACTCAACTAGATCAGTGAATTGTCGCCAGCCGTTAGATACGCCCTGTACGGTGCTCTAAGAAGGCTTCCAGCAAAGGCAATGATCCACAATGATCCAGTCAGGATTGTTCTTCACCTCGGCCTGCGCCTTCTCGTGATCCGTAGGCATCCCCTCAGGCACAATTCCCAAGATCGTTACAGCAGGGATTAGGTCATCGGTTCCATCATCAAAGGCCACTCGCACAAAGCCGCCATAATAGGGCTCCAGCACCTCGCCGGTGGCCAGTACGCAGTCATGGGTCACAGTCACCACATCGGTGTCTTCATGTCGCCCTGTGAGCGCACCAGCCTCCACGTCCACGTAAATCACGTGCTGGCCAACTTCGACGCTCCTCTGCCAGTCCAGCGGCTTGCTAAGGTTGCCGCGCACATCGTTGACGAATTCCTCCAAGAAGATCGCTGCGGGTTGCGCCTTGCCCGGTTCGATAAGATATCCGAAATGCACCTTTGTTCCTTTGCTGTGTTTCCATTAGAAGAACTGCCGTCTTACCCAAAATTTAGTCTCATTCCTCGTGAAAGCAGAACCTTCCCTCTACATAGAATAAAGCACCAGTTGACACGAAGTTTGGAGTGCCGACGATGGCAGCTAAATTGGCTTGAGTTGTTGAGGAATTTTATGAACTACAGTTGCAGTTCTGAAGCGTATTTGGAGAGAGCTAAAGATTGCCTCGAACAAGAGGATCCGCGAAATTTGTTCTATGCTGCCTATGAGCTGCGATGCTTCGTGGAAAGACGGCAACAAGACTATCTGGAAGCACAAAAAGAGTATCGAAAATCTCTCCCGGCCCGATGGAAAATTGGGAAACAGTCCCGTGAACTAAGGCGCGTTTTCGGCCTCGAGAAAATCCAGAGAATAACAAACGTCTTCGCGAATGGTTTTCAATTTGTTTCTGAGTACGTGCCAGTTTCCAGCGAACTGCGAACTCATGCTGAGCGATTAGGTGAATTGCTCCACTCTCAAAGCACCGATCTTCAACCTGAAAAAATGGATGAGATGAGAGATTTGCTAACGAGAGTGTCTAAGGCTGCCTCTGAGTGTCAATCGGGTAATATGCTGTGTCCGGCATTGGTCGATGAAAAAAAGGGGAAAACACTGGTGGGTGCCACACTGGCGTTGTCTGAGACCGACTTAGTGAAGTTCAAAGAGGCTGTAGCATTAGGTGGGCATATGACCTCGAACGTTGAATACGTCGAATTCCAAACTTAGCAGCATCAGCCCAAAACTCTGAGGAAGATTGCCGCGCTGCCTCATACACGAACCTTGATTACCATTCATACGCGGAATATGTGGGGGTCTATATGGGGCTCAGGCCCGGTCAACTTTGAAAGGCCCTTTGTTTTAAGGCGTTTCATGTGGGATTTTGGTAGCGGAGGAGGGACTTGAACCCCCGACACGCGGATTATGATTCCGCTGCTCTAACCAACTGAGCTACTCCGCCATGAGTGAGAGGCGATTTAAGCGAGGGGCCCGAGAGGGTCAAGGGGGAAAACAACTACAAAGCAGGATTATTTTCATCCTTCGCTAAGACCGTCTTGGTCGCGGAATTGGGGGTGGTTCCCGCGTGCTCGGCCATTCTGCGAATGAAGGCGGCGCACGCGTCAGGTGCGGTGATGGGGATCATATGTCCCAAGCCCTCGATCTTTTCGTTGCTCAATCCGAACCGGGTCATCGGGTCACCATTGGCCGAGGGTGATAGGATCGCGTCCTGCGCACCATACAGGATACCCCCGGGCACCGAGAGGTCGCCATAGCGGGCAACCTGTGCGGCAATGCTGGCGTCCACCCCGACAACATCCTGAGATGCCGTAATGAAGGCCGAAGGGCGCAGGCCCAAGGCTCCGCCTGCGCGATCCAGAAAATCTTCGGGCGGTTGTTCCGGGTCAAACACAGCGCTCAGTGCATGCGGGGCGGTTTTGGCTGAAATTGGCACGGCAATCGTGTTTCCAATAAAGCCACGCAGCCACTCGGTGCGGATTTCCAGCGGTTTGAATACTTGAGGGGTCTCTGGCAGCTTTTGGGTCAGCGGTGCCAGCAGGGCGAGCGCCCTTGTCTTCTCGGGGTGATCCAGCGCCATGGCCAAGGATACGGCCCCGCCAAGCGAATGGCCGACCAGAACGGCATTTGTAATGCCTTTGGTATCCAAAAACTCCTGAATCATGCTCGCTTGCTCGGGCAGTTGACCCAAATCGGCGGTATTGCGTGTGGAATAGCCGCATCCGGGCCGATCAACCGCGATCACGTGGTAGTCGTCGGCCAATAGGTCCATAATGGCATAGGTGAAATGCTGCAACTGTCCCGCGAGCCCGTGGATCATGACGATGGACTGCTTGGACGGATCTCCTTTTTCGACATAGTGGATGCTGCCGCCCTGAACGGGGACAATCTGGCCAAGTTGTGGGACACGATCCAACCCCTGTCGGGTCAGTCGTCGGGTCCACAGGTTCATGCCGACAAAGAATCCGGCAATCAGCAGGACGATAACGAGGAAAGCGGTCATTTCATCAAGCTCCGCCTGAAGGTGGGACCGGAAGATAGTGCTCCAACCCGGATTGCGCCATACGCTTTTCATACTCGGAAACGGTACCGGGCCAAAGCGTCGTGTTTCGTCCTTGCGCGTCCTGATACCACGACGTGCACCCGCCTACCTGCCATACACTGTTCAGGTGTCGGTCCTTCATTTCCTGTTCGAACGCAGCCTGTTTCTCTGGCCTTGGCGTTATGGCCTGCACCCCGTCTCGCCGCATCTGATCCAGAACCTGGCCGATATGGCGCACCTGCGCCTCGATCATCAGAACGACCGAGTTATGGCCAAGCCCGGTATGCGGCCCAAGCAAGATGAAAAAATTTGGAAAACCCGCAATGGCGGTGCCCAGATGCGCCTGCATCCCTTCCGACCATGCCTGCCTCAGAGTCAGGTCGTTTGATCCTGTGATGTCTAGGTTGTCGATAACGTCGGTGACGTGAAAGCCTGTGCCCCAGACCAGAACATCTGCCTGCGTGCGGGTACCATCGGCTAGGATAACCTCATCGCCTTCAATCGATGCCACGCCCTGTGGGATCAAAGAAACGTTGTCCCGCGCCAACGCTGGATACCAGTCGTTCGAGCTGAGGATGCGTTTGCAGCCGATCTGGTAGTCTGGAGTCAGTTGTGCGCGCAATTCCGGGTCAGCGATCGCGTTTTCCAGCGAACGCCGCCACATCTTCATGGCAAAACGCACCATCCTTGGCTCGCCTCGGAAAACGCGATGGCGGAATTCGAATGTCATGTAGATCAGTTTGCGGCGTATCCGGGGCAGCAGCGGGATGCGATGATAGAGGCGGCGCAGCCAGGGCGCGATGGGGCCATCGGGCCGGGGCAGGACATAGGGGGCACTTCGCTGAAAGACAGTGACATGGGCGGCGGTTTTGGCGATCTCCGGCACAAACTGGACCGCGGATGCGCCAGTCCCGACGACGGCGACCCGTTTCCCCGACAATGAAACCGAGTGGTCCCACTCGGCAGAGTGAAAGCGCGACCCCGGAAAGCTGTCAGCACCCGGAATGTTCGGAATACTGGGCACATGCAGGGCCCCTATGGCCGAGACCAGAAATCGCGCAGACCAGCTTTGCCCATCTTCGGTGACGACTTGCCAACGTTCACCATCCCAGCGGGCGGATTTCAGTTTCTGGCCAAAATGGCAGAGGTCATAGAGGCCTTCGTCGCGACAGATCTTTTGCAGATAGGACTGAATCTCCGCGCCTCCGGCATAGGCGCGGCTCCAATCCGGGTTCAGATGCGTGGCCATCGAATAGAGGTGCGAGGGGATGTCGCAGGCGACGCCGGGATAGGTGTTTTCGCGCCATGTCCCGCCGATGTCGTCGGCCTTTTCGAGGATCGCGATGTCGCGGATGCCGCGTTTGCACGCCTCGATTGCCATCGTCAGCCCGGAAAAGCCCGCGCCGACAATCAGCATGTCAGTATGATGCTCCATGCGCCCGTCCCTCCCAAATCGACCGTTAGCATGGGGCAGACTATAGGTGCAGAGGGTGGTGTGAACAGCCTCCCGTAGGGTCAGGTGCTGTTCACGGTTCTATCAGCCGCGCAGGATTTCCCCTTTGGGATCAAAGGGTGGTTCGTGCAGGATGGTCGCTTTGTGTGGCCGTCCAAGAACCATCACTTCGACTGTGTCGCCGGGTTTGGCCCCGGCCACGTAGCCAAGCGCCAGCGACATGCCGACCGAATAGCCATAAGCGCCCGAGGTTACACGACCGATCCCCTGACCATCTTTGAAGATCGGCTCGCCACCAGTTGCGTCAGCGTTTGAAGCAGCGGTATCGCCTTCGTCCAGATGCAAAAGGACAAGCTGTTCGCGGGCAGGGTTGGCCAAGACCGCTTCGGCGGCTTCTTTGTTGAGGAAATCCTTGCCGAACTTGCACAAGCGATCCAACCCAACCTCATGCGGCCAGTATTCCGGGCTGTATTCGCGGCTCCACGAACCATAGCCTTTTTCAACGCGCAGGGACATCAGCGCCCGGCTGCCCACCGGACCGGCACCAAACTCGCGACCTGCTTGTAACAAAGCGTCATTCAGGCGCGCCTGATCCTCGGTCGCGCAATGAACCTCCCAGCCCAGATCGCCCGTGAACGAGACCCGCAGGGCCAGCACCTCGATCCCGGCGAGTTCGATTTTGGCCGAACGCATGAATGGGAAATCTTCGGTGGCGAGCGAGGTGTTGGTCAGGCGCTGCAGGATTTCGCGCGATTTGGGGCCAGCGATGTTGAACCCGCACACTGCTTCGGTTCGGCTTTCAAACGTCGTGCCTTCGAGCAGGGGAACCTGTTTGAAGAACCGCTTGTGATAACGCTCGGCCATGCCCGAGCCGATGATCCAGAATTCGTCTTCGGCCACACGGGTCACGGTGAAGTCGCCGGCGATGCCTCCGCGTTTCGAGATCAGAGGCGTTAGACAAGATCGCCCAACCGCCTTGGGCATGGTGTTGGCAAACACGGCGTTTAGCCATTCTTCGGCCAGCGGACCCTTGCAGACGTATTTCGCGAAGTTTGAGATATCGATGATACCCGCTCGTTCCCGCAGCATGCGGCATTCGTCACCAACCGGTCCCCACCAATTCTGGCGCGTAAAGCCATTGGTATCGGTGGCGCCCGGTGTGTCTGCGAACCACAAAGGGTGCTCCCATCCCGCGTTCAGGCCGAATACGGCGCCCATCGCGGCCTGCATCTGATAAATCGGGCGCGTCCGCGCGGGGCGTCCTGCGCTGCGTTCTTCGTTTGGGAAGTGGATGGCGAACCGGTGGGCATATTGGTCCTGCACGCGGGCCATGGTGAATTCCTTGGTCGCCCAGTTGTCGAAGCGGGCCATGTCCCACGCGAACATGTCGTACTGTGTCTCACCTTCGATGATCCACTGCGCTGCCATCAGGCCCATGCCGCCGGATTGTGAAAAGCCGGGGATGATACCGTTGCAGCAGAAGTACCCGTCGACCTCGGGCACCGGGCCCATCAGAACGTTGCTGTCCGGTGACCAGATCATCGGGCCGTTGATAACGCGCTTGATCCCCGCCTCACCCACGGCGGGCAGGCGTTCGATGGCGTTCATCATATTCTCTTCGATCCGTTCCAGATCGTCGGGGAACAGATCATGTGCAAAGTCCAGAGGTGTGCCGTCTTCGGCCCAGAACTTCATGTCTTTTTCATAGGCTCCAACCAGCAGTCCTTGGCCTTCCTGACGCAAGTAGTACTCGCCATCGCGATCACTGACCGAGGGCAGGCGGGTGCCGTGTGCTTCGACATCGGCCATGGTTTCAGTCACAAAATACTGGTGCTCGGTCGGCTGCAGGGGCAATTCGATGCCGGCCAGCTTGGCCACCTCGCGGCCCCACAGGCCAGCGGCGTTCACAACCCAAGGGGTGCGGATGTCGCCTTTGGGGGTCCGCACGATCCAGGTGCCGTCCTCTTGCTGGTCCGTCGCGGTGACTGGGGTGAACCGATAGATCTCGGCCCCGCGTTGCCGCGCGCCGACCGCGTAGGCATTGGTCACACCCGAAGGGTCCACGTTGCCGCCATCGGGTTCGTACATCACACAGCGGATGCCGTCATAATTGACCAGCGGGTTCAGGCGCTGCGCCTCTTCGATGCTGATCTCATAGAAATTCATGCCATAGAGCTTGGCCTTGGCGGCTTGCAGCTTCAGCTGATGCTCACGCTCTTCGGTCTGCGCTAGGTACAGCGATCCGGGCTGGAACACGCCGCAGCTTTGGCCGGTCTCGGCCTCAAGCTCTTTGTACAAGTTCATCGTATAGTGCTGGATGCGGCTGATATTGGTGCTGTCATGCAGCCCGTGGATGTTCGCTGCCGCATGCCAGGTCGAGCCTGACGTCAGCTCATCCCGTTCCAGCAGCACCACATCCGACCATCCCAGTTTGGTCAAATGATAGAGGATCGAACACCCGATCACCCCGCCGCCAATCACCACTGCCTGTGCATTCGTTTTCATGAGCCTGCCGTATCAAAGTTGGTCCCGCGGTCATGTGCCCCTATCGCGGCGTCACCGACAACGGACATAAATTTCATGTTGGGTTGAGCGGTTTTAATCCGAGGCTAATCTCAGAATTCCAGCTTATGCGCCCGACCATACGCGACCAGTCGTTGGTTCAGCATGTCCGCCTCTGGCGCTCCGGATTCCAGTGCGAAAACAAAGGCATGGGTCAGGTAGAAGCAGGCCGCGTCGATATCCTGCGCCGCTTCACGCTCATCCGCGGCCATAGTGTAAAAACGGATCAGATCGGCAGGATCGTTTCGATCATGCGCGTCCAGCAAAAGGCGATCCAGTTCCTGTTTGTTCATGGGCGTCCACTTGCACCGGGAATTCGGCCTGCCATAACATAGCAGGCCGATCCAAAAGGGTTACTCCACGCGGCCGTTTTCGATCTGCGTCGCGACCCAGTGGTGGAAGTTATGCGTCGGTCCGTCCATTGCGGGCGAGAACCGCCCGCCGTCAAACAACATCCCGTGCCGACCCTTTTGCATGCCTTCAACGACAAAGACGTCTTCTTCGAACACCGTCTTCCACAGCTGAGCGTTTGACGCGCGCAGCCCGTCGTGCTGCGGCGTGTCTTCCACGCTTTTCGCGTAGTAGAGCTCAATGTGTTCGACAGTGTTTTCCTGATCGACGGGTTCCAACACAATTGCAAAGGCATGGTCCCGCTGAACACCCAGCAGAACGTTCGGGTAAACCGCAATGTATTCCGCGCCTTCATTCCATTTGTCGCTGAGCCCGTCAAAATCCGGAAAGGTCGCGCCGTCCTGATCCGTCAGTTGGCGATAAACCAGCGTGCCCTGACCAGAGTAGTGGCCCCGCGCTTCGATGTTGTAGTGATCTTCCAGCCGGGAATAGCTGTTCAGGCCGGGATGCACCCAAGGCAGGTGATAGCTTTCACAGTAGTTTTCGACCGCCAGTTTCCAGTTGGTTTTGACCTCAAGCTTGAATGAAGACGTCTCACCGCCATGAAAGACGGGTTGTTCGAATTCTTCCCAGCGTTCCAGCAAGGCACCGTGGACCTCTTCGAACTCGGGCGCGCTGCCGTCGACATTCACAAAGATCACGTCGCGCCAGACATATGAGCGCACGCGCACGAGGCCCAGATCCTCACGTTTGACGTCTTCGTGCTTGTTCTGACCCGGACCGCCCACATGCGGGGTTGCACGCAGTTCACCTTTCAGGCTGTAGCACCAGCTGTGATAGGGGCAGCGGATCGCGCCGCCGATCTTGCGCGGCGTGTCCACCAGAATCATCCCGCGGTGACGGCAGGTGTTCTGGAAAACTCCGACCTCGCCATCCTTGTCACGAACGATCAGCAGGGGCATTCCCAGAAAATCGACCGGTTTTGCATCACCTTCTTCCGGGACGTCTTTGCCAAACCCGATCCCGGACCAGTTGGCATAAAGCACAGAGCGTTTTTCCTCGTCGAAAACAGCCGGGTCGATATAGTGTTCATTAGGCAGACCGTTCGCGACGTTTACATCGGCCAGAACGGAAGACAGCGCGCTATGCTTGTTCATCGGGCTCTCCTGAGGTTTTGCTGGATGCGTCCTGTTCCTTTTGACGGATCGTATCTTATTGCCTCAATACCAGAAAAGCTCATCAGTGGGTGATCTCACCTAAACCGAACCTTCTTGAACCTCCTGAATGATCCAATCTTTCAGGGCGCGGGCGCTGTCCGACAGTTCGTCATCGGGGCGGCCCACCAGATAGAACTGGTTTGGCGCTGCCAGTTGGTGAGAGCCGATTGGAACCAGTTTGCCCGATTGCAGCATCGGTTGGATCAACCGTTGCCATCCCAACGCCAGACCTGCGCCTTTGCGGGCAAGCTGCAACGCAACCGAGTAGCTGTTTACGCGGGATTCAATCGGAACCGTGCCGTTATACCCAAGCTGCTGGAACCAGTCCGGCCAGGTCGTCCAACTGCGGTCTTCGGAATCTAGGTGGATCAACCGCTCACGCGTCAGGTCCTCCAAATCGGCATCCGCTAGCCTGTCGGCCAGTTCCGGACTGCCGACCGGGACCAGGTGATCTCGAAACAATGGCGTGTGCGATAGGTTGGGATCGCTATCCCTGCCATAGCGAATGAAAAAGTCGACGTCCGGGCGATCCCGGAAAGGCCGATCCTGCGATAGCTGGTCGACATTAACCTCGGGCATCTCGCGCCAGAACCGAATGACGGCCGGTGAGAGCCACAGCGCCGCCACCGCTGTGGTCGAGCCCACTGTTACCTTTCCCGCCGTGGACCGGTCGCGGATCATGCTGAGCGTCTTTGAGATGCGGCCAAAGGACGTAGACAATGCCTCGTACAGCGCTTTGCCGTCCTCGGTCAGGTCGACGCCGCGATGCTTGCGTTGAAACAGGGGCGTGTCCAGATCGCCTTCAAGTGCTTTGATCTGGTGGCTGACTGCACCCGGTGTGACGGACAATTCTACGGCAGCGTTTTTGAAGCTGAGGTGGCGAGCCGCGGCCTCAAATGCAGACAAGGTTGTGAGCGGCGGCAGGTTATAGTGACGTCTGGACATTTCAGCAGGTCAGTTGTTGTCGGCTTTAGTTTAGTTTTGGTCAACTTAGTTTTAATTTTTTTGAAGGTGAAAGCCAGAGTTGGTCACGAGATTTGGTGTTTTTTTGGTTCACGTTTGCCGCCAATGTCGTATTTTTCGTCAATACGTCGGTTCTGGCCGAATTTAGTCCCGCCCGTCACTATAGTCATTTTGACCAACAATTATTGCGTTTAGCAGGGTTTCTGGGTGAAAACGCCCGACGCCGCAAGGTGGTTCTGCCAAAATCGACGCACCAACTGACCGCCGGGACAGGCCGAAAGGGAAAGTGATGGAGGCGCGGAACGTATCCCCGGTTGGTTTGACTACGCATAGCCTGAAACTTGCTTGTGTTGAATTCACTGCAACTCAGAATGGGGCGAACCATCGCCTTGCGCGACAACATGGGCGCAACTCAGAAGCAATTGGAATGCAGATTTTTGGGCCTTTGGCGATGGATTGACCGTCTGCTCCTGGATCAATGGGCGGACTGCATGGACACCGAGACAACTATAATAAGAACGCGACACCACGGAGGAGAAATATGTCGATACCCGAACCTTTTACGGACGTTGAAATAGAAACGGCCGATGCCGGTTTCTATGAAAACTACAGCGTCCCAATCGCCCTAATCAGTAAGGGCATCATGGTGGCCCTTGTACTTTGGGCACTGGTCTTTCCGGCCAACGCCACCAGCACGCTGGGCACACTGAACGGAAAGTTGCTGGAAATCTTCAACAGCTTCTACATCATCATTGTCGGCGCGTTTTTCTTTTTCCTGGCCATTGTCGCCATCCTTCCGGCTACTGGTCGCCGGATTATGGGAACACCGGGTGAAAAACCTGAATTCTCGAACTTCTCGTGGTTTTCGATGATGTTTGGCGCCGGTCTGGGCGTTGGTCTGATGGTCTTTGCCACGGCCGAGCCGCTGGGTCTGTGGGGGTCAAACCCCGTGGTCGTTTCCGGCGCAGTCGAAGGCAACACGCCTGAAGCCTTGCAGTCGGGGTATCGCTTTACCTTCCTGCACTACGGCTTCCATGCGTGGGCAATCTATGTCGTAACCGGCCTTTCGCTGGCCTACTACGCCTACACGCGCGGTATGCCACTGACTATTCGTTCGGCCCTGACCCCGTTGTTTGGTCGCCTGATGAACGGGTTCCTGGGTCACGTGGTTGACGTTCTGGGTGTTGTCGCAACGATCCTCGGTGTGTCGGTAACCATCGGTTACGGCGTCAGCCAGTTCATCGACGGTGTCTACGCGATCACCGGCATGGGTTGGGTCATGGATCTGGGTGGCGAAGTTCCGACCCCGAGCAAAGTGGGCCTGATCACCGGTCTGGTCGTCATCATGGGCCTGTCGATCATCTCGGCTGTGTCGGGTGTTGGCCGCGGAGTGAAATACCTGTCGAACCTGAACCTGGTTCTGTCGATCATCCTGCTGGGCACCTTCGTGGTCTTTGGTTCGTTCGTCTTTGCAATGACCACATACGGCACGGCGATGGTGGACTACATCCTGCACTTCCTGTCGCTGAGCTTTAATGCCTACGGTCCGCTTTCGGCCGAGGCGTTTGCGGCAGCATTGCCCGCTGAGGCGCAGGCGCATGCCGACGCTCTGATGGGCGGAGCAACCAACGCCTGGGGCAGCTTTGACGGCTTCAAGAGCGGTTTGGAAGGCGCGGCAGCGCAACTGGACGAGGCAACCCTGACAGCAGCTTATGCTGCCGGTGAGCAGGGTCGTCAGTTCGGATGGCAGGCAGGTTGGACCACGTTCTACTGGGCCTGGTGGATCGCCTTCTCGCCGTTCGTGGGTCTGTTCCTGGCGCGTATCTCCAAAGGGCGTTCGGTGCGTGAGTTCATTCTGGGCTGTGTATTCGCTCCGGCACTGGTGTGCTTTGCCTGGATGACCATCCTGGGCGGAACCGCAATTGATCTGGAACTGGCAGGTGCAGCCGAAGGCGCGATCATCGGTGCATCGAACACCAACAAGCTGTTCACGACACTGTCCTACATGATCGATGGCGGACTTCTGTCCATGCTGAACATCATGTGCGTGATCCTGATCATGACCTTCCTGGTCACCTCGGCGGACTCGGGCATTCTGGTGATGAACACCATCATGTCCGGTGGCAGCCAGGAAACCGGTATCAAGCACCGCATCATCTGGGGCGTGATCCTCACCGCCGTGATCGGCGCGCTGATCTTGGCGGCAGGTGACAACAACCCGATGGACGCACTTCGCAATGCGATGATCATCGGCGCGCTGCCCTTTACCATGGTGATGGGTCTGATGTGCGTGTCGCTGGCCAAGGCGCTTTACCGCGACAGCCTGCGGGACAAGCATTCTGCCGAAACTCAGGCGGCTGAATAAGGTCTGAGTTCCAAAAAAGCTAATGCGCCGCCCCGACCGGGGCGGCGTTTTTCGTTCCGGGACGGTGTCGCTTCCTGCAAGCAGACATCGCAATCAGTGAGGTGAGCCGCCGCCGAATCCGTCAGTCTGAGTGCAAGATTGGAGGATTGCCCCGTGAACATTCGCACCACGACACGCGCTGGCGGACGCTCTGCCCGCAGAGCTATGCGTACCGCCCCGAACTTTGAAATGCTGCCTGGCCTGACACGCGGTATCCCTCTGTGTGAGGTGATGGACGGCAGCCAGATTGAACGCATTGATAATGCTTCGATGGATATTCTTGAGAATGTCGGCGTTCAGTTCCGCGACCCCATCGCCCTGGAAGACTGGAAGAAGGCCGGTGCCAAAGTCGAAGGTGAGTTGGTTTACCTAGATCGTGGACTCGTGCGCGAACTGATCGCCACTATTCCAAGCGATTTCACGTATCACGCGCGGGATCCGAAAAAGAACGTGCGGCTGGGTGGGAAGCACTCGATCTTTGTGCCGATGACCGGCGCGCCGTTCCTGCGCGATCTGGACGACGTCCGCCGCAACCCAACGCTGGACGATCTGGCGATGTTCCACAAGCTGAGCCACATGATGCCCGCGTTGCACAGCTCGGCGCATCATATTGTCGAGCCCTACGATCACCCGATCAGCCAGCGACACCTGCGGATCACGTATTCCTCGATGAAGCATTCGGACAAGACGTTCATGGGGATGACCACCAGCCCCAAGAACGCCGAGGATGTGATGGAGATGTGCGCGATCCTGTTTGGGGAGGAGTTCCTTGAGGATCACCCGGTCACCACAGGCAACTGCAACGGCAACTCGCCGCTGGTGTGGGACGAAACCATGTTGGGCGCAATGCGCGCCTTCTGTCGTCGCAAGCAGCCTGTTCTGTGCTCGCCCTTTGTGTTGGGCGGCGCGAACACGCCCGCATCCGTTCCGGCCACCGTCGCCCAGCTGAATGCCGAGGCGCTGAGCGCGCTGGCCTATACGCAGGTGATCCGCAAGGGTGCGCCTGCGATCTACGGTCACTACTTGTCTACCGTTTCCATGAAGTCTGGTGCGCCGATGGCGGGTACGCCCGAGATCAGCCTGATGAACTTCATGATCGGCCAGATGGCGCGGCACTACGATGTGCCGTGGCGCACCTCGAACACGCTGGGCGGGGCCAAGACGTTTGATGCGCAGGCCGGCTATGAGTCCGCGACCACGTTGCAGGCGGTTGTTCATGCAGGGGCTAACTACATTTGGCATAGCGCGGGCTGGAACGAGGCCGGGATGCACTGCTCTGTCGCCAAGTTCACCGTCGATGCCGAACAATGCGCGATGGCCTACCGCATGGCTGAAGGCCCCAAGTGGCACGATTTCGACCAGGCCATCGCGGCGGTCCCCGATGTTGGCCCCGGCGGACATTACCTTGGCCACCCGCATACGCAGGACAACTTCCAAAGCGCCTTTTTCATGCCGGAACTGTTCGACAACAACTCGATCGAGCAATGGCAGGCTGAGGGCAGCGTCGAAATCACCGAACGCGCGCTCAACCGCGCCCGTACGTTGTTGGCCGAGTATCAAGAACCCAAGCTTGATGAGGCCAAAAATGAAGCCTTGTTGGACTACATCGCCCGGCGCGAACGAGAAATCCCTGCGGCTGATGAGCTGAACCAAAGCTACTAGGCTAATTTTCCCCGAAACTCACCCGCCCGGACCATAGGGCGGGTTTTTTCCTTTCAAGAACGCCACGGAAATCAAACAGTGAAAATCGCCGAAATTCACATCTATAGCCACGATCTGCCAGTCAAAAACGGGCCCTACACGATGGCCAACGCCGAGGTCTGGGCGCTGGATACCACGCTGGTCAAACTGGTTGCCGACAATGGCCTGATCGGTTGGGGCGAGACCTGCCCGGTCGGCCCAACTTATGCCGAGGCGCATGCAACCGGAGCCCGCGCCGCGTTGGCATTGATGGCCGAAGGTTTGGTCGGCGCCGAAGTCTCTGTGCTTGGTCTGCACCGTCAGATGGACAGCCTGCTGAACGGCCACAACTATGCCAAAGCGGCCATCGACATCGCCGCGCATGATTTGCTTGGTAAACAATTTGGGGTCAGCGTGTCGGACCTGCTTGGCGGCGCTGCGGTGGACAAAGTGCCGTCTTACTATGCGACCGGTGTGGGCGCACCGGACGACATCGCGCGTCTGGCGGTGGACAAGTTGGCCGAGGGTTATCCGCGCCTGCAAATCAAGGTCGGGGGCCGGCCGGTCGAGCTGGACATCGAAACCATCCGAAAGGTCTGGGAGGCAATCGGCGGGTCCGGTATGCGCCTGGCCGTGGATGGGAACCGAGGCTGGACAACCCGCGATGCCTTGCGCGTCAGCCGGGAATGCCCGGATATTCCTTTCGTAATGGAGCAACCCTGTAACACGATCGAAGACCTGCAGAAAATCCGCCCACAGGTGAGCCATCCGATCTACATGGATGAAAACAGTACCAGCCTGAACACGGTCATAACGGCGGCGGGCACCGGTCTGGTGGACGGGTTCGGCATGAAAGTCACCCGGATCGGAGGCCTACAGCCCATGCGCGCCTTCCGCGACGTGTGCGAAGCGCGCAATCTGCCCCATACCTGTGATGACAGCTGGGGCGGTGACATCATCGCAGCGGCTTGCACGCATATCGGCGCGACCGTGCGGCCTGAACTGTTGGAAGGTGTGTGGCTGGCCGCACCCTACATCGACGGCCACTATGATCCCGAAAACGGAATCCGCATCGAGGCTGGGCATATCAACGTGCCAACCGGTCCGGGTCTGGGCGTTGTGCCGGACGAGACCCGCTTCGGCGCGCCTGTGGCATCGTTCTGAGGGAGCAGCTTATGGAATTCGAAGGAAAAACTGCATTGGTCACCGGGGCTGCTGGCGGGATCGGAGCCTCTCTGGTCCAGCGCCTACGCGCCGCAGGGGCCCGGGTTGCTATTGCTGATCGCACGGTCGAGGGGATTGAGGCCGAGGCGCATTTGCCCGGTGATCTGCTGGACCCGACTTACGCTGATACTCTACCGCAGAAGGCTGCGGACGCGCTGGGCGGGCTGGACATCGTGGTCAACAACGCAGGCGTAATCACGCGTGGTGCGGTCACCGAGACCTCGGATCAGGATTGGTCTTTGTCGCTTGGCGTCAACGTCGAAGCGCAGTTTCGGGTCTGTCGCGCTGCGATCCCGATCATGGCCGCAAATGGCGGTGGTGCGATCGTGAACACTGCATCCTGCTGGGGGCTGCGTCCCGGTCCGAACCATGCGGTCTATTGCATGACCAAAGCGGCCATAGCCTCGCTGATCCAATGCATGGGCATGGACCACGCCCATCAGGGTGTCCGGATCAACGCGGTCTGCCCGAATTAGGTGAACACCCCGATGCTGCGCTCGGGCTTTGCCAAACGCGGTTTCGACCCGGACAGCGCTGTGGCCGAGCTGGGGCAAACCGTCCCGCTGGGCCGCATCGCCGAGCCCGAGGACATTGCCGACGTGATCCTGTTTCTGGCCTCGGACGCCGCGCGCTATATGTGCGGTGCGTTGGTCGAAGTGAACGGAGGCAAGCCGGTATCATGACCCGATTTGAAGGCAAGACCGCCCTGGTCACCGGAGGGCGCAGCGGCATTGGTCAGGCCATTGCCGAACGGTTGCGGCAGGACGGCGCGTGGGTGTTCACCGCGCAGCGTGGAAAAGATCCCGAGTTCGAGGGGATCGAGGCAGATTTCAGCGATCCGAACAGCCCGGCAGACGTGATCGCGCAAGTCATCGACCGGGCAGGGCGTCTGGATGTCCTGGTCAACAATGCGGGTATGATGCAAGAGGCGCCGGTCGAAGAGATGTCGCTTGATGATTGGCACCGCAATCTGTCGGTCAACCTGACGGCGCCTTTTCTGCTGATCCAAGCGGCATTGCCTCATCTGCGGGAAACACTGGGCAGCATCGTCAATATCGGTTCTATCGAAGGGCTGGGCAGCAATCCCGGCCACGCCGCCTATTGCGCGAGCAAGGCGGGCTTGCATGGACTGACGCGCGCCGTGGCTGTGGATCATGGCGCTGAAGGAATCCGATGCAACGCCGTAGCACCCGGCTGGATCGACACAGAACTGAACATGGATTTCATTGAAACGCAGCCAGACCCCGACGCTTTTCGCCGAGACATTGGCCGCATTCATCCCTTGGCCCGGACTGGTCGTCCCGCAGAGGTCGCCGCCATAGTCGCTTTCCTGGCATCGGACGAGGCCAGCTTTGTCACCGGTCAGGTCTATACTGTGGATGGGGGGCGCATGAGCAAGCTCAGCCTTCCCTGACGGGCAGGTTCACTCCTTCCCCGATCGCCACTCTTTCCAAATCAGATAGCTGTTTGCACCCAGTGAGGCGAAGGGCTCTGGCGGAAGGCGCGGGGGCATGGGCTGGGCCAGGAAATGATCGGCGATATCCGAGCCGCCTTGCGCGACAAGTTCTGCTACCCCCATACCCTGCAACGTGCCACGAGCGATGCCCAGACCGTTCTGGCAACAGGCCGAGTACACGCCGGTATCCAGCTCACCAAACGCCGCCGATCCGTTTCGGCTGAGGCAAAGCATCCCAGCCCAGCGGTGCTCCATCTTGACGTCAGGCAAATGTGGAAACCGTTCCCGGAACTTGCGGTCATGCACCCAGCCGGCATTGCGCAGGCGCATGGGGCTGGTCTCAATCGTCGGGTGAAAGGTCGAGCATGTGCGGATCAGGATCCGGTCGCCGTAACTGCCCGAGACGCGCCGGACCGAGGTGCCCATCGGATCAGCGGGCGTGACGGACCAACGGGGTTGGCCGCCCAGCGTCTTGATCTGTTCCGGTGTCAAACGCTCGGTGATCGACGCATAAAGGCAGATGTGCATCAGCCTGCGTTCATAGAAGCCAAAGCTTTCTAGATGACCGTTATTGGCCAGAACAATCCGACCCGTTGAAACCTGCGCTTCGGGTGTTTTAACCAGCCATCCCGCACCTTGTTTTTCGAACCCAGTAACAGGTGAGTTTTCGAACAGATCGACCTGTGTTGAAAGATCAGAGGACAAGGCCCGAATATATCCGGCGGGTTGGATCATTAACGTGCCGGGCGCAAAAAGGCCGGATGTGTAATGCGGGCTGCCTGTGATCTCTTGCATCTGTTGGCGGTCGTAAAGCGTACAGGGCTCGCCCAGCCTTTCCAGATGGGCGGCGAATTCCTGGTTGTGCCGATCCCCGGCCCGCGTGGCGGCGGCATTGAATTTCCCGCAAGGGTCGAACATTTCCTGCGGCAGGTCGCAGTCCTGCGCGACCTCTGTTGCGAACCCAATGGCACGCCGGTTCAACGCAATGGTTGCCCGGTCCGCCTCCAGCCCATCGCCTGCATAATTGTCGGATGCCAGATCATGCGGCAGGTCGATCATGAAGCCCGAATTGCGCCCGGCAGAGCCATCGGCAAAACGCCCGGCCTCCAACAGAACGACCTTCAGCGTCGGATCAAGCTGGTGCAGCCGCCGCGCGGCAGTCAGGCCTGCAAACCCTCCGCCGACGATGGTGATATCGGCCGAGATGTTTCGGTCCAACTGTGGCAGTGGGGTCTGAGGCGGCAGAATGGCGTTCCATCCTGCCGGCCCTGTTTGCCTTGGTAGCCGTTTTGCGGTGTAGGCCGTCAATCGACCGCCTCATCCGCGTCATCGGCCAGATCGATCCAGATGGTCTTCAGCTGGGTGTACTGATCATGCGCGTGGACAGAGTTGTCCCGACCCCCAAATCCCGACTGTTTGTAGCCGCCAAACGGGGTCGTGATGTCGCCTTCGCCAAAGCTGTTGACCGTCACCGTGCCCGCCCGGATCGCCCGCGCGCCGCGAATGGCGCGTTTCGCGTTGGCGGTGAAGATCGAAGCGCAGAGGCCATACTCGGTGTCATTGGCGATCTTGATGGCTTCGTCAAAGCCAGAAACTTCGATCACCGACAGGACTGGTCCGAAGATCTCTTCCCGCGCCAAAGTCGAGTCGTTACCGGGCACTTCGACTACAGTGGCCTCGACAAAGCCTTTGTCAGCTTCTCCGCCGATCACCACGTTTTCGGCCTGATCCAGATAGCCGCAGACCTTGTTGTAGTGGCCTTCGCTTACCAACGCGCCCATGCGGGTCTCCGGGTCCAGCGGGTCGCCGATATTCCACTGCTTGGCGTGATGGGCGATCCGCTCCAGCAATTCTGCCTTCACATCCTTATGCACGATCAGACGGGACGAGGCCGAGCAGTTCTCGCCCATGTTCCAGAACGCTCCGTTGACGATATGCGCGGCCACGCGGTCGAGGTTCTCGGCGTCGTCCATGACGATGGCGGGGTTTTTGCCGCCCATCTCAAGCACGACCTCTTTGGCGTTGCTTTCGGCGGAATAGGTCAGGAACCGTTTGCCGGTGACGGTCGAGCCGGTAAAGGACACCATGTCGATATCCATGTGCCGTCCGATTGGTTCGCCCACCTCGGCCCCGCCGCCGGGGACGATGTTCAGCACACCGCGCGGCAGACCGGCCTCCATCGCCAGTTCAGCCAGGCGCAGGGCGGTCAGTGTGGTTTCTGCGGCAGGTTTCACAACAACCGAACAGCCCGCCGCCAGCGCAGGCCCGATCTTCCAGGCCAGCATCAGCAGGGGGAAGTTCCACGGCAGAACAAGCCCGACAACACCAATCGGTTCGCGCACGACCATAGCGATGTGATCGTCGCTGGCGGGTGAGACCTGATCATAGATTTTATCGATCGCCTCGGCGTGCCATTTCAGGCAGTGGATCGTCTCGGGCACGTCCACGGTTTCGCAGTCGAAGATGGTCTTGCCGCTGTCGATGCTTTCCATCACCGCCAGTTCGCGGGCGTTGCGGGTCATCAGCTTGCACAGCCGGATCAGCACGTCCTTGCGGTCAGACGGATGCAATTTCGACCAACGGCCATCGTCGAACGCCTCGCGCGCCTTTTCGACGGCAAAGTCCACATCTGCAGCGCCGCAGGCCGCGATGTCAGCCAGTTTTTCGCCAGTTGCGGGGTTCACTGTCTCGAACGTGTTGCCAGAGATCGCCGGGCGGTATGCACCATCGATGAAGGCGCTTGTGGGCAGGGTCAGCCCTGCGGCGATGGATTTGTATTCGTCTTGTGTCAGCAATTCCATTGCTCAGCCCTCCGCCACAATATCAGCGATTGTTTTCTTCAACACACGCGTCACCTGTTCCAATGCGCGCTTGTCGTCCTTGTTCAGGCCTTTCAACGGAGGCCGCATGGCACCTGCGTCGATGCCGTTCATGGTCACGCCATGTTTGATGGTCTGGATGAACTTGCCACCCTGTTCCAGAACCCGCATCAGGGGCATCATCGCGGACATGATCCGGCGGCCTTTGGCGAAATTACCTTCGATCACGCAGGCCTGATACAGCGCCACATGCTCCGCAGGCAGGAAGTTCGACCCGCCGCACACCCAGAATGGTGCGCCCCAGGCAAAGAACTCCAGCGCCTGATCGTCCATGCCGCAGCCCAGTTGGATATGCGGATAGTCGCGGGCCAGCAGATGCACCCGGTTGATATCACCCGAGCTTTCCTTGATGCCGCAGAAGTTCCGGCTGCGACCGACGCGGTCCAGAAACTCTTCGCCCATCATCGTGCCGGTACGGTGCGGATAATTGTACAGCATCACCGGCAGATCGGCGGCCTTGTCGATGGCCAGCGCGTTCAGGGCGTTTTCACGGTCGGTTGGAACAGAGTAAGGCGGGCTGGCGAGCAGGATCGCATCGGCACCGATCTCACGCGCACCCGCTGCCAGCGCAATCGAGTCCGGGGTCAGCATCGCGCCCGTGCCAACGACCAAAGGCAGGCGGCCTTTCAATTGCTGATGCGTGAATTTCGCCAGTTCCAGCCGCTCTTCCACCGTCTGGGCATAGTTCTCGCCGGTTGATCCACCCGAGATCAGGCCATGCACGCCGTTTTCGATCAGGTATTCGATAACGCTGGACAAGGCGTCCCAGTTCACGCTGCCATCCTCGTGATAGGGCGTGACCACAGGGGTATAGATCCCCTCAAACTTGAAAATCGGGTTCATTCCGTCCTCATGCAGGTTTCGAAAGGGGCGGTATGCCCATCGGGACATCCAGCGCATCAGGCATCACGAACAGCTCAATCTGATCGCGAGACAGGTTCCAGTGGTCTTCGGCCAGCCGCGCAGCAGCCGCCTCATCGCCCGCCTCGATGGCGGCGATGATGGCGTCATGCTGGTTGCTTGCCTCGGACAGGTTTTCGGTCATTTTCGCTGTTTGGGGCCGGTAGAAAGTCATCCCGATCCGAGCATGGTCAATCAGCAGCCGGTTGAAGGACGGCAGCAGATAGACATTGCCCGACATCTCTCCGGTCACATCGTGAAAGCGGTTGTTTGCAAGGGCACGATCCTCGGCAGACCCGGATCGCAAGGCAGCCTTGAAGGCCTGCTGCGCCTCTTTCAGGGCGTCAATCTGCGGTCGGGTCGCGTTTTGCGCCGCCAGCCGCAGGATCGCGCCGTAAACCATCGGTGCGGCCAGAAAGAAGTCGCGCAGCGTCGTATAGGACATTTCCGACACCCGGGCGCTGCGGTTGGTGCGCAGGTCCAAATACCCCTCACCGGCCAATTGCCGGAAAACCTCTCGCAGCGGGGTGCGGGACAGGCCGAAGGCGTCGGACAGATGTGCCTCGTCCAGATCCGTTCCGGGCTGCAGGCGCAGGGTCAGGATCGAGACCTTCAGGTGCTCTGTCAGCTCAGCTTTCCGAGATTTTGCGTCGTCTTTCATCCGTTCCTCCAACGGCTGCGCGAATCGCGATCGTCACTTCGTGCACTCTCTGTATTCTATAAAAATACAACTTGTATACAGAAAAAAATCGTGCAGCATGGGCCGTCGACCACGCCAATCTGAATCGGACGTCCATGCGCCAGCCCCGCCACATCACTTTCATTCTGATCGAGGAATTCTCGCACCTCGCCTTTTCCTGCGCGGTCGAACCGTTGCGGATCGCTAACCTTGTCAGCGGCGAGGACCTCTATGCATGGTCGTTTGTGTCCGAGCATGGCGAACAGGCTGTGTGTTCGAATGGATCGGTGACGTTGGTGCATCACGGGTTGGACGCACTGCCTAAAACCGACCAACTGTTCGTGCTGTCGGGTATCCATATGCGCAACCATGTCTCGCGCCCGTTACTTGCGACCCTGCGCCGCGAACGGGCGCGTGGAACCGCTATCGGGGCACTATGTTCGGGCGCGTGGCTTTTGGCCGAAGCGGGCTTCCTGGACGGAATGCAGGCCGCCATTCACTGGGAATATCACGACGCATTTATGGAGGCGTTTCCCGAGGTGAATTTGGTCCGCAGCGTTTTTGTGGCGGATGAAAAGCATATCACCGCTTCGGGTGGGACGGCGACAGCAGACCTGATGCTGCATCTGATTGAAAAAGATCACGGCGAGGAACTGTCCGTCGCAGTGGCCGATCAGATGGTTTACAACGCGGTGCGCAATGCCACTGCCAAACAGCGGGTGTCTCTGCAATCGCGCAACGGTATGCGTAATGCGCATCTCGCCAAGGCGATCCACATCATGCAGGATTGTATCGAAGCGCCCGTGTCACCGTCGCAGATTGCCGAAGAACTTGGAATCTCGACACGGCAGTTGGAACGGTTGTTTGGCAAGTACCTCAACACCTCACCAAAGAAGTATTTCATGGAATTGCGGCTTGAGCGTGCGCAAAAACTGCTGCTGCAAACCGAAGCCTCGGTGACCGAGGTCGCCATGGCCTGCGGATTCGAAAACCCGGGGCATTTTTCACGCGTTTACAGGTCGAGTTTCGGTGTGACGCCGCACGCGCAAAAAAACAAAATAGACTAAGAAATCAAAGCGGGGGGAGCGTCTCTGCCGTAAGGCGAGCCTGGCCGGGCAGGCGCTCACCCCCTGGTCCTGCTTCGTACCCCCTCGTTAAAACTGTACTGGTAAACTGGATAGCAGGATTGAGTATTCATAGATGCCGAAGTTGGCATAAGTTTTACGAGATCGTGTCAGATATGTGTGCGATTTGGCTAAAACCTTAATGTTCGCCGCATTTCAACTGTTGACCCAAAGGTGCAAATCAGGCCAACTTAACAGGTGAATTTGTCTGGACATAGTTTTGATTTGGCCACAAAAATTTTTGGATTGGGAAAATCTGGCGAAAAATCCCATTCAAGCCAAGGCATCAGACCTCATATCTTCATCATCTGATTTCGATGGAGGACAGAATGCATCTGGAACACGGTAAATCTGAACACCGCCCCGCCAACGGTGCCGTTGCGATCGCAAACCGCGAACGCCAGATTTGTGATGCTTCCAGCGCAGCAAAGTCCGCTTTTTCCGAAATGACCTCAAAGGCTGGGTACTCGCCGGAGATGGCTGAAGTTCAGCATCGTGTATTCCAAATTTTCCGCTGGTATTTTTTGTCGGCCTATTGCTCGCGCCTGCTGAGCGATGCCTCAAATCGTTTGGAGCACCACACCTTGCAGACCTCGGTCGACGTATTCAGCGCTGTGCGAATGGCTCTTACTGAAGCCGAGGTGGAAGCAGCAATGACGCTCGTGCGGGACGACGTGACGACGATTGCCGCAGCGCGGGCCAACAAAATCGGTTGCCGCGGGCATTCCGCTGGCTGGACTGCCGCAACTTTGCGGCAACGAGGTCGCGAGGTTCCGGCGGAAATCAAAAATGCGCTTGCGGGTGCGTTGTCGGCATCGGTTCGTCTAAACTGATCCACAGAGCCGACAGCTAGCAAAGATCAGTCCCACGCAGCCGGGGATTGAACCAGTAATGGTCGTACCTGTCTAGCCCCCGTGTTCTGGGCCATTTCGGACTAGAGTTTCGGGGACTGGTGGGCGCATGTTGAGGGCCTGATGCGGTCGGGTGTGGTT
>NZ_JBQFUP010000015.1:0-17664 GCF_056539265.1 Ruegeria sp. BC3
GCAAATCCGCTGCATAATCACAACAACCAGTTGAGCCAGACCCTCTCTTAGTTCAGGCGGCCATCTGTCCCAAAATCCCTGACGACGGACAGCGCGGGAAATCCACTCTTTACCTTTTTCAAACTCGCCGGAGTAAGCAAGAAAGATACCCAGATCCGCGAGGATCCAGGAATCATTGGGACTAAGCTCCGTGGCGTTCTTTGCGTGTTCAAAGAAGATCGCCTTGTCTTCTCCCGTCATTCTGCTGAGGATTGCCAGGGCGTAGTGCGCATCCGCATTGTCCGGGTCTTCCTCAAGTGCACGTGTGGCGGCGTCTCGGGCCTTATTTGCCCAATCCGGATCGGTGTCGAATGATCGTTTCTTAGACTCGAGATAGTTAAAGGCCAATCGCGACCAAGCAAGAGAGTAACCAGGTTCTTCCTTCACGGTTCGCAGAAGACAGTCCCGAGCCTTGCGATGCGTTTCAATGCTGAAACTTTGATAAAACCAGAATCCCAACAGATAGCATTCATAGGCTTCCAGGTTTTCCGGTGCCTTGTCGCGGATAGCCTGCTGTACAGAAGCGTTGAACAACGGGGCATCGCTTGAGCCGATTTGCGAGGCGACCTTTCTTGCAATCTCAACCTGGATATCCAGGACATTTGCGATGCTTAGGTCCATATCAAAGGGGCCCGGCGGCGTGAGTTGACGGCAAGTCCTTGCATTGATGAACGTAGTTGTCACCCGCAGTTTTGAGTCAGACCGTTGGGCCGTGCCGCCAAGTATGTAATCGGCCCGTAACGCATCCCTGATCGCTTCGCAATCTTTCTGACTGCTGAAGTCGGCGCCAGCTTCGGGAGCTATAACAAACAGGTTTGAGAACTTCGCCAACAAGGCGTTAAGATCACGCGTCAAACCTTCAGCGAAATACTCGTCTTCCTTGTTTTCCCCGATTGTTTCAAAAGGTGTAATGACAATCCGCGCACCTGACGGAAGGTCGCGCGGATCATCTCTTCCAAAGACAAAAAAAGCTGAAATCGCGGTAACTGTGGCGACAACAGCCGTCGCGGCAGTCCATCGGATCGCTGCGCTGCGCTTGGGTTTGACCGCAAGTTCCGGAGGCCAGGTCCAAACCTCGACCTTATTGGCGATATTCTTCAATTCATGGGCGCCAGCATGCGCAAATTCCGCGTCCACCTTTCCCGAAAGTTGATCGGCAACTGCTTTGGAAACACAAATGCCTCCGGGCGGTGCGGTTGCTTCCAACCGAGAGGCAATGTTGATGCCGTCTCCCAGCAGATTATCGCCATCTGCCACGACGTCACCGAGATGTATTCCGATACGAAGGTTCATGCGCCCTTTTTCCGGCAGATTGAGGTTGCGAGCTTTCAGTTCTCTTTGAATTTCCAATGCACAGCGGGACGCGTCCGTTGCACTTGTGAATTCAGCGATGACGCTGTCACCCGCGCTGCCGAACACGCGACCACCATAGTTTGAGATGAGGTCATCAATGAGTTTTCGGTAGCTCTTTAGGGTGGTAATCGTGCCCTCTTCATCACGCCCGATCAGGCGTGAGAATGCCACAAAATCCGCAGCCAGAATGGCGGTTAGACGGCGTTCCATAAGTCCCCCCGTACCACTTTAATGAAAGTTACCTGGGTTCTCGAACAAAATCTAAGTTCTTACCCAAGCTCATAACTACTCATTTGGAAAGAGATCGACCGGCCAACTTTGCCTAAACTTCAGATAGTTCACAAACGCTTAGCCGCTGCCTTCGGAGATGCGCAACGCTGTGCTATGATTTTCTGTGACCTAACCACAAAGGTACGCTTTTGATGCGACCCGAAACGCGCAATCGCATTTTGACGCTCAGTATTGTCATTGCTGTTATTGCTGCAAGTCAGAAAGAGGCCTTTGCCTCGGACGGAGAGTGTGGCGCGCCAGATGCACCTTGCACACTGGAAGGCGGTGAGTACTACGTGGCCCTACCAGATGTTCCGGATGAACCGCCTTCCGTCATTTGGTTGCACGGTTATGGACGGTCTGGGAAAGGGATGATCCAGAACTCCGCCTATGTCGATCCTTTCATCCGGCGCGGCTACGCTGTGATTATGCCGAGCGGGCAGCCCAGTATTAATAGCAAAGACCTCGATTGGGGTGTGGCTGACGGGTATGATCTGGCGCGCGATGATGTCTCCTTTGTCGGCGCAGTTCGCGCCGACGCGGTGGAGCGCTTCGGTATAGACCCGTCGAGAATACTGATCGCAGGTTTCTCCCGCGGTGGTTCGATGGTCTGGGACATTGCGTGCCAAGCGCCAGAGATGGCAAGAGGCTTTGCCGCTGCGGCTGGAGCATTCTGGGAGCCCATGACCACTGAGTGCGATGCGCCAGTTCACCTATTTCACGTACATGGCTTCAAAGACCGAATGGTGCCGTTCGAAGGCCGACAGCTGACATGGGAGGGTGTTGATTTTCACCAGGGTAACGTCATGAAGGGCTTGGATGTCTGGCGCCGCGAGAACGCCTGCTTCGGTAGCGCGGAAAACAGCTTTGGCGATGACGACTCGATGCAGAAGGACTGGATGGATTGTGAGGCAGGCTCGATCCGGCTGAAAGTCACCAAAGGTGGACACGGCGTGCCGGAGGGCTGGCGGGACGCGGTGCTCGATTGGTTCGAAGCTCTACCTTGAACATTTGAGTGCCCTTATACCCTTCGGTTGCTTTGGTCGTAGATGAATTCAGTAGCACACGAGTTGTTTGATGAAAGGGTGGGAAAATGAAAGAACAGGTTTCCGATCACTATGGTCGCAGCCGCAGACTGATCGACCAAATAGCTGATCGCCTGAAGGCCGCGGGCGTTGACCCGAAGAAACTGTGCGCCGCTGAATTTGAGCCTATCGATGAGTTCCATTTTCGAGGCAGACAGGCGACTTTGCAGTTGCTGGAGCAACTTGAGCTTACACCAGGCGCGAATGTGCTTGATATTGGTAGTGGACTGGGTGGAGTCAGTAGAACAATTGCCGAGGAAGCAAAGGCCAAGGTAACAGGCATAGATCTGACGCAAGAGTTTTGCGACGCAGCCAAAACTATTTCCGATTGGGTCGGTCTCAATGAACAAACCACGTTTATTCAGGGAGATGCGACAAAACTCTCATTTTCGGACAGCAGTTTTGATGGCGCGGTAACTGTCCACGTTGCAATGAACATCCCGGACAAGCTTGCGGTGTACAAAGAGGCCCACCGTGTCCTGAAGCCGGGAGCACGATTTGGAATTTATGACATTCTACAGGGCGAAGGTGGTGACGTCGTTTATCCGACGCCATGGGCTATGGACGCCTCGATCAGTTATCTCGCAACCCCGAAAGAAATGGTCGGCTTTCTGCAAGATGCGGGTTTTAAGGTATTGGATGAAGAAGACTCGACGACTGAAAGTTTTGAATGGCTTAAGGCGAGAATTTCGAAGCCCAAGTCTAAGAGCACCATGCCTGTTACGACACAGATTCTCTTTGGGGACATCGCCAGCGATATGGTTCAGAACCAACTTCTTGCTCTGGATGAACGTCGGTTATTGACATACCGCTTCATTTGCATGGCCTGATGCGATTGTTGCATCGACGCTCGAAATAGTCATTCTCTGCGGTGTGCGGATTGGCTGATGGCAGCCCGAAGCAGACATTCACAGTCACGCTTTTCAGTTTTGCACTAAGCCATTCACTAGGACATGCGCGACGTTCAGAAAATCATGTTGTCTTTTCCAAGCAGCGTAATTTGCGCTACCAATAGACATGAATGGAGACCGCAGACTTTCCGCAGTACTCTCGGCCGATGTAGTAAACTACTCAGGCCAGATTAAGGCAGATGAAAATAGGACTCTCAGCGAACTTCGTGTTCTACGTCGAGAGTTATTTGATCCTTTGGTTAGCGATCATCGAGGTAATGTCGTTAAAAGGATGGGTGATGGATGGATAGTCGAGTTTAACTCGGTATCTGATGCAGTACGATGCGCCCTTGATCTTCAAAGCCAGGTGTCAACTCAGTCCTCATTGAAACTACGAGTGGGCGTGCATCTTGGAGATGTCGTATTCGACGACGATGACATTTTCGGCGATGGCATCAATCTGTCTGCACGTCTACAAGAGGCTTCCAACGAAGGGGCTGTGTTAATTTCAGATGTCGTCCATCGCAGCCTTGACGAGCGCCTCGCTGAGCAATTTTATCGCGCTGGAGAGCGACAGTTTAAGAACGCGCCGTCACCAATAGAAGTTTTCCAATGGTCGCCGCCAGGTTCTGCCCCACCGCGAGTAACTCCGGCTAGCCATACAAAGTCTCTGCTAATCGGTGTCTTACCTTTCGATAATCTTTCTTCTGACCCCGATCAGGAGTTTTTTGCAGATGGAATTACCGAAGAGATCATCACCACTTTATCAAAACTCCCGAATTTACTGGTCGTCGCGCGTAACTCTACATTCGTCTACAAAGGTCGCTCCGTTGACGTGAAACAGGTCGGTCTGGAGCAGGGTGTCGATCTTGTTCTTGAGGGAAGTGTCCGTCAAAGCGGTAACCGGGTGAGGATCACAGCACAGCTAATCGATGCAAAGTCCGGCATGCATATTTGGGCAGACCGCTATGATCGCCTCATTGAAGATGTATTCGAAGTTCAGGATGAAATCGCACTTAGGATTGCAACCGAGCTTCAAGTCGAACTGTTGGCGGGAGAAATGGCTCGTTTCAGAGGATCCGGCACAAATAACCTAGGCGCGTGGACTGCTCAACTAAAGGCCGTTGAGGCTTCGCGCAGAATTACCAGGGAAGCTCAGGCCGACGCTCGCCGATTTGCACAACAGGCAATTGCACTCGACCCGGGTTACTCGGCTCCGTATTGTACTTTGGGATTCATTTGCACTGTCGAAGCACGACATGGATTTGTTGCTGACCGGCGTGCCGCGCTAGCGGAGGCTCGTGACTGCGCTCAGCGGGCTCTGGAAATAGACAGCTACAACCCAGAGGCTCACGCTATTGCGGGTTTTGCGGATGCAATCGATGGCAAGCTGGTTTCGGCTATCGAGAAGTTCAACGAGGCACTAGCGCTGAATCCAAACCACGCTGACGTGGCTGCCAGACTGTCAATCACCCTAGCTTTCAATGGCCAGGCAAATGAAGCGATCCAAGTCGCACAACAAGCCATTACCCTGAACCCTCACTATCCAGGTTGGTACGCAGGCGTTCTGGGTTTAGCCCTTCGACTCGACGGTCAATACGAGGAAGCCAAGAAAGCATTCACCGAATATGGTCAGAGGGTTGAAGGCTTTGGTCACCTCGACCTCGTAATCGTCCATGTAGAGACGGAGAACCTTGAGGCCGCTCGCGATGAAGCACGGAATGTGATGAAATACCGCCCTCAGTTTTCCATATCGGACTGGGCGAATACTCAACTTTTCTCTGACAGAAAAAGGCTGGAGAAAGACTGTGCGTCTTTGCGACTAGCCGGTTTGCCTGAATAGAAGCAGGGTTTCGCTGTAGCAGGATGGTTTGTGATGGAAACCAATCTCACACGTTTCCGATTTGGGTTCGTGATGGCCTTGCGCTTCTAGGCGCCTTGGCGGTAGGCCGCAGCCCAAACCGGATACTCACAAATGGGCCTAGCAATTTCCCAGCTGCGGAGGAAAGCTGCCCTTCGCGGTTAAACAAACCAAGTTGATAATTTTGGCCGATTACCCGTAGGAACTTGAAGCTTAATTTATTTGATCACGCGGGCTTTATCAGTGTTTCCAGATATTCTCGAGTGTCGGCATCCCACGAGCTGGGGTCTTCTCCATGGGCAACCACCGCGTGGAGCTCCATGAGTTTCCATACTTCATCTTTGGTCGCTGCGATCACTTTGCCTGGGCAGGCCTCCATGCCCTCGCAATCCTTGCAGGCATATGAATAAACAGTGTTCATCGCTTTCTCCTCAGTTCGCTCGGAAAGTTGATTAAAACTCGGGAAACGTCGGCAGCCCGTCGTCGAGTTTTATCCATGGCTGCTGATGTGATACGAACACGTGGGCCTTGGGCTGCGCAATCGACGGGTCGTCCAACGTCACAGCAGAAAACCAAGCGTCAGCGCTCCAGTCTTGGCCCTCAACTTCATTTAGGGCGGCATAGGTCAACGTCGTTCCACAGTCCCGACAAAACCCGCGGCGAATACCCGGAGTTTTCTCAATGTGTTGGATTTCGCCTTTGATAACGGCGAAGTCTTCGGCGGCTACCTTAGTCCAAGTTGCAAAGGCGCCACCAAGAGCCATTTGACATGAACGGCAATGGCAATGTCCCGACCAGACAGGTGGTGTCGCGATCTGGTAACGAACAGCACCACAGTAACATCCACCTTGAAGTTTTTCCATCGTATCAAGATCTCCTGGCATGCGGCTAGGTTGACATCGGTACTAGAGCATCCGCTCCAATACTTCGTAATATCTGAGCAGATTTCACTGTTAATAGTGTCAAGAATGTCGATATCATGCGACTCAAATAGTCTAACCAAATATTAGAAAATCTACAGCATGGACTGGCTGCACCTTCCCCCGATGAACGCTTTGCGCGCTTTCTCAGCAGTTGCGGAAGCAGGGAGTTACACCGTGGCGGCTGAACACTTGAACGTGACCCAAGCGGCTGTCAGCCAGCAGGTGAAATCGTTGGAAAGGCACTTGGGTATAGCTCTTGTTGCTAAACGTGGGCGCAGCATTGAATTGACAGAGCCAGGCATCATTCTTGCGCGTGAACTGGGTATCGGCTTTGAAATTATTGGAAGGGGTGTCGAACGACTGGCAGAACACACAGCCCAGCGCCCCGTTCAAGTGACAATGTCACCAGCATTCGCGGTGGAGTGGCTATTGCCGAGAATGGCAGAGTTTCAACGTGAACATCCAGAGATCACTTTGATGCTAAACCCAACTTCGGAACTGGTTCAGATAAGACCAGGCGGCATCGATGTCGCCATTCGGTATCACGACAGACGCATGCCGAGAAAAGAGGAGGATACTGTTCTTGTCTCCGACATGGTCGTGATCGGAGCACCTTCACTTGTGGAAGGCCAAGATCTGCGTGACCCGGCCACTCTGACAAAGCTGCCTTGGTTGCAGGAACTAGGCACCAACGAGGCGGCCGACTGGTTCACCTATCATGGGGTCGTACCTCTCGAGCCATTGACGATCAATCACATGCCGGGGAACCTGATCATGACTGCGGTTCGCCGGGGTGACGGTATCACGTATTCTGCCAGAGCTTTTTTCGAGGACGATCTGTCATCTGGCCGGATGATTGAATTGTTCTCTGAGCCTCTCTTCGGCGTCTACTACATCCAGACTCAAGCAGAATTTCAGCGCCCAGAGGCTAAGGTGTTCGTCAACTGGCTTAAATCTCAGTCGCAAGTCGTATCGAGACACAACTCTGGAAGCTGAGACGTATCTATTTACTCCTCTGCTCTGTTTGCTCAACACCGTTGGTTTCGCCTTTTTTAAGGCTGCTTTGTAGAGGAGCCCGCTGCGATCAGAGCCGCCATCCCTCCATCGATGAACTGCACGTTTTGAAAACCCATCGCAGTCAATACATTTGCCGCTGCCGCGCCTCGGTAACTAGGAGCGCCGCCACAGGTGGTGAAAATTCGCCTTCCACGATCCTGTAACTCTTGAGATCTGTATTCACTTTCAAGGTCTGCCATCCAAGCGACGGCGCGACCAGGAGCCGGAATTGCTCTGGGGCTGATACCTGTGGCCGCCATTTCAGCGCTATCCCTCACGTCCACCACAAGTGCGTTGGGGTCTTCGATCAGTACTGCCAGCGCGTCAGTTGCTGAAATCGGATTTGCTTTGGATATTTCCTGAGTTTCCATTTGTGCGAATGTTAAGACCATGTTGCCCCCCGACTGCAAATCTTACGCAATGCTACCATGCGGTTGATTTACCGCAAAACGGCATCCAAGCGATGCTTGGCAGTCTTGTGGTCGCCCAGACGGTTGCCATCAACGAAGTTAAACGAGTCCCGGTCTAGGGCAGAAGCGGGCCTCGCAAATAGCCCGGCCATTGCTGTTGATCAGTGATTATTCGGCGGCCAAAGCCTTCTGCCTGCAATAACACGATGCCTTGATCGGCACCTCGGCGCGGGCAGTGGCCTTGTCCAGTTGTAGCTTGATGTGGGCGGCTTCGACCGTTTCACCGCGCCTGGTGAGACATTCGTGCAGGCCATGCAGGCTCCAGACGTTACCCGGATGCTGACAGGCCCGACTAAGCGTTGCATCCAGGCCAAGGTCTGCACGGTAAACAGCTTCGGCTTCCTCCATCTGGCCCTGTTCAAGAAGAAGAGCACCCAGCGCATGACGGGTGGGTTGCATCCAGCCCCAGGGCTCGTCGTATGGCAAGTTGTCGTCGATCTCGACTGACTTTCGCAGATGGTCAAAGGCCGTCTCATACTCTCCTGCGTGATAGGCCAGCTCACCCAGCATCATTTGCTCAGCGACCTTCAGAATGTCCTGGCATGTGTTGTTGAACAGCATTCGGGTCTCAGGAACTCTGGCCAGAGCATCATAGAACATGGCTTTTTCACTCTCGGCTTCGGCGACCCTGTGTAGGTTGGCCAAGGCAACCGTCCTTGCGTACCGCATCATGGCAATGGTCACGCTGTAAAGCTCTTCATCCTCTGGCAGATCCTGATTGAGAATATCCTGCCAGCGACCAAACCTGATCAGCACATGTTGCTTCATTGGTATGAAGCCTTCAAACCAGTCCGCCATCGGCCGAAGAGTGTCTGACGGCAAGGTGTCGATCAGCTCATCGGCGGCTTCGATTGCTGCCGATGGTTGCCCCAAGAACATCGCACCGTATATTTTAAAGTGATAGTTGTGGCACCGATAGACGGAATAGAAATTGTCAGGGCCTTCGCGCTTCAGAAACTTGCGATCTGCCAATATGGCTTTGTGATTGCGCAGTACCACGTTCATGTAGTCTCCGCACAACACGTCGATATGGGTCGGCATGTGCAACAAATGCCCGGCCTCGGGCACCAGCGTGCTGAGCACATCGCCGTGACGCAGTGCCCGTTCGGGGTGGGGCGACATTTCCATCATGTGAATGTACATGTGCAATAGTCCTGCGTGCTCCCATGCTCCGTAAAGTGTATCGAACGCATTTTCGAGCACGGATATTGCCTCGAGCGTATCGGCCCCTTCGGCGGGCTTTCCGGTCGGCAAATCCCAAAGCTGCCAAGGTGTCCGGTTCATGAGCGACTCGGCCAGAATCGCAGACACGTCCAGGTCCTGATCGAATTCGGAGTGAACCTTTCGCATCGCATCAGCGAAGGCATCATTCCACGGGCTGAAATCATCAATATCCGATGAGGATGGATAACGCGCTGGAATGGCATCGATTAGCGCGCGTTCAACAGGCGTCAGCCGGTCCTTTAACGACGCAGCAGCCTGGATTGACGCTTTCGCCAAGGCGATACAGTCAGGCTTCTCGTCTTCTTCGAATGTTTCCCAGGGCTTGTTGTAGTTCGGCCCAATACAATACGCGATGCCCCAGTGCGCCATTGCGCAATTTGGATCCGCAGCCACGGCATTCTGAAAGCAAACAATCGCTTCTTCGTGGTTATACGCGTAAGTCCAAGCCAAACCACGATCAAACCAAAGCTGGGCTTCGTCCGACGAGGTTGTGATCTTTCGGCTGTAGCTACCGAGATCATAGTATTCCATCACAATAACCCCCAAATTAAAGGTAGGAGATTACCACAATTGGTTGTTTCTCGATACTAGCGACATCAAAGCCGATCCAAGGCATAGACCCGTCTTATTTGAGTTCCATTAGATCGAAGCACTCTTCTGGGCGACTGATCAGCTTGTTGGCCGCGTGAGTGACGCGCAGTCCAATCCCTCCACAGTAGCCCACCGACAAGACCACAAACACCGCTCGCACAATCCTAAGACGGGCTTTTGAGAAAGCTGATGTTAGCAGTCAGATTGGTCTTTTCCGCCAACTATCACTTTTGGGGCTTGGTAACGTCGTGCGACAGCCTCCGTTCTAAGTGGCGTTGAAAACGTGTAATTTGCGCTCATTGCGGGCGTCAAAAATGCGGGCACCCTATCCTTCTAGCGTGGCAACTGCATGGTCGTGAGAGGTATGCGGTCGATGCATGTTGAGAATGCGTCGAGCTTCATTCGATTGTCCTGAAATTGCCAGAGCATGCGCCAATGAAAACTCAATAATGTCGCGTTGCGCCCGGCTACCACCAAGGCGTTCGTGCTCAGACATGACCCTGACGAATTTCTCAATCGCTTCATCCGCATTTCCATCCGCCAACGCACGGAATGCGCCTGCGACCGAAGCAACGGTGGGGCCTGCGGGTCCCTTTGCGCCGTCAATGGTTGTTTCCAGACGCTCTCTGTTTCCAGCCATCGCATGCGCAAGAGCAGCGTGAACATCCGCAAAAGCCAAGCCAGGTGAAGGAAAGAACTGAACAGCATAGTCGCTGAGTTGTTGCCAACGCTCCTGAGGAATTTGCTCGCCAGTCAAAAAGGCGCGGTGAACAATTGCCACACTATCAGTCAAAACGTTCAGTGGTGGCGCAGGAGGTCGGTCGGGGGAAACATAATCATCGAACAGCTTCCACATACCTGCCACATCGCCGCTCTCAAGCGCCCACAGAGCGACGTGCCAGCTGAGATGGCAGTGCAGATACGCTGTGAAGGGATAGTCTTGCCAGAATTCGCGCAGATAAGCGTAGCCAGCGTCCGTCTCCCCGTTCTCATAGTAGAGATGGGCCCTGACATGTGCACTGTGTGCGCTGTCTGGCTTCAACTCAAGCGCGCGCTCGATGTTTTCCGCGGCCGGGCCGATCTGTCCGGCCTCCATCTGGGCAAATGCGTGCTGGCAGAGAAACCACCAGTCGTCGCCATAGTGTGGCTTCAACAGGGTTGTGTACGCAAGCTGCTCCGCCTCGCGTCCAGCCTGACCTGAAAACCCTATTAAGCCAAATACGCTGGTACATGTCTGAGCAAGCAAAATATCTCGCGGATGGTCTGTGACGTGATCTCGGATGCGCCTGTAGGCCTGCGGTGCACGCCCCTCAATGAGATCGCTGATAATGTCGATCTGGGCGGCTTCGCGCGGGCTGACGCCATGCGACAGTTCCTTTGCGACGGCTATTTCACGCTTTGCATCTTGTGCACGCCCGACAGTAACAAGGTAGCGCGCAAGCCCAACATGGGGCATGGCAAAGCTATCATCTGCCTGCATTGCAGAACGGTAAGCTTCTTCAACATCATCAAAAGCACCCAGAAATCGGTCGATGCCTTCAACGTAGGCGTCTCGCGCAGTTTGTGATGTGGTCGTTAGCGGGCTTCCGTACCGATCTTCAAGCATCCAAACCTTCCACTATCTGTACCAAACCTGTCCGTCAGTGAGCTATATGAGCATGCCTACCCATAAACGAGTCAAAGGAAATCGACGTTCCGAGGCGCGATGATTTCAGCATCCGTTTCTTTCAGAAGTCTCATTAAATCATCAACATGCCGTTTAAACCATATTTGCTATATCAAATCCCGATTTTCCAAAATTGGACTCCGAAAGCAATTTTGGGGATTATTCCATACGGCTCGACCCGCGTCCGGTTAGAGGAGAACGTAGGTATGACAACCCAAACTCGCCCGCTCATTGATACGGCTTGGTTGGCAGATAACCTGACTAACCCGAAACTACGCATCATTGATGTTCGCTGGAAGTTTAGGGAGGAAAACGGCAAGGGCGTGGCCTATGACGATAGGAGCGAGTTCCAAGCCGAGCACATTCCTGGCGCCGTGTATGTTGGCATGTCGACAGAGCTTGCAGACAGCACTCAGAACACTCCCGACATGATGCTCGGGCCAGAGGATTTTGGGAAAAGGATGCGCGAGTTGGGTGTTTCCAACGACAGTCATGTCTTGGTCTACGATGACTCCGGGCTTCCGTTGGCGTCTGCGCGTCTTTGGTGGGCACTTTCGCACTATGGCCATAAAAACGTGCAGGTCTTGGACGGCGGCTTGCAGCAATGGAAACTCGAAGGTCGAACCACTGAAACTGGCGATCCAACCGTTGAGCATGGTGACTTTGAACCAACAGTGCAGAGCAATTGGATTGCCCGCCAAGCTGATGTCTTGGATGCGATGGGTAAGCCCGGGGTCAGAATTGTGGACTTTCTACCAAACGACCTCTTCCGAGGCGACGGAGTTCACACATGGGGAGGTCGCTCGGGACATATCCCCAGTGCGGTCAACATACCGGCGATATCGAACATCGATCCGGACTTGGCACACACACCCATATCCGAACGTGCAGCTAAACTAAAGGAACGTGGGTCATTCAAGTTGGCGGATCATTCCAAGCTCCTCAAGCACTATCAGGACAAGGGAATTCAAACTGACGATGAGGTCATCGCCTATTGCGGCCGTGGCATAGCTGCTTCTTGTGGGCTCCTTGCGCTGCGCCAAATGGGGTTTGAAAAGTCCCGCCTGTATGATGGTTCATGGGCTGAGTGGAGCGCCGATGAGAGCCTGCCGGTTGAAACATCGTGAGACTACGATTTTGGGTCACTGAGGGTGGTCCGTTTTTGACGCGTTGCTAGGAGGATTTTTTGATGACGGACAATTTTCGGCTGACCAAAGAAGCTGCGCAGAAGTACAACAACCATAGTGTGCCTGCGATGTTCGGCCCATTGGCTGAAGCAACCATGGAGAAGGTTCAGCTTCGAAGCGGGACTTGTGTCATCGACATTGCATGCGGCACCGGGGCTTTGACGCGAGAGATTGCAAGGAAACTGACGGGCGAAGGGCGGGTGGTTGGCGTAGATCTGAACGAAACCATGATTGAGGTCGCGCAGTCCAATCAGCCGGATTGTCGTCATGTGCTCGAGTGGTATGCAGCAGATGTAACCGAGTTACCTTTCGAAAATGCTACGTTTGACTATGCCTTCATACAACAGGGGCTTCAGTTCTTCCCCGACAAATCCGCCGCTTTGCAGGAAGTTCATAGGATCTTACGCAATGACGGTCAGCTATTTTTGACATGTTGGCGCGCAGTGTCGCCCTTCAATGGAGCGCTTGCAAAAGCTCTCGAACGGCATGTTGGAACAGATGCCGCAGTAAAAGCCAGAGCGCCTTTTTCGTTTCGAGATGGGGACCTCATTTCGAACTTGTTGGTCGATGCAGGCTTCAAGATAGCTCGTCACGAGCCATTGGTACTTGAGCGAAGATTTATTGATCTTCGCGCGCAAATCATGGCGCTGCCAATCGAAACCGATCTTAGGGATGCAGGTGCTGACGTCACCAACAAGGTCGTGGAAGAGGTTGCAGACGCCTTGTCTAGATATGAAAAAGAAGGCGTATTGCACGTACCGCAAGAAGCGCACCTATTTGTCGCCGCGGCATAGGTCAACGACCACTGACTTAGTTCTCCATTACGATCTTTGCAATGGTCGAAAGACAATGCGGCATTAGTGGCGGCCGAGCCTGGCTCCGCGTTGACGGTTGAGTCTGCATCAAACTATACTTTTGCCATGGCTAGTGGAAAATACATCGACGATTTGTCGGTTGGCGAAACCTTCGAAACCGGAGGCGTTACGCTGACCGAGGGAGCGATTATTGACTTCGCACTGGTTCATGACCCGCAGCCCTTCCACGTTAACAAAGTGGCTGCCGCAGAGTCGATTTTCGGCGGTCTCATAGCCAGTGGATTTCAGACAATAGCGCTTACTTTCAGGTTGTTCCGCGACACTGGTGTACTTACCGGCACCAATCTGGGTGGACATGGTATGGACGAGGTGCGGTGGCTGGCTCCTGTGTATTCCGGTGACACGATCAGCGTGCGCGTCACGGTTGAGGCAATTACACCATCACGTTCGAAGCCCGACCGGGGAACGGTCAAATTCCGATACCAGACATTTAACCAGAACGATGTTGAAGTTCTTAATCTGATCATGCACCACGTGATGGCATATCGGAGTTAAGGCAGTTTGCAGCGACTTGGGCGCGCCGATCAATTTGACCTCCCATTGTCTTCTCCAAGAGTATCCTGGGGCTCGTCGCATAAGGCTTCTATTCGCAATTGCGGTCTTGGCGCACATGCAAAAAAGCTTGTTCGCGTGTTCTCAATCCTTTTTGCCTAAATAACTACTTGTAGATTGCCGCATAGCGAGGTGCGAAGAACTTAACGAAGGCTCTAACCTCTGGCCGACGATAGGCTTCCGGCGAAATGAGCATTAGGTGCGGCACCGCAAGTTCAGGGATTTCGTCGAAACATCGGATAAAAGACATGTCTGTTTCAACCAGCTTGACATTGCTGATCCCAAGACCTTGCCCTGACCTGATCGCCGCATGCATTAGCTCCAGTTCAGTGAAAGACATGACGATCTGGTCCGGCTCCACGTGATTGGTCAACCATTCGTGGAATACATTTGGTACATCGTCCCGCTGAAAGGTAACAAACTGATGCCCGTCCAGATCATTAGTTGACCCCGGTAAGCCAAATTTGTCCGCGTAATTTCTGCTGCCGAACAAAGACCAGCGGGCCGTGCTGATCTTCCGGCAAATCAGGTCAGGATCGGGATCGGTTCTTGCAAGGCGCAAAGCAATGTCGGCCTCGCCCGCCATCAGGTCCAGCGCCCGAACGCTGGATAAAAACTCGAATGCGACATCCTGATTGTCGGCGGAAAACTCGTTTACGATTTCAATCATGCGTGCGGAGAAGTTTGCCGAATAAGCGGTGATACGGATGGGTTGTGTCGACGTCAATTCCTTCGCGCAATCGGCAAATTCGAGGACTGAAGCCTCGATTGCCTCGGCTAGGGGAGCGAGGCGAAGCGCTTCTCGGGTCGGCTTAAACCCGTGCGTACCGCGCTCAAACAGCGTCAACCCTGTTTCTCTTTCGAGAACATCAATGCGTCGGGCGACCGTTGGTTGGGAGACCGTTAGCTTTCTAGAGGCCGCAAGCGTCGATCCTTCTCTCAAGACAGAGAGGAACACACGAATATCCGACCAATTTCGGAACCCATTCTTCATTTTTGTAGAACAGCACAATTTTGTGCCGGATACCAGAAAAACAGGTGAACAGTTACCTTTGTTGCGACAGCGCAAGTAACTCGGAAAGGACCATGAGATGGCTTCCCATACAATGTCACCCAGCATCTGGACCGTATTTGGTGGACTGATCGGTTGGACCAAGAGAGCCTGCCCCGAAGCCCGGAAGCCGCGGCCTACAGCTGACGATTTTCACGCTGAACGCGACTATATTAATGACGTGATCTGGAGTAATCCCGATGCGTTTTCGAGTGAGCTTGACGTGCAGAACATGGTGAGTCTTTATCCAGGAAGGTTCTGACGACACTTGGTGACAATCGGCCGAATAAGGCGATTAGATCACGCCAAATGCAGCTGCAAGCTGGAAGTGGCAGCCACGCACCTGTGTTGTAGCCATTGAGTAAGTACCAATACGAGACTTTCATGAAGCCCGCGAAAGAACCCAGGCCGATTTACTTAGCTCAATCACCCCTTTTTGCGCACCACGACAACAAATTGGGTCATCGAAAAAAAGAAGCGTCCAGTCCTTGCAAGGCTGAGCTGCTCATCAAACCACGATTGCGCAACTGCGGGATCAACATGGTCATTTGCGACAGTGTATTGCTTCATGAGGTGCATCATCATGATTGCGAGGCCATCAGGCTTCAACTGGTGATCCGTCATTGTGAACGACAAGACATCTTCCACACGGTCGCCGCGAGCCTTTATCAGCGCGGGCAGTCTTTCCGGGACGGAACCACTCACAAAGTGCTGGTTCCAGGATGTCAGCATCTTTTGCATTCTGTCGGGCTCATCGCTGAACCAGATCAAGCTGCCAAAGTGTAGATCGCTGATGACGAGGCGCCCGCCGGGTTTGACGCACCGCAGCGTGTCAGCCAACGCACCGTCTACGTCTTCGATGTACTCAAAGACCTGTACCGAGACGGCCTTGTCAGCACTCTCATCCTCAATGGGCAAGCTATTTGCGGCACCAGCACGAAACTCCACGTTTGCGTAGTCGCTGCACCGTTCTCTAGCAGCTGCCGTCATGTCAGCGCTTGGGTCGATCCCGATGACATAGCCATCCGAGCCAACTGCCCGGGCCAACTCAACTGTTAACATCCCGTTGCCACAACCGATGTCCAAAATAGTTTCACCAGGAGCCGGGCACAGCGCATCAAATGAAGCCTGTCTTCGCCGCGTCAGTTCTGCGCCTTGATAGGCGATTTCAAGTAATTTCGTTGTTTCAGCGTCAAATTTAAGCAACTCTCCACCCTTACAAAGCCCACATGCCCCCAAAACCTTATCAGAAATTGAGTTATCTACGAAAAGCAGGACGGATCGTTGAGGCTTGAACATGGATCCACCAACAATAAATGAATGCGCCGACTTGATCCGACGAATGATTTAACCCCGAGAGCGAAGGACGCATCTGCCGCTCTATCGGACCAGCTTTTCGTGGCGTTTCGAACGTTAGAACAACATCAATTCAAGGGATGTCGAGGCCGTTCTCTCGTCCGAAATCGGTATAGAAGCTGTCACTGCGGCATCGGTTTAAAGTGGCTTCGTCCGCTTCTCTTGGGTCGGTGCCAGGGCTTTGGACACCTGTTCCTTCTATGAAGCGGTTCACGAGATTAAAGACACCGCAAACTTGGATAGCATCGAACAACGCACTCTCCGACCAGCCTGCCGCATAGACCGCTTTGGCGTCTGCTTCCGTCATTCGGGATGGAGAGACAGTAAGCTTTTCGATGTATGCCAGCAACGGTTTGAGACGATCCTCGACGGGAGCCGTATCGCGGTTTTCCATCAGTGCCTCGATTGTCTCGACTTCAATACCGTAGGCTTTGGCGAAAACGATGTGCGCCCCATGACAATACGCGCAAGCATTCAAGCCAGAGACATAAGCTGCGATTAGTTCACGTTCAGCAACCGTGAGATCGCTCTCGCCCCTCATCACAAGACTTTCGTACGCGCACAGCGGAGAAAGCTTGTCTGGAAAGGCTTGATAGACACTTCCAAGTGTCGCGTTCTCCGGCAGAGATGGAAACAGGCGTTTCATTTAATTCTCTTTCAATCTTGCTATGGATTACGTTTCTCAAAGTGAGGAACCAACGTTGTTTACGCAACCTTAAAGCAATTTCGGGTTCCGCTCAGAGATTCTGTTGGGATATTGCGAACGGTAAGTTTGCCAGACGACACCCCCAACTTGTTGCTGCTTGGTTAAAGGCAATTTCATTTGAGCCGTTCTCGCAAATTCGCAAAGTCAGCATTCTGCGCATCGCTGACGTAGTACAGTCAGGATGCTGCGCAGCAGAGAATTGAAGCTTTGCCCGATAAAGCGGAAGTTGGCCCGAGCCATCTCAACATCCGATTTCGGTGTAGTGGGTAGCTCTCGAAAAGTCTTCGACGTGCGATGCTCACCGAAGCCCGTCAAATCCGCGATGGACTAGTGTTGTTTCAATATTTTCGGCATGGGCCGGCACTTCTAGTGGTCTTGGTCTTTGTTCTACTTTTGCACGCTTATGCCTCCTGATTTTGGTGTCTGACGTCAGCACCAATGGGACAGTTTAAGTAGATTTGATAAGAGAGGGTTTCTGGCTCATCGTAACCGCCAAGGAGTGGAGATGA
>NZ_JBQFUP010000016.1:0-16624 GCF_056539265.1 Ruegeria sp. BC3
TCTCATCTCCACTCCTTGGCGGTTACGATGAGCCAGAAACCCTCTCTTATCAAATCTACTTAAACTGTCCCATTGGTGCTGACGTCAGACAGTCTCTGCTGTTGCTTCTGCGCTTAACAGCGACGCTTGCGCTTCTTCTAGGCTCGCCCGGTTCAAAGCGCGTGACCGGTCCAGCGAGACTTCAGCCGCCTTAACGTTGGCCTGAGCCAGTTCAAAAGAGGCTTCGAGCTGAGACAGATTGTCTAGAACAGCGATCACGTCTCCGCGTGTCACGGTATCACCCACTTCGACCTCAACAGTCTCGATTCTGGCGTCACTTGATCCGAACGGCATTGATACGCTTGCGACATCCCCCCTTGGGATCAGCCGTCCCAGCGCCAGCACGTCGCCTTCACTCTCTACAGAAACCTTTGCACCGCTTTCGATTTGCTCTACCGCGACTGCGATTGGCGTATCGCTTCCTGCACCGGGTTGAAGGCCGGTAACCGAAAAGAATGCACGCAAACCGGGTGGTTGGAAATACAAGCCCAACACTCCTCCCAACATGACCGAAACGGGAATGATCAAAAAAAGTGCTCGTAGCGGGATTGACCGTTTTTGTCCTATTTCAGGCCCAACTACGTGCGTAATACCTGCATCCACTAAGGGCAGGGTTTCCTCTGGTGCAGACGTGTTCCCGGATTGATTGCTGATCATGCATGGTACTCTTCGTCGCTCAATTAGATTGATGTGAATGCTGCCTGCCGACTGGATCTCGGATCCCTCAAATAGACGAGCTATCAAATCGTAAGTCAATCGACGGGTGGTCGCAGACAATAGGCAAAATAGTTGATGGGAATAATCGTTGCTTAGTCCGCTATCCGGTCATCAGATGCCGTGCGCACTACGCTCTAGCAGCGAATGTCCGGCAAGCGGCCTGGAAACGCAGCACTACGAGAACACGTCGAAGGCCTGGTTTCGGCCGTTGTGATACATCCCAACAAATTGACTTATCGGCGGCTTCAACCGCAGAGCCGACCTTCTAACGACTTGGTTGAACGTCTGCATCGAGCCCAAAGGAGACCATTATCTGTCGCGTAGAAAGTTTAGCGTAGGTCACCGGCATGTATATGCATTGTGTCTTCAATTATGGAAACGGCTGTTCCAACGCCGTCTTCTTTTGATAGTTTCCGACTGACGTTGGCGGCGTTCAAGGCAAAGGAGGAAGTAGTCACAAGTTCTTCCAACTGCTTGGTTAACGCAGAAGCCGACAAGCTTTTGAGTGGCAATGGCGAAGGGCCACACCCCAATTTTTGAACGCGCGCAGCCCAAAAAGGTTGATCCACGCCGGCTGGACAAATCAGGGTTGGACGGCCCGCCAGCAGACCGGCGGCAGTCGTTCCGGCTCCTCCGTGATGCACCACGCCAGACATCAATGGAAACAACTGGTCATGTGGTGCTGTGCTGATCGCATGGACGTGGCTCGGCAAGCCTTCTGCGCCAAGTCCCGCCCAACCTGCGGCCAGAACGGCGCGGCAACCAACGGCCTGTGTGGCCTCGGAGATTGCGCGCGCCGCAGAGTGCGGATCCTCGACAGGCATTGAACCAAAGCCGAAATAAACAGGGGCGTTCCCTTTTCCTAGAAAGGCAGCAAGTGACGCGTCGGGGCACCAATCGGTCTCCCGTGGAAGGTGCCAATACCCAGTCAAAACGGTCTTGGCATCCCAATCTGATGGACACGGCATAACATGGCGCGAAATTCCAACGAGCCGTAAGTCCGCTCCGTACCAGGGGTCGGTGCCATCTCGCGGACGAAAGGGATCTGACAGCCCAAGCGTTTCTTCTCGCCATGTCTTCAATGACCGACCATAAAATCGCCGGGCCCATCGCAAAGGTGCCCACGTCAACCGGTTGAGCATGCCTCCAAGGTTGCGTGTCATCGTGATGATCGGAAAATCTCCGGTTGGAATAATCGGCACCGGCGAGGCAACGACAACTGGCGCACCGGTTACCTCGGCCACATCAGCGGCGCCAACCACTTTAGGGTGATGGATCAGAATGTCAGCATTCTGTCCAACATCCCAAAGCGTCTTGAGAGAGGCTTCAAGCATCGGCACCGCCACGGATTTCCAGAGTTTGCGCATGCCAAGAGGATTGCCCGCAAGCGTCTTTCGTACATCAGGCGATGCCAATAGATCCCGCATATTCGTGCCCATCGCCGCGAAAGTTAACCCTTTGGCTTTGATCCAACCCTCAAAGTCATCCGGCGCGGCAAGAGTGACTTTATGACCACGCTCAACCAATCGCTGGGCAAGGGCAACGTATGGCTGTACATCGCCGCGTGATCCTTGAGCAAAAATGGCAATTCGGTAAGACATCGCATTCGAGCCTTTCAATTTGGTGAGTATGAGGCAAGCCCGGTTTGCCGGGTCATGCTAATAAATGGCGAACTGACAAGCGGATACATGTGGTGTCACTGAACCATTGGAGGCCCACTCTCGATTGCTGTTAAATGGTGCGATCAAATTATGCCTGTGCTGATATCGGGTATTTGTTGGGTAAGTCTCCCATACCATTTCTGTACATTTACGGAGTTGATCAAATGCCATTGCCTTCCCTTTCGTGGACCGACTTCCAACACGGTCGTGCAAGCTTCCTTGAAGCCGGTAAAGAGAATGAAGGTACGCCAGTAGTCCTCCTGCACGGTGGTGGGCTCGATTGCGCTTCGTTATCATGGCGGCTTTTGTTTCCCGAACTGGGCAAGCAACATCATGTGATCGCTGTGAACTGGCCAGGATATGGCGGCAGCGAAGAATTTGGTAGGAACTACACCATCTCAGACCTTCGACTTTGGCTCAGCGACCTTATGGATGCGCTTGAAATCATGTGTGCGTCTCTTGTTGGTATTTCTATGGGAGGCGGCGCCGCCCTCTCAATGGCGGTCCATCAGCCCGAACGAGTTGAAAAGGTCATACCCGTATCGACTTTTGGCGTGGCGCCTCGCGGCCCAATGCACGAGTTGACTTACTTGCTCACATGGCTACCGCTCAACCGCTGGAGCTTCGCTGCGATGAGGCGCAGTCCGAAACTGCTTGATGTAGCCCTGAAGCAAATCTTCAAAGACCCAAGCAAAGTCACGCCGGAAATCTCAGCGGAAGTGCAGGAAGTTCTTTCTGACAGTTCGAATGGAGAGGCATTTTCAGGCTTTCAACGAGGCGAGATGGGTTTCCGCAGGTTGCACACGGTTTTCACTGAACACCTACCGGATATCGAATGCTCTGCGCTTTTCATTCATGGCGACGCCGATGCATTGGTTCCTCTCTCTGACGTAATGACTGCGGCAGCGACTATGTCGAATGCAGAGCTGGAAGTGCTCTCTGCTGGCCACTGGCCAACTCGCGAATGCCCGGAAGACTTCAATAGACTTGTGACCGCGTTCTTGTCCAAGTGATGCAGCGACGGCTGGCAGCTTTGTCCGCGTTGCGGTCATAATAGCAATTTTTCCGAACGTCTGCTGCTGGTGAGACGCTGCCGTTGAGGTCTGAGCGTTTTATCTGTCCAGAACCTAGGCATTCGCCGCCGAAAAACTCCTACCAATTAATTGGCCCCTCCGATGCGGCAGGGAACCCTGACAACTTCGCAGTACCGATAACCATCAGTGAGGTATTGCAGATGCCAGACCGAATCCTTCGCCGTCCTGCCGTAGAGGACCGCACCGGCAAAAGCCGCAGCGGAATCTACGAAGCCATCAATCCCAAAAGCCGCTGGTACGACCCGACATTTCCAAAACCCGTGAAGATCGGGCTGCGTTCTGTTGGTTGGTTCGAGAGTGAAGTCAACGAATGGATCGAAGGGCGAATAGCGGCCTAAGGCGCAAGATAGGAGAATAAGCATGACAACCAATTCAAAGAAACCCGCCAGCCCCTTCAACCTCGATGATTTTCTTGTCCCAGTAGAGGAGTTTGAGGCCGCGCAGACCGATGGTTACTTCGAGGTCAGCATCGGTAAGCCAAAGAGGTTCGAGTACTTCCGCGCCCACCCGGTATGGCAGTTCATTGGACGAATTTTTGAGATCGACGGGGACAACGGTCTCGACAAGGAACGCTATCTTCTGGCGCAACACCTAACGCCAGAAGAAACCGAAATCACCGATGACGAGGCGCGTCTCGTCCTTCTGCGACTTCTCGTGACCATCTCTGGCAAGGTGTACCTCTTGCCGACATTCCCTACGTCTGACAACGAGTGGCACAAGTCGGCTATTCGTGCCGTTAAGTCGGGAGAAGAGGCGTGGACCCGTATGTCCTCTATGCGGGCGGAGGGCCGATATCTCGTCAAGGAAGCAGAAGACCAGCAGGCACTTGGTGAGGTCAAATGGCCCGGTCAAGTCGATCAAGGCCGCGAGGGTATGATGGAACTGCTCCAGCGCGGGTTCGGGACGGATGGCATCATCATTAACGCTGACCATCCCGCCGTCCGCCGCCACAAGGGCTTGGCCCGGTGATCGACGGGTTCAACCGCTTCCGGGAGATCTGGCTGCTGGACTTTGAATTCCGCTCGCCTTCGGGACACTGCCCCCGCGTTGTTTGCATGGTTGCGCGGGAGCTGCGCACCAACCGCCTCCTTCGCATGTGGGAGTTCGAATTGAGGGGACTGTCGACGGCTCCCTTTTCCCTCGACGACGACGCTCTGGTCGTCTGCTACTACGCCTCAGCCGAGATAGGATGCTTCCTCGACCTCGGCTGGCCGCCACCGCTTAACATCCTTGATCTCTACGTCGAATACAAAGCGCTGATGAACGGCCGCAAGCCGTCGCCGAATGGATATGGCTTGCTATCTGCTCTTATGTCCCTCGGCATCCCAACCGCCGGCGCGGAATACAAGGATGCCATGCGGGACATTATCATCGAGCGTGAAACTCACATCTGGGACGAGGCGGAGCGCCAGGCCATCCTCGACTACTGTCAAAGCGACGTGGATGCTTTGCGTCCGCTCCTGTTTCGGTTGGCCCCGTTCATCACCCGAGGTGGCGATATCACCCTCGCACAGGCGCTGTTCAGGGGCCGCTACATGGTCGCGGTCGCCAGGATGGAGTGGGAAGGCGTGCCTATCGACACGACGCTCTGGGAATGCCTGACAGATTGCTGGAAGGACATCCGGCTAGGCCTCATCCAGCAGATGGACCGCTTTAGCTTCTACCGGGCAGACGGCACTTTCAGCTTCGCCAATTTCGACGCGTTCACCCAGCAACAAGGTTTGAGTTGGCCACGTACCGAGACGGGCCGGGCGAAGATGGACGAGGATACGGTCAAAGGGATGCTAGCTGTATATCCCCAACTCGCCGAGTTTCGGGAACTGCGGTCTACGCTAGACAAGCTGAAGCTGAACAAATTGGCCGTCGGCCCCGACGGGCGAAATCGAACGACGATCTCGCCCTTCGGTACCGTGACCAGCCGGAATGCGCCGTCGACCACCAAGTCGGTTTTTGGGCCTGCGAAGTGGATACGGCACCTCATCGTGCCGCCCGAAGGACAGGCCATCGCCTATCTCGACTGGAGATCGCAGGAGATCGCAATCGCCGCCGGTCTAAGTGGTGACCCGCAGATGCGGGCGGCCTATGCGACCGACCCGTACCTGTCCTTCGCTATCAGCATTGGCCTCGCCCCGCAGGGCGCGACCCGGCAGACCCACGGGACCGTCCGCGACGCTATGAAGCCGGTCATACTCGGCGTGAACTATGGCCTCGGGGCGCAGTCTCTGGCCCATCAAACGGGTAAGTCGGTCAAAGAAGCCATGCGTCTGCTCGACGCCCACCGCGATACGTATCCGGTGTTCTGGGCGTGGCTGGAGGGCATCATCGAAATGGGTTCCTGCGGACAGGATATTGAGACTCGGCTTGGATGGCCAGTGCAGCCGCGTTGCGAGAAGTTCCGCAACCACCGGATGCTGCAAAACTTTCCGATGCAGGCGAATGGCGCGGACTGCTTGCGCGTGGCAGCCTGTGAGGTGACAGAGGCCGGACATCGCATCTGCGCACCGGTTCACGACGCGCTTGTTCTGATTGGTGATGCGGAGACCATCCACGAGGAGGCGCAACAGGTTGCGGCTATCATGACCCGCGCCGCGACCACCATCGCCCGGATCGAGGTGCCGGTAGATTGCGCCATCACCATGCCCGGAGAGCGGTACAACGAGCCGCGCGGCAGGGCGATGTTCGACACTGTCCTGGACCAGATTGATGGCAAAGTTTGACCTGTCCAACTTCGCGGTTTCGCCGGAGGAACTGGAAAAAACAACACCGCCGTTATCCGGCGAGGTGCCGCGCCGGATAACGGCGACCCGGTCCAGTACTAAAAAAGGTCCTCCTAATACTGACCCAACCAGGGGCAATGATTTCACGATCCTTTCGATGAAGGACGTACGCCGATATCTTCCGCCGGCCAGTAGACTCTACTGCGCAATCCATCAGCGGATGCGGATGCGGGGTCAGACATGGATTAAGGCTGACGCCAAATTGTTCGAAGCGGCGGGTATCGAGAAGCGTACCGCGAGACGACGCGCCGTAAATGCTCTAGAGGCTGTCGGGGCTATTATCGTCAAGAGATCGCCGGGCCGATGCTTCCTTCTAACTTTGGGTTAGGTAACATCCGAGGGTTGATCAAAGGCTTGGCACAAGACCGCTGGAAACGGGTGCCGACCCTGATTAACTAATGAGGTCATTCAAGCTCGAAGGTGGAAACTTTTCCGACGAGCACCTGGCATGGCGGCGAGACATTGCAGGACCGTCCACAAATTGAAAAACAGGTCGTTCCCTAAAGGAAATTGTCCTTCTCGGTCTACACTACCGTTGAGTTGGCTGTCAGATTTAGGTTGTGCGACCTTTTTGAGTAGGCATCAACAGTGCCTTCGACAATGTGCCGCCCAGAGTGCCCACGGAATGCTAGCGTCAAAAATTTTTTGATCATCTTAAACACGCAAAGATATGAAAATCTCAATTGACCTGCCGGAAGGCTTTGGCGGTAAAGTGTTGGTGAAGAGGGGCGATAAATTGGGAGTGCGTTCAAGTGTCTGGAGACGATCTGATCAACAATGGAAATACAGTCAACCGTCGCGAATTTGTCGGCGGGCTGATGGCCACATCAGCGATTGTTGGACTTGGTGCAAGTCCGAGTTTTGCAGCCAGTTTTTCGCAGAATGAACTCGCTTATATGACAGCGTCGGAATTATTGCCCCTCTACAAAAGCAGAAAACTGTCGCCGGTTGAAGTTCTGGAGGCGCAGATTGCCCAGTATGAGGCAGTTAACGATAAAGTTAATTGCGTCACCTATACCCATTTTGACGCTGCGTTGGCCGCTGCGAAGGACTCCGAAATACGTTGGATGAATGGCACCGCTAGGAGCCTTGAAGGAATTACGGTCGGGGTCAAGGATGAACATCACGACGAAGGATGGATTGTCACTCAGGGGTCAGCCGTACTCAAAGACAACAAGATGGATCATGCCGACACCATTGTTCGACACTTAAAAGAAGCAGGCGCGGTGCTGTCTATCCAGACAACGGTTCCGGAGTTTTATCTTAATGGTGTGACTTGGTCTCGTTTGTGGGGAGTGTCCCGTTGCCCTTGGAACCTGAAATACGCAGTTGGCGGCTCTTCTGGTGGCTCGGGCGGCGCATTGGCTGCAGGTCTTTGCACTATTGCGACCGGCTCGGACATGGGCGGCTCGGTTCGTATCCCTGCTGCCTTTAACGGGGTTTACGGTTTCAAACCGCCAGCCGGGCGCGTGGCGAGCACTTCGCCCCTCCTTTACATCGCGGGTACAGGTCCTCTTGCACGGTCGTTCAAGGACATGGCGATGTTGCAGAACAATATGGCTGGTCAAGCCTACGAACCGGCTACTCTGCCACCATTGGAGATGCCGCTTGAATACCCCGATATCAGGGGCATGCGGATCGCTTATACACCGGGTTTGGGGCTGCTTCCCCTCCACGCCGATACGCGTGCGGCCATGCAGATTGGGATTGAGCGGTTTGAGAGCCTTGGTGCAACGGTCGAGGAGGTTGAGATCGCCCCCGGTTTTGTAGCCGATGAGATTGCGGACATTTTCAAGAATTTCGGTCTGTCCGGCCCCTTGGGACCAGAACTTGGCGGCATGGCCGATCAAGTTGATATCATGACGCCCTATGCCGCGTCGGTGGTGAAAGCTGCGGGTAGCGGGAAATACGGACCTGAAAAAATGGCTGCGTATGAGGGCATCATCAAGGAGTTTTATCGCCGGGTTTACGAAGGTGTGTTCAACAACGGTTTTGACGCATTAATATCCCCGACTCTTGCCACGCCACACGTTCCCGCTGACTACGATCTCAGCGTCGGCGGGCTGGAAATCGAAGGACAGAAAATCCATCCGTTCGCCCTTCTTGCGTTTACGATTCCGTGGAACATGCTGAACTGGTGTCCGGTGGTGAATGTCCCCGTGTCTTTGAGCAGCGAAGGGATGCCGATAGGCATGCAAATCATTGGTCAATCCTACGATGACATGGCTGTGTTCCGCATTGCCCATGCCTATGAGAAGATAGCGCCCAGGATGTTCAGTGGTGAATTAATGCCCGACTACCGCAATCCTGCTTGATACAGATCGCCGTTTACTGGGCAAAAGTGCGGGGCAACTGACAAAGAAATCTATACTGGTGTCTGCTTTGGGCTCAGAGCAGCCGTTCGCTGGGTTCTGTCTGAGTGACCGCTACGCGGGACAGAGCCGCCATCCACTTAGCACAAGGCACTGACCGCACTGAACCCAAACCTGCCGTTCAACTGCTCTGCGCGTTGCTGCGCTATTGCCTGTGAAACCGGACTTTCGCCGCGCGTGCAATATTTGAGGGTTGTTCGAAGTCCATTCAGTTGGACTGCGCAGATCTTGGCCCAGACTTACACCTCGACATCACACAGCCGCCGATCCTCTCCGCGGGTCCAGCAGCATTTTGGCGCTTCTCAGCTGACTTTGGACCAATCGCCGGTCTCCACTTAGATGCAAATCCTGGCTCACAGCCCGACCAGCCCAAGGTTTTTGAAGAGTGACTGCGCGTCTGCGTTGGTCAAAGGAATGATCAGTTGGTCTCCCTCGACGCCTTCGATGATGTTCACCGAGCGAAGCAGGTTTCCATCCACTCTGATGTCGAGCGAACCACCCACAGATTCCTTGGTGAATGCAGCAAGGGCAGCGGCAGCGCCTGGCTTTAGGCTTAGCTCGACAAGAGACTGGCCATCCGGACCTTCGCGTATTTCGCCCCTAATCACTTCCTGCGCTGTTACGAGGATAGGACCAAGCTGAAGCGGCGCTGTTGAGGCATTGATCACGCATATCGGATGGTTGCCGGGGTTTCGCCCCCCTCCCAGATCAAGGCATTGGTCGACATAGGTGGCTTTCTGTATCTCAGAACCAGCCCAGAATGCGATTCCGGCCACAATGAGTATGGCGAAGGTCAACGTATTGCGCGTTGAAAACATCGGCATTTTCCGTCTGATTAGCCGCGTCAGGCGACGGAACAATCCGTGGCCGATGGCTTGACCCGTAAACAAATAACTAAAGAATAACGGGGCAACATGAGCAAAGCCACTGATAAGGACGCTTGATATGGGATTTGTACAATCGATAAAGGTCTGTCTCTCGAAGTATGTCGTTTTTTCGGGGCGGGCGACTCGTTCGGAATACTGGTGGTTCGTGCTATTCGTTATCTTGTGCAACATCATCTTTTCGATCCTGGACGGGGCAATTTTCGGCATCAACCCAGAAACCGGCGAAGGCACGGGTATCTTTAATCCCTTGTTTCAAGTTGCGATTTTTTTGCCAATGCTGGCTGCTGGCTGGCGCCGATTGCACGACAGCGGGCGCCCCGGATGGTATCTTCTTCTACCAATGGCCTTGGGGTTTGCGACCATGATTGCGCTTCTGAGCGGCGTTGCGGTCTTCACCGTACTGGAAGGTGGTGTTGACGATCCAGAGGTGCTACGCGGACCAGCGGCGTTTCTCGGAGCGACCGGTATGATGGTGGTTTGGGCGCTGCAATTGGTCTTGACGGTCATGATGATCTGGTGGCTGACCCGGCCGTCGCAAGACGGGGACAACGCGTATGGTCCGCCGGCGGCGTAGGACATTTGCCAAGCTAGCTTTTGATACAGAGAGGAAACAGGAATGAAGCGTAAGATATCATTGGCCCTTGCGGTAGCCTGCCTCATCGCCTCGCCAGTCTTTGCAGAGTGGACTTTCGTCGCCGGACCGACGGCAAATGCGTTCATTCAATCCAGCGACTCAACTCTTGAACTTCAATGTGACCGTATCCGTTTTGTGCCCGCGGGCTATGAGGATAGCGAAGACATTGTGGCCAAGCAGGGATTATCGATCCGTTTCATGAAGGATGGAACGACAGAAGCAGGTGCCTTCCAGATCGGACCAGAGAACGCCAACACTCAGATCGTCGACAACTACCCCGTCGAGATCTTGTTCAACAGTGCGGAGGATTACGGCTTCGTTCTGGATCAATTGGCAGCAAATGCCTCGGTCAATCTTTCTATGATCGATCAGGACATCACTTATGGGATCTTCGATTTGGCGGGTTCGAGCGCGGCCATCAAGTCGCTCAGGTCTGCCTGTGGCGGGGCGACACAGCAGACAGCGAGCACCGAGGCTCCGGAGGGCGTAGTCTATTGCGGTGGCGGCGCCGTGAAACGCCAGATCGAATACGTGATCCTGAACTCTCCGGACGGTGAATGGGATGCATTGCTCACCGTGAATGGTGAGGTGACGCGGGCCATGACCGCCTACAGTTACTTTGGCAATGCAGAAGCCCCGAAAGGGTTCGTTGTTGCGCTTCTTGGTGAGGACAGATCAGAAGCCCTGATTTTCCGGGATGCGGGAGCGGACTGGTTGGAATACGGGGATTATCGTTATGACAAGTGTAACTGATGCTTTGGCAGAGTTACGCTCGCAGAAACGAACGGCCAAAGTCTTGAGGAGTCTCGGGGTTTGGATTGCAGTCTGGCTTGCCTTAATCACACCGGCAAGGGCCGCCGATGTGTCCGATCTGCCTGAACAGTTGCAGGAAAAAGTACAATCCGCCCGACAAGCTTGCGCAGAGTTCGACAATGGCACCTTCTACCTCGAATGGAAGGCCGTTGACCGGGTCGATCTGGACGGCGATCTATATCTCGATTGGGTGCTGAACGAGCGGGGGTTCGCCTGTTCGACAGCCGCATCGCTTTACTGTGGAACAGGTGGATGCATGTCGCACTTTCTCGTGCATGATAAAGTCTATTCCTTGTTGAACCAGGGCTGGGACTTGGCAGATCTGGGACCGAGCAAGGTCCTTCTAGCGGACGTCCACGGTTCGCAATGCGGCGGTATCAATCCGACACCTTGTGCGGCAGCCAGCATTTGGGACAGCGAAGAGAAAAAATGGCGAACAACTGCCGCTGAGTGGGAGTGACCCGCGTGAGAAACATTGCCAGAGCGCTGCAATGATTTGCGCCACCCAAACTATGCCAACGGAGTAAGGCCACATGAGAAAGCTGACACTCATCTCCCTTTTATTGCTTGGCTTGGGCCTTGCGCTCTGGGCCGGATATGCGGTTCAGGGCTCTTATGTCGATGAAGATGGCGTGTTGCAGGAGCATTTCCACCTCCTTGCCCTTGGTTGGGTTTTCACCTTCGCAGGGGCTGTTGCTCTAATGGGATCGCTCGTTTCAAAGTTCATGAAGCAGAGGACGACCTCCGAATGAACACTAAAAGCCAAGCCGTGATTATCCTTTGTCTGGTTTGCCTGTGCGGCCCAACGAACGCAGATGGTGTTCATTTTTCAGGCCTGTACGTGCCAGAAGGCCTGAGTTGCGAAGATGGTGCACAAATCTCTGAAGAGTATGGCGATCTTCGAGCAGGATATGTCATCTATGACGATGAAGGTCGTAAATCGGATGACGCGGATTGCGCCTATGCGCAAGTTCAGGCCCTGCGCGGGACATCTCTGCAAATTGTCGATCTTGAGTGTTCTTACGACGGCTCGTCGTATGAATACCGTCAGGTGCTGTCACCCCTGAGCAACAATCGCATGTTGGTTGTCAACGGGCTTGATGACGGAACTTCGATCTATCAGGTTTATACGTATTGCGGTTGGGTTCCTGAGGGTAACTAGCGCCACGCACGCATCGCTGGCAGAGGTAGGCAATATGAAAAACAAACAACTCGCACCACGACGCAAGGCTTGTTTAGTGTGCACAACAGCGCTTTACCTGACGTTTAGTGTTAGTGGCGAAGCCGCGGCGCAAGGGTATTGCAGTGCCGTCACTGGTACAGGATTGAACCTTGGTTGCGCGGAGACGCTCGCCAATACCTCAACCGGTACACTCGGCGCTGCAGATGTTTTTGTGGACCCCGTCATTGGCCGCTTTGATGGTCTGGTCTGGGACTCAGACACGATGTCAGGGCTTGCACTTGGGGGGTTCCGAACCCGTGAATCAATTGCATTTTCCAGATCAGTATATCGCTCTTGGGAGAATGTTTTCTTTGGGTCAACGAGAACCGACGGAGGGAAAACGGCCCTGGACGTGTTTGCATTCCGCGATCCGCCTTCGGGCCCCGGAAACGTTCAAGCGACTTTGTTGTTTGATCGACTAACGCTCGAGAACACCTCTTTGACGATCCGGGACGGGGTAAGTTCTGCTGGTCCTCAGACCGGTCAGATCGTCAACCTGAGTCTCGGCTTTGGCGCAGCCGGTATCGGGCGTGGCGGTGGACTTACGCTTCGCAATAGCGATTTGATTTTTCGGGATGGAACCCGCCTTTCAATGAACTCGCCGGATGGCGGACCTGCGTTCATCAGAGCCGAACGCGGAACAAACGAATTGCGTTTGGGAAGCAACCATATATTTGGTGTGCCGCTTACTGTCGACGTTGCAGACGGGGCGCGCCTTGACTTGGTCGGCACCACCATCGAGCCGTTTCTTGATAGTTGGTTGACCGTTGGTCAGGGTGCGGAGCTACAACTTCGATCCAACTCGGTTCTGGGTTTAACAAAGTCGAACGGCTCCGCTACGCCTTCCTCTGAGATCACGGGGGGTACGCTTCGCCTTGAAGGTGCGGGGACGGAGCTACAATTGACCGATCCTCAGATAACTGACGGCTCTATCCTTCTTGAAACGGGCGCCAAGTTTCGTGTTCAGGACTCCAACAATGCCGCAAGCGCGTTGACATTCGCAGGAAACAGCACACTGCGCTTCGAAAGTGGGGCTTCTGCCGTTGCCGGCTCTGTGACGGGGCCGGACGATTTAACGGTGAACGTGCGCGCGGGCACGACAGTCGTTTCGTCGTCAACGCTGATGGATGTAGGCGCAGGCTTGCGCGCAAGCAACATTGCAATAAATCAAGGGACGTTGGACATCTCCGGCCTGAGTGCTCAAAGCGACTTTTATGACAACTTGTCTGCGCTTTCTGTGGAGAATGCTGGAACGTTCCTGGACGCTGGATCGCAGGTATACTCTGGCCTCGATACTCTGAACGTCGATGGCGGCACATTGCGCTCGCTGGCCACATTTGGGTCTTTTTCTGGCCCGAGTGGGCCAATGGCCGCACAACTAAACGACAGCACGATCGACCTTTTTGGGGCATTGCCTCCTGCGTCTGGCATCGCGCCGGGTTTGGCAAGCTTACGACTGAACGCAGAACAAGCGCAGTTCTCGGGTGACAACAATGTACGCATCGGGATTAGTCCCTCCGGCGAGTGCTCGGTCTCTGGGGGTAGCTGCATTCCGGGAACAACGAGATACAGTGGGCAACTGATCACCAATGTGGCAGGAACTGCACCAAGTCTGACGGGGTTCGACACTGTCTTTTTCGTGCCACTCGCAACTGACCAAAATGCCGGTGCCGCAGATTATGTGACCGGCGGCGTAAGCGGCATCTACACTGTTGCCTTGAATAATCCGGCAATCGGACTTCCGGGCACCACCGCAGCCTACGATGCGAGGCCGCGCACTCCAACGGCTACGGACTTGGCATCCGCCGGTTCAACGCTCCCGGCAAATCTATTGTATTCCATCGTGAACGACCCGCTCGCAGACGATCAGGTGGACATAGCGTTCATAGACGTCGGATTAACAAATAACCCATTCATCACCTCCACCTACACACCTCAAACAACCACGTCCGTTGTCACCAATCCAAATACAGGCAATCAGACAACAACTACGGTCGTTACCACGCCGTCGGGCGGCGGCGCGACCCAAACTGTAACCACAACGATCACAGCACCCGGCGGTGGGGTGATTTCCACGAACACGGTGACAAACACCTTGGGACCCGCAACTGGGACGACAAATACCCAAAACCTTGGACAGTTGGTCTCGTCCAATGGTCAAAGCCTTCCTTACAACTCCCTGCAACAGGTCAGCACGCTGCACCCGGAAGCCTATGCCTCTTTTATGACTGTCGCATTGGAGCACAGCGATCTGCGCCGCAACATGGTTCTTTCGAACGCCAATGGGCGCGCCACCGGCAATGGCCGTATCGAGGGATTGACCGACGAAGGCCGGAATGTCTGGTTCGATGCTGGTCTGACCAGAGGGCAAGTCGATGCCGATGGCGGGCTAGCAGGGTTTGATTATGATCTTAACCAGTTCATCCTCGGAGCCGACATTTGGGCAGACAATCGTCGCCGCTTTGGCGCCTATCTTGGTTACGGCACCTATTCGATGACAGATCACACAACCTCGACCGATACGCTCGACTTTTCCTCTGACGCGTTCAGCATCGGCGCGTACGGCGTGGTGGAGTCGACGAATTGGTCTTTTTCAGGAATGGCTGGTGTATCATGGGGTGACACAGACGCGACCCGGGACGCGGTTACTGGCTCAAGCGTAAATCGTCATACGGCAAACTATGATCATACAACATACGAGATTGCTGCGCGCGCGGAATACACTGCCCTGCCATCACGTGGTGGTTGGCATCTAGCACCGGAGGTCGGTCTGGGTTACGCTCGCTATGAACAAAACGGATTTACTGAAGATGGCGACTTGGCAACCGCATTGGCGGTAGACAATGCAACTGCGGATAGTCTGATCGGAAGCGTAGGCATCAACGTGACTGGGCCGGCATTTGCTGGTGGTCTAATGCCTCTTGGCTTCATGCGTTATGAACACGATTTTCTTGCTGCATCCGACGAGACACACGGAATTGACGCGACCTTTGCCACGTCCCCGGGCATTTCTCAGTCTTTTGTCGGCACCCATCGAGGCGAGAACGCAATCTCCGTCGGCTTGGGTCTTGCAACGACCGTGAACGCGTCCGTCGATGCTTCTGCGGGGGTTGTCTTCCAAAAAAATACAAACGGCGATGAATTCGGTGGCGGCTTAAGGATCACTTGGCGTTTCTGACTCGGTTTCCGTCGATGCCTTGGATTGCGAGGCAAATCAAATATCCGCAATACTTCAACCAGCCAATTAAGTCAGTTGAGAGACAACACTCGTGAAGCTCGAAGCTCGCCGCCTGAACTTACAAATCCAAGGTCTTCTTTGGGCTCGCAGCTGTCGTTCGCTGCAATGACTACGAACGTCCGCTTTCGGTGGTAGGCCCGAATTATGTGCCCCGAAACTGACGCTATGCCGCGCGACAAGGTTTGTGTTACTATAGGTCAGCAATACTAACCTAACATAGGGGGTAACCATGGCTGGAAAAGGAAAGCCAGGTCCCGCAAAATCGCCAATCGGTCGACAAGTGCGCGCAATGCTGGATGCAAGGTGCATTGAGGATGCAGAAGGCATAATCGACGCTGTTATCTCTGCTGCCAAATGTGGAGACATCTCCGCGGCCCAGACACTGCTGAACCGGATCTATCCCCCTAGAAGGGGATGCCTGATCACATTCGAGCAGTTTCCAGTAAACGATGCCAAAGACATCAGGCTGGCCTACGATCACTACGAGCGATTGGCTGCGGACGGAAAGATCAGTACCGATGAGCTCGGACAACTTACCGCTCTTGTTGAGCGGAAGGCGAAGGCGTTTGAACTGATCGAACAGGAACGCCGGATTCAGGAGCTGGAAGATCAGATTTCTGAATTGAAAGCAGGGCTGATGCCAAGGGTCGCCTGAGATGGCAAATCGAGACAGGCAACTCAGCAAATTGTCCGACGAAGTCGGGCGGGTTTGTACCCTAATGAATGCGGTGTCTATGGAGGACTATACCAGCCCTTCTCTTTGGGCCGCCAAGGCATTGGGTCTTGAGCTGGACGATTGGCAAGCTGAAATCATGGAGGCTCAAGCAAATCGGATCTGTGTGGTGGCTAGCCGCCAATCCGGCAAGAGCACCGTTACCGCGGCTCGAGCGGCCTACACGGCTCGCACGAACCCGGGGTTTCGCATCGTGCTGGTCTCTCCAACTTTCCGCCAATCAAGCGCTCTGCGAACGAAGGTTGTGGGCTGCCTTCGAAGGGCTGAAGTGCACTATGGCCAATCGAGAGAAGAGATCCGCCTCTTAAACGGCTCCAGCATCGTTGCCCTGCCGGGAGATGATCCGGACTGTCCGTCGTCAGGGATTTTGGGACAGATGGCGCTCTGATCTAAGAGAGGATGTGGCTCATCTGGTTGGTTTGATTATGCGGCGGATT
>NZ_JBQFUP010000017.1:0-9984 GCF_056539265.1 Ruegeria sp. BC3
GCTCTCCCATGATCCCCAACGGATACTGAACAGGCATCTCCCATCCAGCAAAATCAACCAACTTACCTCCCAACTCAACATGCAAAGAATGGAGTGGCGTGCGTTTCAGTTCATCCGTCATTGCAGAGACCTTTCGTTAGCCCTTGGCAAAATATACCGCGACATGTGCGCCCGTTTCTCTGAACTGCCGTAGAATGACACCAAGGTTCCCGGGACTGCGAGGCAAGTCAACAGGCTTGAACCTTTGGTCATTTTCGGCCCCGAGCAGTAGGTGTCACAGAATTAGGTACGGGCCACTTGCGGTGGCTTTGTATCCTATAGGAAACTTTTTTCCGTTAGGCAACATCACTGATCGCCTGTCCTCGGTGAATATGTGCGGCACAAAAGCCCGCCCAGAGCATCAAATTGATTTTTAGCCGCAATCTGTTCGAGGGCTCTGGTCCCTGCCCGGAACCTGCCCTAAGACTTCGCGCAAGAGGGGACGCTATGGCACATATTACACTGGTGCGTCACGGGCAGGCCAACACTGCCGCACGCGACGAAGCAAACTATGACAAGCTCAGCGATCTGGGCCATCAACAGGCGCGATGGCTTGGGGCGCATCTGCAGACCACGCAAGCCTTTTATCCGCGGGTTTTCAGCGGCACCCTGACCCGCCATGTGGAAACTGCTGCCAGCATGGGGCTCCCCGAGCCAATCCGCGATCCGCGCCTGAACGAAGTGGAGTATTTCAACATCGCAAAGCTCTACGAAGAGCAGCACGGCATCCCGGTGCCAACGGACCGCGAAGGCTTTGTCGAGCATCTGCCGCGCACATTTGCGGCCTGGGCCAAGGGCGAGATCGAAGACACGCCCGAAACGTTTGAAGAATTCGAGACGCGGGTCTCGGATGCCTTGAGCGATATCGGGACCGAGGGTGGACCGGCCATAGTTGTGACCTCGGGTGGGTTGATCTCGATGGTCGTGCGTCAGGCGATGGGACTGGACATATCGGCAATGGCGCGGGTGGCTCTTGCCATCATGAACACCTCTGTGCATCGTCTGCATCCGATTGGCGCGCAGATGAGTCCGGTTCTGTTCAATGCTGTCCCGCATCTGGAAGCGCCCGACCGGCAATTCGCCCAAACGCATCTGTAATCAAAGCCCGGAGGCCCCCGATGCAGCTTTATTATGCCCCCCGCACCATCTCGGTCGCGATTGCAATCGCGCTGGAGGAGGCAGGGCTGGACTATGAACCCGTTCGTCTGGACTTTGCCGGCGGGGAGCAGACCAAACCGGCTTACAAGCAGATCAATCCCAAGGGCCGCGTTCCCGCTCTGGTCGTGGACGGTGGCATTCTGACTGAAACCGGCGCTTTGCTAGAATACATCGCAGCCGTCGCACCCGAGGCAGGATTGGTTCCCGATGACGCGGTGATGGCCGCGCGGATGCGCGAGGTGATGTTCTATCTGGCTTCGACCATGCATGTGAACCACGCGCACAAGATGCGCGGACATCGGTGGGCCGACAAGGAATCCAGTTGGAATGACATGGCGGGCAAGGTGGCCCAGACCATGACCGAGTCGTGCGAGTACATCACTTCGAACGGGTTGCGGGGGCCTTTTGTACTGGGCGAGACGGTCTCGCTGGCGGATGCCTATCTCTACGTGGTTTGCAGCTGGTTGGAAGGGGACGGCGTGGATGTCTCGGCCTTTCCCAAAATCCTGACCTTCCGCGAAGCAATGGAGGCGCGGCCCTCTGTGCAGGCGGTGCGCGCCGCCGGGATGCTTTGATTAAAGGACACGTTATGACACATCTCTGGGTCCGGGCAGAACAGCGCCCGAACGAAGAACGGGTTGGTTTGACCCCCGAAGGCGCGGCGGCCCTGATCGCGGCTGGCATTCGCGTGACGGTCGAGGAAAGCCACGTCCGCGCCATCCCGATCGACGGATACAAAGCCGCCGGGTGCGAGATCGCGCCGGAAAACTCTTGGCCCCAGGCTCCGCTGGACGCCATTATCTTTGGGCTGAAGGAACTGCCTGAAGACGGCACCCCATTGCCGCATCGCCACATCATGTTCGGTCACGCCTATAAGGGCCAGCATTCCGGTCGTGCGTTGTTGCAACGGTTCAAAGCCGGTGGCGGAACGCTTTACGATTTGGAGTATCTGGTCGACGAAGACGGTCGCCGGGTTGCTGCCTTTGGTTACTGGGCCGGGTATGCCGGGGCTGCGGTGACTTTGAAAACCTGGGCCGCGCAACAACGCGGCGAGGAGTGCCCGCCCGTCGGCGTTTACTCCGGCAAGGATGCTTTGAATGCCGAGCTTCTGGCTGAGCTGGACGCAACCGGAGCCGACCGTCCGCGCGCCATCGTCATCGGTGCCTTGGGCCGTGTTGGCACCGGAGCGGCAGACCTGTGCGAAGCAATGGGTGTCAGTGTCACCAAATGGGACATGGCCGAAACCGCCTCCGGTGGGCCCTTCCCTGAGATCCTCGAGCATGACCTGTTCCTGAACTGCATCTTCGCACGCCCCGGCACTCCGGTCTTTGTTCCGACAGAGGCACTGACAGCCCCTCGCAAACTGACCGCCATCGGCGACGTGGCGTGCGATCCGGACAGCGATTACAATCCAGTGCCCGTCTATGACCGCGCAACCACATGGGAAGGCCCCGCTTTGCGCGTGGCCACTGATCCGGTGATGGACGTCATGGCCATCGACAACCTGCCCTCGATGCTGCCAGTCGAAAGCTCGGAGGATTATGCCGCGCAACTGCTGCCCTCACTGCTGACGCTGACCGATCTGGACAGCGGTGTCTGGAGCCGGGCAGACGCAACCTACAAAACCCATATTGAAGGACTCTGAGCGATGACGATTCACTGGTGTGGCACCGGCCTGTCGGCCATCCCCGGCCTGCGCCGCCTGATCGAAGGCGGGCACAAGGTCACCGTCTGGAACCGGACCATCGACAAGGCCAAAGCCGAGGTCGGAGACCTGACCGACGACATCCGCACCTTTGACATCGACGCTTTGGGCGCGGTGTTAGAGAAAGGCGACGTGATCGTTTCCATGCTGCCGGGTGACTGGCACGTGCCGTTGGCAGAACTGGCCATTTCAAAAGAGGCCAACTTTGTCTCGTCCTCCTATATCGCCCCCGAGATGCGCGCGCTGGACGACAAGGCGCGCGAGGCCGGTGTGACGCTGGTCAACGAGGTCGGGCTGGACCCCGGCATCGACCACTTGATGGCGCATGCTCTGGTCGCAGACTACCGCGCATCGGCCGCGTTCGATCCACAAAACCACCTGAGCTTCATCTCTTATTGCGGCGGCATCCCGAAAAACCCGAACCCGTTCCGGTACAAATTCAGCTGGTCGCCGCTTGGAGTGCTCAAGGCTCTGCGCTCGCCGTCGAAATCCATTCGTGACTATGCGCCACTGGACGTCGCCCGCCCGTGGGATGCGATCAGCAGCTATATTGCGCCGCTGCCTACCCCGGAAAGCTTTGAGGTCTATCCAAACCGCGACTCAATCCCATTCATGGCCGAATACCAATTCGAAGATCACTGGCCGGTCAAAGAGTTCGTTCGCGGAACCCTGCGCCTGAACGGTTGGGCGGATGCCTGGTCGGACGTATTCCGGGAAATCGAAACTCTGTCTGGGTCCGAAGGCGATGCACGACTGAAAGAGATGTCGGATCAGTTCTGGGACGAAAACGCCTACGACGAAGGTGAGCCCGACCGCGTGGTTCTGTGCGTCGGGTTGAAGGCCGAAAAAGACGGCATCGAAGTCTGGAACAAAACCTATGTCATGGACGCCTGGGGCGATGCGCGCGGCACAGCGATGGCGCGACTGGTGTCCATCCCTGTCTCGTTGGCGGTCGAGGCGGTTCTGAACCGCGCGATCCCGGTCGGTGTACACGCCGCCCCTAGCGATCCGAAACTGGTACAGGGTTGGATGGCCGAGATCGACAAACTTGCCCAGCATCTGCAAATCGTGGATCACCTCGGCTAACGCACCAAAAAAAGCCACTCCGAATTGCCGGAGTGGCTTTATGTCGTTGTCTTTATCATTTTCGCCTCGGTCGCGACGAGCGGTTGCCCGTCCTCAGATGTACCTTCGGATCGTATCCTCAAGGTCGCTTCGGTTTATACCCAGTTCCGACAATTCCTGATCGGAAAACCCGCTCAGATACTGCGCGGCCCGGACAATATCGGCGCTGATCGCGCGAATGCGCATGGCGCGGTCGAACAACAGCAGAGCGCTTTCTGATGGGTGCAGGTGCTTTTTGGGCGGGATGACGTCGAACATGATTTAACCTCCTGATTGGATAACGCGGGCACAATGCGCTTGTCACTGGCGGTAGGGTTTGCCGTGATAGACGCTGTCATACGCACGCTGCTTGATTTCATCCCGTGGGACACCGATGTCGTGCAATTGACGATCACTCAGCGCCTCAAGCTCACGCACGGTGTTCGCAAAAATCCGGCGGCGGAAATGCTCGGTCCGGGCCTCTGCATAGTCCGCGAACATGGTGGCAAATACGTTGCGATTCTGGGTTACGGTTTGGGTTGCTTGCATTGTCTTCTCCTCCTGAATTTGCGTTGCGGTTTTGGTCACAACTCAAATAAAGGGATCCGATCTTAAGAAGAGCAGTGCACAACATTAAGGTCCGTTAACCTGATGCGACGGTGCAGAACGCGTTGGATTGCGGGGGAGAGTGAGTCGGGCAAGCCTGGGTGGCCGTCACAAGGTGAACGGGCCACTGCGGTCGGCAGCGGCCCGTTTCAGATTTAAACTTCGTCCGGGTTTGGAACGATCAGTGTGGGTATCTTCGAACGCCGCAGCACCCGTTTGGCGACCGTGCCCAAGAAGGTGTGCGAAAAGCCGTGGTCATGCGCACCCAGAACAATCAGATCACAGCCCATCTCGACCGAACGCCGCAAGATCACCTCGGCCGGATGACCATCCGTGACCTCGATCGAGGATACCTGATCGCGGATCTTGGCATCCTCACCTTCGAACTGTGCCCAGAACTTGGCCTGCCGCTCGGCCAGAACCTTGCGCACCATTTCGTGGCGGCGCTGCGCTGCGGTTTTGCGGGTCTCTTCGTTCAGTATGAACATATCCATCGTGATTTTCGCGTCTTCGGACAGCGGCTCATTCACGTGCAGCACGTGAATCTCCGCCCCGGTCGCCATGGCAATGCTTGCTGCGTTGCGCATGGCATGACCCGAATTTTCTGACAGATCCGTCGCGAACAGGATATTCGTCACCATTTGTTTCATATCGTCATCCTTTCAGGTCAGTATCCCAATAGCCTTGGAAGCCAGAGTGACAATTCAGGGAAGAACGCAATGACAAAGATCGCGATCGTGTTGGCGGCCGCGAAGGGCAGCGCGCGCAGCGAGATCTGTTCGATTGTGATGTTCGAGATACCCGAAGCAATGAACAGGTTTTCACCCAGCGGCGGCGTTTGGAAGCCAATGCCCAGCGTACAGACCATGACCACGCCAAAGTGGATCGGGTCGATCCCCACCGAATAAGCCACCGGCAGCATCACCGGAACCAGGATCAGGATGGTGGCCAGCGTTTCCATGAACATGCCGACGAACAGCAGGAAGAAGATGATCAGCGCCCAGATGACATAGAGGTTGTCCGTGAAGCTGAGCATCGAGTCCGCGATGATCGCCGGAATCTGGTTTTCTACCAGCAGGCGGCCGAACACGGTTGCCGTGAATAGGATCAACAGAACGCGGCCGGTCAGCCAGGTTGTGGCTTCCAGTGACTGGAACAGCGATTGCCACGTCAGTTCGCGATAGATGAACACGCCGATGACCAGAGTGTAGAAGATCGCAACGATCGCAGCCTCGGTCGGGGTGAAGAAGCCGGTGTAGATACCGCCCAGGATCACCAAAGGTGCCATCAGAGACCAGAAACCGCGATACATCTCGCAGCCCACGTGGCGGAGCGACCAGCCTTCGGCGACGCCTTTGTAGCCACGCTTCTTCGACATGAAGAAGTTCAGGATCAGCAAGCTGGTTGCGATCAGGAAGGCCGGAACAAAGCCCGCGATGAACAGTTTCGAGATTGAAACCGACTGGAAAGTGCCAAATTTTTCGACCGCCTCCACTGGCGGTGCCATACCGAGCGCGGCAATGCCGAAGATCACCATCGGGATGGAGGGAGGAATAATAATCCCGAGGCCGCCGGAAGAAGCGGTGATAGCAGAGGCATAGCCGCGCTCATAGCCGCGGTCGATCATTGCCGGGATCATCAGCATCCCCACGGCCGCGGTTGTTGCCGGGCCTGAGCCCGAAATGGCACCGAAGAACAAACAAGCCATAACCGTCGCGGCCGAGATACCACCGGTGAAGGGACCGGCCAGACTTTCAGCCACATTGATCAGGCGTTTTGAGATACCGGCAGCCTCCATAAGAGCCCCGGCCAGAATAAATGCAGGAAGCGCCATCAGCGGGAAGGATCCCACCGAGGTAAAGGCGATCTGCACGAACTTGATAGGGTTGTCGCCCAGATACAGGAACGAGAACAGCGAAGCCACGCCCAGAGCAACCGTGATCGGTGCACCAATGAGCAGCAGCAGAAGAAACGATCCAAACAGGATTGTGACGATTTCAGATTCCATGGTTTTTCCTCCCTGCCTCAGTCGTGCTTGGCTGCTTCGGTGGCAGCTTTGATTTCATCAAGGTCGATCTGATCAGGATCATGGATGTCTTCACCCTTAATCAGGCGGCGGTAGTTCACCTGAATGATGCGGAAGGTCATCAGCGCAAAGGCGATGGGCAGCACCATGTAGACGTACTTCATCTCGATCCCGAGGGTCTGGGACTTCCAGAACTTGTTCATCTTGTTGAAGACAAAGTCCGTCGCCAGGTACAGGAAGTAGACGTTGAAGAAGAGCCAGAAGAGATCGGCAAAGGCCTCGATATACTTGATGTAGCGGTCAGGCAGGAACTTGAACTGGAATGTCACCCGGTTATGCGCGCCCTTGAGGGCGGCGTAGCTGGCGCCGAAGTAAACGAACCAGACGAACATGTAGACCGAGAGCTCCTCGATCCAGCTGATCGAAAAGCCAAAGACTTCGCGCGCGACGATTTGTGTGAACAGCAAACATACGAAGCCGGATAAGAGCACCCGGCAGATGACGCTTTCTATATTGTCCAGAAATTTCCAGAACATCGGAATTCCCTCCTCCCTGATATGAAAAGAGCGCCGAAGCGCTCTTTTCTTTTTCGCTCTGCGGCGATTATTGCTGGACCGGCTCGCGACCAATGGCTTCGAGAACTGCGTTCAGTTTCTCGACACCGCCGATGGACTCGTAGAACTGAGGCCATACTGCAGTAGTTGCCAGTTCGATGAACTCGGCCTCGTCGTTCTCAGGGTCGACGATTTCCATGCCTTTTGCGATCAGCTCTTCCTTGATGGCGGCTTCCGAGTCACGCAGGAACTGAGCTGATTTCAGGGTTGCTTCCTGACCTGCTTCCAGGATGATTTTCTGGTCTTCTTCGCTCAGGCTCTGGAACACGGCTTCCGAAATGATCAGCGGCTCGATCGAGAAGATGTAACGCAGGTTCGTCACGTGGTCCTGGACCTCGTAGAACTTCATCGCGTTGATGGTCATGTACGGGTTGTCCTGACCGTCAACAACTTTGGTCTGCAGACCGGTGAAGGTTTCCGACCATGCCATCGGGGTTGGGTTGATACCCCAGGACTTGTAGGTTTCGATCATGATCTCGTTCTTGGGAACGCGGATAACCAGATCCTGCAGATCGGCAACCGAAGTCACAGGTTTCTTCGAGTTGGTCAGGCGACGGAAACCGGTGTAGGTCCACGCGATGATGCGAACGCCTGCGTCACGCAGGGTGTTTTCGGTCAGTTCCTGACCGATCGGGCCTTGCGTCAGCGTCTCGGCGTCTTCCAGCGACAGGATGACGTAGGGCAGCGTGAATACGCCAACCGAAGGCGAGAACGGCGTAACATTGTTGATCGCCAGCAGCGACATGTCCAGCGTACCGATGGCCGCTTCGTTCACGGTGTCTTGCTCAGAACCCAGCTGACCGTTCAGGAACAGCGTAGCTGTGTGCGCGCCACCGGATTTCTCCTCTAGAGCTTCTACAAAGAACTTGCCGGTTGCTTCCTGCGGGCTGCCCGCACTGTCGCCAACCGCGATTTTAAAGTCCTTCGCGTCTGCCGCGCCTGCAACCATCAGTGCCGCGACGGATACAGCCGCCGTCATGGTGCCAAGCTTTTTGATGAATGACATAGATGTCCTCCCAGTTTTCAGTTTTCGAGGAGCGCGCCGTTCTGGGGAGAGATGAACGGTCCGAATCTGCCTCGGTCCGGGGACACTAGCTTGTGGAAAGTGTTTCTATGTTGTTATTCTCTGCGCGATAGGTTTCATACATATCGAACCTTGAGAGTTAGGAAGAATATGGTAGCCGCGCGCATCGCAGACAGTGACATTCGGTTGCTACGCGTTTTCAAAACCGTGGTCGAAAGCGGCGGACTATCCGCTGCCGAAGTCGAGCTAAATGTCGGCAAATCAACGATTTCCAAGCACATCACAGACCTTGAACTGCGGCTGGGCCTGAAATTGTGCAACCGCGGCCCTTCCGGTTTTGCCTTGACGGAAGACGGTGCAAAGGTGCTGAAAGCGGCCGATCACCTTTTGGTGTCCGTTTCGCAGTTTCGAAACGAAGTCAATGAAATCAAGGAACAGCTCGCAGGCACCATTCGTGTTTCGTTGTTCGATCAGTGCGCGTCGAACCCGGAATCCAGCCTCGCGCGTGCAATCCACCGTTTCAATGAAGCCGCTCCTTCGGTGCAGCTTGAACTATCATTGGAGCCGCCAAACGTAATTGAAACCCTGGTGATCAGTGGCAGACTTGATGTGGGGATCATTGCATTGCACCGGCCCTCTACCAGCCTGAATTACGCGCCGCTCTATGGTGAGAATATGTTTTTGTATTGCGGCAGAGAGCACCCGCTGTTCGAGGCCCCGGATCACGAACTCAAGACCAGCGATCTGCTTAGATACAATTATGCAGGCCTAAGCGTGAACTCACCAAACCTGATCGTGGGTCAGCAACTGGGCTTTCGACGTTCAGCCAAGGTCCAGAACGAACAGGCCCTCGCGATACTGATTTTGTCAGGCCGTTACTTAGGTTATCTGCCGGATCACTTTGCCCAAGAGTTTGTCAATACGGCCCAGATGCGACGGTTGTTGCCCAATGAAACAAATTACCGTACCCGCTTCGCTGCGGTCACTCGGAAAAAACCCGAGCCTACAAGAGTCACACAGCTCTTTCTCGATGTTTTGCTAAGCGAGCATTCCATTTCTTCTCAATTGCGAAACGGTTAGTATCGTCACGGTTTCGTTTATGAATGTTCGTGCTGAACCATCAGATGCCGAAACAAAGACACCAGCGAATAGTCATGAAATCTCATCCGAATTCAACAGTTTTTCCAGGCGCCAAAACCTTGTGATTTTCTGCCAAATGGCTGGTTTCTTCTCGTGGCTCACTTACATGCGCGTCAACCGCATGAGGCTGAATTATGATCGACGACGAACCGCAATCGGTAACTTATTACGACGAACACGGCATCTGGACATTGGATCCTACTCTGGCAGACCAACAGGTTTGTGATGCCTTTGCGATCGGTGTAGTCGATCTTCTGCAATTGTTGGATGACAACAAGACAATGCTATCCCGAGATGTCTACGCAAGGCTTTTTGCCTCACTCCGGCAACTGTCCCGTGTTCTTGGTGAATACGAGGACGGTTGGAAGCAGGAGTAATCACAGTTGTGATCAACAGTTAAGCTAGGTCGACCGAACAATTCGAAAGGTTGAATCCTCCGGTCCGGTTTGTAGTTTATGTTTGGCTTTCTACGTTCGAGTGATTTGGGTTTTCACGTCTGACGTTCCGAATGACGGAAGGATGATAGCGTCGCGCCAGCAATTGATTGATCTTGGGGATCAATTTTGGT
>NZ_JBQFUP010000018.1:0-8232 GCF_056539265.1 Ruegeria sp. BC3
CAGAATGTCTTCGTCCGAGTATCGCTTCCGAGCCATCCCTTGTTCCCCCCTCTCGACCAAAGTAGTGGCCCAATTTTACGGGGCAAAGACAGCCGGCTTGAATAGTCGCCTCGCTGATTTTCACTGCCTAACGCGAATAGACAAGCAAAACCGAGGTCAATCTAATCAAAGTTGAGATTTTTCGGTCAGTGTCTTTTTTAATGTCTCAGACGGTAGCTCTCCGAACATTGATTGGTATTCTTTCGCAAAGTGGCCACCAGAAAAGAAGCTATGCATGAGTGCTGTGTCCTTGACCGACCTTGGTGTTGATACAACGTCTAGGAGATGCTCTCGGACAGAAGTCAAACGTCGCTTCAATATGTATTGCCAAGGCGATTCACCAAAAATCTCGACAAAGTTCTCGTGAAGTTGGCTTCGCCCCACACCAGCAACTCGACACAGAGTTGAGATCGTTAGTTGGTCCGCAGGGATACGTGTGATCGCGCCCCGCGCCAACCTAACATTCTTGAAAGCTGCCTTGTCTAGAACATGTGTACCATCGGAAAGTAGGTTCAACGACAATATCCATTGCGCGATCTGAGCAAAAAATTCGCTTTCTACTCCGCGGCTCATTCCAAATCGCCGCCCCCCTTGATCAAGAGGTGAAGCATTTTGGAAAGCTCGGCCAGCGATCTTTGATAGATTCTCAGCCGCCGCTAGACCAATTTGAAACTTGCTGTGCCCTTTGGGTAGCTCATCGTAGGTGCGCCTGCTTAAGGAAGCGACTTCTCTCGTCATTCGGCGGCGCTCGAAAGCAATGAACAGCACTTTCCGATCCTGACCCACATTGCAGTATTCGTACTCCCCGTCGAGCAGATAGAAATCACCTGGATCGGAGTACCAACCATTTACGCGGTAATCCCCGTCCCAAGAAAGTGGCAACATTAGTGCCATCAAATCCTGCCTTCCGAGCACTGTCCAAGAAGACCGGGCTTCACTGGACGCGGTATTTACAAAACTGTTTTCTCCATAGATCCAACAGTCCTTTAAATTGATGTCGCCAGGACCCAGCTGTACAAGTTCTGTTTCTCGAACCGGCGCATTCGTGAAGTGTTGTGCAAAACTCTTTATCGGTCGCAACTGCATTAGAACTCTCCAAGATGCGTGAAACCCATAGGTCCAAACTTAGTGCGCGGTCTTAAAAAATTAGTACACCGGATAAATTGAATACTATTTCATCGCGAGAATTTCGCCTAACCAAATAAGCTGTTCCCGAAATATTGTCGAAAGCGAAGCGGATTGGGGCTGCCGAACAAAGGATTTCGGAGCCAGATTTTTTGCAATCCGTTAGGTGAAAAAATGCCGCGATCTCGCGGACTAGAGGTGTCTTCGTTACTTCAAACTCCAAACACATTGGGTCGATTGCGCACCAAGAACATCGAAATAGTATTGAAATATAAGGAGAAATAGTATGAAAGCCCCATTGCTTCCTTACAAATCCGCTTTCCGGCCGGACAGGCGTGATGTATTGAAAACCGGGTCGCTTGCTGCTGTGGGGGCTCTTTTGCTTCCCTATCGAACAGCTATTGCCCAATCTGATGCAGCAGACGTGATTTTCAGTGGCGGCAGCATCCTTACGATGGACACCGCCAACCCGAAGGCAGAAGCGCTGGCAGTCCGTGATGGGCGGATCATCGCTGTTGGTAGCCAAGATGAAATCGACGCGCTGACTTCCAGCACGACACGCATCATTGATCTTGACGGCAGAACCCTAATGCCTGGCATGATCGACAGCCACGCGCATTCATATTCGGTGGTCAAGGACGACTTCATTATTATAAGTCCGACCGAAGTAGCCAGTTTCGACGAGGTAATGCAAAAACTGAACGAAGGTGCCGCCAAGTTGAAAGAAGGCGACTGGCTTCTGGCCGCTGATTATGACGGCGTCGTGACCCCCGGCGGACGACAGTTCACTCTTGAAGATATGGACCGCATCGCTCCCAACAACCCGTTCTTGTTGCTGGAAGGAAGTGGTCATGCAGCTTATGCTAATTCACTTGCCTTCAAAATCGTTGGAATCGACGAGAACACCCCGGATCCAGTCGCGGCTCGCTACGTTAAAAACGACAAAGGGGAACTCACTGGTCGCTTGGAAGAGCTCCCGACTTTTGGCCCGTTTCTAAACGCTGCCCAACAACTGACCGATGAGGATATGGAGGCGCGAACACTCCGTTTTTTCAACTCGGGTGCCAAGGTCGGAATTACCACCTTTGGTGATCCAAGCGTCGGTCAAAACAAAGGAATAGAAGACCTCAGATTATTTGAACGCATCAAGGATCGCGCGCCGGTGCGGACGCGCGCCTTTCTAGTTTCAACCCTGATGGACGACTGGGCCGAAAACGGAATCGGTATGGGCTACGGCGACGACAAGATGCGCGTTGCCAAGATGAAGGCGTGGTCAGATGGCGCAACGCAGGCCTACAGCTCTTACTTGCGCGAGCCCTACCTTGGCACGGACAGCCGTGGAGCACTCAACTACACGGAAGACCAACTATACGAGGTAGTCAAACGGGCACATGGGGATGGTTTTTCTCTTGCCGTTCATGGCAACGGGGATGCGGCTATAGATCTAGTACTACGCGTGTACGAACAGGTATTGGCGGAGAACCCGCGCGACGATCATCGGCACCGGATTGAGCATTGCAGCGTCGGCCATCCTGAGCAGTACGACAAGATGAAGGAACTCGGTGTTTCGCCAACTTACCTGTCCGGCCATATTCGATGGTGGGGCAAGGCGTTCCGAGATGATCTACTTGGTCCAGAAAGGGTCGAGTACTACGATGCCGCCGCCACAGCCGTTGAAAAAGGCATCCCGTTCTCAATGCACAGCGATTACTCGGTATCGCCGTTAGGTCCTCTGCGTTGCATCCAAGACATGGTGACCAGAGTCATGGCAGACGGTGGGGAAGTCTTCGCGCCCGACCAGCGTATTCCAGTAGAAGAAGCACTTAAAGGTGTTACGACGCATGCGGCCTGGCAACTGCATATGGATGACATTGCGGGGAGTTTGGAGGTCGGGAAATACGCTGATCTCACGGTTCTTGAAGACGACCCGACTTCTGTTGACCCAATGCAAATAGAAAACATCAAAGTAAGTGGAACCTGGCTGGAAGGCAAAGAGACCAACGCGGCGTGATTGGATCGCCTCATGACAAACAAAATCATTCTTGGGAGGTCAAGATGATAAAACGTCTGTTTATTGCAGCCCTATCAGGCGCAGTATTGTCCGTCGTCATGGCCGCTACGACTGCGTTCGCCTGTGCATTTCATAATTACATCCCGCAAGACACGGTGGTGGACAAGTTACTACGCAGTCAGGAAATTGCACTGGCAGTTCCTGTTATCGAAGATCCAAATGATCCGTTGCGGTATGATCCGATTGCAGCAATTGGCGCAACGCCCGAAGATATTGATATCCCTCAGCGCGTGGACGCAACCGCAATTCAGAGGCTTGGAAAAAATCCGAACGCTTACGCAATTTTCGGGCGAGAGAAGTACGGTGCTTGGACAAGACTTGCACTTGTCGACGGAGAATTGATCGCAGTCTTTGATCAAATCATCGCTCGAATTGAGGACTGGCGTGGAGGGGATGAGAATGACCGGTTAGTTTTTTTTGGCGCATTGTTGGGCCACACCGACATTCGTATTTACCAGTTGGCGCTTCGTGAACTTGACCGTGTGGAATATGGGACGTTGAAAAATCTTGGACTGAGCATCCCAGCGGAAGCGATCACCTCTGGATTGTATGCCGTCTCTGATCCGACACTCTTACCGATACAGGTTCTTCTACTTGGTCTTTCTAAAGACAGTGACATCCAACGGCCGTTGCAAGCAGGGCTTAAAGTCTATTCAACAAGGCCGGGTCCTGCCTTCGGTGCCTTCGCTACCGCTTTTGTAGAGCATGGTGGGCCAAGCGCCGCTGCTGAGTTGTCGATGCGTTACTTGGCAGATGTGACACTTCCGCTTGAAAACCGGGAACTGATTGTTGAGGCATTCGCAATTCACAGTCTTTCCGGGGATGAAGATACGCAAAATGTTGTTCGAGGCGCTGTTGCGACGGTGTTGCACAATGAACCATCGATTGCCCCGGTTGTTGCTCGTCAATTCGGAGGCCGTGAAGACTGGAGCCAAGCCAAGCTGCTTGCCGACCTTCTAAAGGCTGGGCACTTAACCTCGCCAGAAGATATCATTGCGGTGCGCGAATACGTGTCTCTGGCGGGCGAAGCACGGGCCTTGAAAATACAATAAGAAATTCGCGCGCAGAAAGCCGCCAGAGCGACAGAGTCCTTTACCGCAAACGACGCTGACACTGTGCATCATTTGACCCGAAACGGGTTCGGGATGACTCAAGCGCCCAGATATCGTTTTCTGGAAGATTTGGAAGATGGTCGTCTTGTTGAAGTCCTGCCGGATACGCCGCCATCCCCAACCCAGCTGGCTGCGTTTTACCCACAAAACCGACAACTCTCACCGCGCGTCCGGGTTTTCCTCGATTGGATCGTTCGCGTTTTCGATAAGGCCGCACGTCGACCAAATGTCTAGGGCCGTCAGCTCGACTTTGCAAAGTCAGCTTTCTGCGCATTGTGGCCGTTCGCATTAATTTTCAGTGATCTTGCCTCAAACAATCAACCTCTGGGTCTCACAAAAGTTAATGGTATACTGACCGGCTCTCTAGAGTTTCAGCGCGGAACAGCATCCGTTTAACATTGCGTAGGCTCAGATAGAGTCCTCGCTCATCCATAGAGTGTTCGATCACCCACTCAATTGCATCCAGTGAATCCTTCGACAAACCCTTTCGAGTGGCTTGATAGCGTGCAAACCCCTTTAGCTGACTACTTGAAAGTGCTTGCAACTCAATCACGGTGCATCGGTTAACCAAAGGATCTGGCACACGAGAAACATCGTTTGCAGTCAACACCCACGAGATATGAGACATATCAAACTTGGTTCGGTAAAACGGGCACTCCCAAGCCACAGCTGTCGCAGGTTCAAGAAAGCTCAACAATGAATCCGAGAATGCGTGATGGGCCCCACTATCTGAAGTACCTGATTGCGCTTTACAGATTTCATCAACGACGATCAGAGGATTTCCAACGCGGTGTTGGAGGATCGTTTCAAGCGGCCTCCCTGGTTGTGCTGACGACCAACCTCTTTCCGTTCCCGCAACACTGAAGCCTACTCCACCCAAGCTGGCATCGATCTCGCATCTGGGAATTTCGAGTAGTTCGGACAACCTTCTGGCCCACACCGATTTACCAATTCCTGGCGGTCCAATCAGCAACAGATTCGGCAGTTGGATTGTATCTTTGGTGCTTACGATACGCCGCAATGCTTGCCAAACCTCATTGGTGGCGGCAGACATCCACGGCATTTCTTCATGTAATGCAGATACTGTCTCGTCCACCCAATGCTCGTCTCTCGGCTCCACCAAACGAACCTCATTCATCAGTGGTCGTAGTCGTTGGATTTCTTTCTCCGAGAGGTGCCCAAGACCTGAGGCTTCAGTCCTGTGTTGCAGGACGCTTTGCACTCGGCTTTTGATGCGTCGCTTGTCATCCCAAGTTAGCAGAGCACCATCGGATAGTTCGCACACAACTTTATCAGACTCATTTCCCCCGAGATCAGCCGAGTGCACATCATCTCCGATGGTCTCTTTGGCCAGCCGCGTTTTGCGCAAGTTTATCAGATATTCTGTGAGCCGGTGCGTAATGGCACCTTTTTCAAGGTTGGGATCCGTGGCGAGTAGGAGTTTGACAGTCTTCATAGCAGTTCTCTACTCGCCCTCATTTAGAGCGACATCGCAGATTTTTCGGACCAGCCCCCACACGGATGTGCGCCGTGGGTGCCCGATGATATCGCCGCTCGCTTCGGATTCAGGGATTCCTAGTCGTGGCGCCCCATACTCCTTCGTTCGCACACGATAGTCGGAGATGTCCGCCAATTCTGACATATTTCCAGCGCGCGCTTCGGCTACTGCTGTGCTGTTGACATAAACGACGACTCTTAGCATTTCTCACTCCTAAAGTTGGTAGAAGTGGTGGGACTCGAACCCACAGATCCACGGTAATCTGCCGCTAAAGGGAATATAAAGCCCTCACTCGCACCTGCGCACTTCCATCGTTCTGATCCGAGATCAGGCCGATATTCGTTGCGACTGGTTGGTGCTTGTTTGGTTCATAACAAAAATCATGTGCAATAGACTGTTAAAGTCGTCAAGACAGATTTTTCAATAAAAGAAAGAGTTTGCGCGAAGTTCACGGAACCTTCCACATTTTTTTTGACAGTAATACAATTCTCAGAAAACTGACTTGCACACGCATCCCAATTTGAGGCATGTCCGCGGTGCCGACGCCGATCCTTGTGAGTCTTGCCGGCCGACCTCTCGCTGTTCAGAGTCCTTGGCCCAAATTGGATCTGCATAGCTTCTGCGACTAAGACGTTTGCTTCAATCCTTCCCATTACAGCCGAGGGCCACGCTGATATGGCAGCCAAGGATAGAGGGTATGAAAGAAGAAACTGTAATCGCAACCGATGCTCAAGCATTGCGGGATGCGGCCGCTGCAATCGTGGCTCGCGTGCGCAGAAACGAAGGAAACATCAACGTCAACGGTGTGCTCGCGGAACTAGCGCCAGCTATTGTCGGGGATAAGTGTACCTGGGGAGCGTTGCTTATGCGCCCAGTAGTTGTGTCTAAGGGTGTTCAAATTGCTTCGTTCAGAGATCAACCCAAGAAACCAACTAAAGAAGCAAAACGACAAGAGTTTGAACCAAGTTTTGGTTGTGCCGTAGACCCAGCAGAGTTCTCAATGGCGAGGATGCTAAGGCTCGCTGCACGCTGGAGCAATGGCAGCTATGAGAAAAGAAACGACCGAACAGCCGCCTGTCATTTTTTCGGAGTTGCTATCTACGAATTTTAACTGGTCTGCTTTGCAGACCTACTCAACGCAATTCAGAACGATGAAACGCCGATCTTTGTTGACTCCGCATATCGACTACTTTGGGACTGGAGCAATCTTTCGCACGCCAACAAGGCGAAATACCCTTCTGGCTATCTAGAGCATGGGGTCAAACAGCAGATATTCGAGCTTTCCTATTGTGTTCCATATGACCCAACGTCTCAAATTCGCTCTATCTTACAAACGTGGGCCTACTTAAAGTTTCAGCTTCCCAGCGCTGACTGTTCAGAATCCTGGCGCCAGTTAGCTAGAGAGTTGGGCTGGCTGGAGCAACCAATTGAGAGTACAGATTGAGCTTCAAAGCCGGAGGCATCGGAGGCGCAAATCCAAGCGCATTCCACAAAATTGAATGGGTGACCTTACATTCATTGCTTCCGGACCTCAGGAAAGTCGCCGTTGGCGCAGGCAGTCCGCTACGCCCTTGGTCGAATGCCAATTGCACGGCCCTATCCCAACAGCGGAGCACTGAGGCGGTCCTGCAACGCAGCTCTGTGCGCCTCAAAGTAGCTGGGCCGCGCCCTCAGACGACGACGGAGTGGATACCGCCGCAAAAACCGCGTCGAGCGCAAGATGCATAGCGTGAAACTACTGACCTAAATCGCGCCAAAATTGTTCGTAAGCTACCTTCGCGCTACTTGAGGTCTCGTCGAGCAAACAATTGTGGAATGGTGAGATGCTCATACGAGCGCTTTGCGGGAGCCCACAGAACACAGGAAATATGACTGGCTCGCTCAGCTAGCGCTTACCTTACAACAGATCGATAGCTCTCGAAATGCTAACCGACTAGGCGCCAAGCGAAAGATTGTCATCTTTGTGTGCAATCAAGCTTCACCATGGATATGGCGGTTGGTTCAAAACCGACGTTTCAACCGGCCTGCTGCGCTTGAGCTACGCATGGCTCCGCTCAGCAGGCCTCTGACCGAAACGTTGCGATACACCTAGGTCCTTGTAAGGACCGTCAGTTAAGCCGTATTTGTAGAATATTCGAGCCCCTCAACATTCACCTTATTAAAACAACAGGTTAGATCGTTTTCAACCATTCGATTAAGGTGCATTATTTGAAAGGTAAGATAAGAACCGCGGACCTACTGATTACAAATCAGCTTTTCCCCGCAAAGATAAAGTTGATTTGGCTCATTTAGAGCGGTCATGTCTTTGCCCCGTAAAATTGGGCCACTACTTTGGTCGAGAGGGGGGAACAAGGGATGGCTCGGAAGCGATACTCGGACGAAGACAT
>NZ_JBQFUP010000019.1:0-5943 GCF_056539265.1 Ruegeria sp. BC3
TGGTTGCGGGAGCAGGATTTGAACCTGCGACCTTCAGGTTATGAGCCTGACGAGCTACCGGGCTGCTCCATCCCGCGACACTTAGCGTTGGTCTACCGCCTATTCGGCGAGTTGAGACCATTTTTGGCCTATCGCTTACGCTACTTGAGGCCGGGTAGTGTTTTTTTTCATCGTGTTAGAGAGGGGGGATTTTTCTAGGTTTGGCGGTGACCTACTCTCCCAGGGCTTAAGCCCAAGTACCATTGGCGCGGCAGTGCTTAACTTCCGGGTTCGGGATGGGACCGGGTGTTTCACTTGCGCTATGACCACCAAACCGAGGAAAATCCCCATATTGACTTTCTTGCTGAGCAAGAAAGCGACCGGTGGCAGGCAGCGTATTCGCTTGCGAATGCGCGGTGCCACTCGGTTGTTAATCAGATCAACGTTGTCCAACTCAAGGTCGGTGTATGCTTTGGTCTTGTCTTTCCATTACTGGATCAAATCAAGCCTATCGGGCGATTAGTACCGGTCAACTGAACGCATTACTGCGCTTACATCTCCGGCCTATTGACGTGGTGGTCTTCCACGGCCCTCAGGGAGACCTTGTTTTGAGGGGGGCTTCCCGCTTAGATGCCTTCAGCGGTTATCCTGTCCGATCATAGCTACCCAGCACTGCCGTTGGCACGACAACTGGTCCACCAGTGGATCGTTCACCCCGGTCCTCTCGTACTAGGGGCAACTCCTCTCAAGTCTCCTACACCCACGGCAGATAGGGACCGAACTGTCTCACGACGTTCTAAACCCAGCTCACGTACCTCTTTAAACGGCGAACAGCCGTACCCTTGGGACCTGCTCCAGCCCCAGGATGAGATGAGCCGACATCGAGGTGCCAAACACTGCCGTCGATATGGACTCTTGGGCAGTATCAGCCTGTTATCCCCGGCGTACCTTTTATCCGTTGAGCGATGGCCCTTCCACTCGGGACCACCGGATCACTATGGCCGTCTTTCGACTCTGCTCGACTTGTCAGTCTCGCAGTCAGGCTGGCTTCTGCCATTGCACTCAACGAGCGATTTCCGACCGCTCTGAGCCAACCTTCGCGCGCCTCCGTTACGCTTTAGGAGGCGACCGCCCCAGTCAAACTACCCGCCACGCAGGGTCCCGGATCCGGATAACGGACCGCGGTTAGACATCAAGAGTGCGAAGGGTGGTATCTCAAGGGAGGCTCCACCGCGACTGGCGTCACGGTTTCAAAGCCTACCACCTATCCTGCACATCACAATCCTGATGCCAGTGCGAAGCTGTAGTAAAGGTGCACGGGGTCTTTCCGTCTAACCGCGGGAAGCCTGCATCTTGACAGGCAATTCAATTTCGCTGAGTCGATGTTGGAGACAGCGGGGAAGTCGTTACGCCATTCGTGCAGGTCGGAACTTACCCGACAAGGAATTTCGCTACCTTAGGACCGTTATAGTTACGGCCGCCGTTTACCTGGGCTTCAATTCAAGGCTCTCACCTCTCCTTTTAACCTTCAGGCACCGGGCAGGCGTCAGACCCTATACGTCGTCTTGCGACTTCGCAGAGCCCTGTGTTTTTAATAAACAGTCGCCACCCCCTGGTTTGTGCCCCCAGCCCCTAGTTGCCTAGGAACCGGGCCTCCTTCTCGCGAACTTACGGAGGTATTTTGCCGAGTTCCTTCAACATCGTTCTCTCAAGCGCCTTGGTATGCTCTACCAGTCCACCTGTGTCGGTTTAGGGTACGGTCTGATGGAGGGCTATTTCCAGGAACCACTCAGCAGCCCAATCAATCCGATAAGATTGAACTACACCTGTGATCCGTCACATCCTCCTGGCCTAGGAATATTAACCTAGTTCCCATCGCCTACGCCTTTCGGCCTCGGCTTAGGGGCCGGCTTACCCTGCTCAGATTAGCTTTAAGCAGGAACCCTTGGACTTTCGGCGAGAGTGTCTCTCACACTCTTTGTCGCTACTCATGTCATCATTCTCACTAGTGATCTCTCCACCGGATCCCTCACAGGCCGGCTTCATCGAAAGATCCTCGCCTCCAATATCCCCGAAGGGATCAAGGAGGCATGGATCTATGTCACACTACGCTCTGCTACCATGCCTTACGGCATCCTAAGCTTCGGCTCATGGCTTGAGCCCCGTTACATCTTCGCCGCAGGACAACTTATTTAGACCAGTGAGCTGTTACGCTATCTTTAAAGGATGGCTGCTTCTAAGCCAACCTCCTGGTTGTTTTGGTCGTCCCACCTGCTTTCCCACTTAGCCATGAATTGGGGGCCTTAGCTGTAGGTCAGGGTTGTTTCCCTCTCCACTACGGACGTTAGCATCCGCAGTGTGTCTGCCATCTAGTACTCCCGGGTATTCGGAGTTTGGTTAGGATCAGTAAGCCTGTGGGGCCCCATTACCCATCCAGTGCTCTACCCCCCGGGGTATTCGGATGACGCTCTACCTAAATAGATTTCGCAGAGAACCAGCTATCTCCGAGTTTGATTGGCCTTTCACCCCTAGGCACAGCTCATCCCGATCCTTTTCAACGGATGTGGGTTCGGTCCTCCAGTAAGTGTTACCTTACCTTCAACCTGGCCATGCCTAGATCACTCGGTTTCGGGTCTGATCCCACGAACTCATACGCCCTATTAAGACTCGCTTTCGCTACGCCTACACCTAACGGCTTAAGCTTGCTCGTGAGACCAAGTCGATGACCCATTATACAAAAGGTACGCCGTCAGCTCGCAAGGAGCCTCCGACTGATTGTAGGCGTTCGGTTTCAGGTACTGTTTCACTCCCCTCGTCGGGGTGCTTTTCACCTTTCCCTCACGGTACTGGTTCGCTATCGGTCAGCAAGGAGTACTTAGCCTTCGAAGGTGGTCCTCCGATCTTCAGACAGAATTTCACGTGTTCCGCCCTACTTAATACGTCCATCAAAGCTTCCTATACGGGGCTGTCACCCGCTATGGCCATGCTTCCCAACATGTTCTAGTCACTTATCTGGCTCGGCTGGTCCCCGTTCGCTCGCCGCTACTAGGGGAGTATCAATTGATTTCCTTTCCTCCGGGTACTTAGATGTTTCAGTTCCCCGGGTTTGCTCTTAAAACCCTATGTATTCAGGTCTTAAGTACCTGTTTAAACCCCATATTGAGTATCAGAGATAACAATATGAAGCTTTCAGGTGGGTTGCCCCATTCAGAAATCCATGGATCAAAGCTTATTCTCAGCTCCCCATGGCTTATCGCAGAGTATCACGTCTTTCATCGCCTCTTGCTGCCAAGGCATTCACCAAACGCCCTTCTCGCGCTTGATTTGATCCAGAAAGAGAAAGACATAACTTAGTGCGCTACCGCCTATTAGGCTACTTGAGCGCAGTCAGGTCAATCGCGATCGCCCAGCTGGTAACTAAAGGCGATCTTTCTTCTGAACCAAAAGCATACTTTCCCGCCTTCCATCCTGGAACCCGCGCTGCCGATGTCGGTCGGCCCCACGCAGAGGATAGAAGACATGCATGATCGTCAGATCATGCGGGTTAGTGTACTTGACTTGGACAACTCTGTTCGTTTCAGCCGGGATAGTCGTGGACAGGCGAGGAAACACCCGTGTCACAACCCGCTCATCCGAAGATGAGAACGACTGAGATCAACGCCACACTCGGCGCGATCAAACAGTGTTGATTGATTTCTCTCTATACGATGTCAATGCTTCCGAAGAAGCGACGTCCAATCGGACGGCTAAGAACCCAAAGGTGCTTAACGATCTGATCGGGTAAATGGTGGAGCCTAGGAGGATCGAACTCCTGACCTCCTGAATGCAAATCAGGCGCTCTCCCAGCTGAGCTAAGGCCCCAAAAGTTTTTGGTGGGTCGAGGAGGACTTGAACCTCCGACCTCACGCTTATCAGGCGTGCGCTCTAACCACCTGAGCTACCGACCCAGTTGATTTTGCAAAGCAAAATCGACGTTGCCCGACAGGCGCTTTTGCTTGCAAAAGCTGCCGAGAGGGCCAGACCTCACAGCGTGCAGGCCTGATGTGTTCTGAAGAGATATGAGGACGGCTCGGTCCATGAGTTTGACCAACTTTGTTTGTTGATCTTCTGCTAAGTGTTCCACGATCAAGAGCGAACTCTGTGATGCTAGGAACATCCTTAGAAAGGAGGTGATCCAGCCGCAGGTTCCCCTACGGCTACCTTGTTACGACTTCACCCCAGTCGCTGATCCTACCGTGGCCGCCTGCCTCCCGAAGGTTAGCGCAGCGTCGTCGGGTAGAACCAACTCCCATGGTGTGACGGGCGGTGTGTACAAGGCCCGGGAACGTATTCACCGCGTCATGCTGTTACGCGATTACTAGCGATTCCGACTTCATGGGGTCGAGTTGCAGACCCCAATCCGAACTGAGACAGTTTTTTGGGATTAACCCATTGTCACTGCCATTGTAGCACGTGTGTAGCCCAACCCGTAAGGGCCATGAGGACTTGACGTCATCCACACCTTCCTCCCGCTTATCACGGGCAGTTTCCCTAGAGTGCCCAGCCGAACTGCTGGCAACTAAGGATGTGGGTTGCGCTCGTTGCCGGACTTAACCGAACATCTCACGACACGAGCTGACGACAGCCATGCAGCACCTGTCACTAGGTCACCGAAGTGAAAGATCCATCTCTGGATCGGTCCTAGGATGTCAAGGGTTGGTAAGGTTCTGCGCGTTGCTTCGAATTAAACCACATGCTCCACCGCTTGTGCGGGCCCCCGTCAATTCCTTTGAGTTTTAATCTTGCGACCGTACTCCCCAGGCGGAATGCTTAATCCGTTAGGTGTGTCACCGAATAGCATGCTACCCGACGACTGGCATTCATCGTTTACGGTGTGGACTACCAGGGTATCTAATCCTGTTTGCTCCCCACACTTTCGCACCTCAGCGTCAGTATCGAGCCAGTGAGCCGCCTTCGCCACTGGTGTTCCTCCGAATATCTACGAATTTCACCTCTACACTCGGAATTCCACTCACCTCTCTCGAACTCTAGACCGATAGTTTTGGAGGCAGTTCCGGGGTTGAGCCCCGGGATTTCACCCCCAACTTTCCGATCCGCCTACGTGCGCTTTACGCCCAGTAATTCCGAACAACGCTAACCCCCTCCGTATTACCGCGGCTGCTGGCACGGAGTTAGCCGGGGTTTCTTTACCTGCTACCGTCATTATCTTCACAGGCGAAAGAGCTTTACGACCCTAGGGCCTTCATCACTCACGCGGCATGGCTGGATCAGGGTTGCCCCCATTGTCCAAGATTCCCCACTGCTGCCTCCCGTAGGAGTCTGGGCCGTGTCTCAGTCCCAGTGTTGCTGATCATCCTCTAAAACCAGCTATAGATCGTAGGCTTGGTAGGCCATTACCCCACCAACTACCTAATCTAACGCGGGCTAATCCAAAGGCGATAAATCTTTCCCCCGAAGGGCACATACGGTATTACTCTCCGTTTCCAGAGGCTATTCCGTACCTTTGGGCATATTCCCACGCGTTACTAACCCGTCCGCCGCTCACCCCGAAAGGCGCGCTCGACTTGCATGTGTTAGGCCTGCCGCCAGCGTTCGTTCTGAGCCAGGATCAAACTCTCAAGTTGAAAGGCTATTGCTAACCTATCCTTGACGTTCGAACCTCTGCACATCTCATCTGGTGGCTAAACCAGATGAAGTCTTCTGTTTGATGTACACAGATTTCCTAAGAAACCAGTGAACCACTCAAACAGTGAAGCTGACACTAGATCATCGGCCGAAGCCTACTAGCGCGATATACAGACATTCAATCCGTCGAAACGAACCAAACCGCCCACATATCTCTTCAGTTATCCATCAATGTCAAAGAACATAACACCCAGAGCCAAAAACCAGACCGTTGCGCCAAAAAATCAGCGCGCCCGCCTAACTCATTCCCCAAGATGCCCCCAGTCTCTCCTGAGCGTC
>NZ_JBQFUP010000020.1:0-5747 GCF_056539265.1 Ruegeria sp. BC3
AACCACACCCGACCGCATCAGGCCCTCAACATGCGCCCACCAGTCCCCGAAACTCTAGTCCGAAATGGCCCAGAACACGGGGGCTAGACAGTCAGATGAGGCATTCCAGGATGCTGCTGCAGAAGCGAAAACTCTGAACTCCAGATTAGGCCGAGTGCGCCTCTTGTTGAACCGGTGGTACTGCTCGACGATGTTGTTATCCGACTTAGATGAGCTCAGCGCTCCAATCGGTGGTGTTAAAGGCCTTGATGTGCATAAGAGTTGATCCACCGGGTATGGGGTGAGAACGGCGTAAGCAAAGGGACCACTTCTACTCTATTCTCGAGGTGGGAAGGTGTCTCGGTTTAGCAGACCCGACAGCTCCAATTGAGTAGTGCCACCGCTATTGCCGATGACTTAGAATTTCCTCTAGGGAACTTCGATGTTCACGCTACGAATTGAGAAAGATCAGATACCGTCTGAACGCTTACATCATTCAAGTCTGTTGCCCGTCAACCTCGACTTAGCATTGATAAGAAAATTCGAACACCGGGTTATTTATCAAGCCGCCGCTGGTGATACCACAAATCCTTCCGGTGGAGTTCAGGTACGCTTGCGCAGCTGCTCGGTACCGGGATATCTCAGATGTCGGGTCGTCGAACAGGCCGTAGGTTCTTCCGTCGAAAAGACCCTCCAAAACAGCGGAAGCGGCCGAGGGACCAATCTGTATCTTCGATGCTTCAGGTCGATCGCTTACTGTAAATGTCTGACCGTCGTACCGGAATGAACTGGATGATGAGTTCAGTTGGTCCCCGCCGCCGGCGCATGCCGAGATAAAAAATGCACCCAAAAAAAATGTAACACAGCGTCGCATTCTAAACATCTCCAAAATCTTCGTCCGGCTGTTCAGCACCTTTATTGCAATTAGCATCTGCAGTGCAACCTCAGAAGACACTGAGACAAAACTTTGCTAGTCATCTAAATTGATGGCCTTCCAGCAACGATCAGGCTTCGACAGATCGGCTCCTGGAAAGGCTAAATTGCCAGCATGCACCAAACCCTAAGGCGGTCACTTGGTAGATTGCGAGCGCAAACCTAGTAAAGGCTTACTTGTTCCATAAGCCAGGGCAAATCTCGACCTGCCGCCTCTTAATCAGGATTAGTCGGGTAAGTTGAGTATTTCGCTATTGCGACCCCGGTTTCGCGATTGAAGGCAATATAAGCACCGTAGGATCCGATGCCAAACGCGACATTCTCGTCAAGCACGTACCATTGGTTGCTATAGTGTTTAAATCCCGGCAATGCCGACGCGTAAGGACCATCCTCCCAAGCCGCAGCTTTATCTGCATCGGCAGAAAAAATGTCTGCAATGTAGTCTTCCGAGATCACCTGCTGTCCGTCCACAATACCACTATTGGCCATTGCATGGGGAAGTTTGACGAAATCGCGCAGGGTAAAAGGCTTTGTTGCAAAGTTTTGAGCTAGCCGAACTGTCTTGGCGATCGGAACGAAGTTAGGCTGCCAGTTCAGCTAATTGTTTAAACGGACAGAGTCCGGGCGCGAATTGGCCCTTTCGGATCATGTGTGACACCTCGATGCCAGCAAGTGTTGCTGCTGCTGAGGGAAAGCTCTTGAAACCGAGCATCGGGCGCGTTCGCCGTTTTATGAAACGATGGTCTTGTTCTACAATGTTGTTCAGATATTTCCGCCTGATCATCTCGATCGGGATGGGCAGCCAAAACCCGCAAGCATCTTGTTGATTGCCTTGATGCCAGCGGTGTTGGCACCGCTTATGTCGATCACGATCTTTCGCGGCAGACCGTTGACCTCCAGCATTCGGGCGAAAAACCTTGTGGCGGCCGGCTTGTTTCGACGCTCGGACAGCATGAAATCAAGAGTTTTACCGTGTTTGTCTACGGCACGATAAAGATAAACCCATGTACCTTTTAGTTTGATGTGCGTTTCATCCATTCGCCAGGAGCGGTCGCAATGTCCCTTGCGACGACGCGCTGCATCAGCGATTGCACCAGAATACCGTGTTACCCATCGGTTCAGCGTGGTGTGATCCACTTACACACCGCGCTCGGCCATGATTTCTTCCAGATCCCGGTATGACACACCGTATCGGACATAAAAAAACACCGAGAACAGGATCACATCCTTAGGATATTGTGCGCCTTTGAAGGAAATCATGAACTGACTTTCGACTGATTTAACCGAAGGTCATTCACCCGCGGCATCTGACGTCGTCAACAGACAAAAGCTTGCAACAGATCCCCCAGACGGCACAGGCGATGATCTCACGCGGAAAACGAAAGCCCTTCAGGCGAGGCATCTTGGACGGCATCTTCATGCGTGAGGCCTAACCAGTTCAGAACGCACAAACAAGTTGGCAATGCCCGTTCAATCTGTCGGTAGGAAAGTTGTTCTAGTAATTGATTCTCCAGACTATTATAGTGTCAAAATACAAAGGAATACCTGCGGTGAAGAAAACAAAAAGTGCAATCTTAATTATTGCCTTTATCGCTATGGGCAGCGCGCCTGTAGCCGGCGAAGATTATTAGGCTGGTGCCCACGCCGGTATACAACTGGGCTTCGCTTCCAGTGATTTCGAGGACCTCGCGGCTATTTTCGATGGTGATGACAGTGACGACGGTTTCGTCGCGGGTATCAGTGTTGGCTACAATTGGAGTCTGAACAATGGCTGGTACATAGGCCCGGAACTTCAGTTTGATATTGAAGATCTCAGCATTAATGACCCCGATACCGGAGGCAGTTTGGCATACGACGCGATAGTTCGATTAAAACTTGTCGCTGGCCGGGAAATTGCGGATGGTCGTGGCTTGCTGTTTGGCAGCTTGGGCGTGGCTTACAGTGGGCTCGACGCGGTTGGTGAGTTCGTTGCGGATATAGATGACAGTCAGACTGACTGGATGGTCGGTATCGGGTATGATCACAGGCTAGGCCAATCTGATTGGACGCTTGGCGGCGAGTATATTTACCATAATTTCGATGACTTCGACTATGATCTGGTTCAATTACGTCTCCAGTACCGCTTTTGAATATCCTAAAGCGCACAAACGTCAAGTAACCGATCAATACCAAGAATGTTCAACAGCCAACTGCCTTAGCCGCCGAAGAGTGGAACTTTTTGTCAGACCGTGAAATCGAAACAGTAACCATTTTGGCTTAACTGTGATTGCGTTTCCGAAATCACGAAACGGCTCTAAAAGGTATCGACGTTTCAGAGACTTCCGCTTAATCCGAATAGGGGTCCACTCTTTTAGCGGACAACTCGTAGGCAATGTCAGCCAAGTGAGTGTTTGCCACGCGTGTGTTGAACTCGCCTGTGACCCACACCGGTTCAAACAGTTCTGCAAATTCAAATTGCACCTCTGACTTTACAAAGACCATCTGGTTAGCCGGTGGGGGCGGTACATGTATACAAGCGCCCACATAAGGCACCAGAATAAACTCACTTACTGCAGTACCATTGAACTCAAGTGGAATTGTATACCCGGGAAGCCGAACAACCTGTCCGTTCCAATCTGTGCGAACCCCTTCATACCGAGGCTGCTGACTTAACATGGAAGCAGCGCCATGTTGTAAAATGCCGGTTATGGGTTCCGGTACCGATTGACCTTCCGGTATCAAGTCGCCCCACGCCAGTTCTACAGGTTCATCGGCCGCTGCAAAACCCGGTACCAGTGACACGGCCGCCATCCCCTGCAACAGACGGCGTCGTTTCCAACTATTTCCCTGCTTAGGGTGTCTATTTTCAAAAGTCTCTCTCATACTTCCTTCCTTCCTGACGCCAGAAGCGTGAAGTAATTCAACAAACTGACCAATTCTTGCTGTAGGAATCGCGAACAGCATGGGTGAACACCTAGAGAAGCGCTAGTAGGGCCGTGCCTTATTCCTCAGCTAGATAAACTTCTTCTCCGGCGAAGACCGTTCGCAAAACTTTGGTATTCTTGATATCCGTAGACTCGATTTTTGTGATGTCGCGATCAAGGACAATCATGTCCGCGAACTTGCCGACCTCGATGGAACCTGTTTCGTTTTCGACACCGATCACATGCGCAGGTCCAAGAGTTGAAGCTCGGATTGCTTCCGACGCAGTGACTGCATTTTGCGGAAAGAAAGGACCGCTTTCCGGATCGTCTGGCCTCACCCGCGAAACCAAAAAGCCTATCCTCGCCCATGGATCAAGTGGTCCGACCGACCAGTCACTTGCGAATGCGACTTCCGCACCGGCGTCCAGCAAGCGGCGCGGGTTGGTGTATGCGGCGACATTCATCCGGCCCATGACGTCTTCGAAGGTTTTGACCGTCGCTGACGGGAACCAGACAATCGGCGATAGCTCGATCGTCAAACCAAGGTCTGCAAACCTCTTTATGTCTTCTTCACGGATCAGGCCGTTGTGCGTCGGGTGGTGACGGATGTCGGACTCCGGGAAGGCTTTTTTCACTGCCTTGATAGCGTTCAAACTCTCACGAACTGACCTGTCACCCGTCCCGTGGGCCATGACCACCCGATCCATCTCTGTTGCCAGCGAATAGAGAGCAAGAAGGTCAGCGGGCGAATAATAGTGCACGCCGAAGTTGTCGGTTCCCGGGTAAGGGTTGACCAACCAGCCTTCTCGAGTGGGCGGAGTCCCATCCAAAAAGATTTTGAAACCACGGGGATCGAAGAAATCCAATACATAGTCATCCGCGCTTTGAATGGTCTCGATCTGCTCGTCCAGAGTGCTGCCGGCATCATAATAGTTGTAGCTCATCGCCATGTGCATGCGGAGTTTCCACTCTCCGGCGTCATTCAGCGCATGAACCGCATCAATGTGGCTTTGATAGCCTGCAGCGGCTTTGACGCTCGTTATTCCGAGTGAGTGAAACAGGTCCTGAAATCCTCTTGCCGTTCCGATCATTTCTTCTTTCGGAAAAGGTGGCATGGAACGCCGGGCGAACCCGATTGCGAATTCTCGGATTGTTCCACTCGGAACTCCAAACCCATCCCGAACCACCACTGACCCGTCCGGAAGGTCAGCATCACGTGCCGCCATGATTCCTGACAATTCAAGCGCCTTGGTGTTCATCCAGACGCTGTGAGCGCTCTGGTCCTGAATGAATACCGGACGGTCCGGGATGACTGAATCCAGCAATTCTCGTGTCGGCGCTTCATCAGGGAACATGCCGGGGGGCCAGGAGCCGCCGATGATCCACTCCTTGTCCGGGTTGGCGTCAGCATAGGCCTTGATCTCGGCCAGAATGGACTCCGGCGTGCTGTTGTCCTCGATTCCCAGCAGGTAGCTGTCGCGATGGAAATCCTCGAAGGGATGCATGTGCACATCGATGATCCCCGGCATGGCAAAGCCGCCGTTCAAATCGACGACTTGCGTTTCCGGGCCGCGGTGGTTTTCCACACTCTCGGCCGATCCGACCGCAATGAACTTCCGGTTCTTGATTGCCACGGCTTCAGCCAAAGGGATCTCTGCGTTGACCGTGAAGATGGTGCCGCCAGTGTAGATCGTGTCGGCTTCTTGTGCATTTGCACTGCTCAACGTCAAAATCGACGCCGCAATCCCTAAAACGGTCAGGTTCTTCATGCTTTTCTCCACTTGTGTCGCCACGTTATCCCCTTACTGAAGGTGTGTCCAAAATATTGTACCTTCATTGAGCTGTCCGTCGTCAGGGATTTTGGGACAGATGGCGCTCTGATCTAAGAGAGGATGTGGCTCATCTGGTTGGTTTGATTATGCGGCGGATTTG
>NZ_JBQFUP010000021.1:0-4482 GCF_056539265.1 Ruegeria sp. BC3
CATTCTTTGCATGTTGAGTTGGGAGGTAAGTTGGTTGATTTTGCTGGATGGGAGATGCCTGTTCAGTATCCGTTGGGGATCATGGGAGAGCATAAGCAGTGTCGTGAGAAGGCGGCGTTGTTTGATGTGTCTCATATGGGGCAGGTGATCCTGCGGGGCGAGAATGTGGGTGAGAAGCTGGAAGCGCTTTGCCCGCAGGCTTATGCGACGCTGAAGGAAGGCAAGGCGCGGTACGGGTTCTTTACGAACGCGGAAGGCGGGATCATGGATGACCTGATCGTGTCGAATGCCGGGGATCATTACTTTGTGGTGGTGAACGCGGCACTGCGCCATCAGGACATTCCACATATGAAAGCGAACCTCGAGGGCGTCGAAGTGACCGAGATCTTCGACCGTGCGCTGGTCGCGGTCCAAGGTCCTGCCGCGGAAAACGTTGTCGGTGAGCTGTGCCCCGCGGCGCGCGACCTGAAGTTCATGGAAACCACCGTGGCCGATATCAACGGTGTCGAATGCCGTATCTCGCGTCTGGGCTATACCGGCGAGGACGGGTATGAGATCTCGATCCCCGAGGACAAGGCTATTGAGATCAGCAAGGCCTTCCTGGCCCATGAGGATTGCGAAGCGGCGGGCTTGGGCGCGCGCGACAGCCTGCGGCTTGAGGCCGGTCTGTGCCTTTATGGCAATGACATCGACCAGAGCACCTCGCCAATCGAGGCCAGCCTTGGTTGGGCGATCCAGAAGCGCCGCAAGGAAGAAGGCGGGTTCCCGGGTGCAGACCGCGTGCAGAAGGAACTGGCCGAAGGCACCGCGCGCAAGCTGGTCGGCATCAAGCCCGAAGGTCGCGCCCCGGCGCGTCAGGGCGTGGAAATCCAATGCGCCGAGGGCAATACGATCGGTCAGATCACCTCGGGCGTGTTCGGCCCCACGGTCGGTGGACCGGTGGCGATGGGTTATGTGAGCAAGGGTCATGGTGAACCGGGTGAGACCGTGAACCTGATCATCCGGGGCAAGGCGCAACCGGCGCAGATCGTGGCGCTGCCCTTTATCACTCAGAATTACAAGCGTTGAAGTCAGGAGAGAGAGACATGGCAACCTATTATTCCGAAGAGCATGAATGGCTGTCCGTTGAGGGCGACACCGCCACGCTGGGCATCACCGCGCACGCGGCTGAACAGTTGGGCGACGTGGTCTTCGTAGAGCAGCAAGAGGTCGGTGACGAGTTCGAGAAAGACGGTGAGATCGGCGTGATCGAATCCGTCAAGGCCGCGTCCGAGCTTTATGCCCCGGTCGATGGCGAGATTACGGAAGTGAACGAGGCGCTGGCCGACAACCCCGGCGCGCTGAACGAAGACCCCGAGGGCGAGGCCTGGATCTACAAGATCAAGATCGCGGATGCCTCGCAGCTTGAGGATCTGATGGACGAGGCCGGCTACAAGGCCTTCATCGGGTAAACGACTACGGAGCCCTGTTGCTGGGGCTCCATTGATTTAACTCATGCCGCCGAATTTGGGCTCCGCCCGTTCGGGCCTGAAACTGTCCCCCGGACAGTTTCCGGGACGGCCCTCACCCTCCGCCGGAGGCTCCCGCAGTCTCCGCCGGACCTGACTTATTCATAGGAGCGCTGCAATGGCCTTCAAACTGACCGACTACGAAGCCTATGACTTTGCCAATCGCCGCCATATCGGCCCGTCGCCACAAGAGATGGCGGATATGCTCAAGGTGATCGGCTTCAAGACACTGGACCAGCTGATCGACGCGACCGTCCCGCCCGCGATCCGCCAGAAAGAGCCGCTGGACTGGGGTCCGGCGATGACCGAACGCGACGCGCTGTTCCACATGAAAGAGGTGGCGAGCAAGAACAAGGTTCTGACCTCGCTGATCGGTCAGGGCTATTACGGCACCACCACGCCTGCACCGATCCTGCGCAACATCCTGGAAAACCCGGCCTGGTACACCGCCTACACGCCGTACCAGCCCGAGATCAGCCAGGGCCGTCTTGAGGCGCTGCTGAACTTCCAGACCATGGTCAGCGACCTGACCGGGCTGGACGTGGCCAATGCCTCGCTGCTGGACGAAGCCACCGCAGCGGCTGAGGCCATGGCGATGGCCAAGCGCGGCGGTCGGTCCAAGGGCAACAACGCGGCCTTCTTCGTGGACAAGAACTGCCACCCGCAGACCATCGCGGTGATCAAAACGCGCGCCGAGCCTCTGGGCATTGACGTGCAGGTAGGCGATCCGGACAGCCTGGATGCGGGCGCGGTCTTTGGCGCGATCTTCCAGTATCCCGGAACTCATGGCCATGTGCGTGACTACACCGCCGAGATCGCGGCGCTGCATGAACACAAAGCCATCGCCATCGTCGCTGCCGACATCCTGTCGCTGGCGCTGCTGAAGTCGCCCGGCGAGATGGGCGCGGACATTGCCATCGGCTCGACCCAGCGCTTTGGCGTGCCGATGGGCTATGGCGGCCCGCACGCCGCTTACATGGCGACCACCGACAAGCTGAAGCGGGCAATGCCCGGCCGGATCATCGGTGTGTCGATCGACAGCCGCGGCAACAAGGCCTACCGCCTTGCGCTGCAGACGCGTGAGCAGCACATTCGCCGCGAGAAAGCGAACTCGAACGTCTGCACCGCGCAGGCGCTGCTGGCCGTCATTGCCTCGATGTATGCGGTCTATCACGGCCCCGACGGCATCAAGGCCATCGCGCAATCGGTGCACCGCAAGACCTCGCGCCTGGCCGCTGGCCTGGAAGAGGCGGGCTTCTCGGTCGAACCCGAGGTCTTCTTCGACACCATCACGGTCGAGGTCGGCCACCTGCAGAAGACGGTCATGGAGGCTGCCGTGGCGCGTGGCGTCAACCTGCGCAAGGTCGGCGACACCAAGGTCGGCATCAGCCTGGACGAACAGACCCGGCCCGAGACCATCGAGGCCGTCTGGGGGGCCTTCGGCATCGACCGCACCGATGACAGCTCGAACAAGCAGTACCGCCTGCCGGATTACGCGCTGCGCGAGACGCCCTATCTGACCCACGAGATCTTCCACAAGAACCGGGCCGAGGCCGAGATGACCCGCTATATGCGCCGTCTGGCCGACCGCGACCTGGCGCTGGACCGGGCGATGATCCCGCTGGGGTCCTGCACCATGAAGCTGAACGCCACGATCGAGATGATCCCGGTCACCTGGCCCGAGTTCGGCAATCTGCACCCGTTCTGCCCCGAAGATCAGGCCCAGGGCTATCACGAGATGATCGCCGATCTGAACGACAAGCTGTGCCAGATCACCGGCTATGACGCGATCTCCCAGCAGCCCAACTCGGGCGCGCAGGGGGAATATGCAGGCCTCTTGACCATCCGCAACTATCACTTCGCCCGCGGCGAAGGGCACCGCAATGTCTGCCTGATCCCAACCTCGGCGCACGGGACCAACCCGGCCTCGGCGCAGATGGTGGGCTGGCAGGTTGTGCCGGTGCAATCGGATGAGAACGGCAACATTGATCTGAATGACTTCCGCGCCAAGGCCGAGAAGCACTCGGATCATTTGGCCGGCTGCATGATCACCTATCCGTCCACTCATGGTGTATTCGAGACCACCGTGCAGGAGGTCTGCCAGATCACCCATGATCACGGCGGTCAGGTCTATATCGACGGCGCCAACATGAACGCCATGGTTGGTCTGTCGCGGCCGGGTGACATTGGCGGCGACGTCAGCCACCTGAACCTGCACAAGACCTTCTGCATCCCCCATGGCGGTGGCGGCCCCGGCATGGGTCCGATCGGCGTCAAGGCGCATCTGGAAGAGCACCTGCCCGGTCACCCGGAATACGGCACCGCCGTGGGTCCGGTCTCGGCGGCGCCCTTCGGGTCTCCGTCGATCCTGCCGGTCAGCTGGGCCTATGTGCTGCTGATGGGTGGCGCGGGTCTGACGCAGGCGACCAAGGTGGCGATCCTGAACGCCAACTATATCGCGGCGCGTCTGCAGGATGCCTATCCGATCCTCTACACCTCCGAGACCGGTCGTGTGGCGCATGAATGCATCCTCGATACCCGACCCTTGGACGAGGCAGCGCATGTGACCGTGGATGACGTCGCCAAACGTCTGGTCGATTCAGGCTTCCATGCGCCGACCATGTCCTGGCCGGTCGCAGGCACCCTGATGGTCGAGCCCACCGAGTCCGAGCCCAAGGACGAACTGGACCGCTTCTGCGACGCCATGCTGTCCATCCGCGCCGAAGCGCAGGACATCATCGACGGCAAGATCGACGCGGAAAACAACCCGCTGAAAAACGCCCCCCACACGGTGCGCGATCTGGTCGGCGACTGGGACCGCCCCTACACCCGCGAACAGGCCTGCTTCCCTCCAGGCTCCATGGGCGTCGACAAATACTGGTCCCCCGTCAACCGCGTCGACAACGCATATGGCGACAGAAACCTAATCTGCACATGCCCACCAATGGACGCATACCAAGAAGCCGCTGAGTAA
>NZ_JBQFUP010000022.1:0-1511 GCF_056539265.1 Ruegeria sp. BC3
TGTCCGTCGTCAGGGATTTTGGGACAGATGGCGCTCTGATCTAAGAGAGGATGTGGCTCATCTGGTTGGTTTGATTATGCGGCGGATTTGCGGTGAAGCAAGCGCCGGGTTTCGATGGTCTTTCGTTTGATCCTCTCTCGTTGTTTTAGAATGGTCTGTCCGCGCCCGAAGTAGACATCAGCGGGCGTGAGGTTTTGTAAGCTTTCGTGGTAGCGCCGGTGGTTGTAGTGATCGACGAAAGCATCGATCTGCTGCCTGAGATCACCGGGCAGGTAGTAGTTTTCCAGCAAGATGCGGTTCTTCAAGGTCTGGTGCCAGCGCTCGATCTTTCCCTGAGTTTGCGGATGGTATGGCGCCCCTCGGACATGATCCATTTCCTGATCTTCCAGCCATTCAGCAAGTTTACCAGAGATATAACTGGATCCGTTATCACTGAGCAGGCGCGGTTTGTGCAGCACGGTTGCCTGATCACAGCCCGACGCCTGTAGTGCCAGGTCCAGCGTGTCGGTCACATCCTCGGTCTTCATAGTCGTACAAAGCTTCCAAGCGATGATGTAACGGCTGTAATCGTCCAGGATCGTACTGAGATAGAACCAGCCCCAGCCGATGACCTTCAGGTAAGTGAAGTCGGTCTGCCAGAGTTGGTTCGGCCGTGTGGTCTTGTCCTGGAACTCGTCTGCGGCCGACAAAACCACATAAGCCGGGCTGGTGATCAGATCGTAGGACTTGAGGATGCGATAGACCGAAGCCTCTGACACAAAGTACTTTTCTGTGTCGGTGAAGCGAACAGCTAACTCACGCGGGGAAAGCTCACTTTCCTTCAGTGCCAGGTCCTTGATCTTCTCACGCATTGGCTGCGGAATGCGGTTCCAGACCCGTGAGGGCTTGGGACTACGATCCTCAAGCGCCTCAGGACCACCCGACAGATACCGGTCGTACCAGCGATAGAAGGTGGTCTTCGGGATGCCCAGCTTTTCCAAAGTGCGCTTGGTCGGGAGATGCGAACCTTCGACGAGGCGGATGATCTCCAGCTTTTCAGATGCAGGATACCTCATTCGTCGTCGTCCCCATCTGCGATCATGCTTTTTTTGAGCAAACGCAGTTCCAGGGCCTGTTCTGCAACAACTTCCTTTAGATCACGGGCTTCCCGTCTCAGATCCTTCACTTCGGCGGAAGTTGCCGCACGGGCCGTGTCACCTGCCAGACGTTTCTTGCCGGCTTCCAGAAATTCCTTGGACCAGCTGTAATACAGGCTCTGCGCGATGCCCTCACGACGGCACAGCTCTGCAATGCTGTCCTCGCCTTTAAGGCCGTCCAGCACGATCCTGATCTTCTCTTCTGCGGAATACTGTTTGCGGGTCACACGGCGAATGTCCTTTACGACCTTCTCACCGTAGCTCTGCTTGGTTCCGGGTTTCTTTCTCATCTCCACTCCTTGGCGGTTACGATGAGCCAGAAACCCTCTCTTATCAAATCTACTTAAACTGTCCCATTGGTGCTGACGTCAGACA
>NZ_JBQFUP010000023.1:0-1393 GCF_056539265.1 Ruegeria sp. BC3
TGTCCGTCGTCAGGGATTTTGGGACAGATGGCCGCCTGAACTAAGAGAGGGTCTGGCTCAACTGGTTGTTGTGATTATGCAGCGGATTTGCGGTGAAGCAAGCGCCGGGTTTCGATGGTCTTTCGTTTGATCCTTTCTCGTTGTTTTAGAATGGTCTGTCCGCGCCCGAAGTAGACATCGGCCGGTGTTAGGTTTTGCAGGCTCTCGTGATAGCGCCGGTGATTGTAGTGATCGACGAAAGCATCGATCTGCTGCTGAAGGTCACCGGGCAGATAGTAGTTTTCCAATAAGATGCGGTTCTTGAGCGTCTGGTGCCAGCGCTCGATCTTTCCCTGAGTTTGCGGATGGTATGGTGCCCCTCGAACATGATCCATTTCCTGATCTTCCAGCCATTCGGCAAGCTCACCAGAGATGTAGCTGGACCCGTTGTCGCTGAGCAGACGTGGCTTGTGCAGTACCGCTGCCTGATCACAGCCTGAGGCGTGCAAGGCGAGGTCCAGTGTGTCGGTCACATCCTCGGTCTTCATCGTCGTGCAAAGCTTCCAGGCGATGATGTATCGGCTGTAATCGTCCAGGATCGTGCTGAGATAGAACCAGCCCCAGCCGATCACCTTGAGATAGGTAAAATCGGTCTGCCAGAGTTGGTTCGGTCGTGTTGTCTTGTCCTGGAACTCGTCTGCGGCTGACAAAACCACATAGGCTGGGCTGGTGATCAGATCGTAAGACTTGAGGATGCGGTAGACCGAAGCCTCTGACACAAAGTACTTTTCTGTGTCAGTGAAGCGAACAGCCAATTCACGCGGGGAAAGCTCACTTTCCTTCAGAGCCAGATCCTTGATCTTCTCGCGCACTGGCGTGGGAATGCGGTTCCAGACCCGTGACGGCGTGGGTCTACGATCTTCAAGCGCCTCGGGGCCGCCGACGAGATATCGGTCGTACCAGCGATAGAAGGTGGTCTTCGGAATGCCCAGCTTCTCCAAAGTGCGCTTGGTCGGCAGATGCGATTGCTCAACCAAGCGGATGACTTCCAGTTTTTCGGATGCGGGATATCTCATTCGTCGTCGTCCCCATCCGCGATCATGCTTTTTTTGAGCAACCGCAGTTCAAGAGCCTGTTCGGCAACCACCTCCTTCAGGTCACGGGCCTCCCGTCTCAGATCCTTCACTTCGGTGGAAGTTGCCGCGCGGGCCGTATCGCCTGCCAGACGTTTCTTGCCGGCCTCCAGAAATTCCTTGGACCAGCTGTAATAAAGGCTCTGCGCGATACCCTCACGACGGCACAGCTCTGCAATGCTGTCCTCGCCTTTTAGGCCGTCCAACACGATCCTGATCTTCTCTTCTGCGGAATACTGTTTGCGGGTCGCACGGCGAATGTCCTTTACGACCTTCTCACC
>NZ_JBQFUP010000024.1:0-1230 GCF_056539265.1 Ruegeria sp. BC3
ATGGCAAAGGAAAAGTTTGAGCGTACAAAACCGCACGTCAACATCGGCACGATTGGCCACGTTGACCATGGTAAAACGACGCTGACCGCAGCGATCACCAAGTATTTCGGTGACTTCAAAGCGTATGACCAGATTGACGGTGCGCCGGAAGAGAAAGCGCGCGGGATCACCATCTCGACCGCCCACGTGGAATACGAGACCGACAACCGCCACTATGCGCACGTCGACTGCCCCGGCCACGCTGACTACGTCAAGAACATGATCACCGGTGCTGCCCAGATGGACGGCGCGATTCTGGTTGTGAACGCCGCTGACGGCCCGATGCCGCAGACGCGTGAGCACATCCTGCTGGGCCGCCAGGTTGGCATCCCGAAGATGGTCGTGTTCCTGAACAAAGTTGACCAGGTTGACGACGAAGAGCTGCTGGAACTGGTTGAGATGGAAGTTCGCGAACTGCTGTCCAGCTACGACTACCCCGGCGACGATATTCCGATCATCGCAGGTTCGGCTCTGGCGGCGATGGAAGGCAACAACCCGGAAATCGGCGAAGAGAAGATCAAGGAACTGATGGCGGCTGTTGATGACTACATCGATACCCCTGAGCGTGCTGTTGACCAGCCGTTCCTGATGCCGATCGAAGACGTGTTCTCGATCTCGGGTCGTGGTACCGTTGTGACCGGTCGTGTTGAGCGTGGCGTGATCAACGTTGGCGACGAGATCGAAATCGTTGGCATCCGTGACACCACCAAGACGACCTGCACCGGCGTTGAAATGTTCCGCAAGCTGCTGGACCGCGGTGAAGCGGGCGACAACATCGGCGCGCTGCTGCGTGGTGTTGACCGTGACGGCGTTGAGCGTGGCCAGGTTCTGTGTAAGCCGGGTTCGGTTACACCGCACACCAAGTTCGAAGCCGAAGCCTATATCCTGACCAAGGAAGAAGGCGGTCGTCACACTCCGTTCTTCGCGAACTACCGTCCGCAGTTCTACTTCCGTACGACTGACGTGACCGGTACCGTGACCCTGGCGGAAGGCACCGAGATGGTCATGCCCGGCGACAACGTGTCGTTCGGCGTTGAGCTGATCGCGCCGATCGCGATGGAAAACGGTCTTCGCTTCGCGATCCGCGAAGGCGGCCGCACCGTCGGCGCCGGCGTTGTGTCGAAAATCATCGAGTAATTCGCACCCGCGAATACCGACAGAAAGGGCGCCCAAATGGGCGCCCTTTTTTGT
>NZ_JBQFUP010000025.1:0-1188 GCF_056539265.1 Ruegeria sp. BC3
TGTCTAGCCCCCGTGTTCTGGGCCATTTCGGACTAGAGTTTCGGGGACTGGTGGGCGCATGTTGAGGGCCTGATGCGGTCGGGTGTGGTTGTATTGCCTGAGCCAGCAATTGATCACGATCTGTGCCTGCTTGGTCGTTGTGAACCATTCGGAATTGAGAACCTCGCGGCGGAGCGTTCCATTGAACCTCTCGTTGTATCCGTTCTCCCAGGGAGAGCCCGGGTAGATCCGGATCGGGTTCACACCGACCTTCTCGAGCCAACTCTGGGTCGCCCGTGAAGAGAACTCTGGGCCGTTATCGCTTCGAACGAAATCAGGCTTTCCGTGGCGCAGGAACAGCCCGTAGAGAACCTCCAGCACATCTTCAGAACCCATGCGGGTCCGAACTTCCACTGCAAGCGCCTGGCGGGTGTATTCATCCAAAACCGTGAGCATCTTGTAGCTCCGCCCATTGCTCAGCTTGTCGTGAACGAAATCGACGCTCCAGACATGGTTGGGATGCGTCGGTCGGAGTCGAATGATCGAGCTGTCCTTGTGGTACAGGCGACGCTTCTTCTTGTGCCGCTGCGGGAGTTGCAGACCTTCCTCCCGCCACAGCCGTTCTACCTTCTTGTGATTGACACGCCAGCCCTCGACCCGAAGTAGCTGCGCCACCTTACGGTAGCCATACCGGCCATAGCTCTTGGCCAGACGGATCATGGCCAGTCGAAGAGCATCATCGTTCTTCTCTACGGCCTGGTATTGCATGGAGCTGCGTGCAAGGCCGACCACCTTGCAGGTGCGACGCTCTGATGTGCCGAGCTTCTGGCGAGCATGAATGACGGCCTGACGAAGTTGGCTCGTCGTCAGGCCCTCGGTTTTAGGTAGTTCAGACTTTCTTTGAGGATCAGCTTGTCCAGTTCCAGTTCGGCCACGATCTTCTTCAGCCGAGCATTTTCTTTCTCCAGGCTGCGCAACTCCGACAGTTGCGACTTGCCCATGCCACCGAACCGACGCCGCCAATTGTAGTAGGTCGCATCGCTGACACCGACACCACGACAGGCTGTCCGAACATCATCGCCATCTGCCAGCTTCAGTTCAATCTCACGCAGCAGCTTCAGAATGTCTTCGTCCGAGTATCGCTTCCGAGCCATCCCTTGTTCCCCCCTCTCGACCAAAGTAGTGGCCCAATTTTACGGGGCAAAGACA
>NZ_JBQFUP010000026.1:0-1179 GCF_056539265.1 Ruegeria sp. BC3
TCATCTCCACTCCTTGGCGGTTACGATGAGCCAGAAACCCTCTCTTATCAAATAAACCTAAACTGTCCCATTGGCTCTGACGTCAGACACTCGCGGCTCCATTCGTCAGATTTCATTGCTCCGAATTTGAGAGAGGACTGTTCGAATTCATTACGATCAAGCGGCCCTTTTTCCGAATTAAATGAAACGTATGCGATCATGTTGGATAGTTCGGTAACCAGTATTCTCGGCCTCTCAAGGCTATAGTTAACCTTTACAACATAGCCCAAACCCTTCGGCGTGCGTTTGTGAGCTTGTTGACCCTCAGGTCGCTTTACCCAAATTTGACTGTAGCCCTTGTGATTGCCGCCATATAGCGCCCACATTGATGCAGAAGTTTCTATTTCTGAGAAGGAACAAGAGGTACCCAATTCCCGGATCTTTTGGCACATATCGCCAAAGCTATTGATTTCATGGCTTGCAGCGGAAAGCGGGTTGCCAAAGATCTTTCGGACTTTTGATTTTGAGATACCCAACTTGTTTGCGAGTTCATAATAACTTTGCCCCGTAGTGCTGACATATCCGAACTCATCCCTGAATTCTTTTATCCAATCAGCGACTTCCTTTCGCGTTTGCGTCACCTGCACCGGCTGGGCTTCGAATGGGTCGTTTAATTCGTCCATCCGGTTGCACCACACTTCGTTTCGAAGAGCGGCTTGCAACTCCAAGGCGAGAAAATCGGTCGATCCTGAGCGATATCTGAATAGTTGTTCTGGAAGGTTCATTTAGTTCGCATTTGATGTCACTGATCGATAAGCGTTTGGCGTCTTTGAATGTAGTAAAGGGACCGCTGCTCCAGCTTGCTTGGACCAGCCCAAACAGGTCGCTTGATTGCCATCATTCAGCGGCCTCCAACTTGTCCTGAGCGGGCTCAAGAGCTTCGCGGAGGGTTGCCTCAAGCAATCTGGCACGGGTCGTCTCAGCGGTGCTGAGGCTGGCCTCTAGCTGATCGCAGATGGCCATCAGTTCATCGACCTTGGCGACGATGCGCTTTTGTTCGGCGAGGGGTGGCAAAGCGACTACAATCTTGTCCATTCGGTTTTTAGGAAGACTGTCCGTCGTCAGGGATTTTGGGACAGATGGCGCTCTGATCTAAGAGAGGATGTGGCTCATCTGGTTGGTTTGATTATGCGGCGGATT